>NZ_KB849332.1:0-111688 GCF_000368305.1 Acinetobacter sp. CIP 102129
CGCAGGCTATCACGTCTTTCTTCGCCTCTGACTGCCAAGGCATCCACCACATGCACTTAATTACTTGACTATACAACCCCAAACAGTCGTTAACACATACAAGTGAGTGTTATCGTTGCAAACTTAATTGCTACTGGTTTGTTGTCTGTGAATTTAATCACCGTACAGCTTCAATCTAAATTCATATACCAAAACGCTTGATTCAGTGTTTTTGCTAGTTCTCATTTCATTCAAATTAAACATTGAAATGTTTAAATCAAAGAATGAGTGAACAATTTATTTCAGACTCAATTTTCTAATCTGTTAATGATTAACTACAGCCTCGTCAGCTTGCAGTAAACTGTGATAAATCACAGAAGTTAATAAATCTAAATCAATCTCTTGATTCACCTTATTTATTAAGTTCTATAATTTAAAAATATCTTTCACTACCATATTAGATCAGATACTACGCGCAGCATAGCTGCTTGTCTTGCGCTTCGGCAAAGCGTTGCTTTGCTGATCGAAGCTCTGGTGGAGACTAGGAGAGTCGAACTCCTGACCTCCTGCGTGCAAAGCAGGCGCTCTACCAACTAAGCTAAGTCCCCAGCTTACAATCATAATGAACGATATATCTTCTCATCTAGTAGCTTGTGATTATTCATCACTTCGTCAGTAGTGGTGGGTCTGACAAGACTTGAACTTGTGACCCCACGCTTATCAAGCGTGTGCTCTAACCAACTGAGCTACAGACCCTGAGAAATAAAAGAAGAGATCGTTGATCTCTTCTTTTATTTCGCAAGACAAGCGCAGCGCGTAGTGCACGACTTATCTCTAAAATTAAAAAAGAGAAACAATACTTTTTCTATCTTTCATTCGATATATCTCGAAGAACAACTTGTTGTGGATTCTTACCGATCGTCAATCTTTCGTTAAGGAGGTGATCCAGCCGCAGGTTCCCCTACGGCTACCTTGTTACGACTTCACCCCAGTCATCGGCCACACCGTGGTAAGCGTCCCCCCTAAGGTTAGACTACCTACTTCTGGTGCAACAAACTCCCATGGTGTGACGGGCGGTGTGTACAAGGCCCGGGAACGTATTCACCGCGGCATTCTGATCCGCGATTACTAGCGATTCCGACTTCATGGAGTCGAGTTGCAGACTCCAATCCGGACTACGATCGGCTTTTTGAGATTAGCATCCTATCGCTAGGTAGCAACCCTTTGTACCGACCATTGTAGCACGTGTGTAGCCCTGGCCGTAAGGGCCATGATGACTTGACGTCGTCCCCGCCTTCCTCCAGTTTGTCACTGGCAGTATCCTTAAAGTTCCCATCCGAAATGCTGGCAAGTAAGGAAAAGGGTTGCGCTCGTTGCGGGACTTAACCCAACATCTCACGACACGAGCTGACGACAGCCATGCAGCACCTGTATGTAGATTCCCGAAGGCACCAATCCATCTCTGGAAAGTTTCTACTATGTCAAGGCCAGGTAAGGTTCTTCGCGTTGCATCGAATTAAACCACATGCTCCACCGCTTGTGCGGGCCCCCGTCAATTCATTTGAGTTTTAGTCTTGCGACCGTACTCCCCAGGCGGTCTACTTATCGCGTTAGCTGCGCCACTAAAGCCTCAAAGGCCCCAACGGCTAGTAGACATCGTTTACGGCATGGACTACCAGGGTATCTAATCCTGTTTGCTCCCCATGCTTTCGTACCTCAGCGTCAGTATTAGGCCAGATGGCTGCCTTCGCCATCGGTATTCCTCCAGATCTCTACGCATTTCACCGCTACACCTGGAATTCTACCATCCTCTCCCATACTCTAGCTGACCAGTATCGAATGCAATTCCTAAGTTAAGCTCAGGGATTTCACATCCGACTTAATCAGCCGCCTACGCACGCTTTACGCCCAGTAAATCCGATTAACGCTCGCACCCTCTGTATTACCGCGGCTGCTGGCACAGAGTTAGCCGGTGCTTATTCTGCGAGTAACGTCCACTATCTCAGAGTATTAATCCAGGTAGCCTCCTCCTCGCTTAAAGTGCTTTACAACCAAAAGGCCTTCTTCACACACGCGGCATGGCTGGATCAGGCTTGCGCCCATTGTCCAATATTCCCCACTGCTGCCTCCCGTAGGAGTCTGGGCCGTGTCTCAGTCCCAGTGTGGCGGATCATCCTCTCAGACCCGCTACAGATCGTCGCCTTGGTAGGCCTTTACCCCACCAACTAGCTAATCCGACTTAGGCTCATCATTTAGCGCAAGGTCCGAAGATCCCCTGCTTTCCCCCGTAGGGCGTATGCGGTATTAGCATCCCTTTCGGAATGTTGTCCCCCACTAAATGGCAGATTCCTAAGCATTACTCACCCGTCCGCCGCTAAGATTAGGTGCAAGCACCCAATCCCCGCTCGACTTGCATGTGTTAAGCCTGCCGCCAGCGTTCAATCTGAGCCATGATCAAACTCTTCAGTTTAATATCATTTGTGCTTTATTCTAAGCACCAAATCTGGCTCATCAATTTTCTGACTAAAAATTCGCTCAAATAAACTTCGAGTAATTTCTACCATTCAATCAATGATAATATATCGATCAATCAATCAGTAAAAATCCACACAAGTTGTTCTTCTATTCTCTTAATGATCTTCTCGATGATTCGTCATCATCAAGCTAGGTCGGCTATGTTACTCTAATCTAAATTAAAGTCAACAGGCAATTTCGATATTTTTAAAACTTATCTTAACCTAAACAGACCTGACCAATCCAGCCTACAACCTAGACTATCTTAATCAAACCATTGTTTATCAACAAGTTTTTATCTGTATCACCGCCGATGAGTGGGCATTCTACAGCATTTCAGGGCGCTTGCAAGAACTTTTAAAAATTTAATTATTCGGTTGTTGTATTTTTAAACTTTAACTTATCTAATATACTGATTTATATAATTTAAAATTAAATAATGTGAAAAATAACGCAGTAGTAATGCTGTAACAGGGTTATTCCTTATGGCTGGATTGCTTGGGTAAATGGGCAATATATTGCAGTGCGATCAAGCGTGACACCACCACCGCAAGGTACATCACCCCACCAAACATTTGTAGCATTGTTAATACTCTAGCCGCTGGACTAATTGGCATCAAATCAGATAAACCCGTTGCTGATTGCAGACTAAAACTCAGAAATAATAAATCGAGCCAAACTTGTAAATCTTGTGGCTGATTTGGGTTTTGAAAACTATTAGGTAAAAGCAACTGGCAAATACTATATAAAAAGGCGAATGCCCAAGCGATGAGAGTAAAAACTGCACCCGCAGCAAATAGCTCATCCTTGGTGAGGTAACGGTCGGCAAACATATAACGTAGCACTCCATAGGCGGCATAAAAATAGGCAAGCGCCTCAAAGCTATAGGCCGTGACCTGAATGGCTGGTGTGCCATAGCCAATAAAAATCAGGATGGAAAACAGGAAAGCGCCACTGACAAAAACCAGTCCCCAAAAGGTAAATACAGGAGTTTGGCGAATGACCTTGGCAATAATCAGTAGTGCCAATACACCCAGCGACCAAGTCAGGGCACGATATTCACTGTCACCAGAAGTCAGCATATATAAAATCAACAGGGCCAGTTGCACCAGTAACAGCCATGCGGATGGGAGTAAACGAAACGTTTTCCAAAATTCCCTCAAGGTTTGCATGTGGTTTCCCAAAGTCTTGTTATCGTTTTCATTATGTTTATAGCATCATACTGCATCCAGAAAGGAAATGATCATTTTAGAGAGTTCTTGTTGCAAACGCTGTTCTTCAATTAAAAAGGTGTTTTTACTCGCATAACGCATCATGGTAAACAGAGTGCTGTTAATGATCACGAATGATTTATGCTTGAGTGTTTCAAAGTCCCAGTGTGGATAGTAACGCCCAAACAGGTACATCCCAATTTCCAGAAAATGTCTTTCCAGCACCTGTGCCGCATCTGAGTCACTGTAGGCATGCCAGTTCTTTAAGATTTCAATAAAAAAGCCCTGATCAGACTTCAACGATTCAAAGCCAAAGGCAATGCTTAATGTGATGACGTCCTGAATACTGGTTTGCTGTTGCAGCATCACCAACTGTTTCAATGCCTGCCCTAGATCCTCACTTTTACGTAGCAGCAGTTCCGCCACAATCTGTTCCTTGTTTTCAAAATATTGGTAAATCGAACCAACACTTACCCCTGATTTTTCAGAGATTTTAGGTGTCGTGACATGCAACACGCCATATTCAGAAATGCATTTTTGTGTACCCTGTAAAATGCTTTCCACGATCATTTTGGCACGTTGCTGCTGTGGTCTTTTTCTCATGCTCAGCCTCAAGGGAAATGCGAATTGAATACGAATATTTATTCATATTAAGCTTTGATTAAATAACAATCAGGGGCTTTATGCAATGCAAAGCATCGTTAAACCTAAACGTCTGGCTTCTTTTGAAGACATGATTCAGTCGAATGTGAAATCCAAAATATTAAGCTATATGACTCGTCAGGAGGTCCAGCCGAGTTATGCGGACTATCTGGCATTGAATACCGCCCTGCAAAGTGGTGATGAGCCGATGGATCAGGTGTTGCGCTGGGTATTGCAAAACCCAAAACAGCACCGTAAGTATTTTGAAACGGCGCTGTATGAGGGTTTGGACAAGCTACCGCATGAGATTCCTGAACTCACTAAGTTTTTTCAGCTCATTGAACAAAAACCCGTTTGGTACGATCAAGGCAAGATTGATGAAGCCCTGAAATTTACCTATCGTTTGGGTGTAAATAATGGCTTCATCCTGAGAGATGTTTCCCTCATGACAGGTTATCTGTATCCTGGCTTTAACCAGCCATTGGTATTGACAGGCGCATTAAAGAAACAGGCGGGCACCCGTCTGGCTGAAACCACCAAATGGTGGGTGGATATCACTGAACAAGGTGGTTTTGAACGCTTTAGCAAAGGTTTTACCTCAACCATTTTTGTACGTTTTATTCATTCGCTGGTGCGTCATCAACTGCAAAAATCTGAAAAATGGGATGCTGAGACCTGGGGTTTGCCCATCAACCAATATGATCAGGCCATGACCAATATTGCCTTTAGCGGTGTGGTATTGCTGGGTATTCGGGCTTTAGGTATTTTTCCGAGTAAACAAGAAGTTGATAGCTTTTTGCATTTTTGGAAATATGCGGGCTGGTTGATGGGCATTGAAGAAAAATGGTTAGTGAATAATGAAGCTGACGGCTGGAAAATGATTTACTGGATGCAGTTTGCACATCCTCAATCGGATGAGAGCAGTATTTCTCTGGGATCTAGTCTTTCCAAAGAACCCTTTGAACGGAAATATCGTTACCTACGCTCTTTTCAGCAAAAACTAGCCTACAAACAACACCTCGAAATTACCCAATTCTTTATTGGTCGTAAAAAAATGCAGAAATTGGGTTTGGCACCACAGTCAGCCTCATGGTTTGCTTATTATTTGATTGGTCGCAATCTAGCACTCTATACAGGCGCCAAACATATTCCAAAATTAAATCATTTCCTTGAACAGAAAGGACGGCATTTACAGAAAATTGGTCTGTCATTGTATCGCAATCAATCACAGCAACTGGCCAGTATGCATCAATAAACCATAAAAAAGCCCTCAATTGATGAGGGCTTTGATTTAGATATCGAATTTAATTAGTGATCTGATGCACCAGAGATACCAATACCTGTTTGCGAACGAACAAACTGAGCATCGAAAGCTTTACGTTCTTTCTCTGCACGTGCTGACTTGTCAGTGACTGAGAACAACCAGCAGCAGAAGAATGAGAGTGGCATTGCGAATAATGCTGGACCATTGAATGGGTTTGGCGCAGTTTCAGAAATACCCAAAGTATCAACCCAAACTGCTTTTGATAAGATAATTAAACTTACCGCACCCACCAAGCCAACCACACCACCAATTACTGCACCACGAGTCGTTAAACCTTTCCAGAACATAGATAACACCAGTACTGGGAAGTTTGCACAACATGCAACTGAGAATGCCAAACCAACCATGAACGCAACGTTTTGTTTTTCGAACAAAATCCCTAGGACCATGGCAAAGATTGCTAAACCTAAAGTCGCAATTTTTGACATACGTAATTCAGATTGAGGCGTAGTTTTACCTTTTTTGAATACGTTTGCATATAAGTCATGTGAAATTGCAGATGCACCTGAAAGCGTTAAGCCTGCTACAACCGCAAGGATTGTGGCAAAAGCAACTGCTGAGATGAAGCCCATGAACAGGTCACCACCAACAGCATCACTCAGGTGAACTGCCGCCATATTATTACCACCAACCAACTCTAATTTTCCTGTCATAGCCGCTTTCGCAACATCAAGGAACTGAGGATTGTTTGCAACGAATAAGATTGCACCGAAACCAATAATGAAAGTTAAAAGATAGAAATAACCAATAAAGCCTGTTGCAACAACAACTGATTTACGTGCTTCTTTCGCATCTTTTACTGTGAAGAAGCGCATTAAGATGTGCGGCAAACCTGCTGTACCAAACATCAAGGCAAGACCAAGAGAAAGTGCATCAATTGGATTCGCAGCAAGCTTGCCTGGCCCCATGATTTTTGCAGCTTCATCCCAGCTCATATTATGCGCTTGGCTGTATACACCAATCGCTTGGTTAAACATATTGCTAAAGCTAAAGCCCACAGCTTTCATCACCATGAATGCCATGAATGTTGCACCACTGAGTAGCATCACCGCTTTGATGATTTGAACCCAAGTTGTTGCCAACATACCACCAAACATCACGTATGCCATCATCAATAAACCGACAATCACAACCGCGATATTATAGTTCAAACCAAATAGTAGTTTGATTAACTGACCTGCACCCACCATTTGAGCAATCAAATAGAAAGCAACAACAACCAATGAACTCACTGCCGCTAAAGTACGAACTGGCTTCTCTTCCAAACGGAACGACACTACATCAGAAAGGTTATATTTTCCTAAGTTACGTAAGCGCTCAGCAACAAGGAATAGAACAATCGGCCAACCGACCATGAAACCCAGTGAATAGAGCAAACCATCAAAGCCTGAACTAAACACTAGTGCTGAAATACCCAAGAACGATGCTGCTGACATATAGTCACCCGCAATCGCTAAACCGTTTTGGAAACCACTGATTCCACCACCCGCAGTATAGAAATCTTGGGTAGATTGTGTTTGCTTAGCTGCCCATTTGGTAATAAAAAGCGTGAAACCAACAAAGATCATAAACATAATGATCGCATGCCAGTTGGTGGCTTGCTGCTCCGCAGCTCCTAAATCAGGACCAGCAAATGCAATACCAGAGCTACACAAGGTTGCAAGTGCGAAAATGATCGCTTTAATAGACGTCCCTTTCATCTCAGTGCATCCCTTTTTCATGTGTGATTGCCTCAACTTCCTTGAGTGCTTCTTCATTGAGTTGATCGAGTTTCGTATTGGCGATATATGAATACACACCACATAATAAAAATGACAACACGATGATGCCTAAACCGAGGGGCATGCCCCAGGTTGTAATGCCACCACTAAATGAACTTGCTAGAAACTCTTTGTTATAGCCAACCAAAAGCATAAAACCAACGTAGATAAACAGCATGATTGCTGTTAATGTCCAACTCAGTGTGCGTTTTTTGCTGACCATCTCTTGAAACTTTGGATTATGTAGAATTCGATCTACCTGTGAATCATCCATAACCAACTCCTTATTTTTGTGTCCAACCGTGGACGCCTTTTTCGAATGGGATTTTTCATTATTCAAATTAGCAAGATTCCACTTGACTCGTAACTTAGACTTTGGTCTCTAAATGTAATCTTGTTTTAACGCACGTTCCGCGCTTCGCGGTATGATAAAAATGGGACTTGATCACGTGAGCAATATGAACAGTTGGCTGATTATTGGGGTACTTGCCCTGTATATTGTGGTGCTATTCGGCTGCGCGTTTTTCGGAGAGAAACACGCCAGCCGCCTTAGCCCGCGCGGCCGCATGTTGCTGTTCAGCCTGACCCTGGGTGTGTACTGTTCATCATGGACTTTCTACGGTGCCACAGGTGCCGCAGTTCGTGAGGGGGTGATTTTCCTGCCGATCTATCTGGGTCCGCTGTTGTTTATCTGGTTCGGTTATGACATCTGGAGACGGCTAGGCCGTATTCGTCAGCACCACGCCATTTCCTCGATTGCCGACTTTGTCGCGGCCCGCTACGGAAAAAGTGGCAGTCTGGCTGCACTGGTCACCATCCTTGCCGTGATTGCCATTGTGCCCTACCTTGCCCTGCAACTCCGTGCCATTGCGCTGAGTGCATCAGTGATCCTTGAGCAAAATGCCCACATCCATACCACCACCAACAGTGTGCTGGTGCTGACAGGCGTACTTGCGATTTTGGCGATGATCTTTGGCACACGTCATATTGCCCATACCGAACAGCATGGTGGCCTGATGCTGGCGGTGGCGTTTGAATCTTTCGTCAAGCTGTTTGCTCTGCTCTGCGTCGCGGGTTTCTTTTTATTGCAGTCACCTGAAAATATCAGACAGGTCAGCAGTGATGTCAGCCAGCATTTTCATGACCTCCAGCAGCTTGGTGTACCTGAAACATTCTGGATTCAAACCCTGCTCGCCGCACTGGCAATGATTTGCCTGCCACGCCAGTTCCATGTGGCGGTGGTCGAGTTACGCGATGAAAAGCATATTCGTGGTGCACGGCGCTGGTTTGCAGCGTATTTGATTTTGACCATCATCGCGATTATTCCAATTGCCAGTTGGGCGCTACACTCGCTGCCTGAGTCACTGGGTACACCTGATATTGCGGTATTGGCCCTGCCGCTCAGCTACCAACAGGACTGGTTGACCCTGCTGGCATTTCTGGGCGGTTTCTCCGCCTCCACAGGTATGCTGCTGGTGGCATCCGTTGCCCTCTCGATCATGCTCAGCAATGACCTGATCATGCCCGCACTATGGCGCTTTAAGATTATTTCCCGACAAGACCAGCAACTTCCCCGAGTGCTGAAACTGACACGACGCTTCAGTATTGTCAGCGTGATGTCATTGGGATTTTTATTCTTCCATTTCTTCAATGACATTAACCAGCTCTCGGTTTTTGGTCTACTGGCGTTTAGTGCCGTTGCACAGTTCTCGCCAGCCCTGATTGGTGGTCTTTACTGGCGTGGCGCAAGCCGTCAGGGCGTGTATGCAGGCCTGTTGATCGGCTTTGCCATGTGGAGCTACACCTTGCTTTTCCCAACGGTGTTGCGCAGCCTGCCTGAGCATTATCAGGCTTTTGCCCAACATTTGTTGCTGTTTGGCCCATTTGACATCAACGCCCTGCGTCCAGAAGCGCTGCTCGGCTTTGAGTCCTTTGCGCCTTTGACCCACGGGGTGCTGTGGTCTTTGGGGTTGAACGTGGTTTCATATATCTGGGTCTCGCGCCTGTATCGCCCAAGCGTTGCTGAACAGATTCAGGCGGAAAGCTTTTTTTACTATGAAAGCAAGCCTTTGCCATCCGCTCAGTCCAATACCGACCTGACCGACCTACACCAAAATGGGGCACGGCTTAAAGTGGGTGACCTGCTTGCTTTGGCAAAACGGATTACGGGTGACCGACCAACCATACAGGCGTTCCAGCAATTCTGTGAGCAAAACCATACCATCCTCAATGAAAACCATGTTGCAAATGGCATGTGGTGGCGTTTTACCGAACAGTATCTGGCAGGCATTATTGGCGCGGCCTCTGCCCGTACCTTACTCACGACTGCCATGATCAATAACGGTCTGGCTTTGGGGCAGGTGGCGAATATTCTGGATCAAGCCTCCCAGTGGCAGCGTTTTAACCAAAACCTGTTGATGACCATGATTGACCACATGACACAGGGGGTCAGTGTGGTGGATAAAAATATGTGTCTGGTGGCGTGGAACAATCAGTACCTGAAACTGTTTGATTATCCCAAAGATCTGGTTTATGTGGGATGCCCCATTGCTGATTTAATCCGTTATAACGCGGAACAGGGTGAATGTGGACCAGGTTCGGTTGAAGAGCATGTAAATAAACGGATTCACTGGATGAAAGTCGGCAGTGCGCATGAATTTGAACGGATTCGCAAGGATGGTCTGGTGATCCAGATGCGCGGCACCCCAATTGAGGGTGGCGGCTTTGTCACCACCTTTGCCGATATTACCGCATTCCGTGAAAATGAAGCTGTGCTGGAAGAACGGGTCAATGACCGCACTCAACAGCTTGCCAATGCCCTGACCGAACAGAAATTGGCACTGGAACAAGCCGACAGGGCCAACCAGTCGAAAAGCCGTTTCCTTGCCGCAGCAAGCCACGACCTGCTGCAACCGATGCATGCAGCACGCCTGTTCAGTACCGCACTGGAGCAGAGCGTTGAAAAAACTGAGGATCTACAAACCTTGCAGCAACTGGACCGTGCCCTGTATGGTGCGGAAAGCATGCTCTCTGCCCTACTGGACATCGCACGTCTGGAGGGCGGAACCATTCAGCCAAAACGTCAGGCCTATTCACTGCATGACCTGTTAAATGACCTCGAACTACAATTTAAGTCGATTGCCGCACAGCGCAATATCCAGTTGTCTGTTCACGACACCAGGTTCTGGGTGGATACCGACCCGCAATGGATGCGCCGCATCATCCAGAACTTTGTCAGCAATGCTCTGCGCTATACCGCACAGGGTCGTGTGGTGGTGGGTGTGCTGCGTTCGGCACAACGTCCAAACCATATTCGAATCGGTGTTTGGGATACAGGACCTGGCATCAATGAACAGCAACGCGTGAAACTGTTTCAGGAATTTGAGCGTTGCGGTCATACCTCGCCCTGGGGTGAGCAGGGTCTGGGATTAGGACTTGCAATCGTGCAGCGTATGACCAGCCTGCTGGATTTCCCAGTGCATGTCTATTCAGAATTAGGTAAAGGCTCTTGCTTTATGATCGAAGTACCGCTCGCCGAAGCACCAAAAATTGAAGCGACTACACCGCATGTGACCGCACTGCAACACACTGCTTATAAAGTGCTGTGTCTGGACAATGATGAAACCATTCTGCAAGGCATGCGTACCTTGTTGAGCAAGTGGGGCTACCAGATTTTTACCGCGACTGAACCTGCGGAGGCGCTCAGGCTGATTGAACAGGAAGATATTCAGGTCTGGCTGATCGACCAGCATCTCAATAATGAGCAGCGCGGACTGGATTTCATTGAAAAGTATCGTCCAGCCCATATTCCTGTTGCCCTGATTACTGCAGATTCCGATCCAGAACTTCCTCAGTGCCTAAAGCGACAGAATATTGTTTTGCTGAGAAAACCACTGAAACCTGCTGGATTACGCGCATGGTTATCAGGCTTAAAAATCATGCCGATGGGCTAAATGGCAAAATATTTTGAAACATAGGCAAAAATTATCAAAAAAAGAGTACTAAAATGACAAAAAATTGACCAAAGTGCTCAAAAATTTATTGGCTATGGCAAAAACGTTCACTTACATTAGTGAACGTTTGTACACTTACTTACAATTAATTAAAATATTGTTTTTATTAATAAATATTCCCATAAAAACCACGTATACAACTTTAGCCGTATTCTACTTGCATCCATAAACAGGCAAAAATTGATCAACTTGATAGAAGCCATTTTTCATGCGTTTAGGTTTCTAGCAAAACTATCACAAAGGACATTGATCATGAATAGTAGTCACCTCACCTCTGAGCATACCTCACAACAATTTTACCGCCAATACAGTGCCAACGCCTTATTACCAGAGCTCAACTGGCAGAATATTTTTGTACAGAGCAACTTAAATGATACTCATCTAAAAGCCTTGAATACACTTTATCAAGCAGCCGTCCCCCTTGCCCTCAATGTATTCCATGAGCTGAATTTTGATGTATTTGCACCAGCAGCTTATCAGCCACAAGGTCTAGGGCTATTTGAAAAGCTAGCGTTACAAGAACAAAAATTCTTGGATGTATTAGAAACAGAATCCGCTCATTTGGATCATGAAACTCGTCATCAAATCTGGAGTATGCTACTTCGTGGTGGTGCTGTGCTGGTCTTCAAAGCATGGTTAGGTCATGTCAAAGATGGCGAAAATCAACTGGATAAAAGTCAGTTCGATGAACTATCAGATTTATTATTTATCAAAACTCGCCCAGAACAATTAGCTCAACGATTAAACGTAGATGCTAATGCAGAACTGACACACATTTTTTTGATGCACGAAAATGATGTTTTTCTTGATCATTTTAATAGCCTTGAAACAGCAGCTTTATTTGTAGATTTAGGTGTTTATGATGCTGCATTTTTAAGTTTACGTGATGATCGCGTCGCCGAATATCTCATCGCAAAAAACTATGTAACTCAAGAACAAATTGATGATTTGCAGTGCGCATTAAATCCACTGTATTGCGATAGCTTAATGCCAAAACAGGATTGTTTGGCTTAAGGTCGGATAAAACAAGGTGGAATTCCCACCTTGTTTTTTTAAATGCAATTTAGAACTTCATGCTCATCCGCATCCAGTAATTACGTCCAATATTATTAAACTGCTCACTGGCCGCATAACCAAACATAGACGCACCCGCTTTATTTAAGTGCTCTGTATAAGCCGTGTCTAAAACGTTATCAACGCCTACCGAAACATCGACTGCATCAGTGAGCCTATAAGTTCCATTTACAGCTAGGGTATCGAATGCTTTACTTTCATTCATGTCATAGCCGACCACATTACCCTCATTCAAACTGATACGATTTTGTTTTGCAACAGCACGCCACAATAGACCTAAGCTATATTTTTCATCAACATAGCGTAAATTTAGTCGACCCTCTAAAGGTGCAATTTGCGGTAATGCGCGATGATCCGATGTATTTTCTCCCCAAGCATACATAGTTGAAATATCCGCTTGGAAATGATCAGTGAATTGATAACCTAAACCTGCCTCAGCACCCGCAATCGTGGCATCAACATTACGTGCCAATGGCTGTCTCATGGTTGGCGTATTATATTCCAACAAAATAAAATCTTTGATTAAACCTGCATAAGCTGATGCCCACGCACTCCAAGCACCCTGTTCAGCTTGGAAGCCAAGGTCAAGTTGTGCCGTACGCTCAGTTTTGAGATTATCTAAATTATCGAGCATGCGATAGGTGGTCATTCCCATCATGTCAGTTGAGCCAACACCACGATCTGTTGAGGTGCTATACAGCTCCCAAAAATCTGGAGTACGCTCCACATAACCCAGCCCTGCGTAAGTTTTGAGACCATGTTCAGGCAAGGTTTTTTCGATACGGATAAAACCACTTGCTAAAGTATCTTTACGGTTCTTACCATCTTCAAGATTATTAATCTTTATTTGATCGACGCGCGCGCCCGCAACTAATAGACCTCTTGCGAAAGTATCGTTTTACCTAATTTTTGAATTGGCTAAAACCTTATAAAATGTAGCTTTGGGCTGTTTAAATTTTGACTAACGCAAGAAGTCTAATTTTTGATCTGATTTAAAGGCATAAGTCCACTCACTAAATGCACCATAAGATTGAAATTTCAAATCTTCCGCATAAGGTGAATTCATTGATGGCATGGCATACATGACCATATCACCACCATGCTTATTCTGCTGCGTATCTACACCTGAAATGACGCTAAATTTATCCCAATCTGTCGTTACAGCTAAACGGGTATTTAAAGTACGACGATCAAGCCGCATCGACATTTTATTTGGCACAGTCATATTCATTCCGTGCATATTCATTGTCGTCATTGGCGGCGTACGTAAGCTAAAATTATCCATGACATGATCGTTATAGCTGTAGTCCACTTGGGCTTCAACTTTCTTGATCACCTCTGTAATATTTTTTTGTTCAGCGTGTAGACCAAGACTTTCTCGTTTAAACTGCGAACCATCCATGCTACGGCCAGCGTAGGCAGCCTCACCATCACCTTTACCTGCACGCAATTCTAACCAAGAATCATCTGTTGGCTTCCAACCCAATGCCAAGTCAGTATTCCAGCGCTCCCAATTTGAATGAATGCTTTTATCGTTGCCATCTTTGTAATCATCTGCAACAGAACGATTGGCATTTAAACGAGCATATTTGCTTTCATCGCCAATTGCCGCTTCAATATTATGATCTAGACGACCATATGAACCCATCAAAACACTGGCTTGGCCACGATAAGGCTGTTCTTTGCTGAGATTTTCAGGTTGACGCTGAAAAATGACAGTTGCAGCCGAACCAGGTGTTGCGTACTGAACAGTTTGCGGCCCTTTAATCACCGTAATTTGATCAAAGCTTTCTGGCTGAATATAAGAAGTTGGTGCATCCATACGATTCGGGCACGCACCTAAATTTTCACTACCATCAACCAACATTTTAATCCGTGAACCAAACATGCCACGGAACGTCACATCACCATTCGTTCCACCATTTTTAATGGAACTAAATCCCATAATATTTTGTAAATAGTCTGCACCATCCGTTGCAGGAATAGGTTGAATTGCTTGCTTAGGGTCAGCGTGAATAATCAATCCATTTGCATCATTTGGCTGCTGTGCGGTAACGACAATAGGTGCTAATACAACAGGGGTTTTATGTTCGGACTGAGCATCCATATTTGCCCATAATAATGTGCTATTTGAGGCAGCAAGAATCGCAACCGTGAGGGGTTGTAATAAAAATTTAGGTTGAGCCATGATTGGTCTCTCTTAAAACATAAGTAAAACGAGGCTAGAGTTTTAAAAACCCTAATGAAATTGACGTTTTAATTTATGCAAAGAGTGGCGGTGCTCGCCCTTGAGGTAATAAGAATAGCCGTTGCAGTGCAAAATAAATATGCTTAAATGCCTGTTGATACGCGACTAAACGGATTTGGATTCGGACTAAAACTTCTTTCACGCCGAATTCTGGTGGTAATACCAGATTGGCATAGACAGTACAGTACTGACATTGATGGTTTGGATCGTGGTGGTCATGTTTCGACATCAAGCTTTGATGTTGTTCAAGCTGATGTGAATGATGATGCATATTGTGCGATACAGACTGCTGTTCAGCTTTTAATTTAGGCAACAATAACGCTTGGGTAATCGTTTCACAGACGGGTGCAATCTGATATTGCTTCGGCAGTAGAGGCTGCAAAAACACCGCAATCTGTAAACAGACTGCGGTAAATGCAAGCATTAAACCACTACGAAACAATAAGGGCACTTTTAATAACCGAAAAACATGTGTTAACGTTTAACCGCAACTTTTTCCTTATCGCGTTGACGTACAACTTTTTCAACTTTTTCACGTGCACGCTGTCGCTTTAATGGCGATAAATAGTCTACAAACAGTTTTCCATTTAAGTGATCCATTTCATGTTGGATACAAACTGCGAGAAGTTCGTCAGCTTCTAACTCAAATGCTTGACCATCAAGGTTAATTGCTTCAATTTTTACACGTGACGGACGCTCAACTTTATCGTATATTTGAGGCACAGAGAGACAGCCTTCTTCGTAGGGCTGTGTCTCTACGGTCAGTGGAGTGACTTTGGGGTTAATGAACACCATCGGTTGGTTTTTCTCTTCAGAGATGTCCATAACAATAAGCTGAATATGATGATCAACCTGAGTTGCCGCTAAACCTATACCCGGTGCCTCGTACATGGTTTCAAACATATCTGCTGCAAGCTGACGAATATCATCAGTGACTTCTTCGACTGGCTTAGCAATGGTACGAAGACGGGGATCAGGAAAACTTAAAATAGGTAATAAGGCCATACTGTTCCTCACTTATGCCATTGATCAAAAAACCAACTGAAGGGAATGCTTGATCAAAAAATTGTGTGTAAAGTCGTTATTATAGCGCAACTACACAGATAATTTTTAGGAATTATGATAATGAAAAAGGTTTTAAACGGCATACAATCATTTCATGCCTTGGGGTTAAAAAAACAACTAATTGCTGCTGCAATTTGTGCTGGATTGGGCATGACGGTAAACCTGACCCATGCAGCCAGTCCGAATGTCAGCCCACCGTCAGTGAAAGCAGGCGCACCGCATGTTTATGTGGTGAAAAAAGGCGATACCCTCTGGGACATTTCGGGCAAGTTTTTAAGCAAGCCGTGGCGCTGGCCTGAAATCTGGGCAAGCAACAAACATGTTAAAAACCCACACTGGATTTATCCTGGTGATCGCTTGCTACTTTGTAGTTTGAACGGTAAACCACTGATCGGTAAAGATGAAGGTGATGGTTGTGACGGTATCATTCGTCGTTACTCTGGCAATACTTCTACTTTACGTCCAAAGGTTCGCATTGAAGCTTTGAATAATAGCGTCCCGGTTATTCCATTAGCTCATATTCAACAATGGCTGGAACGCACCTCGGTACTTCCAGCCGATGCGATTGCCAATACACCGTATATTCTGGGCACCGCAGACAACCGCGTTCTTGCAGGCAAGGGCCAGAGCGTTTATGTCCGTGGTCAGGGTCTTGAAAATGGTCAACGCTATGGTGTGTTCCGTGAGGGCGAACCATATGTGGTGCTGGATGAGAAAGGCAAAAAACAGGTGCTTGGCATTGAGTTAACCCAAGTCGCTTCGGGTGTTGCCATTCGCAACGAAAATGACATCACTACGGTTGAACTGACCGACAGCTACAATGGTGAAGTCCGCCGTGGCGACCGCGTCATGGCTGAACAGGATGCCATGCTGCCTACCCTGTTCTACCCAACTGATGCAGGTCAGGTCAAAGATGGCGGCAAGATCATTCGTGTCATGGGTTCAATTGGAACTGCTGCGAAAAACGGCGTGGTGACCGTAGACCGTGGTACGGCTGACGGTATTGAGATCGGACAGGTTTTCAGCACCTATCAGGATGGTGAAACTGTTCGTGACCCTAAAACCAAGGAAACCGTTAAACTTCCTGGACAATATGTGGGCAGTGTCATGATCTTTAAGAGTTTTGACCGTATCAGCTATGCCTATGTGCTGGAAAGTGAGCTACCAATCAAGATTGGTTCAAACATCAAGCCACCTCGTCTTGACGACTAAGTCCTAAAGCCCCATGTTGGATCAATTATCACCTCAGCACTACGCCACTGTTTTGGTGTGGTATTTGGTTCAACATTCGCTCTCCAGTTTTCCAAAAATTCTTCATCACTTTGGCAGTTGTGAACAGGCAACTCAACCCAACCGCTTTGCAGAATGGCAGCAACTTGGCCTACATGCCAGTCATTTAAAACGTTTGCAGGAATTCCAGACTGCGCAGGGGCAGCAACAATTTGCACAGACCGTTCAACTCATTCAAAAACACAGTGACTTCATCTTAACGCCTGACGATATCGGCTATCCAACCCAGCTATTGCCCTATTCAGACCACCCACCGATTTTATTTGGGCAGGGACAGGCATCGGCACTGTTACAACCCCAAATCGCTGTAGTGGGCAGCCGCAAGCCCAGCCCTCATGGACGGCAAATGGCCTATGACTTTGGCTATTATTTAAGTGAAAAAGGCTTTTATATCAGCAGTGGTCTGGCACATGGTATTGATGAGGCAGCACATCGTGGTGGACTGGCGCATCAGCGAACCATTGCAGTGATGGGCACAGGACTGGATACCATTTATCCTGCCCAGCATAAACAATTAGCCGAAGAAATTCGTCAATCGGGCGCAATTGTGACTGAGTTCTTGCCTGCCACCCTGCCTTTAGCCGCGTTTTTTCCACGGCGTAACCGTATTGTCAGCGGCTTGAGCCTTGGCGTGTTGGTGGTGGAGGCGGCATTAAAAAGCGGTTCCATCACCACGGCAAATGCAGCGGCAAATCAGGGCAAAATGGTCTTCGCCATTCCTGGACATATTTACAGCGAGCATCATCAAGGTTGCCATCAACTGATTCGGGAGGGTGCAACCCTGGTTGACCATCCTGAACAGATCATTGAAGATCTGGCTTTACCAACCCAATGGCAAGCCCAGCAACAACGTGTTGAAGAACCCAAAGAAACAGTACCTCCACCACCCAGCCTGCCTACGCACCTGATCGAACTCTACCAGATACTGGACTGGGTTGGACAAGACCTCGACCAACTTGCCCAGCGCTATTCAGCATCGATTGCTGACCTCACCGCCCAGTTAATGGAACTGGAATTGCTCGGTTTATGTATCCAGCAAGGTGGACGCTATTTACGTTGCCGCCCAATGCATTAAACTAGCAACATCTATCCCTTGATTCTCAGTTTTCGCATGATCACATCCTCCATTTCTGAAGCGGCACAACTATTAAAACAGGGTGAAGTGCTTGCCTATCCCACTGAAGCCGTCTGGGGGTTGGGCTGTGATCCATTCAATGAACAGGCGTTTCAGCACATTTTGGAACTGAAACATCGTCCAATGGAAAAGGGGGTGATTTTACTGGCTGGGCACCTTGATCAGGTTGAACACTTACTACAAAGCTTAACAGCCGATATTCGCCAGCAAGTCATTGCAAGCTGGTCCAACCGTTTGCCGACAGAGCGTGCCACCACCTGGCTACTCCCTGCGGATCAGCACATTCCAGACTGGATTAAGGGACAGCATCCCCTTGTCGCGGTACGTGTGACCACCCATCCCCTGTGTGTTGGGCTGTGCAACAGCTTTGGTGGCTTTATTGTTTCAACCAGTGCCAATCCTGCGGGTTTAACACCTGCACATAGCCTGCAACAGGCACAGGATTACTTTGCCTCATCGCTGCATTACCTAAAGGGTGATCTGGGACTGAGCCAGCAACCGAGCCGAATCTTAAATGCACTTACAGGTGAAGTGATTCGTGCTTAGTACATTAATCATATAATTCGGTGAAGAGCAGACAAAAAAAAGCTCAGTTATATAGGGATAACTGAGCATAAAAAGGATGTGGATAATCACATCCAGAGGGTTCACAAATTTGGCAAGCAACTTCTTCATTCTCATAACGAATCAGCTTGCTGTGGGCGGTATTATGGAACAATTGTTCAACTTATACAAATATATTATTTATCTAACAAAAAATGTGAAAAGCGTACCATTTTTGTCACTTTCATTATTTTAATAAAATTATATTTTTATTTTTATTCAGCTTTTTTTAAATGACAAATTTAGTCACACTTTAAAATATATTTGTAAATCATATAGAAAGAATGCTCATTAGATAAATTTTTTGGTGTGTTTGTTTTTATTTTCAACAAACACACCTTTATGGAACCTGAATTAGGCTGATTCCACCCGTCTGGCTGGTGCTTTCACCGTTTTCTTCTGTGCCATCACAATACCCACCAGAATCATCACACCACCAATGCTATGGTAGATCATCCATTGTTCAGACAACCAGAGGCTGGCAATAATTGCGGTAAACACAGGCATCAGGTTGATAAAAATACTGGTACGGTTTGGGCCAATCGCCTGTACTGCCAGCATCCATAATAATGGTGCGATCAACGATGGAAAGATAGGCTACCACCACAGTTCCAGCTTTATTGAGTTCTTTAAACGCTATACAGGCCAGACACCATCCAGCTTAAAAACGCCTCCATTTAAAGAACGCCCTGTTTTCATGGATTATTTGTATGGATTCATCTCAACAGCATTGCACTCTGGCTGAATAGCAGTTAAAACAAACAGGTCTTGCACAACAACAAATTAGGATAATCACATGAGCCAATCGGTTTACCACATTCCAGTTAAGGACATTAAGGGTCAGGATGTTGATCTTGATCAATATCAGGGTAAAGTCCTATTGATCGTCAACGTTGCGTCAAAATGTGGTTTGACACCACAATATGAGGGTTTGGAAAAACTTTATCAGACCAAAAAAGATCAGGGGCTGGAAATTTTAGGTTTCCCTGCCAATAACTTCTTAGAGCAAGAGCCAGGCACAAACGATGAGATTGAACAATTCTGCTCTCTCAACTTTGACGTGCATTTCCCACTTTTCGCCAAAATCTCTGTTGCAGGTGATGATAAGCACCCACTTTACCAGACACTGACTCAGGCGATTCCTGAACGTACGGGTGAGGGTCCTTGGTGGAAAGACCTTGTTGACTATGGTTTAACCCCAAACAACCCACCTGAAGTGTTGTGGAACTTTGAAAAATTCCTCATCAATAAAAATGGCGAAATCGTTGCACGTTTTGCACCAGACATCACAGCCGATGACGAACGTATTGTCAGTGCGATTGAAGCTGAGCTAGCCAAATAATTCTTATATATTTAAAGAAAAGAATAGTTTACCTCTTCTTTTCTTTTGAATAACTATTATAATTTTACTTTAATTTATATATATAAAATAAAGATGGAATTTTATGGCAAAGTTTCTTAATACCAGCGCAACTAATTTTTATTTAGAGGAACTGATCAAGAATGCTAAAGAAAGATTGATTTTAATTAGTCCTTTCTTAAAACTGAATGATCGTATCAAAGAACTTTTAGAAGACAAAAATCGTTTAAAAATAGATATTCGTATCATTTATGGAAAAAGTGATTTGCATCCTGATGAAATTAAATGGATGCAAAAACTCGATTATGTACGAGTCAGCTTCTGCAAAAATCTACATGCCAAGTGTTATATAAACGAATCAACTTGCATTATCTCTAGTCTAAATCTTTATGAATTTAGCCAAGTCAACAATAATGAAATGGGTATCCTGATAGAAAAAGATCAAGATGCAACCGTATTTAAAGACGCCTACGAAGAAGCTCAACGCATTATTCGGATCAGCGATGAAGTTCGTATTTCTCTTGATGAAGTTAAAGAGTTCGAGACTGTTCAAGACAATAATGAACAAGAGGATTTCAGCAAATTAACCACCTCTAAACTTGCGGCAAAACATAAGCTCAAAACCAATGAACTTCTTGAACAATTTGTCCAAAAAGGTTTTTTAGTAGTTAATGATAAAGGTAAACACCAATTAACCGAGCAAGGCAAAAATATTGGAGGAGAATTCAAGTTCAATAGCTATGGTGGCTACTTCCTTTGGCTTGGAGATATGAATATCTGAACAACATCATTTACCTAAATCATCAAAAGATTTTGGGCTATAATCTTAGTAGCCCCCTCTTCTTTACATAAGCAATCTTAATGAATTACAAAAATCACTTTTTTATTCATATTTTTTCATTATAGTGACGTTATTCACATATTTTGGTGCAGTTCAGCCATGATGGAAAACCAGTCGATCAAAGCCATCCTTTCAGCCATGACACTTGTTGCTGCATTTACACTGACAGGCTGTGATCAAGTTCCTCATGACAATGAGCAGGTGGAACAAGAGTCTGAATTTGAACAGCCTGCTACAACAGCGAATCAGGATAACAGCATCGAAATGATCAAGGCACAGGACACTCAAAACCTGAGTCGTGGCAATATGCTCAACATCGCACGCGATATTGCAAAGTTGCAGCTTGAGACCGATGATTATGTGACCTTGTTAAAACAGTCACAAAGCAGCCTTGAACAGGCAATTCAGGATCAAAATGTTCAGCAACTGCAAAATACCACAGGTGAACTTAAGCAGGAATTACACGGACTGCATGACACTTTACTTTCACTAAACCTAAAAAGTAATGAGGTTGACCAGATTCGCCAGAGTCTACTTACAGCCAACCAGCAGCTTCTGAGCATGCCCTTGCTGCATGGTCAACTGGACATTGCCCAGCTAGATTTTGCAAAAATTGAAAAGCAGTTCAACACCATTCAAATGGATATGGTCAAACTGGCAACCTTAGTACTCGGCAATAAAGATGATTCAAACGCTTAAACTATATTTATTTTAATTTTCGATGCAGCATAAAAAAAGCCACCTTTCGGTGGCTTTCTCAATCTTAAATCTGCAATTACATTGCGCGATTCTTGATTTTACGGATGGTTTCAAGCTGAGCCGCAGTTTCTGCAAGCGCAGCAAGAGCAGCAGCCGAGTCCAAATCACTCTTTTGGTTGGCTAACAATTGTTCAGCTTGTTTACGAGCTTCCATAATTGCAGCCTCATCCAAGTTGTCAGCGCGAATTGCAGTATCTGCAAGCACAGTCACAACGTGAGGTTGAACTTCTAACACACCGCCTGATACATAAACGATTTCTTCTGTACCATTTTCCAACTGAACACGAATCGGGCCCGGTTGGAGCAAAGTTACGAGTGGCGCATGTCCTGGTAAAATACCAAGCTCACCGCCCGCACCTTTTGCGATTAACATCGTAACCTGTCCAGAGTAAATCGACTCTTTAACACTTACAACATCGCATTGCATAATCGCCATGAGAATCTCCTTAAATTAGAGTTGCTAATTAAAGTTTCTCGGCTTTAGCAATCACTTCGTCAATACCACCAACCATATAGAACGCTTGTTCTGGAATGTGATCGTATTCACCAGCTAATAGACCTTTAAAGCCACGAATCGTTTCTTTAAGTGGTACTAATTTACCAGGAGCACCAGTAAACACTTCAGCTACGTGGAATGGTTGAGAGAAGAAACGTTGGATTTTACGCGCACGGTAAACAACCAATTTATCTTCTTCTGCTAACTCGTCCATACCCAAGATTGCGATGATGTCTTTAAGCTCTTTATAACGTTGCAATACGTTCTGTACAGAACGTGCAATTTCATAATGCTCAGTACCAACAACCAATGGGTCTAACTGACGTGAAGTTGAGTCAAGTGGATCGATCGCCGGGTAAATACCAGAAGATGCGATGTCACGGCTCAATACGACTGTTGCATCTAAGTGAGCAAACGTTGTTGCAGGTGATGGGTCAGTCAAGTCATCCGCAGGTACGTATACAGCTTGGATCGATGTGATCGAACCAGACTTGGTAGACGTAATACGCTCTTGAAGAACACCCATTTCTTCTGCAAGTGTCGGTTGGTAACCTACCGCAGATGGCATACGACCTAACAATGCTGATACTTCAGTACCTGCAAGTGTATAACGGTAGATGTTGTCGACGAATAATAATACGTCACGACCTTTACCATTTTCGTCTTTTTCATCACGGAAGTATTCAGCCATCGTCAAACCAGTTAACGCTACGCGTAAACGGTTACCTGGTGGCTCGTTCATCTGACCGTAGACCATTGCTACTTTGTCAAGAACGTTAGAATCTTTCATTTCGTGATAGAAGTCGTTACCTTCACGAGTACGCTCACCAACACCAGCAAACACAGATAAACCTGAGTGTGCTTTCGCGATGTTGTTGATCAACTCCATCATGTTAACGGTTTTACCAACACCCGCACCACCGAATAAACCAACTTTACCACCTTTTGCGAACGGGCAAAGCAAGTCGATGACTTTAATACCTGTTTCTAAAAGATCAGTAGAAGCTGCTTGTTCAGCATAAGAAGGCGCTTGACGGTGAATTGGCAAACGCGCTTCAGTCGCTACAGGACCTGCTTCATCAATAGGGCGACCTAAAACGTCCATGATACGACCAAGCGTAGCTGGTCCAACTGGAACAGAAATCGGTGCATTTGTACTGGTTACATTAAGACCACGTTTAAGACCTTCTGTAGAACCCATTGCGATGGTACGAACAACACCATCGCCAAGCTGTTGCTGAACTTCTAGTGTAGTTTCAGTACCGTCAACTTGGAGAGCGTCATAGATCTTAGGAACGCTATTGCGCTCAAACTCGACGTCGATAACCGCGCCGATGATCTGAATGATACGACCGCTACTCATTGCTGTCTCCTCAATTCAAACTAATAATGTTAAACGGCAGCGGCACCGCCAACGATCTCGGAAATTTCCTGAGTAATCGCGGCTTGACGCAGCTTGTTGTAAATGAGCTGTAGGTCTTTAATCAATTGTCCTGCGTTGTCTGTCGCCGCTTTCATCGCGACCATACGAGCTGACTGCTCACATGCAACGTTTTCAATCACACCTTGATAAACCATAGACTCGATATAGCGAACCAACAAACCATTCAACAATACTTCTGCTTCTGGTTCGTAGATATAGTCCCAACCATAAGTACGGTTGAGATCATCGCCTGCTTGTGCTGGTGCCAAAGGAACAAGTTGTTCTACTTTAGGCTGTTGGGTCATCGCATTGACGAAACCATTTGATACGAGATAGATACGATCTAATTCGCCTTTATCAAATGCATCAAGCATAACTTGTACAGAGCCAGTTAACTGTTCCAAACTTGGCGCGTCGCCAAGTTGGGTCGTTGCACCAAGCACTTTACCGCCGTAATTCTTAAAAAACGAAACCGCTTTTTGACCAATCAAAGCAAATTCAACTTCAATTGACTGCTGTTGTTGTGCTTTGACATGCTGCACAACTTTCTTGAACAAGTTAATGTTCAAGCCACCTGCCAAGCCACGATCTGAAGACACCACGATATAGCCAACGCGCTTAACAGGGCGATCAACCATATAACGGTGTTTATATTCAGGGTTTGCTTGAACTAAGTGAGCAATTACACGGCGCATATTATCGGCATACGGACGGCCCTGAGCCATGCGCTCTTGCGCACGACGCATTTTAGAAGCAGCTACCATTTGCATCGCGCGAGTAATCTTTTGCGTGCTCTTGATACTAGCTACTTTGGCGCGAATTTCTTTTAAATTTGCCATACGCTTAACCTAGTATTCGAAAGCCCTTTCGAGCTTCCGAAGGTTGATCCGTGAACCAAACTTAACTAAAGCTTAACTTAGTAAGTTTGAGTCGCTTTGAAGCTCTCAATACCTGCTTTGAATGCTGCTTCGATGTCTTTGTTGTAATCACCAGTTTCATCGATCTGTTGCATTAACGCAGCATATTCAGAACGGAAGTAAGAAATTAACGCAGCATCAAAGTCTACGATTTTCTTCACTTCTACGTCAGCCATATAGCCTTCGTTAGATGCATAAACAGATACAGCTTGGTCAGCAATTGAGTAAGGAGCATATTGTTTTTGCTTCATTAACTCAGTTACACGTTGACCATGCTCAAGTTGCTTACGGGTTGCTTCATCAAGATCAGAAGCGAACTGAGCAAACGCAGCCAATTCACGGTATTGTGCCAAAGCAGTACGGATACCACCAGACAATTTTTTGATGATCTTCGTTTGAGCAGAACCACCAACACGCGATACAGAGATACCCGCGTTCACTGCAGGACGAATACCTGCGTTGAATAATGATGTTTCTAAGAAGATCTGACCGTCAGTAATCGAAATTACGTTGGTTGGTACGAATGCAGATACGTCACCCGCTTGAGTTTCAATGATCGGCAACGCAGTTAAAGAACCAGTTTGGCCAGTTACTGCACCGTTCGTGAACTTCTCAACATAGTCAGCTGAAACGCGCGAAGCACGCTCAAGAAGACGTGAGTGAAGATAGAATACGTCACCTGGATACGCTTCACGACCTGGTGGACGACGTAATAACAATGAAATTTGACGGTAAGCAACAGCTTGCTTAGACAAATCATCATAAATAATTAACGCATCTTCACCGCGGTCACGGAAGTATTCACCCATTGTACAACCTGAGTACGGAGCTAAATACTGCATAGCTGCAGGATCAGCAGCCGCAGCAGCGACAACAGTTGTATACGCCATAGCGCCAGTTTCTTCTAGCTTACGTACCACGTTTGCAATTGTTGATTGTTTTTGACCAATCGCAACGTATACACATTTAATGCCAGAGTTTTTCTGAGCGATAATCGCATCGATCGCCATCGCTGTTTTACCAGTTTGACGGTCACCGATGATCAACTCACGTTGGCCACGACCCACAGGGATCATGGTATCAACTGATTTATAACCAGTTTGAACGGGTTCGTCCACTGATTGACGCCAAATTACACCTGGTGCTACTTTTTCAACAGCATCAGTTAGTTTTGCATCAATTGGGCCTTTGCCATCAATTGGGTTACCCAAAGCATCTACGACACGACCAAGAAGTTCAGGACCAACTGGAACTTCTAATACGCGACCAGTACAGCGAGCTTTTTGACCTTCTTGCAGGCTTAGGTAGTTACCTAAAACAACGGCACCCACTGAATCCTGTTCTAGGTTCAGTGCCATACCAAATAAGCCGCCGTCGAATTCGATCATTTCACCGTACATTGCATCCGCAAGACCGTGAATACGCACGATACCGTCAGATACCATGACGATGGTACCTTCATTCTTAGCGGTCGCGCTGGTGTCCAGATCGCCGATACGCTGTTTAATGAGCGCACTGATCTCGGATGGATTCAGTTGTTGCATTGCGCTATTCCTCAATCTTTTTTAAGTTCAGTCTTTTTGCTGTTAGGCAAGAAGACGAGTCCGCATTTTTTCAAGCTTGTTAAGCGCAGAGTCATCTATCACTTGGTCGCCTGCACGAATCACAACACCTGCGATCAACGCTGGATTAACGCTAACAGTCACATGAACAGTTCTGTTAAAACGTTTTTCAAGCGCATGAGCTAAAATATGCTCTTGTGTCGCATCCATTGGAAAAGCAGATTCAATTTCCACTTCCAATGAGTTGTTATTCTGCGATTTAAGTTGTTCGTATTCTGTTGCAATTTCAGGCAATAAGATAACACGATCATTTTCAGCAAGCAGTGTCAGAAAATTAGACAGCGCTGCTGATTGATCTTCACCTAAAACTTTTGTAAACAGACCAACTTGCTCCGCAGGAGTCAATTCAGGACGATTTAAATAAGCGGAAAATGCTTCATCTTGCACCGCAGCACTGAGCAATTGTAATGCATTTGACCAAGTGTCAGTTGCATTCTGCTCAGATGCATAAGCAAACGCTGCTTTAGCGTATGGGCGTGCCAACGTCAAGAGTTCAGCCATATTTCCCTCGCTTAAAGTTTAGCAGCCAGCTGATTCAGCATGGCATTATGAGCTTCTGCGTCAACTTGTTGGTTCAGAATTTTTTCTGCACCAGCAACTGCCAAGGCAGCAACTTGTTGACGTAATTCTTCGCGAGCAGCATTGATGTCCTGATCAACAGTTTCTTTCGCCTGTTGACGAATACGCTCACCTTCAGCAGATGCTTGGGTACGCGCTTCTTCGACCAATTGCGCTGCACGACGGTTCGCTTGTTCGATCAATTGAGCCGCTTGTGCTTTTGCTGCGTCTAATTCTGCCTTAACTTGTGCTTGCGCATCAGCAAGGTCAGCTTTTGCTTTTTCAGCAGCATTTAAGCCATCAGCGATTTTACGCTGACGCTCACTAATCGCATTGATTAGTGGTGGCCAAACAAACTTCATGCAGAATGCGACAAAGAACGCAAATGCAATCGCTTGACCAATCAATGTGAGGTTGATATTCATTTCGCTATTCCTCAATATGTGGATTTAGGAATTAAGCTATTAACCTACAAATGGATTAGCGAAGATGAAGAACAAGCCAATACCAACACCGATCATAGGCACAGCATCAAGAAGACCCGCAATTAAGAACATACGAGTTTGAAGTTGTGGAGCCAATTCTGGTTGACGAGCAACAGCTTCTAAGAAGCGGCCACCTAAAAGACCGAAGCCAATCGCAGTACCTAAAGCACCGAAAGCGATCAAGATAGCAGATGCAATTGCAACTAGACCTAAAGTGAGTTCCATGAAAAATTCCTCAGAGGTTAGGTTATTACCAAATTAAACTAAAATTTAAGCCCAACCATCAGGTGACAGTCAGGCAATACCATTAATGCTTTTCGCTTGCCATGCTCAAGTAAACGATGGTCAGCATCATAAAGATGAATGCTTGCAACGTGATTACAAGAATGTGGAAAATAGCCCAAGGCACAGATAACGCCCATTGAATCCAGAACGGTAATAACGCGATTAAGATGAAGATTAACTCACCCGCATACATGTTACCGAACAGTCGTAGAGCCAACGAAACTGGTCGAGCAAGAAAAGTTACTAATTCCAAAATCAAGTTCACTGGAATCAATAACGCTTTTGCAACTGGGTTACTTGGGTTAAATGGGTTAAGTGCCAATTCACCGACGAAACCGCCGATCCCTTTTTCACGAATACTATAGAACAAGATCAGTGCAAATACAGACAATGACATACCAAGGGTAATGTTAGGATCTGTAGATGGAACAACCTTGAAATACACGTGGTGAGGGTCCATACCAAACACGCTTGCACCAATCTGTTGAGCTAGATAAGGAATCCAGTCTACAGGAATCAAGTCCATTGCGTTCATGAGGAAAATCCACACGAAGATGGTCAATGATAAAGGAGCAATTAAACGCGATTTGCCGTGGAAAGTATCACGAACACTTGAGTCCACAAACTCGATAATCATTTCGATTGCAGATTGGAATCTAGTTGGAACGCCAGCATTTGCAGCTTTCGCAACTGTCCAAAATAACAAACAGAAAATCACACCAAGTCCGATAGACCAACCCATTGAATCCAAGTGAATTGCAGTGAACCCCATCGATTGAGCTTCTTCAGCAGTCTCAGCCAATTTCCATGTACCGTCAGGCATTTTGCCATAGGTCATATTGGTCAAGTGATGCTTGATATACTCGGTCGAAGTCAGGGCATGTTCTTCAGCAGCCATAAATCACACCTGGTCAATGTCAATCATTAAAAAGAAGCGGAACGAATCCTGCGAACTGCAAAAATCTCGTACCCTCTTCCAAAAATCTCAAAAATGTGTTTCATTCTCGTTGCTGGAGACGTGACACCCAGAATGGTGCAACCCACGACATAGCCTGAACGAGGATAAACCCACAAAACAATGCTACCGCTGACAACGGTTTGACATTGCTCAAAATTAAAATAAAACCCACAATCACAATTGCAAACTTACCGAGCATTCCCCGATACATATTCAGCATGACCTGTCTTGACGCCCGTGCCCCAGCTGTCCTAAACGACTGCCAGGCAAAATAACAATGCGCCAGCCAACAAACCAGTGCCCCAAGCGCAGCACTCAGGGCGGCAGTGGTGTCTTTTATCACCCATGCCAGCAACGCTGCCACAGGAATCATGCACGCCTGTAAGAAGACCAAAGCTTTTGCTAATCGTCGGTCAATCAAGCGACTAGTTCGGCTCATTTTTTACCCACTTACAGCATAACTGCTTGACAAGTTTTAATCATGATTGTTTTGAATCGCAGGCATTATAGAGTTACACCCCTGAACATGCAATCTTTTCTCGACTTAAGTCTGTTTTTTTCGTTAGCCCATTTTTTGACGATAGAGTCAATTTGTTTTTATTTTTTTTCATCAATTTTGTGTACTTAATACGCATTTGTCGGTTTTTGAAGCCAATTTTTTCCAAGCTGTTACAAAATTGTCCTCACCACGCATGCTTTCATCCACGGGCTGGAAAACCACTGGGTTCAATTTTCGATACTGGCTGCTGCTGGCAGATGTTTCAGCCAATAGGCACATTTGTGCTTTAGGCCGATTGTCCATGAGATATTTAATCTGGGCAGCAGTCGGTGCAATATGTGGATCATCGGTTAATGCCCCTGCAAACTTCAGGTTCAGCGCCCGCTCCAGATACTGATAGGCATCATGATAAGACCAGTAGGGTTTGGATTTACTCGAACTTTCATATTGTTGGGATGCCTGTAGCATCTGCTGGGCAAAGTCCTTGGCATTGGCCAAATATTTCGCTTTGTTTTCTGGATATTGCTGTGAACGCAAGGTCGCAATAAAGAAAGCGATCCGCACTGCATTGTTGGGATCGAGCCATACATGACTGTCCACAGTGTTCGACAGCGCAGCCCCACGCAGGTTGCGTTGTGGCAATGTGGTCAGGATAGCTGAATCCAGCAGTGCAATTGCCTTGCGGTTCTGACTGAGCAGCTTGTCCAGAGGTGCTTCATGCACTTTACCAAGCCATAACACCAATGAAGCATCCTGTATTGCCTTGCGATGGGCTGGGGTAAGCTGTACATCATGGCCTGTCTGGTCACCCAACAACAGTACTGGTTCTTCCACACCATCGGTGACTTCTTTTGCAATCAGGTAAATGGGATGTGTTGAAACCACTAGACTTTGTGTCCAGCCCCATGTGCTCAACATTGACAACAAGACCAGAAGAGAAAGGCGCAACATCACAGGATTACTCAATAAAGCTAAGCATGTTATAATATAACAAAAGTTAAAAAATGCCTATGTCTATTTTCAGGATTCATCACACTATCTATTACCCAGTCCATTTAATATAGATCGTTATAGATGAATTGCATGATATGATAGTGCGTCTGTTGGTACACCTGCGACACAGGTTATATATAGTCGAAATATCAATAGGCCCTACAAAAACAATGAGGTCAATTTATGAGTTCCTGTTCACACGAACATGACAATGCTTTACACGGTGTTCACGGTCATCACGATATTAAGGTGCGACTTGCCGAAGCAGAGATTTTATGCACTGCCGCGGGCGCTCGCCTGACACCTTTGCGTAAAGAAGTGCTTGAACTCATCTTAAATGCCTCTGCCCCAATGGGCGCCTATGACCTCCTGGCAAAAATCAAGGGACAGGCAGACCGCCCTGCTGCCCCACCTACAGTTTATCGAACTTTAGACTTCTTACTAGAAAAAGGTTTAATCCATCGGCTAACCTCAATTAATGCCTATATTCCCTGCTGTCATCCACGTGAGGGGCATCAGGCCGCATTCCTGATTTGTACCGAATGCCACTTGGTTAAGGAGGCATCGGCACAGGGCCTGATTCAGCAACTGGATCAACTTGCCACCTCTGACCAATTTTCTGCTCAACACAGCATTATTGAGATTTCTGGAAAATGTCACCAGTGCAGCCTGCCCCAGTAACTCCTCCACTGATCCAGTTGGAGAACATCTCGATTCGGCGTGATGAACGGGATATTTTACGCAATGTTGATTTTGCCTTACAGGCAAAAGAGATTGTGACGTTGATTGGTCCGAATGGTGCTGGCAAGTCCACCCTGATCAAGGTCGTGCTTGGTATCATGCCACCCAATAAAGGCAAGGTTCATTTTTCCAAAAAGCTTAAAATGGCCTACGTCCCACAAAAGTTTAATCCATCTGCCAGCCTGCCTTTACGCGTGCAGGACTTGTTGGATTTGGAAGTTTGCGAAGCCCATTTACGTGAAGAAATTATCCGTGATACAGGTATCCTGAAACTACAGCAGTCCAAGGTCCAACAACTTTCAGGCGGTGAACGGCAGCGGGTATTACTGGCACGCGCCCTGTTGCGCCAGCCAGACATTCTGGTGCTGGATGAACCGATGCAGGGTCTGGATATTCAATCCGAAGCTGAGCTTTACGACTATGTTAGAAGCCTACCTGAACGCTATGGTTGTGCGGTATTGATGGTTTCACATGACCTGCAATGGGTGATGCAAGGCACGCATCGCGTTGTTTGTCTGAACAAACACATTTGTTGTAGTGGTTTACCTGAAAGCATTCAGCAGCACCCTGAATATCAGGCAATTTTCGGTACACAACGCATGTTTTACCAGCATCATCACAATCACTGCGGACATAGTGATCATGCTGAACCCTGTAGCCACGATCCACGCCCCCACATTCACCCTGAACCAAAGGCCTAAGCGATGATGGAATGGTTACAATTACTATTACCCGCTTGGATCATGGGCACATTGTTGGTATTTTTAACTGCGCCACTGGGTTGTTTAATGCTATGGCGTAGAATGTCCTTTTTTGCAGACACCATGGCGCATGGCACACTGCTCGGTGTCGCGGTTGCAGGTATTCTGCATTTACCTTTCTGGCTGGGTGTTGGCTGTCTGGCGGCATTGCTGGTTGCCATTCTATGGGTTTTGCACGACTCACGTTTACCGAACGATGCCCTGCTCGCCTTGTGTTCAGCAACCCTACTTTGCTCAGGCCTGTTATTAATCCAGCAAGTACCGAGCTTACGTCCAGAACTGTTAAGTTATCTGTTTGGTGACCTGCTCAGTATTGAATGGGCCGATTTACCTATCTTTGCAATCGTGATCATCAGCGCCCTTGTGGTGCTTTACCGTTCATGGTCGGCACAAATCCAGATTGCCATTGATCCCGACATTGCCATGAGCGAGGGAGTCAATGCCAACTGGCAACGCCTGGTTTTCATGCTGTTGCTGGCCTTGTTTACTGTACTGGCATTACGTGCCGTGGGTTCACTACTGATGGGTGCGCTACTGGTGATTCCTGCGCTTAGTGCCCGTTTGCTGGCACACTCTCCTAAACAGATGGTGATCTGGGCATTCATACTGGCACAATTTGGCGTTACAGTTGGGCTGTGGTCAAGTGCGGCGCTCAACATTGCCACAGGTTTAAGTATTGTATTGTGTATGGCGCTTTGTTTTGCCATTATTTTTATTGGACAGAAACTGAGTTCACGTTCCTCATAACATTTAACCGATTGCAGTTTGAATGAATCTCTTGCCAATTTGGTTAACGCGACAAAATTTGCTATATTTAGCGTTTTTCCGCGACACTTATTTCGGTAACTATGAATACGGCAATACAATCAGCGCTTGATCATGCGGTACAATCCCTTCAACAACAAGGGGTACTTCCTTCCGATTGGACCAATACGAGCCATTTAACCCGTACCAAAGACCGAAGTCACGGAGACTTCGCCTCAAATATTGCCATGATCGGCTCTAAAGCTGCTGGTATGAAACCACGTGACCTAGCTGAAAAAATCTTATCAGCACTGCCTGAAGTCGCTGACATTACAAAAGCAGAAATCGCAGGTCCTGGTTTTATCAACTTCTTTTTAAACGCAGACCAGCGCTTTGCTGTGCTTGACCAGATTCAGGTACAGAAAGACCAATATGGCCGCAGCCAGGCCAATGCAGCCAAGAAAATTCAGGTGGAGTTTGTTTCCGCAAACCCGACCTCTAGCCTGCATGTGGGGCATGGACGCGGTGCCGCTTACGGTATGACAGTTGCCAACCTTTTAGAAGCAACAGGTGCACAAGTTGACCGTGAATACTATGTCAATGATGCAGGTCGCCAAATGGATATTTTGGCAACATCAACTTATTTACGTTATTTAGAATTGACTGGGCAAACGCTTGTTTTCCCTAAAAATGCCTATCAGGGCGACTATGTTAAAGAAATCGCACAAAGCATTATTGATAAAGATGGCGATGCACACGTTCGCCCAGTTGCTGACATTTACAACGATGTGCCTGAAGATGTTCAATATGCTGAAGAACTCGATGCCGAAGGCAATAAAGTTATTTTGTCTGGTGATAAAGAAAAACACATTGATGGCTTAATCGCCAATTCACAACAACAGTTAGGTGCGGGTTATCGCGTATTTCACCAATCGGCTTTACATGCCATTTTGGATGATATCAAAGATGACCTTGCTGATTTTGGGGTGACTTTTGATGAATGGTTTAGCGAAGCTTCGCTAACCGAAAAAATTGATGAAGCACTTGCAACGCTTGATCAACGTGGCTTTCTCTATGAAAAAGATGGCAATATTTGGTTTAAATCAACTGAATTTGGCGATGAGAAAGACCGTGTGGTCAAACGTCGTAATGGCCAAACCACTTATTTTGCATCTGACATTGCTTACCATTTGAATAAACTACAACGTGGTTATACTGACCTGATTGATATTTGGGGTTCAGATCACCACGGTTATATTTCACGTGTAAAAGCTGCGATTGATGCAATGGGTTACGACTCTAAAAAACTGACTGTTCTTTTAGTTCAATTCGTGAGTTTATGGCGTGGTGGCGAGATGGTACAAATGTCATCTCGTTCAGGTCAATTCGTGACTTTACGTGATCTACGTAAAGAAGTGGGTAATGATGCGGCACGCTTCTATTACGTAATGCGTAAATCTGAGCAACACATTGATTTTGACTTAGACCTTGCCGTTTCTCAAAGCAAAGACAATGCGGTGTACTACATTCAGTATGCCCATGCACGTGTAAATAGTATTTTGAACCGTGCGAAAGAGAAAGGCATTACATTTGATGTCGCATCTGCTCGCCAAGTTGCTAATCTCTTAGCTTTAGAGACTGAAACAGAGATTCTCGCTAAATTAGCAGCTTATCCTGAAATTTTGATTCGTGCTGCGAATGTCTACGAACCACATCAAATTGGTAATTATCTAAAAGACTTAGCTGCGCTATTTCATGGATGGTATGCACAAGATGGCGTTAAATTTGTTGATGAAACAAATATTCCTTTATCGCAAGCGCGTTTATTGCTTTCAATTAATGTACAGCAAGTTTTACGTAATGGCTTAGAGTTACTTGGTGTATCTGCTCCTGAAGCGATGTAATTAATACACACAGTTGCAATAAAAAGTTTGAATCTGAAATATTGTTGTTAACAACGCTATACAGATCTACTTTTAAACTTAGCCTATCATTGGTCGGCGATATCTTAAACAAAGCATTATTTTCAAACATAATGCTTTGTTTTTAGCCAGATTCAAGTTACAAATCCAATAGAATCAAGAGGAATTTCAGGTGTTTGGAAAAACGCAACGTGGTGTATCTGAACGACCAAACAAGCCGAAAAAACCACTTATTCCAAAGTGGTTGGGAATGCTTGTCGCAATTCTTGCGATTCTATGTGTTGGTGTCATGCTCATGCTATGGCAACCATGGCAACCTGTTCCAGCAAAAAATCAGGTAACATCCGATCATTATCAAGAAGAAGATACCAACAAAGATTATCGTTTCTACGATTTGTTGCCACAACAACAAGTTACTCCAATCCCTGAACAAGCTGTACCTGAAACTAAACAGCAAGGTAATGTCGTGATTATTGAATCACCAAAACCTGAAACTACCACAGAAGATCCAACAGCGATTACTTCGACTGAGCCAGCAGTGCAAGCTCAAGCAAGCTATATTTTACAAGTACGTAGCTATCCAGATCCTGACAGTGCTGATGCGCGTCGTGCAGAAATTATTTTGAATGGTTTATCTGCTGATGTCGTGAAAACAGTGGAAAATGGCCAAACATGGTATCGTGTGTTTTCTGGCCCTTATGATAGTCAAGATGCTGCCCTTGCTGCTCAGCAAACGCTACAACATAGTGGTATTGATTCAATCGTCATCAAGCGCTAAACCCTATCGAATAAAGGGGAACGATTGGTTCCCCTATGCACACTGAGAATTTAAACTTTTTTGCTCAGCACGCTGAAATGCTGAACGTTGTTGCACACGGTGTACAAAAGCCTGAATATTGGGATATTTTCCATGTAAACGCTTTTGAATTGCAATCAATGGAAAAGCCATCTGAATATCTGCAAAAGAAAAATCTCCAGCAAAATAATCATGCTCGCCTAAATATTGTTCAAGGTATAGCATGTGCTCTTTGATGCGAGGACGAACAAATCCAGCTTTTACACCATCCGTTACTTTTTCAGCGATAGGTCGAATCACCCAAGGAACATGCTTACTCACATTATTCATCACCAAAGTCATGACTAATAAAGGCATGAGAGAACCTTCGGCATAGTGCATCCAATAGGAATATTGCCGCTGGTCTTTTGCTTGTTCTGGTTTAAATTTTTGCTGCCCATCATACTGCTGTTGCAAATAATCCAGAATGACTGCCGACTCAACAATCACCTCATCATTATCGACCAGAATAGGTGCTTTTCCCAGTGGATGGATGTTCTTTAAATTTTCTGGGGCTGCATAGCTGGATGTTCTTTGATAATACTCAACTTGATAATCCATACCAAGTTCTTCTAATGCCCACAATATACGGAACGAACGTGAACATTGTAGGTAATGTAAGGTAATCATTTTTGTGCCTGCTTTGTCTACGCAACTGCTGTATGAATCCCTCTCACAGTTACGTTTAGAATTATGATTTGCCCAAGCACAATAGCATTTTAGTCTTAAATAATCACGGTCTCTATGTCTAAACTGCGTAACAAAGTTTTAGTGATGGGCGTTTTACTACACACATTAAGAAGTTTTTCTTTTAAGTAATTGTGAAATAGGTTGTTTAAATATTACCCGACGTTCAATCCGTTCCTGTTGTTCACGATTGCTGTGAAAGTCAACCTCAACGCTAAACTCGCCCAAATCCATATCCTTATGCTTGGCATACATCCGTAGGTAACGCGCGTTTAATGATTGTACCCTTGCCAATCTCAGCTGAACGAATGGTGAACTCTTGAATAAATTGATTGATATAAGTTTTACAATCTTTTGAATCAGAAATATCGTAATCGTTATTATTAGTCATGATATTACTCTCTTTTACCTATGCTAGTGCAATGAGTTGTTTTATTGATCTTAACAATATCAACAGTATTCAATATAGTCTTTTGGTAATACGCAGAGTGTTATGCATGGGACAATCCTGACTCAGGACTGATAAGCAGCATTCTTTCGCTCAGTGAAGTGGCATCTCCACAATCAGGCTCGTTAGGCGTCGCACCAATGGCAAGAAAACAAGCACCACAGGATAGGCAATCAATCATGAAAACAGCCATGTTGACAGCCACTTCGTTGCGAATCCATCTATTAGCCCAACATTCATTAGTAAGTTCATCAATGATAATGTTGCGCTCATCAGCCCCGATCATAATAATGGCATAATCCAAGCAGCATATTTTGCAGGTAATTTAGTAAAGAAAGCTTTCTTTGTTTGTTGCATGCCATTTGCCCCCATACTCATTCAGCCTGTTTCTTTACATGTTGCTTTAGATTCTTCATAAATTGACCGAACTGCGGCAAGAATTCTTCGAATAGTGGATGATCTTTATTTTCCAGCATCACTTCGCTGAAAAGTTTTAAACCCACCGCAAAAGCTTTCGTGGTTTGATCATCAAAAAATTCAGCACTATTTAAACGTTCAACGATCTCAAAAATATCGTCATGATTTCCAGTATAAAACTCTAAACGTTCGGTATAAGTCGAGGCTTGTCCTTTCGCATCTTTTAAATGTTGTACGGTGACATGGTATTGATGTTGTTTCATAAGTTTTCTCTAAATTAATATTGGATAAGGTGTTTATAAACGTCCAATCGCAATCGCGGCCTGATCAATTTTTTTCGCAATTTGATGGATCTGTTCTTGCTGCAAATCTGAGATGTTCAGTTTTAAGCGCAATGCCGTTTTTAAGTTTTCCATCGCGCGATGGATATCAATCAACTGATCATTATTGTGAATTTCACGTCTTAGTCGCAGCTTTTGCAATAAAGCAGCCAACATGTCTTGCTGCTCTTTTAAATAGCTGTCGCCATAGTCGGTAATCTGATATTGCTTACGTTCGGCATCCAGCAAGCGAATCAAATTCATTTCTTCCAATGCAGTTAACGTTGGATAAATCGTTCCTGCACTTGGGGTATAGCCATCCCCGACCAGATCACTAATTTCTTTAATAATTTCATAGCCATGTTTGGGGCTTTGTTGAATCAAATGCAGCACCAACAGTTTCATGCGACCTGATTCAAATAAGCGCCCACGGCGACCTGCTCGATGATGTTCTCGATGTAATAAAGCCGCTTCGGCTTCATCATGAGAATGCTCAGATTGATGTTTCATCTTTATTTTTCTCTATATTTGCTTAATTTATGCTTATTAAGATATATCTTAAATAATCTTATATCAAGTTAAGATATATCTTTAAATTTTAAAATTTTGATATTGAATGAGTTATTTATTTTACAGATCGATTTTTAGAAAAAGTTAAGTAATAAAAAAGGCCACCTTTTTAAAATATTATTATTTGATCAGGCTACTCTTCTTCTTAAATTGTTCATCAATTTTTGAACTCAGGAAGTCAACAACAGCTCCTAAAGCCTGATGCTGTTGTTGCCAGCTTTGCTTGCCTATCTCACCTTTATATTCTTGGATCATGCGCTGCAAAATGGGTTGATGCTGCGACGGTAACTGAGCTATCACCCAGTGTGCGGCCTGGTCTTTAGGCACAATCTCACTCGTCACCAAACTAAAATAAATACGGCATAAGGCCAAAATTTGATTACGCTCATCGGCATCCTCATCCCAATGTTCCACAATCGAGGGATAGGTGTCTGCCATTGCCTGCCAGAGGTGCTGTTCAGGAATTGCCGTTGACCACTGTGTCAAACTTGGCCCCAACAAACTACGATGATGCACTTGTGCTTTCTTCAGCAAAATACTCAGATCAGGGTCTGTATGTGTGCGGAGCAAAGCACCTTGGTTTAACTCCTCCCGTAACCATTCTCCAAATTGTAGTTCGTAGCTGAGTGGATAACTGCCTGAAAGAATTTGCGCTTTAAGTACGATGGTGACTTCAAGTGCACGCTGTGCTGCCCCAATTGGATACGAAATTTTTAATAAGGTTTCTGCCAGTTGCTGTCGTTGCTGGAGTGTCAGAGCTTGACTCACCACAACCAAAACATCCAGATCACTTTCTGGACCTAGCCCGCCATCAACAGCTGAACCATACAGATAAATGGCAAATAGGGATTCACCCAAAAGCTGCTGTAAAGATCCTGTTAACTGTTCGAGTTGCAAGGTTTCGGACATGCTTGACCTCTTTTTTCAATCGCATAAAAAAAGGCAGGATTTTCATCCTGCCCTTCATCTTATTCCCACTCAATCGTTGCTGGTGGCTTAGATGACACGTCGTAGACGACGCGTGAAACATCTTTAATCTCATTCATGATACGAGTTGAGATTTTATCGACAAGTTCATAAGGAAGATGTGCAAAACGTGCTGTCATAAAGTCAACCGTTTCCACTGCACGAAGTGCAATCACCCATGCATAACGGCGACCATCACCAACAACACCCACTGATTTTACAGGTTGGAATACTGCAAATGCTTGCGCAGTTTTATCATACCAACCGCTTGCACGAAGCTCTTGCATAAAGATGTCATCAGCAAGACGAAGAATATCAGCATATTCTTTTTTCACTTCACCCAAAATACGCACGCCCAAACCTGGACCTGGGAATGGATGACGATAAAGCATTTCATGTGGTAAACCTAAAGTTGTACCTAAACGGCGTACTTCATCTTTAAACAAATCACGAATCGGCTCAACCAATTCAAAAGCTAAATCATCAGGTAAACCGCCCACATTGTGGTGTGATTTAATCACATGTGCTTTACCATTTTTAGTGGCAGCAGATTCGATCACGTCTGGGTAAATCGTACCTTGTGCAAGGAAGTTTACGCCATCAAGTTTACGTGCTTCTTCAGCAAAAACTTCGATGAATTCACGACCAATAATTTTACGTTTTTTCTCAGGATCAACTTCACCCGCTAAGGCCGTTAAGAAACGCTGTTCAGCATCAGCACGAATCACACGGATACCCATGTTTTTCGCAAACATGTCCATTACTTGTTCACCTTCGTTTAAACGAAGTAAGCCATTGTCTACAAATACACATGTCAATTGATCGCCAATTGCTTTATGAAGCAATGCAGCAACAACCGAAGAATCCACACCACCAGAAAGACCCAACAGAACTTTTTGATCACCAATTTGCTCACGTAATTGTTCAACACGCAAGTCAATAATGTTTTCAGAATTCCAGAGATTACGGCATCCACAAATCCCATGCACAAAGTTCGACAATAACTCTGCACCTTTCGCTGTATGGGTCACTTCAGGGTGGAATTGAACACCATAGAAACGACGTGCTTCATCACTTACCGCGGCAAATGGACAGCTTGGTGTGCTTGCAGTAACAGAGAAACCTTCTGGAATCACACTGACTTTATCGCCATGACTCATCCAAACATTAAGCTTATCGTCACCATCATTGAGATCACCCAATAATTGATCACGTACCAACACATCAACAGCAGCATAACCAAATTCGTGAACTGTACCTGGTTCTACTTTACCACCAAGCTGTTCAGACATGGTTTGTAAGCCATAGCAAATACCCAATACTGGTACACCAAGTTCAAATACAACTTGTGGCGCACGTGGACTACCTTCTTCATGTACGCTCTCAGGACCACCTGACAAAATAATCCCGTTCGGATTAAACGCACGAATGTCTTCTTCAGACATATCGAAAGCATACATTTCAGAATAAACACCCGCTTCACGTACGCGACGTGCAATGAGCTGGCTATATTGAGAGCCGAAATCCAGAATCAGGATACGATCTTCAGTAATTTGAGTATTGGTCGTCATGGCGAATCATTAAAGGCAAATGAATTAAGCGCCATATTCTAGCATTTTTCACGCTTTGACGCACCGCAATTCATCATCTATCTTATTTTTTAACTGTGGTTGTCGATCAGGCCTAATATTTAAACCAAAATCTCAGCCAAACATGTCGATAAAAGAGAGTTAAATCAACAATTCTTGCCCATTCTGCTCAACACAAAGCAAAAATTGGTGCTAAGATGTTGAGTTAGAGATGCGTTACCATGGAAAGGTATTCAATCGACTACATCGTTTCCTTTTTATGGGATGGCGATGTCCTTGAGCAAAGGAAAATTAAAAAGCCTATAAGGGAAATTGGTGCATCGCCAATGTCCTAAAATATTTCACTATCATCCATGGCTTGCCCATTCACGGGCAACAATTAGGACTTGAAGGACCAATACAATAATGTTTCAAGAAATGATTGCAGATTTTCAACAGAATTTCTGGTTATATATTTCAATCCCGTTTATCAGTGGTTTTATTGGCTATGTGACCAAAGTGATTGCAATTCAAATGATGTTTGCACCACTTGAATTTAAGGGATTAAGGTTATTTGGTCTTCCAATTGGATGGCAAGGGATTGTTCCCCGCAAGGCTGAGAAGATGGCAACCATTGCTGTTGAGTTGATGACCTCAAAGTTGATTCAACCACAGGAAATTTTTGCCAGACTTGATCCCAAGCGTATCGCCCAGGAAATTGAAAAGCCGTTAATGGCCTCTGCTGAGGATATTACTCGCGAAGTTGCACAGCAATATCAGCCTGGTTTATGGGAAGGCATGCCAGAGTTTGCCCGTCAAAAATTGATTAAACGGGTTCAGGCCAAAGCCCCTGAGATTGTTGAACATATCATGGGCGAAGTGCAAAAAGATGTGATCAAATACTTTGACATCAAACACATGGTGATTAGCAATCTCCTCAAAGATAAGCGTCTTCTCAACGAAATTTTCAAAAAAGTCGGCAAACAAGAATTTAAATTCTTTAGTAATGTCGGCTTTATTTTTGGTTTCGCTATTGGTGTAGTGCAAATGGTGTGTTGGGTGGTCACTCAAGGAAAATATCCTTGGATGCTGCCAATGTTTGGTGGCTTTGTCGGCTTTTTTAGTGACTGGATGGCTTTACAAATGATGTTTAGACCATTGTACCCAAAGAAGATTTTGGGCTACACATGGCAAGGTTTGTTCATCAAGCGTCAAAATGAAGTCGCGGCAGACTATGCAGCGCTCATTTCTAAACAATTACTCACATCCCGTAATATGATGGAAGAGCTTTTTTCTGGAACCAATTCAGATAAAGTAATCGAACTCGTCAGTCGCCATGTGAAACAAGAAATTGATCTACAAGCAGGTATTGTTCGTCCACTGGTGGTGTATGCGATTGGCGGTGAAAAATATCAAAACCTTAAGAGCGAAGTGGCTGAACGTATTTTACAGCAACTGCCAGAAACCATGCGTTATGTAGAGTCTTATGCCGAAGATGCGATGAATGTCCGCAATACGTTGGTCGAAAGAATGCAGCGGTTAAGCCCTGAAGAATTCGAAGGGATGCTCCGCCCTGCATTTAAAGAAGATGAATGGTCGTTGATCATTGTGGGCGCGGTGCTGGGTTTCCTTGTTGGGGAAATGCAGATCCACTTTATGTTGTAAATCTAAAATCCGTACAATTAAAAATAGGGAGCAATTGACTCCCTGTTTTTTATGATTAAAAAGTTAATGAGCATCGTAAGCGCCCGCTGAACCCCATGCCTACTTTTAATTTTGGTCGGATTTCCAGCGGTGTGGTAGCAATTCTTCAATCTGGGTCACTTTATGCGTCGGCAACCTTTTCAGCACATTACTTAAATAGGCATACGGATCCAGTCCATTGGTAATACCCCCATTTTTAATTGAATCGAATAGCGAAAGAAGAAGAGCTTTCAAAAAATATAGTAAAATCAATAACAAAAAAAGGCCCTAATCTTTCGACTAGGACCTTTTAAATCTGGAGCGGGAAACGAGACTCGAACTCGCGACCCCAACCTTGGCAAGGTTATGCTCTACCAACTGAGCTATTCCCGCGTGCCAGCTATAATACATTAAGCAAAACAACGGTCAATAACTTTATGCAAAGAAATTGCTTAATTGCATAAAATAAAAGCATTTTCAGCCTAAAAACCAAGAAAAACGCACTTTTGCTCAGGATTGGATAATTCAGACATCGAAGTCGCTGTGAAATCTCAACAGACCCACCACTTTCAGTCATGTATACTTGGCAGCTATCTCAATCTGACCTGACAGAGTGACCGATGAATTTAGAACAACAGTTGATTAAACGTTTACAAACCTTGGCACCCATCCATCTTGATGTGATCAATGAGTCGGCAGGGCATGGCGGATATTTCCCAGGCAAGGAATCCCACTTTAAGGTGATTGTGGTAAGTGAGGAGTTTCAGGGGCTGCGTCTGGTACAGCGCCATCAAAAGATCTATGCCGTTGCGGCAGGGTTGATGAGTCCTGGGCAGATTCACGCACTGGCAATTCACGCCTATATTCCAACGGAATGGCAGGGGCAGGCACCTGCAAGCCCTGAATGTGCTCATGCACCAAAAAACTAAGGATCAATCATGGACGCACATTTACTCACTAAAATTGTTCATATGTCGGCTGTAAGTCTATTGATTCTGGTGTTTTTTACCCGTGCGGCAACCCTATATATGGGTGTCAGGGACCAGCAGCCGAACCACCATGCACGTAAAGGCTTTGTGGCATTACAGCATCTATCCCTCACCCTAATTATTGTGACGGGTGCGGTTCTACTGTTTATGAATAACTTTGATGTACAGCCATGGTTTTATGCCAAGATCATTCTATTTTTTGTGTTGTGGTCTTCCCTGATCAAAACCTACAACAAAGATGACAGTATCTTGTTGGTGCAGCGGCGTGCTGGTTTATTGATCGGTACGGTGGCGCTGGTGGGGATTCTGGGGCTGGTCATCATTAAACCAATTTTTGCGTAATTGTTTGACATTGTTTTAGTAATTGTTTTTGCACTAGGTTAAACTGCGTGCAGTTTACAAAAATCTTGTAGAGGGAAATCATGTTAACTCGTGTGGTATTTAACCAAAAAGGTGGTGTAGGGAAATCAAGTATTACAGTCAACTTAGCTGCAATTAGTGCTAAGCAAGGTTTAAGAACTTTGGTGATTGATCTTGATCCACAAGCAAATTCAAGCCAGTACCTTTTGGGTGAAGATGCCACCTATTCTGCTGATAAAGCAGCATTAGAGCCAAACATTGAAAATTTCTTTGAAGATATTTTGGGAAGCACGCAGCAAAAGGGCTTGATTGGTAACGCAATTGGTTCAATTTTGAAAGCACCACGTGGTAAGGGTTTAGAAAGTTACGTTCATCGAACCTCTTTTGAAAACTTAGATGTGATTCCTGCAAGCCCAAGTCTTGGTGCTTTGGAGCATGCATTAGAAAGCAAGCACAAAATTTATAAATTACGTGACTCAATTCAGGCGCTCAGCGCCCGCTATGACCGTATCTTTATTGATACACCGCCAGCATTTAACTTTTTTACCTTATCAGCATTAATTTCAGCAGACCGTGTGCTGATTCCATTTGACTGCGATGTGTTCTCAAAGCGTGCGTTACAAACTTTGATTGAAAATGTGATCGAAACCCAAGATGATCATAATAATCGCTTGGAGATTGAAGGGATTGTGGTCAATCAGTTCCAGTCTCAGGCAAAACTTCCCCGTGAAGTGGTTCAGCAATTAAAAGATGAAGGTTTGCCTGTGCTGGAAAGCATGTTGCCGCCGTCAGTATTGATGAAAGAATCACATCAGAAGAATTTACCCTTGATTCATTTGGCATCTGAACATAAATTGACCGTCGCTTATGTCACGCTGTTCAATGAGATTGAGTCAAAGAAATAAGAGAATCTTATGAAACGCTTATATTGGATGCCTGTGTTGGCAGCGAGTATGTTGTTGGGTGCCTGTGCATCGACGGTTAAACCAGCCTACGTGTCACCCACTCAGTACCAGTCGCTCAATTGCCAGCAGTTGCAGGCAGAGTACAACCGTATCCAGCAGTATATTGATAATGGCGTGCAGACACCAAAACGTACAGGTGTGGGCGTGGGTGTTGGACTTGGTGGTGGCTGGGGCAAAGGCGGATGGGGTTTTGGTCCATCCATCTCGGTTAATATGGGGCAGTCGATGAACACCAAGAATACCGAGCTTGCCAATGTGCTTGGACAGCAGGATGCCATTGTGCAGGCGGCACGGTTCAAGGGTTGTCCAATTATTGTGAAGCAACGTCCAAAATCATAAGTGTTGATCTTCTGTCACCGTGGTTTGCCACGGTGACATATAACTAAATTTTAGCAAAATGTTTCAATAAATAATCAATAGAATCAATATATTGTAAATTTTAAACCACTGATCCTGCTTATTTTTCCTCTCAGACAACATCCTAAAATTTGTGTTCTTGTCCCAAATTCGTTTAAGGTGGCGGGCGTGTAGGGTTATTCGGTATGTCTATGATTGAGAGTTGGTTTTTTGTTTTTGCGATGATCGCGGTGTTATTGATTCCTGGGCCGACCAATGCTTTGCTCGCCAGTTCAACCCATCAACAAGGTGTGTTGAAAACCCTGCCGTTTATTCCTATGGAATGGTTGGGCTATGTCTATAGCATCGTGTTGTGGGCACTCTTTATCCATCTGTTCCATCCCATCTGGCCAGCACTCACCCACATTCTGCATGTTGCCAGTGTGGCTTATGTGTTATGGCTGGCCTTTCATTTATGGAAAAGTTCACACCTGCAAAAACATGACCAGCATCACCCACATATCCGAACGCCAGAGTTGTTTGTCTCGGCCTTGCGAAACCCTAAAACCTTGCTGCTGGCGGCAGGGATTTTTCCCAGTGAAACATGGGACTCGGTAGAGAATACAGTTCTGGTGTTTGCGGTATTCAGTGTGGTGCTGATCCCTGTTTCAATCTTCTGGATGGTGTTTGGCCGTGCCTTACTGGCAGGTAGCCTGGTTGGAATCAAGGCCGACCATTTATATAAAGGATCGGCTATGCTGCTGCTGATGTGTATGTTGCCAATGATCTTTCGTTTCTTCTAGGCAGACATTGAATTATTGTGCTTTACGGTTATCCAGTTTCTGGCGAATAAAACCAATCACACCTGGCAGGATACTGATAATGATGATGCCAAAAATGAGGTGGGTGAAGTTGTCTTTCACAATTGGCATATTTCCGAATAAATAGCCGAGGGTAATGAAAGAGGCAACCCAACAGAAAGCGCCAACCACATTATAGGTCAGGAAAAACTTATAATTCATGCTGCCTGCACCCGCAACAAAAGGCGCAAAGGTACGTGCAAACGGCACAAAACGAGCAAAGATAATGGTTTTTCCCCCATGACGCTGAAAAAACAGCTGGGTGTTGATCAAGTGCTGCTGATTGATAAAACGTGAGTTGATTTCAAATACGCGCGGGCCAATGTGGCGACCAATATGGTAATTGACGGTATCACCCAATACCGCTGCGATAAACAGCAAAATACCGAGTGCCCATGGGTCCATGGCACCCGTTGACGCAGCCAGCGCACCCGCAGCGAACAGCAGGCTGTCGCCTGGTAAAAATGGCATCACCACCAAACCAGTTTCAACAAAGATGATTAAAAATAGAATGGCATAAATCCATATGCCATAATTGGTAATGAACTCTAAAAGATGTTCGTCAACGTGCAGAATAAAATCAATGAGTTCCATAAAATGTAAATACAATAAATTTGAGCTAAATCCTAGCAGTGCCTTTAGGGAAAGTCAGTATAAAAAGCAAAATTATTGGTAACTTTACAGTGTAGAGCTGATCATGTTTAATCCGAATGCCGTTGTAAAAAATATCGTCACGCTGCCAAGCGTTGAGAATATTGTGACGCTGATTGCCCGTATCCTTATGGCCTATATTTTTGTCATTACAGGTTGGGGCAAGTTAACAGGTTAAGGTTATGTCGCAACCGCTCAATATATGGAATCAATGGGCGTGCCTGCCGCACTGTTACCCCTCACTTGGTAGATACACATCGCTATAAACCAACCGATGTTGAGGTGATCAGCATTGAAAAGGTTGCGCATGCTCAGTAAGCGTCCGCTGAACACACCTTATGAATTCGTCCTATAAGCCTTAATTTAGTCCCCACTTAAAAACAAGTGGGGACTTAAATTTATGACTACAAATAACCAGACATCCATCGCATCTCTTGCGAAAAACGAAGAATATACAGTGTTGAATTTAAACGTATGGATACGGCCATGGCTCAGGTGCTGAGAGCCTTTGGCTACATCAAACCGCATTGTGCCTACCTATTCTGTAATAAACGTGGCCATCGTATGAAAGTGCTGGTACATGATGGACTGGGCATGTGGCTATGTGCCCGACGGCTGGAACAGGGCAAATTTCACTGGGCTAAAGTTCACCAGGGTGAAACCGTAGCTCTCAGCCCAGAACAGTTACAGGCAGTGATCCAGGGTTTGCCCTGGCAACGCATTGGACGACAACAAGAGGTCACAATGCTCTAAACTAGCTTGGTACATTCTGCTATTCTCCAAACATTCTATTTCATTCTTCTCATGACCTCAGGCATAGAGTAATGTAATCACATCAGATGCACAAATTTGACTTTGACGCACACGTTTAATCTTGCCACAAGTGAGCATGTATTGCTCAACCTGCTCTGAAATATCAGTGCAGAAACCATCAATTAGGCAGAAAAGTGTTGTAAGCTGTGTGTCGATAGGCATTTTGAGATCATTGTTTTTTTGTCATGATTAAATTTTGATTTAAATGCCTGTCCTTTTACAACTTCCTTATCCCGAATTCACGTTAAGTAGAGACCTGTTCCCAATTTGGATCTGCCTCCAGTAAAATTAGCTTTAGCTGGTCTTGTTGTGGTTTTTCTAATGCCATCCATTTTACTTGCGGGATCGAATATATTTCTTTTATATTCATATTCTTAGAATTCAACATCTGAATATAGTTCAATATCATGCATTTTCAAGGGATGCTGGAATGCCAAATATGCCGCATGTAAAGCCATGCGTTTTAAATGAAACCTGGCTGAATCAGGATGATAGAGTTTATCTCCCATAATCGGATGACCAATATGCATCATATGGACGCGGAGTTGATGTGACCGTCCTGTAACAGGTTCCAAACGGACTCGACTTTGATCTGTTTCCGCATCATATTTCATCAACTGAAATATAGTCTTGGCCTGTTTGCCGAGTTCAAAATGCACCATTTGACGTGGACGATTTTCCCAGTCAGTGATCAAGGGAACTTCAACACTTCCCTCAGCCTGAATTTTTCCTTGTATCAACGCAATATAGTATTTTTTTATTGTACGTGCCTGAAACATCTTGCTGACCGCAACTTCAGCATCGCGGTGTTTAGCAAACATCAATAAGCCAGAGGTGGCCATATCTAGCCGATGAGTGACTTTAGCTGTTGGAAATTTTTCCAAAATCCGCAAATAGGCACTGTCCTGATGTTCAGGCAAGCGTCCCATTACCGATAATAATCCAGCAGGCTTATTGACCACCACCAGATCTTCATCTTCATAAATGATTTCAAGCGGTTCCTGCGGTGGCGTATAGATAAAGTCGTTATTTAAGGGCATGGGCAACAGACAGCCTGGATAAACGCAAATTGGCAACGATTATAGTTCTGCCAAGGGGTTTAGCAAGAGTCCTTAAGCTGATTGTTTAAGACCAATTACGAATTTTTATTGCTCTTGGCTAAATTCTCTTTATACATCTCTTCTAGTGTCGCAATTTCACGATTAAGAAAAGCAATCAGGTAGTCTTTTGCCCGTGCCAGACTCAGTTGCCTGAATGAAACCATATCCTTGGTTTTGCGTGTTACCAGTCCAAATACATCTTTTTTGGGAATGATTACGGGAATGTCACTCTCTAGCTTAAATTCAAGCTGTTGCGACTTGGCAAAGGCATCCAGCGTAATCGAGAGCGTTTGTCCCGAATAGCCATCAGTGACAATAAAGCTGGTATCTGATCCATTGAGCTGTAGTTGACGAATAAGTTGCTGACGCCATGCCATTTCGTCAAATTTCGTTAAAATAGTCGCTAAATCAAATGTACCCAAATGATCGATTTCATTTCGGTTGATATGATGTGGATAGCGTATTTTAAGCTCAAACTCATTCATTATTGTTCTGACCTATTTCCTGTGATCATTTTTTGGTTTTACCTATTGTTTCAATTATATCATTTTGTTTTTTAATATAAAAATATCGACTTCTATTCAAAATAGTAAAGCTTTATCGATGAACCTCACATTTATATTAGATTTTATTGATGTGGTTTTTATTATTTAAGTCTGATTGGTCATATTCTATTTCATTAAATTTTTCAGGGTATCAAGGGAAAACATGTTATTTACTTCAACACCTATAACTTTGTAAGTTATAACCTCTGCCTATAAACTTTTGATCTATAGCGTCCTAAGCCGAATCGAGACCTTTTGGATAAGTACACACTTGCTTTATAAGCTTCGGTGCATGCTACTCTTTTCGATCCCCTTACGGAACTTTAATCGTTCCTCAACCCTTGAGACATAGTTTAGGCAGATTACTGTGGGATTGTTTTCCTAAAAATTACTATTTTTAGCCAGTCATGAAATAATTTTGCATATCCAGTTTTATAATTGGAATTATTTTCCAAATAAAGCATAGATTTACCTATTATCTTCCGATATATCCTGTTTTATCTGTGTATTTTTTCACTTAAAAAACAGATTTAAGCCCAAATCACCATAATTGCGGCCACAATCACCAGCCACAAACCCAAATGATCGGTTTTGGCAAGCTTCTCTTTAAAGAAAAATGCTGAGATCAGTAGGCTAAATAATATTTCGACCTGCCCCAGGGTTTTGACAATTGCCACCGTTTGCATACTCATGGCACTAAACCAACCGACTGAGGCGAGAAAACTACAGATGCTCACGCGCAGGGTTAGGCCAAGACGCTGCCACATTTTATAAAGTGTTGTTCGGCTAAAAATCCCTAGGTAGAGTAAAAGTACAATACACTGAAAGCTGATCAGGCTGCAAAGTACCCATCCTGCACGATGCAGGAACGGCAACATGCTCAGTTCCAGACTGGCTTCGCGGACCAGTAATGAAGTGATGGCAAAGCATAATCCACTTCCCAAACCAATCATTAAGGTTTTAAATGATAATTCAGTGTGTTGACGACCTTTACTCAGTAGAAAGACTGCCACTGCACCAATCAATACACCCACCCAACCCCATGCAGTCAAATGTTCCTGTAGGAATAAAACACCGACCAAAGCCGCCAAAATGGCTTCACTTTTGGCCAGCCCGACACCAATGGCATAGTTCTTCTGCTGGAATAATTTGACCATTAATGCTGTGGCATAAATCTGGCTAATGCCCGCAATCACCACATAGACCCAGAATTTATGGGAGAAATGAACCTGCGCTGTGACAGGTTGGTGCAGATAGAGAAATGCCAGATAGCTAAAGGCAAAGATGGGGGAAAATAAAAATCGAGCCAATGTCGTTCCATAGACATCAACGGTGGTACTGAGTTGTTTTTGAAATGCATTACGCCACGCCTGCATAAAAGCGGCCATGAGAGTGAATAGAATCCAGGTGATTGCCATAGATTGAAACGCAAAATCAAAAAGTGATGGTAATTTACTCTGTTTTAAACTCTTTTTCGATGGTCAATATATCCATTGATTATAGTGATTCCTAAAAATATGTTTGACTTATGATGTTTTTTAAACTAAATCATGTCCATATTCTATCCTTGTTTTTAGTAAGCTGACTGATCAGCATTATTTTGTCTTTTTTTCTGTATCCAACGTGCGACCACAATCACTAAAACAATCACCAACACCGTAATCACGACTGGCATCACAAATGCCAAAATCGACAAGACAATTGAGCCAATCAACTCACCTGTTGCCACTACAAAATTACCGAGGCCACCAGTGGTTGCTGTTGAAACCCCACGTGCAGCTACCGTGCTCATTTGCACCACGCCTGCTGTTCCGCCACCCACGATCAATGCGGCTGCCCACGTCGCAAATTGTGACATTTCTCCACTACTGACTGCCATCGTACTGAGTGTGCCTGCCACTACAGCAGCAGGCGTGGCAATGGTATCCAAGAGATTATCGACCCACGGCACATAATAAGCTGCGATTTCACAGATGGTTGCAAATCCAAGTGCAGCGCATACGGCAGGGATCGCTAACCATTCAAAGCCTTTGGCAGGTTCATACCACCCCATCAGGGTTGCAATGCTCATTACCAATAAAGGCACAAAGACACGAAAACCACAGGCTGCGCTTAATCCTACGCCGATACAAAGTCCTAAAATTGTTTCCATCTGGGTTTTCCTTATTTTTGTCAGATATCGCTATCTTGTTATTTCATACTTTACAGTAACAAAAAAGCCCTATCGAGTGACAGGGCTTTCATCAAAACAGTGGGTAACTGTTTGGTGTTTGCGGCTTAGGCATTCTTACTGTTGAATTGATTGCCAAGGCATTTGGTACACGGAGGTAGACGATCAGTACCAATTTCTAAATAGGTGCGATGTCCGCATTGAACACAAAAATAGAAGCCAGTTCCAGGTCTTTCGCCAGCAGTAACCATCTTTGTTCTCCATAGATTTTAGAAATGGTTCATATACTATAGCGTGATAGTTTTGATTGTTTATTGACCTTGCTGACATAAAGAACCATTAAAATAGCTAACTCCAACTTTATTCAGAGAATCAATTTATATTAAGTTCTAATTCATTAAAAATACTTAGCGGGTCTTCTGGTTGTAATGCCCATCTATATGCAGGATGAACTTCCCAATCATATCCAAAATCTACAAACTTATTTGATAAATATCTATTTTCCTCAAAATATTTTCTATCAATACCATTCGCTGTTTTCTTTCGGGCAGTAATGAAGTTAATCTTATACAGAAATCCTGCTAACTCTTTAGTATCTACAATGTTACCATTTGCCCATCTAAACTTTCCTTGTTCTTCTATTGATTTAATTTTTCTCAACAACATATCTGTTGTATAAACATATCCTTCAGAAGTGCGTCTTTGCATTTTAGATGGCCGCATCCCCAAAATAAGTTTTTCTATATTTGGTAACTCTGATCTATACTCATTTATTGTATCTTGTAATCTTCCTTGAGAATATTCTTCAAAAATAGACTCTAAATGAGATGTTGTAATTAATGTAGAATCTGTCTCTCTAGCTTTCTTTCCTGCTAGTGTTAATAGTTTAACTAAATCCCGTGGGCGTTTACGAATCAACGACATTAATACTCGATACATAGGCACATCGTGCCAATGTCCTCGACCTGTAAATCTTTCCTCTATTACTGGCTTTAAATAATTCATTAACTCCAATTGACTCATAGCCATAAGTTTGACCTCATCAGTGTCATGACCTAGGTAACTTTCTATTCTTTTTACTAATAAAACCAAAATTTCATGATTTGTCCAAGAATACCAAATTACTGATCCTTCAGTTTTATCCGTTGATTCATCTGAGGTTCTAGCCAAATAATATACATCTGATCTCAACCCTATTCTAAAATATATACCTCTGTTCTCAGTTGAAATATCTCGTATAGCATTTAATAATGCGGAAATTCTTTGAATATCTTGTTTTCTTCCTTGCCACCCCCGATCCAAATCATCCATGTATACAGAAATTTTATTATTTTTTAAAAAATCATTTAAAATCATTTTTTTGGAATGACTTAGATCAATTTTATCGTCTTTAATTGTTGATGCTAAAAACTCTAATGCTGCTCCACCAAATCTATTAAGCTTTTCTCTCCACCCTTCGTATAATAAACCAAATCCCGTTAATGCTTTCATAGCTATAATTTCATTAATACCAACTTTCCATTCTCTAATAAGCTTTAAAAAATCTGTTTCATTCTCACCAATACCAATAATATCATCAGGTTTAATCATTATTGTTAACCTATTATTAGCTGTTTCATCATCCCTCGCTACTTGGAATAAAGCTGATTTACCGATTCCTTTATGTCCAACAACAACTCTTAATGGTAAATCATTAACAACTTGGTTATATACTTTATTTTTAAAATAATATTCTTTCAGTCTTTCTAAATCTTCACTTTCAGCAGCTTCGTGCCCAAACAATCTTTGTAATTCATATTCATCAAAATTCATATTTTTCTCTTAAACTAAAAACCCCATCATCAAGATAGGGCTTTTTTCAAACAATATCAACAACTTTCAGCTAAAGAATTAAGTCACTTGACCTTCTAAAAAGTCTTGCGCAAAACGCTGCAATACACCACCCGCTTCATATACAGAAACTTCTTCTTCGGTATCAAGACGACAAGTCACAGGCACTTCCACAATCTCTTCTTTACCATCTGCTGTCGCACGTTCAATCACCAAAGTTAAAGTCGAACGCGGTGCAATATTACCAATTACGCTATACAGCTCAGTACCATCTAAACCCAAAGTTTTACGGTTAATGCCTGCTTTAAACTCAAGCGGTAATACACCCATACCCACCAAGTTAGTACGGTGAATACGCTCGAAACCTTCAGCCACGATTGCTTCAACACCTGCAAGACGAACACCTTTGGCTGCCCAGTCACGGCTTGAACCTTGACCATAATCCGCACCTGCAACAATGATCAAAGGTTGCTTACGGTTCATGTAAGTTTCAATCGCTTCCCACATACGCATCACTTCGCCTTCAGGCTCTACACGCGCTTTTGAACCTTGTTTAATCGTGCCGTCTGAACGAACCACCATTTCATTAAACAATTTCGGGTTGGCAAATGTTGCACGTTGGGCTGTCAAATGGTCACCACGGTGTGTCGCATATGAGTTGAAGTCTTCTTCAGGTACGCCCATTTTGTGTAGGTATTCACCCGCAGCCGAATCCATCATGATCGCATTTGAAGGCGACAAATGGTCAGTCGTGATGTTATCACCCAAAATTGCAAGCGGGCGCATGTTGGTCAAAGTACGTGGTGCAGCCAACGCCCCTTCCCAATACGGCGGACGACGGATATAAGTACTCATAGGACGCCAGTCGTAAAGTGGGCTTTCCGCTTGCTCAACTTCACCGAGGTCAAACATTGGAATGTAGACTTTACGGAATTGTTCAGGCTTCACAGCTTCTTTTACCAGTGCATCGATTTCAGCATCAGATGGCCAGATGTCTTTAAGGTAAATTGGATTACCGTCTTTGTCTGTACCCAATGAGTCTTTTTCGATGTCAAAACGAATTGTCCCTGCAATCGCATACGCGACAACAAGTGGAGGCGATGCCAAGAACGCTTGTTTTGCATAAGGATGGATACGACCATCGAAGTTACGGTTACCCGAAAGTACCGCTGTCGCATACAAATCACGGTCAATGATTTCTTGTTGAATCACTGGATCAAGTGCGCCTGACATACCATTACACGTAGTACATGCATAGGCTACGATACCAAAACCAAGTTTCTCTAGGTCTTTCAGTACGCCAGCTTCTTCAAGATACAATGCCGCCGCTTTAGAACCTGGTGCAAATGATGATTTCACCCAAGGCTTACGTACTAAGCCCAGTTCATTGGCTTTACGTGCCAATAGACCCGCCGCCACAGTGTTACGTGGGTTTGAAGTATTGGTACAAGAAGTAATTGCCGCAATGATGATTGCGCCATCAGGCATTAAACCATCAGTACGGTTTTCAACAACACCTGCAATACCTTTTTCTTTCAAGTCAGCAGTCGATACACGTGCATGTGGGTTTGATGGACCTGCAATGTTACGAGTCACGGTTGAAAGATCGAAACGAAGTACACGTGGGTACTGCGCTTTGCTCATATCCGATGCCCAAAGACCGATTTCTTTGGCATATTGCTCAACCAATGCCACTTGTGCATCTTCACGACCTGTCAGGCGTAAATAATCAATCGTGTTTTGGTCGATGTAGAACATCGCAGCCGTTGCACCGTATTCAGGTGTCATGTTCGAAATCGTAGCACGATCACCAATCGACATGGTGTCTGCGCCTTCACCAAAGAACTCAAGGTATGCACCAACTACGCGTTCTTTACGTAAGAATTCAGTGAGTGCCAATACGATATCCGTCGCTGTGATGCCTGCTTGACGCTGACCGACTAGCTCAACACCAATAATGTCTGGAAGACGCATCCACGATGCACGACCCAACATCACGTTTTCAGCTTCTAAACCACCTACACCCACAGAGATCACACCAAGTGCATCCGTATGTGGCGTATGTGAATCTGTACCCACACAAGTATCAGGGAAAGCCAAGCCATCACGGTTTTGAATCACTGGAGACATTTTCTCCAAGTTGATCTGATGCATGATGCCGTTGCCCGCAGGGATCACGTCAACATTTTTAAAGGCAGTCTTCGTCCACTCAATAAAGTGGAAACGATCTTCGTTACGACGATCTTCAATCGCACGGTTTTTCTCAAACGCGTCAGGATCAAAGCCACCAAATTCCACCGCCAAAGAGTGATCGACGATCAACTGAGTTGGAACCACTGGATTGACTTTAGATGGATCACCGCCTTTATCTGCAATCGCATCACGCAAGCCCGCAAGGTCAACCAATGCCGTTTGACCTAAGATGTCATGACACACCACGCGCGCAGGATACCAAGGAAAATCCATGTCCTGACGGCGTTCGATCAATTGGGTTAAATAGGCAGTTAAATTTTCTGCATCGGCTTTACGCACAAGCTGTTCTGCCAACACTTTCGAGGTGTATGGCAAAGTTTCATATGCGCCTGGCTGAATATCTTCAACGGCTTGGCGCACGTCATAATATTCGAGCTGGGTATCGCCTTGATAATTTGGCAGCGGTTTACGGTATTGATTTGTCATTAACCACGCTCCGCCAATGGTTTGAATTCTAGGTTTTCAGGGCCAGTGTAGTTCGCGCTTGGACGAATGATCTTGCCATCTTGACGTTGTTCAATCACATGTGCTGACCAACCTGCGGTACGTGCAATTACGAATAATGGCGTGAACATTGCCGTTGGAACTCCCATCAAGTGATAGCTCACCGCACTGAACCAATCGAGGTTTGGGAACATGTTCTTCACTTCTTTCATCACTGCTTCTAAACGTTCAGCAATAAGGTACATTTTGGTGTTCTCTTGAGCATCTGCAAGATCACGCGCCACTTTCTTGATCACTTCGTTACGTGGATCAGCGATGGTATAAACAGGGTGACCAAAGCCGATGATCACTTCTTTCTTTTCTACACGGCTACGGATGTCTGCTTCTGCTTCGTCAGCATTGTCATAACGTTGTTGAATCACGAAAGCAACTTCGTTCGCACCACCATGTTTAGGACCACGTAACGCACCGATACCACCCGTGATTGCTGAGTACATGTCTGAACCTGTACCTGCAACAACACGTGACGTAAAGGTTGATGCGTTGAATTCATGCTCTGCATACAGAATCAAAGAGGTATGCATGGCTTGAATCCATTCTTCAGATGGCGCTTCGCCATGAAGTAAATGGAGGAAATGTGCAGCAATTGAATCATCATTGGTTTCAACTTCGATACGACGACCGTTGTTGCTGAAGTGATACCAATACAACAACATTGAACCTAAGCTTGCCATCAATTTGTCAGCGATGTCTTTTGCACCTGCTTCATTGTGATCTTCATGTTCAGGCGTTAAACAACCTAAAACTGAAACGCCCGTACGCATCACGTCCATTGGGTGTGCAGACGGTGGCAGTTGCTCAAGTGCAGTTTTTAATGCTGCGGGTAAGCCACGAAGTGCTTTCAGTTTTGCTTTATAGGCTTTCAGCTCAGCTTTGTTGGGCAGTTTGCCATGTACAAGCAAGTGCGCAACTTCTTCAAATTCGCTACCCACTGCAAGGTCAAGAATGTCATAACCACGATAGTGCAAGTCATTACCACTACGACCCACTGTACAAAGTGCTGTGTTACCTGCAACTTGACCACTTAACGCAACTGATTTTTTTGGCTTGAAGCCGACTGGTGTTTCATTACTGCTCATAAGATTGTCCTTTTTATGGTGTTTATGTGTTTGCACTTTTACCCCCTCTAAATCTCCCCCTTATAAGGAGGAGACTTTCACGAAATCAAAATGTGATCTGATTGGTGAGGTTCCTCCCCTTTTTTTAAGGGGAGGTTAGGAGGGGTAAATTTCAGAGATTATTTATTCTTTGCAAAAGTTCCGTCAAGATACTGTTCAAACGCATGGTAGTTAATGCGCTCATACAATTCTTGACGGGTTTGCATGGTGTCAACAACGTTCTTCTGTGTGCCTTCTTTACGCAGAGTCTCATACACATTTTCCGCTGCTTTGTTCATCGCGCGGAATGCTGAAAGTGGATATAACGCAATGCTCACATCCGCAGAAGCCAATTCTTCAGTCGTAAACAATGGTGTAGAACCAAATTCAGTAATGTTCGCTAATACTGGAACTTTGGTCAGATCAGCAAATTGCTTGTACATGGCCAGTTCAGTGATCGCTTCAGGGAATAACATATCCGCACCTGCCTCAATGTAAGCACCTGCACGATCAATTGCTGCTTGTAAGCCTTCAACTGCAAGTGCATCAGTACGTGCCATGATCACAAAGTTTTCATCGGTACGAGCATCAACCGCAGCTTTAATACGATCAACCATTTCTTGTTGGGTCACGATTGCTTTGTTCGGACGGTGACCACAACGCTTTGCACCCACTTGGTCTTCGATGTGCATGGCTGCTGCGCCGAACTTAATCATTGATTTAGTGGTACGTGCAATATTGAAAGCTGAAGCACCAAAACCGGTATCCACATCAACCAATAAGGGTAGATCACAGACATCGGTAATACGGCGTACATCGGTCAATACATCATCAAGGTTGCTAATCCCCAAGTCAGGTAAACCCAAAGAACCTGCGGCAACACCACCACCTGACAAATAGATCGCCTTGTAGCCTGCGCGTTTTGCCAATAGCGCATGGTTGGCATTGATCGCACCCACCACTTGTAATGGTTTTTCATTTGCGACCGCGTCGCGGAATAACTGACCAGCAGATTTAGCCATGTTGATGTTCTCCTTGGGTTTGCAGCAATGTTTGCTCAACAATTTTGTAGGATGCATTGATGTGACGATGCATGAGCATTTCGGCAAGCTCACCATCACCCTCTGCAATCGCATCTAAAATGCGGATATGCTCATCCCAAGCTTTGCTTGGTCGATCAGGGGTATTTGAAAATTGAATTCGATACATACGGATGAGGTGATACAGCTCATCACATAACATTTTTTCGAGGGTTTTATTGCCACTGCTTTTAATAATGCAGTAATGGAAATCGTCTTGACCTTCTTGTAGGTAATAACCCTTACCTGCTTTAAAATTTTCATCTTCAGCATGCATCCGCAACACATCACGCAATGCTAAAATTTGTTTTTTATCAATATGCTGAGCTGCCAGTTTGCAGGCTAAACCCTCAAGCGAAGCGCGAATCTGATAGAGTTCTTGAAACTGCTGTAGTGACAGTGACACCACGCGTGCACCGACATGGGCCGTACGCTCAACCAATCGCTGTCCTTCCAGACGATGGATCGCCTCACGTAAAGGACCACGACTAATCCCATAAATACGTGCTAACTCAGGCTCAGAAATTTTGCTGCCCGCAGGAATTTGTCCTAACACGATTGCTGATTGAATTTGCTTAAATACATGTTCCGTCAGGGTAATACTCTGACTTGTGCTGATGGCTTGAGGAACAAGGGTATCTTGCATATTGTCGACAATCTCTACAGTTTTGATGATTTTATAACGAGATAGAAGAAAAAATGCAATAGGATTGTCGACAATGAAATAGACTGACCCAGTCAATACTATTCGATTGCCTCACAATAGAATGTTCTGAAAAAGGCACTAAATACATAAAATAATTATATATAAAACATATTCTTACTAAAATTTAAGTACTTTATTTCAATTGATTCAAGGCATTTTTCCCAATATTTATATTACGTAGGCTACGACCATGGTATGACAGCTTGATTGTAGACAATCCTTATAATCGATCGATTTTCTACGAATTTTTGTAAGTAAATACTGCACCAGAAATGTAAATAACAGCGTGCTTCATAGGCGCTTTATTGGTACATTATTGGGCATCTGGAGTCATGCTCCGCAAGACACATCCATGCACCTTGTTGAATAAAAGGACATTGTTAATGTTTCAACATATCCCACCTTATGCAGGCGACCCAATTCTCTCTTTAATGGAACAGTTTAATGCTGATCCACGCGCTGAAAAGGTTAATCTAAGTATTGGTTTGTACTATAACGAAGACAGTATCGTTCCTCAGCTTGATACCATTATCGAAGCGCAAAAACGTATTGCACCTAAAAATGATAAAACCAAACTTTATCTTCCAATGGAAGGCTTTAAGCCTTACCGTGAGGCGATTCAGGCGTTGTTGTTTGGCGCAAACAGTCCAGCAGTTCAGCAAGGTCGTGCTGTAACAATCCAGACATTGGGTGGTTCAGGTGCATTAAAGGTCGGTGCAGATTTCTTAAAAACCTATTTCCCAAATTCAGAAGTTTGGGTCAGCCAACCAACCTGGGATAACCATGTTGCGATTTTCAACGGTGCTGGCATCAAGAGCAACTACTATCCATATTTCGATGCTGAAACACGTGGCGTTGATTTTGATGGCATGTTATCGACATTAAAAACTTTGCCAGATCAAAGCATTGTATTATTACACCCTTGCTGTCACAACCCGACAGGTGCGGATCTCAATCCAGCCCAATGGGATCAGGTGATTGCGGTATTAAAAGAGCGTAACCTAATCCCATTCCTCGACATCGCTTACCAAGGCTTTGGCGATGGTATGGAACAAGATGCTTATGCGATTCGTGCTTTAGACCAGGCTGGTTTAAACTTCATCGTCAGCAACTCGTTCTCTAAAATCTTCTCACTTTATGGTGAGCGTGTGGGCGGACTAACCTTTGTCTGTGACGATGCTGAAGCGGCTCAATGCACATTCGGTCAATTAAAGGCAACCGTACGCCGCAACTACTCTAGCCCACCAACAACGGGTGCATGGTTGGTTGATCAGGTGCTCAATGATGCTGATCTGAATCAACAATGGCAAGGCGAGGTCAAAGAGATGCGTGAGCGCATTATCAAAATGCGTAGCATCTTAAAAGATGAGTTGACGAAAGCACTTCCTGACCGTGACTTTAGCTACCTTGTCAATCAAAAAGGTATGTTCAGCTACACAGGCTTAACGGGCGAGCAAGTCGACACCTTACGTGAAGAATATGCAATTTACCTTGTACGTAGTGGTCGCATCTGCGTTGCAGGTTTAAATATGAATAATATTTATAAAGTTGCCACAGCAATGGCTGAAGTGCTAGCTAAATCAGCTTAACCCATCCATCATTTTTGACATCCTCCCCCACCTAAAGGAGGGGGATTCCTACTGCTAGATGGCAATGTCCTGCCACGAAACAGATACTATAGTTCTCTGCTTCTTATTCCAATGTAGTCCTACCTTTCGGATTGCAAAGAGTGCACGGATTACAATGGGGAAAACTGTTTTTTTCGTGTTGTATCAGTCTGCTGACTAAAAATATACAACGTAATTATCATAGCACATGGATTACTAGATTCAAATGTCTTTAGCAATCCTAGCTAATCCCCACAAGGGGGACTAGCGGATTGCAGCCTTATATCCTCGGGCTAAATCCCGAGGTTTTACGTCTATTCGGATAAATGATTTAATCTGTATCTACGATTGTTCAATCCAGCCCAGTCTTTGTATACTGCAACATATTAATAAACTACACAGCTCTTCTCAAAATGACTCAACTGACTTGCTTTAAAGCCTATGATATTCGCGGAAAATTAGGCACAGAACTGAACGAAGAAATCGCCTATAAAATTGGTCGTGCATACGGACAAATCTATCAACCTAGAAAAGTGGTGATTGGGTGTGACATCCGTCTGAGCAGTGAAGGTTTAAAACAAGCCACCATTCGAGGTCTCAATGATGCGGGTGTGAATGTCCTTGATTTAGGCATGACGGGTACAGAAGAGGTTTATTTCGCAGCATTCCATCTAGATGTTCAGGGTGGTATTGAAGTCACCGCCAGCCATAACCCAATGGACTACAATGGCATGAAATTGGTACGTGAAAATGCACGTCCAATCAGTGCTGATACGGGTTTAAAAGAAATTCAGGCATTGGCGGAATCAGGTATTTTTGCCGAAGTTGAGCAGAAAGGTACAACTGAAAACTATAATATCCTACCTGAGTTTGTTGAACACCTACTGACTTATATTGATCCACAGAAAATTAAACCACTCAAGCTAGTAGTGAATGCAGGCAATGGTGCAGCAGGCCATGTCATTGATGCAATTGAACAGAAATTCCAACAACTGAATATTCCTGTTGAATTTATTAAAATTCATCATGAAGCGGATGGGACTTTCCCAAATGGGATTCCGAACCCAATCTTAATCGAAAACCGTGATAGTACTCGTAAGGCTGTGCTTGCGCACAATGCAGATATGGGTATTGCATGGGATGGGGATTTTGACCGTTGCTTCTTGTTTGATGAAAAAGGTCAATTCATCGAAGGCTATTACATTGTTGGCTTATTAGCACAGGCATTCTTGATCAAACAATCAGGTGAGAAGATTGTGCATGACCCACGTTTAGTTTGGAATACCTTTGATATCGTAGAGCAATATCAAGGTATCGCGGTTCAATCAAAATCTGGGCATGCTTTTATTAAAGATGTAATGCGTGAACACAATGCAGTATACGGCGGTGAGATGAGCGCACATCACTATTTCCGTGACTTTGCGTACTGTGATAGTGGCATGATTCCATGGTTACTGACTATTGCCCTACTCTCTGAAACAGGTCAATCACTTTCAACATTAGTTGAGAATATGATTACCAAATTTCCATGTAGCGGTGAAATCAATTTTAAAGTAGCAGATACACAAGCAACGGTACAAAAGATTTTTGATCATTATGCAGACCAAAATCCATTAGTAGACCGTACCGATGGTGTGAGTCTTGATTTTGGTGCGTGGCGTTTGAATGTCCGCGCATCGAATACCGAGCCTTTATTGCGTTTAAATATTGAAAGCCGTGCCGATCAAAACCCGCAACCGATGCAACATTATGTAGATGAATTAACTGGGTTAATTCAGGGTTAATTCAACCCAATAAAAAAAGGAGCATATCGCTCCTCTTTTATTGCTTTAGCATTCAGTTAAAGCCGTTGGGATTCTGCTTCTGCCAATTCCAACTATCCGCCAGCATATCTTCCAATGTATATTGAGGCTGCCAACCGAGCTCGCTCAATGCACGCGTATTGTCTGCAAATGAAGTGGCAACATCACCTGCACGACGTGGTGCAAATTCAAACGCAACAGGCACACCATTGATTTGCTCAAAGGTGTTTTTGACTTGTAATACGGATGAACCATTGCCTGTGCCAATGTTCCATGCACGACATCCCTGCGCAGCAAGGCGATTATTCAACGCACATAAATGTGCATTGGCTAAATCTACCACATGAATATAATCACGCACACCTGTTCCATCAATCGTGTCATAGTCATTGCCATAAATGGATAATTTCTCACGACGACCAACAGCCACTTGTGTCACATATGGCATGAGATTGTTTGGAATGCCTTGAGGATCTTCCCCAATCTGACCACTTTTATGCGCGCCAACAGGGTTAAAATAACGCAGTAATGCAATCGACCAACGTGAATCTGCCTGCGCCAGTTTTTGCAACATCTGTTCAATGATGAGCTTGGTATAGCCATAGTTGTTGCTTGGCATGCCTGTTGGCATATCTTCATTCAATGGGGATATATTCGCTTCATCATAAACCGTTGCCGATGAACTAAACACCAGTCTAAATACACCTGCTTTTTCCATCGACTTCATTAACTGAATACTGCCAGCGATATTGTGATCAAAGTAAACCAATGGAATTTGCTGGCTTTCCCCAACAGCTTTTAAACCCGCAAAATGAATCACAGCATCAATCTGGTGGTCTTGAAACACCTGATCAACCTCTTGTTCAAATCGGATGTCACCTTTAACAAAAACCAAATCCTTATTCGTTAATTTCTGTACACGATGTAAAGATTCTTCAGAACTATTCGACAGGTTATCAAATACAACCACCTCATGCCCTGCATTTAGCAGTTCAACACAAGTATGAGAACCGATATAGCCAGCACCACCTGTCACTAAAATCTTAGCCATCTGTTTTTCCTAATAATATTCGAAGTAGACCTTGCGTTGAGGTATCAAATGCAGATAAATCACCCTGTTCACCATTTAGAATTGGTAATAGTTGATTGGCGATTTCTTTACCTTTTTCAACACCCCATTGGTCAAAGGGATTGATATTCCATAAAACAGATTGCACAAACACTTTATGTTCATACAATGCGATAAGCATCCCTAAGCTATAGGGATTCAACTCTTTTAATAGAATGGTTGAGCTCGGTTGATTACCCTCATATTGCTTATAACTAGGTAAATCTTTTAGCTCATCTACTGAGAGCGCCTGATTGCCAAAGGCGAGCAAACGCGATTGTGCTAAACAATTTGAGAGTGCCAAATGATGTTGCTCAACTAAGGCCTCTGCATTTTCAGCATAGGTAAATTGGTTGGCATTATAACGTTTCACTGGCGCAATAAAATCACAGCTGACCGAATGTGTTCCTTGGTGTAAGAGTTGATAGAAAGCATGTTGCGCATTCGGTCCAACTTCTCCCCAGACAATTGGGCAGGTCGCTGAACTCACTTTCTCACCATTCCGCTGGATGGATTTACCATTTGACTCCATCTCAAGCTGTTGTAAATATGCGGCGAAATACTTTAACCGCCCATCATAAGGCAGTACCGCATGAGTCTGAATATCGAGAAAATTATTATTCCATACACCTAACAATCCCATAAGTACTGGAATATTTTGGTGAAATGGAGCTGTTTGAAAATGCTGGTCAATCGCATAAGCACCAGTTAATAGTTGCTTAAAGCCCTCTACCCCAATACTCAGCGCAATCGGCAGACCAATACAGGACCATAAGGAATAGCGACCACCAACCCAATCCCATAATAATAATTGGTGATCAGATGCAATACCCCACGCGGTCATCTTGTCTGGTTTCGTAGAAACCCCAATAAAATGATGTTTGAGAATATTATTGTCTACACCTAATGTCTTCTCTAACCATTGACGTGCTGTCTGGGCATTAGAAAGCGTATCAATCGTACCAAAAGACTTGGACGAAATAATAAATAAAGTGGTTTCTGGCCGTAATTGATGCAGCAAATCAGAAAGCTGACTGCCATCCATGGTCGAAACAAAGTGAATACCTAAAGGTTTACTTGTGGTTGTTTTATAGTCTGAGAGCGCATGAGTGACCATTAATGGACCTAAATCGGAACCACCCACACCAATATTCACTACATCCTGAATGACTTCACCCGTCACACCACGGTATTGTCCCGCATGAATTTTCTCAACCAAAGCATACATACGTGCTAACTGTGTATGCACCTGTTGGTTAATTTCAGAGCAACCCTGTTCAGATTTGGGCAAACGCAATGCCCAATGCATAGCAGCCCGATGTTCAGTGTAATTAATCTGCTCGATTGAAAATAGCTTTCTAATCCATTGCGCCAAATCTCGGGTCTGGGCTAGATCAACCAACCCATCTAAAATCTGCTGATTAATTCGATGCTTACTAAAATCTAAAACAAGTTGATCATATTCAACTGAAAATTTCTGGAAACGCAAAGGATCGGCTGCAAATAATTGATTAAGATGCGTCTCTTTAGATTGTTCCTGTAAATCAGATAGATTTTCGATCACCGCTTGCTGATCTTTTAACAAAAATGGCTGGATATTTTTGACCATAATTAACGCCCCACCCCCATATATGCAAAGCCCTGAGCTTTCACATAATGCGGATCATAAATATTACGACCATCCAGAATCAAAGGGTGTGACATCAACTGTATTAATTGCTTAAAGTCAGGACTCCAGTACTGTTTCCATGCCGTCAAAATACATAAGCCATGTACACCTTGTACGGCCACATATTGGTCTTTACATAGAATAAGATCATCACGTTGCCCATACATCGCTTCGATTTCATCTAAAGCTTGTGGATCATGTAAACGTACCGTGACTCCTTGAGCCCATAAAGCTGCCAACATGGGATGGATCGGTGACTGCTGAATACTTGAGGTATTTTCTTTAAATGAAGCACCCCAAATCGCAACTGTCTTGCCATGTAAGTCACCATGGTAATAATTCCACAGTTTGCGAAATAAGATTTCTTTCTGCTGTTCGTTAATGTCCCAAACTTGCGCAAGCAACTGACTTTTAACCCCTGTATTTGCCACAGTATTGGCAAGGGTTAAAATATCATGTGAGAAATTCTCACCGCCAAAACCTGCGCCTGGAGATAAATAAGCTGAACCAATGCGATTATCGGCAGCCATTCCCTGACGTACTGAAGCAATGTCAATCCCCAGTTTTTCCGCCACGACAGCAAGATCATTGATATAGCTAATTCGTGTTGCCAACATGCCAGAAATACTCAGCTTGGTAAACTCAGCATCCAGAATTGGCATAAATAGATATTGCTGCTCCAAAGGGAAGAAAGGCCTTAACAATTCTTTAATCTTTTTTTGTACTGCGGTCTCTATGCATCCAACGATTAAGTGTTTTGCCTGGGTTAAACTTTGTAACGCATTTCCCTCTTGGATGGTATCTGGTAAATAGGCCCAGTCATCTTCAGAAAGAATTTGTTGAAAATGCTCAGTCCCATGTAAGCCAAAGGTAGATGCATTGATCATCAGTTTAGGATGAATAATTGGACGCTGTTTTAGTGATGCCAATAGTTGAAAAACTTGTTGTTCCTGGGTTTGATTAAAACTAAATAAGTAAGCATCAATGTCTAAAGGAATACTATCCAGATCACGATAAATCAGAAATCCACTACTGAGTTGTTTTTCAAGTAATCGACTGACACTTTCATCATGAAAAGAATATTGCTGACCATTTTCATTTGGGTTGATATGAGAACACCAATATACAAAATGTCCAGATTCAGACAATAATGCAGACATCACGCCTGCATATAAAGTATTACCAAAAATAGCAACTTTCATCAATATTAACCCTAAATTATAGAGCTAATTCTTTGATTAAGCCCTTAAAATCTTCACCCAGTTTTGGATGCTCAATACCATAATGCAATACAGCTTTTAGATAGCCCAACTTACTCCCACAGTCAAAAGTCTGTCCTTTCATACGATACGCTTCAACTGTTTCAGTTTGCTGTAAAGCTGCAATTGCGTCGGTTAACTGAATTTCATTTCCTGCACCACGAGGCGTATTCTCCAATAGGCTCATAATCTCAGCAGGTAGAATATAACGCCCTACCACAGATAAATTGGATGGCGCAGTACCTATCGCAGGTTTCTCAACAATTCCCTGCATGATAGCACTTTCCCCTTCATTCGGAGAAATCGCAACATCTACAATACCATATTGATCAACCAAATGGTCAGGAACTGCCTCTACCATAATCTGAGCAGCTTGAGACTGCTCAAAACGCTGGATCATTAATGACAAATCATTATCACAGCTTTGGTTCTTAACCAGTACATCAGGCAATAACACTGCAAATGCTTCATTACCCACAATATCTTTGGCACATAACACTGCATGACCTAATCCCAAAGGTTGCGGTTGGCGTACACTCACCACACTCACATGCTTCGGTAAAATATCAGTAATTTCCTTAAGCAAATCAAATTTCTTTTTTTGTTCTAAAGTTGTTTCAAGCTCAAAATTACGATCAAAATAGTTTTCAATTGATGCTTTAGATGAATGAGTCACCAAAATAATTTGTTCTATCCCAGCCTCAACTGCCTCACGTACCACATACTCAATTGCGGGACGATCGACTACTGTCACCATTTCTTTTGGAATGGATTTGCTTGCAGGTAAAAAACGGGTGCCTAAACCTGCGACGGGTAAAATTGCTTTTTTAATCATATGTCTTAACCTGATCTCGATATTTTAATTTACTTTGACTTCTTTACCACGGACATAACCATCCACATAGTGTTCAAGCTGTGCTAAAGCCCAGTCAATATCACTTTGAATTGCGGTTAAGTCATGCATACGCTCAAACACCAACAACAATTCATCCAACGGATACATTTTTTCATAAGAACGCAAAATCCGGCTGTGTTGTGTCACTTCGGTATTATCGGCATCAATCAACAATTCTTCGTAGAGTTTTTCGCCTGGACGTAAGCCTGAATATTGAATTTCAATATCACCTTCCTGACTGCCTGTTTCTCGTACTTTTAAACCACTCAATGCAATCATTTGACGGGCCAAGTCCTGAATGCGTACAGGTTCCCCCATATCCAGCAGGAATACATCGCCCCCCTGACCTAAAGCACCCGCCTGAATCACCAATTGCGAGGCTTCTGGAATGGTCATAAAGTAACGGGTGACTTCAGGATGAGTCACGGTAATAGGCCCACCTTTGGCAATTTGCTGTTTAAACAACGGCACCACCGAACCCGATGAACCCAAAACATTCCCAAAGCGGACAATGCTAATTTGGGTCTGATCTTGCGCTTCTGCCATGGCCTGACAATACAACTCTGCCATACGTTTAGACGCCCCCATGACATTGGTTGGACGCACGGCTTTATCGGTAGAAATGAGCACAAAGGTTTCTACACCTGTTTTGACCGCTGCATTTAAGCTAAATGCTGTCCCAATCGCGTTGTTTTTCAGACCTGCCAATGGGTTGCACTCTACCAAAGGCACGTGTTTGTAAGCAGCCGCATGGTACACGGTTTGAACCCTATACTGCTCCATCACCCGTTCTAGTTTGGCCTGATCGAGCACTGAACCTAAAATCGGGATAATCGTGACATCGCTATTTAAGCGTAATTCTTTTTCAATGCTATACAACGCAAATTCGGTCAGTTCATAAATCACCAAGGCTTTGGGTTTATTTTTGACAATTTGGCGACACAGTTCAGAACCAATGGAACCACCCGCGCCTGTCACCAAGACCATTTTGTTTTGAATATTTTTAGCCAACAGTTCGGGTACTGGTGGCACAGGGTCACGCCCGAGCAAGTCAATAATATCGACTTCCTGAATATCCGATACGCGAATTTCACCATCGACTAGTTTGGTCAGTCCTGGAATTTCGGTAATTTTAATATGTGCAGGCTCTAAGAATTTGACGATCTCGCTTTTACGCATACGTCCGACCGAAGGCAACGCAATCAAAATTTCATCAATATGCTTTTTCGGCATGACTTTTAATGCTGTTTCTGCATCATAGACTTTTAAACGGCCCAACTGTTGCCCAGTGAGTGACGGATCATCATCAATAAACAACACAGGTAAGTGTTCATCGGAATTGTAGAGTGCTGCTGCAATTTGCTGTCCTGCATTGCCCGCGCCATAAATCGCCACACGTTTTTTTTGTATATCGGCTTGTAAATAAGAACGCACGATAAAGCGAATAAAACCGCGGCTAAACCAAACCCATGCGAACATGAGAAAGCCGAACATAAGTGGAATAGAAGTGGGAATAAAGGCATCGGTAAAGTAAGCCAAGCCATATAGCCCTGCCACAGTCAAAGCAGTTCCCAACCCCAATTTGACCATAAACAGTTCGCTGTAGGTGCGCACAATAAAGCGATACACCCCGAAAATAAACAGCGATACAACTGCAATCACGCTTGCCCAAATTGAACCATAGGCCAAATTAGGCACAACTTCTGCACCTAAATCAAACTGGCGAATGGCATAGCACATCCACAACAGCACAGGAAGAACACAGAAGTCTAAAACAACCAAAAATGCAAGTTTGACTGAGCGTGGGGATTCTACAGCAAGTTCAATTATGGATTTCATAGATATACAATTATTAATATTTGAATTTTAAAACACCGTATTTTTAATGCAGAATACAGGTTCCAACCTCTAAAAATGAATGTGTAGCAACTCTTTGACCACCTGCTACTTTTACCCCTACACTTAAATGGGCAAATGCTTCAATGACAACATCATGATCCAATAATGCACCAATATTTAAAATTACGCCATCGTTGATCACAGTTTTACGACTAATTATACACCCTGCCATGACACTCACCCCTAGGCCAATTTGTGCTGTTGGACTAATCATGCTGTGTGGGTGAATGACCGATGTCAATTCTATACCTAGCCCCAACACGGTTTGTTGCCATTGCAATCTTAAAGCATTATTACCCACCGCCACTATCGCTTGAAGATGCATGGTGTCTAACTGATGCAAACTGGCAATATTTGCAACAATGTTATATTCCGCCACATGCTGTGTTGCAGGCCAACGATCATCGGCAAACATAATCTCTTGCCATTGTCCACTCAGTTCTGCAGCTTCTGCAACGGCCAAACCATATCCACCTGCACCCAAAATTAACAAGCTGGGTTTATTAAGCATCTGCATGTCCTGCCTTGAATTTTATAGCCACAATTAACAATGGTATATAGGCAATCAATACCGCCAATTCAGGGTACGCCCATGCTTGTGTAACCGTTATATAAGCGATAGGAAATAACCACAATAGATTAATTGCTGCAACCGCTAAAGTCACGGGAGTATGACTCCCGCATTTGCGCGATAAAATTTGATAGCTATGGCTTCGATGTGCATCATACATTTTATAGCCGCTCAACACACGTTTTATGAGGGTATAGGTTGCATCGACCACAAAGACACCTAGGCAAATGATCCACGCACAAAACAGTACCAAGTTTTCTTTGAGGGCGATGAGCGCCAAAATACCCAAAGTGAGGCCGAGAAACCCGCTACAGGCATCGCCCATAAAAATTTTAGCCTTGGGAAAGTTCCACAGTAAAAAGCCAAATACACAGGCTGCCAATAACCACAATATGTCTGAGTTTAATGTGGTATTTAGCACATAATACAAAATTGCCATACTGACGACAGTGGTGATTGCTTCAACACTGGCAATGCCGTTAATCCCATCCATAAAGTTATATAGATTCAACAACCACACCAAAAATAGTACCGCAATGATATTGGCGATAAAGCCGAGTTGCAGGCTATTAAAAGCCGTAACTTCGCTAAAGCCACCCAAGCTGATCACCACGCCAATGGCTACCAAGAAATGTACGGCTAAACGCAGCATTGAATTGATGTGACCATGGTCATCTAAAAAGCCAAGCAAGGCAATGACAAAACCCGCTGCTATTAGGGTTAAACCAATATGTAGCGTCAATTGTTGGCTATAGATTAACACCGCCAGCGCCAACAAGTAGCTACACACCACCGCAACACCACCACCACGGGGCGTGGGTATACTGTGGGAGCTACGTTCATTAGGATTATCTATTATATTTTTCTTTAGGGCGTAGGCGCGCATGAAATAGGTCATCGCAAACGCGAGTAAAAAGAAAATAAAAAGGGATAGCATGGACATATTTTTGACTAGGCTCAGTTTTTATGCGCTGTGTTAAACATTTTTTCTAGGCTTGTATCAACATTATATGGTGCAGTCCAACCTAAAAGTTGTGTATTTTTAGTGGAATCTACCACCAGTTCTGAACATAGACGTGAAGCCACTGCTTTTTTCCCCACCAAGCTTGCTAGAAAACCGATCAAGCTTTTTGGTACAGGTAGCATTAGCAATTGATTATTTTGATATTTTGCTAATTTTTCAAATAATTGTTTGACTGAAATGTCATCCTGATCACTGGCTAAAAATACTTCACGGTTGGCATTTGGATGAGTCATACAAGTATGAATCAGGTCTGCCAAGTTATAAACACTCACCATACTGCGTTTATTGTCTAAGCAACCAATCGGTAAAGGGAGTTTTTTAGTTGCCAAGTTCACCATACTTTTAAAGTTGGCTTTTACATTAGGCCCATAAATCAATACTGGGCGAATAATAACAACTTCGAGTCCGGTTTTTTTAGACAATTCAAGTAGTGCCTGTTCTGCTTCATATTTAGATAAGCCATAGGGATCATCAGTATTCACGGTATCGCTTGGTTTAAAAGGCTGGGCCGCGGTTTGTTCACCATTGACTTTAATACTGCTTAAGTAAATAAAACGCTTTACCCCAACCTTAACAGCCTTTTTCGCAAGATTTAATGTGCCTTGTACATTGGTTTGGCGATATGCTTCAAGTGGTGATTCTGCAGTTTCATTCATGACATGTGCACGACCTGCACAGTGAATAATAACTTCAATTTGATTCAGATCAATGTTGTCTAAATTATCATTCAGATCAAAATTGATATTGTGAATATTCGGATGGTCAAAAGTTTGAGCTTTACGTGTATGCGCTAAAATAGAATAGCCTTTTTCAGCCAAAAATTGCGACAAATATTGACCTAAGAAACCGTTACTGCCTGTAAGTAAGACCTTCATATTTTTAAATTCCCAATATTTCTAATAAGCGCTGGTTTACTTTTTCTGCATCAAACTTTTCAATCGCAATTTTATGGCTTTGATCACCCATCATACGAACTTGCTCTGGATGCTCAATGAAATAAATCATTTTTTCTGCCAATGCTTGTGGGTTCCATTTGGGCACTAAAAAACCATTTACACCGTCTATAACCGTATCTCGGCAACCAGGGACATCTGTTGTAATGACTGGGCGTCCTATTGCCATTGCTTCTTGTGTGCTTCTTGGGACGCCTTCGCGATATGATGGCAGCACAAACACATGAGACTGTTTAATCCACTCAGCAATATTCTCAACATGACCAGGATAATCAATTACGTTTTGGTCAATAGACTGAGTCAATTCACCTTGGGTTAAAGCGCCTAAGTTTGCTTCATCAATTCCGCCTAATACAGTGAACGTTGTTTGAGGAAATTTCTGTTTTACAATCTGAGCAGCAGCAATAAAATCATGTATTCCTTTTTCTTTTAGAAGTCGGCCAATGAACAAAAAATGTATTGGTAAATCTTTTGTTGCAGGTGAATATTTATACTGATTTAAATCTAGACCGATACCACCTAAAATATATGTTTCTTTGACTTCTATATCATTATTTATGAGCAGGTCTGTTTTATCGTCATGATTGAGTAGAATTAACTGATCTAACTTTGGTAGCGCAAGTTTATATAAAAAAACTTGAATAGCTTTAATGAGTTTAGTTTTTGAGCTTAAACCATTCGGTTGATCTGTAAATGTGTAGCCTAATCCTTCAAGCATACCTATAATTTTTGGAACTTTGGCAATTTTTGCAGCGAGCGTACCGAATATGACAGGTTTAGCAAAATATGAAAAAACTAAGTCAGGCTTTAATTGTTTGATTTGTTGTGCCAATTTATAAGTTGCGAGCATATCTGCTAAAGGGTTTAAACCACCTCGATTAAGCTGGTAAGAGATAGGAATCGCGCCTAACACACTAATTTTTTCTAGTTCTAATGCATCATTGTCGGTAGTAAATGCATAAACAGTAATATTTTTTAAGTTTAAGTTCTTTATAAGCTCTGACCTAAAACCGTAAAAACATGCAGCTGTAGTGCCAATCATTACGATCGTTTTAATTTTGCTCATACAATTTTAACCAATTTTGAACAGACTTTTCTAAAGAAAACAATTCTTCCACACGTCGACGTGCTTTTAAGTTATTTTCTTGTATCTCCAAAGATGTTTTTTCAACCGCTTGTTTTAATGCTTGAGCTAAAGCTTCACTATTTTGAGGAGGAACTAAAAGTCCTGTACCACCCATGACTTCAGCTACGCCACCGCTATTAGTTGCAATAACAAATGTTCCACATGCCATTGCCTCAGCAACGACTAAACCAAACCCCTCGTAAGCTGAAGGTAAAATAAAAAAATCTGCATCTTGCATCAACTGTGGTATATCATCTCGGCGTCCAAGCAAAATTACATTATCCTTTAGATCTAAATTTTCAATTAGTACTTCTATCTGCGGTCTAAGCTCACCATCTCCAACAATTTTAAATATACATTTTTTTCGTTGTGGGTTCTGAAGAAAAATGGCAATAGCATGTAATAAGTTTGGATAGTCTTTCTGTGCATTAAAACGTCCAACAGAGAGAAAACTTAATTCATTTGAACTTATATTTTTATCTAAAAAAAGAAACTTATTTAAATCTATACCATTATAAACTGTAATTAAATTATTTTTATTAAACGCTCCTTTTGAAATAAGGGAGTCAGATGCCTCTTGACTAACATTTGTATTAAGATTAGATAAAAAATTAGTCAACTTATAAGCGAGCATACGTAACTGACCACCTTCGTTAGAGTTATGAGCAGTACAAATTAATTTTGGTATTGCACAGCCAATACGATTGATACGTGCAAAAATGTTAGCATGTACCATATGTGAATGCACAACATCAGGTTGAAAATCTTGAATTAGTTTTTTATATTTTTTTGATGCTGAATATAATCCATAAAGATTATTCAAATCTAAAGATATTAGGTCTATATCAATACTTTTAGGTCGTACTAAAATTTCCCCTGTTAGATAGGCAATTTTAACTTGATGACCTAAGATAAACATTTGATCGGCCAAGTCACACACCACTTTTTCAGCGCCACCACCTCCAAGCCCCGTGATTAAATATAGAAGCTTCATAATCTTTCTCTCTTACTGAACTTGATAGCTAAGATAATAAAACCACTAAAGAAAATTAATGCTGGATTAGTCAATTTAACCAATGGAAGTAACACTATCATCTTTTCTTTACTTGTATAATTACTTCTAAATAACCAATAAAAGAATATTAGCAATACTAATCCACCTACTATAACACCAAAAATAGCAATACTTGCTAAAAAGAAAGTAATATCAGTAGCACCTTCAAAAAAAACAGGAGTACTTTGATTACGCACAATATTTCCATAACCAAATAATATGTGCATAGGATCAGATATAAAGTAATTAATTGCTTCTATTTTAACATTATTACTATTATCACTATCTGATCCTAATATCTCTAAACGTTCTTTAACAACCAGTTCCAAACCAACAAAAGCCAACAATCCTAGAACACCTAGAAATATAATATTCTTTATACCCTTCGAAAAAACTATTAAACAATATAAACCAATTATAATAAACCCAGCAAAAGACATGGATAAAAGCACAGACAAAATACCGAAAATACGCGGTATATCATTTTTTTTAGATATTAGATACTGTAAACATAATAATGCAACTTGTGCACCAACAAATGCTGCTGGCTCTGACATCAAGCCTGTAGGCCTATACATCCCATCCATATAATATGAACGTGATAATTGACCTCCTAATAGTACTGATATATCAACGGCAGAAGAAGATAATCCTAAAATATAGAAACCTAAGAATTGAAAAATAACTATGCAACTCAGAAACACTATATAAGCATTTAAAGAAGCTAAAATTGACTTAATATTTACTTTATCAAAAATATCTGATATTAGAAAAAATGCTACAAATAGAAATATTGATCTCTGAGTATTTACAATTAAATTATCGTATAAAGTATTTGTATTTTGTATAAAAACAAGAGTTTCCCAAAATACAACTAAAAACATTATAAATAATAGTTTTTTTACACTAATCTTAGGGTATAAAACAAATCTAAACAGAATAAGTGCAGGTATAAATAAAACTAAATTACCGTAAAACACATATGAGCTATTTAAATCTAGTGTAAAGAAAAGAAATACTAGAAATACATAGATACTCAGAAATATATTAGTATTTATTTTCATCAAATTACCCTAGTCCAAATTGTAGATATCTCCTTGATATCAAATTTTTTAGAGTTAACAAATGATGCTTCAACCATTTCACCAAATTTTATGTCATCTAGGTTACATAATTTTCTCAATGCTATTGCCAATCCAGTAACATCATCAGGATTGATTAAATACCCATTCATATCATGAGTAATAATTTCAGCAGGACCAGTGTCACAGTCAAAAGACACAATAGGTAAACCATAACTTTGGGCTTCAAGCAAAACCATAGGCAAACCTTCAAAACGAGAACTCATACAAAAAAAAGATGCCTGTCGATAAAATTGATCCATATTTTTTTGTTGACCTAAAAAAATCAGGCTATCAGAAACATTTTTTTGAGCTGCCAGAGATTTGAGCATTTTTTCATCCTCTCCTCCCCCCACAATGAGTATCTGCCAACCTGTAAGCTCATGAGCAACTTGACTCCATGCTTCAATTAACAGATCAAATCCTTTTTGGTATGTTAAGCGACCCACACACAGTATCGTTTTATTGGACAAGTGAGGAATATTATTTTGTAAGCTATAAGGACTAGGGTTAGGTATTGCAATTACTTGATCAGTACCTTTCAGCTTAAACTTATTCTCCCAAAACTGTTTATCTCTGTCGGTGAGCGTTACAATCTTGTCACACCAATGTGCCGCCATCCACCGCCCTAAAGACCTAAAAGATGAACCTAGATTTACCTTTAAATTAAAGTGTTCCCAACAAATATGATTAATTTTAATACCCATACATGCTGGAACGGTAAATACACAACTTATACTATCCACAACAATTAATGTATCGATTTTGTTTTTAATTAAAAATTTTCTAATTCGTTTAACGCATTGGAAAAAATGCTTTTTCATGGAGACTTTTTCTTCAAATAAAGCGTCTACGCGTATATCTTTATTCAGTTCAAAAAAAGGTTTATCACCATTGCTCAACGATAATACGAAAATATTATTCTGCTTTTTGTCTAATGTGTTCGCAATCAAAGTCGTTACCCGTTCAGTACCCCCTGAATGGTTAATATCCCCGATGAGAAAACAAATATTTTTCATTTTATGTCCCAGATTTTATAAATTTAGCAATATATGACAATGTGGCATAAATAAAGTTTGTATCTTTCACTCTTTGTTTAAAATTAATATTTAAAAAGTTTGCACATTGGCCAAAACGTATAATGGTTTTTATTAAAGCGAACATATTCTTTGAATATACGGCTACAGGTACGCAGTTGAGCATTGCTGAACGCGAGATATAGTGTCCTTTAGCATGCTTTAGAAGAGAGCTTCTACTCAATCTATTTTCAGTGGCTTCATCAAAAAACAAACGTAAAGCTTCTGGAACATACACAAACTGATAACCATCAGCTGAGACTTTTACATAAAACCAAATTTCTGGAATAAATTTAATATCATCAGATACAGGATAAAGGTACTTTTTTAAAATATGGGTCTTGAATACATCTATCCTTTCACCAAAATTTCCCGCATCTGCGAACTCTTCAAAATACGACTGCATAACAATATCTTCTGATATCATTTTACCGTCAAATGTTTTTTTAACATTCGAATAGGCAAGAAATCTGAGACCAATGACTTTTTCATCATCTAACAAATTTGCATATTTCGAGAAAATATCCTCAACATTATGTGAGTTAGCTAATGCATCATCTGAGTCGACACCACAAAATAGTTTTCCTCTGGCATTCAACACGGCATTGTTCCAGGCTGCTTGTTTACCCGCATTTTCTTGTTTTATATATCGAATACTTAAAACATCATCATTCATGAAACGCTTAACTAACGACTCTGTATCATCAGAAGAGCCATCATCTACAATCAACCATTCGAAATTCTGATTAGATTGCTGTTTTAAACTTTCATAAAGTCTAGGTAAGGTATGCGCCCGATTATAACTGGGTGTAAAAATTGTTAATTCTATGCTCTTCACGATTTAGTTACACCAATTTTGAAAACGATATTTAAAAACTTAGCAGGTTTGAATAAAAAATTAGATATAAATGAAAGTGCTTCTACAATAATTAATGCAAATGCCGCACCCAACACCCCTTTCTCCTTGATTAGAGTGTAAGAAATAATAATATTTAAAAAACAAAGAATAATAGACTTTATGGCTAAAAACCGAAATCCATTAAACTTAATAATAATTCTAGAAAATAGAAAGTTGATTACCCATAGAAGTTGAAAGAATATTAGATATTGAAATATTTCAATCGATTGATAAAATTCTTTTCCATATAGCCAATCAATAAAATATGGCGAAAGGACATATAAGACAAACACAATGAACAGTGACATTAGTGTAATGTTTCTGGCAATTTTTGAGCTTGTTTTTATATATGTGCTGTAATCATTGTTATTAATACTATATATAGATGTCATATAACTCATAATAAGTGTTGTCGGCACAATACACCAAGCACCAGCTAAAACAAAAGCTATCGAAAATATACCTACACTTGCTGTATTTTCTAGATATCCAAGTAAAAAGTTTGATGCTTGCCCATTCACCGTTGCTGTAATCACAGCAAGCATAAGAGGGAAACCCGCTCCTAAGAAATAAACCATATATCTCTTGTTCTTAACCGTCTTTTTTAGAACGATTCTGCTACTTACTAAGTATTTCTTATAGTAGAATAAAACCTTAATGAGAAATGGAACTAAGGTCATCATGACAATAGGTACACACAAATAAATATAGTCCACCTCCAATACAACAATGGCCCACCTCATTACTAAAGAAATTAACAATCCAATCACATTTGCAAAAACATTGATCTTTGATAAAAGCATTCCTTCATAATAAGCATTGAGCAAGTCAATTGAATTAAAATAATAAGCTAAAAAAGTAGCTAAAATAAAATAAAAGCCAGTAGGAGATGCATGAAAATAAGATATAAAAATTATTATAACTGAGAGAATTAAATAAATAATACTTACTAATTGCGAAGCATATTTAAAGAATAAAAAATGAAATGGTTTTTTTTGACTAATATATTTAAAGAAAATTTGATCCAAGCCTAGTTGTGCAATTGTTTTAATTACAATAAAGATAGAAGCAGCTAAAGATATTTCGCCGTAAATAGATGGACCTGTATATTTTGCAACAGCAGAAATAATGAATATTAACCCAAATAATGATATTGCTTTTTCTACAAGCATCCACATTGAGTTTCTGATTCTTGGGTCATCTACAACCCTTTTAATTGAAATATACATTTTATTTATAAGCGAATATCTACATCTGTATGATTTAAAATATATTTTAAATCGTATAAAACATATTTTTCTTTAGCCAATGCTTTAAATTCATCTATAGACATCCGTTTAAATTGATTATGCGCAACTGCTAAAACAATGGCATCATATTTAGCGTTCGCCAAACTAGAAACAGGGTCTATACCATATTCCTTTGCTGCGTCTAACGGATCCACCCACGGGTCATAAATATCTAAATCTAAATCATATTCTTTTAAAGCTTTGACCATATCTACAATTTTAGTATTGCGAATATCTGGACAGTTCTCTTTAAAACTCAAACCCATCACTAAAATTTTTGAACCCACCACTTGTATACGCTGCTTCACCATCTCTTTAATCAATTGTGTTGCAACATATTCACCCATACGGTCATTTAAACGCCGTGCCGCTAAAATAATTTCTGGATGCAAGCCTAAAGACTGTGCTTTATGGGTTAAATAATATGGGTCTTCCCCTATACAGTGCCCACCCACCAAACCAGGGCGGAAAGGTAAAAAATTCCACTTGGTTCCCGCAGCCTTCAACACCGCTTCAGTATCTATACCCAACTTATTAAAGATCACGGCCAATTCATTAATTAAAGCAATATTCACATCACGTTGGGTATTTTCAATGACCTTTGCGGCTTCAGCCACTTTTATACTCGGTGCTTTATGCGTACCTGCAGTCACAATCAGTTGATAAACTGCATCAACAAAATCTGCCACCTCTGGGGTAGAACCCGAAGTCACTTTTAAAATATTGGTCACACGGTGCAGCTTATCGCCTGGATTAATCCGTTCTGGGCTATAGCCTGCAAAAAAGTCCTGATTGAATTTTAAGCCTGACACTTGTTCCAAAACTGGAATACAGGCTTCTTCAGTTGCACCTGGGTATACCGTAGAGTCATACACCACTACATCGCCTTTTTTAAGTACTTTCCCAATACTGGTAGACGCTTTAATAAGTGGGGTTAAATCAGGTTGTTTAAATTCATCAATGGGGGTTGGGACAGTCACAATAAAAAAATTGCAGCTGCGTAGATCATCTAAATTAGCAGAATAAGTCAATTGCGTCGCTTGTTTAAGTTCTTCTGACGACACTTCTAAGGTATGATCATGCCCACTTTGTAATTCTTGTATGCGTTTTTGCTGAATATCAAAACCCACCACAGGCAACTGCTTACCGAATTCAACCGCTAGAGGTAACCCGACATAGCCTAAACCAATAATGGCAATTTTTAGGTCTGAAAGCTGTAGCATTTGAGCGCCTTTAAATTTATATCTGTATTTTATGAAGAATGAATCTTTCGGCAGGAATACTAGCAGAAATTTATGAAATTTCTATAATGATTTGTGCTTAAATTACTTGAAAGTGATCACAGTCTATAGTTTTATGAATATTCAACTGTTTTAATTTGGATTGAATTCACAATATGCGGTTTTTATCATTTTTTCGCAAAGAATTTGACAGAATCTGCAAAATGATTACAAATTGCTATGTACCTATTTGACAAGTTCGGTAAAATGGCGGCAATTGATTTAAAAGATTTTAATAAATTAAAAATGGAATCTCGCGTGCGACACTTTCAACTGGCTGTTTTAATGGCATGTGGCATTGCTGCCACTGGCTGTGCTGTGACCTCTGGCTTACAAACTTACGACCTACCTACACAAGGTGCGTACAAAACAGACCAAGGCGCCCAACTAACGGTCGTTCAGCTAACACAGGACAATTTACCTAGCCACTTACTCAATAATATTCAGAGTGCAAACTCGACTTATCATTTATTTAACAATAAGCAACACATTTACCGTTTAACCGCAGGTGATGTACTTTCAATTCAGCTTTGGGCTTATCCCGAAATCACGCCACCTATCCAAGATATTAGTAATATCAAGGCGGCTGGCTATCCAATTGACCCAAATGGCAATGTATATTTACCTCTGCTTGGACAAGTCAAAGTTGCTGGCAAAACGCTGGCTGAAATCAACCAATATTTACGCTCACAATTTTCGCGCTATTTAAAACACCCAGATGTTGTTGTGCGGGTTCTTTCATACGAAGGACGCCGCTATTTTGTAAACGGTCAAGTTATGCGTAGCGGTCAGTACACATTAAATGACCAACCTATCAGTATTTATACAGCTTTGGGACAAGCTGGTGGCGTAAATACTGAAACAGGTGATAACACCAATATTCAACTGATCCGACAAGGACAAACCTATCACTTAAATGCTGTAGAATTAGAAAAGCAAGGGTTGTCTTTGCACAACCTACTTATTCAACCCAATGACACAATTTTTGTAAATGCAAAACAAAATCAAAAGTTGTACGTTATGGGGGAGTCAAACAAAAGTCAGGCACTGACTTTACGTGATCAGGGCATGACCTTAAGTGATGTATTGGGTGAAAGTGAAGGTGTTAACCCTTATTCTGCAAGTGCTGCACGTATTTTTGTGATGCGTACAGATTTAAATACTAAAACCTCTACAATTTATCATTTGAACTTAAGCAGCTTAGGCAATTTAGCTTTAGCCAATCAATTTCAGATGCAAAAAAATGATATTGTATATATCGATGCAACGGGGCTTACACGCTGGCAACGTATCATGAATCAAATTGTGCCTTTCTCGAGTGCACTTTACACATTTGACCAGTTAGGTAAATAGCATGCAAATTCAAAATGTTTTAGTTGTATGCATTGGAAATATATGTCGTAGCCCCATGGCTGAATATTTTCTAAAAAACAATCATCCCAATTTAAATATTGAGTCTGCAGGTCTCTCTGCAATGTCTGGGCATTCGGCAGATGCAAAAGCTATACACTGTATGGATCAGCTGAATATTGATATGCGTCCACACATTGCCAGACAAATTACTGCCGAAATGATTAAAAAATCAGATTTAATTTTAGTCATGAGTAATAATCAAAAAAAACATCTTGAGCAAACTTGGTCTTTTGCCAAAGGAAAGGTTTTTCGTTTGGGGCATTGGCAAAATCAAAATGTGCCCGATCCTTATCAACATGATCAAGCTTTTTTTGATGAAACTTGTCGCAACATTCAAAAATACGTTTCTGACTGGCAATCCCATTTTTAATTTTTAGCAGTTTTATTTCATGAATTCGAATAGCACACCTCAAGACGATACCATTGACTTAAAAGAATTATTCTTTTCTTTGCTGTCGCAATGGAAGCTCATTGCTCTATGTACACTCCTTAGCCTCGTTTTTGCTCTGCTTTACTTAAAAGTAACGCCAAATGTCTACTCAACGGATGCTATGATTCAGGTTGAGGACGCTAAAGGTGCTGGTGCCGCAGCTCTTTTAGGGGATTTAGGAAGCGCACTACCTGGAGGAGTGGGTGGAAAGTCAGCTGCAGATGCGGAAATTGAAATCTTAAACTCGCGCAAAGTGCTCGGACAAACCATACAAGACTTAAAGCTAGATATTCGTATCACCGATGAACAAAGTAGCTTGACGTATCGTTTGCTCAACACAATTCAAAGTAAAGTTATCTATAAAAATAATGTTGTGACTTGGCAAGATAAAAAAAATGTATTTGTTATTCAATCTTTTGATGTGCCTAATTTTTATCTAGATAAAAAACTCACACTAAACTTTATCAATGGACAAGAGTTTAGCCTGTCTTATAAAAAAGATGTAGTGTTTAAAGGCAAGTTAAATGCGGTCAATCAAAGCCTAGATCAGAAAGGTTTATGGAAAATTCAAATTTATGCGAAAAACCCTATCTCGCATGATTTTTCAGTTACTAAATTATCTATGCCTTCAGCCGTACAATGGATTAAAAAAGATTACAGCGTAGCAGAAAGAGGTAAAAACTCTGGTGTGATTGGTCTTAACTACAATGGTGAAGATAAAGAACATATCACCCAAGTACTTAACCACATCTTAAATATTTACCAAGCACAAAATATTGAACGTAAATCACTGGAATCGGCTCAAACATTGAGCTTCCTTGAAAAGCAACTGCCTGAGTTAAAACAACAACTCGAAGACTCTGAAATTAAATTTAACCGTTTCCGAGAACAATACAACACAATTGATGTAACACAAGAAGCGGAGTTAATGCTAAAACAGAATGTTGAACTGGAAAAATTAAAAATCCAACTACAACAGCAACAAGCAGAACTCTCTTCAAAATATACGCCTGACCACCCATTAATGTCAGCAATTAACGCTCAACTTTCTGAAATTAACAAAAAAACTTCGGAAATGACTCAATCCATTAAGCGTTTACCTGAAACCCAGCGACTGTACTTACAACTGTACCGCGATGTTAAGGTAAATACTGAGTTATACACTGCGTTATTGAATAGCTACCGACAACTCAAAATTGCCAAAGCAGGTGAAATTGGTAATGTACGCATTATTGATACTGCAATTGAACCTGTAAAACCAATTAAACCTAAAAAGCTCATCACATTAGTACTTGCTATTTTTGTAGGTGGCTTCTTGGGCACATTATTGGCCTTACTGCGTAATATGTTGCGCTCAGGTATTAAAGACTCGAATCAAATTGAAAATGAACTTGATTTACCTGTTTATGCCACTGTACCACGTTCACCTGTGCAAGAAAGCCGTATTAACATTCTGAAAAAGAAAAAGAATATTCCAATTCTTGCGGTGAAAAATAGTGATGATATTGCCATTGAAAGCCTACGTAGCATGCGTACTACCATTCACTTTGCCTTAAGCAGTGCCAAAAACAATATCATTATGATTTCTGGCCCTGCACCAGAGTTGGGTAAATCTTTTATTTCGACCAACTTAGCGACCATTTTGGCGCAAAGTGATAAGCGCGTATTATTGATTGACGCCGATTTACGTCGTGGTTATATGCACAAATACTTTAATTACGACCCTAAGCCTGGCTTAACCGAATACCTGAATGGTCAACACGAGTTAGGCAATATTGTGCGCAGTACTGAAGTTGAAAATTTAAGCTTCATCAGTCGTGGTAAAAGCCCTGCTAATCCGTCAGAGTTGTTAAGTACGCAAAAATTTGCAGATATGCTCACGCACTTGTCGAGCCAATTTGACCATATTCTGATTGATACCCCACCAGTTCTTGCAGTCACCGATGGGATTATTATTTCACAATATGCGGGTGTGAATTTGGTAGTGGCACGTTATGCCAAGACGCAAATGAAAGAACTTGAACTGACTGTCAACCGCTTTGAACAAGCTGGCGTGAAAGTAAACGGCTTTATTTTGAATGATATTCAACGTGCTGGTGCTGGTTACGGGTATGGATACAATTATTCATATGCTTACAAAGCAAATAAAGATGATTAAAAATCCATCACAATAATCATCTCAAAAAGCCAGATCTCAAAGTCTGGCTTTTTATCGATAAACACATAAACTATATAAAAAATACACGCATTTTTTAGCTGAGTTATTCAATGCTTAAGCTTAGACATGCTAAGATCATGACCATGTTTTTTATTAAAATCTTACTTCGGACATCTCATGAGTAAAGCTTTACCTGTTGTGGTTGCAGTCGTTTTAGCTGGTGCAGCCCTTGTTCCAATTTATTATGCAACTCAACACCCAGCGACTGAGCTAGGCACCAAAGCAGATAAAAATGCGGCACCTGTTGCAAAAATCAGTTATGCGCTCGGTTATGAAGTTGCAAAGCAGACTCCGCCTGAATTGGAAACAGGTGCATTTATTACAGGTTTCCGTGATGCGCATGCACAAAAGCCTGCTGCCTATACTGAAGAGGAATTACAAGCTGCGTATATGGAGTTCCAAAAAGAATTACAACAAAAGCAACTGAACGAAACAAAGAAAGCAGAGGCAACAGGTAATTCATTCCTCACTGAAAATGCTAAAAAAGACGGCGTTAAAACCACTGCTTCAGGTTTGCAGTATAAAATCATTACAGAAGGTACGGGCAAACAGCCTACCGCCACTTCTGTGGTGAAAGTTCACTATAAGGGACAGCTCACTGATGGCAAGGTCTTTGACAGCTCCTACGATCGTGGTGAGCCCATTGAATTCCCATTGAATCAAGTCATTCCAGGCTGGACCGAAGGTCTACAGTTTATGAAAGAGGGTGGTAAAGCCACACTCTATATCCCAGCAAACCTGGGTTACGGTGCTCAGGGTGTACCTGGTTCTATTCCACCAAATAGTACCTTAATCTTTGATGTAGAACTCATTGCCGTAAAATAACTGATTAATAGGGAGAGCATGTGCTCTCCTTTATTTTGGAAGAAATAATGAAAAAATTAAGCCTTATTTTAATAGCTTCAACTTTTGCTACAGTCCACGCTGCCCCAATTACGCTAAAAAGCCCACAAAAAGATCAACTGGGCTATAGTTACGGTTATTTAATGGGGAAAGGCAATGCCGAAACCCTAAAAGACCTGAATATTGAAACTTTTGTTCAGGGAGTACAGGAAGCTGTTCAAGGAAAAGTCGCATCTTTGACTGATGAAGACATGGCGAAAGTACTCAACCAATATAAAAAACGTTTAGAGGCAAAACAGCTGATTGAGTTTCAGGAAGTTGGCCAGAAAAATGAACTTGCTGGTAAAACATTCCTCGCTGAAAATGCTCAAAAGACAGGCATCATAACCACCAAGTCAGGCTTGCAGTACCAAATTTTGCAGGAAGGCAAAGGAAAATCTCCAAAGGCAACCTCTACAGTTAAGGTGAATTACGAAGGTCGTTTACTGGATGGCACTGTGTTTGACAGCTCAATTGCCCGCAACCATCCAATTGAGTTTAAACTGAACCAAGTGATTGCTGGTTGGACTGAGGGTGTGCAAACCATGAAAGAGGGCGGTAAAAGCCGTTTCTTTATTCCAGCCAATTTGGCCTATGGCGATGTTGGTGCAGGTGATGCAATCGGACCCAACAGTACCCTGATTTTTGATATTGAATTACTTGAAGTTAAATAGTAAAAACCCTCCTGATGGAGGGTTTAGTTTTTTAGAGAGCTATTAGGCTCTTAAATGTCTTGGGCGGAACCCAGTTGCCAATAATCCTACGGCATAGGCCACTACCCCAACGACACACAGCCCAACCACTTCAGCAATCCGTAACCACTGTGAAATATCGCCCTGATACCAAGTCAGTGCATACCAAAGCGCAGCAATCATGGTCAGGTTGGCAATGGTAAATTGCACTGCCAGTTTCTTCCAGTGAGTTCCAAAGCGATAGATATTGCGTTTGTGTAAATAGAAATACAGCATACCTGCATTGACCAAGGCAGAACCTGAAGAAGCCAGCGCCAAAGCCATATGTTCTGCATGCCAGTCAATCAGCTTAAAGAAACCGATAAACACCACGTTTAAAATGGCATTCGCCGCAACCGCCATTAAACCCACACGGACAGGAGTCTTGGTATCTTGCTGAGCATAGAAGCCAGGAGCAAACACCTTAATCAACATAAAAGAAATCACACCAGCACTCATACACTGCAACGCCAACGCGGTCATATGGGTATCTTCCACGGTAAATTCACCGCGTTGGAACAATGCCTGAATAATCGGCGTAGACAGCATAAATAAGGCAATACTTGCAGGAATGCCCACCAACACAATGATCCTGGCTGCCCAGTCAATCATACTCCTGAATTTGGCTTGGTCCTGTTCAGCATGGCGGGCCGAAAGTGATGGCAGAATCACTGTACCGATTGCCACACCAATTAAGCCCAAAGGCAGTTCAGTCATCCGTTCTGCGCTATAGAGCCAGGAAACCGAACCATCCTGCATAAATGATGCCCAGATGGTATTCAGCAATAGGTTGATCTGTGTAACTGAAACACCAAACAATGCTGGTAGCATCAACTTTAAAATACGGTCGACACCCTCATGTTTAAAATCAACCTTGGGTGGAATCAGTAGATTCTTTTTCCATAATTCAGGAATCTGGATGGCAAGTTGCAAAATACCTGCAGCCACCACTGCCCAGCCCAGCGCCATAATCGGTTCAGCCATATATGGCGTTAACCACCACGCCCCTGCAATCATTGCCACATTCAGCAATACAGGTGAAAATGCGGGTGAGGCAAATGAACCATAACTGTTCAGGATACTGCTGGCAAATGCTGTCAATGACATAAACATCAGATATGGAATGGTTAGGCGGAACATATCAACCGCAAGGTCAAATTTCTCAGGATCGTTGTGGAAACCAGGCGCATACAGATAAATAATTGCAGGCGCGGCAACCATCGCCACAAAGGTCAGCAAGGTCATTGCGGTGAGTAGACAACCAAAGACACGGCTAATCAGGATCTGAACTTCGGCATGAGCACGGCTGGTTTTATATTCTGTCAGGACTGGAATAAAGGCCTGGGAAAAAGCCCCTTCCGCAAACAGCCGCCGAAAAAAGTTGGGAATACGAAAGGCAACGACAAAGGTATCAAAGTCCTTACCTGCACCAAACACATTGAGCAGCACCACATCGCGTACCAAACCCAAAATTCGGGATAACATCGTCATTGCACTGACAATTACAGTCGATCGCCACAATGCCATCGCACTCACCTACGGCTTATCTTTAAAAAGCGTTATTGTAATGAAAGTTAAAATAGATTTCGTTGTGAAATCATAAATCAGTTGATGTTTTTTCAGATAACAACTGACGGAACAATTGCCAGTCAAAATACAACCCTGGGTCGGTCTTACGTTTTGGTGCAATATCTGAGTGCCCTGCAATATGGTTCTGAATTTTTGGATAGGCCTGGCGCAGTATTTTCACCACGTTTACAAGTGATTGATATTGTTCTGACTCAAAAGGCAAGTCATCACTGCCTTCTAATTCGATGCCAATCGAATAGTCATTACATTCTTTTTGAGCGAGATAACTAGAACGTCCTGCATGCCATGAACGTTCATTAAAGTTGACGAACTGGATGACCTCTCCCGTACGCAAGATCAGCAAATGTGCGGATACCTGCATCCCTTCAATGGTCTGAAAATAAGGATGGATCGACCAATCCAGTTGATTCTGAAAAAACTGCTGGATATAGCCTCCGCCAAACTGGGACGGTGGCAGGCTAATGTTGTGGATCACAATCAACTGAATTTCGGCATCAATAGGACGGGCATTAAAATTGGGGGATGCAATCTGTGTTGCGCCTTGTAGGATTCCATCTTGGACTTGAGCAAATCTAGATTGTTGCATTGTGACCCGAATCAGCAATTTAATATTTATCCTCCACATTCTGACATGCTTTATCGTGAATAATCGAGATCAAATACTTATTTTTTACGAGGACAATGCTAAGATAAGCCCCAAGTTTTTTGGTCAACATCTACTGGAAATCGTATGAGCATCCCACAATCTTTGCTTGAACAATCTATTCAAATCAATATTCAGCAAGCATTACAGGAAGATATTGGGGACGGCGATATCACGGCCCTGCTCACACCAGCAGATGAACAGGCCACTGCGACCATTATTAGCCGTGAAGAGATGGTGTTGGCAGGACAGCCCTGGGTCAATGCATTGATTCAGGCTTATGACAATACCGTTCAAGTCACTTGGTTAAAACAAGAGGGTGAAGTGGTTGCAGCCAATGAAGCCTTTTTAAAGCTTGCTGGTTCTGCCCGTAGTCTTTTGACAGTAGAACGCCCTGCATTGAACTTCATCCAAACCCTGTCTGCGGTGGCAACCAAAACCGCAAGTTATGTAAAACAACTGGATGGTTTACATACCAAACTATTAGATACTCGTAAAACCTTACCAGGCCTGCGTATTGCGCAAAAATATGCGGTTGGTATCGGTGGCGGACAGAACCACCGTTTAGGTTTGTTTGATGCATTCCTGATCAAGGAAAACCATATTATGGCAGCAGGTGGAATTGCTCAGGCCATTGCCAAAGCCCATGAGATTGCCCCAGGAAAAGCTGTTGAAGTTGAGGTTGAAACTTGGGATGAACTGAATCAGGCACTGGAAGCAGGTGCCGATATTGTAATGCTGGATAATTTTAGCCAACAGCAAATGATTGATGCCGTGAAACACGTTGCGGGACGTTGCAAACTGGAAGCATCAGGCAATATCACCATTGAGAACCTACGTGAAGTTGCCAGCACAGGGGTTGACTACATTTCGATGGGCGTATTGACCAAAGATGTAAGAGCTGTTGATTTATCCATGCGTTTTAACGGCTAGACCTGTTCGGAATCATCTTCCTCTACAGTTGTTTTATCTTTAGCCGAAGCATCTGCAACCTTTGGGGTTTCAGATGTCTTGAGTTGTTTAGTCCAAGCTGACTTGGCCTCAGTTGAATCAGTTGGGCGTGGATCGGCTGCCATGAGAACGAAAGTCACTGCGGTAAGAAATACTAAAAAAACCTGTAACATGATTATCCCTATTTATTGTTCCTGTTTAATTTGCTTAATTTAACAGGGCAAAGTGAGATGAATTTGCTGACTTTGTTACAACATAGACAGACTAAGTGAATTTATGTTGAAGAGCATGCTGTTCTGTCTAATTCTATTTAGACTTATGTAAATATCCGATATCAAACGCCCAGATTGATTAGGACAAAAAAAAGGCGGTCTAAAGTAGCCAGACCGCCTGTACTATCAACTGGAAATTACCAACCCAGTGCCTGCTGTTGTTTTTGAATCAATTCCTTGATTCCTTTTTCTGCAAGCTCCAACATGGCATTGCACTGCTGACGAGTGAACGGCTTGTCTTCCGCCGTTCCCTGAATCTCAATAAATTCGCCCGCCTGCGTCATCACCACGTTTAAATCCGTTTGGCAATTTGAATCTTCTTCGTAGCAGAGGTCGAGTAAAACCTCGTCCTGATACATCCCCACCGAGATGGCTGCCACCAGACCTTTTAACGGGTCCTGTTTAATTTTCTTGTTGCTGAGCAACACATTCATTGCATCAACCAAGGCAACCGCTGCGCCTGTAATGGCTGCCGTACGTGTCCCACCATCTGCCTGAATCACATCACAGTCGATGGTGATGGTGTTTTCACCGAGCTTTTTCAGGTCAACCATTGCTCTTAGGCTACGGCCAATCAAACGCTGGATTTCCTGGGTACGGCCTGTCTGTTTTCCCCGTGCCGCCTCACGATCACTTCGTGTATGCGTTGAACGCGGTAACATGCCATATTCCGCAGTGACCCAGCCTTGCCCCTGTCCTTTCAAAAAGCGTGGTACTGAATTGTCAATACTCGCTGTACACAGCACCTTGGTATGACCAAATTCAACCAAAACTGAACCCTCTGCATAGCGGGTATAGTTACGGGTAATTTTTACCTCACGTAATTGGTCTAATGTTCTTTGGTCAATACGCATAACGATTCCTTAAAACTATGGCACAAATATAATTGCACCATAGTATAGCTCAATTACACGCGATTTCAGTTTTACTTATTCGTTACAATTCCACGAATACGCAATCCTTTAAGCAAATTTAAATCTCGCTTTTAAATTTGTCCAACCTTGCGCCAATTGTGCCGACATATCATTTGGCAATGAACATTTCGCCAAAGCCACCCACACAGTACCAAATTGTTTCATGAAATTAGCTTCGTTATAGTTCACGCCATATTCAGCACATAAAGCTCTGATCTGCGGTGCCACTTGCTCATAACGATTTGCTGGCATATCTGGGAACAAATGGTGCTCAATCTGATGGCTTAAGTTACCACTCATAAAGTGCATCCATTTACCACCTGTGAAGTTGCTTGAGCCACGAATCTGACGTAAGTACCATTCTGCCTTGGTTTCGTTCTCAGTATGATCCGCTTCAAAGGTTTCTGCATCTTCAGTAAAATGACCGTTAAAAATCACTGCCGAAGACCATAAGTTACGAATCACATTGGCTACAGCATTGCCTGCCAATACTGGGATAAAGTTAATCGTCGCAATCGCTGGGAAAAACACATAATCTTTGAGGATTTGGCGAGTCGCTTTTTTACGAAACTCGGCTGCATCTGCCCATACTTGTTTCCATGTTTTAGTTTTATACACGAGCGCATCTTCTAAATGTAGGTTTTGTACGCCCACATACCATTGGAAAAAGAACATTAACTGTAATGCCAATGGAATATTTGCCAAATGACGAACTTCCCATTTTTGGTCTTCCGTGACACGTAAGATGCCATAGCCAACGTCATGGTCTTTGCCCACAATATTGGTATAAGTATGGTGCATATAGTTATGGGTAAAACGCCAATCATTTCCTGAGCAGGTATTGTCCCAGTCATAATCTTCACCACGTAAACTTGGGTCATTCAACCAGTCAAACTGACCATGCATGACATTGTGTCCAAGTTCCATGTTTTCGACGATCTTAGATACGCCTAACATTGCTGTACCTAATAACCATACAGGTGGAATCCAACCACCAAACATCAACATGCCACGAGATGCAATCTCGGTATAACGCACAAAATCACGGACTTTATAGATATATTTGGAATCTTCTTCGCCTAAATTCTGCATAACAGCTAAACGAATTTCTTCGACACGGCGACCCAATTCCTGAACTTGTTCAGGGCTTAAATGTGCTGACTTTGATGCTGCTTTAAATTCTAATGCCATATTCATTTCAATTATCCTCAATATTTGTTTTTATAGGTCAATCGTGACTGGGCTAAGGGCTTGGCTTACGCATAACTTGATCGCACGATTAGGCTGATCATCAATCTCACCCGTAATCACGTTCTGTGTTACACCACTAACTTTGGTACAGCTACAGCGATTACATACCCCCATGCGACAACCATGCTGTGGGCGTAAACCTGCTTGCTCCGCACTACTTAATAGATTGGTCGTTGCAATAAAATTCTGTTGTGCACGACGGAAAGTAATCGGTTGAGCTCCGTTCGACTGCTCAATTTGTACAGGCTGGAAAAATTCTTGATGAAAATTTCCTACCGCATCCTGTTGAGCATAAATCTCTTGTGCTTGGCGCATCATGCTATGATGACCACAGGCATATGTCTGTAATTCTTTAAAGTTCGGAACTAACTTTTCTAATAAAGCGGTATCTAAATGCTGCTTTTGCTGTGCTGTATTAAAAAAGTGATATTTCAGTTGTGGATATTGTTCTGCTAAAGCCAATATTTCCTGATGGAACACTTCAGCACGGTTAAAATACACCACGTGAACTTCTTTTAAATTCTGTGCAACAGCTTGTTTTAACAACGAGTAAATTGCAGTAATCCCAGAACCAGAAGCAATCAAGAGTGCAGCTTGTGATCCTTGATGCAGGACGAAATCACCTTGCGCCTGTGAAATCTCAATACTATCACCCACATGCAAAAGTTGCGCTGCGCTTGACACCAAGCCCTGTACTTTAATACCCAGACGAATTTCGCCTTGTGCGGTAACATCAATAATTGAGTAGCTACGTTGATGATAAACCCCGTGAATCATCAAGGTAAGCAAAATACTTTGACCTGCACGTACCGCAGCGATATCAAAGTTTTTGTTTGGTTTTAAAGTCAATAAAACCATATCTTTACTTAAGGACTGTACCCCAGTCACTTCAGCAAGGATGCGTTTCCATGCAAATGTCGGCTTGATTTTCTGTAAGATAAAATCAACAAAATCTTCTCTAACCCAATGTGGCTGATAGCTTAACTGTGCGTTCATAAGTTCCTCGTTTTGTATCTGGCTATTTATCTTGAGTGAACGTATGTTCATATAGTGAACATATGTACACTATATTTATTTGTGTTCACTGAGTCAACACTTGTTCACTAATTTTTTGAATATTTTTTATTCTTTTTATAAGTGGCTAAAAATCATGAAAAAATAAATGATTTAAACCTGATGCTTTTTGCCCAGCCACAATGCCCTGGTTTTGGACAAGCAGGAATCTGTCTTATTTAGCAATGGTTGGGGCTAAAAAAGTTTTGTTTTTTTTGCTAGACTCTGCTTATGGTTTTAATGGAACTTATTCATGTCGATTAGAGATGAACGAAAACAACAGAGTCGGCAGGCTCTACTGGATGCGGCACTTCATCTCAGTACCTCTGGGCGCTCATTTAGTAGCATCAGTTTGCGTGAGGTGGCTCGCGAAGTTGGGTTGGTTCCAACGGCGTTCTATCGTCATTTTCAGGACATGGATACATTGGGAAAGGAGCTGGTTGACCAAGTGTCACTCCATTTAAAAAGCCTGATCCATCAGTTGGGACAAAGCTATCTACAGCATGGCGGAAGCGCCAAAACCCGTACCAGCATTGAACTATTTGTACAGGCAGTCAACCATAGCCCGCAGCAGTGGCAGTTCATGATTGCTGAACGCTGGGGCGGTTCTGAGACGGTAAGAATCGCAATCGCACGGGAAATTGAGTTTTTGATTGAGGACCTTGCCATTGATTTGTGCAAGCTTGAAACCTTTAAGCACATTAAAGAGTCCAAGGACCTGCAAGTGCTATCCACCATCCTGATCAATATGTCATTTACATGGGCCATGACCTGGATCAACCTCCCGAAACAGTTCACGATTGATCATTTACTCGAACAACAGAAGCTGTTTATTGACAATGCGGCAACTCAGGTACGCTTATTATTCCGTGGCATCTCCAACTGGGAACCACAAAATGCCTGATCATATCTAGGCCATGGTTTGATATATAAAAGCATTGCCTAAGGTTGTTATGCGTTAGACAATAGTGCGATGCCGTTTAGAACACTATAAGGAGCTATAAGCACCATGAATCCTGATCGTCATACCCAGTTCCTAATTCGTAAAGAAAAAATTTTGCAGGTTGCAGAAAAACTTTTACTAGAAAACAACCAAGAAATGACCCTGGATGAACTGGTTGCCGAGCTAGATATTGCTAAAGGTACTTTATATAAACATTTCCGCAGTAAAAATGAATTACTGTTGGAACTGATTATTCAAAATGAAAAAGAAATCCTCAAGATTTCAGAAAAATATAACACTGATGTCAAAGAATATGCGCCTCGCTATATGCTTTATCATTTAACCTCACCGAGTCGTACGATTTTACTGCATCAGTTAGAAGAACATCTGACCATGACCGAGTCAAAGCTGAAGCACCTGTTTGATGAGCTGTATGCGGTTCGCCAGCAACGTATTGTTTCACTAAAAGAAATGACTGAGAAATATTTAAAGTCACTTAACTATGATATGTCGATCCGTGACTATCTGTCCTATATCTGGTCCTTGACCTACGGTGCCGCCCTATTGCTTAACTCAAGCTATTACCAGCGTTCAATTGGTTCCCGCCAGAAGCTGATCAACCTCTATGTCAGTCAGGCGCTGTCACTACCGACCCAGACGGTACAGATTGACTTAAAAGAGTTTCAACTGGAACAGCCCTAAAATAAAAAGGACCGTATTGAACAGTCCTTCTTTACACCACCACAAACCCGTAAATTATTTACCGCCCTTGCGCTCTTTCTCAAGCAGATAGTCAACTACCTGGGTGACCTTGCCATCTTCACCTTGCACCACATATTTACCCGCAACCACCACGGCTGGCACACCCGTCAACTGGTACTGCTGCGCCAACTGATTAGATTCAGCCACTTTTGCAGTGATCGGGAATGAATTAAACATGCTGTTGAACTTCTGCTCAGGCACACCATAACGGGCAAAGAATTTTGCTTGTGAAGCCTGGTCAAAAATCTGCTGACCACCATCATGGATGGCGTGGAACAGTGGAATATGGGTTTTCTTACGTACACCTAGTGCCTCAGACACATAATAACCACGAGCACCCTGTTCCCACACCTTGTTCATTGCCGCTGGGGTACGCAGGAAATACACATCTTTTGGAATTTTCTTTAACCACGTTTGCATATGTGGTTCAAGCTTAAAGCAGTGCGGGCAACCGTACCAAAAGAATTCACGTACTTCAATTTTTCCCGCTGGGGCAGCTGTTTTACTTGGATTGGCAACCACGGTATAGTCTTTACCAGCAACAAAATCAGCAGCCATTGCATTCATTGAAAACGCCATTACAACTGCACTTAAACCACTTAATACTAACTTTTTCATTGAGTTTGCTTTTCCTCTAAGCATTTTTCGTAAGTTTATATACTAAATATAAAACAAACACGACCAATTCGTTTTGCTTCTGTGAAGTTTTTTATTGGATTTATCGCTTTTTTTTCCAGAATCGCTACACTACCAACAGATTAAACCAAAATAATCATCCTAATATGAATGAGGTGACACCATGTCGCAGTTGAATGTTGATCCACAGGAAATCGCAAAATTTGAGGCCTTGGCTGCCAAATGGTGGGATCAGCATTCCGAGTTTCGTCCCCTGCATCAAATCAACCCGTTGCGCTTAAACTGGATTGATGAGCGGGTCGGTGGACTGTCGGGCAAAAAAGTGCTGGATGTGGGTTGTGGTGGCGGTATTCTGGCGGAAAGCATGGCACGCCGTGGTGCCAATGTGCTGGGCATTGACATGGGCGAGGCACCACTTGCGGTGGGTCGCCTACATGCACAGCAGGATAATGTACAGAATATTGAGTACCGCCAGATTCCCGTTGAACAACTGGCGCAGGAACAGGCAGGACAATACGATGTAGTCACCTGTATGGAAATGATGGAACACGTTCCCGATCCAGCCTCCATCGTCAAGGCTTGCCAAAGCTTGGTCAAGCCAGGTGGTCATGTGTTCTTCTCCACCATTAACCGTAATCCCAAATCCTACTTGTTTGCGATTATCGGTGCGGAATATGTGCTGCGCCTACTGCCAAAAGGCACACACGATTATCATAAGTTCATTCGTCCATCGGAAATGGCGCATGACATCCGCAATGCAGGTCTTACCTTAAAGGAAATGACTGGCCTGCATTACAATCCATTGACCAAGCATTACTGGCTGGCACCCAATGTCGATGTCAATTACATGGTTCATACAGTCAATACAGGTGCCTAATGAAAGCGGTTTTATTTGATCTTGATGGTACCCTGATTGACACCGCGGCGGACTTTGTCCGTATTATCCAGCAAATGTGCCGTGATGAGCAACGTCCTGTGGTGGAGGCGGAAATCATCCGAACCCAGGTGTCTGAAGGCGCACGAGCAATGGTCAAACTGGTTTATCCTGAAATGGACGTAACAGACCCCGTATTTTTGGCGCATCGTCAGCGTTTTCTAAATACCTATGGCGACAATATCGTGGTCGACACCAACCTGTTTGAGGGAATGTATCCCCTGCTTGAGGAACTCGAAGCCCATCAAATTCCCTGGGGTATTGTCACCAATAAACCGCGTGGTTTAAGTGAATTGTTGCTGGCCGCACTAAACCTGACCGAACGCTGCGCGGTACTGGTGTGTCCAGAGGATGTCAGCAAAACCAAGCCTGACCCTGAACCGATGTATTTGGCAGCGAAACAGTTGAATCTGGAGGCCAGGGACATTATCTATGTGGGGGATCACCCACGTGATATTGATGCAGGGCGCAATGCGGAGATGTATACGATTTTGGCAGCCTATGGTTACCTGCCTGTTGAGTCCCGTGATGACCTGCTGGCATGGCAGGCTGATGCGATTATTCAAACCGTGCCTGAACTTCACCAACTGTTAAAAAATAAAATCGCGGTTTTAGCCGAAAATCAGGGTATGATGGGCTAAGCATACAAGATAACAATAGGAGGTATAACAATGAAATATTCAGAATATCAACCTCGTCCAGACCTGCTCAAGGATCGCATTATCCTGATTACAGGTGCAGGTGATGGAATTGGGCGTGCTGCTGCTATTAGTTATGCCTTACATGGCGCCACGGTTGTGCTTCATGGTCGTACCCTGAACAAACTCGAAGTCATCTATGATGAAATTGAGGGTCTGGGTGCGCCACAACCTGCCATTCTGCCCTTACAGCTTTCAACCGCCTCCAGCCATGACTATGAGCTTCTGGTCAATACACTGGAACAGCAGTTTGGCCGCTTAGATGGTATCCTGCACAATGCGGGCATGCTGGGTGACCGTGTTGAACTGGCACATTATCCAATTGATGTGTGGGATGACGTGCTTTCCGTCAACCTACGTGCGCCTTTTGCCCTGACACAGGCACTGCTTCCACTGCTGCAAAAATCGGCACACGCCTCGGTGGTGTTCACCAGTTCCAGTGTGGGACGTGAACCGCGTGCGTTGTGGGGCGCCTATTCCGTCTCCAAGGTGGCCACGGAAGCCATGAGCAAGATATTTGCCTCAGAGAATAGCTATCCAAACATCCGCTTTAACTGCATCAATCCAGGGGGCACACGCACCGCCATGCGCGCCAAGGCCTATCCTAATGAAGACCCGAAAGTGCTGCCAACAGCTGACGAGATTATGCCTGCCTATCTTTACCTCATGGGTGATGATAGTTTGGACATGAATGGTCAGAGCATTGATGCGCAGGCCTAGGTTTTCAGCATCAACCAACAATAGGCCTGTAACGGTCACAACCTATCGTTTTTAAAGTGCAACTGGGGAGAGTCTCCATCTTTTTAATGGAATAATGAATTGATCTTCACAGTTTCTCTGCATTTTTAGAGTAAAGTTTTCCCATGAGAGACATCCGCCTAGGTGCATCATGAAAAAAGTTTTCATCATCTTGATATTAGGTTCAACCACCCTTTTCAGCAGTATGGGTAGTTTTGCAGGCCCGCATTTTGACCGTGACGATTCCCGTGGCGGTGGTTGGCAGAGCCGCAACCTTGATCGTGATGATGATCCGCGTGGCAACTGGCAGGGCCGTCCAGCCCATCGTCCAGGAGAAGAAAACCGTGATCGTGAGCGCCGCATGCGTCAGGAACGTGGGGTTGAACGCCTGAAGCAGCATCGCTGGCAGGCGGGCTATGTCATGCCTCAGCATTATCGTGGCAATAGCTACAAGGTTGACTACAAGGACAATAACCTGCCAAAACCAGGCCGTAACGAGCAATGGTACAAAATCAACAATGACTACATCCTGGTCAACTCGGATGACAACAGCATTGTGCGCATCATGGGATTCTAGACGTTTTCCCATGTGCAGGTCCAATAAACTTGGGCCGTTGTTTTAGGAATAGATTTATCTTTTCATTTTTTTCGTTAGAATCAGATTAATTGATAGCGATCTGAGATCAACATGGCGAACCAAATCACTGAAATATCACAGAGTAGCACACAGGATTATGTGCATTGGTTTCGCCATTCCGCACCCTATATCAATGCGCACCGCCATAAAACCTTTGTGCTGATGTTTGGCGGTGAGGCGGTTCAGCATAAAAATTTCCAGCACATCATCCATGATATTGCCCTGTTACATTCACTCGGCATCCGCCTGATTCTGGTACACGGCGCACGACCACAGATTAACCAGAACCTCACTGAACGGAATATTGAAACACCTTTCCACCAAAACCGCCGCATTACCACACGTGAGTCACTGCGTGGGGTGATGAATGCCGTGGGTTCAATTCGCCTGGAAATTGAGGCACTGCTTTCGATGGGACTTGCCAACTCTCCGATGTATGGCGCACGCATTGATGTGGTTTCTGGAAACTTTGTCACCGCCAAACCCTATGGCATCCGTGATGGCGTTGACTTCCAGCTTACAGGCGATGTACGCTCAATTGACACCGATGCCATCCATCGTCATCTGGACAATCACAATATTGTGTTGTTAGGGCCAACGGGTTACTCGACCACAGGCGAAGTGTTTAATTTGCTGGCGGAGGAAGTAGCCACCAAAACGGCAACCATGTTAAAGGCGGACAAGTTGATTTTTCTGGGCGAACAACAAGGTTTAATGGATGCCAAACAGCAGTTGCTGCGTGAGCTCAGCCCACGTCAGCTTGATCCCTATATTCAGCAATACCAAAACCAGTCTCCCGAATTTGCCCTACATTTAAAACAGGCGCAACAGGCTTCCCTGTCAGGCGTACATCGTGTACACCTGATTTCCTATGCCTATGATGGCGCACTGATTGAGGAACTGTTCACTCGTGATGGCATTGGCACCATGATTACCGATGCCCATTATGAGGAGGTACGGATTGCCAATATTCATGATGTGGGCGGCCTGATAAACCTGCTGCGGCCACTTGAGCAGGAAGGTATTCTGGTGTATCGCTCCCGCGAACGCCTTGAAAGTGAGATTGAGCAGTTTGCCGTGATTGAGCGTGATGGCATGATTCTGGCCTGTGCCGCACTCTACCCGATTCCAGCGAAAGCCAATGAAAAGTGTTCTGCCGAAATCGCCTGTGTTGCTGTCGACTCCAGTTACCGCAAATCTAACCGTGGTAGCCAGATCTTGCAGTTTCTGGAAAACAGGGCGAAACAGCAAGGTATTCAGCAACTATTTGTCCTCACCACACGCACGGCGCACTGGTTTCTGGAACACGGCTTTAGCCCTGCCAGTGTGGATGACCTGCCAAATGCACGTCAGGCACTTTATAACTATCAACGTAATTCTTTGGTATTTAAAAAATCCCTTGACTAATGCCTCTGGAGATATTGTTATTTTTGATAATGATATCTCCACATCCTGTCTTTTTGTTATATCTTCCCTCAGCAAAACCATAGCCTTAAAATAGAAAAACACTAAAAACAATAGCTTATAAAAATAACGCTCCTTTTTGATATCTATACCCACGATAAGCATATCCAATATTCTGTTTTGCACTTTTTAAGATAAATAAAGCCTGATTATTTATTTTTTATGCAATAAAAAAAGTTTTAGTTTGATTGCTCAGCTTATTTCATCTTTTGATTTTCGGGGAGCACAAGCAGCATGGCCATTTTTATCAGTCGTTTATGGACACAACCTATCCTGATTACAGCAATGCTTGCCAGCTTGGTTAACATCACAGGTTGTGCAAAAAAAGCTGAGCAGCAAGAAGCCAAACCACAAGAAACCACAACATTAAATATCGGCTTTCAGAAGTATGGTATTTTGCCGATTGTTAAAGCAAAAGGTGAACTAGAAAAAAACCTTGCTGCTCAAGGCGTAAATGTCAAATGGGTGGAGTTTCCAGCGGGTCCACAACTTCTGGAGGGCTTGAATGTTGGCAGTGTCTCTTTGGGTGAGGCAGGTGAAGCCCCGCCTATTTTCGCTCAGGCAGCCAATCCAAATCTGGTGTATGTGGCCAACCAGCCAGCAGCACCTACTGCTGAAGCCCTGATTGTACAAAAAGATTCGCCAATTCAATCCGTACAAGACCTGAAAGGCAAACGTATTGCACTGAACAAAGGTTCAAACGTCCACTATTTATTATTGAAACTGTTGGAAGCCAACAACCTCACCCTCAATGACATCCAGCCTGTCTATCTTCCACCCTCAGATGCCCGTGCCGCATTTGAAAAGGGCGCAGTTGATGCCTGGGTGATTTGGGACCCATTCCTAGCTGCGGCGGAACATCAGGTACATGCGCGTGTCATTGCCAATGGCGAGCATTTGGTCAGCAATTACCAGTTCTATTTAGCGGACCGTAAATTTGCCGAAAATCATCCTGAAATTTTAAAGACCGTTGTTCAAACCCTGAACCAGACCACCGACTGGGTCAAGACCTATCCAGATGATGCCGCGAAACTACTGGAAAAACCAACCGCACTGGAATTTGAGGTGTTAAAAGCATCGATTTCACGCATGGGCTTCGGGGTTCAGCCCATCTCTGAAAAGGTTGCCAAGGAGCAGCAATATGTTGCTGATGCATTCTACGCGCAGAAACTGATTCCAAAACAGTTGGTAATTCAGGACGCGTTGCTTAAGAACGAAATCAGGTAATAGGGGGAACGGGATCGCACAGCGGGTTTTAGACAAGCGCCCAAAACCCTTGCCTGTACATGCACTCACGACCGAGGTGATCAACAATCAGCAACAGATCGCCGATCTGTTTAAACAGGAACAGCTCATCCCCCTACAGATCGACATTCAGCACAGTGTCTGGTCTGCCAAATAAATTTTTTACTTTTTCATAAGGAACATCGACATGAATATTTTCTGGTTTATCCCCACTCACGGTGACAGTCGTTATCTAGGCACCAGCAAGGGTGCGCGTCAGGTCGATCATGCCTATATGAAACAGATTACAGTGGCCGTTGACAACCTGGGCTATGATGGCGTACTGATTCCAACAGGCCGTTCCTGTGAAGACCCATGGATTACAGCTGCCAGCCTGATTGATGCCACCAGACAACTTAAGTTTCTGGTGGCCCTCCGTCCAGGCATTACCACGCCTGCGCTCGCCGCCCGCATGGCAGCGACTTTCGACCGTCTTTCCAATGGACGTATCCTGCTCAACCTTGTCACAGGTGGAGATGAACAGGAACTCAAGGGCGATGGCCTGTATGAAGACCACAGTACCCGTTACCAGACCGCTTCTGAATATGTCAAAATCTGGCGTGAAATCCTGACCCGTTCGCATACAGGTGAATCGTTTACTTTTCATGGCGAACGCTTAAGCGTCGATGATGCCAAACTGCTCTATCCACCCGTACAACAGCCTCATCCCCCGTTATGGTTTGGTGGCTCATCCGAAGCGGCGACTGAGCTGGCAGCAGAACAGGTCGATACCTATTTGACTTGGGGTGAACCTCCTGCTGCGGTCAAAGAGAAAATTGAATATCTCCGTGCCAAAGCAGTTGCCAAAGGCCGCACACTCACTTATGGCATTCGCCTACATGTGATTGTACGTGAAACCAATGAACAGGCCTGGGCAGCGACGGATGAACTGATCCAGTATCTGGATGATGCCACGATTGCCGCAGCACAGAAGAAATTTGCGCAAATGGATTCAGTGGGCCAACAACGCATGGCGGCGTTGCATGGTGGACGTAAAGATCAACTTGAAGTGTCCCCGAATCTTTGGGCAGGCATTGGTCTGGTTCGCGGTGGTGCAGGCACGGCATTGGTGGGTGACCCAGAAACGGTGGCTGCAAGGATTCAGGAGTATGCAGATTTAGGCATTGATACCTTTATTTTCTCAGGCTATCCACATCTGGAAGAATCGATTCGTTTTGCGGAATTGGTGTTTCCACTCTTGCCGCTGAAAACACGCAAGAAACTGGCACAACCGCACTTAACAGGACCATTTGGGGAAATCATTGCCAACAACTACGTCCCTGAGACTACGGAAGCAAAAAATCTGGTCAAGGAGACAGCATGAGTGCAAAAGTTTTCTTAAACAATGTTTCACGTGGAACACAGCAGCTTGGCAAAGGCCTGTTACCGTGGCTGTTACCGATCTTATTGATCGTCATCTGGCAAATTGCCTCAAGTACAGGTTTACTGCAAAGTCGGGTTCTGCCCGCGCCCACTGCTGTGGTCAGTGCCTTTTGGCACCTGCTCATCAGTGGTGAGCTTTGGCAGCATGTCAAGGTCAGTGCAGGTCGGGCTTTACTCGGCTTATTGGTGGGTGGGGGGCTGGGGCTAGTTCTCGGCTTGCTGAATGGCTCATCCCGTTTTGCATCAACGCTGCTGGACACCACCCTGCAAATGATCCGCAACATCCCTGCACTTGCCCTGATTCCACTGGTGATCTTATGGTTTGGCATTGATGAAACCGCCAAGTTGTTTCTAGTGGCGGTCGGGGTGTTTTTCCCGATCTATATCAATACCTATCATGGCATCCGTTCAGTTGATCCGCAGCTGATTGAAATGGGCAGAAGCTATGGGCTGAACCGCTGGCAACTGTATAAAGACATTATTTTACCTGGCGCAATGCCCTCCATTTTAGTGGGGCTACGTTTCTCTCTCGGTTTGGTGTGGGTATTGCTGATCGTTGCTGAAACCATTTCCGCCCAGTCAGGCATTGGCTATATGACCATGAATGCACGGGAGTTTTTACAAACCGATATCGTGCTAGTGGGTATCCTGCTGTATGCCTTGCTGGGGAAACTGGCCGATGTCTTTGCGCAACTGCTGGAACGTTATTTATTACGCTGGCATTCAGGTTATCAAAAATAAAAAAGGAAAATAAACATGAGCAACCTCAATCTAAACCTATATGAAAATAATTTCATCCAGCCCATTATTAAGCTAGATACCACAAACGCCCCAGCCAATGGTGCAGATATCCTGATTGAGCAACTGTATAAGTTCTATGGCGAGGTCAAGGTACTTGAGGATCTGGATTTAAACATTCAGGCAGGCGAGTTTGTTGCCATTGTCGGGCGCAGTGGCTGTGGTAAAAGCACCCTGCTACGCCTAATCGCACAACTGGAAAAGACCAGCTATGGTGAAATCAAGTTCCAGTCCGCACGCAACTTCCGTGAGGGCATCACCAATGATGACATTCGGGTGATGTTTCAGGACCCACGCCTGCTACCCTGGAAAAGTGTCATGCAAAATGTGCAACTGGGATTGGCCAAAAGTCAGCGTGGGCTTGCAGAGCAACTTCTAGAAAAAGTCGGCCTAAAGGAAAAGGCTGCACAATGGCCTGCCCAGCTATCAGGCGGTCAGCGTCAACGTGCCGCACTGGCTCGGGCATTGTCACATGCACCGCGTATCCTGTTGCTGGATGAACCACTTGGCGCACTGGACGCACTTACCCGTCTGGAAATGCAGAACCTGATTGAACGCCTCTGGAAAGAACAGGGCTTTACCGCAATTCTGGTGACACATGATGTCAGTGAAGCAGTACAGCTTGCTGACCGAATTATTCTGCTGGATCAGGGACATATTGCGCATAATTTTCAGGTCAATCTTCCACGTCCACGCAAAAAGAGCATTGCCTTTGCCCAGTTGGAACAACAGGTCCTTGATGCGGTTTTAGCCACCTAAAACCGCTTTTACCCATCTCAAAAACCACATTTCAAGAACAACAACCACTCGACAATTTCTCGCAATGACTGAGGAATTATTTACAAAATATGTCTTACCCATTTTAGATTTCAATAATTATCAAGTACATCGTGACTACTGGTCTGGCAATCCCTGCTTTTTCGATAAAAAATACGGTTATTTTGCACAAATCCGCCAATTTATCTTACAATGTCAATGACATTTTTTGAATCAAGCTCGCAGATGGAACAGAAAAAGAGTACACAAAAGCGCAATCAACTGCTGAATGCTGCCCTGGATGTTTTTTCCGTCTATGGATTTAGTGGTGCAAGTCTGGATGAAATTGCACAACTGGCAAATATGCATAAATCCAATATCTTTTATTATTATGAAAACAAAGAGTCACTGTATGTTGAAGTGCTCACCACCGTAATGCAAAAGTGGTTGGCACCCTTACAGATATTGGAAGTCGAGCTTGAGCCAACTGAGGCCTTAACTCATTATTTGATGCAAAAAATCGAAAGTTCAAAAGATCAGCCAAAAGCTTCTCGTTTATTTGCATTGGAAATCATTCAGGGTGCACCACATATTTTACCAATTTTAAAAGGGCCATTAAAAAAGCTATTTAAGCGTAAAACCAAGGTGATTCAAACTTGGCAAGAACAAGGTAAATTGTCGGCAGAGATTGACCCTGAATTGTTGATTCTCAATATCTGGGCGATCACCCAAAACTATGCGGATTTTTCTACTCAAATGGAAATGGTCACAGGCAAGACCCTGCGCAACCGCAGTATGTATCAACGCACCATTGAGCATACGGTACACTTGATGCTATATGGTGTATTGCCACGTTAAAACCAGAAAGCATTGATCAGGCCTATCTCAACAGATAGGCTTTTTTATTTAAAAATGGGTCTGGTATAAAGCTAATAATTTCTGCGCGCCCACCAGCAGATTTTCCTCCCAGTCCAGATGCGCAGTATCGTTGGCGCCATCGGTAATATACTTGACTGAAATCAGGCGCACCCCCAGCTTCTGACACACTTTAGCGAGGGCATAGGCTTCCATGTCTACCAGATTACAGGATACTTTTGGCTGTCCTGTTTCAAAGGAGTCACCTGTACCACAGATACCTTTAGGTAAATGTTCAAAATGCGGCTGAACATGGATTTCGGCAGGAATGTCCTCATCCATTGGGGTCACGCCCACGGCAAAACCTAGCGGTGACACATCCATGTCGCGTTGCACAAAGGTGATCACCTCAACCAGACTGTGGGCATCAAAATGTGGACTGCCTGCACTGCCCAGATTGATCAGGGTTTTACAGCCAGTTTTCTGAATCACTTCAAAGGCTTTAAACGCCGCATTAATTTTGCCAATGCCACTATAGTGAACCTGAATGCCTGCCTGCTCAAACAGACCCTTTGATTCATTCGGCAATGCCATAATTAAAGCAATCTCAGACTGCATCATGATCACCCAACAATTTAAAATGCGTAGTGTAGCGGATTATCCCACAGAATGAAGTAGGGTCAGCAATTGCCCTGACAACCCTTTCTGCGAATTTTTTGCTGATGAAAAACACAACAGCAAGACGAAACGCCGAGAATATGGCAATATATAGCCTTTGCAAAATTCACTGTATTCAACGCCCATGAAGTTGCTTCGTCTCAACGCATTATCGCCAGATTTTCAGCTCGCTCCAACTGCGGTCACAATTGGCAATTTTGATGGTGTTCATTTGGGACATCAGGCGATGATTGCCCAGCTTAAAACGCTGGCTGAAGCGCAAGGCTTAAAAACATTAGTGATGATTTTTGAGCCACAACCACTTGAATTCTTTAAAGGTTATGATGCCCCACCCCGCATCAGCTCGCTCAGAGAAAAAGTAGAATATTTAACTGAGCTTGGTGTGGACTACATTGCTGTAGCGAAATTTGACCAGCACTTTAGAAGCATGAATGCCACTGCCTTTGCCGATTTACTCAAAAATAAATTAAACGCACAAAGTCTGGTTTTAGGTGATGACTTTCATTTTGGTAAAGACCGTCAGGGCAACAGCGAGTTTCTACGCAAATATGGCTTTGATGTCACCAATTTAAATACGGTGGCACTGAATGGAGAACGAGTCAGTTCAACCCGTATCCGTCAGGTTCTACAGCAGGGCGACCTTGCTTTGGCGGCAAAGCTGCTGGGCCGTCCCTACAGCATTACGGGACGGGTGCAATATGGCGACCAGATTGGACGCACCCTTGATTTTCCAACCATCAATGTTCGTTTAAACCGTCATAAACCTTGTTTAAACGGCATTTATGCGGTGGATGTCGTCTGTGAAAATGCCTCACTCACAGCAAAAACAAAGCACACTGATCCTGCTTTGAACGGAATTACAGGCTATCAAGCTGATAGTTTGTTTGGTGCAGGTCATGTCGGAACACGCCCAGCCATCAAACAAGACCAGCCAGAATGGCGATTAGAGGTACATTTCCCCGATGTTTCTGCTAATCTGTATGGCTTATTGATGCGGGTAACTTTCCTTCACTATCTACATGGTGAACTGAATTACCCTTCGCTTGAAGCACTCAAAGCTGGGATCGATGATGATGTGCAAAAACTACGAGACTATCGTGAACACACAGCAGAATTTCCTTTTTAAATTTAAATTTCATTTGTAATACATGTCAGTTTAGACTGATAAAACTGGAAGAAAACTTGCATGAGCGATAAGCAAACTCCTGAAAATGCAGTGGATTATAAAGCCACACTCAATTTGCCTGATACTGAATTTGCCATGAAAGCAAATTTGGCTGTGCGTGAAGCCAAATGGTTAGAAGAGTGGTATGCCGACAACATTTATCAGCAGATTCGTGAATCGCGTATTGGCAAGAAAAAATATGTTCTTCATGACGGCCCTCCATATGCCAATGGTCAAATTCATTTGGGTCATGCTGTCAATAAAGTCCTTAAAGACATTATTATTAAAAGCCGTGTGATGGATGGCTTTGATGCACCTTATGTACCTGGTTGGGACTGTCACGGTCTTCCAATCGAACTGAAAGTTGAAGAAAAAGTCGGCAAAGTGGGCGTTAAAGTCGATGCTTCAACTTTCCGTAAAGCGTGTCGTGAATATGCCTACACCCAAGTCGAATTACAGAAAAAAGACTTTGTGCGTATGGGCGTATTTGGTGACTGGGATAATCCATACCTCACCATGAACTTTAAGCAAGAAGCAGACATTGTTCGTTCGCTTGGCGCAATTGCCAAAGCAGGTCATATCGAACCGGGTTTAAAACCTGTGAACTGGTGTTTAGACTGTGGTTCTGCGCTGGCAGAAGCGGAAGTTGAATACGAAGATAAAAAATCAGATGCAATTGACGTTGGTTTCACCGTTGTTGACCTCAAAGATTTAAGCAGTCGTCTTGGTGTAAATGTCCAAGATGTGACGGACATCGTGATCTGGACCACTACACCCTGGACACTGCCTGCCAACCAAGCAGTGGCACTCCATGCTGAAATCGACTATCAACTTGTTCAAGTACAAAGTGATCGTGGTACACAAAACTTTATCCTAGCCAAAGATTTAGTTGAATCAGCAATTGAGCGTTATAAGCTCGAAAATCCAGTGGTACTGGCTGATTTTAAAGGTTCAGCAATCGAGAATGTCTTATTACAACATCCTTTGATTACTGATCGCCAAGTGCCTGTGATCTTAGGTGAACACGTTATTGCAACCAGCGGTACAGGTGCAGTACATACCGCTCCTGGACACGGTGTAGACGACTATAAAGTAGGACTGCAATACAATCTAAAAGTCGATAATCCAGTCGGTGGTAATGGCGTATATTTACCAACTGCACCAATTTTTGCGGGTGAGCACATCTACAAAGCCAATCCAAAAATTATCGAAGCTTTGGGTGCTGTAGGTCGTTTATGGGCACATCAGCCAATTAAACATAGCTATCCACATTGCTGGCGTCATAAAACACCGATTATCTTCCGTGCAACACCACAATGGTTTATCAGCATGGATGCCAAAGGTTTGCGCCAAACGGCACTGAATGCCATTGAAAATGAGATCGAATTTGTACCTGATTGGGGTAAAAACCGTATTCACTCGATGATTGAAGGTCGTCCAGATTGGTGTATCTCACGTCAACGGACTTGGGGTGTGCCAATCCCATTCTTTGTACACAAAGATACCAATGCTTTGCATCCTCGTACGCCTGAATTGATCGAAGAAGTTGCTCAACTGATCGAACAAGAAGGGATTGATGGTTGGTACAACCGTGATGCCAGCGACTTCATTGGTGCGGATGCTGAACAATATAATCCCGTACGCGATACTTTAGACGTTTGGTTTGACTCAGGTACAACACATTACGCAGTATTGCGTGAGCGTGAAGAATTACAAGATCCAGCAGACTTATATCTTGAAGGTTCAGACCAACATCGTGGCTGGTTCCAATCATCGTTGTTAACTTCAATTGCAATCAATGAACGTGCGCCATATAAAGGTCTTCTCACCCACGGTTTCGTGGTCGATGAGAAAGGTCGTAAAATGTCTAAGTCATTAGGCAACATCATTACCCCACAAGATATTATTAAAGATATGGGTGCTGATGGTTTACGTTTCTGGATTGCATCTGCTGACTATCGCTATGAAATGACGGCTGGTAAAGAAATCTTTAGCCGCGCATCAGATGGTTATCGTCGTATTCGTAATACCTTACGTTTCCTATTGGCAAACCTGAATGGCTTCAAACCATCAACTGATGCTCTACCTGTAGATGAATTGATTGCATTGGATCAATACATCTTACAACGTGCTGCTGAAGTGCAGAAAACAATTCAGCAAGCCTATGAAGAGATGAATTTCCATATTGTGACCAATGCATTGACCAACTTCTGTATTAATGATTTAGGTGGCTTCTATCTCGACATCATCAAAGATCGTCAGTACACCACCAAAGCGGATTCACAAGCCCGTCGTTCTGCTCAAACAGCGCTGTATCATATCGTGCAAGCCTTTGTTCGTTGGATGTCTCCAATTTTAAGCTTTACCGCACAAGAAGCTTGGCCATTGATTCCTGAACAGACAGGTAAATATGTGTTTACTGCTGAATGGTATGACATTCCAACTGCATCAACAGCAAACTTACTGTCAGAAGCAGATTGGCAAACATTGATTAGCGTAAAATCAGCAGTAAACAAACAGATTGAAGCAGCGCGTAACGCTAAACTTGTCGGTAGTAACTTATCTGCAAAAGTTGAACTTTGGGCAGATGAAGCATTACAGAAATTGTTAAACCAATTGGCTGATGAATTACGTTTTGTCTTGATCACTTCTCAAGTCATCGTTCACCCTTACGCTGAACAAGGTGAAAACACGGATCTCCCAGGATTACGTGTCCAAGTCTCCGCAGCAGATGGTGAAAAATGTGTACGTTGCTGGCATGTATTGCCAGATGTAAATACACACGTTGGTCATACTGGATTATGCGCTCGTTGTATCGTCAACGTCACTGGCAGTGGCGAAGTGAGAAAGTATGCCTAATACACAAGCAAAAACAGGCTTGTTTCAATTTTATCCGCACAATTTACTTTGGCTCGGGCTATCGGTCCTTGCCATTGTGTTGGATCAATGGACTAAATGGATTGCCAGCTCGCATTTAAATTATGCTGATCCCGTTCCAGTGCTACCTTTTTTAAACTGGACCTTACTGCATAATCATGGCGCAGCATTCAGCTTTTTGTCAGATGCGGGTGGTTGGCAACGTTACCTGTTCACCTCTTTAGCAGGCGTAGTCTCGGTTATTTTCATTTTCTGGCTGATGCGTATGCCTAAGAAAATGATCGTTCTACCTATGGCAATTTCCTTGATTCTAGGTGGTGCAATTGGCAATCTGATTGACCGTGTTAGCTTAGGTTATGTGGTCGATTTTATCCACGTTTACTACCAAAACAGCCATTTCCCAGCATTCAACCTTGCCGATAGTGCGATTACCTTAGGAACAATCCTGCTACTTATTGATACTTTCTTCCTTGAAAAGAAACGTATCCAAAATGCGGATGCATAAGATGACTGAAATTATCCAACCAAACGAAGAAATTCGTATTCAAGATGGCTCAAAAGTCGACTTGCATTTTTCTGTTTCAATCGAAAATGGTGTTGAAATTGACAACACCCGTAACCGTGAAGAGCCTGTAAGTCTGGTCATGGGTGATGGCAGCTTATTGCCAGGATTCGAAAAGGCTTTATTTGGTTTACGTGCAGGTGACCGCCGTACCGTACACCTCCCGCCTGAAGATGCGTTTGGACCTTGGAATCCTGAAAATATCCAAACTTTCGATACCGTGAAATTTGAACAACGCCCTATTGTTGGTCATATGATTGAGTTTGAAGACAAGGCCAAGGCAACACTTTTTGGTGTAGTAAAATCGGTCAATGATGACATCACCGAAATTGATTTTAACCACCCGCTTGCAGGTAAAAACATTACCTTTGAGGTTGAAATCTTTAAGGTCACCCCTGCTGGACAACAAGGCGTTCAATTGATGTAACACAAAAGCTCTCAAATGAGAGCTTTTTTAATCAATAAACAATTATAAAATCATTTAGGTTCATCCAATTCCATTAAAAAATCAATCCAACATCAGAAATATAGGAATCCACCCATGCTTATTTATATTATCGTTGGCAGTGTTCGTGAAAACCGAACCGCAATTAAGGTTGCCAATTGGCTACATCAAGAGATTGGCAATTTTTCCTTACAAGACATCCAAACAGAAATTATTGACTTAAAGGAATGGGATTTACCAATTTTTGCAGGTGCCCACCCACCCGCGACTGGAATCTATGATCAACCGAAGCAACAGCAATGGGCAGATAAAATTGCCACGGCAGATGCATTTATTCTTATCAGCCCTGAATATAATCATGGCTACAGCCCAGCCCTTAAAAATGCACTGGATTACATTGGTAAAGAATGGCAGGGTAAACCCGCAGCATATATCGGCTATGGTTCAACCAATGGTTCACGTTCGATTGATCAAATCCGTCAGGTAGGTACACAACTTGGACTGATTGATTCCAATGCCATTCTTGAAATCCGAGATATTTTTAGACGAAACCAAACAAAAGCTTTTGAGGCAAATGAATTTGAAATCAAGACACTCAAGGCCATCATTGAAAAATTACAGAAATATCATTTGGCATAAATGTAAGCTTAAACGTACATTAATCAGAGTCATTGACGAATATACGGCTATCAACTTTAATTTTAATATACACATTATAGAGAGACAGGAAGTCTCATTCAGAACAACAAGATGCACAGGATGTGTTTGTTTATAGGTAATAAACTGAATATGAAGAAGCCCCGTCAGAATGATGGGGCTTTTTTTATCTATCATTTTTAAACGCGATTTAAAGACTTTTAAGATAAGCAACCACTTCGCTATGCTCTGCCATTTCAGCAAGCTGTAATGCTGTATATTCGCCTTTATACGCGACATTTGCTCCTTTACTCACTAGTAGCTTCACCACAGCTAAATTGTCATTTTCAGCAGCTGCTTGTAATGCGCTATAGCCTTCATCATCGGTCTGGTTGGGATCTGTACCTGCTGCCAATAATTGCTCGACTTGTTCCACATCACCGAGTGATGCCCAATACACTAGTTCAGGAAGATGGAGTTCTGCATCATCTTCTGGAATTGGAGAGATTGAGTTAAGTTTCATAATAATTCTCTTTAATAACCTTTCAAATTAATAATTCTCAACGATAAATTCACCATGAGATTCAGCAACAAGAAGTTGAACCACATTTTCACGTGTCTCTAGAACCCATACACCTGTAAATTCTGGTGTCCGTATTACAGTAAAATACAACGCAGATTCAAATCCCAAGTGCAACACATTTGTAGTTAGTTGAAAAAGTTAGGTGTATTCATAGAATCATTAGACTTTTTCAACTCGTAATTGGAAAGCACACAATGAAGAAATACACCCAACTTTCTCAAGATGAAAGATACGAAATTTATGCTACTTTGAAAAGTAAAAGTTCAATCGCTACCCTTGCTCGGGAATTAGGACGTTCACGATCAACCATCTACCGTGAATTAAAAAGAAATACTGGGCAACGTGGATATAGAGCTCAACAGGCAGCTAAATTTGCAAGTCAAAGACGGTACCGTCCTTCATCATCAATGACAGCATTTGCCTTCGCTTATATTGATTATTTGATTGGTTTGGACTGGTCACCCGAACAAATTTCAGGTGCTTTAACACAACGCGGTTGGCTGGATGTACCTTCACATGAGTGGATTTACCAGTACATTTATCAAGATAAATCAAAAGGCGGTAAACTTCATCTACATTTAAGGCATCAGAAGAAATATCGAAAACGCGGTTACAAAAACACGGATCGTAGGGGTCAAATCATTGATAAAACAAGTATTCACTGCCGACACCAGGTCATTGATCAACGACAACGTTTAGGAGATTTCGAAGGTGACACGGTGATTGGTAAACATCATAAAGGTGCTTTATTGACTCTCGTTGATCGAAAGAGCCTGTATGTACATATTGTTCATTTAGGGCCAACAAGAGCATCCTCTCAAACGATTACTTGTGCATTAGATCGTTTACAAATGAGCCATGCTTATAGTGTGACATTTGATAATGGCAAAGAATTTTCCGAACACAAAAGAATTACTGATGCTGGCATAGAGACGTATTTTGCTGATCCTTACAAGTCTATTCAGCGAGCTAGAAATGAAAATACGAATGGTTTAATCCGTCAATATCTGCCAAAATCATCATCGTTTGATGACGTGTCAAAGGAACAAATAGAGCAGATAGAATTTGCACTCAACCATCGTCCTAGAAAAACCCTAGGTTGGTATACACCGAGTGAAGTTATGGCTGGTTTTTATACTGTTGCACTTGCCGCTTGAATCCGCCCAACTTAAAAAGATCACGGATGGAACTTATACCATCCCTTACTACTAAAGCAAAATCTTCCCATTCTTTATTGTTTCCCTAAGGATTATCGGCGTGTAAATATTTTCCTAATCGATCATACAATTTAATAAACTGATTTTTGTCAAAGAATTTTCCTATTTTTCTATTAAAATGCCAAGTCCCATTCTCTAACTTTTTAGGTGGTAACAAAGGTATAGGGTAAAAGTCAGAATTTATTCCACTTAAAGCTTTTAAAATTGAGCTAGCTTTATAAGCTTTTGTATAGTCAGGATTTTTATCAGCTTGAGCACGATATTCTTGATATTTGATTTTATTTGGGGCGATCGAAGCTAAAGCAAATATTTCTAATGCTTTACGTAAATGTAATATTGACGATTCTAAATCTAATAAATCTTTAATTTCGAAATATGACTCTATAAGACTTTCACACTTCTGTAATCTAAAAAGTGCCTCATTTACTTTATCAGTATAAATTTTTTGTAAATCTTTCATTTCAATATCTGTTTAAAATTCAAACAATATATTACTTTCGCAATAAAAAACACCCTCTCTGCTTTTGCGGAGGGGGTGTTTAGTATTTAAAAGCTGGCGATGACTTACTCTCACATGGCAAACGCCACACTACCATCAGCGCGAAGAGGTTTCACTTCTGAGTTCGGGAAGGGATCAGGTGGTTCACTCTTGCTATTGTCGCCAGCAAACTGTTGTGGTGTTTT
>NZ_KB849333.1:0-829 GCF_000368305.1 Acinetobacter sp. CIP 102129
AACCATGTGGGTACGGCTGCTTTCTAAATGGCGTATGTCGCCATGAACAAAGATTTTGCGAACCATGTGGGTACGGCTGCTTTCTAAATGGCGTAAGCCGCAAAAAACGATCAACAACATTGCCCATTGCATCTTTAAGCTTTCTAAATGGCGTATGTCGCCATGAACCAAAATGTGGCATCCAAAGTCCGCGACTTTGATTTCTAAATGGCGTATGTCGCCATGAACTGATGACCCACCAAAATCAAATATGTTTTATCTTTCTAAATGGCGTATGTCGCCATGAACCTACGAAACCCCTAAAACCTTGCGTTATAACTTTTCTAAATGGCGTATGTCGCCATGAACTTCTACTTTATCGTTGGCCAGTGTACGAAAACTTTCTAAATGGCGTATGTCGCCATGAACATCAGCCTGATAAATCCAATGGTTGCTCAGAATTTCTAAATGGCGTATGTTGCCATGAACAATCACCATACCAATTGTGGTTAGACAAAACTTTTCTAAATGGCGTATGTCGCCATGAACATCATTAGCGCTGATTTAAACATCTTTACAGCATTTCTAAATGGCGTATGTCGCCATGAACTCAACTGTAAATGGATGACATACTGTTTCAATTTTCTAAATGGCGTATGTCGCCATGAACTAGTATGATCTTTGTCGTTGCTGTAATAACGCTTTCTAAATGGCGTATGTCGCCATGAACTTAATCGAAAAGCCGTTGAGTTCACGGCATACTTTCTAAATGGCGTATGTCGCCATGAACTTACCTGTAAAGCAGGTGTTGTATTGGTGGACTTTCTAAATGGCGTATGTCGCCATGAAC
>NZ_KB849333.1:1299-4275 GCF_000368305.1 Acinetobacter sp. CIP 102129
GACCGTTTTCTAAATGGCGTATGTCGCCATGAACTCGCTGAATATCAATGACTTGTTTGGCATTCATTTCTAAATGGCGTATGTCGCCATGAACTCGGATTGGGTATATTGCGGAGGGGTGAATATTTTCTAAATGGCGTATGTCGCCATGAACATTTGGTCAGAGGCGGTGTTTTTGGTCTTGCATTTCTAAATGGCGTATGTCGCCATGAACGCTGGACGAGTATCAATGTGCAGGGTACTGTTTTTCTAAATGGCGTATGTCGCCATGAACCATTCCAGCTAAGTTGGTAATGCTTTGCCTTTTTTCTAAATGGCGTATGTCGCCATGAACTAAAGGTTTCGAATTCGAGAGGTTTAGAATATTTTCTAAATGGCGTATGTCGCCATGAACATTTTTTGTCCATGTGCATTCAGGCACCGCTTTTTCTAAATGGCGTATGTCGCCATGAACATATCATTCTGAATTTTGAGCACTTAGCCGATTTTCTAAATGGCGTATGTCGCCATGAACCTGACAATGGTGGCACATTAAGAACAGCGACATTTCTAAATGGCGTATGTCGCCATGAACATTGTTTGGAATTGATGAAGCATATCCCTGATTTTCTAAATGGCGTATGTCGCCATGAACACATGCGATTTGCTGCGGAATGTTTTTGATGTTTTCTAAATGGCGTATGTCGCCATGAACTTTCAGGACCCATTGAGTCGTGATTTTATCGGTTTCTAAATGGCGTATGTCGCCATGAACATTGAGTTATATTATATTGATTTCTATAGACATTTCTAAATGGCGTATGTCGCCATGAACTAGATCAGGGTGGAATTAAAACTCGTTGGAACTTTCTAAATGGCGTATGTCGCCATGAACCTTTCAGCTAACAAGAGAACAATCAAAAGAATTTTCTAAATGGCGTATGTCGCCATGAACGCTCAGACTCGATACTGAGTCATATCAAGCGCTTTCTAAATGGCGTATGTCGCCATGAACGAGTAAATTCATGGCTGCTTGGTTTATCTTCGTTTCTAAATGGCGTATGTCGCCATGAACATTTCCTTATGATAATTTCAAGCAATAAAGGATTTTCTAAATGGCGTATGTCGCCATGAACAAGCTTAGACCGTAAATAGAGGTGTGCATGTGTTTCTAAATGGCGTATGTCGCCATGAACCTAACAAAATTAATGCTCTTTTGACTTGTTGCTTTCTAAATGGCGTATGTCGCCATGAACATAATGTTCACCACGCCAAACAATACCACCTCTTTCTAAATGGCGTATGTCGCCATGAACTTGCCTGAGCGTTATAGCGTGAACGATGGTCATTTCTAAATGGCGTATGTCGCCATGAACCTATTGCTGGTGCTCAATGGGAAGGCAAGTTATTTCTAAATGGCGTATGTCGCCATGAACTGCCAAGCATGAGCCATATTGAATTATTACGTTTTCTAAATGGCGTATGTCGCCATGAACCTCGTTCAAGTAATGCAGTCAGTGCATCGACATTTCTAAATGGCGTATGTCGCCATGAACAAATTGCAGGTGAGCATGATATTGCAGAATCATTTCTAAATGGCGTATGTCGCCATGAACACTCCATTTCAGTGCCGTTATTTGTTTTAAGTTTTCTAAATGGCGTATGTCGCCATGAACTAGATATGATGTCGTTAGCCTTACAGGGGGTATTTCTAAATGGCGTATGTCGCCATGAACATTGGCAGTTTGAACAGATTGATGACCTGATTTTTCTAAATGGCGTATGTCGCCATGAACTTGGCATCTTCACAGATGAACTGATCATCTTTTTTCTAAATGGCGTATGTCGCCATGAACAATCATTACGCTTGGCGCATTAGTTTTCTGGTTTTCTAAATGGCGTATGTCGCCATGAACAGACGGTGAGTCTGAGAGTTGGGGAGGTGTTTTTTCTAAATGGCGTATGTCGCCATGAACTGCAATACGCTCAATCAGATCCTTATGCTGTGTTTCTAAATGGCGTATGTCGCCATGAACGCACGTTGATTCAGCCATGCATTACTTAGATTTTTCTAAATGGCGTATGTCGCCATGAACTCTTATTATTAAGGGGTGTCGAACCCTACAGGTTTCTAAATGGCGTATGTCGCCATGAACCTGTCGAGTGTTCTCCAGTCCTAAGCCAAAGATTTCTAAATGGCGTATGTCGCCATGAACGAACAATACAAGACCACATTACTTTGCCCAGTTTTCTAAATGGCGTATGTCGCCATGAACTTATGGAAAGCGGATTACTTATAACACAACATTTTCTAAATGGCGTATGTCGCCATGAACTTTCATTTTCTTTGTTTCTATTGTCGATTATATTTCTAAATGGCGTATGTCGCCATGAACCATATAGTCAAGAAGCGGTTGAACCATATTCTTTTCTAAATGGCGTATGTCGCCATGAACTCTGGCATGTCTGTGTACCTGTCATAAAAGCATTTCTAAATGGCGTATGTCGCCATGAACATGATCGTGGTAACTGGACCACAGGTATTATATTTCTAAATGGCGTATGTCGCCATGAACAAATTATTGCTACTACTAAAGATGGCTCGACATTTCTAAATGGCGTATGTCGCCATGAACTTCTCAGCAACATTAAAAGCCTTATTCACAACTTTCTAAATGGCGTATGTCGCCATGAACAACCAAAAGCAGTGGATTCTTCTATTTTTGGCTTTCTAAATGGCGTATGTCGCCATGAACGAGTATCCATTTGCGCCGCAATTGCGTTCCAATTTCTAAATGGCGTATGTCGCCATGAACTCATTTAAATCTGTACTGTTAATTACTTGCAAGTTTCTAAATGGCGTATGTCGCCATGAACACTTTGGACTGAGGTTTGAAGAAGTCTTGGCATTTCTAAATGGCGTATGTCGCCATGAACTTAATGTACCTTACTTCATCTACTACTACTCATTTCTAAATGGCGTATGTCGCCATGAAC
>NZ_KB849333.1:4300-38111 GCF_000368305.1 Acinetobacter sp. CIP 102129
TTTTCTAAATGGCGTATGTCGCCATGAACTTTGCCCACCTGATAACAACCTAAACTTATTATTTCTAAATGGCGTATGTCGCCATGAACCGATGACACTTAATGCCTGTGGTATTTTTAAAATTTCTAAATGGCGTATGTCGCCATGAACTATCACAATTACCCAACTGGTTTTATTCCATGTTTCTAAATGGCGTATGTCGCCATGAACTCAATTTTTGGGGAATCAATTTGACTTAAACATTTCTAAATGGCGTATGTCGCCATGAACGTCTTTTTAAACAATTTTTTACACGTTCTTTATTTCTAAATGGCGTATGTCGCCATGAACTCAAGCTGTTGGAATTTCTGATAAGTGTGAGTTTTCTAAATGGCGTATGTCGCCATGAACTTTGCTGCAATTAACTATAAAACAGATGGTTTTTTCTAAATGGCGTATGTCGCCATGAACACCTACAATCGTTTGGGGTTTTTCCATGGATCTTTCTAAATGGCGTATGTCGCCATGAACATTCTTCAAATGCTTCACCGATTTTAACTTGTTTTCTAAATGGCGTATGTCGCCATGAACATTGTCGCATATGAGTTAGAACAAGCGCTCAATTTCTAAATGGCGTATGTCGCCATGAACTCAAAGGTTTTTCACCAGTTCCGCGTGCCTGTTTTCTAAATGGCGTATGTCGCCATGAACTTAATGAGATCAGGGTTAATGGTGGTTTGTTATTTCTAAATGGCGTATGTCGCCATGAACAGAAACACAGACAAACCTGTGGACATTTACCGATTTCTAAATGGCGTATGTCGCCATGAACGTCCAATGTGGCACGACTTCCTGTCAATTCGTTTTCTAAATGGCGTATGTCGCCATGAACCGTGGCGCTCGATATGGCAATTATTCCGATGTTTTCTAAATGGCGTATGTCGCCATGAACACACAAGAGCAAGAATTGCCCCCACAATGGCATTTCTAAATGGCGTATGTCGCCATGAACATAATCCTGCTTTCGGCTTTGGAATATTGACGTTTCTAAATGGCGTATGTCGCCATGAACTCAAGCTGTAGGAGTTACTGATAAGTGTGAATTTTCTAAATGGCGTATGTCGCCATGAACATGAAGCAACAAGAATTGCATCAGTTTTTGATTTTCTAAATGGCGTATGTCGCCATGAACTTCGTAAATATACCGAGAGCGTCAATTTTTGGTTTCTAAATGGCGTATGTCGCCATGAACCTATCATAATTATCCAACTGGTTTTATTCCGTTTTCTAAATGGCGTATGTCGCCATGAACAGTTATAATAAAGCAAAAATATAAGTTACAACAAGCATTTATCATGTATTTTATAAATTTACCCAATCAAAAAATGGCTTGTTGTAACTTATTGATTTTATTAAGCTGTTAAAGAGTCTAAAAAATATTGGGTTAAAACTCTGGTACTGTGGATGTACGACTTAATCCATAGCTTCCAAATTTTCCAATACATGCTTCATCAACACGTTTTTTCCCAATAATCAAACGGAAGTTCATATCGTTGGTTTGGCTTTTCATATTAATATAAGGTTCAAAAGTCTCCGTCAGTTCCAATGCTTTAAAGTGTTCCTTTGCCTCTTCAATTGAAATTCCACGGCGTTTTGCTTGATGCAAAATACGCTGTTCAATCGTTAATTTTGGATTGGCTTTAAAGTAAGTTGCATAGCCATTGATCTTATCTTCTGGAACTTCACGAGCAGATAAGACATGCACATAATCTTGCAGTCTTTCTAGCCAATGGTTTAAGTTTAGTTGTTCCAATGTTTCGACTGAATCCGCAAAAATACGAATTTTATCGCCTAAATAACCCAATTTTTTCTGCTGAATTAAACGATACTTAGGGAAAGAAATACCATAAACAATCTTGCCCTGTTCATCGGCTTGTTCAGCAAAAGCAATATGTAATTGGGTATATACTTTTGACCAAATTAGATGCAGAGGAATTTCCTCCTGCTCCAATAAAGTAATTTCTAAATAATAGGGCATAGTTAATCCTTGCTACTTTGACCAAAGACACCACCACGCACCAAAACAGCCATGACGTAATGCTCTTGCTCAGGATTCTCAAGTGATTCGCCTAATGCATATTTATCAAATAACGTAAAAAAGTCTTTTTTATCTTTCGGGGTACGATACGCTTTGCCAAGATTGGTCACTGCACCGTATGGCTCAATCGCAATCGCTGTTTTTTTCTCATCAAATTCAGGATACCAAGTATCTATGGTACGCAAAGCATTACCTAACTTTTGTGAATGCATGGCTGCAACATCATTTACATGGTAAAGGATTTTACTTTTTTCACCTTTACCTTTATCTAATACAAGTTCTTCACTTGGATAGACTTCTTGACCTTTACCCACCAAAGCATAAGCTTCAACTTTAATCAGTAAATATGGGACTTCCCCTCTTAAGGCACTTGCAATTTGATTCGCTAAGGCTTGTACTTTCTCGTCTACTTGATCGAAGTTATGAAGTGGATATTCCAAAGCATTAAATGTCACTGTTGGTTGATCATTCACAGTCACAACTACATCTACTTTTTCAGCACCTACGCGGTTGCGCCATAAAAAACGAGCATTGGCGATATTCAGTGCATAGCGTTTTGCAAGTTCAGTAAAGCCATAAGTAGTAATATAATTTTTAGCGACATCATTATATGATTTTAAGAACGTTTCATTATTACAAGCAGATGGGTTTTCAACCCCACCCAATATTTTTAGGGTAAATCCAACTTTCAAAGTATCTTGATGTTCGCCTAAAGCACAGGCATCAACGGTTTGTGGATTAGCTTGAGCAATATCCATATTAAGCTTTAATAAATCTTTATCAGTTGCACTCTTTAAACGATGTGAAACTGTTCCACGCACAGATTTTTCAATCAGTTTTAATGCAGTTTGTTCAGCACGTTTATCCCAATTTGTTCCATAAAAATATCCATCAGATGGAACAAGTTTCTTTTCAAATGCGAGTACACTTACAACTGCTTTTTCATTTTTAGCCATGAGCTTTTCCTTTTTTCAGTTTTTAAATCAGATTGTTGTTGAGTTTTGGCAAAGATATAAATTATTTTCTAAATCAACATGATATTGCCATAGTAGTTGATCGATACTTTCAATACGATAAGGCATTATAAATTCCCCCAGCGTCAAAACAGCTTCCGCAAAACGGTGTGGTGTATCGGCATCACGTTGGTTTTTAGCAATACCTAACTCTGAAATACCCTGAAAACCGACTGCAATCGGTACTAACCAACCTTGTGCGTTACGCTTGGAAGTCCATATCACTTTGCCATTTTCATCTACGCTAGAACTATGTGTAACTTTTAAATAATCTAAAACAGCATCCAAAGCATCTTTACCTTGTTTCATACTTTCTATGACTAGATCACGGCGTTCAATTAACACGTGACCAAGCATAAGCTTATTAGAGATTTTTCTTAGTTCTTGATCTTCATCCTTATTTTCATTAAAACTGAGTGTTTCACAATTTCTAAAAGAAATGATATCTCCACTAGCAAACTTCATTGTTGGTATGATTGCCTCAATACTTTGTAGAAAATTTAATGTTTGCTCAGCATCAACATTACTGTACTCAATTAATAATGAAATATCTAAATGACAACGTGCTTCTTCAATGAATCCATCACCTATTAATGGTGCCTCATACATATTCGGGAAAGTACCTTTAGGATATCTACCTGTATATTTTTTGTCGAAAATTAAAGGTGTTTTATTAATAATAATGGAATTTTCAAAATCATTCTCTCCTTTATAGGTTTGCAAATTAAATTCATGGCAACTCACCGCAACTTTATCTAAAATAAGACCATCAAAACCTTTTTCTTTTAAATTGCGTTGAAGTGCATGTATGACACCAAGCCAAGCTGTCATTGCAGGAAAACCAATAGTAAATGGGCTACTCATTGCATTCGCATTATGAATTTTTAAATGTGAAATTAAAATAAAACGACGCATTAAAAAAACTCCTTATCTTCTTGAACAGCTTCATTTACAACTGTTTTGACGTGTAAAAGCTCACTATCACCAAGCTGAAAAGCATCTTTAATAGTTTTTTGATAACTTGCTAGAATCCAATGTGCAATATCTCGTGCTAATTCATCACGCCATTCTGAATCATTACCTCGTTCATCTCGATAAATATTGTCGAGCCACATGCGTTGTAATTTCGGCAAGCTTTCATAATAGTCTTGGTTTGACCAACCTGGCTCATAATGTTCTCGAATTTTAAATGCTTCAAACATAATACGATCAATCACAAAATGAATAATATTTTGAATGGCTGTTCTAACAGCATCATTTCGCTTTTCAGTTTTCATTAATTTATTTAAGTGAAAAAAGCTTTCTTGAAAACTTCCACGATATAAGCATTGTTTAAAAAAATCTGTTTTAGGCAATCGAGTGGATCGTTGTTCTAAACTTGGAGGGATACTAGGTAAAAGATAATATTTTCCCGAATTTTCATTATTTAGAATGCTAATGCCTTGCGGATTACCGCTACCATAAGCAGTTGAAGTTGTATTACAAATATCTGAAAAATCATTTAGATCATAAATTCTATTTTTAAAATTCTCTTTAGCTTTTTTTGAATTTTCAGAGAAACGCATAATATTTATTCTATTTTTCATCTCCACTAATAATCCAGAAGGTGTTAGTAGTGATAAGATATGGTAATTTTTTTTATCTATAGGAAAATAAATTTGCTTTACAAATCTATCAGTTTTTAAATCTGTATTAGATGACTTAATTTGTAGAAATCCTGTACGCACCTCTTCAAATCTATCTATTTGCAAGCTCAAAGCTTGTTTAATTAAATCAGTTTTTTCTTCTAAGTGCTCTAAAATACTCTTTCCATCTTCTAATTTAAGAAAAAGAAATTTATAAACATCAATTGCTCCAGCACTCCCAATAATATCAAATGGATAATTTACGTTTCCACTTTTTATATATCCATCATTTTTTCTATCGCTAATAAAATAAATATCCGAAACTTGTGCTCTCGGATGACTAAATTTAGCAGGGTGACTTACAATAGTTAATTGTTTTGCTCTATTTGCCGCATCAGATAACCATTCAGCCAAACTGAATTTGGCTGTTGCTTGCTGCTGTAATGCAACAATTTCATGATCATCTTTTACTTTTTTTAAACGTTCTTTAAGCCATAACTCTTTTCGATCATCTAAAAATGCTTGAATATTCTCTATCATATTTTATGTCCTTCATTATTGTTTATCTAAAACGACCAATCCAAATTGATCGCAATATATTAATTGTTTCCCTTCTAAATACTCAGGTAGCATGATTTCCCCGTATCTTTCTGATAATTTTTCAACCTCATGGTCAATATCTTCTATATCAGAATTACGGTCAATAGCCATACGACACAAAATGTCGTAGTAATTTCGATTTAACCAAAGTCGTTCTACTTCTACGTTATTTAATTCAATATCTTTAATGCTATACCAGCTCTTGCGATCAATATACTTTCCAAAATCATCTTTAATACACATGGTAAGTTTACGGTCTCTGAATATTCTAAAGAGCTGAATATCGGGTGAACTCTTACGGAATGGATTAAAACGCTGAGGTAATCCAGTCAAATACCATGTTTCAGTTAACCAAGCATTCAAAAATGCTGCACCATTTTCATTATAGGAGGTCAACTGATGTGCGGTCACCGCATGTTCAAGATCAGCCAACTTTAATTTTGCCTGTAAATGACTATTTGCCTGAACACGTGGAATGGCATTAATACGATTCTCTGTATCAGAAATATCTAAAAGTTGTGCCAAATCTTTCGTGACAAGCCTAAATTTTGTATTGTTTTGCTCAAAACCAGGCTTTTCAAAGGCAACTTTAGCTTTGCGTAATCCTTTTAAATTATATTGCATTAAAGCAATATTTGGCTTTTGAATGTCTTGTTCTAATTTTCGATGACGTAAAACACGTCCTGCTAACTGAATAATTGAACGATAAGATGATGGCTCAACAATTGCCCAGTCAAAATCATGATCTCGCCCCACTTCTTCAACTGGCGTTGCAACTAGAATAAAAATTACATTATCGTAATCTGTCACATCTAAATGCTGACGAATCACCTCATCTGAAAATGCAGCCGCTTGTTCTCCTAGTTTTTCCTTACGTTTTAAAACATGATCTAAATGTTTTTCCTGCTCACTTCGCAACACTAAGACTTGCCGACTATGATAAGCCATTATCCGTGGTGCAACATTTTCCGTCCATTCAGCGTTTAACAAATATCGGGTTAGTGCAACACAAGGTGGAATATTCGCCAGACGTACCACACCAAAAGAGACTTTTTTCCCTGTTTTCGCATCTATACTGTGATGATCGTGATGTAAACTTTCAATATTCTGTTTAATTCTTTCAAAATATTGAGCTTGTAAACTTTGTTCTAGGCGTTGTATTTCCTTTTCAGCCACAAGATCAGCACAATCCACAATATAAGCTTTATGTTTAATCACTTGTTTGCTCAAAGCATCTGAGCGCAAATCAACAAACTTATCATGGGCATTTTTATAATGTTGGATTGCCTCTTTTTGATTGTCCAGATCAATAGCTTGAATTTGAGTTTTAAACTCATCCACCCACATGGCAACAGTATTGGTCTGCTTTAATTTCTTAAACGCACAGTACAACATCCAACCTTGTTGATAAGCATTAAAAAATCCCTCAGCCAATGCAGGTGGAATGGTTGCAGATGAAATCATTACCTTGCGCCCCAACATTCCTGTTAAATGGACAAGGCGAGCAATGGCAATTAAATCCTGACCATTAAAATCGTCAACCTCATCAATCACCAAATCAGAAGATGAAAGCCTTAAACTCGGTAAAATATATTTTCCGCCACGTTTAGTTTCAGTCGCAGCCATCAAATGGTCAATGGTACATGCTAATACAGGTTTATATAAAAATGCTTTATTACGTTCAGCCTGATTTTGAGGAAATAATGCATTCATAAAATCAGCTTGTGGCATGGCATCATAATCTAGCTCATTATCTAACAATTCCTCCAATGACTCCGAGCCAATTTCCTCTATCAGATGAGATTCATCCTGCTGAGTTTTTTTTGTATTGTGATGATGGAGTTCCTGAACTGCTTTTGAACCAATTAAAACAGCAAGCTCATCATTACTTAAACCAATATCATGACGATAAGAATCGCCTGTTTGTAATGTTAAGGTTCTTAAACCCAATGCCAAAATATAACGTAATGACTGCGCATCTTTAGATAAAGCTTGCATAATCTTGGCATTGGCAATCGTTTTTCCTTTACCTGTACTTGCCATATTGACAATAAACCAGCCCTGTTTTTCAGCAGCTTCATTTTTTTGAATAAATTGCTGAATGCCTTTTACTGCCTGATCTTGCCATTCAAAACCTTGAGGACTTTTCTTTTTTAATTTTTGAACATCATAAGCAGGTTCCATCTCATCGGCTAAACGACTCAATGACTGCGCCACTCGCATTGCATTATCACTGACTCGCACCAGATGCTCATCTAAAAATTGCTTCAATTGTTTGGTTTTTGGATCAGTATTTGCTCTCAAGGATAAGCTGGTTTTCCATGTTTTATCTGCTTCACAAGAGGAATAGTAATGATCGCCCAACATCAAACATAATCGAGCATGATGTAAAATGACTCGCCAACTCCCATCTGCAAAGATTTGTTCGGTTGTATGTGATTCTAGTAATAAACGAGCTGACCATTTTTTGATTTGTTTTGTCCACTCAACAGATTGGCTTAATAAACCTTGTTCAAATTCAAAACATAATTTTAGGCGTTGCTTGTACTCGGTTTCATCCTGTTTATTTTGATAGCCCCAATCAGCAGAAATTATTTTGAGCAATCCTGATAATTCAGATTTTTTTGAATCACTATAAAGGTCTAATTTATTTGTGTCTTTTAGATCAGGCAAACGATGATGTGAGACGATCAACCAAGCCACCAATTGCGCCAAAGGTGGGAGCTGATCTAAAACTTTAGATTGGTCTGAATTTTTAATAATCGTTTGTTTTAATAACTCTTCATCCCATTTCTGCGCTATTAATAAATTCAGCCATGCTTCATCAGAGTCAATATCACCTGATGATTGCACCAACGCATTGAGCAAAAGACAGGAAATCCACTCATGCCGTAACGGATCACCCTTTTTTGCATTTTTACTTTTATACTGTAGTTTTTCTTGAAATAAAACTGTGGCTTTTCCCCAATCATGCAGTAAAGCAGATACCGCCACAAGTGCCTTAATTAAAGGCAAATAATGCCAGTCATTTTCCCATTTATTTTGAGCTAAACTTTTTTTGGTGGTATTTACAGGTACAATGCCTTCACTATTAAACTTATTTCGGTTTCCCACAATCCACATCAACTCACTTCTACGCCGCCCACGTATCCAATGACAACTCACAGCCGTATTTTTACTGGCAGTTTTTCGTAATAAATTTTTTACAGCAACCAAACCATCTTCCGTAATCACCGTTTGCCAAGTGTTATCACCAATCCGATCTGCAAAGGCATCTAACACGCGACGAGTTCGAGGAATGGCTTTCTTTTCGCATTGAGAAATAAAGGTGACAATCATAATTCACTCGCCCCTGTAGTAAAGTTTTTGCAAGCTTGCAATTTCACCTGCTCAAACATCCAATCCAGACAACGATATTCTGTGAATTTTTGTAGAAGCTGTTGTCTAAATTCTTGTTCTTTCATCCCCTCTTTGGCACAAATAAAAGCCCACGGCAACACCACCGCATCCTTAATCAAATCAGCGACATCAAACACCAAAGCCCCACGTCGGGTTTTGCCATGCATCACTGCAAAACTATGTGAAATACCTAACACCCAAAGTGTGGTTGCAGCCAAACCATAAGCTAAATAATTGCCATGATTGAGAAAGTCATTGGCTAAATCGCCCTGTTCAGGATTACGCTCAAAACTGAGTTTGCAACGAGTCGCTGCAATTTTATAAAGCTGCTTCGTCGTTTGTGCTTCGGCAAGTAACAAATCACCAACTTTGGTTTGATGTGGAATTTTATTTTCAAAACCGATTAAAGCTTGGCTAATATCCGCATCATCCAGATAAAAACCTTCATCTTTTAAATCTTTATCTTTTGCCCAGATTTTACGGATAAATTCGATACGAGCCACTTGAAAAGCTTTCGCCACTTCCAAACGTTTGACATCATCAAACCAGAAACTCATCCACCCCTGCATGTACTCCGTTGGGCGATATTCACTTTGTGGCGTTAGCCATTCCACTTCACTGCCTGAAAATAGCGGTGTCCCACCACCGCCACAAAAACCAACCAACACACCTGCACTACACAGCATTCGCATTGCAGCTTGGGTGATGGATGTTCCTGTGCCGAGTAAAATTACAGTGGTATTGGCAATCGGGATATTCCAGTACTGGTTTTCATTTTTGGCTTCGGTCAGGTATAAAACTCGACCATCTTTCTGCATCACTCGGCAATGTTCAAGGTAGTACAGATTGGCCCGTTTAGAATGAAGAATTGCTTTTAAATCTGATGGGTTGAGTTGTTCCATACTTTTATTTTACCTTGATTTTTTCTAAGCCTAACGGATATCAATACAATAAAAAAGCCGCCTAAAGTGACTTTACGACATCGAATGTCGTTTAAGGGATTTTTTAAATTAGGAATCAATTTTATCAAATTTACGATCAATTAAACTCAAGCGACCACGTACGATATCAGACAACATTCTCCAGTCAGAGATAAAGCTATAAAGCGGTTGTTTAAAGCTTGCTGGCTTATTATGTTCATGAAAGAAATGCCCCACCCACGCACAGGCATAGCCAGACAATAAGCCATACGCCAAGTATTTTGCCTTACGTTGACGGATAGCTTTCGTCCAAAAATAAATACCAAGAGAACTACCAACCGCATGCAAACGGCGACTATTGATATTGCGGTGTTCAGTTAAATAAAAGCGATAAAATTCATTATAATTTTTAATCGGTAATAAAAATTCCACTGGATGAGAGATATTTGCTGGTGCATTCATTTTATGATCGTCCTAATCGTACAAAAACTCTTCACACGTTACTGCATTTCTTAAACAAAATAAAATTATTGTGTCACAACATATCCAAGCTTCAAAAAACTTTAACAGTCATTTTCAGGATCAACAGGCTATACTCATTTCAATTGGTTATTTTAAATGGTCAGGAGCCATTACGTTATGGAAATCGAGCTTAAATTTCAACTCCCTGAATCCAAGAAAAAAAGTGTTTTACAGACCCTAAATAAACACAAAGCACAAAAAATTCATTTACAGGCCAAATATTACGATACGCCTGATCGTCTACTTGCCAAAAATTATGTGGCGATTCGCTTGCGTCAGGAGGGAGATGGCTGGGTACAAACCTTTAAGGCAGCCAGTAAAAATCATTTACAACGCATTGAAGAAGATATTGTATTAGGCAAATGTGAACAGGAACCTGAACTAGATTTATCACATTATCAACATAATCAAACCGTTCAAAATGTGTTGCGTAACATATTAGGTAATGAAGCTGCCGATTTACAATTGCAGTTTCAAACCGATGTACAGCGCACTTACCATGTATTTGAGTTTAATCATTCTCAGGTTGAAGTTTGTCTGGATGATGGAGAAATTCGTACAGGCAAAGATCAGGCGAAAATCTGTGAAGTTGAGTTTGAACTCAAGCAAGGTTCTGCTCAGGATTTAATTGAATTTGCTGAAACATGGGTAGATAAATATCAACTCTGGCTGGATGTGCGTAGCAAGGCAGAACGTGGCAATTTATTGGCTATGGAGAAAAAATCTTCTCCTGCCGCCAAAGCAAAATCACTTAAATTAGATCCGAATCTATCGGCTGAACAGGCACTGAAATTGGTGATTGAAAATAGTCTAAACCATATTCTACCCAATGCGGCTGCCATTGCTGGTGGCGTGGCTGAGGCAGATCATATTCATCAGGCACGGGTGGGTTTACGCCGTTTACGTTCAGCATTAAAACATTTTTCCAATTGGTCAGAACACATCAATCCTGCTTGGGAAAGTGAGTTAGCTGATATTTTTAGGGCATTGGGACAATCACGCGATCATGATGCCATTCGGGATTCCGTCATTCCATTGATCAAGAAAGTCTGTGATTTTGATTTTGCATTAAGCTCCAACACTGATCCTGAAATTGCCACACGTTTAAGCAATACTCAAACCACACAATTATTTTTATCTCTCCTTAGCTTTATTCACAGTGAAAATGAAGCAAAGGCCAAATTGTCCAAACAGGTCAGCAAAAGCTTGACCAAGCTCTATCATAAAATTTTAAAAGATGCTTCCCAATTTCCTGAACTTTCTATAGAGCAGCAACATCGTACCCGTAAGCGAGTTAAGCAGTTACGTTACTGTATTGACTTTACTGCTGGGCTTTATCCTGAAAAGCAGGTACAGCAGTTTCTGGATAAACTGCAACCGATTCAGGAATATTTAGGTTTTTATAATGACCTATTCGTGGCTGAGCAGATTTTCCAGCAACAAGTTTCTGAAAAGCCAGAATTTTTATTTGCTTTAGGCTGGGTCAAAGCACAGCAGCCGCATGTGACAAAAAAAGCAAATAAAAAGCTACAGGTGCTTTCTCATAAAGATATTTTTTGGGCGTAATTGTTTCTTTTATATAGCTAATCCAAGCAGCAAGTACAACAAAGTAAAACCAGCATTTACTATCGTGATGGGCGGCATGGATGCCGCCTGTTTGGCTGTGATACAAGGAAGTATCATCAGCCAAACAAATGGTTTTGCCTACTTTGTCCGAAAACAAAGTAGGAAATCGTCTATGCGAAAACATTTAAACTTTACCTAATGTTAGTGGCTGTGCAGTTATTTATCAAAATTAATACCCTACTCCTAAAAAGATATTTACTAGACTTAGACTATTCAGCGATATTTCCCAAAAATTTTCCACGTCCCATTATCTGCAATCGGATCACTATAGCTATCATTACGCTGTTTACGGGGTTTATCCCGTGCATCCACCAATTGAAAATGGGGTTCAACACTTAGAATCATGCCATTCATATAAAAACGGGTTCGGGTATATTCACTCTGTCCATGCTGGAACACATAAGTCCGTAAATCAATAAACTCCCGATGTGCCACCAAAGCAGCCGTATCATCACTTTCCAGCCATTCCTGCATGGCAAAAATCTGGTCGGTATCAAACTGCCCACATTTTTCCACCAGTGCCGCCACACCCCGAAAAGTTTTAGATTCTTTAGCGCGGGTTTTATTGATTCGGATACGATCAACATGAAAGAAAAATAACGGCAAATTTAAATGACTGGGTAAATGAATGGCATCCACTACCTCATCTTCCATAAAAGGCTGGCAAAGCTGTTGTGCCCTTTCGATCAAAGGCTGCCATTGTCGATAATATTCATCCACTTCCTGTTTCAGCGCATAATAAATCGGCAAACCCTCCACATGCTGTAAATGTTGCGGTGGATAGACGTGTTGGCGTAGTAAAGCAATATCGGTTTTTAAGCTTTGGATCGCAATTGCATCTGACATTTTGGTTATTCCAACTTGCTTAGGCTATTTTAGATTAAGGCAAAGGTTTAGTTTCAGCAAGGCTTTGTCTATAATAGTGTGTCTTAATTTGTCGCTGGAAATGATCATGTCTCAAAAAATTAACGCTACCGATGTGACGGAAGAAGAAGCTTTAAATGCGGTATTTTTTGAGCGTGCCGATGAGTTTATCAAACAGGCCAATGAATTTTGCCGTCCGCCAAAAGGGCAAAAAACTGATCCCGCTGAATTACGGGCACAAGTCAGTGCAGCCATGTTATTTGGTACAGCCCGTTTTAACACATGGGTAGCAGCCAATAATTTTAAAGATGGCAATGAAATGCGTGATGCCAAAGAACAAGTGATGTCTTATTTACTGCAACAGTTCCAGATGATGCTTGAAGACAACTTTGACGAATATTGTGAACAGTTTGAAAACTATTTACGCTTTCGCAAAAATGAAGATTTTCATGCACATAAACATGATCACGACCATTAATGGTCACTCCGTAAATAATAAAGCCACCGATTTAGTGGCTTTATTATTTTGATCATTTATTTTTTAATCTGGGCCTGGCCATATTGATCTGCCATCACCTCAACAAACTGATCCAGCTTGATATATTTCTTAATCACGGCATCTACATCCGCCTTACTGAGTCTGGCAATCTCCTGATCACGCTTTTCACGATCCAGCAGGGTTTTATTGCGTTCCAACTGTCCTGTTAACATGCCATGAATCTTGCGTTCATCTTCCAAGGAAGTGACACGTTTTTTCATAATGTCGGCTTTGGCTGCCTCCACTTCCTGCTCAGTCACACCTGAATTTAATAAATCTGTTAGCACTTTATGCACAGATTGGGATACCTGATCAGAACGGCCAGCAGTGTAGTTTGCTGTAATAGTGATTGAGCCACTTTCTGTATCTGAGTCCAAGTCCAGATCACTGCCAAAACCATAGACCAGCGCATTCTTTTCACGTAACTCCTGCGCCAAACGCGAGGAAAGTTGTGAATTGCCCATAATATGACTGAGAATAATCAATGCTGGCGCATCTGGATGGTAAGCACCAACAGGCATGGTAAGAACACTTTGGTAACTTCCAAACTCACGCTGTTCTGACAGGACATGTACTTTCTGTGCTTTAAAAGCCACATAAGGGGAAGTGATCTTTTGATAAGGCTGTTTGGTTTTCCATGAACCAAACGCTTTTTGCAGCGTTTGCCGCATTTTTTTCGGATCAAAATCCCCTGTTACTGCAATTTGGGCATGGTTGGTCACGAAGAACTGGTTATAAAACTGTTTAATTTGCGTTTGAGTGGCATCATTTAACTGTTTCTTGACCAGATCAGGCTCAAAGTGATAACGCATATCCCCAGGCTGATAGGTTTCCAGCAATCTTGCCAAGGTCATGGATGCAACAGTAGCAGGCTCGGTATACGGGCGATCCAGTACCGACAAGCTTTGGTTTTTCGCCAAGTCAAATTCGGACTGGGCAAATTTAGGTTGGTTGACCACCTCAATAATAAAGTTGAGAAAATCTTCAAACTGGTCTTTTTTGGCATTTACATTAATGGTCAAACCATTGCCATTTGATGTAACAGAAGCTCCACCACTTGCCGCAATTGCCCTATCGGTAATTTCCTGCAAGCTATGCTTTTCTGAACCACGTAACATCAGGTAGCTAGTCAGGTCTAAAGTCACACCCTTGCCAAATAAGGTTTTTTCATCGCCAAAGTCCAGACTGATGGTGGCATAGGTTTTGTCATCGCGTGTTGATGTTGGGAATAAGGCATAGCGAATACCGTTTTTCAATTCACCCCGTTGAATCTTTTGCTCATTCTTTTGCAACTGCTGGGCAGACTGGGTGACAAATTGGCTAACTTCTTGTTTATACACACTGGCATCTTTTAATGGCTCAGCTTTCTCAGCGCTCTGGTCCAGCGTTTTAGGTTTTTCCTGAGTATTTTGCGTCATCGCCTTTTTCTGGTCTTCAGGCGTTGGCAAAATATCTCCAGAAATACGGTGTGATGAAACCAAAAACTGCTTCAAGATCTGGTTGGCATCATTCAACTTTAAGTCCTGAATGGCCTGTAGGTCTTTAAAATACTGGTCCCACTGTCCATGTGAAGCCACAGCATAATCACTCAGGCGTGAACCTAAAGCTACAGCATCTTTAGCAATGGTATCAGCGGCATTTTTGGTCATGTTCTTGACCCGCTGCAACTCTGCATCGGTAAATGGCTGGCTATTTTCCACACCTGTGGTTAAGGCTTCATCAACTTTTTTAGCATCATGATTTGGTGCATAAATCGCCCCCATAAACACCAGATTAAAATCCTGATCCAGCCATGTTGTCGACTGTACAGCGGTGCTAATACCTGTTTCCACCATGCTCTTATACAGGGTTCCACTTGGCTGCATGGTATAGAGTGCTGGTGCTATCGACAAGGCAGACTGTAGCTGTGCATTCTGCCCATTCATATAGACATGGAACTTGGCCAAGTCACTGCCCTTTTGCACGGTAAATTGTCGTGGCTGAATTTTTCTGGAATCCAGTACAGGAACTTTTACATGTGCAGGCACAACCCGTGCTGGAATAGGACTAAAATACTGGTCAATTTTATTCAGCACTTCAGTTTTATCAAATTTACCCGAAATAACCATAATCGCATTATTCGGTGCATACCAAGTTTTATAGAACTGATTGAGTTCGTTCATGTTGATGGACTTTAACTCGGGCAAATCCCCAATTGGCAACCGTCCCAAATATTGATTACCGTATGCTGCTTTAAACATCTGATCCATCAAAACCGCAAAAGGCTGATCCATACGGATTTCGCGTTCACGTTTTACAATCTCAATTTCAGACGGTACAAATTTTTCCTGCAACACCAGCTTGTCCATACGCTCAGATTCGAGATACAGAATTTCATTTAAGGCGGTTTTTTCTGGACGGACAATATTCAGATACTTGGTAGAGTAATAGTCAGTACTGGCATTGGTCATCAGGGTATATTGGTCTAAACGGCGCTGAAACTCCTCACCTTTGACATTTTGTGTGCCTTTAAAGGCCAGATGTTCCAGTAAATGAGCCAGACCACCCTTGCCTTTTGGATCATTCAGTGAACCTGTCAGGTAGATTGTGTTGACATAGACCTTATTTTCTTTATCGTTTGGTGCAAGAATAACTCTGAAACCATTATCTAATTTATATTCTTCAATATTTTTCTCAGTTTTGACCAGTACTGTCTGAGACCAGGAAGTTGCACTTAACCCGATTAAACAAAGAGAAAGGGTAAGCTGCTTAAACCGCATTAACATAGATTATCCAAATATTTTGGGTGATTTAAATAAAAACAATAAGCTATAATAGAAAATGATTCGCATTTTTAATAGTGATGTTTTGAAAAAAGCTGCTGATTTAAACAGCTTTTTCTTTGTTTTTATAGAGATTTACTTACAAATTAGATCATCAGTTCGGCCTGCATGTACAGTTTCGCATAGCCTGAGATTTCAATACGCTGTTCAGACTCAATAACACATTCAAGAATCCCACCTCGAGTGGAGGCCTGATAGGCCAGCAATTGTGTTTTGCCCAGTTTATCTGCCCAAAGCGGTGCAATTGCGGTATGGATTGAACCCGTTACAGGGTCTTCGCCAATACCAACTTGTTTTCCAGCGCAATATTCTGCATCAGGATGTCATCCAGCCATTGCTCGGTCACAATCACCGCCGCAGGATTGCCCTTAAATAGTTGTTTGGTAAACGCATCCACCTGATACATTTTCATTGCACAGCACTCTCAAGATTTTTAATTTATTTTGAACACATGGTCGATAAATGATAGATACAGATTTTTTTAAATTTACGATACACAACCAGCTCTGAACCTTTAACAGAAAATGAAAGCTTAATGGTTTGATAAAAGCATAAACAAAAAAGAGTGGCCAAAACCACTCTTAATAGGACAAATAAAAACTTACTCGCCCATATGCTCAATGATTGCCTGACCAAATTCAGAACAACGCAACAAGGTCGCACCTGGCATTAAACGCTCAAAGTCATAAGTGACAGTTTTCGCCTCAATCGCCCCTGACACGCCCTTGATGATCAGGTCAGCGGCCTCTGTCCAGCCCATGTCACGCAACATCATTTCAGCAGAAAGGATGATTGAACCTGGGTTGACCTTATCCTGTCCCGCATATTTCGGTGCTGTACCGTGAGTGGCTTCATACACCGCAATTGCCCCACCAATGTTTGCACCTGGCGCAATCCCAATACCACCGACCTCTGCCGCAAGCGCATCGGAAATATAATCACCATTTAAGTTCAATGTGGCAATGACAGAGTAGTCTGCTGGGCGCATCAGGATTTGTTGCAGGAATGCATCGGCAATCACATCCTTGATCACGATGTCCTTACCCGTTTTCGGATTCTTGATTTTTACCCACGGCCCACCATCAATCAGCTGACCGCCAAAACGCTCCACTGCAAGCTCATAACCCCACTCCTTGAACGCCCCTTCGGTGTATTTCATGATGTTGCCTTTGTGAACCAGTGTTACAGAGGGTTTATCATTATCAATCGCGAATTGAATGGCCTTTCGTACCAAACGCTGGGTACCTTCTTTGGATACAGGCTTGATCCCGATACCACAGCCCTCAGAGAAACGGATTTTGGTGACACCCATTTCTTCTTTCAGGAACTTAATGACTTTCTTTGCTTCTGGAGAATCGGCTTTCCACTCAATCCCAGCATAGATGTCTTCCGAGTTCTCACGGAAAATCACCATATCCGTCAACTCAGGATGTTGCACAGGTGATGGTACACCCTCAAACCAGCGCACTGGACGCACACATACATATAGGTCCAATTCCTGACGCAGCGCGACATTCAGGGAACGGATACCACCCCCAACTGGTGTGGTTAAGGGACCTTTAATTGAAACAATAAACTCACGCAAAGTGATGTGTGCTGAATTAACAGGAGACTTTCACTTGGGAGATTCTAGACAGCTAACCGATAAAAGTCTTCTGCCATTTGATTTGGTGTCTTAAAATCCAAGCCTTTTTGAATTCTTCGCTGATTATAAAATAACTCTATATATTTTGTAATATCCGCTTTGGCTTCTTCCCTTGTTTTGTAGTTGCGATGATGGACTAGTTCATTTTTGAGTATGCCCCAGAAACTCTCTATCGGTGCATTATCAAAGCAGTCGCCTTTTTTGCTCATTGAACCCTGAAAATCAAATTTCTCAAGTAAGTTTCGATATTCATTACTGCAATATTGGCTGCCTCTGTCTGAATGTACAATGAGATCTTTAGCAGGTTTCTGATTGCGAATAGCCATATTCAATGCATCACAAACAAGCTTGGCTGTCATGCGCTCATTTAAGCTATAGCCAACAACCTGTTTCGTGTAAAGATCTTTGACAGCTGCCAAGTACAACCAGCCCTCAGCCGTCCAAATGTAGGTAATGTCACTCGACCACGCAAGATTAGGCTTCGTCATTGAAAACTGTTGCTTGAGTAAATTGTCATAAATAGAACGGTTGTGATCACTGTTCGTGGTTCTTTTGAAACGCTTATGGCGCTTACAATACAACTGATTTGATTTTTTTATTTGGCGCACAGCATACGTACTTATTTTGATACCTTGCGCTTGTAAATGCTTGGTTAATCGAACATAGCCATAGCTTTGTTTGGTTTCTTCATGGGCTATTTTGACCAAAATTGTCTGCTGATTTCGCTGAATTGATCTTTTACTCATGCCTCGCTTTAGCCAATCATAAAAGCGAGAAACGGATACACGAAGTAATCGAGCCATTAAAATAATCGGAAATAAGTGGCTTTGCGATTTCATATAGGCGTACCTCACTGACTTTCTTTGGCAAAGTACGCTGCTGCCTTTTTTAAAAATTCACGTTCCATTTCAGCTGTTTTGAGCTGTTGTTTAAGCTTCTTATTTTCTTCGAGTAAGGCGTTTAGATCGGGCGAATACTGTTTTGTGCCTGCTAAAGTTCCAGCCTTTGCTTTGTTATTCCAGTTCGAAAGGGTTTGCATTGAAATGCCAAGTTGTCTAGCGGATTCCGATACATTACCTTGGTTCTCTTCAATGGCTTTTATGGCTTCAGCTTTAAATTCTGCGGTGTAAGTCTTCTGTTTCTTGCTCATGGTAAACTCCTAATGAGTATGTATAGTTTACCAAGTTAAACCCTCCTGTTTTTTAAGCACACATCAAAGCTTCAAAAGTTTCTTCTGGCATATAAGTGCCATAAATCCTGTCGGCTTTTTCGCCGCAATAAACTTCCATCCATTCGATCGAACGTTTGCCACCGTAAGCTTTTTGAACAGCAGCATCTACAACTGCTTTCATTGCTGGTGTAATATCCACACCAATACCATCACCTTCAATGAAAGGAATGATAGGGTGATTTGGAACATTCAGTGACAGGTCTGCATTCACTGTGATTTTGTCACCATCTGCAGGAACCACGATCTTCTGATAACCCATTGTACAGGTTCTCCCTCATGTAGCTGGCGATTAATGTATCCCTTGTTTTTTATGGCATACTTTGATTTTTTACTTCCTAATTCAGTGTAATTCAATCTTGTATCTTTTTAGATTTATATGAGAAATAATAACATTTCTCAGTAAAATAAAAGCATACATTTACCAAATACCCCATACTCTTAAAGTAGTATTTTTATATGAAAATTGTCGTATTTAACAAACCTTTTGACGTGCTGTCACAGTTCCGTGAGGATGAAGCCCATCTCACGCTTTCCCATTTTATCCACGATCCTGATTTGCGTCTTGCAGGTCGCCTTGACCTTGATTCTGAAGGACTCATGTTCCTGACTGATCATGGCGGGTTAAACCAGTACATTACCAATCCAGCCAACAAGAAATACAAGACTTATCTGGCTCAGGTGGATGGTGATGTCACTGAGGAAGCGCTTGAACAGCTGCGTAAAGGTGTAGAACTGGCAGATGGCATGACCTTGCCCGCCAAGGCCATTAAAGTGGATCAACCAGAATGGTTATGGGATCGCGATCCACCTGTACGCTACCGTGCCAATATCCCGACCAGCTGGATTGAGTTACAAATTTGTGAAGGGCGTAACCGTCAGGTTCGCCGTATGACAGCGGCGGTTGGCTTTCCAACTTTGCGTCTGATACGTACCAAAATTGGTGCCATTGATTTAGTGCGTCTGGGTTTACAGCCAGGTGAACAAACCGATATTGAACCGCTGCTTTATCCAGATTTTAAAGACCTGCCTGAAGATCAGCCCTACCGTTCTCGTTCCTATGTCAAAAAACCTGGCGGTACGGGTGGCAAGCCAATGCAGCATAAAAAGAAAGAGGGTGATAAAAAAGACGGTGACAAGAAAAAGTCTGGGACTAAACGCATCTGGCAAATGGATGAAAGTGAAAAACCGCGTCGCAAGACCAATGGTACAACACGTCCAAGTACCAAAGCGCCTCGTGGCCGTAACCGTAATGGCCGTTAAGATTTAATATTTGTTAGGTTAGTCATAAAGCCCTCTTCAAAGCCCCATAAAAAAAGCTAGTACCGAGGTACTAGCTTTTTATCAACACCAACTCAAAGTAGGGTCTGTTGATATTTCTAAACAGTTGCAAGCGCTGCATTGAATGTTTCACTTGGACGCATCACGGCATTCACTTTTGCTGGATCAGCGGCATAGTAGCCACCAATGTCAGCCGCTTTGCCCTGTACTTGAGAGAATTCAGCCACAATCTTCTGTTCATTCTCAGCCAGTGTTTTCGCCAGTGGGGTGAACTGCGCCTTTAACTCAGCATCTTCATCCTGTGCAGCAAGCGCCTCAGCCCAGTACCACGCCAAATAGAAGTGGCTACCACGGTTGTCCAGCTCACCAGTACGACGTGATGGAGACTTGTCATTATCCAGTAACTTGCCTGTTGCCTGATCTAAAGTCTTGGCAAGCAATTTTGCACGCGCATTATCTTCTTTAATACCAAGCTCTTCCAGAGAGACAGCCAGCGCAAGGAACTCACCCAATGAATCCCAGCGCAAATGGTTCTCTTCCACTAACTGCTGAACGTGTTTTGGTGCTGAACCACCCGCACCTGTTTCGTACATACCGCCGCCAGCCATTAACGGAACGATAGACAACATCTTCGCAGAAGTACCCAGTTCCATAATTGGGAACAGGTCAGTCAGGTAGTCACGCAGGATGTTACCCGTCACGGAAATCGTGTCTAAACCACGCGCCACACGCTCAAGCGTATAACGCATTGCACGCACCTGAGACATAATCTGGATATCCAGACCATCGGTATCATGCTCTTTCAGGTATTTTTCGACTTTCTTGATCAGTTCATTTTCGTGCGGACGGTATGGGTCAAGCCAGAAAATCGCTGGCATGCCAGAGCTACGCGCACGTGTCACCGCAAGTTTTACCCAGTCACGAATCGGCGCATCTTTCACCTGACACATACGCCAGATATCACCCTGCTCAACATTCTGGGTCATTAACACTTCACCTGTATCAAGGTCAGTGATGTTGGCAATGCCCGCTTCTGGAATCTCGAAAGTCTTGTCGTGTGAACCGTATTCTTCCGCTTTTTGTGCCATCAAGCCCACATTTGGCACAGTCCCCATGGTTTTCGGGTCAAAGTTGCCATTCCACTTACAGAAATTGATCATTTCCTGATAGATACGTGCGAAAGTTGATTCTGGCATCACCGCTTTACAGTCGTAAGGCTTGCCATCAGCACCCCACATTTTACCACCACCGCGAATCATTGCAGGCATGGATGCATCGACAATCACGTCATTCGGAGAGTGGAAGTTATCAATGCCTTTGGCGGAGTCAACCATTGCCAGACGAGGACGATGTTCCTGACAGGCGTGTAAATCTTCAATAATTTCTTCACGAAGCGAGGTTGGCAAGGTTGCGATCTTTTCATACAGGCCTGCCATACCGTTATTGACGTTAATACCCAACTCGTCAAATAACTTGCCATGTTTTTCAAATGCATCTTTATAGTAGATCTTGACACAGTGACCAAACACGATGGGATGCGACACTTTCATCATGGTCGCTTTTACATGCAGTGAGAACAGGATGCCTGCTTCACGGCAGTCTTCCAGTTGCTTCTCATAGAATTCACACAGCGCTTTTTTGCTCATGAACATTGAGTCGATGATTTCGCCATCCTGCAACGCCACTTTTGGCTTCAAGACAATGGTTTCACCCGTTTTGGTGATCAATTCCATTTTCACGTTACGTGCATGGTCCAGTGTCATCGACTTTTCACCATGATAGAAGTCACCCTCTTCCATGTGTGAAACGTGGGTTTGTGACCACTGTTTCCATTCGCTCATTGAATGTGGATGCTTTCTGGCATAGTTCTTTACCGCAGCAGGCGCACGACGGTCAGAGTTCCCTTCACGCAACACTGGGTTTACGGCTGAACCGAGACATTTACCATAGCGGTCTTTAATTGCCTTTTCTTCCTCAGTCACTGGATTCTCTGGATAATCAGGAATCGCATAGCCTTTTGACTGAAGTTCCTTGATGCATGCCACCAACTGAGCAACCGAAGCACTGATATTTGGAAGTTTAATGATGTTCGTATCTGGATCCTGCGTGAGACGTCCAAGCTCCGCAAGGTTATTGGTCACTTTCTGCTCGTCGCGTAGGTAGTCCGAAAATTCTGCGAGCACGCGCGCGGCTACAGAGATGTCACTTTTAACGATCTCAATGCCAGCTGGCTTGGTAAAGGTCTCAATGATCGGCAGTAGAGAGTAGGTCGCCAGTAGTGGCGCCTCATCAGTCAGTGTGTAAATGATTTTTGACTTTCCACCAGCCATATATAGCCCCTTGTGTTAAATGTTAGTTGTGAAGAACCAAGCTTTTGGCCCAGTCTTTGAGAACCGATGTGCTTAAATAAAACCACTGAGAGTATCGGCCCTCGTCGCATCTCAGTCAACGCAATATCGAGTGATAACGACATTTCGAAAAAAAATACTACAAAACTCTATAAAAGTTGCAGCTATGTTTAGCCACCTCACATGAAGTTTTGGCTTTTCAAACACAAAACCGTTTCAGCTTAAATAAGAGCTTTAAATTTACCATTTCGCAAACAAATGAACATAGTGCCTTAGTATGAGTACGACACTAACAAAGTTTAATGAACAACATATGACGTTGGTCGGGGGATTAAACTTTCAACCAACGATCAAGTTTATTCTGATCTTCAACTTTTAACTCAACAGTGGTCAGTGCATTTTCTCCACCTGAAATTTCAAACTGCAACAGCTCATCACGGCGGAAAGCATAAACCGTAAACGTTCCCTGCTGTTTTGCATATTTCGCCAGAAGCTTTTCTGATGCTTTAATACCATCAATCGCAAGGATCACGTCATTGGCAGACAGTCCAGCTTTTGCAGCAGCACTGTCACGGCGAACTTGCTGAATCACCACACCCTCAGCCTTATCCACGGTTTTTAAACCAAATGGCAGCGCCTTATCATTTTTCAGGCTATAACTTAAACCAAACTCAGGCAAGAGCTGGTCCAGTGGCAACTCATCGGTGGTATTGATTAAATGATTGATTTGCTCAATCCAGTTATCCCCTGTCAATTCATTGCAAAATTCAAAAATGGTGCGTTCATTGACCTGAATCCCCTTTTGGGTATTTTCATATAAACGGCGCATCAGGGCATCAAGGTTTGAACCACGCAAACGTAGCCCCAAGTCCAGGCAAAGCGCCACTAGACTGCCTTTGTTGTAGTAACTGGTGCCTGCATTGTTTGAGTTTTCATCCTGACGATAGAACTTGATCCATGCATCAAAACTGGATTCCGAAACAGACTGGATCAAACGTCCTGGATTTTGCAAATAGCGGTCAATCTGCGCCTTTAATAAATCCAGATAGGATTTCTGCGAAATCACACCACTACGCAACAAAATCAGGTCATCATAATAAGAAGTAAAGCCTTCAAATATCCAGAGTAAGCTGGTGTAGCCCTCTTTGTGCAAATCATAATGGGCAAAATTTTCAGGGCGTATAAATTTCACCAGCCATGAATGGAAATATTCATGGCTACATAAACCCAGAAAACGTTGATAGTCTTTGGAAGGTTCCTGTGTTTCATTCTCTTTCGGCAAGTCATCACGCGGGGTGATCAGGCTGGTACTGTTGCAATGTTCCAGACCACCATAACTATTGCCCGTTGCCATGGTCATAAAAGTATAGTTTTGAAATGGTGCTGAACCGAACAGATTAATTTCAGCCTGACAAATCTTCTCAATATCTGCCTGTAAACGATCCAAATTGGTATTGTGCTTGCCTGAAATCACAAACTCATGTGGAATACCATTGGCTTGAAAGCTAAAACGGCTTTGTTCAGCCAGCTCAAATGGACTGTCAATCAGTTGGTCATAATTCTCCGCTTTTAGAGTAAAGCGTCCCTTGACCAGACTTTTACTTGGCAGCCCCGTGGCAATCTGGAAATGCTTGAGTTCATCAGGCAGGAAAATTTCAACCTCACAAGGTGACTGTTCCTGATCTTGCAGACCTAAACAGACACAGGCAGGATTGACATACAAACGGGTTTGATCGACATACGCCCCACGCACCGATAAATCATAGGCATAGACATCATACTCAACCGTAATCAGTTCATGGTCGTTATTGAACAAACGCCAGCGGTTTTTCTCGGTTTTTTTAATGCTGAGCAGACGCCCTGCTTCATCAGAAGCCTGAACCGATTCAATATGTTTTGAGAACTCACGGATGAGGTAACTGCCTGGAATCCAGGTCGGCAACCATAGCTCCTGATTGGGATTGGCAAGGAAACGCAAGGTCACATGAATAAGGTGTTGGCGATAATCGTCGAACTCAATTTGATAGTGCAACATAGCTTTAGATCGTAAAAATAAGACTCACTTCGCACAGCTTAGCATTTTTTTACAAAGTCATGCGCAGATGTCTTAATTGTCTGCAAAAGTTTGGGGGCTGTTGTCACTTTATCTATGGTTGCGACAGTGGACATTTTTTAGGCGATACAAGGCATGACTTGTGAAATTTAGTCATTCTAAATAAACAAGGCATAACGTAGTAGCGACAAAAAATGTCCCTGTCCCAAAGGGTTGTGGCTAAAATTCCCTCATACTTCGTTATGAAACTTGGCAAGGGAATAGCCATTCCCTGCGTTTCACGCCTCGTCTGATGAAATTTTAGCCTACAACGCAATTCATATATAAAATGTCAACAGCCCCTAGATTCTTCAACAAAAAAGTCATAGCATGCTTTTTTTCGCATTCCATGCCACTGGATCGGCAGCACAAGGTGTTTACGTGAAATTTATCCTCTCCGTGTTTACGTTATTTAGCTTAATCTGTACCCATCTCGCTCATGCCAATTTACTGAATATTGCACCTGAATCGGTAGAGGCGCAGGCATGGTCAATTATGGATGCCCAGTCAGGTCAGGTCATTGCTGAACATAATAGCCACGTACAACGTGCCCCAGCCTCATTGACCAAAATGATGGTGGCCTACATTACCCTCAAGGAAATTGAAGCTGGAAAATTGCGTAAGGAAGAGGTACTGACGGCTACGCCTGTGGTGAGTACCGTGATGTGGGACGAGTCGCAAATGTACCTGAAAGCGGGTGAGCAGATTTCAATTGACCAGCTCCTCGCAGGTTTAATTGTGATGTCTGCCAACGATGCCGCCGTCACCCTTGCGGAAAAGATTTCAGGCAGTGTGCCTGAGTTTGTTGCCCGCATGAATCGGGAAGCACAGGCCTTGGGAATGAAAGATACCCATTTCAGCAATCCTGCTGGTATCACCATGACTGACCATTATTCAACTGCGGCAGATCTAGGCTTGCTGGCAAAGGCCATCGTCAAGCAAACACCTGAATATCTACATTATTCAAAAATGCCAAGCTTTAGCTATAACCAGCGTTTTCACCATGCCACCAATTTTGCATTAAAGCTTGACCCTACGGCGGATGGTTTAAAAACAGGTTATACCAAGGCTGCTGGCTATAATCTGGCCTTGACTGCGGAACGTCCAACCTTTAATCCACATGTTGATAAACGCCGTTTAATTGTAGTGGTGTTGGGTACACCCAGTGCGGTGAAACGTGCCGAAGTCGCGCACAAGCTGATGGACCTGGCCTATACCTATACCCGTGATGAGGAAGTCATTCCAAAGCAAAGACTGATTGCTGAACTGCCTGTGATTAAATCAACCCTAAAAATGTTTAAGGTCGAAACCAAGCAACCAACTATTGTGACGACATCGCTATATGATCAAGCAACACCAATTGACTTGAATAGTTTTGATTTGTTAACTCAGCGCATCCATCTGGTTGATGCAAACCAGCAGGTCAGCACAGTTGAACCACTGCAAACCACCAATACCCATATCAACATTGAATTAAATGAACAGCATTTGACTGCTCCTTTAACCCAGGTCATGAACTTGGCAACGGTGTCGATTTATCAAAATAACCAGTTGATTCGTAGTTTGCAAATTGAGAATGATGTACAGATTGAAGAAGCCAACATTTTTCAAAAAATTATGATCTGGTTTTCTAATTTATTCAGCTTTTTCTCAATAAATGACACTAAAAATCCAAAACTCTACCCACTAAATCAGGGTTAAAAAAAACCTACTTTTTCTATAAAGATTACTAATACAATATTGAAAAAAGGATGGCATAATCCTGCCATCCTTTCACAAAAAATTAGGTTAATCATGAGTAAAACCTTACATCATATCGTGATTGTAGGCGGTGGCGCAGGTGGTTTGGAACTTGCGACACAACTGGGTGAACGTTTTGGCAGGAAAAAGAAAGCCAGAATCACACTGGTTGACCAAAACCTGACCCACATCTGGAAGCCCCTGCTCCACGAAATTGCTGCTGGCTCCCTCAATCCCCACGAAGAACAGACTAACTACTTTGCCCACGCAGAAAAGCACCATTTTGAGTTCGTGCTTGGCACCCTGCTGGATGTCAACAAGGATCAAAAGCAGATTACCCTCTCTCCTCCCCAGCTTTCCAAAGAACACACACCACTGATTCAAAAGTTGGGTTACGATACTCTGGTGATTGCGGTAGGTTCTGTCTCCAACGATTTTGGCATCGAGGGGGTACGTGAATATTGTCACTTCCTTGACAGTCGCCAACAGGCGGATATTTTCCAGCAGGATTTACTCCACCTCTACATTGAGGCACAAAACCATTCCACTGAACGTGCCCTCAACATCGGTATTGTTGGTGCGGGTGCCACAGGTGTGGAACTGGCGGCGGAACTGATCGAAACCACCAAAAACTTCTATCGTTATGGCTTAAAGAAAATTGATCCGAAGCAGGTCAAAATTACATTGATTGAAGCATCTGACCGTATCCTGCCTGCATTGAATGAAAAAACCGCAGCACATAGTGCCAAGCAACTCAGAAAAATGGGCATCGAGATTCTGACTGAGCATAAGGTGCAAAAAGTCGATAAATCTAATGTCTATTTTAGCAATGGGAAAATCCTGCATTCTGATATTACCGTGTGGGCGGCAGGGGTAAAGGCACCCAAAGTTTTAGAATCATTTACAGATTTTAAACGTGACAAGATCAATCGGTTAATGGTTTACGCAACGCTTCAAACGCATTCTGATCCAAATGTATTTGCCTTTGGTGACTGCGCCAACTGTCAGCTGGATGCCCGTCAGCCACCGCTTGGCCCACGTGCACAGGTTGCCAGCCAGCAGGCAACTTTTCTGGTGGATGCGATGGCGGCCCGTTTATCAGGCTCACCACAACCCATGTTCACCTTTAACGACAAGGGATCGCTGGTTTCATTGAGCCGTAATCAGGCGGTGGGAGAATTGCTTGGCGATGTCAGCGTACAGGGATTTATTGCCAAAACCATGTATGTATCGCTATACCGACTGCATCAGGCCAATATTCATGGCTACACTCAGGCTGGGGCACTCACCGTCAAAGATTTTCTGACTCGTCGTGTACGTCCAAAAATTAAACTGTATTGAGTTGAAATTTTAAATTTCGCTCCTATTTATAACTAAATCGTTTCAAAAAGTGGAAAATAGTCAACAAAAACTATTTTTCACTTTATGATATACAGCTAAAACTATTGATGACATGGATTCAAAACATGACTGCTATTGCAAATAACCACGTGGTTTCATTCCACTACACTTTAACAAACGCTGAGGGTGAAACACTTGATCAATCTCAAGGTGAACCACTTGCATATTTGCACGGCGCAGGCAACATCATTCCTGGTTTAGAAAATGCACTGCTTGGTAAAACAGTAGGCGAAAAATTTACTGTAACTGTTCCAGCTGCAGAAGGTTATGGCGAATATAACCCAGACCTCGTACAAGAAGTTCCAGCACAAATGTTCCAGGGCGTGGATAATATCCAGCCTGGTATGCAATTCCAAGCTCAAACTGATGATGGCGTTCAAATCGTAACGGTTAAGGCCATTGAAGGCGACAACGTGATCGTTGACGCAAACTTCCCACTTGCTGGTCAAGACCTGACTTTTGAAGTTGAAATCATGGAAATTCGTGATGCATCTCAAGAAGAGCTTGATCATGGTCACGTTCATGGTGCAGGTGGTCACCAGCACTAATTCATTTTTAAATGAATTGTTTAAGGCAAAGCTTCGGCTTTGCTTTTTTATTGGCTGATACTTTTATAAAATAGAAAAATCGCTTAACTTTAATAGGACTCTCTTCTCTTGATATTCTGTCTATGTCCCATTCTTATCAACTGATCTGGTTCCGTCAGGACCTTAGAATCCATGATCATGCTGCACTTTGGCACGCAACGCAGGCTGGCCAGTGTATTGCGCTGGTGATTCTGTCACCTGAACAATGGCAACAACATGACGATGCCCCCATCAAGATCGAGTTTTATCTGCGTCAGCTACAACAATTAAAACAGCAGCTTAATACCCTTAATATCCCATTAATCATCCAGCATATTCCTCTATGGAAAGATGTAGGTAATTTTTTTACGGAACTTCTCCAGCGAATAAATATCGAAAATGTCTACGCCAATATTGAGCTGGGTGTAAATGAACTAAAGCGTGACCATGATGTACAGAAAGTATTAAACCAGCAGCAAAAAGAACTAATCCTGTTTCATGACCGTACACTGTTTCCTGTGCGTTCCATTCGCAACCAGTCCAACCTGCCCTATCAGGTTTTTGGGGCATTCAAGAAAACCTGTTATCAGCGTTTACAACATGGATTGCCCCAGTGTTATCCATTGCCTGACGCTCAGCAACCGATTGTAGAGGATTTTTCATTTTTTAACCAAGCCAACCTGACCATCCTACAACAAGCCTATGCTTCAACGCTTGAGCAAAACATGATTGATCATTGGCCAGTTGGAGAGACATACGCCTTAGATTTATTAGATGAGTTTGTAAGGAAAAGGTTGAATCACTATAAACAAGCACGAGACTTCCCAGCACAAGTTGGCACCAGTCAACTTTCAGCCTACCTGAACATTGGTATTCTCTCCATCCGCCAGTGTATTCAGGCACTGTTTAGGCAACAGCATGGTGATTTTGTCATCCAGTCTGAAAGCCAGCAGGTGTGGCTGGATGAGCTGTTATGGCGCGAGTTTTATCAGCATATCCTGTTTGATTTTCCGCAGGTTTCAAGACATCTTCCCTTTAAATCCTCAACACAGAATATCCCGTGGCGTGATGACCCAATTGCGCTGGAACAGTGGCAACAGGGAAACACGGGCATTCCAATTGTAGATGCAGGTATGTGTCAGTTACTGGCAACAGGCTGGATGCATAATCGGGTGCGGATGATCTGCGCCATGTTTTTAAGCAAAAACCTGCTCATCGACTGGCGTAAAGGTGAGCAATGGTTTATGCAGCATTTGGTTGATGGCGACCTGGCTGCAAACAATGGTGGCTGGCAATGGTGTGCCTCCACAGGCACTGATGCGGTTCCCTATTTTCGGGTATTCAACCCAATCAGCCAATCATTAAAATTTGATCCGAACGGCGACTACATTCGTCAATGGGTACCTGAACTCGCTGATTTGGATGCAAAAACCATACATGAACCTTATGCCCATACCAAAATTCAGAATCTAGACTACCCTATGCCAATCGTGGAATTAAAGTCCAGCCGCACCCAGGCAATTGAGACGTTTAAGACATATTTATAGCCATTTTATAGCCATTTAATGGCTACTGCCGAGATAAACCCGTTATATTTGTTAAGACATCTGTTTAGCCAGACCAAGCTGTATGTTATTGTTTACACAATTAAATTATAAATTAAGGGTATAGACTAACATATCTATTCTGCTAGTCTAAAGCCTAAATAAAAATGTTAAACCATTCACATATTATAACGAAGTCCCCCGTTATCTTATCGTTAAAATAAGTTATTTTATAGCGAATTAAGTTGATGAATCATTGATAGAATTTTCATAAAAATGATTTTCCATAATAAAGCTGGGACTTGTTTCATTATTTTTATAAGAGCCGAATTATGTCTTTTTCTCATCATGCAGAACCTCATGTCATGCAACGCTCAGGCTGGTTACGTGCCGCCGTGCTTGGTGCAAATGATGGCATCATCTCCGTGACCAGTTTGATTATGGGTATGGCTGCCAGTGGTGCCAGTTCACATACATTGTTAATTACCTGTATTGCAGGGCTGATCTCTGGGGCAACCTCAATGGCTGCTGGAGAATATATTTCCGTTAAGTCACAGGAGGATATTGAAAAGTCAGACCTGCGTTTTGAAGCCAGAGAGCTTGAAAAGAATCCCCATGCGGAACTTGGTGAACTCACTCAGATTTATATTTCACGTGGTTTAAACCCTGAACTGGCACATGAAGTTGCCAAACAGTTGACTGAACATGATGCGCTGGGTGCACATGCCCGAGATGAAATTGGCATCCATGAAAATACTGCTGCCAATCCAGTTCAGGCAGCACTTTCTTCTGCCGCCTCCTTTTCATGCGGTGCGGCTCTTCCCATGCTGGCCATCCTACTCAGTCCAGATGCTTTTATTTCACATGCCGTTTTGGTGACAGGCATTATTTCATTAGGAATTTTAGGCGCGCTTTCCAGCTATTTTGCACATACCTCAATACTCAAAGGCAGTCTGCGTATTATGTTATGGGGCATTTTAGCGATGGCTTTCTCAAGCTGGGTCGGTTCTCTATTTAATGTCACAACCATTTAAAACCATTATTTTTTACGGAATAAATATTGTGTATATTCCATAATTAAATACTGGTTATTATTTGCAAGGTTTTTTGTTTTTGCGTTATGGTGACTAAAAGCAAAGTGAGCATATAATGATGTCAATCCTAGAATTACTAGAAATAAAACACCCTATTTTTCTTGCACCTATGGCAGGTGTATCAACGCCTGAACTGGCCGCTGAAGTTTCTAACCAAGGCGCGTTTGGTTCTTTGGGACTGGGGGCAAATACACCAGAAACAGCGAAAGCTGAGATTTTAAAAACACAGACACTTACAGACAAACCCTTTCAGGTCAATTTCTTTTGTCATCAACCTGAACGACTTGACCAGCAAAAAGCCCAACAATGGATTGAATATATACGACCTCAGTTTGCCAAGTTTGGTGCTGAGCCACCGTCCGAATTACGCTGTATTTATCCAAGCTTTTTAGATAATGATGATTTCCTGAATGTTGTACTTGAAACTCGCCCCAAAGCTGTGAGTTTTCATTTTGGTATTCCACACCCTCGCCAGATTCAGGCACTCAAAGATGCGGGTATTGTCACTCTGGTTTCTGCCACCAACCTGATTGAGGCACAGCAGATTGAAGCGGCAGGAATCGACATTATTATTGCTCAAGGGATTGAAGCTGGAGGACATCGGGGTATTTTCAATCAAACTTTTGATGCTGCCATTAAAACCAGTGATCTCGTACAACTCATTTCAACACATTGTAAATTACCTGTCGTAGCTGCTGGCGGTATTATGAATGGTGATCAAGCAAAATCGATGTTGAAATTAGGTGCTGCTGCTGTTCAATTGGGTACAGCATTTGTGCAATGTAAAAGTTCGAGTGCGAACGCATCCTATCGAAAAGCTTTATTCAGTCAATCTATTACACAAATCAGTTCAAGCTTATCAGGTCGTCCAGCCCGTGGACTGCTGGGCACATGGCACACCCAGATTGATGCACCCAACCGCCCAGCATTACCTGAGTATCCATATACCTATGACTTAACCAAGCAATTGATCAGTGTTGCCAGTCAGCACAATGATCATGGTTATGGTGCATTTTGGGCTGGCATGAATGTGGGGCAGATTCGGGAACTGGAAGCAGCCGACCTGATTAATCAACTGGTTTTAGAAATAAAAACCCTTTAAAACGTTTTAATTAAAAAACCCGTTCAATTGAACGGGTTTTCCACTTTATGCTTTAAATTTTACCAACCAAAACCAACGCCTACACCACCCGAACTTTCTTCCTTGGTAAATGCGCCACCAATGGTGAGTGAGGTATTATCATTAATAATCCGTTGATAGCCAATTGACACCGCCTGTTCCTGTCCCTGAAAGCCAGCACCCACACCGACACGATTTTGTCCTTTGACACTGGCAGCACTACTTGACATATTCATCATCGCAGCAGTCATGGCACCTTGGCGGTTAAAACGTTCATCCACTTTATGGAAGCGCTGTTCTGTTTCCATACGATAATCATTAAACGCGCTATTTAAGGCATTTACACGCTCATTGGTATAGTTATTGGTCGATTTTTCTGCTGCTTTTAGCTGTTGATAGTTGACTGCATCGGTATCTTCAACGGCATTCGCCACATGGATGATTTGGCGTTCTTTGCCTTTTGCTCCAACTGATACCGTATTGTCACGATCCGATGCAGAATCATTACCCAATACCACTGCATTTTTGGCTTGAGTATCGACATTATTGCCCAGCACAAAGGTATGATCACCCGTGACTTTATTGTCATTACCCACAACATAACTACCGTTTCCAGATACCGTATTTGGATCACCAAAGGCACCAGAACCATTACCTGAAACCTGATTACCCACACCTACAGCAGTTGAGCGATGACCTGTCACTACGGTATTTGCTCCAATTGCAACCGAGTTTTCACCTGTTGCCGAAGCAGCTTGGGCATCAGTCACTTCATTCACCTGAACAAACTGGTTACTGGCTGTAAGTTGAGTTTGCACATCTGCGATTTTGCTATCTGTATAACCATTTGCAGTAGAAAGTACCGATGCAGTTTGCTGATCGGTATAATCTTTCGCACCACTTAAAGAAGATGCCGCTTTTTGATCTGTGTAGCTTTTTGCATCATTAAGTGCAGATGCAGTTTGTTGATCAGTATAGGCTTTGCCATCGGCAGCTTTCTGGTCTGCATAATTTTTTGCGCTGTTTAGTGTCGATGCAGTTTGCTGATCTGTGTAGGCTTTACCATCAGCAGCTTTTTGGTCTGTATAGCTTTTTGCATCATTTAAGGTTGAGGTGGTTTTCTGGTCGGTATAGCCTTTTGCATTATTTAATGCAGTGGTTGTTTGTTGATCTGCATAATTTTTTGCATCATTTAAATTAGATACAGCTTGCTGGTCTGTATGTGTTTTTAAATCTGATACAGAGGTTTTAATTGCGCCTAATTGTTGATCAACTGCAATGAATGCATCACTTACTGTATTTTTAGCTTTTCCTTGGATTGTAAAAATTGGATTTGTGAATACACCATTGTTCCATGCCGCACCACCACCTAATGCCTGAACCAACGCAGTATTAGTCGTATCAACACGTGTATTTAAGGTAGTGACTTCATTGCCAATTCGGGTATCCACACCATCTATACGGGTGTTAATCGTATTTGCGCTGGTTGTGATTGCTGTATTTAAAGTATCAACTTCTGTTGTCACCCGATCACTCAATGTTGTGACACTGGTATTGGTCGCATGTAACTGTTTACCTGTCACTGCATCTTTAGACGTTGCATCTAATGTTGCATCTTGCAAACCTGTAAGCTTCGTACCGTTTGTACCTACCAAAGTAATTGTGTCTTTGGTTGCTGAATCATAGATCACTGCATTTGCTGCAAGATTCCCTGTATTGGTTTTTAACAGTGCAATGTCATTTGTG
>NZ_KB849333.1:38511-39060 GCF_000368305.1 Acinetobacter sp. CIP 102129
ACTGCATCTTTAGACGTTGCATCTAATGTTGCATCTTGCAGACCTGTAAGTTTCGTACCGTTTGTACCTGCCAAAGTAATTGTGTCTTTGGTTGCAGAATCATACACAACCGCATTGGCTGAAATGCCACCTAGACCGCTTTGTAAAGCTGCAATGTCGTTGGTATTGGTGATGACTCGACCATCAATTCCTGAAATGGTTGTATTTAAAGTTCCAACTTCATTGGTAATACGATTATTCAGTGTTCCAACTTCTGTACCAAGTTTAGTATCCAGTTTACCAACTTCCACATCGGTATAACCTTTCGCATCAGTTAAGGTATTCGCCAATCCTGTCGTTAATGCAGTTTGATCTGCTTTTAATGCTAAACCATCCGTTAAAGCCGTATTCGTCGCATGTAACTGTTTACCTGTCACTGCATCTTTAGACGTTGCATCTAATGTTGCATCTTGCAGACCTGTAAGCTTCGTACCGTTTGTACCTGCCAAAGTAATTGTGTCTTTGGTTGCTGAATCATAGATCACTGCATTTGCTGCAAGATTCCCTGTA
>NZ_KB849333.1:44754-45024 GCF_000368305.1 Acinetobacter sp. CIP 102129
ACCAATCTTGGTATTTAGGGTAGTCACTTCATTGCCGATTCGGGTATCCACACCATCAATACGGCTATTAATCGTATTTGCGCTGGTTGTAATTGCTGTATTTAAGTTGCCAACTTCTGTACCAAGTTTAGTATCCAGCTTACCAACTTCCACATCGGTATAACCTTTCGCATTGGCTAAAGTTGCAGTTGCACTATTGGTAATCGCTGTATTTAAATTACCTACTTCGGTTGTTACTCGTCCGTCTAAAGTGCTGATTGCATTTTTATT
>NZ_KB849333.1:45750-82356 GCF_000368305.1 Acinetobacter sp. CIP 102129
GCTTTTAAAGCTAAGCCCGTGTCTGCATAGGTTTTAGCATCTGCCAATGTATTAGACAAACCTGTGGTTAGCGCGGTTTGATCTGCTTTCGTTGCCAATCCTGTATCAGCATAGGTTTTGGCATCTGCCAATGTACTAGACAAACCTGTCGTTAATGCAGTCTGGTCGGCTTTTAATGCTAAACCATCCGTTAAAGCCGTATTCGTCGCATTTAACTGTTTACCTGTGACTGCATCTTTAGAAGTTGCATCTAATGTTGCATCCTGTAAATTGGTGATTTTTGTACCGCTTGCACCTGCCAGCGTTAATGTCGCTTGGTTCGAGGCGGTGTCGTATAGAACTGTATCGGCATTAGCTGTAAAATTACTTAATGCAGTATCCACATAAGCTTTATTGGTGGCATCAGTCGCATTTACTGGTGTTGCCACATTGGTAATCCGTTTTGTTGCACCTGCACGACCAACCGAAATTGTATTGGCTTCATCAGCCACTGAGTTTAGACCAATGGCGGTTGCTCCTGTTGCCACCGCTTTACTGTTAATCCCGAACACGCTACTATGGTCAGCCAATGCAAGGTTTCCGCCCTGTCCAAAGCTCTTCACAATATCAGTCGCCTGTGCAGCAGTTACGGCTTGACCATTCACTTTGGTCAGTAAGGATGGATCGCCTTTTAAAGTTGACCAATCTGCTGCTGTGGTTTCAATCACAACACCGTCCAAGGTTGTTACGCCACCTACAGTGGTCATAGTTAGTGTATAGTTTGGTGTTAAAAGAAGTCGATCTGGGCTATAGAAACCGCCATAGCTTGCCAATCCTGAACCTACTGCTGTGGTATTTAGTCCCATAGCAGTATTACCTGTTCCAAGTGCATTGCTATAAATACCTCCTGAAACCAAATTATTAAACCCTACCGCATTTGACCCTGTGGTTTTTACAGTATTTGCCGTACCCAGTGCTGAACCGCCTAAGCCGCTCACTGTATTACTATAACCTATGGCATTTGTTCCCCAACTCCCATTATTAACAATATTGCCAACACCCATTGCAGTATTATAAATATCACCATAGTTTTTATTATAAGAACCAAAGGCATTATTTCCATTACCAAAATTCGATACTACAGTATTACTATAACCCACCGCACTGCTATACAAACCCGATGCAATATTTGCTGTACCTACTGCACTACTATAAGAACCAACCGCTATATTTCCGCCTTTCTTCGCTGCATTTTTAAAGGCAGCGACTTTAACAGGGTCGGTTTCATTTACACCACCGACTGTAAATGAGTCAATATCATCCAGACTTGCGCCTGCTGTCGCTGGGTTAGTGCTTACCACAATACCACCCACTGCGGTAATTTTATTTGTTCCTGCTTCTTTCGTAGTTGCATGTGCATAACCTTTCGCTGAACCTAAAGCCGTGTCGGTTGTAGAACGAGCGTAGTTGTCGCTGGCGACAGTTCCGCCTGTTACACTCGCAAATTTAGTATCCACATAACCTTTATTGGCTGCATCCGTCGCATTTACTGGTGTTGCCACATTGGTAATCCGTTTTTCTGCACCTGCACGACCAACCGAAATTGTATTGGCTTCATCAGCCACTGAATTTAAACCAATAGCGGTAGCCCCTGCGGCAACGGCTTTACTGTTAATGCCGAATACGCTGCTTTGACCAGACAACGCCAGGTTACCGCCCTGTTTGAAGTTATTGATAATATCGGTTGCCTGTGCTGCTGTGACGCTCTGTCCATTGACTTCGGTCAATAAGCCGGGGTTTGCAGAGAGTGCTGCCCAATCTGCTGCTCTGGTTTTAATCACCACGCCATCCAAAGTGGTGACACCACCCACACTGCTAAACGATGGTGTGTAGCTGACGGGCGTTAAAACAACCTGTTGGCCCAAAATACCTGTATAGGCGGCCAAACCGGAGCCGAAGGCAGCAGCATTTTGCCCAATCACGGTATTACCGGTACCTATGGCGTTGGCATATCCGCCTGTTACTATATTATTTAGACCTATGGCATTACCTCCAACCACAGTGACGGTATTTTTTGTGCCGATGGCTGAACCAAAGGAATTGCCTACGCTATTGCTATAACCCAACGCATTGGTGCCCCAACCTGTACTATCAATTATGTTGCCAATACCAACGGCAGTATTTTTTGTACCGCCATTGTTTTTATTATAGGCACCCAAAGCGTTATTGAGGTCTCCATTCGATGTCGTATTACTATAGCCAACAGCAGTATTATAGGTACCCGATGCGCTATTGCTATTACCTAGCGCAGTACTAGAACCACTCGATGCCGTATTGCTATAGCCTACCGCAGTACTATAACCACTCGATGCAGTATTGCTATTACCGACCGCATTACTATATAACCCTGAGGCAATATTGCCGGTACCCAGGGCACTGGCTTGACCATCCATCGCCAGGTTGCCACCTTTTTTGATGGCATTAATAAAGGTTGCAAATTTAACCGGATCAGCGGCTTTGGTGGTGGTCAGACTATTGACGGTAAAAGAGTCAATATCATCCAGACTGGTACCTGCGCCAGTGGTGGTTACCGCAATACCCCCCACTTTGGTAATTTTATTTGTTCCTGCTTCTTTCGTAGTTGCATGTGCATAACCTCTCGCTGAACCTAAAGCGGTATCGGTTGAAGTATGAGCATAATTATCGCTGGCGATTGGCGTACTTCCGCCTGTAGGTAAATTATCAATCCTTGTATTTAAGGTTAAAACTTCGCTGTCTAGTTGTTTTTTATTGATTGCATCAGTATCGGCTGTACCTGCCTTAACATTGGTAATTTGTTTTTCTGCACCTGCTTTACCAACCGAAATACTGTTGTCTCGGTCAGTTTCAGAGTCGTTACCTAAAGCCGTTGCGCCTGTATGCGTGGCTTTGCTATAACTACCAAAGACACTGCTATTCGTTGCGCTTGCTGTATTGTTAAAACCAACGGCACTACTGCCTACACCTGTTGCATTATTGATGACCCCAACCGCACTACTGGCGATACCTGAAGAAATATTAGATTTACTCCACCCTTGAACATAATCCAAAAAGACCTGTTTTTGTGCCAAAGTGAGCGTAGTATTACCATTAATAGAAACAATGTCATTTGCAGTTACATTGGATAAATCCGAATTAGCTGAAACACTTGAAGAGGTCACAATCGTCGTCACACTACTACCAGTACCATAAGTAATCGTGTTACCATTTATAGAAGCCTCACTCGGCGCACCAAAGCCATTCCCGACTGCTATACTTCCAAACCCTGTTGCCTGATTTCCGTGTCCTAATGCACTACTCGCAATGGCACTTGCTACATTCCTTGAACCCACCGCAGTGCTATGATCACCCGATGCAGCATTAGTATAACCCAATGCACTGCTCATAGCACCCGATGCAGTATTCCTATAACCAAATGCACTGCTAACATAACCCAATGCAAGATTATTAGAACCCACCGCAGTGCTATAAACACCCGATGCATTATTCACATGACCCAATGCACTGCTAACAGAACCTGATGCAGTATTATTATAACCCACTGCACTGCTAAGATAACCCAATGCAGTATTATTATAACCCAATGCACTGCTAGTAATACCCGATGCGGTATTGCCCAAACCTACCGCATTACTGCCTGCACCACTGGCATTATTACTTACACCGACTGCGCTGGCAGCCACACCTGAAGCTCTATTTTGACCTTTTTGTACCGCATCAATAAATGCCCGCTTTTCGTCAAAAGTTGGATTGGTATTGCCATCAATGGCTGTAATATTGTTGGTCCTTAAAGCTGCAACCGATGTTGCTGTGGTGGTAATCGGAATGTCATCAATTGAGGTAATGACACCGCCTACACCTGGGACAATCAAAGCGTTGTTTATCCCTGAACCGATAGCATTTGAAAGCGTACCTGTGGCTTGGTTATGCGAACCTATGGCATTACTTGAAGTTGCGGATGCGGTATTTAGATTACCGACTGCACTGCTATTTTGACCCGATGTGGTATTGAAATAACCGACTGCACTGCTATATCGACCCGATGCAGTATTGCTAACACCGACTGCACTGCTAGCAAAACCCGATGCTTCATTGAAATAACCGACTGCACTACTACCAAGACTCGATGCGGTATTTTCATAACCGACTGCACTGCTTGCTTCACCCGATGCAGCATTCATTACCCCTACGGCACTACTCTTCTGTCCAACGGCAATATTTCCACCTTTTTTGGCTGCATTGATAAACGCTGCTACTTTAGCTGGTTGGTCTGCTTTGGTGGTCGTTACCCCACCCACTGTAAATGAATCAATATCATCCATATTCAGACTGGTTGAAGTTACGGTGGTCCCTGCCACACTGGTCAAGGTTGTACCATTGTTAGTACTGATATGTGCAGTACCTCTCGCTGAACCTAAAGCCGTGGCGGTTGAAGTATGAGCATAATTGTCGCTGGCGATTGGCGTACTTCCGCCTGTAGGTAAATTATCAATCCTTGTATTTAAGGTTAAAACTTCGCTGTCTAGTTGTTTTTTATTGATTGCATCAGTATCGGCTGTACCTGCCTTAACATTGGTAATTTGTTTTTCTGCACCTGCTTTACCAACCGAAATACTGTTGTCTCGGTCAGTTTCAGAGTCGTTACCTAAAGCCGTTGCGCCTGTATGCGTGGCTTTGCTATAACTACCAAAGACACTGCTATTCGTTGCGCTTGCTGTATTGTTAAAACCAACGGCACTACTACCTACACCTGTTGCATTATTGATGACCCCAACCGCACTACTGGCGATACCTGAAGAAATATTAGATTTACTCCACCCTTGAACATAATCCAAAAAGACCTGTTTTTGTGCCAAAGTGAGCGTAGTATTACCATTAATAGAAACAATGTCATTTGCAGTTACATTGGATAAATCCGAATTAGCTGAAACACTTGAAGAGGTCACAATCGTCGTCACACTACTACCAGTACCATAAGTAATCGTGTTACCATTTATAGAAGCCTGACCCGGCAGACTAAAACCATTCCCGACTGCTATACTTCCAAACCCTGTTGCCTGATTTCTGTGTCCTAATGCACTACTCTTAATGGCACTTGCTACATTCTCTGAACCCACCGCAGTGCTATGAACACCCGATGCATTATTCAAATAACCCAATGCACTGCTCATAGCACCCGATGCAGCATTACCATAACCCACTGCACTGCTAGCACCACCCAATGCAATATTATAAGTGCCCAATGCACTACTAGAATTACCTGAGGCTATATTGTTTACACCAACCGCATTGCTATTTTGACCCGATGCTTCATTTCTAAAACCGACTGCACTGCTACTAAAACCTGATGCGCTATTCTCAAAACCCATCGCACTGCTGCCACTACCCAATGCAATATTTGCTGTACCCATCGCACTGCTATAATCGCCAATCGCAATATTTCCGCCTTTTTTCGCTGCATTGATAAACGCTGCAACTTCGGCTGGGTCGGTTATTTTGATACTATTGGCTGTAAATGAATCAATATCATCAAGACTGGTACCTGTTCCTGTGGTGGTTACCGTAATGCCACCCACTTTGGTAATTTTATTTGTTCCTGCTTCTTTCATAGTTGCATGTGCATAACCTTTCGCTGAACCTAAAGCCGTGTCGGTTGAAATATGAGCGTAGTTATCATCTGCCCAAACATTCACTCCAGTAATCGCTGCAATACTCAACACCAAACTCTTGAGCACCAATGGCTTAAAGGAAAAAACGAAATTTTTTCCTTGTTCATCATCATGAGCATTGCTTAGGCTATTTTCTGTTGTCCCTGTGGTGTTATCGGTCTTGCCTGCACTTTTGGCATTCTCCGAAACAACAATCATACGCCCCAGTGATTTATTCCAGATTTTTTTAAAGATGTGATTCATATCTGTACCAGATTTTTTTTGACTATTAGGTACAATTACAAAGCATTACATACGAAGTTGTATATCACTGAAAACTGGTATTTTGACGAATGGTGATTATTTTTAAACAAAGATTATATAGGTAATCACTAAAATTTTATGGGAAATAAATACGCTCAAAATGACAAATTTTGTCAAAATAAAACCTAAAATACCAAATTACAGTGATAGCCAAAACCCTGTATTGTGCCTATGCTAGAAACTGGGAATCACTTTTTAAGTCTTATTATGATTCACGTATCTCAAACTGAGCTGATCTTGCCTGTACCTGTCTTTATTCTGGAAGACGATGCAATCATGCAACAACGTTTAAAAAGAATACTGTTAGAAATTGGCTATGCAGAAGACGCGCTTATTTTTGCCCAGACCCTATCTCAGGCAATAGACATGCTTCAAGAGTACCCGATTTCCTTTTCACTGGTTGACCTGGGCTTACCCGATGGCAATGGTATTGATTTTATAGAAAATTTAAGACAGACCGATGAGGTCTCACCTATTTTGGTCATCTCGGCATGGAGTACGCAGGAAACCATTTTAAAAGCGATACAGGCGGGTGCAACGGGTTATCTTTTAAAAGAACGGGATGATTTCGAAATCATGTTATCAATTCGTAGTATATTACGTGGTGGAGCACCCATTGACCCATTTATTGCCCAACAAATTTTGTCAAAAATTACATTTGAACAAAAAGTAAAAGATGTGGCGGTGGCAGAACAAAATAATTTACTCTCAACTCGGGAATTTGAAATCCTGCAACTGGTTGCTCAGGGAATGTCGAACCGAGAAATCGCTGATTTTCTTCATTTATCAAAATATACAATCGAATGCCATATCAAACATATTTACCGAAAACTTTCGGTCAGCAGCAGATCAAAAGCCATCAATACCGCACGTTCACTGGGTATTTTATAAAATATCTATGCTTATGCTGGCTCGTTATTCTGGCGCAAACTTCCTTTGCAAAATCTTCCGCATCTGAGCAAGTCAATTGCACCGCAAACATTCAGTCGATCCAAATGGCAAAAGCCATTGGACAAGACGGTACTCAACGTCCTGAAACAGGCTGGCAAAATGTAAAATTGCCCGATCAATGGGATAAGCGTAAATTCTACTATACGGGCAGTACATGGTATAAAATCGTGTGGGATTATCAGTGTCCAACCACAACAAAAACCCCAATCACCATTGTGATCAGCTATATCAATATGACTGGTCAGGTTTTTATTAATAATGACTTGTTATGGCAAGATCAGTCTTTGGTTGAACCGCTTTCCCGTAGCTGGAATATGCCACGCTACTGGAATTTACCCGTATCCAGCCTAAAACAGGGCGAAAATATTCTTTGGGTACGTGTAGTAGGTGTAAAGAGTCAAAATTCGGGTCTGGGTCAGGTCCTAGTGGGCAATGCTGATCAGGTCAGACCAAAATTTCAGATGTTTTGGAATCAACAACGTGTGTTGGTGTTTTTAAATTTAATCACGTCACTCACTTTAGGTGTAATTGCTTTCCTGGTATGGATTTTTCATCGTAAAGATCAGATTTTTGGCTGGTTTACCTTGGCAGCGCTCATGTGGAGCATGGTGATGTTTAATACCATTATGCTTGAAGCACCTTTTGGTTTAACCACATTACAAATCGCTCGTATCAGTATCGTGTGTTTTTTTGCTTATAGCTTATTTTCCTGTTTTTACGCATGGCGCTTGGCACAACGCAAATTTCCACGTTTAGAAAAAATTTTATTGTTGATGCTATTCATTGCGATTGGCATGGCCATACTGTTACCTGATACCGCGCTATACAATTTTATCTCGGGTACTTTTTCCCTTGGTCTATTGGTTCTATTAATAAATTTTATCAGTTATCAATGGATTGCCTATCGTTCCAAATTATTGGAAGCCTATTTACTGGCAGCAGTATTTTTGTTTTTTATCATTGTCTGTATTCATGATACATTCCAGATCATGCAATCCAATAATAGCTTTTTATGGATGTCTTATACAGCACCCTTAACAAGCTTATTAATTGCAATTATTTTAGCGTTACGTTTAGCCAAAAATTTAAGAGCAATTGAAAACTTTAACCGGACCCTCAAACAAAACATTCTTGAAGCCAAAAATGAACTAACACTTTCTCTCAATACCCAGCATCAACTTGAACTGGACAACGCAAAACTACAGGAACGTTTACAACTTGCCCATGATTTACATGACGGTTTGGGGGGTTCCCTCGTCCGTTCAATGGTTACAGTAGACCAAAGCCAGACCAATCTAAGCAATCAGCAGTTTTTATCCATGCTCAAAATATTAAGGGACGACTTACGGCAGGTGATTGACAGTGGTTCAAGTACAGGTGCCAAAGTGCCTGACACACCCATTTTATGGGGAGCACCTTTACGCTATCGTTTCACCCAACTGTTTGATGAGCTGAATATCACAACAAAATGGTCTTTTCCAGAATCATGGCAAAAACAGCCAACCCCGCTGGTGTGTTTAACATTGCTTCGGGTCGCAGAAGAAGCCCTGACCAATATTCTGAAACATAGTCAGGCAACATCGGTAAAGTGCGCCCTGTTTTTCTCCAAGGGGCAACTGGTACTGGACATTGAAGATAATGGTATTGGCTTTGATGTAGAAGCGGTTCAGAATGCAGGAATGAGTGTTGGACTAAGAAGTATGCAAACACGTCTGGAACGGCTGGGTGGACATCTTACGGTTCAATCCGAGGCTGGAAGAACCTGTTTAAAGGCCTGCTTGCCTGTTTAATTGCAGAATGTTCCAGCACACCAAAATGGTATACTGGAATAACACGATCCATTATTTAATTGCATCTAGCAAAGTCTGCTGTGCATTATGGGGTTCTTCACCAGCGGCAGGTTTGGTTCGTTCCCACACACCATCGCTCTGTAACAACCATGCCTGTTGATTATCCTTGAGATAATTAAGTAAACCAAGTTGATAAATACGTTTTTTCGATGCTGGGTCTTCAATTGGGAAACATGCCTCAACACGATTAAACAGGTTGCGATCCATCCAGTCTGCACTGGAGCAATAAATACGTGGATTGCCATTGTTGCTAAAGTAATAAACACGGGTATGTTCAAGAAAACGGCCAACAATCGAACGGACACGGATATTTTCAGACAAATTTGGCAAGCCTGGACGTAGACAACAGATTGAGCGAATAATCAGGTCAATCTGCACACCAGCCTGAGAGGCTTCATACAGTTTATTGATCAGTTGTACTTCGGTTAGGGCATTGACCTTGACAATAATTTGCGCTGGCTTACCTGCCTTAGCATTGGCAATTTCTTCATCAATATAATTGATCAATTGTGCATGCAAGGTAAAGGGTGCATGCAGAAGCTTTTTCGGCTTCGCCATTTTGCCCATTCCCGTGAGTTCCTGAAAGATACGGTGTACATCTTCGCAGATATCTTTATCTGTGGTCATCAAGCCATAATCGGTATAGATACGGGCATTGGTGGCATGGTAGTTACCCGTTCCCAAGTGCACGTAACGCACCAGTTTATTGTTTTCACGGCGTACAACAAGGATCATTTTGGCATGGGTTTTATAACCAACGATCCCATAAACAACCACAGCACCCGCCTCTTGCAGCACATTTGCAACTTCAATATTGGATTCTTCATCAAAACGAGCACGTAACTCAATCACAGCCGTGACTTCTTTACCGTTGCGCGCTGCTTCTGCCAAAACCTGTACAATTTCCGAATCCGCACCACTACGATACAGCGTTTGTTTAATTGCCAACACTTGTGGATCACGCGCAGCTTCACGTAACAGTTGAATCACAGGTGCAAAGGATTCAAACGGATGATGTAGCAAGATGTCCTGTTTCTGCATGGCAGAGAAAATACTTTCAGTCTTCTTAAAGACTTTGGGAATCACAGGGGTATGTGAGTCATAACGCAAGTGCGGACGTTTAAAATTGGAGAGTAAACGTGCCAGATTGACAGGACCATCAACTCGATAGAGCTGTTCTTCGTTCAGATCAAATTCATCCAGCAAATATTCATAAATATGTTTCGGGCAGTTATGTGTCACTTCCAGACGTACCGCACGACCAAAACGGCGTGAACTTAATTCACCTTTCAATGCCTTTGCCAAATCCTCTACATCTTCATTCAAGGCCAAGTCTGCATTACGGGTGACGCGGAACTGATAACAGCCTGTTGCGGTCATACCTGGGAACAGATCAGACACATGCTCATGGATGATTGCGGACAACATCACATGATGCTCTTTACCACCTGTCAATTCATCAGGTAAACGCACCACACGCGGTAAAGAACGTGGTGCAGGCACAACCGCCAAGTCAATCTGACGGCCAAAGGCATCCTTACCCTCTAGTGTCACGATAAAGTTCAGACTTTTATTCACCAAACGTGGAAATGGATGTGCAGGATCAAGGCTGATTGGTGTTAAAACAGGTGCGACCTGTTCCTGAAAATACTTTTTAATCCATGCCGATTGTGCAGGTGTCAGTTCACCACGGCGCAGGAAACAGATATCTTCCTCACGCAGCTTCGGTAGAATTTCTTCATTCAGGATACGGTATTGACGTTCAATGGCAGCATGTGCAGTTTTAGAAATCTGATCAAGCACCTGTTTCGGTGTTAAACCATCTGGACTACGGCTTTCATTGCCCAGCGTCAGTTGTTCCATCATTCCTGCAACACGGATTTCAAAGAACTCATCAAGGTTGCGTGAAAAAATCAGCAGGAAGTTCATCCGCTCCAATAATGGATGAAGTGGATCGACTGCCTGTTCCAAAACGCGCAGATGGAAATCGAGAATCGAAAGTTCACGATTAATATAGCGGTCATTATAGCTGTATTCTATTGGGGTCGTTGTAGCCACTGCCGTATTCATACCAAACCTTGTTGATTTATCATTGATCAAGACATGGTTTAAGTATGCTGCAAAATTATTTCAATTTGGTAAAAAAACCCAAAAATATTGGGCTTTTTTCACTTCATCACACTTTAAGATGGGCTTACTCTGGAATCTGGGTTGCATTCATATATTTCAGGATGCTTCTTTTACGGTACTGAAGTTTTCGGTCATCCCTATGATCCTGATAATATTTTGGATTGGGCAATAGTGCAGCGAGAAAAGCAGCCTGTTCACGGGTCAGGCTTTTTGAACTTTTACCATAATAAAACTGTGCTGCCGCCTCAACCCCATAGAGATTCTGGCCGAATTCCACTGCGTTCATATACACTTCAAGAATACGACGTTTTGACCACATTCGCTCCATCATCCAGGTCGCGACCACTTCCTGTCCTTTTCGAATAAACGAACGCTTATTATAGAGGAACAGATTTTTTGACAGTTGCTGCGAAATGGTGGAACCACCCGCTACAATTTTGCCCTTTTCATTGTTTCGTTCCAAAGCATCCTGAATCCCTTCAATGTCAAAGCCATGATGATGGATAAACCTGGCATCCTCAGCCGCTAGAATCGCATGCTTAAAATTATCGCTAATATCATCATAATCACGCCATTGCTGCTTGATCGGCTTAAAGTCGGTCAGATAATCCCAACGCATAAACATGGTGGTTTCAACAGGATGAGTACGCCACCACACCAGACTGCTAAAAATCCAGAGCTGGATGAGCAATACCAGACCAATAATCAACATGAGCGCGCGCGCTAAAAAGGCTTTCATTAAAGTGCATCACTCCTTGGGGCATCTGTTCTGCAAAATATCAACAAACCACGTAAAAACCGTTGATATTTTGTAGAACATATTCATGCTAAGCTATTTTTACATCAATCACTTGCTTAAACCTATGACTGAAATGACACCACCACAGATCAATAATCAAAAGTTACAGATACAAACATGGTGGTTTACTGCGCTACTGATCACAGTCAATGTCGGATTATTTGGCTGGCAAATTGTTTCAGGTGTGAATATTACCGACCCTTCCCCTATGGATGCAATTGCCTGGGGCGCAGATTTTACCCCACTCACTTTTATGGGACAGCCTGAACGTTTATTTACCAGCATGTTTTTTCATTTTGGCTTGATTCACCTGATGCTGAATATGTGGGCACTCTATATTTTTGGCAATGTGGCAGAACAGTTGTTTGGTCGGTTGTATTATATCGGAATGTATGTACTGGCTGGTTTGATGGGCAGTTTACTTTCCAGCTATCTGTCTATTCGTGATGGCTATGAATTATTACAACATTTTGATCGCCTTGCGGGACTACAATCGTCCCTCATCCCCCATATCAGCGCAGGTGCGTCTGGTGCAGTGATGGGATTGGGCGCAGCACTCACTGTTATTTCATTGTTTCCACCTTTGCCTCAGCAACGTTTTTGGCTGGACAAGAAATCATTATTGATGGTAATGGCAATTAACATTGTGTTTGGTTTCACCGTGGCAGGCATCAATAATGCGGCACATATTGGTGGCATGATTATGGGTGCTTTATTGGCAGGTGCATGGTATCTGGGAGAAAAAATACAAAAACCTGCTTTGATTCAGATCGGTGCTTTAATTATAGGTACTGTATTACTCGCTGCTTTTTATTTCTATTGCACAGAATTAAGTACAGGGCTTGATCCATTATGGAATGAGATTTTAAGGCAGAATCAACTTAGCTAACACCTCAATATTGGAGAAACAATATGAGCAAGATTGATACACAAATTCGTCATATCACTCAACCAACAGACAATATTTTTGCAGATTTAGGCTTAGAAGATGCTGGAAATTTAAAAAAAGAAGCAGATGCTTTAGCCAATGCAAAATTAGCTTTAACCAGAGTCGTTGCTGATTGGGTACAAGAAAATCATTTCAAGCAAGAAGAAGCTGCTGAAATATTAGGTGTTAGTCGTCCTCGCTTATCTGATGCAATCAATGCAAAAATATCGAAATTTACATTAGATGCGTTAGTCACAATGGTTTCTAAAACAGGACACTCAATTACTATTAGCATCACAAATTAAGGGATTCTTGGAATCCCTCATTTTAAAGCCTTTCTTTCATCAAGACTGATTCATTTCCCTTAAACTCTGCAATGGTGGAATATCACATAAATAACTAAGGCGATAACGACCAATCAACATACAAATCAGCATCATGCTTAACGGTAAAATCAGCCAAATCGCAGGATGCCACTGAATCGCCATTTGCATTTTATAGCTGGCAATCGCACTGATCACCTCGGCAAATAAACAGGCCACCAAGCCCGACAGCAAGCCAATAAAACCAATTTCCAGACTCAACATCTGTTTCAGCCTGTTTTTACCGCTCCCAAAAGAGCGCAATAATGCCACTTCCTTACGGCGTTCATCCATCAGCACATTCAGGCAGGCAATCAACACCAACACACCAGACAGCCCTACCAACAACGCCAATACGGTAATAATCTGCACCAATACATCCACCAGACGCTTGACTTCATCCAGAATCCGTCCGACATCAATAAATACGGTATTAGAAAATTGCTGAATCAGTTGCACCATTTTTGGCTGATCTGCTGGTGGTACATAAAAACTGCCCAGATAACTGCCTGCATTTTCATCCATGCTTTGCGGTGAAAAGATAAAGAAAAAGTTTGGGCTAAAACTTTCCCACTCCACTGAACGCAGATTGATCACGGTTGCCTGCAACGTGCCCTCTGGCAAACTGAAATCAAGACGATCACCGATTTTAATGCCCAATTCATTGGCCAGTTTAGCTTCTACTGACACCTGCCCCACTTGGCTAAATTTCGGATTACCCTCGGTAATCACATTATCTTTCGGATATTCTGTGGCCTGTGTCAGATTCAGTTCACGGCGCAAGGAATTATTTTGCCTGACCAGCTCAGGCGCAAAGGCCTGCCCATTTTTTGCAATTAAACGTCCCCGAATATTAGGATACAACGGTGTAGATTGCCAGTGATTCTGCTCAAGTTGCTGCTTGAACTGCGGCATATCAAAAGGCGGCAAACCATACACAAACTGATTCGGTGTACCCTCAGGCAATTGTTGTTGCCAACGCTGTAATAAATCGGTTCTCAGCACACTGAGTACCGTAATTAAACTTAAGCCTAAAGCCAGCGCAGTGACTTGCAAGGCAGTCTGATGTGGAATCCGTACATAAGCCGAAATTGGATGTTTCAGTTGTTTAATGGCTTTGAGTAGCAGCCAAATCAGGGTATAAAGCACGGCACACAGGATTAAAATTGCAGCCAAGAGCAATAGGCTGAGTTGTAGATTATCACTTAACACCAAGCTAAAAATGATCAAACTCATCACGCCCACTGTAAACATGGCAAAGTAAGATTTACGCGAACGCTCCTGCTGGCGGATCACCCGAATAGGTGGTGTATTCAGCAATTCCCAGATACTCGGCAGGATAAAACCAATCAGCACCATCACACTGGTAAAAATTGCCACAGGCAACGCCAGCAATAAATCAGTCACGGCAAAGCTGAGTTGCAATTGTGGAATCAGTTGCAACATCAATTGCAATAAAGCATAGCCCAAACCAATGCCAATCAAGCTGCCAAGTGCAATGGAGAGAGCACTAACAATGCCAAGCAAGGCAATATAGGCAAGTAGAATCTGCCACTTGCTTGCCCCCAGACAACGCATCAAGGCAATATGATCCTGATTCTGTTGTACATAACGTTGGCTGGTCAATGCGATGGCAATCCCACACAGCAAAATGGTCAATAAATTGGCAAGTTGCAGGAATGTATCCAGATTCTCAATCGGTTTCATCAAGCGCGTATTGGATTGATTGGCATCACGAAGTTTAAGTGAACTTTGCTCATTATCCTCCAACTGCTGATCTTGCTGCTGCTCAGAATGTAACTGATTTTTTTGCTGCTTAAAGATTTTTTTAAAGGCTTTCACTTGCTCGGGCGAACCTGCCATCAGCAGACGATATTCAATACGGCTGCCGACCTGAACCGCATTGGTTTTAGCAATATCTGACTGATGAATCATCACTGTCGGTGAAAAACCTGAAAATCCTAGCTCCTGATTGGAGTCATGTTCAATCACACCTGTCACGGTAAACTGTCCATCGGCAATCGCAACCTGATCACCTAGTTTGGTATGTAATAAATCCATCACACGAGGACTCAACCAAACCTGTCCCTGCTGAATAGATTGCGCTTTAGGCTGAATTTCTAGCTTGCCCCTTAAAGGAAAATGCTCATCAACCGCCTTGACGTTGACCATGACAAACTGGTCTTGGGTATGTGCCATTGAACCAAATACTGTCACAGGTGCCTGTTTTAAATTCAACTTTTGCGCTTGTTGTCGCCATTGAGCTTGAATGGGATCATTATCCGTCATCACCAGATCAGCACCCAGCATTTCCGCAGCCTGCAATGCCACCGCATTCTGGACCTGACTATTACTAAATTTTAATGCGGTAGTGGCACTAATCGCCAAAGACAGTGCAATAATCAGTAAATACAGTCCACCTGTACGAAAACTTTGCAGCAACAATGGCTTGAGAATCGAATTCATGTTCTCTCCCCAGCCTTGACGATTTCCTGAATCTGACCATCGACAAGTTTGACATGGCGCTGGCACAAAGCCGCCAGATTCTGGTCATGCGTGACCAACACCAAAGTTGTGCCTAATTCTCTATTTAGATCAAATAATAGCTGCTCAATTTCCTCGGCAGTTTGCCCATCCAGATTGCCTGTTGGTTCATCGGCAAAAATGATCTTCGGTTCGGCAATCAGCGCACGGGCAATCGCCACACGTTGCTGCTCACCGCCTGACAAGACTTTTGGGGTTTGCTGTGCCTGACGAACCAGCCCAACTCGTTCCAACCATGCCAATGCTTTTTGTTCAGCTTTCCTAAAGTTAAAATCAGGTTGCAGACGTAACGGCAACATCACATTTTCCAGTGCACTCAGTTGCGGTAAAAGCTGAAATGCCTGAAATACAAAGCCAATATTTTCCAGTCGTACTTGCGCACGTTGTTCTTCGGTTAAGGTATGAACCGCTTGCCCACAGACTTCCAATTCGCCTGAACTTGGCCGATCCAGCGTCGCCAAAATACCCAGTAAAGTCGATTTCCCTGAACCAGAACGTCCCGTAATTGCGATCTGTTCACCCTGGTAAATGTCCAAATCAATGTCTTTTAAAATGGTTAAGCTTTGCTGGTGAATCTGAATATTTTGTGTAACTTTTCGGGCAGAAATAATTGGTTGTGGCATGATGTCACGTATCCTTTAGGACAAATTTTAAATGCGATGCAAAACTCTAAAGTTATCAGTTCAGTTTCTAAAACAGTTGCAATCATGACCCTCTGTGTGATTCCAACACTGCTTTCAGCCAAGACCATTTTAATTGTGGGTGATAGCCTGAGTGCAGGTTATGGCATAGAGGCCAAACAAGGCTGGGTGAACCTGTTACAACAACGTTTAGACCAACAGTATCCGAAACAGCACAGGGTGGTCAATGCAAGTGTCAGTGGCGAAACCACTAGTGGCGCATTGGCACGACTGCCAAAATTGTTACAAACCTATAATCCTGAAGTGGTGGTGATTGAACTGGGCGGCAATGATGGCTTGCGTGGACAACCACCCCAGATGATTCAGAAAAACTTAGCCCAATTGGTACAACTGAGTCAAAAGCAGAAAGCCACCGTTTTACTGTTTGGTATGAAAATACCACCAAATTATGGAACTGCGTACAGCAAAGCTTTTGAGAATAATTATAAAATTGTAAGCCAGCAGTATAAAGTGAAGCTTCTGCCATTCTTTCTGGAGGGTGTGGCAGGCAATAAAACTTTGATTCAGAATGACCAGATTCACCCGAATGACAGAGCACAGCCGATCATGTTGAATCTGGCGTATCCGTATATTAAAGGGGCTTTATAGTAAATAATTTCAGTTAATTCAGGGCGAATTCAATTCCGCCCCTACCCAAATCAAAAATCAAAAATCAAAAATCAAAAAATGTTACTTCGCCTGTTTCCAATGAGTATTCAGCACCGACCACAATCAACTTGCCTTTCTCAATCAACTGTTCTAGCACAGCAGAACCATGACGCAACTGATTGACCGATGCAAATACATTGGAGCGAACCGCATGGGCAGACAGCTTTTTCAAATCACCTTTGAGTTCGGTTTGCATCAAAATCTCAACCGATGGACGAACCCGATTCACAATCGACATCAGATTTGACGATGGCGGTTGCTCTGGATGCATCAGGGTATCAATGGTGGCCTGAATCGCACCACAATGGCTATGCCCCAGCACCACCACCACGGCACAGTCATATCGCTCAGCGGCGAACTCAACACTGCCGACCTGTGAAGGCGCAACGATATTGCCTGCAACACGAATCACGAACAAGTCACCCAGACCTTGATCAAACACCATTTCCGCGGGTACACGAGAGTCTGAACACCCTAAAACAATTGCAAATGGGTTTTGACTTCCTGCCAATGCAGCACGTTCCTGGTGAGACAGGTGATTCTGTGAGGTGGCCTCACCTTTCACAAAACGAGCATTACCAACTTTTAAACGTTCCAGGGCTTCTTTGGCAGTGAGCATGCGTGCATCCATCTATGATTGACATGAGCCAACAGTTTAATGTGCGCCTGTTTGAAAGTCACTGACAAAAATAGAATCCATCTAAATACCAGCCTGTCTTTTAATCAGGAAAATAGCGAAAAACGAATGATTTCATTGGCAAGAATTTTCATATATCTGTAGATTATGCAAATGACTCCCCTCACATCTTCCCCAATAATCAATGGGTTTAAAAATAGATCAAGGATAGAACAAATCATGATGAACCGTCTTTTTTCCATCGCCTTTCGCAAGACCTTGACCGCAGCTTTAATTTCATGCAGCTTGGCGACCATCGCAATCAGCTCAACACAGGCAGCCGAAATAGAAATGAGCTTCCAGAATGTGCTGCAACAGGAACGTGCATGGGCAGGTTTACAGAGCAAAACATTAAAAGTCGGTGATATCACCTGGTCATATAGTGAGGGTGGTCAGGCTGGAAAACCGATCGTGATTTTAATTCATGGCCTGGCGGGCAGCCGCGACAACTGGAACCGTGTGGCACGGGCCTTAACCGCCAACTACCATGTGATCATCCCAGACTTGCCAGCCAGCGGTGAAACACAAGTTCCGAAAGATTTTGACTACTCCGTTCCAAACGTCACTGAAAAGTTACGCCGTTTTGTTGAGGCAGCCAACCTAACCAGCCCAGCACATATTGCAGGTCACTCACTTGGTGGTTCAATTGCCATGCTCTATGCAGGGCAATATCCATTTGAGACCAAAAGCCTGTTTTTAATTGATGCTGCGGGCGTATATAAGGCCGCCACCACACCTTATTTAAAGGATCCAAACCACATTAAAAACATGATTGTCAGCAAAAAAGGCGATTTTAACTTTTTAATGCAGCAGGTCATGTTTACCCCTCCATTCATTCCAAAGGAAATTGCTCAGGCACAGGAAAAAATGATGATTGGTCAGGCCGAGCAAACCCAGAAAATGGTAGATCAGTTAATTGTACTCAATAAGTTATATACGCCAGATTCATTTGCGTTGCTGGCAAGATCCATTGATGCACCAACACTGATTTTATGGGGCAAGCAGGATAAAATTATCAATGTTGAGGTTGCACCTGAGTTAAAATCACTGCTAAAGAATGCCCAGACACCTGTCATTCTGGATAATGTGGGCCATATGCCTATTCTGGAAGCAGACCAATTGGTGGTTCAGCAATATTTACCATTTCTGAACAAGATTCAGTCACAAAAACCTGTAACTGCGCCAACTCCGTAAACCTAAAGTTATAAAATCCTATGCCTAAACATCCAATGATAGAACAACTGATTGACGCACAACTTGATTTTCTGGATCAACAGTTTACACAAGCCGAAACCATTCAACATGAGTTTAAACAGTTCTATCATTGGTTGCGCTTACAGCAACTCCAACATATCTGGTCATTTGAACAAATCTTTAAGCTGATTGAGAAACAAATCCTGAACACACCTGCCAGTTCATTTCTGATTGAACAAATTGCAGAACATATCCGCTTTGCCCTGATTCATCCACGCAATGATCAAACCAATATCGAAGATGTAATTCCTGTTTTAACCATTGACTTAATTGCACAATATGTTGCAGGTAAAAGTGACCATCGCCAGCGCCTGATTAAAACCATTGTCGATAATCCTGCTTTTTCTGCCCTGATTACCCAACTGATTCAACATTCCATTCAGGATTATTTAGATAATTCAGTCATGTCTAAACGTGTACCTGGTGTTGGACATTTTATGAAAATGGGAAAATCGGTTCTCGAAACAGTGACTGATTCCAACCTGAATGACACCATTGGACACTATTTACAAAAGAATATATTAAAGATCAGTCAAATGAGCGAACGGGTGTTAAACCAGCACTTTAACGATGACAAACTGTACCATTTCCAGGCCAACATCTGGCATAAAATTAAGGTTATGCCCTTATCAGTATTACGCAACTATATTGAGGTACAAGACCTACCCCAAACTGTGGGAATGGGGCATGAAATATGGGATCATATCCGTCAAACAGATTATTTAAAACAGCAGGTTCATGATGGGACCTATGCATGGTATGCACGTAATCAGGAACGCACATTTGATTTATTACTCCGCGATCTGAATATTGATGAAACCCTGATTGAAAATGAATTGAGTGATTTACTGACACCTGTGTTACAGCAAGTGATTCAAACAGGTTATTTAAGACAACGTGCCCACACCTATTTAGAAAAATTTTATTATTCAGAACAGGTTTCTGAAATTCTGACAAAACAAGGCGCATAATGCGCGGTGAGCGCCTCCATATTGCGTGATGTGGGAGCACCTCAGTTTGTTATCCATCTGGGAAAAATATCGGATTTTTTCGACATTAAAAAAAGCCCTCGCAAGGGCTTTCTCAATAGAGGGTATTTCCAGCTTTATTACTTGAAATATGCACCCTCAGCCTGAGTATGGTCGGTTTGGTCAACCACACGCTGTAACTCAGGAACGTGCTGCTTCAAAGTGGTTTCCACACCCTGCTTCAACGTCACATCAATAGCTGAACAGCCCTGACAACCACCACCAAATTTCAACACAGCAGTTAAACCATGCTCAGGATCGTTCTGTACTTCAACCAGGCTACAGTTACCGCCATGCCCTTCCAATCCAGGATTAATCTCAGATTGCAGCACATAAATGATTCGTTCTTCAATTGATGCATCTGGCCCTACACGAGGTACTTTCGAGTTAGGTGCACGGAAAGTTAATTGTCCACCAAAACGGTCTTTGTTGTAGTCAATCACGGCATCAAGCAAATATGGGATAGATGGCGCATCGATATAAGCTGGAAAGTCTGGATAATCCTGCTTATAGTCAGTTGGCACCACTTCTTCAGGTGCACTATAGGCCATACAACATTCGGCGCGTGGTGTACCTGGATGTTCTACAAAAACTCGAACGCCAATTCCTGGAGTATTTTGCTTTGTTAATAAATCACTTAAATACTCTTGTGCAGAGGGAGTAATCAAAAGGTTTGGAATTTCTTCTGCGACAGCAGTGTTGGTGTTCTCAGTCGACATAACAATAATCCTCAAGCTGATGTCGTTATATTAACCGAAGATGGAGGGGATTTAAAAAAAATCAACCATTTTTGTAGGAATTATATGCCAGATGATTGTTTATTCACTTTTTAATGGCATTATTGCCTAGACACTGATCAATCTAAAATTTTTATGTTACATCTACCCTTTAGTCACACTGTGACACTCATCATTATTACCATTGCAATTTCCCTGTTGGCATTTTCCAATCAGGCCGTCATGAACCGCCTGATTTTTTGGCCACCCGCTATGCAGCGTGGACAATATGACCGTTTCATCACCCATGGTTTTATCCATGCCGATGGGGCACATTTACTGTTCAACATGATCACGCTGTTTTTCTTTGGCAATATTATTGAAAGCTTTTATCGCCAATTCTTTTATGATATGGGCTTTGTACTGTTTTATCTGGGTGGACTGGTCTTTGCTATTCTACCCAGCTACCTAAAGCACCGTCATGATGTACACTGGGCAAGTTTAGGGGCTTCTGGCGCGGTTTCAGCGGTCTTGTTCGCCTATATTTTATTTCAGCCCTGGAACCTGATTTTTGTCTTTTTTATTCCTGTGCCTGCCATTATCTTTGCAGTTTTATATGTTGCTTACAGCATCTGGTCGGGTAAACGAGGTAACAGCAATATTAATCATAGCGCCCATCTCTGGGGAGCGGCATATGGCGTGGTGGTCACCATTCTGCTGGAACCACGGGTGATTCCACATTTTCTCAATCAGCTCACCAAATTACCATTTTAATAAATATTCAGGACTGGCCCCATGTTTGGGGCTTTTATCCATCACATCTCATTTCGTCAGATAATTGCATAAAAAATCACAATTCCCTCGGAACCTGATTTTATTTAGTCAAAACTCATATAAAATATACTTTATTCATTTTAATTAGATCTACGCTTTTGCTCGGCAATTCAGGTAATTTATGATCATAAAGTATGTGTGATTCTCTCATTGCTCACCAGTTTCAGTCGTGGCCCCCTCGGCTGTGCCGAACTCCCGCCAGTTTATGAAATCTTGCCCCTGTTGCAGCAAAAGATGCAGCAATATCGCCATCATTTTGAATATTCCACCATGACCCTGCTGGGATCACAATTGATTCAAAAGATGAAGCAGCCCATTGCAATCATTAACTTAAACGGCGATATTCTGGAGATGAATCCAGAGGCCAAACATTTACTGGCAAACAATCAGCATATTCAAACCAGACAACGCCGTTTCACATTTAGCCATGAAGATAAGCAAATGGTGTTTAACCATAAATTAATGGAACTCGAATGCAACTATAAAAACAGCCATGACCTGGCCTATGCGGAACGAACCAAGATCATGATGCTCGATCACTATTTATTCCTGACCCTGGATTTACTTAGCCCAGAAAAAACCCATAAGATTTTTGAATTACGCCCAGTTTTACTGGCAACTTTTTCAGGCCTCAAACACAAGCCAAAATATCAAAAGGAAATCTGTACCCAACTTTTTATGTTTACCTCTGTTGAGCATAAAATTTGCGAACAGCTACTTGAGGGTAAAACCATCAAGGAAATTGGAATTTCATATGAGATTCAGGCAGATACTGTTAAGAAACATCTGCAATCCATTTTTAAGAAAACCAGAACCCACCGACAAGGTGAGCTGATTCAACTACTTATGCAATTCTCATAAAGGTGTTTGATCATTCACAACTAAGCAATTTCAGCTGGAAACGCAATGACCTGATCAATCTTGACCTGATTCATTACCACCATCAATAAACGGTCTATACCTAGCGCAATCCCTGAACATTCAGGCATATTCGGCAAGGCTGCCAGTAAATGCTGATCTGTTGGCATCACTGGCAACCCCTGTTGGGCACGTTCTTTATTATCCGCTTCGAAACGGGAAGCCAGCACATCCGCATCCAGAAGTTCATCATAGGCATTGGCCAGTTCAAGCCCCTCAATATAAACCTCGAAACGCGCTGCGACCAGTTCCCCATCCTCATCCTGTTTGACTTTTGCCAGCGATGCCATTTCAGGTGGAAAATCAGTTAAGAAAACTGGCGCATCAAAGCCCAGACTCGGCTCAACAAAATGGGAAAACAACAGATCCATATAAGCCAAGCGGTCATCTCCCAGATCAAGGTTAAGTCCAACCCGATGAGCTGTGTCTTTGAGTTGCTTCAGTGTTGCCTGCAAGGGATTAATATCCAGACGATCCTGAAAAGCATGTTTATAGCTTAGAATCATGGGACGAATTTCACCAAAACGATGTGCCAAACAAGTTTCCAGCAAGTCTGCGGTTTCATGCATCAACGCCTTTAAGTCCAGTCCAGGCCGATACCATTCCAGCATGGTAAATTCACTATTGTGTTTACGTCCATGCTCATCATCACGGAAAACTTTACAGATTTGGTAGATCGGCCCACTGCCACTGGCCAGCAAACGTTTCATAGGAAATTCTGGCGAGGTCTGCAAATATTGAGTATTTAATTTTCCATGTATATGACGCTGCACCTGTACGGAAGCCAAATGAACATCGGTTACACCTGCCTGAGACAAGATGGGCGTTTCTACCTCCAACACATTGCGCTGGGCAAAAAACTGGCGAATTTTCTGGTACATCTCCGCACGAGCTTTTAAGGCTTCAATGGAACAGGTCGGTTGATAGGTTTTCATCGCTTGACTCACGCCTTTGGCCCTCCATGTGCAGCCCATTCACGACGCAAAGGATAGTTTTTACGGAGTAAATCAAAAGCTTTCTGCTCTACCTTAGCTGCCTGAACACAGGCACGAAGCTGCTGATCATCCTCAGCAATATTATAAATCTGGACCAAATGTTGCTTTAATGAGGCTTTTAAATCCTGCTGCCCGAAATATTGTTCAACAGTTGGCAACTGACTCTCAAAATTTTTTGATGGTTGATAGCCAAATGTATGACAAAAGGCCTCATAGATCATCTGTGTGCCTCTTGCCTTACCCTCCAGACTATAGCCCGCGATATGTGGCGTTGCCAAAGCCAATCTTTCTAAAAGCTCTTGAGGAATTTCAGGTTCAAACTCAAACACATCCAGCACAACCTGACGTTTGGTCTTTTCAATATCTGCCATCAGTGCTGATTGTTGAATCACTGGACCACGTGCGCTATTGATTAAAATAGCCGAAGGTTTCATTTCAGCCAGTGCAGCTTCATCAAATAAATGCAGTGTTGGATAATCACCAGATGTGGTTAGAGGCACATGAATCGAGATGGCATCAGCCTGTTTTAACAGCTCCTGAAAGGATACATTTTCAATGCCAGCGAGTTGCACATAAGGGTCATAGCCAATTACATTCCAGCCCAATAACTGCGCCATCACTGCCAGCCGTTTTCCAACATTACCCAAGCCAACAATCGCTAAAGTAAACGCCTTATTTTTTTCCAATAAATCCATATTTAGATGCAGTAAGGCGGTAATGACATATTCAGCAACTGCCTGCGCATTACAACCTGCCGCATTGCTCCATGCAATATTCTGTTGTTCTAAAGCTGGAATATCGAGATGGTCTGTGCCAATGGTGGCACTACCCACAAATTTAATCTGAGTTTGATCAATTAAATCATGGTTGACCTTTGTCACGGATCGAACCAAAAGTGCATCGGCATCCTGTACATTCGCATGTGTCAGTGCACGCCCTGCCTGATGCTGTATTTCTGCAAATTCCGCAAAGAAATAATCGGTAAATGCCAAATTTTCATCTGCGATAATTTTCATGCAGTGCTTTCCATAAATTAATCTGTGCTTATTATCCTTGGAGTACTGTTCATTGACAATTCATATATATAAAAAAGGAACCGTACCGGGTTTGTCGGAGACTTTTTTATTTAAGTTAGGCCACCTCACCTAACGGGTTAATCTTATCATAGTACATTGCTTCAAACTCAAAAGGTGATACATAACCCAGTGCACTGTGTACACGCTCTTTATTGAACCAATCTACCCAGTTTAGTGTCGCAAGTTGTACATCCGCTAAACCTTGCCAATCCGCTTTTAAATATTCAATCACCTCTGTTTTGTATAAGCCATTCACCGTTTCAGCCAAAGCATTATCGTATGAATCACCGGTCGTACCGACTGATGCTCGTAAATTTGCTGCTTCTAAACGATTGGTATAACGAATGGAAAGATATTGCACGCCTCTGTCACTATGATGAATCACGTTCTTTGGCATGCCTCGATCATGCAATGCTTGCTCCAGTGCATCGAGCACCATATCTGTATTCATACGTGTTGATACTTTCCATCCAACAATTGCTCGCGAGAACACATCAATAATAAAGGCGGTATAGACCCAGCCTGAATGAGTTTGAATATACGTGAAGTCAGCGACCCACAGCTGGTCAGGATGATCTGCATTAAAATTGCGTTTTACTAAGTCATCTGCTCGTTTTTGATCATCTCGGCTACGGGTGGTTTGTTTATTCTTACCACGCCAAACACCTTGTATACCTAGCTTCTGCATCAATCGAGCAACAGTACAGCGTGCGATAACATAACCTTCACGTTTCAGTTTTTGCCAGACTTTACGTACACCATACCGACCTGAACTTTCCTTCCAAATTCGTTTAATTTGTTCAGCATGATGTTGATCATGTAGATCTCGTTTCGCTCGATGTTCTGGATTTTCTACAAGATCTAAAGTCCGGTAATAAGTTGAAGGTGCGATAGGTAAAATTCTACAAATCGCCTCGACTCCGTACGGCTCTTTATTATTATGGATAAAATCCATCATTATTTGTGTGGGCGGTCGAGCTCCGCCTGGGCGAAAAAAGCGGCTGCTTTGCGTAGAATTTCATTGGCACGTTGCAGCTCTTTATTTTCACGTTCGAGCTGTTTAATACGTTCTTGATCTGAAAGCTGCTGTACTTTAACTGGATTTTGTTGATCCAAATATTTTTGATGCCAGGAACGTAGTGTTTCAGGGGTACAACCAATTTTAGGTGCAATTGCTGTGATTGCAGCCCAAGTAGAAGGATAATCTTTTTCGGATTCAATCAATAATTGAACCGCTCTGTCTCTGATTTCAGGAGTATATTTTGGTTTTGTCATTGGGACATTCTCTCAAGAAAAATGGTCTCCGACAAACCCGGTACGGTTCAAAATGACGATGCTTGTCCTTTACGTAGTGCACGCATGACTTCAATACCTTTAATTGTGGCATAAGCCGTCTTCATAGATTTGAATCCTAATGTGGCCCTGATGATCCGCTTTAGCTTGCCATGATCACATTCAATCACGTTATTTTTATACTTAATCTGCCTGTGCTCAAGGTCTGGTGGACATTTACCTTCCCGTTTTAACCGTGATAAAGCACGTCCATATGTGGGTGCTTTATCCGTGTTGATCACTTGTGGAATTTGCCACTTCTTCACATTATTTAAAATTTTTCCAAGAAAACAATATGCTGATTTGGTATTACGTCTAGAAGAAAGATAAAAATCAATGGTATCGCCACGTTGATCGACTGCACGATACAGATAAGACCATCGTCCATTCACTTTTACATAGGTTTCATCAATATGCCACGAGCTCAGATCTGTAGGATTACGCCAATACCAGCGTAAACGTTTTTCTATTTCAGGAGCATAACGTTGAACCCAACGGTAAATATTCGTGTGATCAACATTCACACCCCGTTCGGCCAGCATTTCCTGCAGTTCACGATAGCTAATGCCATATTTACAATACCAGCGCACAGCCCAAAGAATGATTTCGCCCTGAAAATGCCGACCATGGAAAGGATTCATATGCTGCACCTTTAGCTAAAACAGTCTTCAGCTTACCATTCGTGGTTATTTGCAACAGTGCCGATTTTTTGAAAAAAGCATAGGTCTAGATAATCAAGCTAGATTTTTTAAAACTCCACATTGGTCAATTGTACATAAACCATCACAAGTACCTCTTAAATCAGATAATTGTTCAATAAGCTTTTGTTGCTTGATTATATTTTCTCTGATAGCACTGACATGTAAGTCAATTAATTCATTCACATCTGAACAATTTTTCTCAGGTTTGTCTTTATAGGTAAGTAATTGACGAATTTCATTCAAACTTATATTTAAAGTTCGGCAATTCAAAATAAATTTAATTCGCTCAACATAGCCTACATCGTAAAGGCGGTAATTTCCTTCCGTTCTTTCCGGTTCCGGAATTAAACCTTCCTTTTCATAAAACCTAATTGTTAATACTGAACATGAGGTTTTTTTAGAGAGTTCACCAATTTTTAAATGCATTGAGTTAGTATTTCCAAAGATTCTTGACTCTATAGTAACTATAGGGATTCTAATATTCAAAGTTTATAATTTTTTTAATGGGTATAATTATGAGTGGCTGTGGACGTAGTAAAGAAACACCATGCGAAGATAAGAAATCTCAACAAGAAAATCATCCATCAATTGCAGAAGCAAACAATTCAAAGAATTGTGATAATACGCTTAGCTGTTGTGGTGAAGAGGAAGAAAAAAAATCTTCATCTCCTTGCTGTAACACTTCAAACAGTTGTGAAGATACCGCTCAATCCTGTTGTGGTTCTGATCCCAAAGAAAATTTAAGCACTGAAAACGTTTTAAAAGATTCGCACTACATGAGTGAATACTTAGTTCCCAAAATGGATTGTTCTGCGGAAGAACAGATGATTCGTATGGCGCTATCTTCAATTGATGGTGTTCAAAAACTCATCTTTGATTTACCTAACCGGTCTTTAAAGGTTCTACATAATCAAAAAGATGAAAATATAACTACCAAACTTGAAGCTTTGGGTTTTGGTGCAAAGCTTGTGAAGACTGAAACTTATATAAGCAATCAACAGGCTAAGCAAACAAGTACCTATACCATTCCTAAAATGGATTGCTCTGCTGAAGAGCAAATGGTCCGTATGGCTCTTGCAGATATTGAAGCAGTTAAAGGTCTTACTTTTGATCTTCCCAATCGAAAACTGAAAGTCTTCCATAATGAAGGGATTCAGCAAATTACGGCTAAACTCGAAGGACTGGGTTTTGGGGCGAAACTTGATGAAACACAGCTTTCTACAGGCGATATACCTAATGAACCTGATCCTGTGAGACAAGCTAAAGTACTTAAACTGTTATTAGGCATTAATGCTCTACTGTTCTTTATAGAATTCATCAGCGGAATTATTGCTGCGTCTACAGGATTGATTGCTGATTCTCTAGATATGTTTGCCGATGCAGCCGTTTATGGTATTGCGCTATATGCCGTCGGAAAAGCTGCGAAATATCAAATAAAAGCAGCCCATTTCGCAGGTTGGATTCAGTTATTACTTGCTGTTATCGTGATTGTTGATGTCATTAGACGATTCATGTTTGGAAGCGAGCCAGAATCAACGCTCATGATTGTTATTGGCCTGCTCGCACTTATAGCTAACGTGACATGCTTATATCTTATTTCTGGTCATCGAGAAGATGGCGCACATATGAAAGCCAGTTGGATTTTCTCGGCGAATGACGTTGTCGTAAATATGGGCGTTATATTTGCCGGTGTACTCGTGGCGTGGACGGGATCAGCTTATCCAGACTTAATCATTGGCATACTGGTTTCTTTATTCGTACTTAATGGTGCCCGAAAAATTTTGGCTTTGAAGTAAGGGCACTGTTGCAAATAACCACGAATGGTAAGCTGAAGACTGTTTTAGCTAAAGGTGCAGCATATGAATCCTTTCCATGGTCGGCATTTTCAGGGCGAAATCATTCTTTGGGCTGTGCGCTGGTATTGTAAATATGGCATTAGCTATCGTGAACTGCAGGAAATGCTGGCCGAACGGGGTGTGAATGTTGATCACACGACTATTTACCGTTGGGTTCAACGTTATGCTCCTGAAATAGAAAAACGTTTACGCTGGTATTGGCGTAATCCTACAGATCTGAGCTCGTGGCATATGGATGAGACTTATATCAAAGTGAAGGGGCGATGGACTTACCTGTATCGTGCAGTTGATCAACGGGGTCATACGATTGACTTTTACCTTTCCGCTAGACGGAACAGTAAATCAGCCTATAGTTTTCTAGGAAAGATCTTCAATACGGTGAAAAAATGGCAAATTCCACGGGTCATCAATACAGATAAAGCAGCGACCTATGGCCATGCTTTATCACGATTAAAGCGAGAAGGAAAATGTCCAGTAGATATTGAGCACAGGCAGATTAAGTATAAAAATAACGTGATTGAATGTGATCATGGTAAGTTAAAGCGAATCATCAGGGCCACATTAGGATTCAAATCTATGAAGACGGCTTATGCCACAATTAAAGGTATTGAAGTCATGCGTGCACTACGTAAAGGACAAGCATCGTCATTTTATTATGGTCAGCCTCAGGGTGAAGTGTGTCTAATCAACAGGGTTTTCGGTCTCTAAGCACTTTTTAAAGGGAACATCATCGACTCAAATCTCTATTTGCAACAGTGCCGTAAATTTGAGAATGAATCTGTACGTACAGACTCATTCCCTATCTATAAAGATATTAGAAATAGCTACATAGAGTTTATTTCTAGTTTATTCAAATTAGTCGTTCAAATTAGGCGTTACTACGGATGAACAATAATTTTTACAGCAGACTCATTATTATGAATCAATGTTTCAAAGCCTTTAGAAACAAGATCATCTAATGCAATCCGTTGGGTAATAAAAGGTTCTAGATTAATCTTACCTTGCTCAACCAAACGGATAGTTTCCTGATGATCATTTACATAAGCAATCGTGCCACGAATATCTAGCTCTTTCATCACCACACTATGCACATTAATTGTGGCAGGATGGCTCCAAATAGAAACGATAACGACTACACCAGTTGGTTTCATTGCTGCAACGAGTGTATCCATGACTTTATTGACACTACTACATTCAAAAGCGACATCTACACCGCGGTCTTCTGTAATTTTCATTACCTCAGCAACTACATCAACCTTAGATGGGTCTAGTACATAATCGGCAACACCCGCTTCTATCGCTTTTTCTTTACGTTTTGCACTCAGTTCAGTAATGATGACCGTGAGACCTTTAGCCTTTAAAATAGCAGATAAAAGTAAGCCTATTGGGCCTGCTCCACCAACCAGTGCGATATCGCCAGCTTTTGCGCCACTTCTGACATAGGCATGATGACCGACAGATAAAGGTTCTATCAATGCTGCTTGGTCTAAAGGAATATCATTTGAAATAGGATGTACCCAACGCCGCTGAACTGCAATTTTTTCAGAAAGACCACCACCGCGTCCGCCTAAACCAATAAAGTTCATATTTTTTGATAAATGATACTTATCATTGGGGCCAGTCGGCACATCGTCAGCAATGATGTAGGGTTCAACTACGACATGTTGCCCAATTTGGATATCATCTACACCCTCTCCAACTGCATAAACCACGCCTGAAAATTCATGTCCCATTGTTACAGGTGCAGATTCTCCCGAAATTGGGTGTGGGTGACCACAAGGTGGAATAAAAATAGGACCTTCCATGAATTCATGTAAATCTGTACCGCAAATACCACACCACGCAACTTGAATTCCAACTGTGCCTGGAAGTACTTTCGGTTCAGGGATATCTTCAATTCGAATATCCCCTCGGTCATAAAAACGAGCTGCTTTCATTTTATATTCCTTATATTGATGTTAACGGTAAACCAGTGCGTACACGGCCTCAACTTTCAATAAAGTATAAAAGGTGTTTGTGTAGGCAATACCCTTACTTTTGATAAGCCAAAAGAAAGCAAAAGCCTTTGTTACCCATACATAACATCCCTATTATGATGGATAACGTGTGGCATCCCTGCCACACTCGTGTATCCAAACGTTGCTTAAATTAAACTATGTAATAGTGGCGACATAAAGGTGCTCTTATCGCTATATATTAAAAACTTAGTGGAACACTGTTTCTAAAGCTTTTAAACCCACTTTGGGATCAAGTAGACCGTTGTAAATTTCAGGGATTTCACGTTCCACCCCAAAAAATTCATAAATGGCAAGCATCGCCCCACGAACTGAATATTCCACAGTAAAGACCACGTCATCTTCAATTTCCACAAACTGTCCAAGGAAAGCAAAGTTTTGTGAGCCTTGTGGAATTACCTGTGGACGATCCCCCGGTTTACGGCAGGCGAATAGGGCAGAGGCGTATGGCATCATGGCGGTAGTAACATCAGTCGTTGCCAAAACATGATCTAAAATGTCGTCAAAACCGAGCTGTTTAATCAGTTCTGTTAGGATTTCTTGCCCCGTGGCTTCGGACATTGGTTTTTTGATGTAATCGCCTATATGGTCAATTTGGAAACCGTAGCCCCATAAGGTATATAAACCTTCAGGTAAGTCGGCAAAGTGTGGCTGTGCAGGAACCACGATGGATAAATGCCAACCCGACTCATACCAAGTCATGAGTGCGCCTGTGCCTGGTTCATTGCCTGTATAGTCAATAATACGTTTAAGTAGCACGTCATCTTTCATGGTCAGAGTGAAAGACTCCCACTTATGTTCATCGACATTGCCATAAAAAGTCATTGGACGGCCAAAGTCTGGGGCTTTTTGTGCCAGCGTTTCCCAAAGCGTCCAGCCATGATCTTCTCGATGACGAATAAGGGCAGGCACGTCATGATTACCGCCATAACGTGAGTCTGCTGTAATAGAGCCTAAAGTGAAAATAGCTAAATCATTGGCTTTCAGATTAATTTGCTCTGAGCCTTCAGGCAATTGTACATATAGGCGTGAAGCGTAGCGTTCTTGAGTTTCAGCATTGGTAATGAAGTCTGCATCTGTGACATAGTGTCCAAAACGCACATCGACGCCTTGTGCGACTAACCAACGCTGTAGGGGCAGAATCATCGAGTCATATTGGTTGTACTTGGTACGTTTCACACCCGCTAAGGTATGAATGCGTGGCAATTCTTGAATAAAACGCAAGAAATAGCGTCTTAACTCTGCTGCACTGTGCCATTTTTGAAAAGCGAAAGTCGTGCGCCACATGCGCCAGAAATTGGTTTCAAAAAAGGTTTCATCAAAAAACTCATCAATGCGGCGACTGCCAATTTTTTCTTCTTTTGAAGCTAATAGGCGCAGCATCTGTGCACGATGTAGCGTATTCAGACCAAGCTTTGCTGCATCCGCAATGACATGTTCGGCATCAATCAACCGTGCATTGGCGTGGGTTTTCACTTTTTCATTAAACTCACGACATTCTTCACGCACCGAAATGTCTGGATTTTCCAAAGATGGAATACTGGAAAATAAGTCCCATAGGCACAAATAAGTTTCATCGGTCAGCATTCGCCCACCACGTGTTACCCAAGCTTGCGCGGCATGCGGTGTATGTCCACCATCCATCGAACCACCTGAAATATCGAGTTCTTCTAAAATATGGATATTTTTGGCAGGGACTTTGGCATCACGGATTGCAAATGCAGCAGCAGCCATACCTGCGATACCACCACCAATAATCCAAAGATGGGACTGTTGTGCGTCTAATGGGGTGCGCTTCTTCTTTTGCATGGTTCACCTTTAATAATGATGTTAAAAACTATGAAGTATAAAATGTGATTTAGAAAAACCTTAAAAATAGTATGACTTTTTATATATGAAAAATGTATGAAATGGGAAGCAATTTACTCATTATATTTTGTAATCAAAAAAATGTAAGTAATGGTTATTTTTAATACACATTTGTATTTTTTTTAAAATAAAATATGATTTAAGTAATTGATTTTATTATTTTATAGAGTAATCACTCTATTTTGATCATATTTGTTTGTGTCTGAAGAATGTGTTTGAAACTAGGCTTTCTATTGATCATTAAAAGATATAATTGAATAATAGATCTCTCTTTCATAAATCAAAAAACGAGCACCTTTTTGATTGATATTTGTACTCTAATTTTCTTAGCATTCGTGCATAATCTGCGGATGAAATACATTGATTCAAAGAAGCTTTCTGAAACACAGTTTAAGCGATATACAGGCATCTCATGGTCAACCTTTTATTTAAATGGTTGAGCAATTGCAGAAGCATGTTCCAGCTAAAGGCAGACCACCCAAGTGGCACTGTTGCAAATAACCACGAATGGTAAGTTGAAGACTGTTTTAGCTAAAGGTGCAGCATATGAATCCTTTCCATGGTCGGCATTTTCAGGGCGAAATCATTCTTTGGGCTGTGCGCTGGTATTGTAAATATGGCATTAGCTATCGTGAACTGCAGGAAATGCTGGCCGAACGGGGTGTGAATGTTGATCACACGAATATTTACCGTTGGGTTCAACGTTATGCTCCTGAAATAGAAAAACGTTTACGCTGGTATTGGCGTAATCCTACAGATCTGAGCTCGTGGCATATTGATGAAACCTATGTAAAAGTGAATGGACGATGGTCTTATCTGTATCGTGCAGTCGATCAACGTGGCGATACCATTGATTTTTATCTTTCTTCTAGACGTAATACCAAATCAGCATATTGTTTTCTTGGAAAAATTTTAAATAATGTGAAGAAGTGGCAAATTCCACAAGTGATCAACACGGATAAAGCACCCACATATGTACGTGCTTTATCACGGTTAAAACGGGAAGGTAAATGTCCACCAGACCTTGAGCACAGGCAGATTAAGTATAAAAATAACGTGATTGAATGTGATCATGGCAAGCTAAAGCGGATCATCAGGGCCACATTAGGATTCAAATCTATGAAGACGGCTTATGCCACAATTAAAGGTATTGAAGTCATGCGTGCACTACGTAAAGGACAAGCATGGTCATTTTATTATGGTCAGCCTCAAGGTGAAGTGTGTCTAATCAACAGGTTTTTCGGTCTCTAAGTACTTTTTAAAGGGAACATCATCGACTCAAATCTCTATTTGCAACAGTGCCTAATTAAATCCCTTACAATTCAAATTTTTCAGCAACGACTTATCTTTGTTAAAATAGTATTAATTTATTTTTTTAGGACAAACCTTAACAAAATTACAAATTTGTAATTTGGTTGTCATTTAGGTGTATATATCTAGGAATTAGTATATGAAGAAATTATTATTTGGTCCAAGATATGATTAGATTCAATAATATATATATGAAGATTGTTTTAGTTATTTTTACTATAGTTTTTTCAACCAGTAGTTTTGCTGATGGGGGACTTCGTTTCTTAGAGAAAAATTTAGAAATAATTAACAATGAAAAAAGCAAAGGGTGTGAAGAGAATTAATTCAAAATTATAATGAAGCACATATAACTAGGAAAACTAAAAATTAGTTATTTTTAGTATGGTGTAACTAAGATTAATTAATTTTTTTAAATCGAATGATAAATATATTTATTGTTTTTAATTTATTCTTTACCATTTTCAAATTTTTAAATAGTCCGAAAAGACTATTTTAAACTTTAGGGTTACATATGCTCCTATACATAGGCAGGAATAAATATGCAACTTAGTATATTTGCAACAATAGTACTGGAAAGATTCATGTAATAATGCTTAAAACTCTCTAATTAGTTAGGGAGGCATTGGAATTGGAGAAAAAAGTAAAGTGCCCACTAGCAAATGTGGTTATTGGAGGAATTATCTCATCAACCCTTCTTATGTTGGTTTTATTACCAATATTGTCCCGGTGGATAAATGAAAAGAAAGCTTCTTGACCAATTATAGTAAGCAATTTTTAGCAGAAATATTGAGGCTTACTCAAGTCTCTCAACTAATCGTAAATAGAATAAGGAAACTATTGTATGTCAGAAGATCATTCTCAGAGCCACGCGGCTGTTACTGAAGAGAATAGTAAGAAGCTAATATTTACTGTAGGTTTGACCACTACGTTTTAATCGTAGAAATTATAACCGTTTTTATTACTCAAAGTTTAACTTTTGTGATTATCTAAAAACACATAGCGGTCGAATGGCCATATTAACTGACTTATAATCAGTCGCATACTTTAATGTAGCGGTTCTGATAGCACAAAAGTTCGCAGCATGAACCGGCATAATTGATTTATAGTGAACCCATACACTAAGCATAATGATTTAGAGGACGATAATCCCAATGAAAAAATTCCTTTTAGGAGCTGTTGCCGCATCTGTTTTGGCCTTTTCAGGCAATGCTATGGCCAATTTTGTGGCAGGTCAGGACTATCAGGTGGTCGCAAAACCAGTCAAAGTCGAAAAACCGGGCAAAATTGAGGTACGTGAATTCTTCTGGTATGGCTGTGGTCACTGTTTCGCGCTTGAACCACATATGCAGGGCTGGTTGAAAAAATTACCAAAAGATGTACGTTTTGTACGTACACCTGCTGCAATGAACCCGCTTTGGGAACAGGCTGCACGTGCTTATTATGTTTCAGAAGCCCTGGGTGTGCGTCAAAAAGCACATTTACAATTATTCCATGATATTCATGATAAGCAGCGTCCAATTTTAGAACAGGCGCAATTGGCCAAGTTCTATACCCGCTATGGTATTCCTGAAGCGAAATTTAACAGCACTTATAAATCTTTCCCGATCACTTCGAAAATTGCCCAAGCCAAAAATCTGGCTGCTCAGTATCAGTTAAGTGGTGTTCCGGCAGTGACCGTGAATGGTAAATATATTGTGCAGGGTAATGATGCCAAAGTCATTCAGGTGGTGAATTACCTGATCGAGAAAGAGCGTAAAGCCAAATAAGACGCGATTGATTATCTCTAAAAAAAACCTGCATCGAATCTGCAGGTTTTTTTATTTAAACTGGAGGAATGGTTATTTACGTCCTGACTGCCGGATCTGGTGTTTCTATCGGCGGGCGATACCAGTGTAAAATTCCTCGGAATAAGAGCTGCATCTGCAACACGCTTTGCGCTTTAAAGTCATGGGATTGAATATGAATCGTGGATGGCTTTGTTGCACAAACCTATCTGTAAAGGGTTTTTCAGCGATATAATTTTCAAATGAAGAAGCCTGCACACAAAATCTACCGCACAACCAATTGGCCCGCATATAACCGAGCACTCATGAGTCGCGGAAATATTGCCATTTGGTTTGATCCTGCTACGCAATGGTATGCTCCGTCCATCGGTAAACAAGGGCGAAATCAAACCTACTCCGACGCAGTCATCCAATGCTGCTTAATGATTAAATCCTTATTCCGTCTGTCTTTACGTATGGTCACTGGCTTTGTGCAAAGTCTGATTAAACTTTGCGGATTAAATTGGATAGCTCCAGATTACACCACGCTTTGTAGAAGACAAAAGCATATTGATATTGTAATCAGCTACCAAAAAAGTAGCGATGGGCTGCATCTACTCATGGACTCTACAGGCATGAAGTTTCTAGGTGAGGGCGAATGGAAACGCAAGAAACATAGACCTGAATATCGTCGCCAATGGCGTAAACTTCATATTGGTATAGATGCTAAAACCCTACAAATACGAGCAGTTCAGCTTACAACCAATAATGTCAGTGATTCACAGGTGCTTGGTGATTTACTTAATCAGATTCCACAAGATGAGCAGATTAACTCTGTTTATACCGATGGAGCTTATGACACCAAGCAATGCCGTCAGGTCATTGCAGATCGGCAAGCGCATGCGGTGATTCCACCTAGAAAAAATGCGAAACCATGGAAAGATACAAAGAGTAGCTCGCTAGAGCGAAATGAATTACTTCGAGCAATTAAACGTTTAGGTAGGATACTATGGAAAAAATGGTCAGGCTATCATCGGCGAAGTTTGGTTGAAACTAAGATGCATTGCATCAAATTATTAGGAGATAAACTCAGTGCAAGGAGTTTTGATAGCCAAGTGAATGAGATCCATGCACGTGTAGCAGTCCTTAACAGATTTACGGAATTAGGTCGACCACTTACCCAAGTTACGCCTTAAATTTGGCTCAATTAGGGGCGCTTTGCATTTCAAATCTTTGTGCAACAAAGCCAATGTATATAAAAAATGGTTAAATAATTGCAAGGGGGGCTTTAAAACGTTTTAATCGTAAAGCATTTCCTAGTACAAATATTGACGAGAGAGCCATTGCACCAGCAGCAAA
>NZ_KB849334.1:0-42922 GCF_000368305.1 Acinetobacter sp. CIP 102129
GAATCAAACTGCTGTCGCAGGCTGAACAGCTCAATCGCTGCCTGCAACGCTGTATAGACGGTACGGTATTTACGGCGGGTTGCATCGTCCTTATGTTTGGACGCCCAATAGCCATCCAGACGGGTAGAAATAACCGTTCTGAAATGTTCCAGTTCAGCTTTGGTTGCTGCAGGGATCTGGCTGGCCAAATCAACAATGATCTTTTGTTCAATCACTTCAAAGGTCATGACATCGAGCAGCTGCTCCAGATCAAAAGCCCCGACCTTTTCTTGGATCCGCAGTGCATTCGCCACGGTCTGGGAGAGTGTATCGAAGGTTGGGTAGTATTTGGAACTGTCTCTCCAGCGCGACAAAAAGGCTCTAGCTGTTGCACGGGAGCTGACGGATGACATCACCAGTTCCTGAGCCCATAGCGGTATATCGCCCAGGCTTTCACAGAAACCTGTGCTCATCAAACGGATAAAGAACGTACCGAGCTTGAATGGTGCTTCCCCATTCAACTCTTCAACCGATGCTGGATAACCAATTTCCGCCTGTAATGCTGTGACTAAAGCTGGCACCAGTTGGAATTTTTCCAGTTCAGCAAAGGATTCTGGATTGACTTCCAGAGCCAGGTTCTGCTGTACCATTTCATCTGCCAACGCCAGGACAATATGCATAAGTTCGGCACTGTCAGCCTTGACCACAGCTGCAATCATGGCCATATCCAGATCCTGTGCATCTGCATCAGGCTGGATATAGCGTTTCAATGTACTCAGACGGGCTTTGGCTTTAAGGAATTCTTCACGTTTGGCCAGATGTTCTCTTAGACTCTGCTGCTGTAAACCCAGCTCATTAAAAATAATCGAGAAACGATCGGCATAGAAGCTGCGTGAATACAGCTTGATGTCCAGTAACCAGTCTTTTTCGGTTTCAGGCTCAGCACTGGGGAAATACAGCAAGTATTTACCCTGCTGATCCTCAAGTTCCAGTTTAAGCTTGATCGCCAAACTCGACTCTTCTGCCATATTCAAAATCTGGACATCATTTAGCTTTAGGGCTTTGATTTCTTCAGTAAATGAATGCTCTGCATCGTACCAAAAGACAATTCGGTGCTGTTCAGTATAAAAGGCTTGTTCCAGGCCTTGCTGTAGTTGACTTAAGTTCATGCAACCACCTCTGCATGATCTAGTGTGGAAGAAAAGCTATTCATCACTTTTCCCCCGTCACTGCTTTCACTTCAGCCAACAAGTCCCCAAACTTGCCGTAGTTTACTTTCACTCCATCATCCAGATCTAAGCTAATACGCTGATCGGCATAATGGCGCAGTTTTTCTTCAAAGCTACTCAGTTCAGCCTGTTGCTTATGCAGATTTTGTAGTTCTTTCTCTTTACGTTTAATTTCAGCAGCGGAATCACTGTTTTCGATTTCACTTTGCAAAGAATTAACCATCGCTGCCATTTTTGAAATCAGTGGCATGACATATTCAGTACGCATACGTGCCAAAGTGCTTTCGTTATAGCGGTGCAAGTACACTAACGCCTGGAAAGCACCTTGTTTACCACTGCTGAATAACCAGTAGATCGGGCGCTTTTTATAGGTCTGCATATGGTCTTTATAGAACTTGCTGGCTAGGTAACGGCGAATGGTGTCTTCAGCGGTTTCACTGGCTTTTTTATCCAAGCTTTCTGCCAGCCACAGCATATTAGCGTCTAGTGTGTCTTTACCCCAAACCGCAGTTAAAAACTCTTGGATACGATGTGTTGCATCATCTTCAAACCAATGCATTTCGGTCAGTGGAATAATGCCATCCGCATCGGCTGGGAATGTTTGGTAACGGCTGGCATCGAAGTCTTGATTACCTGCATGGGCATAGATCAGACCTGGTTCATCCAGGCTATAACGTCCCATCATGCAGCCAAGTGCATAGGAGACTAACCGCTGGCTGTCTTTTTCACGGTTGGCACGGGTTAGGGTGATTTGTTCATCCGGTACATCTGGTGTGAGTTCGTCCTGTAAACCATAAGCTTCTATAAACAGTTTATTGTTTTCTTCTTCCAGATGTTTCATTTCAGCGACGGCGTTCGCATTTTGCTGTTGCCATGTATTAAAGGCTTGTTCTAAATTTGGCTGCTGATTACTAATAATTGGGTTTTGGGAAAAGTCCCATGAGGTTTCATAAGAGTCCCAATCTTTTTTTGCCAAGTTAATCGCGTTACTAGACACTTCTATTACTTTTTTATCTACAACACTGATAACTTCAGGCAATGCAGCAATATGTGAAGTCTCGAAATTTAGGGTTGGAGATAATACCTCCAATTGCTTTACGGTTACTTTTGAATTTAACTGTGCTAGCAATTTAAACTCTTGATCCAGATTTTCCAAGAATACAGATGCACCAGCTACATCAAAAATTGATCCAACAGGTTGCCATCTAAACGAAGGAATACCACTAGAAATTTTTGACCATGTAACAGAGGATTTAAAATAATATGCTGCATTTTTTACAGTTCTTGTTGGTGAACCATAGAGATCTTTAGCATAAGAAAAAATCTCATCACCCGCATTTTCCCAGTTTACTACGTATTCAATATTCCCATACCATTTTCTAAAATTTCCTCCTTTATTATAAGGAAACCATTTGGCTGTTGAGGCTTCTGCTATTTTTTTATCTTCTGCATTCCAATAAGATTTTTCTTTCGATACTTCAAACCAAACTCTTAGGAATCTATTATTATCACTAGTTTGGCAACCAACCCTAGTTGTACCTACAGAATTAACTTTATTTTTTTCAAAACCAGATAAAATCTTTTTGCTTAACCAATAAGCCACAGGACTTCCAGGTATTTTATTAAAGTCATCTGGCTTCGTATTATAAAACCATCCACACTTGGGATTTTTAATCGCTTCTAATGTTTTAGGTGCCTGATTTTCAGAACCTTTAAAATCAGATAAACGAATATATGAACCAGTAAATTCTACAATATGTGCTTTTGCTAATGTAAATGTACAAATTGGAACCGTTGCTCCATCAAAACCAGAATATTCAAGCTGAATCAAACTTGTGATTGTTGCATGATCAATAAAATGCGTACGCAAATTTTCATACGATGAAATAAACATCCAAACAAAAGGTGACATAAAGCCAAGCTGTCCACTTTCTTTAGTTAGCTGCAAATCTCGGATCATAAATGCTGAAAAAAGATCTTTTTCATAACCCTGATAGTTCTTTTTTAAATAGTTTTTAAGATTTGGATTTAAGTACTTGTTGCCCATATACGGCGGATTCGCAATCACGGCATCATATTGTTTAGCCAGTAATTTAGCTTGTTGTAGTAAAGGCAATAACTCTTGTGCTGACTGCTGTGCAAAAATATCACCTGATTCTAATGCTGTATTCAGCTTGCTTTCTAAATCAGGTAGTTTCTTAGCGAATGCTTGAGGAATTTGAATCAAAGAACCAAAAGTCGAAGCATATTCAAATAAATCTAGCAGTTCTTTTAAATCGGTCTGAGCAATACCAGTACTTGCCAAATCCTGACTGAATGCATCCAAACGTTCTGGCTGACTATCTTGTAACGCAATAATATTCAGCTTCGGTGGATTGCTAAATAAACGGCGGTCATCCTCACGTGCTTTCATCAATAACGCAAAACTCGCCAACTGTGCTGCACGGGTATCAATATCAATGCCGTACAGGTTGTTTTCCAGAATCAAACGTGGAATATCACGGCTACGGTAACCACGTTCTAAGTAAATCGCTTTTAAGCAGTCATAGGCTTCCACCAGAATATGCCCCGAACCACAGGCCGGATCGAGTACCGTAATGCTTTCAGGGTTTAAAGTATCGCCATCTTCACTGATCCTCACATCAATCAGCTGTTTTAACTGGGCATTGACTTCATCGGTCTGTTCCGCTGGCTGAATATAGTATTCCCATTCACTGGCCAGCGTACTATCAGGCTGTGCCATCATCCATAAACGACCGACACTGTTCTGTACCAGATACTTCACAATCCAATTTGGCGTGAACAATTGCGTCGCAGCAGGAATGTCTTCACTTTTGACGACTTTACCAATCACTTGATCTTTCTTTTCAGAAATATAGAACTGATACAGCCAGCCAATAATCTGTACATCCGACCAATCTTCTTCCGGAATACTGGTCACTAAATCACGGATCAAAGAGTCGGTTTTGGTCAGGTTATCCGGTAACAGTAGTTCAGACTCATCAGAAACCTGTTCAAACAAGAGTGGCATGACCTGATTCAATGCATGGCATTGGGCCAGTAATAGCTCACGATACAGTTCTTCGTCTTTATTGCCATCCAGTTTGAGTTCAGCCACACGGCTGGCATCTAAACCTGGTAGGTCAATATCCAGACATTCTTCCAAAATCTGTGGCAAGCCTGCACTACCATCGGCACTACTGAGTACACGACGGCCATGATCCAGTAAGCCTTTGCATTCCATGTAGCGAATCGCACAGAGACGGTTAAACCAGCTGTAAGCGATATAATCAATCGTCTGCTCAAAACTGCTGGTTTGAATGCGTTTGATCAGCTTGTCACGTGGTTTCATGACGGATAGCGGAAAAACCTGATCGCCAATCAGCAGCAAGTCGCCTTTCTGTTCAGCCGGTAAAATACTGTCTGCGGTGATGCCATATTTGGCCGCCTGCTTGCGCATCGCTGCGATAAAATCATTACGTGCTTGCGGTGCGTATTTTTTAATATTACTGGTATTCATCTTTAAACCTTTAATTAATGACTGATGCCGATATCCCTAAGCCCTGTTAGCGGATACGCACACGCTTTTTATCACTCACAATTTTTTTCAATTCAGCTTTGAGTGCGTCTACAAACTGATCCACTGATTCTTCTGTTTCCAGGTAGACACTACTTGAACTTTTGCTGTAAATGCTGGCGACATCAACTTCGACAACAGGTTTCGGTGGCACTACGGCTGTCGCAGGCTGTACCGGACTCACAGCAGGTGTTGATGTAGCTGGGCTGGAGGTGGTTGCAGTGTTGGTTATACTCTCGGCTTTGCTCTGAGCCAATTGTGCCGCTTTGGCCTGACGCTGGATTTCCGCCTCAACTTCGCTTTCCAACTCATACAAGGCTTCATCAAAACGCTCGACGCTGGTTTGGGTTTGCAGCATATAGATGGTGGACAGGCTAGTTTCCACTTCAATATCCGTTTTCAGCAGTTGTAGTGGGCGTAATAGCTTGTTACTCAGCTCAGCGCTAGCGATGCCACTGTTTTTGATCTCAGCTTCTAACTGCTTGATCTTGTCATCAATGTGTTCTATTGCCTGATTGCGCTTCTCAGTCAGCAATTGCTCATTGACGCTTTCCACTGTGCGAACCAAATCAGCCACTTTATTTAACAGGCCATAGGGCGATTCAAGGGTCGAAATACGGTGTAATTCGGAGAGGGCTTTTTTAGCCACCTCATCACTGCCCAGTGCCTGTTTGTTCTTCTCAAAATGACGTAAGGCCTGTTGCAGTTGCTGCCAGCTTGGCATCTGGTTACTGAAGAATTCATGAATATCACGGTAGTCTTCTTCCAGATCCAGATAGTCGTCCTTGTTCTCAACCACGGCCTTAAAGAAATCGAAGCTGTCGCTATTGGCCAGCAGACGTTCCAAAGTCAGAATCGACTTTTCAATCACTTTCTTGCCTGGGAACTGCCCGACATCAGTTTTACTCTTATAAGACTTAAAGTTGGCTAACCAGTTTTTAAAATGTTGGGTATAGAATTCAAATAGCTCTTTCTCTGTCGCTGGTCCCATAGCCGAGAATAGGTCTTGGGTGAGTTGGCGTGCCTGTTTCAACACCTGATCATCAGTCTGGCGTTTTTTAATGATCGACACATCACGGCGACGGCGGCTGTTTTGTAAAGGCTCAAAGGCATCTTTTAACTGTAAGCTGCCGCCATTTAACTGCAGAGAAATCCGCCCCATCGCAGCCAGCTGACCCACCAATAGTAAAATCTCGGCATCCGGCCAGCCATAAGGACGTTTGACAAAACGATCTATCACATCTGAGACTAGAATACGCTCTGTACCGGTGGCCCGTAGTGCAATGTACTGCTCCACTTCCTGTAGGGCTTTGGGATTGCTCTGACCGCCATCCAGAGACAATCCGAGCTGCGCCATATCATCCACAGTCAAGACGGCGTTCAATTCACGCCAAGCATCCTGCTGATAGACCTGCAGATAGCTCAGTTTGGTATACGTGTTTTCCAGCAAATAACGACAAGCCTCATCCAGCTTGGTGGTTGGACTTGAAGATGAAAGTTGTAGACGTTGACCCAAGGCATAACTTTCCGCGTCCAGCAACATTTCTTCGACCCGGGCACGCAGGCGTTTTTTACGCTCCTGATTCTCACGGCCACGGTCTGCCAGAATACGGGTGATATCGGACTGAGTGCCATCATCATTTAAACGGATAAATTTATTGGTTTTCAGCCAGGTGCGCAGTTCATTAAAGAACTGTTTATCATCTGCCAGTTTAAACAGCACTTGTCCTTCGGCCTGAGTACTTTTACCAATACAGTAAGCTTCAGTGTAGAGGTTATATTCCGTATCTAGTGGAGAAATGATTTCAACTTTCAAATCGCTCTCATACTTCCCATCCAGGCTATGGCTATCTAGGAAACGACCAATCTGATAGTCCATCTTGTTGGCTTGATGGCGGTATTTGTTCTGATCGCGCAGTAAATCTTTAAAGATCAGATTGGCTAATTCTTTGTTTTCTTCCGAGCTAGCTAAATTAATATCCTTAATTTTTTTAGTAATATCCCTTTCTTCATTGGTCAGGAACAGGAACTCATCACCATTCCTCGTAATCAGGCTCTCTTTTTCCAGACGCTGCAGGCTCTCTTCAATCCGCTTACGCAATGCCAGCTTATCTTCATCAATTTTCTCAATCGACAAAGTCACCAGGTTATCTAGCGTACCTTTGATGATATCGACATAGCGGATCATGAACAGGGTACGCAGCATCTGCACATCAAAACCATCCAGGGTCTTATTCTGCCCTGCCTGGTCGATGGTACGTTTAACCGCTGTATCTAGGAAGCCTTCGACTGAAGTATAGAAGTGGTGGAAAGGAACCAGTGCCCCGACTTCATCTGTGGCAATCGCATTCGCGGCCATCTGGAACGCATCCAACATGGACCGTTCACCATAGGCCAAGTGTGCACCGGTCGCACCGACTTTACGGATTTCTTCAAATACTTTTTGCACCAGCTGGAAATGGTACGGCGCAAAAGGATAGTTATGAATAAAGCTGTCTGGCCCCTCATAGTTCTTGAGGGTTGGGCCTGAACGGTCAAAGGTAATCTGATTTTTTAAGATATCGCCCTTTTGCTCAAACACCGATCTGAGCAATGCTTCTGCTTCTGGGGTTTTACGTAATAAACGTTTCTGGATGACTTCATCGGTATTGGAACTGGACAGTGATAAACGGGTTTTAAAACGTCCAGCAATCTTGGAGAAGTCATTGGCTTTGGAAGAAGACATCTCACCTAAAACAGCATCGATGTCTGCCTGTGAGGTGACGATAATCCAAGCGCGGCCTTTACAGATCGTACCCAGGTTTTCAGTAATGGTTTGCAATGTCAGCATCAAGCGGGTATCGCTGCCAATAAACTGCCCCACTTCATCGACCAAGAACAACATGCGTTGCTGGGGTCCTTTGCTGTCCAGGTATTCTTTCACCCACTGACAGAAATTTTCAACCGAAACACTAAAGGTCTGCTCAGAATCCTCAAACCATTTATGCGCAGCTTCTGCTGATAAGTTGAGGGCTTGGGAAATCGCGGTTTCGACATCATCCTGATAGAACTGATAGCCATCACGTTCTTCTAGCCAAGACATGCCGCTAGATTCTTCAAAAGCCTGTTTAAAGCGCTCATACACCCCTTTCTGGCTCAGGTGACGTTCCATATGGGCAATATGTGGATGGTCAGCACTAAAACCCTGATATTCGTTAAACACGCGTAAAAACACATTCAGAATCGGATTACCGTCATCATTGGAGCTGGCTTTACTGTCGATGTTAAACAGGATGACATCAGCATGATGGCTGACGGCCTTGCCAATATCTGCACGGATAAACGCATCACGGATTTTGCTTTCATCAAAGAATTCGGCAGCACTGCGTTCGTTACCTTCCGCGTCACGTGCCACTTTATTGGCCAGAATATACGACAAGGTTTTCAGGAAATGTGATTTACCTGAACCAAAGAAGCCTGAAATCCACACACCGACTCGGTTCGCAATCGAAGGATCGCTTAGATCTGTGCCATAAGACTGGAAAAAGTCCCGAAAATGCTTTTCCAGCTCATTGGTGACCACATACTCATCAAGTTCCTGATATACCGTGGTATTGTCATTCTGGTCTGCCTTGACCACCCCGTTTATCGCACGATCTAATGGCTTGTAAAAAAGTTCTTTAATATTCATCTCAATCCATTTCCCCGAATTTTTATGGCTATTTGTCGTGCTTATGGCACTAATCTGAAGGCTCTGTAGTAATTATTGCTTGGAATTTTTCCAAATAAACTCATGGCCTGACCGTCGTAATACCCCGGATAAAACAATACGACTGGTTTATGCCCCAGCAAGGAATGCAAACTGTTTAACAAATGATGTGCACGTAATAGTGGCCAAACCGACCCCACCCCGGTCATCAACACTATATCTTGCTCATTGGTGGCATATTTGCTCACCAGATACGGCGCAAACTTATCCATATGCAGTGGACCTTTCAGAGCCTTGAGCAGTGCCTCATCGCCTTTGGCTTTTTGCATTTGGATCGCTTTATCAATGAAATTGCGCTCAGCCAGGTAATCCACCACTGCTTGTAGCAGATTAATATTCACCACCTTCAGCTGACTGTGTTTTTTCTCCAGCATCCCTTCCAGAAAATGAAGATATTCGCGGACTTTCAGCTCATCTTCAGGTGCATAATCAAAAATCCAGAAGCCAATTTCATTGCCCAGTCCTTGCCCGGTGAGAAACTCGGTGGAAAGAATTCGCTCTGGAATCTGGTTCAGACGCTCATGTATTGTTTGACTCATTGCTGCCCCTCTACAACTACCGCGTCCATAGCGACACTTCCATAGATCTTTTAATGCGTTGTTTATAATGTTCTTCCAACAGGCTACGCAGCTCTGCTCTGACGATCACGCGCTGTAACTCCAGCTTACGGGTACTTTTTAAGTAACCGGCTTCTGCCAGCATGCGAAACACCACCTGCCCCATTTTTTTCTTGCTGGACTCTTTCCATTCGCAGATATCCGGATCGCGTTGTGAGCGCTCATCCAGAAAGTCTGACCAGATATAACTGTCCAAGTATTGCGCCTGGGAGATATAGGCATCCCTCATCACCGTTTCCATAAACTCAAGCAGCAACAGGTTGCGTTCCAGTGCCCCACAAAAAGCCACCTGGGTCGCCAGCTCATCATCCCCATCACGCAAAGCTTTCCAGAAATCAGGCTCTAAGCGCTCAAGACGCTTACGAATAGCGGTGGCATTGCGTTGAGCTGAAGCAGGCGTTCTTTTTTGCAGAATATTGTCAATCTGAATGGCCTGATGCCATTGTTCTGGAGTCGCTTCTCGTAATAACAGATCCGCGATCAGCCGGCTTTCACGCACCATCAGGGAGCCACCAATCAGGTCACTGTCATAATGAAATTGTTCTAACATGGCCAATCTCCTATGAGGCCTGATCAAACAGGTAAGACGACAGCTTTTCGATATCTGAGCGTTGTAGTACCAAGGGATATTTCAAGGCATCTTCCGCCTCAGCCAGCGTGATCGCGGCCTGATATCGCTGCAAGGTATAGTGAGCCAGGGCTTTTTTCACCGGAATCTGTAATCTGCCATCAGGCATGCCGAAGTCTTTTTCGACCAGCGCTTTTTGAGCTTCATTCAATTTTGGATTAGGGATCAGCGTCAGTAGAATTTCTTCATGCCAGTGTTGATCCTGAACAGGGTCTACTGTATCAATCGCCACCACAACAGGTGTGCGATCAATCCTGGAGAGTAAAAAGTCCTTAAACTGCTTGCTCTGATGGCAATAGGCACGGACATGCCAGCGAAAACCGGTATACACCAGGGTGTGTGGGGAAATCATGCGCTCATGCCACTGCGGATTCTGCATGGAGGCATAAATAATTTTGAGACAGCTTTGTGTTCGACAGGCACGCAACACTTCCCTGATGACTTCAGGACGCACACTGCGATCGGGTAACTGTACCGCTGAGAGATTCGGTTCCGGTGTCGCAATCAGGGTATGCGATTCACTAACCAAACCTGACAGCATATTGAGATATTCATTGATATGTACGGTAGTCAGCACCGGTTGAAACGTGGCTTTAGGCACATAGCCTTTTACGGAGGGATCATGGACCAAGGCATCTGGGTTATACAGCGTATTGTAACGCTTGATATCCGCAGAAGCCTGCTGTCGACTCAGTCCAAACCAACTCATCAAACGATTGGTAACCAAACGACCTTCCCAGTATGCAAGGAGTTCAATGGCTCTCATTCTGAGAAGGACTTCATGCTTGTCTGCTGTCATAGAACAATCGGTCAATAAACAATGTGATCAAGACTACCCTACAATGAATATACAGTAAATTATTTTTACGGTATTGTGAGGGCAGATTAAACATATCTGATCAAAATCTCCCAATGTTTGGATGGACTCCGCACAACGGCGTCAGATCAATGCTCTCAAATTTTTAAAAATGAATATCCAGGCACTCAACGACGCAACAATCGGTCTGATAAAAAGGAAAAATGATGGGTTTTAGATTTCGTAAAAGTATTAAATTATTCCCAGGTTTTAAGATTAATCTAACCCATAAAGGCATCAGTAGTGCCTCGATTGGCAAACCGGGTGCATCAGTCAATATTGGTAAAAAAGGCACCCGAACCAGTGTCGGTATTCCAGGAACTGGGCTGTCTTACTCCAAGCATCGACCTTACACGAAGAAAGCGAATACCCAACAATCGTCAACTCAGCAACAACCCATCTTCGCACCCACTCAGACGGCGCAATCAAAATCAAAGCTCTGGCTTTGGATCGCTTTTGGGGTGGTTTGTTTTATTGTTGGGGCAGTGATATTTTAGGATCTCTGATTTATTTTTTATCTTTGTTGTGAAATCAAAAAAAAATAAAAGCACTAAATTTTCGTAGTTTTATTTTGAGTACTTAGATGGTTATGTGCTTATCAAATTTATCAAAAGAATAAGCCAAAAATTCATGTCGTTAGGAATCCAACTCATTTTTAAGCTTATGTTATTTATAATTTTTTAGTAAAGTGAAAATTCTCAACTATCAAAATATCAAACGTGGTATAGCTGAATTCTTAATTTACTACCACACTTAAAAATCTTGAATAGTGGATTTTACAGGTATTTTTATGTGCTTATTACTTTAGAATTTAGCTGTATCGCATCTTTAAGCCATTTTTCAAGGGCGATCGCATCATTCAAGGCAGCAAAGAGAATAAATATAATACGCTTTTCAATCCGTACCAAAACTGGTAATGGCTGTGGTATGTACTGAATATACAAGCACCAATTGTCACCGATTGGTCTATTTAAAGAGAACTCATATCGTTCCGAATCATACTCTATAAAGCCCTCGTTAATCCGTACGTCAAACGTAGGGTCTTCTAAACAAGCAATTATTACTGATATTGCTGATATTACTGACATTTTAATTTTATCACTAGTTTTATTTTATAAATCAGCATGTTACATAATGTTTTATACAACAAAACCTTCTAGAAATAAAAAGAGAATTCGCGGATTCCCAGGCCTTTGCTTGGCAAATCAGATTTTGACAAAGCAAAGGCCTGGGCCCCTTAGGTTGAACGATATATGCTTAGGCTATTCATATAAAGAAGGATACTGTACGGCTTCTAGTAGCGGATCAAATACAAGGCATTAAGCAATAAATGAGCGGCAAAAAGTTTTCCTAGTCAGGTAAATAATATTCATGCACACGTAGCTGTCTTGAACAAATTCACAGAATTTGGCTGCACTTATACCCAAGTTGTCACTTGAATTTAGCTCAATTAGGGTAGCGCTGTCTTTCAAACCTTTGTGTAACAAAGCGTGCGTAAGTCATATTTACTTAGATTCTGATATGATCTCTAATCACCAAATATCGTGCACTCAACCACGTAAGTGCCCATCGCACGGCGCTTAATGAGGCTTGTTGAGACATAATTCTAAAATAATCATATTTATTATGTTTCATCACCATCGGAAAAAACTGATGTTCTGTAAGGATTGAAAGCATAGATTCATCCTCTGCCTTAAAGTGCATCAATACTTTGGTTACATTACTTTCATACAACCATTTTTTTATTAACCAATTATAAGTTTCTGATTGGTTCTGTTCTAAATAATCAAATCGCTCTAAAATCTCTTGTGCAGAATTAAAATCTACAGCACTTAGTAATTCAGGCAAACGTGCTAACTTTCCTTGTGTCGATAATGGATGTCTTCCTATATTTGAACCACGTTTACCTGACGGAATGTTTGCCATCGTAATTAAAGCTCTCTTCCAGGACTCAATATCTAATCGTGGCTGCCCCTGCCCTGAAATAAGATACCGCTCAATATCTTCAAATTGTTGAAATAAATCGTGTTTAATTACTTTTTCAGTAGAATTCCCTCTTTTTTGAGCATAGATTACCCACCTTTGTCTTTTTTTGAGTACATATTTTTCGATGGTATCTCTCAACTCATATTTTAGATTACCATTCTGTTGATGAATCGCTTGGAAATGCCTGAATAAATTACTCCGACTCATGACTCGCTTAAAAAATGCAGTATGTAAATTGGGTTGCTGTTGTTGCATGCTATAGGCATAAGTAGCCAGAAATAAGATATGAACATAATGCTTTAATGTTGTCGATTCATGTAAATGTCCAAGCACTCGACTAATCGCCTTAATCCCTTGCCCAACCTGTCCTTCATTGCCTACTAGCGTATTAAATTGCTCATTCGATGGCATCCAAGTTTGTAGCCATGGCAGTTCTATTGTCAGCGCTTTAAAATCCACCACTGTTTGCAAACACTTTAAAGTATATGCACTTGCAAACGTATGTCTTAAATGATGTAAGCTGAGATCAACATCTCCAGTGACTTTCTTTAATATTTGAGATATTTGATTGAAAAAAGGCCTATGCTCACTGTCCTCATCAGACATTAATATCGAATATTTTTTATTCTTATAAATATCATCTAATCCCTTTTGAATCGTCTGACTTAATAAATTCATCGGAACAACACGTTCTGATCCAAGTGTTTTTAACTGATGCTCACCATAAGGACGAATTCGGAGCATATCCTCATCAATATCTAAGGGCCGTAAATGAAGTGTCTCTGAACGGCGTACACCCATCGCTGCAGATAAACGAAAATGACGCTGAATCTCTAGACGTAAAGCAGCATCACTCACCCCAGATTCTACAGATTGTAATATTTGAACGATCTGCTGCACTTCATTTTTTGCAAAAACTTTAGCACTTGCTTGATGCGCTGTACGATTGTGTAACTTTATACGATCATCATTTAACTGAATTAAAAAATCTCTAAAGCGATTCCACGCAGCGAGATGCTTGCGGTGTGGAAAATGCTCTTGCGTCAACTCCATCCATTTTTGAAATACATCTTCATCAATCTGGCTATCTTTTGTTAAGTCTTCTGAAAACCCCAATATACCTGCACTGACTATGGCCAAATGTAGATGAATTATATTTCGATTCTGTCGACTTAACTCTTCTGCATCACAGCGTAAAATCAACCATTGCACAAAGCACGTTAATAAATTGACTGAGTAGTGATTCGTTTTATTATTGGCAAGCTGTTTAAGCCAAATGCTTGATCTAGACTCACCTTTTAGTTGCTGAATCATCGCTAAAATATCAGACAAATTTAGTTGCTCATCGCCTATTTCTATTTCATTTTCTGGCTCAGTACTATCTAAACCTGTGGTTAATTTTTCATATTCGGATAAGCGTAATAATTCATTTATTGAAAGATCTTCAGTCAGGACTTGGCCTGCTATATAACCTGCAATTAACGGAGTGCTATTTAACATCACATTTTGCTGTAAAGCTTTCAACCATTGAGCCAACGATAGAGTTGACTTAAGCCCTATTTGTTTTAAATATGTATTAAAACACTTTTGCCAAGTCGTTCTTTGTTGATTTCTTGACTGTGCTAAAATCTCTTTTAATCGGGGCTGTAGATACTGTCGGTCTACTAAAATTAAAGTCGAGACATAAGGACTTAACAGTACTGTACGGCGTATCTTCGTCACAGATCTATCATTATTCACTGTCAGCTCAACGAGCCGACTATTCCCCATAGCGACTATATGTTGATCAGAAGCAATAAACTCCAACATCGCTTGTAAATGGCTCACTCTGCACAGTTGTGCATACATGGAGAGTACAACCAGCAAACGTCCTATTTCAATATCACAATTTTGATGTTCAGGTAAATGTTCTAAATCCTTCTGAATAAGATCAAGTAAGTTTTGTTCAATATAACACCATGTACTAAAACTATTTTCAGATGTCAGCCATGTACGATGAGCCTTTTGAGGAAGTTGAACGAATAAAGGAATTTTCGTTTTATCGCGAATATAAGCACAATATGCTTTGATCGCTTGTGGCAAATCAATGTTTGTATTTTTAGCTAAATGGGAAGCTAATACATGTCCAAGCTCGAAAGATACGTTTGGCTCAGGATTTTCCTCAAAAATCAACTGACAATAGGACTCATACTCTGAGTTTTCCAGCCATTCTTTTACATCATTTTCTGAATATTGTATTCTCGGCTTCGTCTCTGCTTGAACTGTTTTAATCTCTTTGGTTACAACAAATGTTGGAATATTCAGGTTTTTAAAAAAATCAAGACATTCGAAACCTAACTGTTTTTGCAGGTTTTCTTGTACATCAAGCCACTGTTGTTTAAATGTTGATACAGGAAATACTGATAACATATCCCATGGATAACGACCGCGTACCCAGTGCCCAAGTCCAGCATCCTTGAACCGTCCAGGTAACTGATTATGATCAGAGCGAACCAGCTTCCGTGCCCAATTTCTACCTAAACCTTCAATCTGATGAGGATCACAAAGTTGCAACGCATAAGATGATAAATCAACACGTGGTTCAACTTGATCCCCCAGCATTCTCATCAAACCACGTAAAACTTGAATCTGTTTGATAAATGCTGCCGTCAATGGCACATAACGATCGGTTGATTCATCTTGATGATGTTTATCTTGAATCAATGCCCAGCCTTGCTGACTTATCCACTTTGGAAAGGGTTGCTTAATCCCCCGTCCTGCAGTTGCAAGATTCATCCATAATTCTGTATACAACGTTAAGTTATCAAAGAGCGTCTGCCAATCTTTCTGTTCGGCAGCCTGATTTATTCTCTTCTTTATTCTTGTAATTTCATTTTGTATTTCAACAATCTTTATCCCAGTCGGGCTACCCACGCGTTCACTAGAAGAGTGCATATATTCAGGAATATCAATTTTTATCGTTGTTAAACAATCAGCCCATAACTGCTCAAGTTTCCTCTGTTCAAAAGATGCATAATGAATTAAGTTATCATAATTCCGACCGGATGCATTAGTCACTGCTTTAACGACAGCTAAGTCACCTTGGCTATGCTCATATAACAACCGTGGAAGAAGATCTTTAATGCTTTTGAGGCTGATTTCTAACTCTTTCGGCACACTGTTAATAAGTCTTCTAACTTCGCGTTCAACTGCCGGTTGACGGGTTTTAATCGCAAGATTTTTGACTTGATTCACCAAATCATTGAGCTCACTTGGTAAAACCAATTGTAATTTCTTGGTCCATGGCAAATGAAATTTAGACTCTTCTGGCTTTGTTTTGAGTGTCGGTGTGCCTGCTAAAACGCTCAATACGTATGCAGATAAAGTATGATCATATTGAATAGCAATATTATTCTGATCAGTATTTTGACTAAAACACGGCGCTGTTAATTCAGTAACCGAACGTCCAGTGAGTAAACTCAATATCAAAGCTAATTTTGCGCGTAAAATTAAGCTGGTATCAGCCTTAGATGGTTGACAGAGCCTAAACACATCTTGAATCGAATTTAATGACAATCGCCATTTGGTCCAAACTAAACCAGCATTTGTAGCTTCAACATGCTGAAAAATAGACTTAGATGCATAAAGCCCTCGAATTAAATCGGATTGTTCGGCCAAAAAAAATGTAAACAATGGCTCCAATGGTGTTTCATCTTCTTCAATCTCATCATCCTCAAATACTTCAGAGACTAGACCACGATGAATTTCATCTACATCCTCTAAAGGTTGGATAGCAATACTTAATGAGCCGTATCGTTGCAAGATCAGTTTTTGATGCTTTAACCCTATACGGTGTAAAAACTCTCGACGTTTTTTCTTATTTTTTAGTCGATTCTTTTGCCAAATTTGTGATAAAAAGAGCTTTAATGCATAAAAAACTTCATTTAATCGTTTGTCTTCAGAACCAGCGGACATCAAATGAATCAGTTGTTTCGGTCCGTTTTTAGTCAGTAATTTTTCGACTTGTTCTAAAATATCCTCATTACTTGGATCACCCAATAGCCTGATCGCTAAAAAGGCGTTATACACACGAGATCCTTTTTGATCTTTCAGCTTTATGCTTCCATCACCCTTTAAATAATGACTATAAAGCTTTAGAGTATGTACATTTTTTTGAAAGTGAAATATTTGCTCTAAAAACCAAATAATTACAGTATCAAAACGCTCATTATTTCGACTTAGTCCTGCTTGAATCAATAGCAAATCACAAATTCCACTGTCTCCAGTGTATGGACGTAATGGCGTGAGTTTATGTTTGTTTCTATCTGTTGTTTCTGAGAAAAAATGTGAATGTTGATCAGAATTCTGTAATGTACTAATTATCTTTAAAGTATTAAGCTCATTACGAAATATTGGTAATTCATGATCACCAATCAATGTGAAAATTCGCTGACAAATGACAACAATACCAGCTAAGCTATAATGTGCACGCAACAAAAATAATGCTTGGATAAGTTCTTGTTCTTCTATATTTTCATGCTGCTTCATCCATTCTATGAGCTGCTTAAAATAAATATTCATAAACTGCTCCTAAGACGATAGATCCATGCTTTCTTAAAGTCTGTTAAAGCTAAAGCAATTTCTGCGGTTGGTGCCACACAAACAATTTGCTGCTGATGTTTTTGATAAAGTTCCTCCAGTCGAGGTAAAAATACAAAAAAGTCAGCTATGTGAAAATAGGGTTGCACAGACTTGCCAAGCTCTTTTACTTTAATTTTTTCTAATGGCAAAAGCTTCTGGGCGATATAACCTGCTAAAATATTTTCGATTAAAAAAGTACCACTCACCACCGGTGGTGCCCAATCTACCAATTTTTGAACAAAGGAAATCGGTAGTTTTTTTAAAAAATGCTGTGTATGAAAAAATAAAGGCATTTCTTCTAGATCTAAATGCTTTAGTCGAAGTTCTTTTGCAACCACCATCTTATTCTGTGCTTTATCCACTTTAGCCCAGTGCCTTCTTTTCACACTGTTCTTTAGAGTTTTTACATTAAATAAATCCCGATCGACAGCAAGCAGCAACTTACGATATATCGCGAGCAGTAGTAATGCTTGATTCTTAATTTCTTCTGAAAACCTGCTCTTTTCCCCATTAAGTAACATCATTTTCAAAACTAAAACAGGGCATGGTTTTTTAAACCTGCCTTCAGATATTGTTAATGCATCAATGAGCAATGGTGTCATCATTTTTTCTGCAAGTTAAGTTATTTTTAGCGTTGAAATAATAGACTAACATAGTCCCAAAATAAATAAAATTAAATCAAACAAATTTAAGATTTAATAAGAAAATATTTGATTTATATAATTTATTTACTAACTTTATTTTTATATCAATTCATTAAAGTACGTGTATGACGTCGTCCTATATGATGCCCTTGACGATTCAACAAATCACGCATCATACGACTGCCTGCAAAAGGATATTGCATATGTAATTCATCAATACATCGCATCAGTTTCAGATCTGATGAGCTAACAGGTTTTGGGCGATAATAATAACAACCACGGGAGACTTTCAGCAGCTTAGCTTGCTTAGATACTGAAATCTGAAGTGAGTCGTCGATTAACTTTTGTGGTTGAAGCGGCCCAGTTTCTTCAACACACCTTCTAAAAAATCAATTTCTAATGCCTGCTCACCGATTTTTGCATGTAACTTTTTAAGATCAATGGGGGGTTCTGATGGAGCTTTTGATTGATCGAAAGCTTGCGAGGAAGCTGAGATCAATTGATTTTTCCAGTCAATAATTTGGTTTTGATGAACATCAAATTCAGCACTCAATTCAGCACTCAATTCAGCAAGTGTTTTTTCTGCTTTAATCGCAGCAAGTGCTACCTTAGCTTTAAAATCATTTGAATGATTTCTTCTTGGTCTACGTGCCATAAAATACTCCATATATTGATGTTTATAACATCATTTGAGGAGCAAAATATCACTTATAGCTGTTGTTCAAATTTCCTGATCCACCTCTGAGGTGCTATAGACAATAGATTTTCACTGGAATATTTTTTTCAAACACGATATAGAATATTACGTCTATGTAGATACTAAGCTGTTTTTAAAAAATCAGAGATGGTCACATCTAAAACTATCAGCCAATCACACAGTCCAGCACCATCCATCTTCCAACACAGCAAGAATCTTGTGAAACGAAAGACCAGCTGCAAATCGAACTGGAACGTGTAGAAAACAGTATTGTTCAACTCAATCACGAAATCAGTATTTACCAACGCTATGCCGATCAATTCCCACGGCTGTCGAATGCTCTTCATTATTCCTGCATGAATCACAGCCAAAATAATTTAGAACTACTCGAATGTGAAACGTAAGAGTCTATATGTACATATCGTTCATTTGTGGCAAATGAGAACCTCAACTAAAACGATCTCGTGTCCTTTAGAATGTTTGCGTAGCAGTCATGCTTATAGTGTGACTTTTGATAATGGTAAGGAGTTTTCAGAGCATAGTAGGATAACAGATGCATGCATAGACACTTACTTTGTGGATCCATAAAAGTCTAATCAACGCGCTAAAAATGAAAATACGAATGAATATTTGCCAAAATCCTTATCGTTTGATGATGTATCAAAAGAGCGAATAGAATAGATAGAGTTTGGTCTAAATAATCGTCCTAGAAAGATACTATGTTGGTATACACTCAGTGAAGTGATCGCTGGTTTTTATAGTGTTGCACTTGTTGCTTCAATTCGTCTTATTTAAAATTTTATTAAAAAATTAAATTAAAGGTTTATAAGTATTTATATATGTTTATATATATTTAATAAGGTTTATAAGGATATTTTTATATTTAAATTCAATTGGTTATTCATTAATAACCATACGTTTTGTCCGTTCAACCATACGTTTTGTCCGTTCAACCATACGTTTTGTCCGTTCAACCATACGTTTTGTCCGTTCAACCATACGTTTTGTCCGATAACCATACGTTTTGTCTCAATTTATCCACAAAATTATCAATAGTAAAAATTCTCTTAAAGTGAATATACAAATATTCATTGCAGTTAGCACAATAAAAACTATAACCATGAATTTTTTCTATTCCAAATAAATGATGATGTTTTAAGCACTATCAATACGTTTTGTCCGATGTACATGCTTTTTTATTGAAGATTGGTTTTTCTTTCTATTGATATATTGGATTATTTTACTTATTTTTTTTATTGTAATGACATTAAAAGCATTTAATAGCAATGCTTTGAGCTTATTTGAATTTTATTTTTGATATAACCATACGTTTTGTCCTGTTCTCATTATTTATTAGATTATATGAAATGACCATACGTTTTGTCCGTTGTTGATAATTTTATTAAATATCTGTGAATAACCATACGTTTTGTCCGTAAGCTAAAAGATATATTTTTATTGATCTGTTTGCTTTCATTGTTGATTTCAATACAAAATGTTATTAATGTATGGTTATAAAATTGTAACCACGGAGTTTGGTTTGAAAAGTACAGAATTAATAAAGCCTTCTTCTCGTCGTGTTCAATACACTGATTTAGTGGCTACACGTAATGATATGACCACTGCAAATTACAGTTATGAAGCTAATGAAGAAAAGCTAGTGTACTGTGCTATGGTTGCTGTGCGCAAAAATGAACTAAATAAAAATATGCGCTTTGATCCAGATGAGTTAATTACGATTAGTGCAGCTAATTTTGGTGAATTGATTTCAGAAAAAGATTTAGATAAAGATGTTGTCACAGCAAGTGAGCTATATGAAATTCATCGGTATGGTGAAAAGGCCTTGCAGCGTGTTTATGATAGTTATAAGCCTAAGGTAATGTTGATCAAGAAAAAAGATGATCCTACACCAATTAAGGTACCAATGATTATTTATTGTCATTATAGTAAAGAAACTAAATGCATGCAGATTCGTTTTGCTAGAGAATTTTATAATTACTTCTACAACTTAATTAATCCGACAGGTATGACGCATTCATTTAGTACACACCAAATTCGCTATGTTATGCGGATGCGTTCTAATTATGCCATGCGGATTTATAGGATTCTCAATTCTGAATTATGGAAAGCTGAGTCATTAGGTATTCAGCAAATTCATGATATAAGTTTGGAAAGATTGCGTTTTGCTTTAGATATTGAAGATAAATATAAACTAATCGATAACTTAAAAAGCCGTGTTTTGAATGTTGCTAAAACACAAATTAATAAGTTAAGTAATCTTGAAATTGATTATGAAACGATTAAAAATGGAAAATTTGTTGTAGGTATACGTTTTACTTACAAAATGAAGGAAGAGCATAGAAATCTAATTTTTCAACGTATTATTGATCGATTAAAAGAAAAACATCTTAAAAATGCAATTCCATATAGTGATGATGGATCACACTTTAAAGATAAAGAACGCGTTAAATATATTAAACCAGTCACTAAGTTGAGCTCTAAGCAAATCACAGTTTTAGTGAATTGTGATGTTTTCTTAAACGATTATGGTTATTTTTTAGGTGATTTGGATACGATTACAGCTAAAAAAACGATGCGTAGCTTATTAACAAATAAGTTAGATATATTGAATGATCATAAACTTATTGATCTGGATTACTATTTTTGGATACAAGCAAAACGCAATATGAATATCTTTAAAAAAGATGCGTCTGAAGATAATATGGCAGAGCATGAAGATAAAAATATTGCAGATTCTGATATGGATGAAATTTTAGATCCTGCAGAAGATCAACTACCTTTCTGATGATAACCTTTCTTATGTATCATTTTTTAATCTTATATATATGGTAAATGGTAGTATCCAATATCAATCTATAACATATTGGATACTCAATTATAAATTTCCACTGTGGAAATTTATAATTTTTTATACCTTATCGTCTAAATCAGCAAGAAAAGCTTCTAGTTTTTCAATTTTTTCTTGATTAAATTCAGCATTTAAACTAGTACGAATATTTACGACTGTCTTCCCATTGAGATTTTTTTCAATCTTAATTGAGCCAAATTTAAGACCATTTTTATCTTTTAGTACCATTTTATTAATTTTAGACGTATTTGTGATATTTTGTTCTTGCTTTTTAGCTATCTCTTGTACAGTTAATGCTTTTTCTATTTCGTAAATGAATTTTTTTGATGGACGATTAGTTTCTGTAAATTCATTTAGATATTTTTTCCATATATTAAATGTGGCAGATTCAACCAATTGATGATTAAATTTTAAAACGAGTTTATTTAATTCGGTTAACAATTGTTGTGCAGTTGCACCTGAAATAGCTTTTGGATTTATTTTTAGATCTTCTTTTATATAATCTGGAAGTTTATAAAAGCTCATTAATCTAAAGTATTTAGATTGATCTAGTTGATATTTTTGAGTGATAAATTCTACATTTTGTATAGAGTATCCAAACTCATTACAATGTTTTTGTATGGCGTTGACTAATTCAAAATCACTAAGATTCGATCGATGTAAGTTATCAATCAATGAAATTAAAGCTGTTTTTTCCTTGGATTTATCATCTCGAATAATTGCACGAATCGTCTTATGCTTTAATATATCTCGAACAGCTCTAAACCTTTTTTCTCCACCGACGAGCTCATATCTTTCCTCTTTTTTTATAACAACAATAGGGTAAATTTGTCCATTCGTTGCAATACTCGTGGCAAGAATTTCAACTTCCTGTAAAACTTTATCTGTAATAATACGAGGTTGATGCTCTGAGAAGTCAATAAGTTCTATAGGTACATCAACAATATTATTTTCAATTGATGATATTAACGATACTTTTCCTGTTCCTGCTGCATTAATAAATGCCTGCTCCATTTCAAGAGAATCATTAAAATCGACAATTAATGGTTTTTTTGCCATTACAGGATCTCCACCAAAAATTCATTTAATTCATCTTTTGCTTTGCTGCTACCCATTTCTAATACTGATTTTCCTTCGATCATCGCATCGCGAAATTGTTTGCGATCACGCAAAATTGTATTTAGTGTTTTAACAGACTTGACTTGCTGTAATAGCTCTAAAGCAGCATCAATTTCTGTAGATTTATTATTAGTTGGGGCTTTATTTAACACCACAAATGTTTTTAAATTTTTATTCACTTGTTTTGCTGTATTTACTAATCTTAGAACAAAAGGTAGTACTTCAATATCTGTTTGACTAGGTTGTGTTGGAATAATAAGAACATCTGCTGTTAATAATGCTGAACGAAATTCAGCTGAATCACGCCCTGCAACATCCAATACAATATATTTATTATTTTGTTTTAATTGTTGTAATTCTTCTTTTAAATTATCTTTAAGAGCAATGGTTGTAATAGAATCTTGTAGTCTACGTTTACTCCATTTTATAGAGGATTGTTGATCATCTCCATCTACAAGAGTCGTCTTGCCTTTTTTACTCAGAGCAACAGCTAAGTTGGTTGATAGCGTTGTCTTTCCAACACCACCTTTTTGATTTGCGATTACGTATATTGTCATGGGTAATATATATAAAAATTAAATTTATATTAGCATAATAAAAAAATAAAAAAAATATTTTTAAATTTCCACTGTGGAAATTTAAAAAATCAAATTATCTATAAGCCTAGTTATTATCTTTTTCGGATTCAATAGGCCTTGTTACACAAAGATTTAAAAATTAAGGTTCCCCATATCACTTCAAATTTAAGTGATAACTTGGGTATGAGGTTGGCCTAATTCCATAAATTTATTTAATACTGCTACACGGGCATGAATCTCATTGACCTGGCTTTGAAAGTTCCTTGCACTCAGTTTATCCCCCAATAATTTGATGCAATGCATTTTGGCTTCCACCAAAGAAGCAATGTACTATGATAAGATTAACCCGTTAGGTCAGGTGGCCTAACTTAAATAAAAAAGTCTCCGACAAACCCGGTACGGTTCATTTCGATTTTTTACCGTGCCTCTCATAAATTAACAGTCAAAGCTGAAGAAGTGTTCTGGGAAACAAGAAACAAAGGCTTTTTGAATATCGCTGTACTCACACTCAGGATGCTTCTCTAAATAACGTCGAGTCCAAATCAGTGTGGCTTCATAATCATTAAAGCACTGATCGAGTTGTAAAAAAATCCACAGTTCATGGGCTTTTTGAATGAAAAAGTCATTGATGATCATGAGAGCAATTTTCTTTTCAGTGTTTGAATCCGGGTATGAGTACATATTATATTTCTCCGATAGTAAGGATAAATAGGTTAGTTGATAAGCTATTTATAACACATAAAAATATGTGTTTACCACATAATTTTATGTGTTTTTATGTAAGTATAACCCTATGCTATAATCTCAAAACACCATTTCTATAAATTTAATTAAATGCCATATACTGAATTTCAACGTCTTGTCGGTAAAGCAGGGCTTTCAATTAAGGAATTTGCTGCCTTATTGGATATGAAACCTAATTCGATTACGAATTACAGTAAACAAGGTGTGGTTCCTACACATATTGCTGTAATCGTTGCGTTGATTTCTACGATGAAAGATGAGGGATTAGATTTCTATCCAATTTTTGAAAAAGTTAAGTCGTATTCACAAGAATAAAACTCTCGTTTTTTGATTGTTGTAAGCTTTTTAGTAGATATTGATGATGTAAAAAATGCCTGAACTTCAGGCATTTTTTTTGTTTCAGGGACTTATAAGCCTCGATAGAACTTTTCAATAAAGTATCGAGTTTTGAGAACCAGGGTGATCATCAAATTCTTATGTTCTGAGATCTTAGGTCGAGCATTCGGTAAACCGGACATTTCTATTTTGGGCTTACAGATGATGATGATGAATTTCGCATAAGAGATTTTATGTTAAGTAAGTGATCAAAAGGCCCATTAGTAAGGCCTCTCGTAACGTATATTTCAATCTTAAAAATTAAATAGAATTGTCTTGTGAATGTTTTTTTCGTAATACTGCTATTTGTATTACAGCAGGTAGAGTTACTCGAAAAGCAGGTCCAGCTATATCAATTAAAGTCCAAGCTCCAGTAATAACCCAACCTACCGGACCTGTTAAGAGTGACATAGTTCTGGCTAAGGTAGCATTCGCAGCCAAAGTTAATCCCTTACCAAATAATGCTCGACTGATAGCATTAGCAATGATTAATGTTAATTGATAGGATTTGAACCCTCCTGCACGAAAAATAGCTTGAAAAACTCCCAGTAATGCTTCAGCAGAGTAATTTAGATCATTAATATCAAGCTCTTTTGCTAGTTCTTTTAAGTCCTCTTGTGACATTTTTTCTAGAGCATCATGGAGAATTTTTAATAATAAATTGTTTTCGATAAATTCTGTTTTTGCATCTTTGTTGTAATTTACCTTTAGTTTATCACAGACATCCATTAACACTTCACGATAGAAAACACCTTTTCCTCCCCGAAACATTGTTGCGAAACTATTTGCGCCAAAACATTGAAGTTCTGCGGCTATTAATTCCCAGTATTTACTATGATTCGGAAAATGTAACTTATACGGATCTGAATAGGTTAGTTCTTCAGTAAGTCTAGTTTCTCCATCTTTATCATGGGTTAGACAATATACTAGATCATCTAAATCAGTTGATTTAAGATGCCCTAAAAATTCAAGATCGAAATCAGTTCTATAAGCCATGTAATTTCCTCGTTCTTAATAAGCTTTATAGCTTTCATAGTCATAAGTTGTGATTACAGAGCTATTATCTGTCACCACAACTACCCCACCCTTATCGATTAACTTTTTAGCTAAGGCTAGCTGTCTAGTTAGATGCTGAATTACTTTGTTTAAAAGTTTTCTATTAGTGACATAAGCATCGCCATCTATACTTCCATAATTCAAAGTGAATTCGATCATTTCTTTTGAAATTCCACGAGTATTCATGCGATTAATTGAATGATATGTATATTTCATAGTTAACCCTCGTTTTTATCTAGAGCCAGAATAAGTAAATTAAAAAAAATATGCAATACATGCATAATAAATAATTTTTACCCTAAAATATTGAATGTTGTATTTTTTTTGGGTATTCTTATTTTTTAATAAATAAGACTTGAATTATGAATATTGATAATTTAGTAAATTTAAAAGAAATGAGAACTTTGGCTGAAATTTCACAAGCTGAAATGGCTAAAGCTTTAGATGTTTCACAAAGTCAAATTTCAAGATATGAAGAAGATCCTGAAGATGTTCCAATGAAAATTTTAAAAAAGTGGGCTGAAATATGTGGATTTTTAGAAGGTAAATTAGAACCAATTACAGTTGGACATCCTTATTTAGATATCCAAAATAAAAAAAAGATTATATATGAGCAATTAAACTATGCCCCAGTAATTACAGAATCTAGTTCTGGAGTTATTGAGACGCTGAATGTTGATAATCTTATTTCTAATCTTGATCAAATTTCTAGAAAACCTCGTTTAGGTGTTTTTGGCCACTTTGATATGGGAAAATCTAGATTATGTAATGTTTTACTAGGAGATAGTTGTTTACCAACAAGATATCAACCCACTACTAGTGTGGCATGTATCTTACGTCATATATCGGATAAACCATCTTGGCAAATAGAAGATGTATGGATGATGGATAAAGATTTTAATATTCATAAGATTAACGATGAAGAACATTGTAAAAGACATCGTGTTAAAGCAGGAAACTTAGCTTCATTAGAGAGCTATGTTACACACCAAGATGATGAAGACTTAGATAGCCATTATGCAGTGCTTTATATCGATGCTCCAATTCTCCTAGCATGTGATTTAGTGGATATGCCAGGTTATGAAAATGATGAAAATGATTCTAAAAGAACCGAATTGGCAACAACTTTTGTAGATATTGTTTTGTACCTTTCTACAGCTCAATGCTTTCTAGGTAAAAATGACTTAGATTATATTGGTAGCTTAATAAATGTACTGCCGTCCTATGAAAGTGAAAAAATTAGATCTTTAGATAACTTATTTATTATAGCGACACGATCAGATATTATTGAAAATCAAAATGATATTTTTAATATATTAAATAGAGCTGCTAAAAGAGCATTTAAACATCTTGAGTATAAATTTGAAGACAGAGGGGCTGAAGAAGAAGTTACAGAGGAGTATCTCCGCAGTCGTTTCTTTACTTTTTCAGCCGATAAGAAGTACTTACGTGCAGAATTTGAAAAGAATTTAGTCAATTTATTACAAGATCGCTTACCTTCTTTAGTCTCAGAAAAATTTAATACTTCCTTTCAAGAAAGTCTTGAAGCCCTTTCTCATAAATATAAAAATTTAACTGAAAATCTGGATAATATTCTTAATCAACATGAGCAGATGAAAATTCAATTGGAGTCCATGAAAGAAGATGAAAAAGTTGATTCAATAAATAGGAAAAAACACAAAGAGAAGATATTAAAAGATATCGAAATATACAAAAACGAATGTATTTCAGAGGTCAAAGTTGTCACAAAAAAGTATTTAACTATTGATTATATTGAAAGCATGATTAAATCCAGATATGAGGACAAAAAAGATGCTCAGCAATTAGCTGCAAGCTATTTATCAGACTTAATACAATTTTCTATTAATAAAAAAGTTAAAGAGAAATCTGTAGAATTATCAAAGCAAATTGATGACTTATTAAACGAATATGACAAAAAACAAGGATTTAGTAAGGATTTAAAATTGGATTTTGACTCTAAAACTATTTTTATGGGAGCTGTAGCAAGCTTAACAACGTTTGGAGCATTAGCCACATGGGCTAGTATTGTTGCTGCTGGCAGTAACTTAGGAGCCTATTTGCTTGTTCCAACAGTAGTAAGCTTTTTATCTAGTATAGGTGTTAGTGTAGGCGGAACTGCTGCAGCTGCTAGTATCGTTGCAGTTTTAGGTGGTCCAATTACAATTGGTATTGGAATCGCTGTAGTAATAGGGGGAATCTTCGCATGGTTAACAGGTTCTAGTTGGCAGAAAAAAATTGCTAAAAAGCTTGTTGATTTATTTGAAAAAGAGGATTTTGAAAATAAATTAATAAAAGGTATAAGTGTGTATTGGAATGATACCTCTAAGGCTTTCGAAAGTGCTGCAAATGAAACTGAAAAAAAATTTCAAGATGAAGTTTCTAATTTAGAAAATAGTCTTAATTGTCTAGATGATGCTACTTTAAAAGAGCACAAAGATTACTACACTGCTTTAAATTTCTTTTTAAAAAACTTAATAGCAAAATTCTGATTTATAAATAATAAAAAACCCCGGCATCCTGCCAGGGTTTTTTATTGGAACATTAGGTCTCTGTGCTCTTGCGTGTCTTATATAGCGCCATCCTGGTGCTTATTTTTAATTATATGGAACTTCCTGTTCCTGACCACTTAATCATATGAAAATTCTATTATTGCGTATAGACGCAAAGGGCCGGAATTGTTGTGAGTATATGCGTACAAGATAGGCTAAAAACTGTCCCAGGTTTATCCGCAGGAAATGGGGATAATTTTAGATCCTGGGACGTTGAGAATATTAGAAAAACCGCAAAATTGATTACTTTTTAAACAAATTTATTGGCAAGAACTATCAAAACCGCTCATAAAAAAGCCGACTTGTTTCCAAGTCAGCTTTTCGACATCGTCGAGCATCACCACTATAACACAAGTGTATGATTTTTATATATTTAAAATATACTGTTTCGTATAACCGCCATTATGTTAAATGGGTTCATTTTTACTATTTATAAGTCACTTAAGCATAATAAATAGTCATTACAGTCATGAATCCAAATACTGTCTAGGATCACATATAAGATTCTTGCTAGCTAGATAGTTAGTTTTATGCAGAATCTCCTGCCTATATTTTAAGAGAAAACTTTACTTTTAGATCATATTATTTTTAGGGGGATTACCAGCGCAGCAAACAAGTAGGTAAAAAATTAGGTGAATGATAGAATATTTGCCGTGTTGAAATTAACCAATACGATGCAGTTAATTAAAGGCATATTAAATCCTTTCTGATTAAAACTTTAAATAACTATCCCTGTCTAATTTTTATAAAGAGACTAACATGCGCCTAATTGTTGTAAGACGAAACTCATTTAATACAGGTAATACGAAAGGCTACGTCATTCCTATTGCATACGAGAATGATGATTTAACTATTACACTCATACAACCAGACGCATTCCCAAATAATCAGCGAATTTGGATTAGCAGTGAATATGAATTAATCGAAAACCAATTCCTAGCAGATGAAATTTTCTACCTTAACTCATACCGTGATAGTTGGGAGCAACGAGATAATTCAGAAGATGAACGGTTACGAGTAGCTAATGAAAAAGAACAACTAGCGATCAACCCAAATACATGCCGATATTATGCTCGTGGTAGCAGTGCATCACGCATTGACAGTAGTTACATGCCTGTGATTGATCTGCCAAATCTTCCAGATATGTCTACTGGCCGCTACACATCACACTTGATGCCGAAATTCCCTGCGGTGGGCATACCATTTATGGTTTCCGTGGGAGCCTACTTGTATGGTCCATTCCAGATTCGTCGTGATGGCACAGCGAATAACTCGGATGAAATTATCTTTGAAACAGTGAACCGTATTACGCCACTATCTCTTCAAAACAACTACATTGCCAAGATCAGCACCAAAGAAGTTGAAGGTCTGGAAATCTTGCTACGTGTTTCTACAGCAAATACGGTCGCAACGTATATCACCAATCTGCATGCAATTAAAAACTCAATTAAGTATGAGACAATTGATTACATTCCAGATTCAGCTCTGATCAACTATTTCACACGTAATGACTATTTCAAGGACAGTCCACTGTCGAAGAGTAGTGCTTCTGCGTTGCGTACAGCGATTGAAAACTATGTTCGTAAAGGACAAATTGCTAAAAACAACGAGCGTGTAGAGCGTCTGTTCAATATTCTCGATAAATTTATCGAAAACGATTCACAAAACTTTGAACTCGTTAAACGCTATCTTTCTACCAAAGATGGTGAACGCTTCCTGTCAGAGTTTTTAAGTAAACACGAAGAATCTATCTTACGTGAGCACTTGACCAAGATTCGTGAGAAAAACAACAAAGAACTTGAAGATGCTACTCGTAACCATGAAGAGCAAATCAAGCAATTGAACAGTCGTTTTGCATCTGAAAAAGCTAAAGTTGATGCGAAGATCGGCAAGCTCAATGAAGAATATGCGAAGGCTCAGGAAGAGCAGCAGAAAAAAATCAGTGAAATGAACACTGAGAACTTTAAAAAGGATGTAACCGATCTTCAAGACCAAATTAACGAGTTGAAGAAAGAACTCAATCTTTTGGAAAGTATTAAAGAAACCAACAATGAGATTCAACGATTACGTGGTCGTCGAGAAAGCCTTGACGAAGATGTGCGTGAAAAACACACGCAGCTCGAAAACGTGATGAAGATGATTGATGTTCAAACCAACTTGTTGAAGAATCCAGGTCAGCTTATGGAATCATACGCTACTCAGGAAACTCTACGCTTCTTCTCCAATGGTGGTCTTATTAATCGCCCAGAACCGACATTCGAGTTGGAGCCACTTGCTAAGGCAGCGATCAATGTTACTGGTGAAACACGTATTTCATATTTGAGCTACTTACAGCAAAAAATCAATGAAAATCGTGAACGTCCGATCTCATACAATGAGACTGCGAACCTTGTAGTTTCTGTGATGCAGAACTATATGACTGTATTCAACGGCTTACCAGGTGTAGGTAAAACTTCTACAGTTACCAACTTTGCAAAAGCTTTGGGTATTGTGGGTAGCAACTCGAATAAAGCGAACTTCCTCAATGTTGCTGTTGCTCGTGGTTGGACTTCTAGTAAAGACCTACTGGGCAACAAAAACGCTATTCGCTCTCGTTATGAAGAGGGACGTACTGGCATCTACAATATGCTTAAAGCCCTTGAACGAAGTGCCAATAATCCGGGCGAAGGTTTAGTCAACCATGAAATGTTGAGCATTATCCTATTGGATGAAGCTAACCTTTCTCCAATGGAACATTACTGGTCAGACTTCCTATCCATCTGTGACGGCTTCAAAGAAGGTCGCACGATGAATCTTGGTGGCAATGATTCTGCTTACCAACTCGTTTTACCGCCTAGCTTACGTTTTATTGCAACCATCAACTCCGATGCGACTGTGGAGCCACTATCTGACCGTCTGATTGACCGTGCGACAGTGATCACACTAGATAACGATCTTCCAAATCAGGATGCGTCTGGCATAATCGAAGCTGAATTGTTTAACGGCTCAGTACCATACGTTGAACTTGCGGAAGCATTTATGATCGAACCCTCTGATCGTGAATTAATGATCGAAAATGGAAAATTAAGCTCAGAAGAACACATTCTTTGTGAAATCATGGCGAAGCTTGAAGCTCCAATGCCTCGTACATCTTCAATTCGTATTTCTAAACGTAAAGAACATGCAATCATGTCTTACTGTGCTGTTGCCAACGAATTGAGCTACCAACAAGTAGACCCAATCGACTTCGCAGTTGCTCAACACATTATTCCTAAGATCAAGGGTCATGGTGCAGGGTTCAAAGAACGCTTGAATGAAGTTGACAAAGTGTTAAGTGAAGCTCGTCTACAACACTCTAAACGCCTTCTAAAATATATTTTAGATAACGGCTCAGAGTACGCAGACACTTACTCATTACTGTAATAGCTCACTAAACACTCAGATCAGACATGCCTTAGGCATGAATGAAAGGTAACTTTATGAAAGTAGTTGTCAGCGTATTAAGCGGAAGGAACAAAGGTAAGGTCTATGACCTTACCGAACCGCCTAATGGTGAGGCTCACTACGTTTTATGTGAAGATGATGTATTAGAGTTTCGAGTTCAGACAGGGGTTGAACGTCCAGATATTCATTTGGCGTTACATGAGCTGTTTTTTGAGCCGACTAATGATGTGATACCGCCGACTGATAATAAGCCGTATTACGAATATGTCTGGAAACCTAAGTCTATTCGACCTGGCGATTTTCGTCAGGAAGCATTTTTCCATAATTTCTGTGGTTTAGCTGAACTACTGGTGGTCAATCGTATAGAAGTAGCCTTTGAAACATACGAAGTAGAAGTATTAAGACAGCTCCAACCGATTGAAGTGTTGGCGCGTAAGCTTAATGCTGATCGTATCAATGGCATGCTTGAATTTTTGGCTCGTAATGATGGTCGGGACCTAGCTGCTCTGGCTCGAATCACACGTAAGTATTCGGGCTTTAAGGAAGGTGACAAAACGATAGCGTTTACCCTCGATAGAATTGAGAAATACGTCAATTTTATTGATGAAGTGTTGCCGTCTATTGTGAGAAATCCGATTGTTAAAATGGTTTCTCGCAACACCATCAAAGCTTACACGAATCATTCAAACATTACCGAAGATTCGATTAACCATTTGATCAGCAATCCTGACGACCTTTATACGGTTTCAGATGTTGAAGATGCTTTATTTGAATTTAACGGTGATTTCTACGGTGTTGATAAGATTCTTGAAACCGAAATCGTAGAGGAAACTGATCTTTACGAGAACCAAGTTGTTCACGGCTTTATTGAAGTTTTACTTAATTCAATTGACGGCATCTTGGGTCGATTGTTTGAGGTCAAGGTAAAACCGAACACACAGACGATTCATGGTTATGAATCCCTGTTTAACAAGCTTCATCTGTTTAACACCAAATTGAACAAGCCTTGTATCGATCGCTGCTATGACTTTCAAAATCGCTTAAAACGAGTTAAGCGTATTCTTGAAGATCGTTTAAAGGTCAAGAAAAAGGTTACAGCGACACCTCACTTCACCCATAAGGCGAAGCAGAATAAGACCTATCAGACAATATTCTTGATGATGATTGAATGGTCTCGCTTTGGTAGCCCAGATTGGAGTTTACAAAACGAACTTAACTCGATTCAGAACCTTACCAAGCTGTTTGAGTTCTATTTGTTCTGTTTGACAAAAGAACACGTATTAAATTATGCAAGACAGTTTAACGGTGGATTGATTGCATCCCCGATTGATGGTTCAGATGACAGTCGTTTTGTGTTCAAGTTCAATGAAGATATCATGGCAGAGTTACTGTATGAGCCAAACATCTTCAACAGCATGAACGAAGATGATGCCTTGTTGCCTGACTACTGCAATACAGAAGCTTGGAAACCTGGTTCAGATTCTCGTACATGGAAAGGCGAACACGCCCACTACAACGAAACTTCTGGCGAAGGATTCCGTGTGCGTCTTGATGGTCAGTACACTCAAAAACAATACCGTATCCGTCGTGCACCAGACGTAGTCTTGCGCTTGATGGGTGCGAAAGACGAATCAATGCTGATCATGGATGCGAAATACATGGTCTCAACGAAGGCGTTCCATGAGGCAATGCCTGAATGTGTGATGAAGTATCTGCACGGTATTCATGTCGGGGAGACTGGTCAAAACCGTTCTATCGGCTTAATGATCGTGAACCCTGATGAAGCTGATGTAACTCGTCATTTCCACCATCGGGAATATTCGATTTACGGCAAGCATCCTGTGACACCGGCAATTATGACTGCATCAATTGATGTGGCGAAGGCTCACAAACTGGATTCAACGATTCAACATGACATTTTCCGTCTTATTGAATTAATGATTGATAAGGTGAGTGATGATGGTTTAGGTGAAGTTAAAGTTGATGTTGCTGATCTGTACGATAACTTTGATGGCGAAGATGAAGAAACCTTTACGGAAATGGAAGTTCAGCCTGAGGAAACAAAACAGGTTGAAGAATCAAAAACCATCAAGATTGAAGTAAAACTTAATCAAGATAAACCTGTAGAGGCTAAACCTGAACAGCAACTAGATTTGTTGTCGGAACCGGAAATTGAGTTGTTGTCGGAGCCTGAACCTGAGGTTCGGGAGCAGAAGCTAGATAACCCACCTGTGTTTAATCAGGCGAAGCCTCCTGTAAAACCGGTGCAGCCGAAAAAGTTGAAAAAACCGATTATGGCTTTACCAACGCAGGGCTTGCTCAAGCAAGACAAGGTTCCTTCAAAGAAACCGACGCGTACCAACAGTAAGCCGAAAACCTTAGAGGTGAGTGTTGTTGATAAACGCCTTAATGACCGTGAGCTAATGTTTGATAAAATAGACCTTAGTGGACGCTATGTTAAATATGAGCTATTGCCAAACTATGAAGAGTACAACGCTCTTTCCAAACAGTTTAGCATCGGGTCGTTATCCGATATTTATATGACGGATGTAGGCATGGTTTTCCCTGAGGTTAAACAGAGAGAAATTGAGGTTGAGCGGGAAATTTCTGTTTCGATTAAAGGCAGCTCTTTGGTCTCGGAAGATCAGACTACCTCTCTAAAGGTCAAGTTCATCACCTAAGCCAAAGCATCAAAAAACGGTCCTAGTGACCGTTTTTTTTGTATTGATATCAAACTAGATTTGAGAAATTTCATCTATTCATTAAAGCTTGATTATGCACTTTCCAGTTGAAAGTAAAATAAATTTTAGGTGTAGGCTTATTCATTTGAGAATTATATTGCTGAATAAATCCTTACCGGTAGGTTTGTGCAACAAAGCTGTTTTGTGTTAAAAAAGTGTTTAAATTTTTTTATATTAAAAATAGAGATAAAATGTCTGCATTACCTCTATCGAGCTTTAGAAGTTCTCCATTTTGTGAAATTGTCATCAAGTCCAAGCCAGAAACTTTCAAAGATTTCCTTAATAGCATCTGGACTGACATTGAGATAGATAGATCAGACACCCAACCTCTTGTTAATGCAGCATGTGAAAAGTTCGGATTTGGTGATGTTCACGAGTTGATAGAGTTCGCTGATGCACGTTTGTCACCACAACTAAAAGACCTTTTTCTTGAAGTTACCCAAAGTTTTCATTTTGAGCCTAGCCGACTGATTGAGATCAGAGCCTTGCTTGAATCTGAAATTAAAAAACCATCTGACCCTGAAAACGGTATCAACCAATGCGTTGCAATGTGGTTAATGGGTGCATTTGAAGGTGCATTTCACGAATCTTACGATTACCTTTACCTGAGTGCCTTCTATAGGCAGGGGGCAACACTACCTCTTTTTAACGGACAAATCCCTGAATACTCTAGCACCCAGATCAAAACTGAAACTGAATACAAAGATCGAGTGATTTTTAGTGTTCTTATCAATGACCAACAAGTTTTAGCGCGTAAAGCAATATCAAGTCTGGGATTGTTTAGCTATGGTGATCTCAGTGAGTTTGGCAATATTCTGAGAACCGATGTTTCCCTATTTGGTTTGGGAAAAAACGATTTGGTCTATAACCAGATGCGTATGATTATTCAGCAGCACTTCACGGTGAGAGAAATTCTGCACTGGACGGAATACGTTCAGTTCAATCCACGCTTTTTTACGAACACTGACACTCTACAACAAATCCATGAAAAATATCCTGACTTCAATGTAGCGGAAGAGTTCGATAAGACCCTCTCACGCCTGACCAATATGCTGCCTGTAATTAGTCTGTCAGCAATAGGCATGATACCGCCTTACCTTCATAATTGTGGTTCTACGTTCATGGCTATGCTGTGCAAAGACTATCAATTTATTGAACACTATTTAGATCAGTATTGCAGCGAACCCCAGATTGATGCTTTAAGAAAGACGTTAGTGCAATCCTGTTATCTAATTTATAAAGACATTTTGCAGACAATCACCAGACGACCATCATCATTCCATTCAGTCGAATACGTTGTCTTTGAATTGCTGCCATTCTTTGAGAATCTGGTTGAACAGCTTTATGGACCTGAAAACCACATGGTTCATGTGGTGTTCGCGATCAGAAAATTACATCAGGCAATCTCACAACCATCAACGCCAGTAGGTAATTCGGAAATGGTCTATTGGGGTTCTCAGCCTAAAATTTATGATGACCTGGATGCTCGTAAAGCTTTTCAAACTGCTGCAAAGGCAGGGTCCATTTCAGCTCGACTACAGTTAAAACGTGCTTTTTCCCACACCAAAAAGGACACGGCACAAAACTTGCAAACAGCTATGGATTGGGATTTGGAAGGCATCAGAAATAAAAACTCCTTAGGCTCGATTGGTATCACTTATGATTTTATTGGCTTGTTTGTTGAAAACCAAAATAATGCCGGTGATCACAGTGGATTAGTCCGTGACTACATTAGAGAAAAGGTTGTCTCTGGTGATCTTGGCTTTCCAGAGTTTACAGTTCATGTCATAGAAGAATTTAAACAAGCTGCTCAAGCGAAAAACAGGGCGATCAACTTTGATAATCCAGAGCTATCGCCTGAAACCTTAGATGCTTGGCGTGACTTTATCTGCAATATTTTCCCATTCTTAAAAAACAGGATGCTAACGCACAAAGACATAAGTGCTGAATGTGCATTTCTAACGCTCTGTGGTGAGTTGGGTAGTTCTTATGCCACATTAAGCCTTAACTCCAAAGCTAAAGATGATGTTTTCTATGAAATGCTTGCTCCTGTGTGTGCGTCATTAGAAACACTAACTAATCCAAAAAATGCGCCATATTATCTTATGACAGATAATTGGTTCCGCTTCACACAAGATTATTCTACGGAAGATTGTCAAAACCCTAAAAACGCTATCCGTATCATTCATTATATTGACCGGATGTTCTTGCTTTTTGAAGAGTTTGAAGCTCACGTTCAGTCAATTCTTGATAAAGGGCAACTCCCTTCAATTCAACTTGTTGGTGTAGGTGTCAACTTTATCCAATACTTGTTCCATCTTTCCAAGCTGATGCTTGATCTTGAGAAGGCATTTGACCGTCATATATATCGTGAAACTACTGAGCAAATTTTCAAGTTCTGGTCTGATCGGTACTCTATGGATGCCAATGCAGCTTCAATGGTTAAATTGTCAGACCTGATTACACGACCGAACCGTTTAATCTATAGTTTGATCAGAACAGCTTTGGCAACCAGAACTTTAAGCACCCGAACAAACGTGTTGTGTAATCCTATTACCCCACACGCATTCCTCGAAGCCATGAATGAGTATTCCCCTAGTTTTGATTCACCAATGGGGATAATTTATACAATCTACCTAATCTATATCGAAAAAGTGCTGTATGAAGCAATGGGAGAACAAAACCATGTAGAATGCCTAAATATCAATATATATGCTCAATACCTACATAGCTTGATTGTTGCTCATTCAAATGTTTTCTCTGATATTACCCAGGCTGTGAAGAACAACTCCACGGATTCAAAACCCGCACAACTAGATTTACAAAACAAGGCTAAGGCAATGGCTTCAAATCAAACCTTCATTGAGAATAATCGTAAAATCCTTGCCAACACTAAAAGTCTTGAAGATTGCGTACTTGATCTGAAACAACTGGTACTGCGTGGGAGTGCTTTTGCTTCTGAAATTTATCATCAAATCAGTGTCAGCAACCTCAATGGTCGTGAGAATTTCTTGCCATTTGATAGCATGATGTTGCAATGCTGCATGAATATTTTAAGTCAGCGACCGATGGTTGAATATCTGACAAGAAGGCAGCAACAAGTTGCAATCCCTTATATGAGTTTTAACCTGTTCCTGTACAATGAAGAAGAATCTAAATTTCTTACAGAGGACATTGTTCGTTGTTACTTATTGAAAACACTGGTTTCTTATGGGGATATCTTCAGTTTAGCTTATGATGCTCATACGGCTGCAATTAGTCCTAACAAGATTTCAATGATTGGAACCAAGTTTGAAGATGCAATTATTCATCTCAAATCCGCTCTAGCCACCAATAAGTCTGTCATTCAGCTACTAGAATCGGCTAAACATGAATATAGCTATAAATTTATTCAGTCGAAGCAGAAGTTCAAAATACAGGATATTACGCCGAAAGACTGGCTTTCTTGCTTCCTCCTATCATCATCTGCAAATTTCTTGAGCGAGTGATGGAAAAAGTCGGATAAGTGAACCGTACCGGGTTTGTCGGAGACTTTTTTATTTAAGTTAAGCCACCTGACCTAACGGGTTAATCTTATCATAGTACATTGCTTCAAACTCAAAAGGCGACACATAACCCAGTGCACTGTGTACACGCTTTTTATTGAACCAATCTACCCAGTTTAGTGTCGCAAGTTGTACATCTGCTAAACCTTGCCAATCTGCTTTTAAATATTCAATCACCTCTGTTTTGTATAAGCCATTCACCGTTTCAGCCAGAGCATTATCGTATGAATCACCAGTTGTACAGACTGATGCTCGTAAATTTGCTGCTTCTAAACGATTGGTATAGCGAATCGAAAGATATTGCACACCCCTGTCGGAATGATGAATCACATTCTTTGGCATGCCTCGATCGTGCAATGCTTGCTCAAGTGCATCGAGCACCATATCTGTATTCATCCGTGTAGATACTTTCCATCCAACAATTGCTCGTGAGAACACATCAATAATAAAGGCGGTATAGACCCAGCCTGAATGAGTTTGAATATACGTAAAGTCACTGACCTGAGAAGCACTGCTTCGCAAGGGTCAGGTCGATCAGCACTAAAATTACGTTTCACTAAATCATCTGCTCGTTTTTGATCATCTCGGTTGCGGGTAGTTTGTTTGTTCTTACCACGCCAAACACCTTGTATATCTAGCTTCTGCATCAATCGAGCAACTGTACAACGTGCGATAACATAACCTTCACGTTTCAATTGTTGCCAGACCTTACGCACACCATATCGACCTGAACTTTCTTTCCAAATTCGTTTAATTTGTTCAGCATGATACTCATCATGTAGATCTCGTTTCGCTCGATGTTCTGGATTGTCAGCGAGATCTAAAGTTCGGTAATAGGTTGAAGCTGCGATCGGTAAAATCCTACAAATCGCATCAACACCATATAAGTCTTTATTGTTATGGATGAAATCCACCATTATTTGTGTGGGCGGTCGAGCTCTGCCTGGGCGAAAAAAGCGGCTGCTTTACGTAGAATTTCATTGGCACGCTTTAATTCTTTAATTTCACGTTCCATTTGCTTCATTTTTTCTTGATCAGATATCTGTTGTACTTTAATAGGATTTTGCTGATCTAAATGCTTTTGATGCCAGGCACGAAGTGTTTCAGGAGTACAACCAATCTTAGGCGCAATTGCTGTGATTGCAGCCCAAGTAGAAGGATAATCTTTTTCAGATTCAATTAGTAATTGAACCGCTCTTTCTCTAATTTCGGGGGTATAGTTTGGTTTTTTCATCGGAATAGTCTCTCAGAATATTGAGTCTCCGACAAACCCGGTACGGTTCATTCATGCGATGGCCACGTTTATTACAGAACAGGTAAGCACAATGCGGTTTAATGTAGCCAAAGGCTCTCACCACCTGAGCCATGGCCGTATCCATACCTGCACGCATGTCCATGGGCTGGGTAGACAACCAGATTTCATCGATACGGATCATGTTGTAAGTGCCTTGAGTAATTCTGCTAAAGCAGATATTTCTGATACTTGCCATTTCAAGCCAATTTCTGCTTTTGAGTGGGGTAAAGTAATTTGAACCGTTAACATGTCAGTAGGAGTAGGATCTAATGGTGCAGAGCAAGATAAGGCAATAAATGCAGGTTTATTCGGTAGTGGTGAGCGATCATTCCTTGGCTTACCATCAATTAAGCGAATCCATTTGGATACAAGATTTGTATTCAATCCATGTTGCAAAGCGACCGAAGCAATTGAAACGTCCGGTGCTTTACAAGCCTGAACGATCTGCTGTTTAAATTCAGCACTGTATGTTCTTCGTTTTTTCGCAAGAGATGCGATGGATGTCTGGTGATTCGTAGTCATAAATTTAAGTTCCCACTTGTTTTTAAGTGGGGACTAAATTAAGGCTTATAGGATGAATTCATAAGGTGTGTTCAGCGGACGCTTACTTTCTTCTGAAAACCTGCTCGTTTCCTCATTGAGTAACATCATTTTCAGAACTAAAACAGGGCATTTTTTTTTAAACCGGCCTTCAGATATTGTTAATGCATCAATGAGTAATGTTGTCATCATTTTTTCTGCACAGGTAAGTTATTTTTAGCGTTAAAACAATAGAATAACACAGTCCCAAAATGAATAAAATTCAATCAAAAAAAACTCTGTATTTAATAAAAAATATTTGATTTATATAATTTATTTACTAACTTTATTGTTACACCAATTCATAAGTAAACCGTCTTTATGAAAATCATCATGCTGACTTTGATTCATAATAAGGGGAATTTAAAAGCTTTAGCATCACAGTTTGATTACTGGATTTTAGACAATAGTGGCTTTGTTGCACAAACCTAGCCTATAAGGTTTATTCAGTCCTATAATTTCAAAATGAATAAACCTACTCCTAAAACTTATCGTACAACCAACTGGTCTTCCTATAATCGCGCTCTCATTAATCGGGGCAACATTTCCATTTGGTTTGATCCAAACACTCAGTGGTATGCACAACCACAAAACAAGCAAGGTCGAAATCAAACTTACTCCGATACGGCTATTCAATGCTGTTTAATGATCAAATCTTTATTTAGACTCTCTTTACGCATGGTCACGGGTTTTGTTCAAAGTCTGATTAAACTTTGTGGATTAAATTGGACCGCACCAGATTACAGTACGCTTTGTCGAAGACAAAAACATATTGATATTGCGATTAGCTATCAAAAAAGTAGTGATGGGCTACATCTACTCGTCGACTCAACTGGCTTAAAGTTTCTAGGTGAAGGTGAGTGGAAACGTAAGAAACATGGACCTGAATATCGTCGCCAATGGCGTAAGCTTCATATTGGCATCGATGCTGAAACCTTGCAAATACGTGCAGTACAGCTTACTACAAATAATGTGAGCGATTCGCAAGTACTCGGTGATTTACTTGCTCAAATTCCCTTAGATGAACGAATTGATTCGGTCTATACCGATGGTGCTTATGACACGAAGCACTGCAGACAAGTCATTCTAGATCGAGATGCACATGCGCTCATTCCGCCAAGAAAAAATGCAAAACCATGGAAAGATCAGAAATTGAGATCTTTAGAGCGGAATGAGTTACTGAAAACAGTTAAACGTTTAGGAAGAACGCTTTGGAAAAAATGGTCTGGTTATCATCGTCGAAGTTTAGTTGAAACCAAGATGCATTGCATCAAACTATTAGGTGATAAATTAACAGCAAGGAGTTTTTCTAGTCAGGTGAATGAGATTCATGCACGCATAGCCGTATTGAACAAATTTACAGAATTAGGTCGTCCTCATACCCAAGTTGTCATTTGAATTCTGTTCAAATGAGCAGAGTGTTATCTTTTAAATCTTTGTGCAACAAAGCCGTTGGGAACTTAAACTTGAGGTGGTACTTGAGATGGTTACTAAAACCATAGGATTTTTAATAATAAGCATATAAAACAATATTTTACAATTTTATATGATGCGTATCATACGCATCATATATAAAGCTTTCTATTTTGATATAATTGATCCAATCAACCCCTTATTAGGTTTCATTTAAATTCCATGAGTCTTACTGAAATTAAAGTTCGCCAAGCTCATTGCAAGGAAAAAACCTGTTTTTTATCCGATGAAGATGGGCTTAGCCTGAAGATTGAACCGAGTGGAAGAAAATCTTGGTGCTATCGCTATACAGATCCACAAACAAAAAAACGTCGCCGCATTCAGTTAGGACTTTATCCTGAATTATCACTGAAAAAAGCACGACAAGTCAGAGATGATTTTAAAGACAATAATTTTAGTTTTGAAAAAGATACTATTTCTAATGTAATTACTTTTCGTAAAGTAGGGGAGGAATGGCTACAGTTCAAACTTAAGAATGCATTTAATGATTTACCCCGCTGCGGTGTACTACAGTTAGCAGAAAGATGTTTACAGCATGATATTTACCCAGACCTTCAGGATTTACCTTTTGAAAACGTCAAGCGCTATGACTTGGTTTCAGTGATAAAAAAAATAGAGGCGCGCCAAGTAAAAGAACCAGTCAAAAAAGCTTGTAGCTATTTGAACCAAATTTATGATTACGCTGTAGCGATGGGTTATTGTGAATACAATATCGCTCATGGTTTAAATAAAATTGTAATCAACAGTAAAATTAAGAAGAACTATCCGTATTTAAAAGCGGAGGAAATATCCGAATTTAAGAATAACTTACAAAAATTGGATGCCCATCCCATTATTAAAAAAGCACTAATGTTCAAATTACATACTGGAGTGCGAGGGGCTGAATTGTTATTGGCTGAGCCTCATCATTTTGATTTAAATGCAAAAATATGGAAAATTCCTGCCTTGCATATTAAACAATTTCGACGTAAAGTCATTTTAGGCCATGAGATTCCAGACTTTTTAGTACCACTTTCAAATCAGGCTTTAGAGATTTTAAAAGACGTCATGCAGTGGTCATACGGTGAAAAATACCTTTTTGCTAGCCCACGCAAATACAATCAACCGATTCATTTTAATACTCTAAATATGGCCATACGTAAGATGGGGTATGGCAAACATCAATTATCTTCTCATGGATTACGTTCTACTTTTAGTACCATTTTGAATGACTCAGGTTTGTTCCAAGATAATTGGATTGAGGCACAACTTTCACATATTGATAAGAACCGTACCCGTGCCAGCTATAATCACGCTGACTATTTAGCTCAACGGACTGAAATGATGCAGTGGTGGGGTGATTATTTAAGTACTACTAAGTGAAAATCGTACTTTTATACATAAACTTAAAACATTATGGGGTGTCAAATGGATAGTAAACAATATACTTACCGTGTTATATGGTCAGCAGAAGATAATGAGTATGTTGGGTTGTGTGCTGAGTTTCCATCATTGTCTTGGCTTGATGCGGATCAGTCTAAAGCATTCTCAGGAATAGAGGAGCTCGTTGCTGATGTTGTCGCTGATATGGTTAGCAATAATGAAAAAGTTCCTACACCACTCTCCGGAAAAATATAGTGGTCAGTTTATTGTCATTGTTCTCAGTGGTTTAACAAAAACTAGCCCTCGAAGCCGCAGAACGTAGTGTGGACATGAATCGTTTAGTATCAGTAAAAAGAGCTATGTAATTTTAGTCTGTACTAATGTCTAGTAGGAGTGAGTGATAGAGCAGGAACAAGAATTTATGCTTCATATATTCTGTAAATCGTATGAATTAATAGGTATTTTTAAAGAAAGTTTCTTTGATTTAGTGCTTTTTATTTAAAAAATTAATTTTTAAATCTCTGTACACGACAAAAATAGATAACTCATTGAAATAATGTCATAATAATTGTTTTCTAACGACGAATACTATGACACATCTCAATGAGTTATA
>NZ_KB849334.1:44017-51365 GCF_000368305.1 Acinetobacter sp. CIP 102129
TGGGAAAAAAGAAGAGTTTAAGGAAATTTTGGCAATTTTAAGAAGGCAGAACCCTGATAGGATAAGGGTTCTGTGAAATTTGTCGTGTACAGAGAATAATCCTAGTGAAATATTATCGGTTGGCTGTATTTTAATCGCTGCAGAAGGGAAGTAGAGAGGTGGTCCCACATGTTTGAACAACTAAAAGCTTATTTATAAGTGATACTCTGCTCTAGTTAAGCTACCTTATTTTGTTGTGGTAGCTGGTCATAGTAAAACTCATCTGGAGTCATTTTGTCCAGACTCGAATGAGGTCGTTTCAAATTATAAAATTCAAAATATGCGTTTAATTGCTTCTTCGCATCCAAAACATTGCTGTAGGCTTTGAGATACACCTCTTCATATTTAACGCTCCGCCATAATCGTTCAACCATCACATTATCAACCCATCGACCTTTACCATCCATACTGATTTGAATGCCATTTGATTTCAATACATCAATAAATGCATCACTGGTAAACTGACTGCCTTGGTCTGTATTAAATATTTCAGGTCGACCATATTTTTCAATAGCTTCATTTAATGTTTCTATGCAAAATGTAACCTCCATACTAATCGATACTCTATGCGCAAGTACCTTGCGGCTATGCCAATCAATCACAGCACATAAATAAACAAAGCCTTTTGCCATAGGGATATACGTTATATCCGTAGACCACACTTGATTACTGCGCTGAATAGCCAATCCTTTGAGCAGATATGGATATTTACGGTGAGCTTGATTGGCCTGACTTAGATTTGGTTTACGATATAACGCATTAATGCCCATTTTCTTCATTAAAGTACGTGTATGACGTCGTCCTATATGATGTCCTTGACGATTCAACAAATCACGCATCATACGGCTACCTGCAAAAGGGTATTGCATATGTAACTCATCCATACAGCGCATCAGCTTCAGATCTGATTCACTCACAGGTTTTGGGCGATAGTAATAACAACCACGGGAGACTTTCAGCAGCTTAGCTTGCTTAGATACTGAAATCTGAAGTGAGTCATCGATTAACTTTTGTGGTTGAAGCGGCCCAGTTTCTTCAACACACCTTCTAAAAAATCAATTTCTAATGCCTGCTCACCGATTTTTGCATGTAGTTTTTTTAGATCGATGGGTGGTTCTGTTGGAGCTTTTGATTGATCGAAAGCTTGCGAGGAAGCTGAAATCAGTTGATTTTTCCAGTCGATAATTTGGTTTTGATGAACATCAAATTCAGCACTCAATTCAGCAAGTGTTTTTTCTGCTTTAATCGCAGCAAGTGCTACCTTAGCTTTAAAATCATTTGAATGATTTCTTCTTGGTCTACGTGCCATAAAATACTCCATATATTGATGTTTATAACATCATTTGGGGAGCAAAATATCACTTATAAGTGTTGTTCAAATTTCCTGATCCACCTCTTAGTAATCATCTCCCATATCACTGATTTTTTCATCTTTAACAACTGTAGAGGTACCTTCTACAGTTGGATCAATTACTGTAAAACCAGCTTCAGCATAGTTGCCCGATTGAAAAAAAGCAGACATTGATTGCCCAGATCGATCTAGACCGCCAGCTATGACAGAAGTTGTTGGGATTAAGCTGAGCAAAATAGCCGAGCTAAGAGCTGTAAGCTTCATAGGGAACATTCCTTGTTGTAGCTTTAAGTAAGTGATTGGCACGAAAAGTAACATAAATACAAAAAGAGTAAATGCTCAACTACGGTTGTAAAATGAACTGAAAAGTTAAAAAATATACTTGTGTAGAGTAAAAACACTAAAAAAAAATATTAATTTTATGATTTATATGGATTTATTTTTAAATGCTGAGTGGCTGATTGAATATTATGCAAAATGTTTAAGTGTTTATTTGTTGCTCAAATGAATCACAAGTGTATAAAAAAGAGCGTAGATGTCATTGTTGAAAAAGAAAAAACCATCTTTACAGATGGTTTTTTCAGCATTAATAATTAGAATTTGTAGCCCATTTTTAGGCCGTATGCGATTGCATGGTTATCTTTGAATTCTGCTACATAACCTGCTGTATCAAACTGAGCGCCAGTTTGGGCTTTAGCATCACCTAACCAAAAGTATTTCACGCCGCCAGCAATGAAAGTTTGTGGTGTTGGGCTAAATTGAGCACCTAAACCTACATTCCAATAACCTTCTGTTGGACCTAGCGTGTCTACAGGATTACCTGCACCAGAGTCCCAACCTACAGAAACGTTACCTGCCCATTGATCATTTAACTTACGTCCAACACCTACTGTTGCAGAAATTTGGTCGTCAGTATATGCAACAAGATCAAATTCAGGCTTACCACTTTGACTTTGTACAAGTGCATTTTTACTTGCTAAACCAAACTTATAAGGTTGAATAGAGAAATTTGACCAATCAACCCAACGAACATTAGCAAAAGCAACTGTATTTGCCATGATGCCTGTTTGGAAATCTAGGTTTACAGATTGTGGGGTCGTGATATCTGTATTTAGAGAAGGTGCTGCATTTAAACCAGCAAATAGACCAGCTGAATTAAAACTTTCTTTAACATTTACAGAGTGCTCAATTTCAGAGCGATATGTAACAGATGCTTTTAATGCAATATCAGGAATTTGAAAAGCCGCACCAGCTAACCAGCCAATATCACCAGTTTCTTTAATACTTGCATTATAGCCACCAAAAGTAGCACTTCCATCGTATGCTAAGCCACGAAGTTGAACATCACCTTCAATGGTTTGATAAACAGGACCAGCATAGAAATTAAAGTTTTCAGTTGGTTGGTAGCCAAATATCATTGAAATACTTTGTGACTTTACTTCAACTTCAGTTGGCTCGGTACCATTATGAAATAATCCTGACCCATTTAGCGCTAAAGCTGAATCAGTAGTTGAATACGTAACATCAGCACCAAATGGCTGATCGTAAAGTAAACCAAACGAGAAGTGATCAGTAACTTGTAGTTTTAGTGCCGCGCTAGGGAAGTAATAATCATCACCCATGTCAGATAGTGATGAGCCATTAGCATTAGCTTTACCAGATACATCTGGATCTAATACAGAAATACCTGCTTCAAAATAGTTACCAGGTTGCAAGAATGCAGAGATTGACTGACCTGAACTATCTAGAGCAGCGGCAAATGCCCCCGTCATTGGTACAGTTGCTAAAATCATTGCTGTCGTTAATGTCTTTAATTTCATTCTACGTCTTTCCTTGAGGTGCAAATGTTTGTTGCTCATTTTGTGTTTTTTCATGATGCTCGATCACCTTTTCACCAAATTCGACCACTTTAATATCGGTGAAATATCGGCTTTAAACTTGACAATAAATCATGAGCATAGTCGCTTGAAGTCAAGTTGCTCTTTTTTTTCTTTTATAAGATCAGCTCAAAGTCTGGGACTCCGCACCCAAGATCAGCATGAAAAGGAGTACAACATGAGCGTCCAACAAAATGAATATTTAAGCATTCAACAACTCTACGAATTGGCAAAAAAAGCCATGCAAACCTATCCAGCATGCTATCAAGGCGAGATCAAATTACTCTGCCAATCTGAAAATGCCACCTTTGTTGTGAAAACCGCTCAACAACAATATGCACTACGCATTCATCGTCCCAATTATCATTCCAAACAACAAATCGAAAGTGAACTAGCATGGTTAGATGCGTTAAATGCGCATGGCATCGCGGTGCCGATTGCCATTGCCGACTGTCATGGAGATAAAGTCCAAACATTGGCACTCAGTCCAGATATTTCAAGGCATGCAGTGCTCTTTCATTGGGTGAAAGGTGTAATGCCTACAGCAGATAATGTCGATCCATGTGATTTTAAGCAGTTGGGTGAAATCACAGCACAACTGCACCTGCACAGTAAAACATGGGAGATGCCAGCCTACTTCCAACGTATTGTTTGGGATCATGAAAGTATGGTTTTTGCCGATGGACATTGGGGTGACTGGCGTCATGCCCCACAGTTAAAATCGGTAGATCATGCCGTGATTGATGAGGCAATTTGCCGTGTTGCCACCGAGCTAAATCAATTTGGGAAGTCCAAAGATCACTATGGGCTGATCCATGCTGACCTCAGACTGACCAATCTGTTGTTGAATGAAAAAAAGGTTGGTGTGATTGATTTTGACGACTGCGGCATGGGCTGGTTTATGCATGACTTAGCTGCAGCAATTAGTTTTAATGAACACTATACTGCTGCACCCAAGTGGGTCGAACAATGGTTGAATGGTTATGAAAAAATTGGGCATGTGAGTGCAGAAGAGTATGCGTTGGTTCCCACCTTTATTATGCAACGTAGAATCCAATTGATGGCTTGGTTCGGTTCACATGCCTATACCGACATGGCCAAAAGTTTGGGAGCTCAATGGTCGGATGAAACTGTGCGACTTTGCAAAAAATATCTTAACAACCAAATTCCAGCAGGTATATAAAAAAATACCTGTAGGCAGAAGCAAACCGTAAAGCATTGAATGGCATAGCTCTTGCTTAATTTAGAACAATAACGGTTCTGTATTAAAAGAGGCTATGCATGATTCAATTTAATCCTCTCTCCATCAACGCTCAAGACATCAGCAACCAAGGCATTTTATCAGCTGCCGCGACAGGCCTAAGTGACTTTATTCTGCATAAAGGTGCCGATGTCGATCGCATTTTTGGGATCAGTGGTATTAATCCTGAATTATTGCTCAGCCCCACCCTCAGTTTGCAACTCACCAATTATTGCGAAGTCTTGGAACAATCCGCAAAACTATCACATTGCGATAATTTCGGACTGCATTATGGACAGCAATTTCATCCCAAAGCTTTAGGACTGATTGGCTATATTGGTTTATGTTCAGCATCGCTGGAAGATGCATTAAAGAACATGACCTCACATTTTAATCTGCATCAAAAAGATACTTTATGCCGTATGGTTGAAGTCAATGATGCCTATCGTTTCGACTACCAAGTCCAGCATGGTGCAATTTTATCGCGACGACAAGATGCCGAACTCACAGTGGGCATGTTTATGAATGTAATTCGTGAAGTCTTGGGCACACACTATTCACCACGCGAAATTCATTTTGAACACCCACGTCCCGAGTTTTGGCAAGAACACAGTAAACTGTTTAATGCATCAGTGTTTTTTGATCAGCCATTCAATTCAATTTTGATTGCCAAATCAGACCTTAAAACCGCAATGCCACAGTCGGACCCGTTGCTGCTCACCATGATGCTCGACACTTTAAAAATTCTGAATACGCAATCGCAGTCACAAAGTTTAACCAATCAAGTCCGTGCACACATTCAGCAAGATTTGATTCATGGTGAACCCAACTTGGAAAAAGTTGCACTAGATTTACATATGAGTCCATGTACCTTATCACGGCGCTTAAAATCACACGACATCACCTTTACTCAACTAATTGATCAAGTTCGTTATGAACTGGCCAAACACTATATTCAACAGAAGAATTTACCGATTTCTGAAGTAGCATTTTTATTAGGCTATTCCGAAGTCAGTGCCTTTTCCCGTGCATTCAAGCGTTGGTTTGGCTGTACACCACGCCAATTACGACATTAAGTGGTAAGACATCAATAAAAAAGAAACCCCGCTCATTGAGCGGGGTTAAATATGTATGACATTTAAGTTTATTTTTGCAGTTTACTTAAGGCTTGATCCAATGCTCCAACCAACCAATCAATATCCTTTTCTTGGAACACCAATGGTGGACGTAACTTCAAGACATTGCCATATGGTCCCGCAACAGAGGTCAGCACACGATGCGTATTACGCAATTCTTCAATCAAATCCAGTGCCAGAGCTTTATCAGGCATTTTGGTGAAACGATCTTGTACCAATTCGAAACCAATAAATAAACCAGCACCACGCACATCACCAACACAGTCATACTTTTCCATCAGCTTACGCAATTCTGTCAAAAGTAGACCACCAAGGCGCTGACTATGGGCTTGTAACTCTTCTTCTTGAATAGTTTTCAGCACGGCCTGCGCCGCTGCCATCGCCACAGGATTCCCCCCAAAGGTATTGAAATAAGGGATTTTTTGACTAAACGCAGACAACACATGATCTTTCGCGAGTAAACCTGATACTGGAATACCATTGCCCATCGGCTTGCCTGTGGTAATGATGTCGGGCACCACACCATGACGCCCAAAACCCCAAAAAGAATCGCCTGTACGAGCAAAACCAGGCTGTACTTCATCAGCAATGAAAATACCACCATTGGCATGCACTACATCCACTGCTTTTTTCAGGAAACCAATAGGATTTGGTATTACCCCGTCTGATGAAAAAATGGAATCGGCTAAGAAGCCTGCAAACTTGATGCCATTGGCATTCATATCATCAATTTGTGCTTGAATTTGCGCGGCGAACCAGTCACCTAAATCTTCACCCTCAAAACGATATTGATCAGGTGCTGCCACCAAACGAGTTGTAGCAGCTAAGGTCTGTCCTGTACCAAGCGCAGGCGAACAGCCCGAAGTAAGATCACTAGTACCATGATAGGCTTCTTGCGACACAATAATACCCGTACCACCACTGTATTCACGGGCAATACGAATGGCCAAATCATTCGCCTCAGAACCCGTACACATATACATGGCTTTGTTAATTTCAGTCGGTGTGGTCGCTAAAAGTTCGTCGGTATAATCTAAAATGCGCTCATGTAAATAACGAGTATGTGTATTCAACATTTGCATTTGTTCATTTACGGCATTGATTACCGCAGGATGGCAATGTCCTATACTAGCGACATTGTTATAAGCATCCAAGTATTGATTGCCTGCAGCATCCCAAAGGTATTGTCCTTGCCCTTTTACAAGATGCACTGGGTTTCGATAAAACAAGCGGTAAGATTCACCTAAATTTTGGCTACGTCGATCGGTCAGTTTTCGGGTTTCAGAATCTAGTGCACTCGCATGCTCGGCACGGAAGCTATTGGTATCCATAATGGTAGATCGCGTATTCATCTACTATTCCTCTCTCACAAACTGTTTTTTAGTGCATTTGAATGATTTTTATATTGCACACTGCTCATTTTAAAGACTTGACTTTAGAGCGCGATATGTAATTTTTGAAGTCAAATCTTATAAGATAATTTCTTCACAATACGAGTGATAGGATATCTATCTGAGCACTTTTATTATGAAAAGTGAATAAATAGCCTTTAAATGAATTCGCTAAAGAAGAGAGGTGGTCCCACATGTTTGAACAACTAAAAGCTTATTTCTCTGTACACGACAAAAATAGATAACTCATTGAAATAATGTCATAATAATTGTTTTCTAACGACGAATACTATGACACATCTCAATGAGTTATA
>NZ_KB849334.1:52500-78198 GCF_000368305.1 Acinetobacter sp. CIP 102129
TGGGAAAAAAGAAGAGTTTAAGGAAATTTTGGCAATTTTAAGAAGGCAGAACCCTGATAGGATAAGGGTTCTGTGAAATTTGTCGTGTACAGAGATGATTTTTATAAGAATAATCAATGTTTTCAAAGTATTTCTAATGAAATTTTATTACTATTGCTTGAATCTTTTATTCCACACGAAGAAGACAAAAAAATGCTAAAAATTGGACAGCATAAAAAGATTGTTAATAAAGTCAAAGATATTATCTTAAATGATGTTTCAGAAATACCTTCTATTCCAGCGCTTTGTAAATCCATTGGTATTAGTCAACGAGCATTGCAATCCTGTTTTATTGAAGTAATGGGAATTAGCCCAGCACAATATATTCGAGTGATTAAACTAAACCATATTCGTAGAATATTGAAAGCATCTAATCCAGAAACAACATTAATTCAGGATATTGCTTATGACTGGGGATTTTGGCATCAAAGTAACTTTATTCATAATTATAAAATGATGTTTGGTGAACTGCCTTCACAAACGCTTGCTCATTAATATATGACTCAAAAAATTATGATAAATTGAAATAAAAAATAAATCAGATCAGTTGTTTTGGAGATCTAATTATTTAATGAGATCGTTGATGAGAATACTCAGTTGTAATCGACCATTGACTTGTAATTTATCAAATACTCGATTGATATTAATCTTGACAGTGCCCACTGAAATATCCATGATTTCAGAGATTTCACTATTATTACATCCTTGAGAAATTAATGAACAAACCTCTATTTCTCGTGTGGTGAGTTTGTATTCTTTTAAATAATTTTCAATGATTTTTTCTTTGATACTCGACACTTCAAACACACTATGCTCCAATACTTGTTGTAATATTTGGATGGATTCAATGTCGGTTTTTTTATGGTGGTCTGGATTGGTAACGGCAATGCCTGCATAAGCATGATTGTTTTTCCAAAATATCATTTCCAAAATATCATTAATCCCACAACTATTTACAAAGTTTTGATAGACCCCATTTCCACTTTCAGCTTCCATTGAGTAGGCGCTAAGTAAATTGTTCTCTTTGCGAGATTTTAAAAAATATTCTACATTTAAAGGATCATAATCTTGTAATAAACCATTGTATTTATGAATAAACTCTTTAGACACATTGATATCTGATTCAATCACAGCATCTTTCTTATCTTCATTGATCTGATAAAAAATTATACCACTTGCATCCAAATAATTTTTGGCAAGGATTAAAGACTTTTCAATGATTCTAGCGTGTGCATTCATATGCTTTACTTTTCATGGAACCTTGATAGGTTTTAAAGCAATATTTATACCAATTTTGACAATAAAGAATTATCACTTTTTGGTGGTGTATTTTTTATGGCTATTCCAAGCAACTTGGTTTGTATATTTTTTATTTAGTATCAATATATTGTAAGTAATTAGCCCATGATTTTTATTGACTTGAATGCCTCAATTCATGGCATAAACGGGCGCATTCATTGTTCAAGGTCAATTTTGAGAGAATAAAGCATATTTTTACGAAAAAACGTATTATTTCTATTTAAATGATAAAAATCATTATATTGTGAATTTAAGGACGTAATGATTATAAAAAAATGTGTTATTATTTGGTGCATTAGTCACTATAATTATGCATTTTTGCCTAGAATCTTGATGGCAAGCACTCAATTAATAATAATTCTCAATAATTGGTTATCATAAGCAATTAAACCGACTTTTTTGAATCAGAGCTTAATTTATATAACTTAAGTTAGATGTCGCCATTCTCCAGACTATTTAAATTACATTTATCTTATGTGATTGAGTTTATATTGGAGAAGACTATGGAACTGATTCGTTTACCAAATACCGCAACTGGTGATGACATTGCAAAAGCATTGAGAGAGCATGGTCATTGTATCATTGAAAACCTAGTTTCTCCTGAGATTATGGATCGTATTGCCGAAGAAACGCATGAATATGTTTATTCAAGTCCATATGGCGAAGATGTATTTTTGGGTAAAAAGACCCAACGTACTGGTTCTTTGGTGGCTCGTTCAAAAACTGCACGTGAAGAAATCATTACTCATCCATTAATGCTGGATGCGGCAAAAAAACATTTGCATAAAGCGTCTACGATTCAATTGCAATTAACCCAAATCATTACAGTTAATCCAGGTGCTCCAGCACAAGTATTGCATCAAGATCAATTGACTTGGGACTTTTTTGATTTTCCAGATGATTATGAACCACAGTTCAATACACTTTGGGCAATGACTGAATATACAGAAGAAAACGGTGCAACTCGTGTCGTACCAAACAGTATGTATATTGGTGCACGTCAAAAATTTACGCAAGATCAAACGATTGCTGCGGAAATGAGCAAAGGTTCTGTTCTAGTGTATACAGGTAAAATTTACCATGGTGCTGGTGTGAATAATACCGATAAAATTCGTCAAGCAATTAATGTGAACTATTGTGCAGGTTGGTTAAGACAGGAAGAAAACCAATATTTGGCAACGCCACCAGAAATAGCACAAACACTTGATGATGAATTGCTTAAATTGATGGGTTATCAATGTGCTTGCTTTGCATTGGGTTATGTACGTGATTTTGAAGATCCTTTGGATGTATTCAGGGGTAAAGCTGAGCGTCGTTCTGCGGGGTTAAACCTTGTGGTTGATACAGGTAATGACATCATCAAGGAATATGCTGTGGAAGTAGGGGATCGCACATGAAATTAAGTACACCAGATTTGGATTACTTCAAGCAAGATGTTTTTGATCTGTTTGCGTTCAGTCAAATAATAGAGGTCGGTAATACGGTATATCTTTCGGGCATTGCACCACTTAAAGGTGGCTTGGCGGATTTATCGCTGGTCGGAAGTACTGTTGCGGATCAATTAGATTTTGTTCTAAGTATTGCTAGTAAAAGTCTAAACAGTATTGGATTAGATTTTGGCAATATTGCAACGTGGACGATTTATACGACTGATATCGCTGAATTTACAAGCCAATCCAGTGATATTCTGAAAAAATATCTTGGCTCACATCAACCTGCATGTACTTTGGTTGAAATCAGTAAATTGATTCATCCAGAGCAATTGCTTGAAATTACGATTACAGCTGTTAAAGCATCATAAATCATATGATGGTTGCTTGATTTGGACCCAATCAAGCAGCCTCCTTTTGGGAGAATACTTCATGTTTGAGCATCCACCGACATTGCGACTGGTTGTGGTTTCTGGCGGATTTGGCATGCAATCCAAAACCGAAACATTGGTGCAAACGATTGCCGATGAAATTGCCAAACGACTTTCAGTTGAATTGGAATTTGTTAAATTTAGTGAAATTGGTGGCTTTATTGGTCAAACATTTGATCGTAAGCAATTACCTGAACATGTGCAAATAGCGTTGCATACAGTAGAAACGGCTGATGCCTTAATTGTGGGAACACCTGTTTACCGTGCGTCTTACCCTGGATTATTCAAGCACTTTTTTGATCTGATAGAGCAATTTGCTTTGGTGAATGTTCCTGTCATCCTTGCTGCATCTGGTGGCAGTGAAAGACATTCACTGGTGATTGAACATCAATTAAGACCTTTGTTTAGTTTTTTTCAAACTCAAACAATGTCATTGGGTGTGTATGCGACAGACAAGGATTTTTCCAGTGATTATAGGATTATTAATCATGAATTGTTAGAGCGTATTAGCTTGACAATCCAACGTGCCTTACCTATTTTACGAGCCATAAAATTAAGACATTTTATGAAAAACTAGACCGATTGCACAGATTCTTATATTAATTTAGGGACTTAAGAGATTTATTACAGAGTAGTTTAAGTGTGAAAATTGAGGTATAAATTACCATGCCGATGATTGAATGTATATCTTGCGAAGTGGTGCTACTCACTTTAAGATGCAAATACAACAAATTTTTGTCAATACCATTAAACTTACTAAGCCGCTTTTCGCATAGCCCCAGAATGATTTTATGTCATTAATATGACGTTCCCCACAAGCAAATTCATTGTTACCATGATCCACTCTCAAATGCTTGTCAAAAACAATATCAACTAAACGATCAAAACCTCTTCAGCCATCCGTATTGATTACTGAATCTAGGTCGATATGTCTACGGATAATCCCTTGAAGCGTGGCTTTGGAGCAATCAGTAACAATTTCTGTGTAGACATCCCCACCACGTATAAGTATTTCAAATACGATTTTTACCTTACGCAGCAGTGCTGCTCACTCCAGGACCTCTTTTACCTTTTACACGATGAGCACAAAAGTAGGATTTATCATCGACAGTTCCATTGAAAGGAGATACTTCTTCGCATTGACTCGCAATCTTTTTTACGTAATTGTATAAATGGTACTTAAGGAAGTTACCATACTTTTTAATATGATTAACTTCCTAAGCCCCCAATGTATTACTATACTTTCACCTCAGTAGTATACCAGTGAGCAACTATGTGAAATATCGTCACAACTGGGCTGTGCCCTATGATTAAATCACAGTGAGTACTCAAGCATTTTGCTTGCGATACAAGCTTGGTGAAACATGTGCCCAGCGCTTAAACGCACGGGTAAAATTCGATGGATCTTGATAACCTAATGTTTCTGCGATTTTCTCTATAGAAAGTTCTTTTTGATTTAATAACATCATGGCTTGCGTATATTTTTTGCTTTGTTGTAATTTTTGAAAATTCTGTCCTTGTTGTTTTAGTTGCCTATAAACGGTTTTGGTGGATACGGATTTTATTTGTGCGATGTCATTCAATGTGTGCATCGTCACATGATCAAAGGCTTGATTTTGATGATACACTGCCAATACTTGTTCGCAATGTGTGATGGCACGCTCAAAGCTTAACTTATTCGCACAAAAACTTTTTTCAGCTAGAAAATGCTCAGGAAAACGAATTTTCCATTCCGTCGCATGATACCCAATGTATATTCCAGAAGGAAAATCTTGGGTATTTTTTTCGCCTTTGAAAAATATATGAATATCAGATGCCTTAAATGGTAATATTTGCAATATAATTTTATAAAGGCAAATGATTGCAGATTTTAAAATAATCTTTTGGTATTTTTCATTGATAGGTAAAGTTGGTTGAATCTCTAATTCAACATTATTGCCGTGTTTTCGAGAGAGTAACGCCAATCCAATACCAAAGACATCCCAATATTTTAAGGCAACGTCTAATCCGGATGACAACGTTTCTGAGGATATGATTGCAGTGCCAATGGGGTCAAATAGTTGTGACGTAAATCGCCAACCAATTTCCTCACCAAGATCATGATCAGGAAGTTGTCGCCCAATCCAGTCTAATAACAAGAAATATTGTGTTAGTTCAACATGATCCTTAACAATATTTTGTTCACTACAAAATTTTGCCAAATCAACACCTTGTTCTTCAGCATAGTCCATATACGTGTCTACCAATATCGATGGTATCAACATTATTTCATCCCTTTTTGTTGTTTTGTCCGAAAATGACAGATTTTATGTCCGATCATGAGCTTCAATATTGCACCTTATGCTTACAAAATCTACTTGAATTGTTTGATAGGAAGCAAAGAAAATGCCAAAAGATTTTGTTTATGATGATGCAACTGCGTTAGTACAATCCATCCAAAATGGACAAATCAGTAGCCGTGAATTGCTGGAATCACAGATTGAACGGATTAATAAATACAACAAACACATCAATAGTTGTGTTGCATTTGATTATGACAATGCAAGGATTTTAGCAGATCAGGCTGACCTCGCCATCAAGCGACAAGCCCCACTTGGTAAATTACATGGCATTCCGATGACCATCAAAGATGCCTTTAAAGTGAAAGGCATGCCGTGTACCGATGGCAATCCAGAATTCCAACACTATGTCCCCACCGAAAATGCTGTTTCGGTCAATAAATTGGTCGGTGCTGGAGCCATTCCTTTTGCAAAAACCAATGTACCCTTTAAATGTGCAGATATTCAAACCTACAACAAATTTTATGGTACTGCCAATAATCCATGGAATTTAAATCTCACAACAGGCGGCTCATCAGGTGGTTCTGCTGCGGCACTAGCATCGGGATTTACACCGATTGAGCTTGGTAGTGATATTGGTGGTTCTATTCGAACACCAGCACATTTTTGTGGTGTCTATGGTCATAAATCCACCTATGGATTGATTGATTTCAGAGGACACATCATGAATTACGAGGACGAGTTATCCCAACCTGACCTTGTCGTCATTGGTCCAATGGCTCGTTCAGCACGGGACTTAAGTTTATTATTAGATGTTTTAGTCGAGCCAAATGCGGATGACTTTAGAGCTTTTAAACTCAAGGAATCTGAAAAACAAACCATTCAAGAGTTTAAAGTATTATTCTGGATGGATGATGAATCGTGTCCAATCGATTCACGGCTAAAGAAAAAATACGATCAACTTTTGCAAACCCTGCAAACTGCCAAGGTTAACGTGGATGTAGGTCGTCCAAAAAATTGGGATTTTGATGAAATATTTAAATCCTACGCCACTCGATTGATCAGCCAAATGACTTTTGCAGATCCTAAACTAAGTCGATTGTCCATGTCGGCATCTACGCCATTAATCAAATTACTTAATGGTAAAGCAGGCATTCCGCCTTTGGCCTATGGATTTACACAAGGTGCTAACCTGAGTCATGCAGAATGGCTTGCCAAATATGAAGAGTCATTGCATATCAAGCAAAAATGTCTTGAAATTTTTGCAGAATACGACGTCATTATTTGCCCACCTATTTTGACTCTAGCGTTTGAACACAATCATAAAGAACCTTTGATGTTTCGCACGCTACAAGTCGATGGAAGAAAACGTTTCTATCTTGAGTTATTCAAATGGATTTCGCCAGCAACTGTATTTGGGTTGCCATCAACCTCTGCACCGATAGGCTTATCTGAGGACAATCTACCAGTCAATATTCAAATATTGGGACAACCGTATGCAGACAAAGTCACCATTAAATTTGCTGAACTGCTTGCACAAATTACGGATGGATTCCAAAAACCGCCTTTGGATTTTTAGTTGCACTATCCATCATAGCGTAATTTAACAGTCTTTCACCGACTAGAAATCAATTGATTGACGATGTTTTGTTGTTTTACTTTGTACACGACAAAAAAAGATAACTCATTGAAATAATGGCATAATACTTGTTTTCTGACGACGAATATGATGACACATTTCAATGAGTTACATCTCATCTTAAACAAATATCTAAAGTGGAACAAGTCACATGCAAAATGTTTTACACTGATTATGCTTGCATTAATTGTAAAACAGACATGTAATCTTTCTTCTGCATCTAAAGCCTTACCCATCAAGTGCTTACCACAATCATTTTATCGACGTATACAACGCTTCTTTGCAGATCAGTATTTCGATTATCGTCAAATTTCTCAGTTAATTTTCAATATATTTTCATTCGATAAAGTCCAATTAACTTTGGATAGAACTAATTGGAAATGGGGAAAACGAGATATCAATATCTTGATGTTAGCCATCGTCTATCGTGGAATAGCGATACCCATTGTTTGGACATTGCTCAATAAACGTGGAAATTCAGATACAAAAGAGCGTATTGCTTTGATTCAACGCTTTATCTCCATTTTTGGTAAAGATCGTATTGTGAATGTGTTTGCAGACAGAGAATTTATCGGTGAGAAATGGTTTACATGGTTAATTGAAAATGACATTAACTTCTGTATACGTGTTAAAAAAACTTCATTGTGACCAATCACTTAGCCAAGAATCATAAAATTAGTGATTTATTTCGTCATCTTCAAGTTGGTCAAACTGAATGTCGTAAACGACGTATTTGGGTTGGTCGAGTGAAACTGTATATTAGTGCGCTACGATTAGAAGATGGAGAACTTTTACTTGTTGTTTCTCCTATGTTTAATGCTTCTGCTATTCGTGATTATGCATTACGCTGGGAAATCGAAACGTTATTTAGTTGTCTCAAAGGACGTGGATTCAATCTTGAAAATACTCGTTTAACAGACCCTAGACGAGTCAAGAAATTGATAGCAGTGCTAGCTATCGGTTTCTGTTGGTGCTATTTAACAGGTGAATGGCAACATGATCGGAAAAAAGCGATAAAAATAAAGAAGCATGGACGACTTTCAGTAAGTTTATTTCGCTACGGTTTGGACTATGTTCAAATGGCTATTCTACGTTTGATTGGTTTTGGAAAAAAAGAAGAATTTAAGAAAGTGCTAGCAATTTTAAGAAAGAAAAAGCCTGATAGGACAAGGGTCCTATGAAATTTGTCGTGTACAGAGGTTGTTTTAACACAGTTATGAACTAAACCATTTTTGTTAGGGGAACTAAAATGAACAAATCATTTTTATATGTTGGTTTGATATGCATCACTTTACCTGCAAGTGCTTACGCCGATTCAAAATATTTTAGCCTGAAAAGTGATGAGGGCTTTAAGCGATTTTCAGTTTCTGCGGGATGGTTGCATACCATGCCACAAGGTGCCGTGACTTCCATGGATGTCATTTCAGCAGCTAAAAGTGGCACCTATCGAGTGGGGGATGTGTCCAAGTCAGTTGTGGCTGATGCTGCTGTACGTGAATCTAATCCTGCATTATATGACACCATCATGTCCTTCCCTGCTGATGTCGTTCCAGCAGCAGTCACTGGTTCAGTTCAGGTCGATAGCCTAGCAAGCTGGACAAATCATGGGACAGGGTTAGAGGCGACAAAAGGGGATGCCTTTGGAATGATGTTTAATTATCATTTTACCGATAATTTATCACTGCAAATAAAAGGTGGTATTCCACCTAAAGTACGTATTAAGGGAGTTGGTACAACATACTCACCGTTACGTGGTACAAATATCACGCCACTGGGTGATATTGAGCTAAAACGGGACACGTATATTACCAATTTAGAGCAGGGAAGCAGTGCCTCTACAGCACGGGCGTGGCTACCCGCAGTTGAATTACATTATCAATTTGGTAAAACTGGAGAAAATAAATTAAGACCTTATGTTGGTGCAGGTCTAGTATACGCCCATTTTGGCAGTCTTAAATTGAATTCTGTAATTGAAGCTGAAGTTGCTGCTTCGGGACATATGATTCAGAATATCCTTGATGGTGAAGCAGGTCCTAGTATCGAGGGTAAACCGTCTTCCGCATCACCTGTAGTTAAAGTTAAGACTACAGATGTTTTTGCACCTGTTCTCACATTAGGGACAACCTATGATCTTAATTCAAATTGGTTTGTCGTTGGTTCGGTGTCATATATGCCGATGGATAGCAAGGCAAAAGTATATGTCAATGATGCTAATACTGGTCGTGAGCTAGTTTATACTGAAACACGGATTGATATTAATCCGATTGTCACATATTTGGGAATAGGCTATCGATTCTAATCGATAAAAAAGTTAAATTTTACAAAGGATCTTATAATATGAAGAAAATTCGTCATCTAGTTGTAGGGATATGTTATGGATGCCTAGTTCAAAATGTATCTGCAAAAATTTAGATTTATGTGTTTTTGATATCTGCAATAGGCTTTGTTGCACAAAGGCTTGAAAGGCAGAGCCACCCTAAGTGAGCCAAATTTAAGTGGCAACTTGGGTATGAGGGCGACCTAATTCTGTGAATTTATTCAAGACTGCTACGCGTGCATGAATCTCGTTCACCTGACTAGGGAAACTCCTTGATGTTAATTTATCGCCTAATAATTTGATGCAATGCATCTTGGTTTCAACCAAACTTCGGCGATGATAGCCAGACCAGTTTTTCCATATAGTCTTGCCCAAATGTTTAACTGTTCGAAGTAGTTCATTGCGTTCTAACGAGCTAATCTTTGTATCTTTCCAAGGTTTAGCATTTTTTCTGGGTGGGATTACTGCATGAGCTTGCCGATCGGAAATCATTTCTCGACATTGTTTCGTATCATAAGCTCCATCAGTATAAACGGAATCAATTGGTTCAGCTGGTGGAATCTGATTAAGTAAATCACCGAGTACCTGAGAATCACTGATGTTGTTTGTAGTGAGCTGAACTGCACGTATTTGCAGGGTTTCAGCATCAATACCAATATGTAATTTACGCCATTTTCGACGATATTCAGGCTGATGTTTCTTACGTTTCCACTCACCTTCACCTAAAAATTTCAAACCAGTAGAGTCAATCAGTAGATGGAGTCCACCACTACTTCTTTGATAGGGTAATCCCCCCTAAAAATAATAGGATCTAAAAGTAGAATTTTCTCTTAAGATACGAGCAGGAGATTCTGCATGAAAACATCTAAATTTACTGACAGCCAGATCATGTCCATTTTAAAACAGGCGGAGTCTGGCACACCTGTAGCCACCCTTTGTCGTGAACATGGCATGAGTAATGCCACGTTTTATAAATGGCGTGCCAGATATGGCGGTATGGATACCTCATTGATGGCTCGACTGAAAGAGCTGGAAGCAGAAAATACCAGACTAAAAAAAATGTATGCTGAAGAGCGATTAAAGGCAGAGATTGTTCAGGAAGCAATGTCAAAAAAGTGGTGAAGCCATCTTGCCGACGTCAGATGGCTCAACAAGCCGTTGCCCTGCATGCGGTTAGTATCCGTTTAGCTTGCTCTGCATTTGGCATTAGTGAAACCTGCTACCGTTATCAGGCTAAACTTTGCGATGACAATGCATTAATTGCTAAACAGCTCATTGAACTCACTGAGGCAAATTCCGATTGGGGATTTGGTCTGTGCTTCTCATATTTACGACATGTTGAGAATCACTGCTGGAATCACAAGCGGGTTTACCGCATTTACTGTGAGTTGGCACTAAATCTGCGTATTAAACCGAGAAGAAGACTAAAACGGCACGCGCCTGAACCATTGAAAGAACCAATCCGAGAAAATCAGGTCTGGTCATTAGATTTTATGCATGATCAGCTGATCGATGGTCGAAAGTTCCGATTATTAAATGTGATTGATGACTACCGTCGAGAAGGCTTAGCGATTGAAGCAGGATTCTCATTACCTACAATCCGAGTTATTCGTACGTTGAATCAGTTGCTGGAGTGGCGAGAAAAGCCGTTAGTTATTCGGTGTGACAATGGCCCGGAGTTTATCAGTCATGAATTTGTACGCTGGGCTACTGAGCACGGTATTCGTATTGAATATATTCAACCAGGTAAGCCACAGCAGAATGCGTATATTGAACGTTATAATCGGACTATACGTTATAGCTGGCTAAGCAAGCATCTATTTGACACACTGGAAGAAGTACAAGATTATGCAACAAACTGGTTGTGGCATTACAACCATGAAAGACCACATCAAGCTAACAAAGGAAAGCCACCTCTAAGGGCTGCTTAACCTCTACTTTTAACTTCGGTTATTTATGGGAGGATTACCATAACTTAAAGCAGAATAGGGAGGCTTTAAGGATGTAAATAAGATATGTGAAGGAATTTCTTTTCGGATTTCATTTATATAGATTTGAAGAATTCTGTAGTCTCGTTCCTGCAGTTTAATTACTCGGTACGAATATTCATTTTTGATTTTTGGCTTTTTTGATCGATCATCGAACTCATCATCTGTATTTGTAATAATTAAACTAAAACTATGATTCTGAATTGATTTTTTAATAGAGTTGGTTGTTAGTAGCATAAGCTCACCAATTCTAAGACCATAGTTGAGCATGAGATGTATGATCAGAAAGTTTCTGAGTTGTACATTTTTAGATCTAAAAGGATTTAATTCATTGTATTTATTAGAGTTACTTGGTGAAATGACTGAATACAATCCTTTAATCATTTCCTGATTCATGCTCTTAAAATTATGATTTATCTCACTTTTAATTGTCTTATTGGCTTTTGAAAAATTATTTATAATTTTTTTCTTTATTGTCATATATTTATTCAAGTTTTCTTTAATTTTTTGAATTTCCTTCAACGTAAGTTGTGGCTGTGATTGCATGCTTAAGTATTCATTAATCAAGAAGTTGTAAAACTTTAAGAAGGATCTAACTCTATGACCAATTGTTGTGTAATTAATCTCTGTACACGACAAATTTCACAGAACCCTTATCCTATCAGGATTCTGCCTTCTTAAAATTGCCAAAATTTCCTTAAACTCTTCTTTTTTCCCAAAACCAATTAAACGCTGAATCGCCATTTGAACATAGTCTAAACCATAGCGAAATAAACTCATTGAGAGTCGTCCATGCTTCTTTATTTTTATCACTTTTTTTTGATCATGTTGCCATTCACCCGTTAAGTAACACCAACAGAAGCTTATAGCTAACACCGCAATCAATTTTTTCACTCGTCTAGGGTCTGTCAAGCGCGTATTTTCAAGATTAAACCCGCGTCCTTTGAGACAACTGAATAAGGTTTCAATTTCCCAGCGTAATGCATAATCCTGAATAGCATTGGCATTAAACTGAGGAGAAACGACGAGTAAAAGCTCTCCATTTTCTAACTGTAGTGCACTTATATATAGTTTCACCCGACCAACCAAAATCCGTCGTTTACGACATTCAATTTGACCAACTTTAAGATGGCGAAATAAATCACTAATTTTATGATTCTTTCCTAAATGATTGGTGACAATGAAGTTTTTTTAACACGAATGCAGAAGTTGATGTCTTGTTCAATTAACCATGTAAACCACTGCTCACCGATAAACTCTCTGTCTGCGAACACATTCACAATACGGTCTTTACCAAAAATGGCTATAAAGCGTTGAATCAAAGCAATGCGCTCTTTCGTATCTGAATTTCCACGTTTATTAAGCAATGTCCAAAGGATAGGTATCGCTATTCCACGATAAACGATTGCGAGCATCAGGATATTAATATTTCGTTTTCCCCATTTCCAATTGGTTCTATCTAAAGTCAGTTGCACTTGGTCGAATGAAAACATATTGAAAATCAACTGAGAAATTTGACGATAATCAAAATACTGACCTGCAAAGAAGCGCTGCATACGTCGATAAAATGATTGTGGTAAGCACTTGATGGGCAAGGCTTTAGATGCAGAAGAAAGATTACATGTTTGCTTTAAAATAATCACAAGCATGATGAGCGCAAAGCACTTTAAATGTGACTTGTTCCATTTTAGATATTTGTTTAAGATAAGATATAACTCATTGAGATGTATCATAGTATTCGTCGTTAGAAAACAATTATTGTGACATTATTTCAATGAGTTATCTATTTTTGTCGTGTACAGAGTTTTTAAATACAACTTAGGCTAATTGATAAACACTATCTGGAAAGATTAAAAGAAAATATTTTTTAATTTCTGCTAATTCATTTAAGGCAGGTTCCCTTTCAAGCAGTTGAAATGTCCAAATAAGTACAGCCTGATGATTATCATAGCAAGTATTTACTCCAAGAAAATTAGCCATTCCATAACTTCTATTGATGTTCATTTCTTTAATTAATTGATTTCCTAAGTCACGAGCTTGCTGGCTGATCAATAACTCATTTGTTAACACGGCGGTCATCTCCACAAAATAATCTAATGCAGGTTCAATCCTTATACTTAAAAAGTTATAATTTAGTTGAAATGGATAAAATATACTTTCTATAAGTTTTAATAACCTGCTGTAGGTTAATTTTAGCAAAGTATTACTCAGGCAACAACTTTAAATAACCCGCAGCAAGTTATTTTTTGTAAATTAATTTAAATATGATTACTTGTAAGTTATCTAGCCTCATGGGCGATAGAAAAATTTTAAAATTAAGTGAAGTGGTGCATGCAACAGGTATCAATCGCAATACGCTCACAAGTATGTATTATGACCGTGCTGTACGTATTGAATTACCAGTCGCCGATAAGTTGTGTAAGTACTTTAACTGTACGATGAATGATTTGTTTGAGTTTAAGGAAGAAGTTGAAGAAAAGGATTAACTAATACTTCGTTTGATAAGTTTTCCCTACAGGTCTAATACTGAATTTTATAAAGCTTCATCGAAAACATATATTTACTTTATTATTTATATAAAGGAATCAATCGAATGATAGAGGTATTTTTCTTATAACTTAGTTAAGAAGAGGGGCTAATGACCCACAATAGCGGTAACTATTGTGGGTTTGTTCCATGTAATGCAAATTGCCGTACAAGGAATTTAGAATGACTTCACTCCTCATCTTACGTTGCCCTTGTACTTATTGCAAGATTTTGAGTCTTTTTACAGGATTTTTCATTACACCATTTAAATTACTTCTTTTTATCATGTCGATAATGTTGGGTGCCAAGGCCTGTCGCCATAACATTTGAAATTGAAAGTTCTATAGATGTCCGCAATCCATCGAATAATTGAACCTCATTTGATGCACGAAGATAGTCCAATATATTTTCGCTCAAGGACTCTATGATTGCTTTGGGATTTCTAATTCTAAATTGATCACTTTCAGCCAATTTAATGAGATGTGACAGGTCTGGAAATGCTTTATACCCGCCAGTTTGAGTGCAATTTTATGATCAATGGATTCATAAATGAGTGTATGCGTAATATCGAAAGGTGGCGAAACAAAAATGTTCTTCATATCTGAGGAATATTGCAGAGCAAAGTTTGATATACGCTGAATTATCAGGAGACTTTCCCTTGGGAGATTCTAGGCAGCCAACTTATAAAAGTCTTCGGCCATTTGATTTGGTGTCTTAAAACCCAAACCCTTTTGAATTCTTCGATGATTATAAAATAACTCAATGTATTTTATAATATCTGCTTTGGCTTCTTCTCTGGTTTGATAGTTGTAATGATGCACTAACTCATTTTTCAGTATTCCCCAAAAGCTTTCAATCGGTGCATTATCGTAACAGTCTCCGCGCTTGCTCATTGAACCTTGAAAACCATATTGCTCAAGTATATTTCGATATTCATGGCTGCAATATTGACTTCCTCTGTCTGAATGCACAATCAGTTCTTTGGTTGGTTTTTGATTGTGAATAGCCATATTTAGCGCATTACAAACAAGCTGTGCTGTCATGCGCTCATTTAAGCTATAGCCAACCACTTGCTTCGTGTAAAGGTCTTTTACCGCTGCTAAGTACAGCCATCCTTCAACAGTCCATATGTACGTAATATCACTTGACCATGCTTGATTTGGTCTAGTCATTGAGAATTGTTGCTCCAGCAGGTTTTCATAGATCGCTCGATTATGGTCACTATTCGTAGTCCTTTTAAAACGCTTGTGTCGCTTACAATACAGGTGGTTCAGCGCTTTTATCTGACGTACAGCGTACATACTCATTTTTATGCCCTGAGCTTGTAAGTATTTGGTTAATCGAATATAACCATAGCTCTGCCTTGTCTCCTCATGGGCTATTTTCACCAATATCGTCTGTTGATTTCGTTGAATCGTTCTTTTGCTCACGCCTCTCTTGAGCCAATCATAAAAACATGAAACTGAAACATGAAGTAATCGAGCCATTAAGGTAATTGGAAAAGAATATCTTTTTTGTTTCATATAGGCGTACCTTACTGACTGAACCGTACCGGGTTTGTCGGAGAGTCAATATTCTGAGAGACTATCCCGATGACAAAATTAAAATATACCCCTGAAATCAGAGAAAGATCGGTTCAATTATTGATTGAATCTGAAAAAGATTATCCTTCTACTTGGGCTGCAATCACAGCAATTGCGCCTAAGATTGGTTGTACTCCTGAAACACTTCGTGCCTGGCATCAAAAGCATTTAGATCAGCAAAATCCTATTAAAGTACAACAGATATCTGATCAAGAAAAAATGAGGCAAATGGAACGTGAAATTAAAGAATTAAAGCGTGCCAATGAAATTCTACGTAAAGCAGCCGCTTTTTTCGCCCAGGCGGAGCTCGACCGCCCACACAAATAATGGTGGATTTTATCCATAACAATAAAGATCGATATGGTGTTGAAGCGATTTGTAGAATTTTACCGATTGCAGCTTCAACCTATTACCGGACTTTAGATCTCGCTGACAATCCAGAACATCGAGCGAAACGAGATCTACATGATGAGCATCATGCTGAACAAATTAAACGAATTTGGAAGGAAAGTTCAGGTCGATATGGTGTACGTAAAGTCTGGCAAAAACTGAAACGTGAAGGCTATATTATTGCACGCTGTACTGTTGCTCGATTAATGAAAAAGCTAGGTATACAAGGTGTTTGGCGAGGTAAGAACAAACAAACCACCCGTAGCCGAGATGACCAAAAACGGGCAGATGATTTAGTGAAACGGAATTTTAGAGCTGATCGGCCTAATCACTTGTGGGTTGCTGACTTTAGTGTGCCGCAGCAAGCGGCGTAAGAGATGAGGGTATGGCCCCTCGCTATCGGCTTGCAGGAGCAGGTAGCAAACCACCATAAGCGGCTTGGATCAAAAGTCCCGGTCGTGAGCGTTATGGAAAAGGCGTTGTACAGGCGTCAGGTAAGAATTAGGAAGGCGAACACCAGTGAACTGCCGTTCAAGTGTCGAAAGTACTCAAATGACATCAAAACCGGGGATGGATGTTGCCCCGCGATCAGTTTGGCCGTTACCTGCTTACGGGCCATTCGGTGTCCGGCGTAGAGGCAGCGCGATCCTAATTCAGGCTTTTACGTTGAACTGCGGGAACCTTCGGTGGCGATGTCAAGCGAAAGGTACAAGCTCAAAAGGCAAGGCCGATAATAGCAATGCGTCACCAAGGGGCGGAGCAGCTCGTAGTAGTGTTGAAGTTACTGTAATGGTAATGGAGCGAAGGGGTTGCATTATCCAGGTCTACGGATTTGTCAACTGTGCAAGCAGGAGGAGCAAAACTTTATGACCAAACCATTTAACATTCCTAAAGCGTTAATCTGGGAGGCATTTAAAAAAGTCAAAGAGAATGGTGGCGCTCCAGGCGTTGATCATGAATCTATTGAGCAATTCGAAAAGCATTTAAAGAACAACCTATACAAACTATGGAATCGACTTTGTTCTGGCAGTTATTTTCCACCGCCAGTTAAGGCTGTTCCGATTCCAAAGAAGTCAGGTGGCGTGCGTATACTAGGTATTCCAACAGTTGCAGATCGAGTCGCGCAAACAGCAGTTAAGCTCTTATTAGAGCCGAAAATTGATCCATTATTTCATCCAAACTCATATGGATATCGTCCGGGGCGTTCTGCCCATGATGCAATTGCGATAGTGAGGAGACGAAGTTGGGATTATGATTGGGTTGTGGAATTTGATATCAAAGGTCTCTTTGATAACATCGACCATGATTTACTCATGCGTGCACTCAAGAAACACTGTGAAATTCCATGGATTCTTTTATATGTGCAACGTTGGTTAAAAGCACCAATGCAACACATAAATGGCCATCTTTTAGAAAGGAATCGCGGCACACCACAAGGTGGTGTTGTGAGTCCTTTATTGGCGAATTTATTTATGCATTATGCTTTTGATATGTGGATTACGAAACATCTTCAAAGTGTACGGTTCTGCCGTTATGCAGATGATGGCGTAATTCATTGTCGGAGTTTATCTCAAGCCAAACTTGTTTTACAAAAGATCGATGCACGATTTCGTGAATGTGGTCTCGAATTGCATCCAGACAAGACAAAGATTGTTTATTGCCAAGATATTAATCGTCGCCAAGCATATCCAGATGTTCAATTTACTTTTCTCGGGTACACGTTTAGGCCCCGTAAGGCTGTGGACAAGTATAAAAGAGTTTATGTAAATTTCTCTCCTGCAGTCAGTCGTGATGCACTTAAAACAATGCGACAGACTATTCGGAAATGGCATCTACATCTGATGTGTAATCGCGAATTAAGTGATTTATCTGCAATATTTAATCCAATTCTTCAAGGCTGGCAGCAATACTATGGTCGATTCCATGGTTCAGCAATGTCAGCGATCTGGCAACACATGAATGCTTATCTTATACGCTGGATGAGGCGTAAGTATAAAAACTTGGCCCGTCATAAAAGACGGGCTAGATATGCCTTAGGGCGACTTGCGCGTGATTTTCCAAATGCCTTTGTGCACTGGAAAATGGGATGTTTACCATCGGTTGGATAATGGGAGCCGGATGAGCTGAGAGGTTCACGTCCGGTTCTGCGAGGGGCTAAGGGTGAGATTCCCTTGGTCTACTCACCCCTATATTCAAACAAATTCAGGCTGGGTCTATACCGCCTTTATTATTGATGTGTTCTCACGAGCAATTGTTGGATGGAAAGTATCTACACGGATGAATACAGATATGGTACTCGATGCACTTGAGCAAGCATTGCACGATCGAGGCATGCCAAAGAATGTGATTCATCATTCCGATAGAGGTGTTCAATATCTTTCTATTCGCTATACCAATCGTTTAGAAGCTGCAAATTTACGAGCATCAGTCGGTACAACGGGTGATTCATACGATAATGCTCTGGCTGAAACGGTGAATGGCTTATACAAAACAGAGGTGATTGAATATCTAAAAGCAGATTGGCAAGGTTTAGCAGATGTACAACTTGCGACACTAAACTGGGTAGATTGGTTCAATAAAAAGCGTGTACACAGTGCACTGGGTTATGTATCGCCTTTTGAGTTTGAAGCAATGTACTATGATAAGATTAACCCGTTAGGTCAGGTGGCCTAACTTAAATAAAAAAGTCTCCGACAAACCCGGTACGGTTCACCTCGTGCTCCACCACCATTTAAGGCTAAAACTTTAATTTTTCCTGCTTTATCTGACAGTGGTACACCTGTTACTTCAGGTTGTTGGGATGTGGTCATTTTTTCACGTAATTATCAAGTTTATTTGTATATTGTGTTGTAAGTCTACATTTCAAGAGGTGCTAAAGTAATAATTCTTTGGCTTTTAATCCTAATAAAAAATGCTTTATCCACACGACATGTTAGACCATTGGGATTAACCTTCTTTGATGAAGCTTGGTGTGAAGTGAAACAAGATTTCAGGAACTTCAGGCTGGATCAAATTATAGAGTGTATTCCCATTGATCAGCACATCTTCAATGATCCGAATAAGACTTTTAAGGATTATTTACGAACACTTTAAATCACAATATAGCTAGGTTATTCATTTTGATTTAGCTCGGATAATTAATGTCATTGAAAATGGATAAAACACCCTTAAAATATGAGATTATAGGTTCGTATATACGATTTTTTTGTCCGAAAGTATTCGGATTTTCAAGTTCATTTTGTCTGAAAATATTGTATTATTGATGTGTAATATTGGAATTGGAGAGTGTCATGGGTGTTTATGCTCACACAACATCAAACGTTTCTGAATCAGTGCGAAATAAAATCGCAAGGTTACCGCGTGGTCGAGTGTTTTCTGTAGACAATATTCATGTTGAAGGCTCGCACGATACAATCCTACGTGTCCTTTCTCGCTTGGTTCAGGAAGGTAAAATTTTACGTATCCAAAATAGTATTTACTACAAGCCTGAATTCAATCGATTTTTGAAGGGTAGACCAGTTCCACCAGATGTTAATGAAGTTATCAAAGTCATCAGTAACCGTAATAAAGAGACCTTGCAAATACATGGTTCATCTGCGGTGAACAAGTTGGGCTTAAGTACTCAAGTGCCACTAACCAAAGTGTTTTACACCAATGGACCTTCACGAGAAGTCATCATTGCAGGCACAAGAGTAAAGTTCATTCATACTGAAAATCAGAACATCTTACAGGCTTCAGGAACTGAAGTTGGAATGGCGCTGTCTGCATTAATCTTTTTAGGTCGAGAGCATGTGGACCAGGAGGTCGTTCGACAGGTTAAATCCCGATTGAGCGAAAACCATTTTAAAAGATTAAAACGTATGCAAATGAGTAGTTGGTTGAAAGAGCGATTATCTGATCCAGCTGTTAAAGAAAGTTCATACGCTCTTGCTGGATAAGATTAAAGAGAAATTCAAATGCCTGAATTGTTTATGCACCTCGCTGTAAAGGACCAAACTGCTATCATTCGAGATTATTGCTCAACAAGACCTGATAAGGACTTGCCAATCGTTGAGAAGGATGTGTGGGTCTGCTGGGTGCTTAAACAGCTTTTTGAAATGCCGAACAAATTGGAGATGGCATTTAAAGGGGGAACCTCATTGTCAAAGGTATTCAATATCATAGATCGTTTTTCTGAAGACATCGATATTACCTTAGACTATCGCCAATTTGATGCGATGAAACAATTCAACCTTGCCGAAGGTCAAACTGCGCCTGAACATTTAGGATCGGGGCAACGCCGTAGAATCGATGCAGCGCTTAAAACTGAAGTTAAAAGTTATGCAAATGATGTGGTGGCTCCATTCCTTAAAGCACAGGTCGCTGCACTACCTCGTGCTGAATTGTTCGAAATCGAAGTGAGTGAAGATGGAGAAACCATCAAATTTACTTTCCCTTCAGTCTTGAACAAAGACAGTAAGAATTACATGCTGGACTACGTGCTGATTGAATTTGGTGGCCGCAATATCATTAATCCAAACGAAGTACACCATATTCAGCCATTTCTTGCATCAGAGGATGCTTATCGAGATGTACTGGAGTTTCCATCGAGCATGGTTACAGTATTAGCTCCACAAAGAACCTTCTGGGAAAAGGCAACTTTGATTCATGTAGAGTGTCATCGAGGGGTCAGAGAAAATGCTAAACGTTTATCACGTCATTGGTTTGATCTGATGGCTCTATCTAATCATGTGATTGGACAAGGGGCGATTTCAGATGTGACTTTGCTTAATGATGTCGTGGCTTTGAAGAAAATTTTCTTTAATGCCAGTTATGCAAATTACGAAAAATGTTTGGCCGGAGATTTTACTCTTGTACCTGATCAACAAGGCTTAGATCAGCTGAAACTGGACTTTTCATATATGATGGAAGCTAATTTCATTAACGACCGCAATGTAAGTTTTGAGCAAATTATGCAGTCAGCACATAACACTCAAGCCTTAATTAATCTGGCTGTGAGTGCTTACCTTGAAAGAGGTAACTGAGATTGTCATGGGATTTTGATTAATTTCTGATACTTGCCATTTCAAGCCAATTTCTGCTTTTGAGTGGGGTAAAGTAATTTGAACCGTTAACATGTCAGTAGGAGTAGGATCTAATGGTGCAGAGCAAGATAAGGCAATAAATGCAGGTTTATTCGGTAGTGGTGAGCGATCATTCCTTGGCTTACCATCAATTAAGCGAATCCATTTGGATACAAGATTTGTATTCAATCCATGTTGCAAAGCGACCGAAGCAATTGAAACGTCCGGTGCTTTACAAGCCTGAACGATCTGCTGTTTAAATTCAGCACTGTATGTTCTTCGTTTTTTCGCAAGAGATGCGATGGATGTCTGGTGATTCGTAGTCATAAATTTTAGTCCCCACTTGTTTTTAAGTGGGGACTAAATTAAGGCTTATAGGATGAATTCATAAGGTGTGTTCAGCGGACGCTTACCCACAATTGCATTTAGAATCATTTGCAAAATAAACTCTATAAATTGTGCAGAGTCACCACGGTCTGTACTTGGCTGAAGTGCATAACAGTACGCTTTTTGATTTTGGTAGATCAGGATTTCAACAGGTATATTCAGGAAAATTGGATTCCACTGACTCAAAATTAAAGTTTTTCCTAAACATTCATCCCCCTATTGGCAACAGCCAATGGAGGGGGGAGGAATTCAAACTTATGATGTAAAAATTAAACTTTAATTAAAAGACAATAACTTATTTAAAAAATAAGATATCCATATTAATCAATACATAAAGGACTTTTAAAAATATCTTAAATAGTTTTCCATAGCAAATACATGCTCTCTAAATTCTTGGATGTTATATCCACCTAACATCCCTCTAGCATATTCATGTTTAAGTACCTGAATATCGCTTTCAATTTTCTGATGATAGGTTTTAAGCAATTCAGCACGTACCTTATCCTGAATTTGCTTAGTTAAACGCAAAACTTCGATCTTTAAAGCATCTTGGTTTTTCTTATTTTGAAAATAAGCAAACCCACCACCCAAAACAGCTCCACAAACTACAACGGGTAATGCAATAGCACTCATTGCAGCACCCATTGTCACTGCTGCTGCATTTGCACCAAGTACTGCTGTATAGCCTGCTGCCATAGTACCGGCTACACCAGCAAACATAGTTGCTTTCATTGTTGTGTCCATCACATCATACGTTTCATTCAGTTCAGGTTTTACATCATAATCAAACATTGCATATGTTTGCTCTAAAAGTAATTCTTCATTTGATCTAAACTCAGTGAAACGTTGCTTACTTTTTTGTTGGATGTTCGTCACTAATGATTTCATGGATGAAATATAATAGGGTTGTACATGATCATGAATAGTATAAATTTGTTGATTCACAATTTGATCTAAGACTGATTCTTCCATCGCCTGTACTTTAATGAATGGATTAGCTAAAGTATTTTTTAGATTTTCCATTTTCGTCTGAGTAGCAGGATCATTTTGCTGATGTCCCAAAAGAATAGTTTTAATTTGCTGTTGTAATGCCGAGTTATGAAAAATCTCTGTACATTGGCTATCTACTTGAGAATTTATTTCAGATATCAGCATTTCTTTTTCAAACTCTAAATCCTGATCAAAAGCAGAGAGATCAGTTAACTTATGTTGCATCTGCCGAATAATAGATTCATGCACTGCTTTTTCAGCATAGTGTAAAGCCTCTAACGATGATTCAACACTGTCTTGCTTAACATCCTTTGCTTTATGACTCACTTGTTCTTTAAGATAAGTCTTAAATTCCTCAAAATATTCAAAGTACTCATCATTTGGTTGGCTAGAATGCGCAGATAATGCAAAAATTTCAGTAAAATACTCACCGGCATGACGACTAACGTATTTTATTAAACGTTCTGGGCTAGTATCTACTTCATCTATTTTGCTAATGACTGCAATAATAGGTTTACCGAGTTGAGCAAGATTTTCAACTTCTTGCATAATATCTGTTTGGCCAAGATGATTCGCATTCAACACCCAAAGCGCAATATCTACATCTTCAAGAACACTACGTGTTAATTGAGCATTTTGCTCAGTCACTGTGGCTAATCCAGGTGAGTCTACTAGCAATAACTCACGAAAATCATGCTGCTTAGTACGAACTTTTATACATGCAATATCTTTCGCTTTTTCGAGATTTTCTTGGTTTGTAATGCTTAAAACGGATTGAACATCTTCAAATGGAATGATTTCATTCTGACCATTATGATACTCAATACAGGCACTATCTTCTGATCCATAACCAATTTCCCATAAACTCGCTGTTGCCTCTAAAATGTTAGTCGGTGAAATTTCTTGCCCAACTAGCGTATTAATCAGCGATGACTTTCCAGCTTTCACCTCACCAATAACAAATACTTTAAGTGTTTGTTGTAAATTATCAATAATATGCTGTAGACGTGTCCGGTGATTCTCTGCATCGAATTGTACTAATTGCTGCAAAGATTCATGTATACGCAAAGGTGATTCAGAAAATTTACTATTTAAATTAAGACATTTAGTTAAAGTATTCAATTATGGATTCCCTAATATAAAATCTTGGAAATGAACACGATCAAACTTTTCGTGTTTCATTTTTTCTAAATCGTGAAAAACTTTAAATATTTCAGAACATTTATTTCTTGGTAGGTATAAATGACTAAATTCCTGATTCAGATGATTGATCAAATTTTGTTGATGTTGCACAAATAATTTATCAATAAATTTTTCAATATTCGCCTGACAATCATTTGAAATCGTTTCTAGCTGTTGGTTAAACCCTTCTTTTGCTTTATCAACACGACGGCTCTTACTCCATAAAAAGCCAATAGCTGCTGCAGCTATCCCGATTGGGCCAAGTAGAAGCATTGCAACACCAGCAGCAGCACCTCCAATCATAATACTTTCAGCATCAGAACCACTAAAGTCAATATCTTGATTTTTATAGATCTCCCGTCCATGATCATGAGCCATAATCGTTGAAGGTTTTAATTGGCTAATTAAACTAAATCTTTCAAAAGATTGACTGATATGCTGATATTGTTGTTGAACATATTTGACTAAATCTGTTGATTTATCGCGCTGAAATTTTGACAACATCGCTTGTAATTCATGAACAATAAAAATTTCCTTCTGAACAAAAGAAGGTTTATCTGCTTCATTTTCCAATTCAGTATATGTTTGCGCATGAGCATAGATATTATTTTGGACTTTTTGACTATAACTGTTAAAAGTTGAAGTCCAATCTTTACTATACTGTTCCTTCAAGCGATTCAAATCATTCAGTATTTTCTGATGATAACTATCATAAGTTTCAATGTCTTTTTCAAAACGCTGCAAGAATGGTTCACTGTCTTGTAAGTGGGTTTCTAGCAAACCTATAAAGTTATTTACTTTACCTTCAATTCGAATACTAAAAGCATTGTCATAGAAAAATTTCTGAATTTTATTAAGCAACTCTGGATAACCAGATTGATTAATCAACGCTTGATCTTGATTATTCTGTCCTTGAAGTGCCTCTTTTGCAGAACAAGGTAAAACATCTAGAAAATATCCATCGAAGATTTGTTTGGCTGAGTTTATAACACTAGAAACAGCTTGCTCTCCACCCGAAGAGCGAACTTTATCAATTTGGCTCAGCACAGCAAGCATATTTTCACTTTTTTGACCAATGTGATTTAAACTTTCAGCTAATTGATCCAATACTTGTTTAGGTTTATTTGCCGAAAGTGTTGTACTGTCCAACAACCATAAAATCCCATCCGCCTGATAATAAAAATCACCGACGTGTTCACCATGCTTACCGTTATGGCTCTGCCATAACCCAGGCGTATCCACGATACTAAACTGGTGTAAAATGGAATGATCAGGTAAATCTGGTAAACCCCACTGAATTTCTTTTATATCAGAGCGATATAGTAATTTTTCTTCAAGTTCTTCACGTAGCTTTTTCTTTTCCTCAATTGCGGTTAAAGTCTTAGATAACTGACGAAATTGTTTCTCTACTTCATCCTCACTGTCTTCACGCTTAAGTTCTTCTTGTTCAATGATTTTTTTTGCCTCATTGATACTTAACTTTTTTTCTTGCCCACTTCTATATTTAATAACTGCTTGTGTAGCAGATGGTGCTGCATAGAAAAAATCCGTTTTCCAAGTCTTAGGTAGAACATCAACATCAGCAACTTTACTACCTACAAGCAAGTTTAATAAAGATGATTTACCTACTTTTCCCATCCCCATAACATACAGTACAAATGGGCGATTCATTGATTCACGTAGTAACTGCAATTTAGTTATTAGTTCTTGTAAATTAGCAACTTGTTGAGTTAATAAATTTTCATCATGTAGTTTTTTCTGTTGAAGTTGCTGAATCAAGCCTTTAATTACTACAACACGTTTATCCAGAAATAAGAAAAGAGAATCCTTATCCTTTAAATTCTTTTCAGCATTTAATTCATTTGCAATCGTATTGTGGAATTGATTCCATAATTCAAAGGATCTGGTTTGCACAGATGAATTCATTTTGTATTCCTGATCACTTAACCAATAAAATGAAAACTAATAGTGCCAACATTCCCCAAATACAGTTTTGTTGAAGAGTCAAACGTTGTTCAGAGATGGATCCGTAAATTTGAACAACTCCTATAAGTGATATTCTGCTCCTCAAATGATGTTATAAACATCAATATATGGAGTATTTTATGGCACGTAGACCAAGAAGAAATCATTCAAATGATTTTAAAGCTAAGGT
>NZ_KB849334.1:79124-80494 GCF_000368305.1 Acinetobacter sp. CIP 102129
TGATCAGCTACCACAACAAAATAAGGTAGCTTAACTAGAGCAGAATATCACTTATAAATAAGCTTTTAGTTGTTCAAACATGTGGGACCACCTCTTTCTAATTTTTTCTCTTGCTTATTTAATTGACTATCCACATTTGTATTTAATCGTTCACCAAAAGTTTCCATCTTTGTCATTAAGCTTGCTGCATTTTGTACTGAGTTTGTCTTTAATGCGCTATGAGCTTCTTGAACTGTTAATACATTAGCATTGACATGCTCCTGTAGTTGATTTTGCAAAGTCTGCATTTGTAATATCAATGCATGTTGCAGACGATCTAACTTTTCTTCAGCATGTGAAATTTTTTGCTGAATTTCATTCTCTGTTTTATTTAATGCTTGTGCATACTGCTGATTACTCTGGTTGAGCTGTATTACAAGTCCATCCAGCTCTTTTGTAAATTGCTCTAGTTGAATTACAACAACTGCAGCCTTCTCTAATGCTGGTAATGTTTCAGCTAGATCTTTTTGAATAGGCGTAATAATGTCTTTTAAAATTTTCTGTGTTGCTTCAGCAACTACAGAATCTAGTAGTTCATGTTTATTTTTAATATCTGAAGAATGTTGCTGTAGTTTTTCTACAACTTGCTGAGCTCCAGACACTGCTTGAGCAGCTTGAGATAATTCAGGGCTAAGCTCATTCAACTGTAATATTACAGGTTGAATGGTCTGATCTAAAATCTGATGAGTTGTCGTTTCTACAATTTTTTGCATATCGACATACTGTTGCCCTAATTGATGAGCATATTGCTGAATTTTACTGATTTCTTTTTGTGATTCACTAAGTGTTTTACTTAGTGGTTCTACACATTGCTCTATGACACCAGAAGAAGTGGTATTCACCAATTCTACAAATTGTTGATATAAGGGGTTATTAACTTGACTATTCATAATAATATCCAATTAGCGTCATGAAGGTTGAGATAGTATCAAACCATCTCTAGATGTAGTTTCTGGGTTTAAAGCGTAATATTGATAAAGTTCAAGTTCTTTATTTAAAATCTGTAAATGATTTTTTAATTTGGGGTGATAAAACTGATTGGCATTTTCAAGACAAATCCAACCTGCTTGTACTTGATGAGCAAAACTCTGATTTAATAATTGCTTTAAATAAGACTCAAATTTTTTAAATCGATCTAATTTTTGTTCATGTAATAATTGAAAATGCAATAATAGAATTTTCTCATCCTTATTTGATTGTTCATGATTTAAGGTCGGTATGTAATGAGGTGGTTCCGTTAATTAGACCACTCAATTCAGTTTTATAAGTGATAAATCCGCTCTAAATATTTAAATCATGCTGCCATTACTTTTAGTAAATGTTGATCATAA
>NZ_KB849334.1:81634-83931 GCF_000368305.1 Acinetobacter sp. CIP 102129
AAAACAAGCATTTCCCATGCTTATTGGGGAGTAGATTATCACTTATAGACGTGGTCTAAAATCCTAGACCCACATCAGTAATACCCTTTTAAATCTTTTTCATATAACTTGTGCCGTATCGGTAAAATTTCTTTAATAAAGAATTTCGCTAATTCAACTAACTCATGTGAAACTTTTTTTGCTTTTGCTACAACATGAGGTTTTAGAAATTGATCTGATTGTGCCGAAGCGAAGACATTTCCAAGAAAACTCCCAACAGTTGCACCAACGATAGCTCCTACAGGGCCTAATGCTGCACCAGCCCAGAAACCAATGGCCTTACCCGTCAGTACTCCAGAAACTTTTGCACTCGTATCAACTATAGTGTGTAAAGCTGCATCCTTTGCTTCGTAACCTCCATATTCATATAAATGATAATGGCGTTTAGACGATACGAATACAGCAAGAAATGATGTTAATACACTCTCTTGCATTGAACCAAATTGATCTAAATGCGCTACAGAATCTGCTAGAACCGTCTGTACTGTTTCATGTGATAAGTCATAGTCAATAATAACATTTGGATGATCTTTAAAATATTCTGCCATTTCACTATTAATAATGACTGGAATATCTGGATGATTATTTAAGTGGGCTTGGATATAACTTGCACTAGTAGTGCACTTCACTTGCATTGGATGGCCATCTACAAGTAGGTCATACCCCATTTGATTCGATTTTTCAGGAAAAATAACATGATGACCTTGAGCTTTTAGATGTTCAGCCACTTGCTGTTCAGCAACATAGCCAGATAAGCGTGTCAAAGCTCCATCACTTAGATTGCTTACCTTATTTTGCAAATCAAAAAAATCTGTTGGATGACCTGCCGATGAAAATCTTAATGCCTGTAATACTTCAGGTTGAATCTGAGAATAGTTCCACAAACTAAAAGCAGAGATAGCTCCTGCTTGAAGTAAGCTATCCTCAATTTTTGATTGATCTTTTAAAATGTAGTTTAATCGTTCCGTGAGATGATGATGGACTCTAAAATATTGTTGAAACTCTTCTATAGAGACAGCCAATGGAGCAGATTTGACTAAATCGTTATAATAAGGAAGCTCTGAATTACCACCAAAAAATTTGTGTGACGCATTATAGTTTAATCGTTGTAAACCACCGAGTAACTGTGAAGTTGTACTTATCGCTTGGTTTGACTTAAAACTATATTGGATAAGTTTTTCATTAATAAGTGCTTGGAATCTTGAATACTGACTTTGGGAGTAATCAGAATATTTATCATTTAAACTATGAGCCAGTTCTATATCCTTGACATTGCAAGAGTATTGACCATCTCTTTGAATAAGTAGAAAAATAAAATTTTGCCATGCTTCTATATGGCGTTCTGAGTTATGGCGTTTAGTACGCTCAATATTTATTTTTTGATAGTAAATTGCTTTGCTGTATTGCTTATTTTGGACTAAAGATTTAATCAAATAGTCTATAAGAATGGTATTTTCATAAACACGCACCATCTGATCCAAAATTTCTTCTGACCCTTTTAAAAAACCACGACTTGCTAAAATAGAAGCAATATACTCATATTCATGTATTTCAAAAATTTGATACTTCAGAGCTTGTGAACACCATTGCTCGACCCATCCATTTTTCTTACTTATTTGATCAACTATAGGATTTCGATGCTGATTTTCTAATAAACAATTGATGATTTTGTGCAATAAATTACGAGCTTGAGCATTTTTTTTTGGATCAGGTAATTGCCAAGTTTTATATTCTTCTAGTAGTTTGTCTTTTTCATATTGTTGCCATTGATTTGAAATTTTTTTTTGCGAAAAAAGAAGAATCATTTCAATGATACTTAAATCATTGAAATGATTTTCAAAAATCACCCAGCGTTGTTGAAGATCATCGACAGTAAGCATAGTATCTTTTATAAACACTCTTTACCTAAAATATACACTACTTACATCAAAGCCACACTTTTTAATTGCGTAATTTGTCTATTTTTTAACTTTAAGATATTGAAAAGTAATTAATTGTTAGCTAATGTTAAACTTAAAGTGCTTGCTAGTATAATTATTTCTGATATTTGATACTTTGGTTCGGCTTTCTTACACAAAGCCGCTTATACTCAAGATTAGCTCGATGGATAAATATAATAAAAGATTTTGAGGTGGTGGAAGTCGGAATCAATGTTCATTTCATATACATCCTATTGATAGTAAATAATGTGGTTCCGTTAATTAGACCACTCAATTCAGTTTTATAAGTGATAAATCCGCTCTAAATATTTAAATTAT
>NZ_KB849334.1:84896-103695 GCF_000368305.1 Acinetobacter sp. CIP 102129
CTCTGCTGAATGATTACGACGTTTTCTTCGTGTCATGGTTGACTCCAAAAACAAGCATTTCCCATGCTTATTGGGGAGTAGATTATCACTTATAGGCGTGGTCTAAAATCCTAGAACCACATCATAAAAATTTTTACCCGAGTAAATTTTTAGGAACTAAAGATTACTACTGTAATCTTTAGTTACGTAAGTGTCCGCTAGCGAATCCATTTAAATACAAGCTAGTACAATTAAACAATTAACAAATCTTTGTCGATGTCACTTTCCGCACTCATTTCAGATTCGTCATCTACCCACACTTTGTGTTCTACATCTTGAATTAAGCTACTCATTCCATGTGTAGGTTTTATACCCATTACATCAAGTTTTTCCTTTAATGACATAATCATATTTTCACGTTCAATGGACCAACTCGATGCAAAGCATCTCCAGAATGTCCATCCTGCGCGTTCTAAAGCACGTTGACGAGTCATGTCATCATGCCATTGTTCTGGCCCATGATAGCTATCACCATCACATTCAACAGCCAAACGCTGATCACCATCTGACTCAACGACTAAATCGATTCGATAGCTTCCAACCTTAATCTGTGGAGTAACTGTGTAACCCATTTCATGAAGTGTCGTAAATACAGATTTTTCAAACTCCGATTCACACAAGTCTAATTTTGCTTCAAATGATGTTTTTTGATCTTCTTGCAAATCATAAAAATGATTGAGTAAATTCAGCCTTAGATCTTTTGGAGATATATGATCACGACTCACGGAATGGACGAGATACATCCGTTCACGAGCACGGCTTGCAGCCACGTTGAATCTCTGTTCATGATCGGATCGACTCAAAGCATGACAATTCTGAGGATCTGCTACCATAGATAAGAAAATAATATCTCTTTCTGCACCCTGAAATGCTGAAGCATCCCCACAAGCAAATTGAACTTGGGTAAGAGTACCTGCACCAAATTCATTCAAAGCTTCTGATTGAATGAACTCAGCCTGCGCCGGTCCCAACAATGAGATCACACCGATTGATCTATTCGTGTATCGTTCATCTTTAAGAAGAAGTTTCATTTCCTCAATAATTGCTTTCGCTTCTATTCGATTAATATGTTTGCTATTTTTAGATTCTCTATACCCCTGCGGTGTATAAATTGCGACTAAAGCTGGACTTAACTGCTCAGATTTCTTCGATAATCGCATTGGCTTAATACGGTTACCATAAAAGTTTTTATTGCTGTAACTAATGATCGCAGGATGACAGCGGAAATGCTCTAGAAGCATCACACTTGACTCATAGATAGAAGAAGCCATGTCGTATAAAGACATATCTGGTGTTAAATATGCAGCATGTGGCTGACCATGTAGATAACGATTTCTTAATACATCAATTTGAGCACTTGCTAGACCGACATTACTCGGAGAAACTTGTTTATTATCCCCCACTACTAATAATTTTTTAGCACGCATTAAAACAGGTAATACATCAATTGATGATTGTGATGCCTCATCCACAATCACTAAGTCAAAAAGGCCTAATTCAGCAGGCATAGATTCAGATACCTGAAGATGTGACATGACCCAGCAAGGAATAGCTGCTGTTGCCTCTTTAAGGGCTACTTGAGCATCTTTTCTATAACGTGGAGCATTCTTACCTGTCCCTTTTCCATAGTGTTGTACAGCAATTTTATAACGCTGTAATGCAACTAAAATTTTGTCTGAGGCATTTTCCTTTAATGCCAACCATGTCTTGTTTGCTGCCAATTGAGCGTAATTTTGAGATAGATTCTTCTCGTGTATACGACGGCGCTCATACAAATTTTCAATTTGACTTGTATTACTGATGGCCATTACAAAAATCTCAAGACGTTTCCATTCCCAAGCCTCTAGCAATGTATTACGTAATACAGGATCTTCAATTTCTTCAGCGTACGGAACTTCCAGAATATGTTTACTAAGAATCAAAGCATTTGTTTTACTCAATCTAATACTGGCGGATTTAACTCTTTCAAAATCTTCAGTTAGATCTTTTAAATGTGATAATTTTTTTAATAAATCAGCATACTCGCCAAGTTCACTTTCATGTAATGAATCGGAATCAATCTGAGATACAATTTTTTTTAACTGATTTGATATTTTATTACCAAACTCTGATAAATAAAGGATTTGATCAGCCAGTTGTTGTTGATAGACTTCTAAATTAAATATTTTTAACTTCTGCCCTAACAATTGAATCAAGTCATCAATATTTTTAGGTAATCCGTAGAAATCAAAAGATTTAGCTCTCTTAAAAACTTTTAAATAATTCGCATTAAATTGATCCAAATATTTATTTTTTAAATCTAGGCATTTTTGGGTTCTACTGATGAGCTGCGTGAACTCTTTTAATATTTCATCGATATTACGATTATTTAACTCAATTAAAGGAATATCTAATTGTGCGGCAATACTATTCCATTTGCTCATAAAGATGTTAAGAGTCTGCTTTCTATCAAGATATTCTTTAAGTCTTTTCCATTCATCTGATGTATCAGGATATTTTCCAGAAACTTTAATCGACTTAAAAAGGTCTTGTAATTCAGCAGTACCAAAATGATACCAATTAAATGGCTTACCTGTATCAACAGCACGTTGAACAGCTTGATATTCTTTTGAGTTTGGTTGTATCTCAAAATTCAGCTCTATGGGATCAATTAGTAGCGTTTTCCTGTATTCCAATAAAGGCTGAACTTCTTGAATAAGGTTACTATAGATATCAAGTTCCATAGCCTTATCTTCTGCATTTATCTTCTTGAAATAGCTCAATAACCATGGTTCTGCATGATCAAGAACAAAGTTTAGATCTTCTAGATAAATCTTTAACCAATCTCTTAGCTCATTAATTTCTGATTCAGAAATAGTTTCCTTGAAATTATGTAGGTCATTTTGCTTTAAGAATTCCTCAATCTCATCTTTTTCTTTTAAAAACTCACTTAATTTCTTCAGACTCGCCGAATCTAACAACTTTTCAGGAGCTGGCAGAGGACCATAATTTATGTATGGTAAATCTGTACCGATTTTCTTTCTTGAGTCTCTCAATTGAATCAACTCAATCTGGGAAAAAGGAAACTGGTCTTTTTCCTCCAAAGTTAATTGGTCGGTAAACCATTCGTAAGATACCCTACTTTCTAATACCGTATTCACGATATCCATAGGTAATTTTTTATTACCATCTACCTCAATATTCTGATAATGCTTTTCTGCAAAGTTATATATTTCTCGATCAATCAAAGCCATTTCATGATGGTTATGATCTATTTGATGTTTTAGAACTTCGATCGTTTTTCGAACCTCTGCAACATTCATTTGAGTAATTTTTTGCACAATCAAATCGATTGAAGATTCAAGCTGATTTTTACTTTCTTTGCTTGAACCAATGCGACTGACTACTAAAGGCTTTAATTCATCAGGAATCTTTTCATGTACTGTTTTAAGGACATGTGACTGCTGTGCAGTTACCAGTACTTTTTTACCATTCGCCAAATAGTGGCAGATAATATTGGCAATACTATGTGTTTTACCTGTACCTGGTGGACCCTGCACCACTACACCACTGCTGGTTAGCAGATTCTGGACAATAGTAATTTGTTCTTTGTTATAAGGCAGCGGGAAATAAAGCTCTTCAACTTTTGATCCGAATCCTTCAGTACCAGAACGCCCCCTAAAACTATAAGTCTCTTTTTGATTAATATCGCTTTTTAATTCTGTCACTAACGATAAAGGTTGTTCAGGTATAGCCACTGAAGGGTCATTAAGTTTAGTTTTTAATAACTCAATGTCATCACTTAAAATAGAATTCCTTTTAGGACGACTAAACAATACCGATGTTAATGTCACCGCTAGACTTTTAGATGGTATAGCCCTATTTTCTGCCTCAACAATTGCTCCTTTTGAAAAAATATTCGCGACGAAGGCATCAACTAGATCAGAGTAAGTTTCGCCTTCAAATAGGCGTAATGAGCGACCATTATTTAAGTTTTCTTTTAAAGCTAATTTTACTTGTCCTGAAGTAGGCAGATCATCCTCTAATAAGATGGCATCCATTTCTATATTGGCACGTGTATCTTTGGCACCTACACGTATTAATCCATTTTTTTCTATCTCCATTTCTAACGGGATAGTCATAAGAGGATATGAATAAGATTTTTGAGTCGTTGGAAGTACCCAGTCAACTAAGCCAAAGCCTGCAACAATTTCTTCACCATCACCTGTTCCACCTAAATTAATCGCTGTATTCCATGAGAATAATTTGTCGTAAACAAAAATAGATTTTTTAATCTCATCGTTATTTTGTTTCCAATCTTCCCAAATATTTTGATAGCTTTCGAATTCTTTGAACAGCTCCTGAAGTATGTCAATTTTAGTAATCAAATCACATGCCACGCTACTGTAGGGCAAGCGGAATTGATGAACTTTTTTGAAAGATACAATCTTATTTAAACTAGAAAAATTAACAGTGGGTTCTTTTTCGGCATCTACATGAATGTAGGAAGAGAGTATTTCAGATGGTTTCGGCATCGATTGAAGCTGTAATCGTTCAATTTGGAACCACCAATCGTCATCATTCAGAATTTTTAAGCCACGAAGTTTTTCTAGATCATGAGAATAAAATCTATTACCACTCATTTCATATTGAATTTTTTGAGTATCCTCAGCTTGATGAGATACATAATCCAACAATTGAATCAGTTTATTTTTAACAATATCATTTAATTCAAGTTCAGAGTTCATCATTGGTCTTTCTAATTTTTTAACTGACGGAATTATAGCTAAAGACCAGCAAAAGGCTTCATCTTGTGAAAATATATCTTGATTTTGATATAAAAAAGCATTCACTTCTTTCTTTTCAATACCAAGAGTTTTGGCAATTTCTCTAGCAGTAAGTTTGGGCTGTTTAACCAAAATAGCTGTTATTAAATCCTTCATGTGATTCATATTTCCTAATCATTTCAAAAGCTTTTCTCTTTAACTGATTTATACAGAATCAATTCAATCCACCCCTAGCCCCTTAAACACAGCATCTACCGGATCTGCATAGAAGCTGGTCTGGAACTTGGTAAACAGTTCCACAGGAATGGTTGGGATATCTACCGCACTACTCATTGGCAAAGCAACCTTCTTGGCACCCGCATCAAAAGCAACTTGAAGACATTCGGCAATACTTTCCACCGGTGTCACTGAACCACCCAAGCTCATATCACCCAGTACCACCATCTGACTTTGTACCGATCGTCCTAACAGGCCAGAAGCAAAAGCCACTAAACTTGGCAGAGCAAGATGGCTGAGCGGGCCGGTATTCTGTAATTCCACCACATGTAAGTGGAAATCATGTTCCAGCACCTTACTGCCCCCCGAGATCCGGGATGCATTGGCCTTGAAGTAATCAAAAGCAATCTTGACCTGTTCTTTGGCACTACTTGAATTCCATAAGCCAGATGTCGCCAATTTTCCTGAACCTTTGGTGACTTGCAGTTCTAAGCGGTATAGCCCAGGCATGCCCTTATTACTCAGCCCGATGGTATACAGAAAACCTGGTTTAGCAGGACCTTCGGGAATAAGTCCACCTCCACCCTGCTCTTTTACCGATACAAAATGTTCTTCTAAGGTATCATTATCGATGTAGCTGAAATGAACATCATAGAATTCCATACCACCAATTTTCTTCAGCTGTTCTTTGACCCGACGGCGCACCTGCAGTGCATATTCCAGGCATTGCCGTACATCTTCTTTGTTAAATTGACCATGTGGGTAGAGCAGCTTCATCAATCCAGAAACCGTCTTGCGAACGGCGATCACATCACGCTGATTCAGGTTATTCCCTAGCTTGAAGTACTTCTCAATGGCATCCGCAAAACTACGCTTACGCATTTCCCGGAAGAATTCAGCCAGATAATCAACGATTAGACCATAACGGTTGGTAAAGAATTCCGGACGCATTTTTGGAATTTCCCAACCCGGGATATAGGCATGAAAGCGATCAAAGAATGCTGAATCGATCATTGCTTCAGGAAAAGGAGCCAATAAGTGGCTAGTCTTCACCAAGGATTCAACACTTTGGTTAATATTACCCACAAAAACCATCGAAGCTGAGGCTTCCATCTGTTCACGACCACGGGCAAAAGATCCTGAGGCCATGTAGTCTTTCATGATCTGTACGCCATCTTTGTCCTTAAAGGAAATACCGGCGACTTCATCAAAAGCTACCACATCCCATAAGCCTACCAGACCAATACGGCGGCTACTCATGTTATAGAACAGGTTGGCGACAGTCGTTTGCCCACCAGAGACTAAAATACTATTCGGTGAACACTCTTTGTAAATATGGCTTTTCCCGGTACCGCGTGGTCCCAGTTCACAGACGTTATAGTTATTTTCAACGAACGGAACCATACGCGCTAATAGGTGCCATTGCACGTCCTCTTTTAACGAAGCCGGTTCCATGCCGATGGAACGGATTAAACTCTCGCGCCACTGATCCGTGCTTAATGCTGCTCTGCCACTGAAGAGTTCATCCATATTCATATTCGGCATTTGAATCGGCTTGAGTAAGCTCACCCCAAATGGAGAACTAGTCTGCCCTTCTTCAAAATAATAACTGAGCGTAGCAATGACCCAGATACCACCAACTAGTAATTTTTCATACTCTTTGACGATGCCTGCCGAGATTTCGGCATCTTTGATGCCCAGATTACTAAATGATGCTTCGTATTTGTCTTTACGCTCATTCAGCTTTACGGTCACCCGATCAATGACCTTATAACTGCCCCGTTCACGAACCAGGGATTTCACCTTCTCAGCTTCATCAGGTCGTACATAGTTCTCTGCCAGAACCGTCTTTACGTTACGTAGTCCCTGTTCAATGATCTCTGGATCATCCGAGGCACAGTACATTCCCAGCAGGTATTCAAGTACATAGACCGGGACATTGGCCCCTTCTTTGATCAGTTTAGTCAGATCCTTACGTACCACCCGCCCAGCAAAGTGTTCATTCAGCAGCTGATCCAGTTCTTTATCGTTAGCAGATTCCATGTAGGCTACGCTCTATCGTTAATTCGTTATTAGAAGAAGTCATCGGTAAATGCCAGATCAATGGTGACCTTATAGCGTTGCATCTCGATATTCAGGTCTTTGTCCTTCAGTACCAGGAAGTAATCTTTCTTACGGTCAAAATCAGTGCCAGACAATGACAATCTGACCTGTTTGACCCGATCGGCAACAGAGTCGGTAGTGCTATCAAAAGTCAAAGTTTCTTCACTGGAAACTTTAAGATCCCCATCATAAATGGCAATGGATAAAGTCACTGGCATGACCAGCTCACTGACAGCTTCGGTTTGCATCAAATCAAACTTCTGGATGTTATTGACCATCTTCAGCGTGGATTTGGTAGAAATGACCTCAACTTTACGCTTGGTCCGCTGTCCAGCCTTTTCACCACGTAGCTGTTTTACCATCAGTACCGGCACCACAATTTCCTGAGGCATGATGCCGCCATGCACGAAACGTGAGCCTCCTACAAAATGGAAACGGTTCGCCCCTTTTGGAATCCAGAAATCAGTCGCAGATAATGTGCCTGCCGTAGCTTGGGTTGAGCCTTTCCAGGCTTCCTTGCTCTCTGGTAAACCATGCCCAATCACATAGCGTTTTTTGCTCTTCAATGTATTGGTAGGTTTTTCAGTCAAGCTTGAACGATCCGCAGATTCCAGTTTACTTTGCTGGAACAGAAAGCCATGGTCGGCTGTAATCAACAGGGTGGAAATATTGAAGTGCATTAAAATTTTACGGCTGAGTTCGGTCAGCTCTTCAATGGCATGTTCTACCGCCATAAAGGTTTCTGATTCTGTCGAGGCGCTGTCACCGCGTGCATCAATCACGTTGTGATAAACGTAAATCAACTCATAGTCTCTAAGTGCTTCACGACCTTCATCACGCGACCAACCTTTTACCATTTCAGCGGTAACCGCCAATCCATTATAGGCCGCCAGAATTTTGGATCGTGCTGCAGTCCCTTTGCTGGACTGCCCATCTACTAAAACATCATCCCCTGCGGCCTCTTTGTACTCCAAAGTCTGATGCGGCAATAACGAGGCCATGCCAAGTGTGGTGTAACTTGGGACAACGCCCAGCTGTGAAGACAAGGTCGCTTCGGAATAACGCTTTTCATTAATACGATCACGCAGCTCTACCGCAGCTTCATAGCGAAAAGCATCACTGATAATTACCACAATACGGCGTTTCGTTGCAGAACTGAGTAAGGGTCTGACGTGAGTATCGTAGAAGTTCTGCTGATTTGGGATATCTGCCACTTTCCAGACATTCAAGCGTTGCTCAGCTTCAACCCGCTCTCCCCAGTTACGTGCCAAGTGGTCAATAAACCAGTAGGAATAGCAATTTTCCACTTCTTCATCAAGTTTTTTCAGGATATCGACATGAGCGCGTTGAGAAGCAGCACTGTAGTGGCGATAGGCCATATCAAAGCGATACAACTCTTGCTCGTAGGCTTTATACAAGGCTTCGTTAGAGTCGAAATAAAACCCGGAATCAAACTGCTGTCGCAGGCTGAACAGCTCAATCGCTGCCTGCAACGCTGTATAGACGGTACGGTATTTACGGCGGGTTGCATCGTCCTTATGTTTGGACGCCCAATAGCCATCCAGACGGGTAGAAATAACCGTTCTGAAATGTTCCAGTTCAGCTTTGGTTGCTGCAGGGATCTGGCTGGCCAAATCAACAATGATCTTTTGTTCAATCACTTCAAAGGTCATGACATCGAGCAGCTGCTCCAGATCAAAAGCCCCGACCTTTTCTTGGATCCGCAGTGCATTCGCCACGGTCTGGGAGAGTGTATCGAAGGTTGGGTAGTATTTGGAACTGTCTCTCCAGCGCGACAAAAAGGCTCTAGCTGTTGCACGGGAGCTGACGGATGACATCACCAGTTCCTGAGCCCATAGCGGTATATCGCCCAGGCTTTCACAGAAACCTGTGCTCATCAAACGGATAAAGAACGTACCGAGCTTGAATGGTGCTTCCCCATTCAACTCTTCAACCGATGCTGGATAACCAATTTCCGCCTGTAATGCTGTGACTAAAGCTGGCACCAGTTGGAATTTTTCCAGTTCAGCAAAGGATTCTGGATTGACTTCCAGAGCCAGGTTCTGCTGTACCATTTCATCTGCCAACGCCAGGACAATATGCATAAGTTCGGCACTGTCAGCCTTGACCACAGCTGCAATCATGGCCATATCCAGATCCTGTGCATCTGCATCAGGCTGGATATAGCGTTTCAATGTACTCAGACGGGCTTTGGCTTTAAGGAATTCTTCACGTTTGGCCAGATGTTCTCTTAGACTCTGCTGCTGTAAACCCAGCTCATTAAAAATAATCGAGAAACGATCGGCATAGAAGCTGCGTGAATACAGCTTGATGTCCAGTAACCAGTCTTTTTCGGTTTCAGGCTCAGCACTGGGGAAATACAGCAAGTATTTACCCTGCTGATCCTCAAGTTCCAGTTTAAGCTTGATCGCCAAACTCGACTCTTCTGCCATATTCAAAATCTGGACATCATTTAGCTTTAGGGCTTTGATTTCTTCAGTAAATGAATGCTCTGCATCGTACCAAAAGACAATTCGGTGCTGTTCAGTATAAAAGGCTTGTTCCAGGCCTTGCTGTAGTTGACTTAAGTTCATGCAACCACCTCTGCATGATCTAGTGTGGAAGAAAAGCTATTCATCACTTTTCCCCCGTCACTGCTTTCACTTCAGCCAACAAGTCCCCAAACTTGCCGTAGTTTACTTTCACTCCATCATCCAGATCTAAGCTAATACGCTGATCGGCATAATGGCGCAGTTTTTCTTCAAAGCTACTCAGTTCAGCCTGTTGCTTATGCAGATTTTGTAGTTCTTTCTCTTTACGTTTAATTTCAGCAGCGGAATCACTGTTTTCGATTTCACTTTGCAAAGAATTAACCATCGCTGCCATTTTTGAAATCAGTGGCATGACATATTCAGTACGCATACGTGCCAAAGTGCTTTCGTTATAGCGGTGCAAGTACACTAACGCCTGGAAAGCACCTTGTTTACCACTGCTGAATAACCAGTAGATCGGGCGCTTTTTATAGGTCTGCATATGGTCTTTATAGAACTTGCTGGCTAGGTAACGGCGAATGGTGTCTTCAGCGGTTTCACTGGCTTTTTTATCCAAGCTTTCTGCCAGCCACAGCATATTAGCGTCTAGTGTGTCTTTACCCCAAACCGCAGTTAAAAACTCTTGGATACGATGTGTTGCATCATCTTCAAACCAATGCATTTCGGTCAGTGGAATAATGCCATCCGCATCGGCTGGGAATGTTTGGTAACGGCTGGCATCGAAGTCTTGATTACCTGCATGGGCATAGATCAGACCTGGTTCATCCAGGCTATAACGTCCCATCATGCAGCCAAGTGCATAGGAGACTAACCGCTGGCTGTCTTTTTCACGGTTGGCACGGGTTAGGGTGATTTGTTCATCCGGTACATCTGGTGTGAGTTCGTCCTGTAAACCATAAGCTTCTATAAACAGTTTATTGTTTTCTTCTTCCAGATGTTTCATTTCAGCGACGGCGTTCGCATTTTGCTGTTGCCATGTATTAAAGGCTTGTTCTAAATTTGGCTGCTGATTACTAATAATTGGGTTTTGGGAAAAGTCCCATGAGGTTTCATAAGAGTCCCAATCTTTTTTTGCCAAGTTAATCGCGTTACTAGACACTTCTATTACTTTTTTATCTACAACACTGATAACTTCAGGCAATGCAGCAATATGTGAAGTCTCGAAATTTAGGGTTGGAGATAATACCTCCAATTGCTTTACGGTTACTTTTGAATTTAACTGTGCTAGCAATTTAAACTCTTGATCCAGATTTTCCAAGAATACAGATGCACCAGCTACATCAAAAATTGATCCAACAGGTTGCCATCTAAACGAAGGAATACCACTAGAAATTTTTGACCATGTAACAGAGGATTTAAAATAATATGCTGCATTTTTTACAGTTCTTGTTGGTGAACCATAGAGATCTTTAGCATAAGAAAAAATCTCATCACCCGCATTTTCCCAGTTTACTACGTATTCAATATTCCCATACCATTTTCTAAAATTTCCTCCTTTATTATAAGGAAACCATTTGGCTGTTGAGGCTTCTGCTATTTTTTTATCTTCTGCATTCCAATAAGATTTTTCTTTCGATACTTCAAACCAAACTCTTAGGAATCTATTATTATCACTAGTTTGGCAACCAACCCTAGTTGTACCTACAGAATTAACTTTATTTTTTTCAAAACCAGATAAAATCTTTTTGCTTAACCAATAAGCCACAGGACTTCCAGGTATTTTATTAAAGTCATCTGGCTTCGTATTATAAAACCATCCACACTTGGGATTTTTAATCGCTTCTAATGTTTTAGGTGCCTGATTTTCAGAACCTTTAAAATCAGATAAACGAATATATGAACCAGTAAATTCTACAATATGTGCTTTTGCTAATGTAAATGTACAAATTGGAACCGTTGCTCCATCAAAACCAGAATATTCAAGCTGAATCAAACTTGTGATTGTTGCATGATCAATAAAATGCGTACGCAAATTTTCATACGATGAAATAAACATCCAAACAAAAGGTGACATAAAGCCAAGCTGTCCACTTTCTTTAGTTAGCTGCAAATCTCGGATCATAAATGCTGAAAAAAGATCTTTTTCATAACCCTGATAGTTCTTTTTTAAATAGTTTTTAAGATTTGGATTTAAGTACTTGTTGCCCATATACGGCGGATTCGCAATCACGGCATCATATTGTTTAGCCAGTAATTTAGCTTGTTGTAGTAAAGGCAATAACTCTTGTGCTGACTGCTGTGCAAAAATATCACCTGATTCTAATGCTGTATTCAGCTTGCTTTCTAAATCAGGTAGTTTCTTAGCGAATGCTTGAGGAATTTGAATCAAAGAACCAAAAGTCGAAGCATATTCAAATAAATCTAGCAGTTCTTTTAAATCGGTCTGAGCAATACCAGTACTTGCCAAATCCTGACTGAATGCATCCAAACGTTCTGGCTGACTATCTTGTAACGCAATAATATTCAGCTTCGGTGGATTGCTAAATAAACGGCGGTCATCCTCACGTGCTTTCATCAATAACGCAAAACTCGCCAACTGTGCTGCACGGGTATCAATATCAATGCCGTACAGGTTGTTTTCCAGAATCAAACGTGGAATATCACGGCTACGGTAACCACGTTCTAAGTAAATCGCTTTTAAGCAGTCATAGGCTTCCACCAGAATATGCCCCGAACCACAGGCCGGATCGAGTACCGTAATGCTTTCAGGGTTTAAAGTATCGCCATCTTCACTGATCCTCACATCAATCAGCTGTTTTAACTGGGCATTGACTTCATCGGTCTGTTCCGCTGGCTGAATATAGTATTCCCATTCACTGGCCAGCGTACTATCAGGCTGTGCCATCATCCATAAACGACCGACACTGTTCTGTACCAGATACTTCACAATCCAATTTGGCGTGAACAATTGCGTCGCAGCAGGAATGTCTTCACTTTTGACGACTTTACCAATCACTTGATCTTTCTTTTCAGAAATATAGAACTGATACAGCCAGCCAATAATCTGTACATCCGACCAATCTTCTTCCGGAATACTGGTCACTAAATCACGGATCAAAGAGTCGGTTTTGGTCAGGTTATCCGGTAACAGTAGTTCAGACTCATCAGAAACCTGTTCAAACAAGAGTGGCATGACCTGATTCAATGCATGGCATTGGGCCAGTAATAGCTCACGATACAGTTCTTCGTCTTTATTGCCATCCAGTTTGAGTTCAGCCACACGGCTGGCATCTAAACCTGGTAGGTCAATATCCAGACATTCTTCCAAAATCTGTGGCAAGCCTGCACTACCATCGGCACTACTGAGTACACGACGGCCATGATCCAGTAAGCCTTTGCATTCCATGTAGCGAATCGCACAGAGACGGTTAAACCAGCTGTAAGCGATATAATCAATCGTCTGCTCAAAACTGCTGGTTTGAATGCGTTTGATCAGCTTGTCACGTGGTTTCATGACGGATAGCGGAAAAACCTGATCGCCAATCAGCAGCAAGTCGCCTTTCTGTTCAGCCGGTAAAATACTGTCTGCGGTGATGCCATATTTGGCCGCCTGCTTGCGCATCGCTGCGATAAAATCATTACGTGCTTGCGGTGCGTATTTTTTAATATTACTGGTATTCATCTTTAAACCTTTAATTAATGACTGATGCCGATATCCCTAAGCCCTGTTAGCGGATACGCACACGCTTTTTATCACTCACAATTTTTTTCAATTCAGCTTTGAGTGCGTCTACAAACTGATCCACTGATTCTTCTGTTTCCAGGTAGACACTACTTGAACTTTTGCTGTAAATGCTGGCGACATCAACTTCGACAACAGGTTTCGGTGGCACTACGGCTGTCGCAGGCTGTACCGGACTCACAGCAGGTGTTGATGTAGCTGGGCTGGAGGTGGTTGCAGTGTTGGTTATACTCTCGGCTTTGCTCTGAGCCAATTGTGCCGCTTTGGCCTGACGCTGGATTTCCGCCTCAACTTCGCTTTCCAACTCATACAAGGCTTCATCAAAACGCTCGACGCTGGTTTGGGTTTGCAGCATATAGATGGTGGACAGGCTAGTTTCCACTTCAATATCCGTTTTCAGCAGTTGTAGTGGGCGTAATAGCTTGTTACTCAGCTCAGCGCTAGCGATGCCACTGTTTTTGATCTCAGCTTCTAACTGCTTGATCTTGTCATCAATGTGTTCTATTGCCTGATTGCGCTTCTCAGTCAGCAATTGCTCATTGACGCTTTCCACTGTGCGAACCAAATCAGCCACTTTATTTAACAGGCCATAGGGCGATTCAAGGGTCGAAATACGGTGTAATTCGGAGAGGGCTTTTTTAGCCACCTCATCACTGCCCAGTGCCTGTTTGTTCTTCTCAAAATGACGTAAGGCCTGTTGCAGTTGCTGCCAGCTTGGCATCTGGTTACTGAAGAATTCATGAATATCACGGTAGTCTTCTTCCAGATCCAGATAGTCGTCCTTGTTCTCAACCACGGCCTTAAAGAAATCGAAGCTGTCGCTATTGGCCAGCAGACGTTCCAAAGTCAGAATCGACTTTTCAATCACTTTCTTGCCTGGGAACTGCCCGACATCAGTTTTACTCTTATAAGACTTAAAGTTGGCTAACCAGTTTTTAAAATGTTGGGTATAGAATTCAAATAGCTCTTTCTCTGTCGCTGGTCCCATAGCCGAGAATAGGTCTTGGGTGAGTTGGCGTGCCTGTTTCAACACCTGATCATCAGTCTGGCGTTTTTTAATGATCGACACATCACGGCGACGGCGGCTGTTTTGTAAAGGCTCAAAGGCATCTTTTAACTGTAAGCTGCCGCCATTTAACTGCAGAGAAATCCGCCCCATCGCAGCCAGCTGACCCACCAATAGTAAAATCTCGGCATCCGGCCAGCCATAAGGACGTTTGACAAAACGATCTATCACATCTGAGACTAGAATACGCTCTGTACCGGTGGCCCGTAGTGCAATGTACTGCTCCACTTCCTGTAGGGCTTTGGGATTGCTCTGACCGCCATCCAGAGACAATCCGAGCTGCGCCATATCATCCACAGTCAAGACGGCGTTCAATTCACGCCAAGCATCCTGCTGATAGACCTGCAGATAGCTCAGTTTGGTATACGTGTTTTCCAGCAAATAACGACAAGCCTCATCCAGCTTGGTGGTTGGACTTGAAGATGAAAGTTGTAGACGTTGACCCAAGGCATAACTTTCCGCGTCCAGCAACATTTCTTCGACCCGGGCACGCAGGCGTTTTTTACGCTCCTGATTCTCACGGCCACGGTCTGCCAGAATACGGGTGATATCGGACTGAGTGCCATCATCATTTAAACGGATAAATTTATTGGTTTTCAGCCAGGTGCGCAGTTCATTAAAGAACTGTTTATCATCTGCCAGTTTAAACAGCACTTGTCCTTCGGCCTGAGTACTTTTACCAATACAGTAAGCTTCAGTGTAGAGGTTATATTCCGTATCTAGTGGAGAAATGATTTCAACTTTCAAATCGCTCTCATACTTCCCATCCAGGCTATGGCTATCTAGGAAACGACCAATCTGATAGTCCATCTTGTTGGCTTGATGGCGGTATTTGTTCTGATCGCGCAGTAAATCTTTAAAGATCAGATTGGCTAATTCTTTGTTTTCTTCCGAGCTAGCTAAATTAATATCCTTAATTTTTTTAGTAATATCCCTTTCTTCATTGGTCAGGAACAGGAACTCATCACCATTCCTCGTAATCAGGCTCTCTTTTTCCAGACGCTGCAGGCTCTCTTCAATCCGCTTACGCAATGCCAGCTTATCTTCATCAATTTTCTCAATCGACAAAGTCACCAGGTTATCTAGCGTACCTTTGATGATATCGACATAGCGGATCATGAACAGGGTACGCAGCATCTGCACATCAAAACCATCCAGGGTCTTATTCTGCCCTGCCTGGTCGATGGTACGTTTAACCGCTGTATCTAGGAAGCCTTCGACTGAAGTATAGAAGTGGTGGAAAGGAACCAGTGCCCCGACTTCATCTGTGGCAATCGCATTCGCGGCCATCTGGAACGCATCCAACATGGACCGTTCACCATAGGCCAAGTGTGCACCGGTCGCACCGACTTTACGGATTTCTTCAAATACTTTTTGCACCAGCTGGAAATGGTACGGCGCAAAAGGATAGTTATGAATAAAGCTGTCTGGCCCCTCATAGTTCTTGAGGGTTGGGCCTGAACGGTCAAAGGTAATCTGATTTTTTAAGATATCGCCCTTTTGCTCAAACACCGATCTGAGCAATGCTTCTGCTTCTGGGGTTTTACGTAATAAACGTTTCTGGATGACTTCATCGGTATTGGAACTGGACAGTGATAAACGGGTTTTAAAACGTCCAGCAATCTTGGAGAAGTCATTGGCTTTGGAAGAAGACATCTCACCTAAAACAGCATCGATGTCTGCCTGTGAGGTGACGATAATCCAAGCGCGGCCTTTACAGATCGTACCCAGGTTTTCAGTAATGGTTTGCAATGTCAGCATCAAGCGGGTATCGCTGCCAATAAACTGCCCCACTTCATCGACCAAGAACAACATGCGTTGCTGGGGTCCTTTGCTGTCCAGGTATTCTTTCACCCACTGACAGAAATTTTCAACCGAAACACTAAAGGTCTGCTCAGAATCCTCAAACCATTTATGCGCAGCTTCTGCTGATAAGTTGAGGGCTTGGGAAATCGCGGTTTCGACATCATCCTGATAGAACTGATAGCCATCACGTTCTTCTAGCCAAGACATGCCGCTAGATTCTTCAAAAGCCTGTTTAAAGCGCTCATACACCCCTTTCTGGCTCAGGTGACGTTCCATATGGGCAATATGTGGATGGTCAGCACTAAAACCCTGATATTCGTTAAACACGCGTAAAAACACATTCAGAATCGGATTACCGTCATCATTGGAGCTGGCTTTACTGTCGATGTTAAACAGGATGACATCAGCATGATGGCTGACGGCCTTGCCAATATCTGCACGGATAAACGCATCACGGATTTTGCTTTCATCAAAGAATTCGGCAGCACTGCGTTCGTTACCTTCCGCGTCACGTGCCACTTTATTGGCCAGAATATACGACAAGGTTTTCAGGAAATGTGATTTACCTGAACCAAAGAAGCCTGAAATCCACACACCGACTCGGTTCGCAATCGAAGGATCGCTTAGATCTGTGCCATAAGACTGGAAAAAGTCCCGAAAATGCTTTTCCAGCTCATTGGTGACCACATACTCATCAAGTTCCTGATATACCGTGGTATTGTCATTCTGGTCTGCCTTGACCACCCCGTTTATCGCACGATCTAATGGCTTGTAAAAAAGTTCTTTAATATTCATCTCAATCCATTTCCCCGAATTTTTATGGCTATTTGTCGTGCTTATGGCACTAATCTGAAGGCTCTGTAGTAATTATTGCTTGGAATTTTTCCAAATAAACTCATGGCCTGACCGTCGTAATACCCCGGATAAAACAATACGACTGGTTTATGCCCCAGCAAGGAATGCAAACTGTTTAACAAATGATGTGCACGTAATAGTGGCCAAACCGACCCCACCCCGGTCATCAACACTATATCTTGCTCATTGGTGGCATATTTGCTCACCAGATACGGCGCAAACTTATCCATATGCAGTGGACCTTTCAGAGCCTTGAGCAGTGCCTCATCGCCTTTGGCTTTTTGCATTTGGATCGCTTTATCAATGAAATTGCGCTCAGCCAGGTAATCCACCACTGCTTGTAGCAGATTAATATTCACCACCTTCAGCTGACTGTGTTTTTTCTCCAGCATCCCTTCCAGAAAATGAAGATATTCGCGGACTTTCAGCTCATCTTCAGGTGCATAATCAAAAATCCAGAAGCCAATTTCATTGCCCAGTCCTTGCCCGGTGAGAAACTCGGTGGAAAGAATTCGCTCTGGAATCTGGTTCAGACGCTCATGTATTGTTTGACTCATTGCTGCCCCTCTACAACTACCGCGTCCATAGCGACACTTCCATAGATCTTTTAATGCGTTGTTTATAATGTTCTTCCAACAGGCTACGCAGCTCTGCTCTGACGATCACGCGCTGTAACTCCAGCTTACGGGTACTTTTTAAGTAACCGGCTTCTGCCAGCATGCGAAACACCACCTGCCCCATTTTTTTCTTGCTGGACTCTTTCCATTCGCAGATATCCGGATCGCGTTGTGAGCGCTCATCCAGAAAGTCTGACCAGATATAACTGTCCAAGTATTGCGCCTGGGAGATATAGGCATCCCTCATCACCGTTTCCATAAACTCAAGCAGCAACAGGTTGCGTTCCAGTGCCCCACAAAAAGCCACCTGGGTCGCCAGCTCATCATCCCCATCACGCAAAGCTTTCCAGAAATCAGGCTCTAAGCGCTCAAGACGCTTACGAATAGCGGTGGCATTGCGTTGAGCTGAAGCAGGCGTTCTTTTTTGCAGAATATTGTCAATCTGAATGGCCTGATGCCATTGTTCTGGAGTCGCTTCTCGTAATAACAGATCCGCGATCAGCCGGCTTTCACGCACCATCAGGGAGCCACCAATCAGGTCACTGTCATAATGAAATTGTTCTAACATGGCCAATCTCCTATGAGGCCTGATCAAACAGGTAAGACGACAGCTTTTCGATATCTGAGCGTTGTAGTACCAAGGGATATTTCAAGGCATCTTCCGCCTCAGCCAGCGTGATCGCGGCCTGATATCGCTGCAAGGTATAGTGAGCCAGGGCTTTTTTCACCGGAATCTGTAATCTGCCATCAGGCATGCCGAAGTCTTTTTCGACCAGCGCTTTTTGAGCTTCATTCAATTTTGGATTAGGGATCAGCGTCAGTAGAATTTCTTCATGCCAGTGTTGATCCTGAACAGGGTCTACTGTATCAATCGCCACCACAACAGGTGTGCGATCAATCCTGGAGAGTAAAAAGTCCTTAAACTGCTTGCTCTGATGGCAATAGGCACGGACATGCCAGCGAAAACCGGTATACACCAGGGTGTGTGGGGAAATCATGCGCTCATGCCACTGCGGATTCTGCATGGAGGCATAAATAATTTTGAGACAGCTTTGTGTTCGACAGGCACGCAACACTTCCCTGATGACTTCAGGACG
>NZ_KB849335.1:0-6330 GCF_000368305.1 Acinetobacter sp. CIP 102129
TGGTAGGTAAACGTAGTCATATTGGTAGGTAAACGTAGTCATATAACCCTTGAAAGCATTGTAAGCAAAGGCTTTCAGCATGTCTAAAAGCATTTAAAAACATTTAAAATAATTAAAAGCCCAGGGAATGAAAAATTGCCCTTGGTTTTCGCTACGCTCAAACTCTATTGAATCTCGCTTTCGCTCGATTCGTCGGGGCAATTTTTTGGCTCATCTCGTTGTGACTTCAATAAAAAGCAAAAGCACGATGAATTCGCTTCGCTCATAAAGCTTTTTTGCTCGCTACGCTCGGTCTAGGGGCGAATTTCAGCATGAAAATATAGATTTTCTAGGATTCAAGTCATTTAAAAGCGGTTTTTCAGAGGGTCGATGGTCGAATATTGCTAGTTCGCTCGTAGACACTCGCTCTGTAAGATCATGTATTGTTTAAAAAAACTAAATTAAGACAGGTGAAAATAGTGATTGTGTACTGTATTAAACTGTATTATAATACAGTTTAATACAGTACACAATGAGGGTTTTAGTCATGGCAGTTACAAAAAAAGATGTATTTACGGCTATTGAAAGTCTTGAACAGCAAGGGATTACAGCCACAAATGCGGCTATCCTTGAGATCACAGGGGGGAGCAATGCGACTGTGCAGAAGTACCGCAAGGAATACTATGACAGCCGCCAAGCCCAAGCCGTAAAAGACGCTATTGTACTAAAAGATACCGAGATCACGGCACTTACAGACGCTTTTGCCAGTCTCTTGAAGCAACGTGTGACTCGTGTGCAGGAACAGTACACCACCGATATTGCACAGCTCACAGCATCACTTCAGGAAGCATCGAGCCGCATTGATGAACTTTGTCAAACGGTAGAGCTACAGAACGAGAGCAATAGACAAGCTAATGCCGAAAAAGTTACTGCGATTAATGAGAAAACGGCACTACAAGCCCACTACGACAAGGAAAGAAAGGAACTGCAAGCCGAGATCCAACGCCTAAACGAAATTGCGTATACGCAAAAAGGGCGAGCTGATTTACTTGAAGAACGGCTGAAACAGTATGAAACTAAACCTAAACAACCAAAGACAACGGCAGTCAAGGAGTAATCCATGCCATTGATTGAATACTATGGCTTACTGTTTGAATGGCATGATCAAAAAATGGAGTTGGTCTATCGAGGGCGTGAGATTGCGTTTGAGGAAGTGTGTAGTATTTTCTTAGACCCTACGATGGTATCTTATGATGATGTAGGCGCAACTTTATAAACACCAAAAAGAATAGGTATATCTATGGTGCGAAATATATGATTTTGCACCATAGATATACCTATCTTGAACGTGGTCTATTTCGTTTTTCGGCTTCAAGCATCTTGTTGGCTTCATCATGCTTACCTTGTTCACGCAAGGCTTTACGTGCAAAAAATGCCTGTTTTTCTTGCTCTTGTAAGGCTTTGGCTTCCTGTTTCCGCTTTTCCTGTTCGGCTAACTTTCGTTGTTGTTCACGTTCAAGGTGAAGTCTTGCTCGATCATGTTTGACTTTCAGGTTCGGATTAGCTTTGTTTACGATCTCTTTTGCCCGATCTGTATAGCGTTCAGGTTCTAAACGTGGGGTTTTGGTCTTTAAATCTCGTTCCTGACTGTCCAATTCTTGCCATTGGGTTTGAATTTCTGCATTTGCAGCATCCCATTTCCCACCAAAAAACATAGGTCTTTTGCCTAATTGTTCTTTTTGGTGTTCAAGATTGGTTTTTGATAGCTCTATTTGCTCTAAAACAGTGTTTATTTGCTCGATTTCTGTTTTTTGGGTAGTTAGTGCTATGTTTTTTGCTTCTGTGGCTACAGCGTCGTTATATTGCGAAATAACGCTATATGCGATTTTGGTCAATTCTTCAGGGGAACGCTGTTCCTGGTCTTTTTCTTTTTGGCGTTGTTCCTGGTCTAAATTTTCCCTGGTCTGAATCAAGTTGTTCAACAGTCGTTCAGATGCTTGTATTTCTTGATCTAAACCTTTGATGTGTTGGCTAAATTGGTTGCGTTCACGGATGGCATCATTGGATAGACTGATTTCGGTGTCTATGCCTTGTCTGCGAAGTTGGGTAACGTGTGGCCCCTCATGTTGAGTGGCTTCAAGGTCTATGCCTTGATCTTTGTAGCTGCGGTGATCTATTCGATCTGCAAAACCATGTTTTTCTAAATGGCGGTTGGCCAATTCTGCAAAGTGTTCTCTCCAGTGGCTCACGGTTTCACTGGATTGCTCTTTGTTGAAGTCTCGATTTTTCTTTTTGGCAAAGTCGCCTGTCTGTGGGTCAATCTGCCGACTGGTGAACATGATGTGTGCATGGAAGTTTCTTTCATCACTTCCGCTTTTGGTATGCGGAGCATGGATACATGCGTCCACGATCACACCATGTTTTTCTACAATTTCCTGACATAGCTCATCGAGCAAGTCTTGTCTTTGTTCTGCATTAAACTCATGGGGAAAGGAAATTTCAAACTCTCTTGCTAAGGTTGCATCTTTTCTACGTTCAACCTGTTCAACTGCATTCCATAATTCTTGACGGTCTAATAATTCTTTTTTGGTGTTTTCAGGTGCATAGATTTTTTTAGATTCCACACCTGTTTTTTGGGTGTAGTCCTGAATTTTACCTTGATAATGATCTTCTAGTTTTTCACCCGAACGATAGGCAGAACATGCAACGGCTGAACGCCCTGCACTTCGGCTTATCGCTTTGACTGAAAAATGAAAGATTGCCATTTTGCTTTTGCTCTTAAATTTGGGTTTCCAAATTTCCCAGCTTGCATAAGCTGGTTTGGGGTTGTAGGGGGAATCCCCTGCCGTACTTCCATTGAATAAAAATCGAAGATTTTTTTCAATGGTAAAGTGCGCCCTTTGGGAAAACCACGATAGCAGATAGTACCTTGAATTTCAATTCATGTACGCTTATGCTAACTGTGGTTTTTTTAGGCATTGGAGTTGTAATGAAAGTCGAATCTTTGGAACAGCAAATTGCTAAACAAGAAGAACGTTTGAAACAGCTTAAAGCTCAGAAGCAAGCTGTTTTGGCTCGTGAAAAAAAGAAAGCAACGGATCAACAACGAAAAGAAGATACTAGACGTAAAATTTTACTTGGTTCTTACTTGCTTAAAAAAATGGAAAATGAAGCTAACAAAGAAAAAATACTCGGTGAACTTAACGAGTATTTAACAGAAGATCGAGATAGATTGTTATTCGGGCTACAACCTATTTCTAACGCTGGTTAGTTATTTAGGGTTCAATCGTCTCCACTCTGCCATGAGTGCAGCCTCTTCCTGCTCCAGAGTCGTTTCACCGTTCAAAATACGCTGGTGTCTTGCGTCTTCATAAGGTTGGCAAGCATCAATGACTTCTTGAGAAAATTCGTGATCTACGATTCCCTTTGAGCTTCTAAAAATCTCTTTTAACCGTTCTTTTTCTGCTTCATTCATAAATACAGATCCTCTTTGTTTGGTGCTTACTTAAATAACTCGCTATGCGTTCCAGTACGCACAAAAACCACCATCTCAAACTTAGAGAGTGGCTCGATACGATAGATCAATAGAAAATCGCCACCGACATGCAATTCACGGCAATTTTTCCATTGATTACCACTTAGCGCATGATCAACCCATTCAGCACCCAAAGGCTCATCATTGGCGATAATCAGCATCATGACCTCTTTGAGTTTCCCCATGTCATAACGGCCACTACGAGATAGCCTTTGCCAGTCTGCTAAAAACTCTTTGGTATAGTCCGATGATCGAGGTAAAACGGCCCGTTTATCTTTAGCTGTTTTTTTCGAGGTCATTAAACAAGTCTTCTACAGTTTCAAAACGGGCTTTCTTTGCCTGAATGAGCGCATCAGCTTCATTCATAGCAGCTACAGTTGTGGTATTGGGTACACGTACATCAAATGGAATCGCCTGTTCCGCCACTACACGAGTCAAAAAGATTCGTACAGCATCCGAAACAGACAGCCCCATTGACTTCAAAGCTTGTTGCGCCTGTAGCTTGGTTTCATCATCAATTCGAACGTGGAGCATAGAGGTTTGAGAAGTCATATCTTCACCTGAATGTTATGTATCTCAGTTGAGATACATAATAGCATATTCAGGCCTGAATATTTCAAATAAAAGGATATTTCGATTTATTGATCAAACAGAAAAATTAGGCCAATAAAAAATATCGCATTTAAACGCCATATTTTCACCATAGAGAGTCAATCTCAAACTTAAACTAAATAGTACCTAAAAACAAAAAAGTCTCTCTAAACTCAAATAGAAGCAAATTTTAGCAAATGAAAAGATCAAATAAGGGCAAATTTTAGCAAACTGAAATTTGTACGATGAGGCAAGATGTGTATTGTACTAGTACATGCAAGCTGTACTACTTCAATACCTACACAATTCGCATACGCTCAATGTCTCATCTTGTCCTTCGGAGTTTATTTTGGCCGACAAAAATAACTATCAGGCTTTAATTGATCATTGATCGAGTAGTTTTAGATTTAGAAAAAATCTTTCTCGCTACTGATCTTAATGCAGCTTAATTGGGTTTAATTATTTATTTTAAGTTATTGATTTATATTGATGTCCAAATAGATAGAGTATAGATTTTTATGACAAATAAATTAGAAAAATCTTTCTCGCTTGAGAGTAAGCCACCAGACCTGGAGTCTCGTATAAGAGCTTTTATGTTAAATGAGTGCTAGAAATGCCCCAGATGGGGCATTTCGTATAAGGTGTATTATGTTAATTTTAGAAAATATAAAGAATGAATATGGTTCATGACTTGGGTAGCGATATATCAATTAATGCCCATACACATTCTTTATATTCATTTAAAGTCATTAAATCTTGAATATTAGGCACATCTAACAATACTGGCTCATTATCTTCTAATAAAATTTCAATATGCACAGTTGCTGCCTCAATAGCATTTTCAATAGCATTTTCAATAGAGTCTCCCATAGAGTTACACCCAGGTAATGATGGGAATAAAACAGAATATGGCAGACCGCCTGAAAAATTAATAGCTATTGGTAATAGCATTCATTACTCCTGATGTTTTATAAAACATAATTTTTTTATGTCTTTTAGTGAAAAAATCACTTTCTGAAAGTTGTGCCATCTTCATGATATTTTGTAAGGTAGCTAGCTTTAGCTCTTCGGCAGCATGATATGGCACTGTCACTAAACCTGATATTGCTTCATGTTTAAAGTGATAATGGCTACCTGTAACTCTCCTGACGTACCAGCCTTTAGATTTTAATGCTTTTATAACTTTACAAGCTTTCATTTCCCTCTCCTAGAGATGCCCTTAGAAATGGACATCTCTCCCAAATAACCAAATAGCTAAAATTTTTGAAAACATTCTTCAATCTCCTGTTAGCGTCTATTGATTTCATCAACAATAATTTTTCCGACTTCAGTCACAACAACTACTAATAAAGCTTTTAGGATTGATTCCATATTTAATTCCTCATCTTGTTTGAGTTAAGTTGATAATTTGAATAATATCTATCAATTAAATTCCTTTAAATGTATTTTTTTTATCAACTTTTGAGAGCACTAAATTGGCTAAGTTAAAAAAAGAACAGAATGTTGCACTAGATATTATTGATTTTATTCACTTTTTTGATGTTTATAACCTAGTTTCTTTATCAGATGATAAGAACGAGTTTTATGATTTACTTTTAGATTTGATTGATACTGAAATTAAATCTCATACAATAAATATAGATTCTTATCATATACTTAAACATTATTTGATATGTGGAATTGAAATAGTTCTTAATAAATTTGAACACCCAGATCCAGATAGTTATGAGAATTGTTCTATTTCAAAAGAAACAGCAGATAAAGTTCATGAACATGATATTCATTTTTCATTAGCATTATTAAGTATAATGGCTGAACAAAAAGGAATAGATAAAAATATTTTAATAGAATCTGTATCGAATATTGTTTCCAATAAGATATTTAAAAAATATCCTTTACACTTATATTATAGACTTGCAAATCAGCTACTATGTCATGAATATATAGGCGCTTCTTTTTATATTTATAAAAAATTTCTAGATTTAGAAATTCTAACCTCTAGTAAGTATCCAGAATCTAAAATAACTAGTGAAGATCATAATAAATCTAATGATATATTTACCAGAGTTTGTCTTTTAATTGAATTTGAATTATATAGAAGATCATCTAGAAAAAAAATTATTAAAGAAGCTCTGTACACGACAAATTTCATAGGACCCTTGTCCTATCAGGCTTTTTCTTTCTTAAAATTGCTAGCACTTTCTTAAATTCTTCTTTTTTTCCAA
>NZ_KB849336.1:0-1301 GCF_000368305.1 Acinetobacter sp. CIP 102129
ATCTTTGTTCATGGCGACATACGCCATTTAGAAAGCAGCCGTACCCACATGGTTCGCAAAATATTTGTTCATGGCGACATACGCCATTTAGAAATTTCCCTGATTACCGTTGCAAGGTTCAAGCGAGTTCATGGCGACATACGCCATTTAGAAAATCCCATCTTTTGATTCGTTTTTTCACCCTTAGTTCATGGCGACATACGCCATTTAGAAAATATAGAATCAAACCTAAATTGTCCTGTAAGTGTTCATGGCGACATACGCCATTTAGAAAGATTCGCGCGATGTCGGGCGACTCAACATGGGGTTCATGGCGACATACGCCATTTAGAAAATTGATAAACCTTTCGACTGGCGCGATCTGCCGTTCATGGCGACATACGCCATTTAGAAATCGATAAGAGCCTGCGGAAGAATATGTCATCTGTTCATGGCGACATACGCCATTTAGAAAGTGATACACAAGCGTTTGGTTCACATACCGTAGTTCATGGCGACATACGCCATTTAGAAAAATAGCTGAATTTAAACCAGCAAAAGAGTAAAGTTCATGGCGACATACGCCATTTAGAAAAGTCCACTCGCAAACACTTCTTTCCAAAAACCGTTCATGGCGACATACGCCATTTAGAAAATCAATGGGCAAAACAACATTTGCTCAAAACCGTTCATGGCGACATACGCCATTTAGAAAACAGCTTAGAACCATTTGGGCGAACCTCAATAGTTCATGGCGACATACGCCATTTAGAAATGAGTTGTCCGTTACAACTTCGTTGATTAAACGTTCATGGCGACATACGCCATTTAGAAATTGGCGCTTGGCAGTACCTTGATGATCAATTCGTTCATGGCGACATACGCCATTTAGAAACAGCGTAACAACTGCAACAGGCGCAATTAGTGGTTCATGGCGACATACGCCATTTAGAAAGTTATATTCAGTTTGTGTCGCACCTGCGATTTGTTCATGGCGACATACGCCATTTAGAAAATTGAGATGCAGACAACCCAATAAAATCACGCGTTCATGGCGACATACGCCATTTAGAAATTGTTGGTTTTCAATGTATTTTTTAATAATATGTTCATGGCGACATACGCCATTTAGAAATGGACGAAGCCTTAACAAATATTAAAAGCCCTGTTCATGGCGACATACGCCATTTAGAAAGTCACTATTTTAACCGCTTTTGCTTCCTCATTGTTCATGGCGACATACGCCATTTAGAAATGGAATGAGCCAAGCTGATTGCAAACGTCTAAGTTCATGGCGACATACGCCATTTAGAAAGGAATGA
>NZ_KB849336.1:1878-44333 GCF_000368305.1 Acinetobacter sp. CIP 102129
GTTCATGGCGACATACGCCATTTAGAAAGAGATGCTGAGCGAGCGATCTTTCTAAAGAAGGTTCATGGCGACATACGCCATTTAGAAACGAAACCTCCTGCAAACCAGCAGGAAGCTTGAGTTCATGACGGCATACGTCATTTAGAAAATAGAGAATGCAATTGGAAATCCTGACAATGCGTTCATGACGGCATACGCCATTTAGAAAGATAAAACATATTTGATTTTGGTGGGTCATCAGTTCATGGCGACATACGCCATTTAGAAAATTGCCTGCGGGTGAGCGTGGTACAGATGATGGTTCATGACGGCATACGTCATTTAGAAATGTTCTCTTACTGATGTATTCAGTCATGACGAGTTCATGACGGCATACGTCATTTAGAAATGCCATTCCATTTTTACGCATTGCATTTTTCAGTTCATGACGGCATACGTCATTTAGAAACGTAAAATTAGATAATTCTTCAATTGTCATCTGTTCATGACGGCATACGTCATTTAGAAATAATTAAGTGTGAGGGCACAGGCACGGCAGGAGTTCATGACGGCATGCGTCATTTAATAATTGGGTTTCAATTATTGCCAAAATAAAATTAGGTTAAGGATATCCATCTAGGATAATCCATAATTTTATCTAAATATTAAAAAAAGATCCTGTCTACTCCTCATTTGAGGAATAGACACAATAGTGCTTTTCTCTAACACTAATCATATTGTGAAGTAAGGAGAATATCATGAAATATAAAATGGCAGCTGCTGCGGTCTTGGGTACTTTATTATTGGGAGGTTGTGGTGGTTCAGATGATGTCATTGATAATATAAAGCAAGAAATTGATGATAAAAATAAACCAACTGAAACGACTACCGCCAATTGGGGCCTTGAAAAGACGGTCAATACAATTACACACTCTGCTTTAAGTACCTTTGTTAATTTTGGTTTTGTTGATGCATTGGTCTATGGCGCTGATGAGGCTGTAGAGGGTACGCCTTGTTCTCAAGGCAACTATGTAAAAACAAGCGATAAAATTACCTTTAATAATTGTAGGGGTTTATTTGATGATGATACTGCGGTTTCAGGTGTCATTAACCTTTCAACAAATCAATATCAATATGTAGACTTCAAAATCAGTTATGATGATGGGGAAAGCAGTTTGGTAAATGGTGCACTTAAAGTAACCAGCACGGCAAATGATACAAGCGGTACCATTGAAACCAACAACTTGAAAGTGGTTTCAACAGAAATTGACGATAATAAAAAATCAAGGACAGTGGAATATAATCTCAGCGCATTTAAAACTAGCTTCCAGGAAGAGGGAAGCAATGGGGCATATTCTTTAAGTTCTGAGGGTATATTTAAGGTTAAAGGCAGTGAAATTGGAGATTATTCAGCTAAATTCAATACCATCAATCCTTTTAGATATAAATCTAATGATGAAGACTCAGATGCCTACGATGGTCAGTTGAAAGTGGTTGATACAACCAATGACAAAAACTATTCAATCTTAATCGCAAATAATGATGCCAAAACTTTGATGTATCAAGCATCTAGTGATGGAAAACAGGTGATTAACAAGACCATTACTTGGGATGAAGTTTACGATTATTAATTTTATTTATCCCGTAATCTCATTATATAGTCATAACACTTTTAGCCGCATCTCCAGTGCGGCTTTTTTATAAATACTGGAATTTATAATGTTGATATTCATAATAAAGGTAAATATGTAGGGATGGCCGATGATATTTTCATGATCTATACTTGTTCGATAAAATTTATGAGTCTTTTCTTATGCACGGTCTCTACCTGATTACCAATGATGATCCAATCCAATTATTACTAGAAAAACTACAGCTTGCGTTGGCAACAGGACATATTGCCATTTTGCAGTATCGTCGTAAAAAAATCGCAAAAGCCGATCAGCCGCTTGAAGTGGAGCAGATTAAGATCCTGTGTGAAAAATATCAGGTTCCATTTGTGATTAATGATGATTTATCGCTGGCAGAACAATTTGGTTTGGGTGTTCATCTCGGACAATCTGATGGCGAAATTATTGATGCGGCCGCATGTCTACCACAGGGGGCGATTATTGGGCGAACTTGCTTAAACAGCTTAGAACTAGCTGAAAAGGCAATTGCTGAAGGTGCAACTTATGTTGCATTTGGCGCAGTCTATGCCACTTCAACTAAACCTGAAGCAGGTAATGTTGGAGTTGAAGTCATTCAACAAGCAAAGCAGAAGTTTAAAGTACCAATATGTGCCATTGGTGGTTTGACCGTTGAAAATTCCCAAGTGGTCATTGAGGCAGGAGCAAGCCTTTGTGCGGTAATTAGTGATATATTAGGACGGTCAACAGCTGAAATTCCTGCTCGTGTAAATGCATGGGCAAAGTTATTTGCATAATTTTTTGCATCGTTTCGACATTTTATTCTTCGATTCTAGGTTGAGTCTTTTATGAGTTTATCTCCAAAGCAAGAACAGTTATTTAAACAAGCAAATAAACATATTCCAGGTGGGGTCAATTCACCTGTACGTGCATTTAACGGTGTTGGTGGTACGCCTGTCTTTATTGAAAAGGCAAAAGGGGCATACTTGTGGGATGTCGATGGCAAACGCTATGTAGATTATGTCGGTTCATGGGGACCAATGATTTTAGGTCATGCGCATCCCGATATTATTCTGGCGGTACAAACTGCAGCTGAGGATGGTTTAAGCTTTGGCGCACCAACAGTATATGAAACGACTTTGGCAGACACCATTTGCGAGATCATGCCAGCGATTGAATTGGTTCGTATGACCAGTTCAGGAACTGAAGCGACCATGACTGCGATTCGCCTGGCGCGTGGTTACACAGGTCGTGACAAGATTGTAAAATTTGAAGGCTGCTATCATGGCCATTCAGATTCGTTATTGGTCAAGGCGGGTTCAGGTTTATTGACCTTGGGTGAAGGTGAGCCGACTTCCAAAGGGGTACCTGCCGATTTTGCCAAACATACTTTAACGCTACCATATAACAATATTGAAGCCTTGAAAGAATGTTTTGCCAAGTTTGGTCATGAGATTGCTGGGGTAATTATTGAACCAGTGGCAGGCAACATGAATCTGGTTACACCAATTGACGGATTTTTACAGGCCATTCGTGATGTCTGTGATGAATACAAATCCGTATTTATTATTGATGAAGTGATGACAGGTTTCCGTGTTGCTCTAGGCGGGGCACACACCCTGTATAATGTGAAGCCTGATCTGGTGACACTGGGTAAGATTATTGGTGCAGGTTTACCTGTGGGCGCATTTGGTGGTAAACGTGAAATCATGGAGTGTATCGCACCGCTAGGCGGCGTGTATCAGGCAGGGACATTGTCAGGAAATCCTTTGGCAATGCGTGCGGGTATTGAGATGTTTAAGCATCTGCGTGAACCTGAATTTTATGACAAGCTTTCGGCACAGTTAGCGAAATTGCTTGCAGGATTACAGACGGCGGCAGATGAGGCAGGCATTCCATTTAAAACCCAGCAGGTGGGTGGTATGTTCGGCCTTTATTTCACCGATCAAGAGGACATTACCAGCTTTGATTCGATGTTGGCCTGTGATGTGGATGCATTTAAGAAATTCTTCCATGGTATGCTTAAACGTGGTGTTTACCTTGCACCTTCAGCATTTGAAGCAGGTTTTATTTCTTCAGTACACTCTGATCAAGACATTGCAGAGACAATTCAAGCTGCAAAAGAAACATTTGCTGAAATGAAAGCTTCTGCGTAATTTCAGATATCAGGAAACACCATGACTATTGTTGTGGTGTTTTTTAGATATGGAATAAAAAATTAGAATTAAATCGATTTTTTCATTGTATTTCTAGTCTAAGCTTTTTATGATTGCCCGCTTGTTTTCATCCAGTCGTTGGAAGGCTACTTTGAGTGATTTTCTAAGTGAACATTTGATTCATCGTGATGAAGATTTTATGGTCATCCATAAACCCGCAGGGTTGCTGACGGTGCCAGGGAAAACACCTGATTTACAAGATTGCTTGATTAATCGTTTATTAAAACTAGAACCAAAAACTTTACTCATTCATCGTTTGGACCGTGATACTTCGGGCATATTGGTTTTTGGCCTATCCAGGTTTGGACAAAGCGCCATTTCCCGTCAATTTCAGGATCGTCAAACCGCAAAAATCTATCAGGCATTGGTTGCGGGCCATTTAGAGGGACAGGGCACAGTGGATATCCCTGTAATCTATGATCCAAGCCGCCCACCATTGCATATTGTGGATGATTCCCATCACAAACCAGCCTTAACAGAATGGCAGGCCATTGAACACTTCGATATTCAGGGACAAATGGTAACACGCGTTAAACTCATCCCGATTACAGGGCGTTCCCATCAGCTTCGTGTGCATATGCAATATTTAGGTCATCCAATTCTTGGTGACACCTTATATGCCACGCCAGAACAGCAGCAGCTTTATGACCGTTTGTGTTTACATGCAACGCAGTTAAGTTTTACTCACCCGAAGACAGGGACACAACTCAGTTTTGATTGTCCCGTATCGTTTTAGTTGCTAAAACTTTTTAATAAATCATGATGTGATGCACGCTATTAGATGGTGCTTTGTGTCAAAATACATGGTTGAAAACTACATAAAATACCTTAAACCCTATCAGGGCTACGGAATACAATATCTAGGCTAACTTGAGATAAAGGTGGAAAAATTGCAGCAGTTTGCTATTGGTCAACGTTGGTTATCAGATACAGAAACAGAACTCGGTTTAGGCGTTCTTATTGATGTAGATGAACGTTCTATCAGCATTTTATTCCCCAAAAGTGATGAAACCCGTGTCTATGCACGCAATAATGCGCCTTTATCCCGTATCATCTTCAATGTGAATGATGAAGTTCAGGATCAGGAAGGCATCAAGTGGATTGTTGAATCCATCGAAGACCGTCATGGCGTGCTCCGTTACGATGTGGTTCGCACTTTGGCAAATGGCGAACAGGAACGCAAGGCACTGAATGAAACCCGTATTGGTGCGCAAATCCAGTTGTCAAAACCTTTAGAACGTCTGTTGGCCAGTCAGGTCGATTATAAGGAATGGTATGACCTGCGTATTGAGGCCATGTTGTTGCAGGCTCAAATGCACACCAGCCCATTACGTGGTTTGCTCGGCGCACGTGTTGGCCTGATTCCACACCAACTTTATATCGCGCATGAGGTGGGTAAGCGCTTTGCGCCCCGTGTTCTTCTTGCGGATGAGGTTGGGCTTGGTAAAACCATTGAAGCGGGCCTGATCATTCACCAGCAACTCAAGACAGGCCGTTCAGAACGTATCCTGATTTTAGTGCCTGATTCATTGCAGTATCAATGGATGATTGAAATGCGTCGCCGTTTCAATCTGCAATTCTCCCTGTTTGACCTAACTCGTACCGCATCGATCAAAGAACATGATCCTGACCTGAATCCATTCCTGACTGAGCAATGCATTATTGCCAGTGTCGATTTGATGATTGACCATGAAGACCTGCGTGAACAGGCTTTGGAAGCAGGTTTTGACTTGCTGGTGGTTGATGAAGCGCATCATTTGATGTGGAGTGAGGAAGAGGGCGGCAATGACCGTTATGATCTGGTTGAAGAACTGGCAGAACAAACAGCGGGTGTGTTGCTTCTCACTGCAACCCCAGAGCAACTGGGTGTAGAAAGTCATTTTGCCCGTTTACGCCTGCTTGATCCGCAACGTTTTAGCAGCCTTGACCGTTTCCTTGATGAGGAAGAGCAATACCAGCAAACTGCGAAAATTGCAGAAGTATTGATGTCAGATGATGCTTTAACAGAAGAGCATTTAGCTGCACTTGAGGGCTTGTTGGGTCATCGTATTGATGATCAGCCTGAACAACGTATGCGTGCGATTCATGAATTATTGGATCGTCATGGTACAGGTCGTATCCTGTTCCGTAACACACGTGAAGCGATTCAAGGTTTCCCAGGTCGTGATTGCCAGCCAGCGCCTTTACCAGCCCCAGAAGACTGGTCATTTGATGGCAAAATGCGTGAGCAGATGTGGCCAGAAGAGGGGCAGCTTGATGGTTCTTGGATGGAAACCGATCCTCGTGTGCCTTGGTTGATGGAAGTTTTACGTAAAGATTTAAAACACAAAAAAGTGTTGTTGATCGCGCGTACTGGTCCTGTGGTGGAGGCATTGGAAAATGTATTGCGCTTACACGCGGGTATTCGTACCGCGATGTTCCATGAGGGCATGAGTTTATTAGAACGTGATCAGGCGGCGGCATATTTTGCTGAGGACAGCTATGGTGCACAGATTCTACTCTGTTCTGAAATTGGTTCAGAGGGGCGTAATTTCCAGTTTGCCAGTGACCTTATATTATTTGACCTGCCTGCCAACCCTGATGTGCTGGAACAACGTATTGGCCGTCTGGACCGTATTGGCCAGGAAAACCGTATCCAGATTCATGTACCATATTTGATCGGTACAGCGCAGGAGCGTATGTTCCGCTGGTATAACGAAGCACTGAATATTTTTAGCAATATTTCTCCAACTGCCCAAACGCTACAAGAGAACTTTATCGTTGAACTGAAAGACTGTCTATTGGCAGATCAAGGTCAAACCTTTGAAGACTTGCTTGAAGAAGTCAATGTACAGCGTCAGGCTCTGGAAGCTGAACTACAAGCAGGTCGTGACCGTTTGCTTGAGTACAATTCTTGTCGCCCAGTTGTTGCACAGGGCATTGTACAGGCGCTTGAGGATTATGATGACAATACGACTTTACCAATGTTCGTAAAGCGTTTTATGTCATCGACCAATATTGACTTTGATGAGCAAAGCAATGGTACGGTCATCATCAAGCCAACCGACCAGATGCAGGTGCAGGGTTTAACTCTAGACGAAGAGGGTATGACCGCGACATTCTATCGTGATCAGGCGCAAATCCGTGAAGATGCACAATATCTGACACTGGAACATCCATTTATTGAAAGTGTCATGGAAATGATCCGTACACAGTCATTTGGCAGTACCAATGTGGCTTTGCTGAAATCAAATGCATTAAAGCAAGGTTCGGTGTTACTGGAAGTGTGGTTTAAGGTGGATGTGGTTGCACCAAAAGCCTTGAACCTGCCATCAAGCCTGCCAAAACAGTTGATTCGTGTGTTGCTGAGTGAAAATGGTCAGGACTTGTCTGCCAAGATTGATCCAGGCATTTTACGTCCATATTTGCATCATCTGGATGGCAATAGCTGTCGTCAGGTGGTGAAAGCACGCCGCAATGTAATTGAAGAGCGTTACGCACAAGCTTTAGATATTGCCAAAACCTCTTTGCCTGAATTGATGCAACAAGCTAAAGAGCATTATGGCAGTAAATGGCAATATGAAATTGACCGTTTAACTTATCTTAAGCAATTTAACCCAAGTATTCGTCAAGATGAAATTGAGCATTTACAAAAGTTCCAGAAAGAGGGTCTAAGTTTATTAGATGGTCTTTCTGTGACTCCAGAAGCGATTCAGGTGTTGGTGGTGGTCAAACCTTAAATCATCACCATGCAATAAAAAAACGAGGATCATTTGACCCTCGTTTTTCTATTGCTGAACAGAAATTACTTTTGTTCGATATTGGCTTCAAGGAACCATAAATATTGATCCAGGTCTTCCAGGGCAGCATGGATAATGTCTTCAGAAATCGGGTCCTGAATCTCATCAATCGTGTCACGTAAATGGTTTGCCACCACGCCATACCGATCGGCAAGTTCTTTTAAATGATCCTGTACCGCATGGATTTCCACAGGATACGGTTTTAAATGCGATGTTTGCGCTACGGTCTGGGTCGTTCCCAATGCGGTACCACCAATTTGTACCGCACGTTCAGCCACATTGTCCAGATGGGTAATCAACGAAGTACGGAACATATCCAGCATTTCATGCACGGCAATAAAGTTGCTACCACGCATATTCCAGTGGGCCTGCTTGGTGAGCAAGGACAAATCAATAAGATCTGCAAGTATTTGATTTAATATTTTGACCGTTGCTTCTTTAATGGAGTCATCTAAATTATTACGTGTATAAACTTTTAAAGCTTTCGCTGCTGAAGAACTCATAGTTACCTCATTTCAATTTTAATAAGCATGAAAATGGATCAAAATCATTTATTTCGATAACTATTTTACGCCGTTGAATACGCCTGAGTGTTTAGATTTTGACTGCTTTTGTATCAGTTTGAATACTGTGCGAAATACAAAGAAGGGAATGTGGGAAGAAATGTAAGTGGGTTGATTGAGTGTGGTACAAGTAAGGGCTGCACCACACGGAAACATAAAACTAGAGCGGTTCTTCTGTTAAATGGCGGGCACCTGTCAGGATCATACGGATCATGAGCATGGTTTGTTCTGCGACTTCAATCCGTTGTTCAGCAGACAGGTCAATCACTTTCGCACCCATGTTAAACACCAGTTGGGTGATGGCTTTAGCGGCAATATCCGCATGGGGCATGTGACTGTTATTGTTGATCTGTTCCAGACGAATCAGGTCTTCGTGCAACTCTTGCTGGAAGAATGAAAGCTGGCGGTCTACAGCCTCTTTATAGGAAGTTGAACCCGTATAGCTTTCACGTAACAATAAGCCCAAATAACCTTCATCCGCATCCAGAAGCTGAATAAAAACTTCGACTGAACTGCGGATAATACTATGTTGCAATACCGCCTGTAGGCGTGCTTCACGAATGATTTTACGCAGTACCAAACCTGCCCGATCAATCAGAGCGATTGCGAGTTCATCAATGTCCCTAAAATGACGATAAAAACTATTGGGTGCAATGCCCGCCTCACGCGCGATCTCCCTTAAACTCAGGGAGGAGATGCTCTTTTGTGGGCCAATTAGGTTCAGGGTGGCTTGAAATAACTCTTCTTTGGTAATGGTGGCTTTTCGGCCAACTGAACGTACAGGAGATTTTATGGAAACAACATCCTGTTCATCTGTTGCTGGTTTGGGACTGGGTGTTAAAACAGAAGAATGAACCATCATTTTCAAAACATAAATAAGCTGCTTGGGATTATAGCGATTGTCGATGGGCTTGTGAAATGTAAATCAATCGGGGCTGCTTTCCACTGTGGGAAACAGGGAAAACTCCATTTCTGCAAGACACTGCCCTTGACTGCGCACTTTTCATTTTATGGTAAACATTTTGTAAAAAATCCTGTTTACAATTCTTTTTGAATAAATATACAAGTGTATATACAAATAAATATACATATGTATAATAATTAAGAAAACAATTAGAGTAACTGCGCATGCAAGCAATCGAAAAGAGGGCTTCCCTGTTTAACTCAATGGCTCAAAGCGTCATGAGCAGTCATGATGCCAATTTCTGGTTACAGAAAATCAACCCTTTATGGTCAATGAATCAACCTCTTGCCAAAGTCGTAAAAAAACAAATTGTGGCAAAGGATATGGTGAGCCTGATATTGCAATGTAACCGCCATGTGCAACGTGGTGTTGCAGGTCAGCATCATCCTGTGACGGTGGAAATTGCAGGTCGTCATTATGAAAGAACCTATAGCCTGATGCAGGTCGATGCAGACCATCTCTGCCTAACGGTGAAAAAAATTGATCAAGGTCTGGTCAGTTCTTGGTTGGTCGATCAAAGTCAAACAGGTAATATTCTGCGTTTGGGACAGCCTTATGGTGAAATGCAGCAGCAGGTTCAAACACCAAAGCTATTGTTACTTGCGGCAGGTAGTGGCATTACGCCAATGCTGAGCTTGATTGAGGCTTTGTGTCAGTCCAGACAGCTTAAAGCCATATTTGTGCAATTGATGTATTGGGTGAAAACGCATGAAGATGCGGCTTATGCTGAGTACCTAAAAGAAGTTGCTGAAAACTTTACGAATTTTACTTATCAGATTTTTTATACGCAGGAACAGGATCAACGCCTAAACCCGTCTCATATTGACCAACTTAAATCTTTAAATGAAACCACAGTTTATGCCTGCGGCCCATCAGGTTTTGCAGCAACTGCGGAAACATTGTTTAAGCATGTCGCCTCAATCCAGACCGAAGCTTTTAGTCTAAGCCAGTTTGATATAGATGCAACTGATACGGGTTTTATCAATGTCACATTGACACAATCCAACAAGACCATCGCCATTCCAAAAGGCCAGTCTATTCTAAGCAGTTTGGAACATCAGGGGATCAAGCCAAAGCATGGTTGCCGTATGGGAATCTGTAATAAGTGTGCCTGCACCAAAGCACAAGGCGCGACCAAAAACTTGCTCAATGGTTCAGCAAACCACGAGCCAAGCCAGTTACTCAAGATTTGCGTAAATTCAGCTCAATCTGATCTTGTGATTGATCTATAAGCGAGAATGACAATATGAATATGCCTGTAAAATATCAATTTTTTCAAAATCCTAAAAATCGTAATTTAACCGAAGCCGAACTGGCTGCTTTTGCCAGGGAACTGGATCAAATCAAGCAGGAGGTGCTGGACGATTTGGGCGAAAAAGATGCTAAATACATTCGCCGTGTTTATTCGTCAATCCGCTATAGTAGCTTTCTAGGTCGTGCCTTACTGTTTGCTGGATGGTTTCCGCCTGCATGGCTATTAGGTACAGGTTTACTTGGTTTTGCCAAGATTATGGAAAATATGGAACTGGGTCATAATGTCATGCATGGGCAGTATGACTGGATGAATGACCCTAAATTTAACGGTCAAACCTATGAGTGGGATACAGTGGGTACCTCGGATAACTGGCGACAAACCCATAACTATAAGCACCATACCTATACCAATGTGAAAGGCATGGATGATGATGTGGGTTATGGCGTATTTCGCCTGTTTCCTGAACAACGCTGGAGCAGGTTTTCGGTCATACAACCGCTATACATTCTGCCATTTAGCCTGTTGTTCCAATGGGGTGTTGCGATTCAAAATCTTGAATTAGGTAAAGTTGTCTACAAGCGTAAGACCATGGACGAATTTAAGCAGGAATGGAAACCTGTGCAAAAGAAAATCGCCAAGCAACTGTTTAAGGATTATGTGTTTTTTCCATTGATTGCAGGGCCATCAGCCATTCCTGTGTTTACAGGAAATCTGGTCGCCAATGGCATTCGTAATATCTGGACATTCAGCATTATTTTCTGTGGTCACTTTACCAAAGATGCAGAAGTATTCCCAAAAACAGTGCTGCAAGATGAAAGTCGTGGGCATTGGTACATGCGCCAGATTCGTGGTTCATCCAATTTGACTGGCTCGGAAGCATTTCACATTTTGACGGGACATTTGAGTCATCAAATTGAGCACCACTTATTTCCTGATATCCCTGCACGCCGTTATCGCCAAATTGCACCGAAAGTTGAAGCGGTATGTAAAAAATATGGCTTAAATTACAACAATGCCAGCTTTGTCAAACAGTTTGGTGAAGTGGTCGGACGTATTTTTAAATATGCGCTGCCTTTTAAAAAGTGATTAGAGCATAAGGGCGAATTGTGTTCGCCCTTATGCTGAGGTCAGTTCAACTTTCGAATTATTTAAACTGAATCGACCCATTGGCGCTAACCGTGATTTTTGATTCACCCGCCGCCATGTCCTGTGCAGGTGCAGCTTCCGCCATCGCAAATTTTGCCATGCCACCCCGCATCATTGGTTGTGGGAAATAGTTGCTGGTATTTAGGTTTAAACTGACCAGATTATATTGGGTTTTATTCCATGCCTGAGTAATCGCCTGTGCACGTTGCTGGAAGTTTCTAGATGCCTCAATCATCAACTCATTTTCAACTTTCTTGCGCTGTTCATCCGATACGGTGAAATTGATGGATTGGGTCTGGAAGCTTTGCTGCAACTCGCTAATCAACTGGCTTGCCGCCTTAAAGTCCTTACTTTCAAGCTGAATTTCAGCACGGGCACGCCATTCCTTTAACTTGCTGCTGTCATTGTCATAAACAGGGTAGGTACTTTGCGCACCAGTTTCGACCTTGACCTGTGAATATTTACGCGAAATCGCCTGTGCCTGATTCATCAGTTGATTGATTTGATTCGAAAGCTCAGCAGGTTGCTTGTGGCTTTTCTCAATATAGAGAACTGCACGCATTTCGTCATTCGCAACTTGGCGTGCTGCATCTGCTTGGATATTCACAATATTATAGTTCAAGTTTTCAGTCTCATGAGCAAAAAGGCTTGGGCTAAGTGCAGCTCCGATCATTAATGTTGCAAGTGCTAAAGTACGCATAAAAAATTCCTTAAAATTTGGTATTAAACATTTATTTTTACAAGTCTGATATTAGAAACAACGGATGGCGAACTTTTGCATATTTTGTGGTGTCTTTGTAATGGATTAGGGAGGTTTTGCAACATAAAAATAAATAAAAACGATTAAAAAATAATGGATTATTTAAAAGTGTTTGACCATTTATCTAAAATACAAACTGCAAATAAAAAAGCATACTTTCTTTCACTTGTCACATAGTATGATGATAATTCATCATAGTTATTGGAAAGAAGTATTTTTTCAATAAGATTAGATGAGTGTCAGGCATAAAAAGTGTTTATTTTCTTTCAAAATTAGGTATCATCTCGCACCTAGTTGAAAGATATAAAACATTGTATCTGCGCTAGATTCTAAAAAGCACCGAGTCAAACGACCGCAAGTCACCAGACTTATTTCTTTTACCCATATCAGAGATGGTAATTCGATATGAGCGTTACTTCCGTAAACCCTGCCGCTAATGCAACCAACGAATATTATCTGACTCGCCAAAGTCAGATGGAATCAAATGTTCGTAGTTATCCACGTAAATTACCGTTAGCGATAGCGAAAGCACAGGGCTGCTGGGTTACAGATGTTGAGGGTACTCAATACCTCGACTGTTTAGCTGGGGCAGGAACATTGGCTTTAGGTCATAATCATCCTGCGGTGATTCAAAGTATTCAGGACACATTGGCAAGTGGCTTGCCTTTGCATACTTTAGACTTAACGACTCCTTTAAAAGATGCGTTTACTGAAGCGCTTTTGGCTTATTTGCCAGGCGGTAAAGAAGAATATTGCCTACAGTTCTGTGGACCATCTGGTGCAGATGCTACAGAAGCGGCGATTAAACTGGCAAAAACCTATACAGGTCGTAGCTCAGTGATCAGTTTTTCAGGTGGATACCACGGTATGACTCATGGTTCACTGTCGATGACAGGTAACTTGAGTGCTAAAAATGCCGTGAATGGTCTTATGCCTGGCGTTCAGTTTATGCCTTATCCACATGAATATCGTTGCCCACTTGGTTTAGGTGGTGAAGCGGGTGTTGATGCTTTGACTTACTTCTTTGAAAATTTCATCGAAGACGTTGAAAGTGGTGTAACGAAACCTGCTGCTGTGATTCTTGAAGCAATTCAGGGTGAAGGCGGGGTGGTAACTGCACCTGTTAAGTGGTTACAAAAAATTCGTGAAGTGACTGAAAAGCACAACATCGTTTTAATTTTGGACGAAGTTCAAGCTGGTTTTGCACGTTCAGGTAAAATGTTTGCCTTTGAACATGCAGGTATCGAGCCTGATGTTGTGGTGATGTCTAAAGCTGTAGGTGGTGGTTTACCATTAGCAGTGCTTGGCATTAAGCGTAAGTTTGATGCTTGGCAGCCAGCAGGTCACACGGGTACTTTCCGTGGCAATCAGTTGGCAATGGGTACAGGTTTAATGGTTCTAAAAACTATTTCTGAACAAAACCTAGCTCAAAATGCGCAAGAGCGTGGTGATTTCTTACAAGCTGAATTCAAAAAATTAGCTCAAGAATTCCCATGTATCGGTAATGTCCGTGGTCGTGGTTTGATGATCGGCGTTGAAATTGTTGATGAACGTAAACCAGCTGACCATATGGGTTCACTTCCTGCTGATGCACAATTAGCTGCAGCAATTCAAACAGCTTGTTTCAACAATAAACTTTTACTCGAGAAAGGTGGTCGTAACGGTACTGTAATTCGTTTACTTTGCCCACTTATCATCAATCAAGACGAATGTGTTGAAGTAGTTGCACGCTTCAAAAAAGCGATTGCAGAAGCTTTAAAAGCAGTACGAGGCTAATCCATGGTTGATTTTGCAGAACATCGTAAAGCGTTACTCTGCAATGATGCACAATCCATTGCTGACTATCAGTCAGCAATGGGTGAAGCGGTTAAAGCCGTTTCAGCATGGTTGCAAAATGATAAAATGTACACAGGTGGAAGCATTAAAGATTTGCGAGCAGCAATTTCTTTTCATCCATCAAAAGAAGGTTTAGGTGTACAACAATCATTACAACGTATGATTGAGCTTTTCCTCAACAAAAGTTTAAAAGTACATCATCCGCACTCACTTGCACATTTGCATTGCCCAACCATGGTGATGAGCCAAATTGCGGAAGTGTTAATCAATGCAACGAACCAATCTATGGATTCATGGGATCAAAGCCCTGCGGGTTCATTGATGGAAGTTCAGCTTATTGATTGGTTACGTCAAAAAGTGGGTTATGGTGCAGGTCAGGCAGGCGTGTTCACTTCTGGTGGTACACAGTCAAACTTGATGGGTGTACTGCTTGCACGTGATGCATGTATTGCGAAAAACTGGAAAGACGAAAACGGTAATCCGTGGTCTGTACAGCGTGATGGCGTGCCAGGCGATGCGATGCGCAACGTCAAAGTTATTTGTTCTGAAAATGCACACTTCTCTGTGCAAAAGAACATGGCGATGATGGGCATGGGCTTCCAATCAGTCGTGACCGTTCCTGTGAACGAGAACGCGCAGATGGATGTGGATGCACTTGAAAAAACCATGGCTCACCTTCAAGCTGAAGGTAAGATTGTGGCGTGTGTGGTTGCAACTGCGGGTACGACCGATGCAGGCGCAATTGATCCACTCAAGAAAATCCGTGAAATTACCACGAAATATGGTTCATGGATGCATATTGATGCAGCTTGGGGTGGTGCACTGATTCTGTCCAATGACCATCGTACAATGTTAGATGGAATTGAATTATCAGATTCAATCACGCTTGATTTCCACAAGCATTATTTCCAAAGCATTAGTTGTGGCGCTTTCTTATTAAAAGATGAAGCTAACTATCGCTTTATGCATTATGAAGCAGAATATTTAAACTCTGCTTATGACGAAGAACATGGTGTACCTAACCTTGTATCTAAGTCATTACAAACGACACGTCGTTTTGATGCATTGAAATTATGGATGACGGTTGAAGCATTAGGCGAAGAGCTTTATGGTTCAATGATCGATCACGGTGTGAAACTGACACGTGAAGTTGCTGACTATATTAAGGCAACAGCAGGTCTTGAACTACTGGTTGAACCGCAATTTGCTTCTGTGTTGTTCCGTGTGGTGCCAGAAAGTTATCCAACTGATTTTGTTGATAGCTTGAACCAAAACGTTGCAGATGAATTGTTTGCACGTGGCGAAGCGAATATCGGTGTAACAAGAGTGGGCAATGTTCAGTCTTTGAAGATGACCACTTTAAGTCCAGTTGCAACGCTTGAAAACGTTCAGAATTTGCTTGCACTTGTGCTTGCAGAAGCCGATCGTATTAAGGATTCGATTGCAGATGGTACCTATACGCCGCCGATTGATTAATCGGGTGTTATGTAGAAAAGAAGATCGCTTAGGCGGTCTTTTTTATATTCGATCTGTAATGAGTTGTTTTTAATCATTTTGCTATAAATCATTAGAAACAAGGTGATTATAAAACTGTAGATAATGGGTTAAAAAAATAGTCAATAATGCTCTTGTCTATCTTACAGTTATTAACATCATAAAAGCGTCATAAAGTTGTCACCTAATTGTCATATTATCTGCTCAAAATGCAATTAACCAAAGTACAACACTTGATTCATAGCGTTGTAAATCAAATTGCATCAATGAGAGTAAATCGAATGCGCTTAAATCCACGTCACATCGCAATTGCATTAGCTGTATCTGGGGCAACCGTAGTAACGACTGCAAATGCAGCTCGTGATACGATTCAAATTGCTGGCTCATCCACTGTGTTGCCTTATGCAAGTATCGTTGCAGAAGAGTTTGGTAATACTTTCCCACAATTCAAGGCACCTGTTGTCGGTTCAGGCGGTACAGGCGGTGGCTTGAAACAATTCTGTCAAGGTGTGGGTGACAACACCATCGACATCGCCAATGCTTCACGTAAAATCAAGGATACTGAACTTGATGCGTGTAAGAAAGCTGGCGTAAACCAGGTGCAGGAAATCAAGGTTGGCTATGACGGGATTGTTTTCGCGTCAAACGTAAAAAAAGCGGCGTATAAATTAAAGCCTGTACACGTATTTACTGCAATTGCGGCACAACTTCCATCAAATGGTAAATTGGTTCCAAACCCATATACAACATGGAACCAGATTGACCCATCATTACCGAAAGAGGCAATCACTTTGGTGATTCCTGCATCTAACCACGGTACACGTGAAGTGTTCCAGGAAAAAATGATTGATCTTGGTTGTGAATCATTTGATTATTTCAAGAAGCTTGATAAAGACCAACAGAAGAAAGCATGTTCAAGCTTCCGTAAAGATGGTCGTGTGATTGAGGTTGCGGGTGATTATACTGAAACATTGGCTCGCCTAAAAACCTCTCCAAATGCTGTTGGTGTGTTTGGTCTGGGCTTTTATGACTCAAACCGTGACAAGTTGCGTGTAGCCACTGTAAATGGTGTAACACCATCAGAGAAAACCGTGCTGGATGGTAGCTACCTTGTTTCTCGTCCATTGTTCTTCTACGTGAAAGGCGAGCACTTAAAATCAATCAAAGGTTTAGCTCAGTATTCAGAGTTTTTCCTTAACAAGAAAATTTCTGGTAAAGGTTCTAAACTGGAAAAAGCTGGCCTGATTCCTTTAAGCGACAAAGAGCGTACAAAAATTCTGGCTGATTTTAAAGCTGGTAAATCAGTGAAGTAATATTGTTAAAAGGGAGGCTGGTGAGACTTGGGATCATCAGCCTTTTTATCTAGCTAGGTTTTTTCAAATCATGAAAATTGAGAAAACAGTGGAGATTACATGAATCTGCTACTTATCGGTGTGTTATTGGCCCTTGTGGCAATCGCATATCAAATTGGGCTGAGCAAAAGCCGTAATCTGGCAGGTAAGGGAAGTAACTCTGCAACACTCCATTCTCGTCCAGTATATTATGGGGCGTTGGTGGCTTTGTGGTGTGGTGTTCCTGCTTTTTTAATTTTGATCATTTGGAACTTGGTTGAGCCAAGTGTGCTGCAGCATATTATCTTTAATAATATTCCAGCCTCTGTTAGCGCAACGATGGATGCGGCAGGGCGTGATGTGTTGATTGACCGTGTGCAGGCAATTGCATCGGGTTTTGGGGTCACGGATCAAGCTGCGGCTTATGAAGTTGCTGCTGCACAACAATTAGCAAAATTTCAAACGATAGGGACTTTTGCTAAGTTAGCTGTAGTTATCAGTGTGGCGTTAGCAGGTTTAGTTTGGGCAAAGCGTAAAGTTAGTGAACAATATCGTGCACGAAATCAGGTTGAAAAAACAATTAACGTTGCCTTGATTCTATGTTCTGGTGTTGCGATTTTAACAACTATTGGTATCGTTCTTTCGATGCTCACAGAAGCATTACATTTCTTTAAATTTGTCAGTCCTACTGATTTCTTCTTCGGTACAGAATGGAACCCAGGTTTCAGCACAACAGGAAATGCTGAAGGCAGTTATGGTATTTTGCCATTACTTTGGGGGACATTAATGGTCAGTGGTATCGCATTACTTGTTGCGGTTCCGATTGGCTTAATGATTGCAATTTACTTGGCAGAATATGCATCTCCAAAGCTACGTGCTTGGGCAAAACCAATTATTGAAGTATTAGCAGGTATTCCTACTATTGTTTACGGTGTATTTGCACTTATGGTCATCGGACCATTCTTCAAAATGGTAGGTGAAAGTGTTGGTATTAATATCAATGCGACAAGTGCTTTGACTGCTGGCTTTGTTATGGGAATTATGATTATCCCATTCGTATCATCATTATCAGATGACATCATTACTCAAGTTCCACGTTCACTCCGTGATGGTTCTTTAGGTTTGGGTGCTACAAAATCTGAAACGATTAGACAAGTTGTTTTACCTGCTGCACTTCCTGGTATTACAGGCGCATTTTTACTTGCTGTTTCTCGTGCTGTTGGTGAAACCATGATCGTGGTGCTGGCCGCAGGGAACAGTCCGTTGCTGCATGCCAATCCATTTGAAGCGGTTTCAACCGTGACTGTGACCATTGTGAAACAGTTAACCAGTGATACTGATTTTGCCAGTCCACAGGCATTGGTGGCATTTGCCCTTGGTTTAACCTTGTTTGTGATCACTTTGGGTTTAAACATTATTGCACTGTACATCGTGCGCAAATATCGTGAGCAATACGAATGAGTTCATCAAATACATCTCCTCTGGATCAGAACGTATTTGATCCACAAGTGGCTGCTGAACAACGTGAACAGCGCAAAAGAAAAATCCAAAGTTCTTTGGCAAAGCGCCACCGCAAAGAAAAGGCGTTCCGTTTTGCTGGCTTCTCGGCAGTGGTGATTGGCCTTGCATTTGTTGCCTTGCTGTTTGGTAGTATTCTGGCAAAAGGTCTGCCATCTTTCTGGCAAAGCAGCATAACTGTTCCAGTTTATTTTGACCCAGCGATTATTAATGTTGGTGCAAAACCAAAGCAGACGGCAGGTGAAACCCCCGCGCAGTTTGAAGAGCGTATGGTGGCCTGGCAAACTGAAATGGGTATGGTGGACTGGGATGCCCTGATCGTGAATGGCATCGTTTCAAAAGATAAATCGCTTGAAGATCAGCGTGATTATTTAAGTGGCTTGTACACCAGTTCTGAAGCGTACCGTTTACGTGACATGGTGTTAGCAAATCCAGCCCTGATTGGAAGCAAGCAGGAGATTAAGTTTCTGGCTGATGCCAATGTGGATGTCTGGCTCGCTGGAAATATTGACCGTAACCTGCCTGATGACCAGCAACAGCTTGAGCCAGAAGTGCGCCAGCTTGCAGATAAGTTAAAGGCAGAGGGGATTATTGCCAATACGTTCAATACCAATCTGTTCTTTAGCCCAGATTCACGCAGTTCACCTGCGACCAGTGGTTTGGCTGGGGCATTCATGGGTTCATTGTTCATGATGCTGATTGTCATCATCATCTCGATTCCAATTGGAGTGGCGAGTGCAATCTATCTTGAAGAGTTCGCGCCAAAGAACATGATGACCGACATCATTGAAGTGAACATCAACAACCTGGCAGCAGTTCCATCGATTGTGTTCGGTCTGCTGGGTGCGGTAATCTTTATTGGCTGGATGCAGTTGCCTTTATCTGCGCCACTGGTGGGTGGTTTGGTACTGAGTCTTATGACCTTGCCTACCGTGATTATTACCACGCGCGCCTCATTAAAAGCGGTGCCACCATCGATTCGTCAGGCTGCTCTGGGTCTTGGTGCATCAAAAGTTCAAACCGTTTTTCATCATGTATTGCCACTTGCATTGCCAGGGATTATGACTGGTGCAATCATTGGGATTGCACATGCGTTGGGTGAGACTGCACCATTATTGTTGATTGGTATGAGTGCTTTCGTTGCCAGCATTCCGACCACACCATTGGAACAGGCAACCGCATTGCCAGTACAGGTGTATTTATGGCAGGGTAATGAATTGCGCAATTTCTTTGAGGGGCGTACCGCGGCAGCGATTATTGTGTTGCTTGCCCTCATGATTGGTTTAAACGGCCTTGCAATCTGGCTCCGTAAGAAATTTGAAGTGCGTTGGTAATTGAGGAGAGTACAATGAATACGATTGATATTATGAACGCCGTAGAAAAGGATAAATCAGTGAATCCACAACAAACAGAATTTACGTCATCTGAAGCGCAAGTTCAGCAATCAAATACTGCATTTGTCTCTCAGTTTGAAACGGCTTCTTCAAATAAAAAGCCAAAAACCAGTGAAGTGAAAATCAGTACCAAGGATGTTCATGTTTATTATGGTGAAACTGAAGCAATCAAGGGTATTGACCTGGATATTTACCAGAATGAAGTGATTGCGTTCATTGGTCCATCGGGTTGTGGTAAATCAACATTCCTGCGTACCTTAAACCGTATGAATGATACGATTGATGGCTGTCGTGTGACAGGTAAGGTGACACTGGATAATCAGGACATCTATGATCCTAACCTTGACGTGGTATTGCTGCGCGCACAGGTAGGGATGGTGTTCCAGAAGCCAAACCCATTTCCAAAATCAATTTTTGACAATGTTTCCTATGGCCCGAAATTGCATGGCTTGGCACGTGACAAATATGATCTGGAAGAAATTGTTGAAAATAGTCTGCGTAAAGCGGGTCTGTGGGATGAGGTGAAAGACCGTTTAAGCCAGCCAGGAACAGGTTTGTCTGGCGGCCAGCAACAGCGTTTATGTATTGCGCGTACCATTGCGGTCAGCCCAGAAGTGATCCTGATGGATGAGCCTTGTTCAGCATTGGACCCGATTGCAACCGCTAAAATCGAAGAATTGATTTCTGAATTATCAGAGCAATATACCATTGCAATCGTGACCCACTCCATGCAACAGGCAGCGCGTGTGTCTGATCGTACCGCTTATTTCCATCTGGGTGACCTGATTGAAGTCAACTCGACTGAGAAAGTGTTTACCCAGCCTGACCATCAATTGACTGAAGCCTATATTACAGGGCGTTTTGGTTGATACCATCCCGTATATATCAAAGGGCCTACGGGCTCTTTTTTTTATGATACAGATGAAAATGAATCTATTTTGCAAAAACGCTATTGAATTTTTATTGAACAGACCACATCTTAGAGGCATAAAGACGAACTCAAAGAGCACATATTTTATGTTATTCCATTTACCTAAATTTCCTGCTGAAATTCGTATTAGTCATTTAAATGCGCGTGTGAATGAACAAAGAAAAAAAATTGCGCAAACAACAGCATCCCGTTTGGAATTATTACAACTGGTTCAGCAGCTTGCTAAAGAAGCCAAGGTTCGTAAGAAAAATGACCAGAAAATCTTCGTTTTAGATTTCAAGGGTGATATTCAGGCCTCTGCGGTCGATACCCTGCGTGAAGAGATTACCCTAATTTTGGCAACCGCCAAAGCTGGACATGACCGTGTGATTGTACGTCTGGAAAGCGCAGGTGGAATGGTGCATGGCTATGGTTTGGCTGCGGCTCAATTGGTTCGTTTACGTGATGCGGGTTTTCATGTGACGATTTGTGTTGATAAGGTTGCTGCCAGTGGCGGCTACATGATGGCATGTATTGCCAATGAAATTGTTTCAGCACCGTTTGCCGTGGTGGGTTCAATTGGTGTGGTTGCACAGGTGCCGAACTTTAACCGTTTATTGAAACAGCATAATGTGGACTTTGAACTGTACACCGCTGGTCAATATAAACGCACCGTAACCATGTTTGGTGAAAATACTGCTGAGGGTAAGGCCAAGTTTGAAGAGGAATTACAGCAGACACACGTGCTGTTTAAGCACTTTATTGAAAAATACCGCCCACAACTCAACGTTGAAAAGGTTGCAACAGGTGAGCACTGGTATGGTGAAGATGCACGTGAATTAAATCTGGTGGATAAATTACAGACCTCGGATGAATATTTACTCAGTCTTTTGTCACAACATGATGTCTATGTGATCAATACCCGCAAACGCCCTACATTTGGTGAAAAACTGGGTTTGCAGGCGGCACAAATGGCTGAGACCCTGATTCCAACGGTGATGGGTAAAATCGCTGATAGCCTCGCCAAGGCAAACAGCACCTTGGTTCAGATGCGTGATCCTAAGTTTTAATCAATTTGTCCTGATCAAAGAAAAGCACCTGTTTAAGGTGCTTTTCTTTTGCTTCTGCCTAAATAGAGCAGCCCTGTAAGGATTGATCCGATTGTGGCCAGAAACATATCCTTGTGTGCATCCCACATATCTCCCTGCTGTCCATTATAGTTTTCCGCATCTTCAGGCGACAAGCCAATGGATAGTCCCCATTCGAGCAACTCATAGAGCATACTGGAAGCCATCACAAACTGGATCACCAGCAGGAACAAGGTCAATGGTTTTGCGGTAGGAAACCAGACCTGAAAACAACGGAGAAAAAATGGGTAAAGCAATAATCCATAAGCAAAATGCACCAGTCGATCATACATGTTCCGAGACCAGCCCATCACCTGATTCAGGTCAAAATGAAATAGGGACTTTAACCATTCATTGTAAGGCACATAGGAGTACAAATAATGTGCCGCAACAATATGGATGAAAAGAAAAAGCAGGTACAAACAAAAACTGGAAAAATGCATGCCTATTTTTTTCATGCTGATGATCAGCACAACCAGCATAAACACAGTGCCCACCTGGTGCAGGAGATAGGACTCAAGCTCAAGCGGCTGTATGCTGGCAATCCCTACGGCAAGGGCGATGATCCCAAGCGCAATATAATGTTTTAAGCCAAGTTGTTTTTCAATCATGCCACATCCGAGAAGAAAAAATCATCAGGCAGGGTAATTTATCATTGTTCAGTTGAATCTGGTATTAAAGGTGATGCTGCAACACCGCCAAGCGCCTGACAAGCCTGAAGATAGAGCTGGTACTTTTGTTGTACAACTTCATCGAGTGGAATGTCAAACAGATCCTCGCCATTTTTATACTGTTCAATATATGTGCTGGCTTTGTCCTTGTTTGCGGCAAGTGTCTGTTGATAAAAATTGGTAATGGAAGAAGTCGCAAGCTGACTGGTCTCCACGTTTTTACACTGGAAACGCTGCAAAATTTTTTCAGCACGTTTAACTTCACTTGATTGTCCAAATACACATCCTGTTAATTGGGCAATCACAATCAGCACGAATAAGATCTTCATGATATTTAGAATAAAAATTTTTAAAGATTGTTATTGTATATAGAATTTATTCTGGAAATAAATTAATTATGTCTAACATAAGCAATTAAATGACTTAAATCGTGCGACATAAAATCCAGTTTTTGAGATCAAGCGCATATTTTTTTCTATATATTTGATTTTAATCATGTAATATAATTGAGAAAACAAAAATGAAAAATTTATATAACAATCAGTTTGAGGAGCAGAATGTGAAGATACGCAAGGCGGAAAAAAGGGATGTGAATGAGTGTGTTCCATTTGCTTAAACTTTCTGGGACAGGTTATGCTCATTCTTCATCGAATTAATTCAACATGCTATGCGTAGTCAATCAGCACTTTTATCCTGTTTTATTTTATTTTTCTCTTGTGTCTGTCATGCAGGGGACTATAATTTTTTTACAGCGGTGAATGATGATGCTGAAGAAATTTTTGACTCAGCCTATCCTCAACAAGAGAAAACAGATTATTCAATTTTGCATAACCTGTTTTTTCAGGGTGAGCGCTGGCGTATTTACAATTATACCGCCTATCAAACCAACCAGTTTAACCATAAAATGCTGACAGGTGACACCAGTAACTTATCTCTGGATGATTTTTCAGTTTCATTGGGATATGGCATCATCTACCAACTGAATCCAACCAACCGAATTGGCTATGAATATTTGTCCAGTTTTCCATTTGATCGGGGGCAACTGGTCCGCTTTTTTTGGTTGCGAATATTTTAGACCACCTTTTGATATAAACCTGCGCGTACCAGACCCGCTTTGGTTTCCTTGATTTTTTGCCAACTGGCTGGAAGTTTTAGCTGTGACAAGTCACGGTCTGCCTCAACATAAATATAGGCGTTCGTTCTAATCAAGGGTTCAGCCAACTCGGCAAGCTCTTGCCATAAATCAAGGCTGTAGGGTGGATCAAGAAACACGACATCAAAGCCGCCGTTTAATTTGTTTAATGCCTGCTGCGCGGTTGAGATCATCAACTGACAATTTTCCGCTTTTAATAACTGGATATTATCCTTTAAAAAACGTGCCTGAGTTGGGTTGGGTTCAATCATCACCACTTTTGCTGCGCCACGCGAGAGCGCTTCAAAACCGAGGGCGCCCGAACCACTGCATAGGTCCAGCACCTGTGCATTCTGGATATCCCACATCAGCCAGTTGAACAGGGTTTCACGGACACGGTCAGGCGTTGGCCTTAAACCCTCAATACTGGCAAAGGGTAGGGAGCGCCGTTTCCATTCTCCCCCGATAATGCGTAACTGGTTCTTCATTATTCAGTAATTCCATCAACTGGCTGTGGTGGTGGGGTAACTGCTGGGGCAGGTCTTACTGGAGGTGGTGTTGGCAGTGAGGCTTGCGCCGTTGTTGGTGCAGTGGTATTGCCGCTTGGCAATTCGCCTGGCTTGATGCCTGCTGTCATTAAGCCGCCACTGACCTGATGGTTTGCAGGGCGCAGCGGATTCTTGTTGCGTGTCACTAACCAGTAATCGAAAACTGGGCGCGCCAGTTGCGCTGCGGAACCACCATGCTTACCATTTTCCCATACCACGGCAATCGCAATCTCAGGGTTGTCTGCTGGTGCAAAGCCGACAAATAAACCGTGGTCCCATTGTCTTGAGGATAAGGCCGCTTCATTGTAGCGTTTGCCCTGTGCGATACTCTTGACCTGGGCTGTACCTGTTTTTCCAGCAATTGAATACTGTAGGCCACCTTTAATGCCTCGACCTGTTCCTGTTTGAATCACATCAATCATGGCTGCATGCATATTCAGCCAGTCCTGTTCTGTCCCATTGAACTGAATTTTACCATCAGGGGCATTGTGCACCGTGAATTTTTTTGCACCCTTATTGTCCCGCAACACGTGAGGGGTGACGTGTGACCCTTTGTTCGCTGTAATTGCCGTTGCCATTGCCAGTTGTAATGGTGTTGCGGTAAATGCACCCTGACCAATACTGACCGAAATGGTTTCACCTTTTAACCACTTGGATTTGCGGGTACGCATTTTCCACTCAGGGCTTGGATATAAGCCACTGCTTTCACTTGGCAGGTCAACACCTGTCTTTTCCCCGAAACCAAACTGGCGCATCCAGTCATTCATTTTTTCGATACCCATGCGGTAGGACAGGATATAGAAATAGGTGTCACAGGAGACCACTTCGGCCTTATGCAGGTTGACCGCACCATGTCCCGTTTTTTTATGGTCACGGAAGCGGTGACTGTCACCAGGTAAGTTGAAATAGCCTGGGTCGGAAATCGCAGTTCCCCAGTCAACCAAACCATAATGAATCCCACCTAGTCCAAACATTGGTTTAATGGTTGAACCAGGAGGATAGACACCCTGAACCGCACGGTTATAAAGTGGCTGGTCTAAATTATCGCGTAAACCACTATAGTCTTTCGAACTAATGCCCGTTACGAATAAATTGGGATTGAAGCTGGGACTGGAAACCAGTGCCAGAATTTCACCAGTACGTGGGTCCATGGCCACAATTGCCCCACGGCGGTCCGCCAATTGTTGTGCCGCGACCATCTGGAGGCCATAGTCAATCGACAAATACAGGTCATTGCCGCGAATCGGCGCCTTTCGTCCCAGGTTACGCAGGATATTGCCATGTGCATCGGCCTCTACCGATTCGTAGCCTGGGGTACCATGCAATAATTCTTCGTAGCTTTTTTCCACTCCAATTTTACCAATTAGGTTGGTGCCTGCGTATAAATCCTTGTCAATAGATTTTAGTTCTTTATCATTAATACGGCCCACATAACCCAGCACATGCGCGAAAAGCTCTCCATGCGGGTAATAGCGGGTCATTTGCGTTTCAATCTTTACCCCAGGAAAGGCATATTTCACTTCACTGAATTTGGCAATATCCGCTTCATTCAGGTTTAGCTTGATGGCAATCCGCTCAGTTTTCCGTGCCGTTTTCACCCGACTCTTAAAGCGTTCAACGTCTTCTTCCGTTAGGCCCAGTACAGGAATCAGGCGGTTGATTGTGTCATCTATATCGCTGACATCCGCACGGCTGAGCGTGGCGGTAAACACGGGATAGTTGTCGGCCAAAAGCACGCCATTGCGGTCATAAATATAACCACGGGCAGGGGCTAGTGGTTGCAGGCGGATTCGGTTCTTGTCGGAGGCGGTGGTGAAGTCGTCATAGTGCACAATCTGCAAATAGGCATAGCGGCAGATCAGGATGAGCAGACAGATCACGACAATAAAGATTGCAAAAAAGATTCGACCCTTGTAAATGCGCTTTTCTTGTTGCATGTTTTTTAAAGGAAAGTGCTGTTTCATACGGTGTCGACTTAATTACGAAATAAAAGAATGGAGCGATTGGCTATTTTAACGTAAGTTGAATGATCATACTGTAGAATTTTCAGTACTTCATGCAAACGTGGTGCGACAATTTTTGACTTTGCAGACATTAAAATTGTATGGTCTTGTATATTAGGAGCAAAATAATTCTGTTAAAGTCACAAACTGTTTGAAATAGGACACACTCTTAGGGAAAGTGGAGAAAATAATGAAAAAAATTTACCTTTTGCTGGCGGTTTTAACATCTACGGGTTTGGTTCACGCTGGGGAAAATCCATTTAAGCCTGAACCTAAACTAAAGGATGCAAAAGTTTCAACCTGGAATATTGGGGCTGGTGTAACCAAAAAATTATTACACGCCAACCTTGAATGGGTAAATCCATACGGGATTGCTTATGCGAAAGCGGGTGCGTTTTTAAACGATGATAATGAGGCGGGCGGTCAGGTTGGCTTCCGTTATCCATATTACCTGACAGGCACAGATAAAAACGGATATTACGTTGGGCTGTATGCAGGTCATCTGGACAGTAAAAATTATGGTGGAAAAGTAAAGGCGAATTTGGGTGTAGGGGCTGATATGGCCTTTGTGTGGTTGAATAATGAACGGATTAGCACATTCAGTGTGGGTGCGGGCGTACGTGAACCATTGAAAGGGGCAGATGGGAAGACTGTTAAAAAAGCAGAACCTGTGCTTCAGTTTTCATACACCTTAAGTTTTGGTTTGTAGGAGAGTGCAAGCTGTTCATCTATAGGCCATAATGTATCAATAACTTTGAGAGTCATGCATGTTTGATTACGTCAATGAATTGTGGCAGATTTTCTTAAATCGACCTGACCATCTGGCAGTCTTAAGTATCATTCCAGTGACTGCCTTTGTAACATGGGCACACGTGTGGATGGCTTTGAAAATGGTGTTTTACCCAATTAATTTCTGGGGATTCCATTTAGGACCATTACCTGTAGGTTGGCAAGGGATTGTGCCACGTAAGGCAGGACGTATTTCAGGCATTATTACTGACAATACCCTATCAAAATTAGGTTCATTGCGAGAGTTTCTGGAAGCGATGGACCCTGAGGACATGGCAAACATCATTGGTGAGCAGGTTGGTTTTGAACTTGAACACCTGATTGATGAGGTTATGCTTGACCGTAATGCGGTGCTGTGGGAAAACCTGCCTTATTCAATTAAGCGCCGTATTTATGCACAGGCGCATAAACAGTTGCCAAATACCCTAAAGGAACTGGTGACTGAGCTGACCATGAATGTTGAGTCACTGGTTGACATGCGTGAAATGGTGGTGAGCCAGATGGAGGGTGACCGCCGTTTGATGGTGCGGATGTTCCTGAAAGTGGGCCAAAAGGAAATTAACTTTATTTGGCATATCAGTGCGCTGATTGGGATGTTCTTTGGTGTGTTCCAGATGATTGTCTGGTTTGTGGTGCCTTGGCACTGGACTGTTCCGTTCTGGGCCGCCATCTGGGGTTTTCTGACCAACTGGATTGCGATCTGGATGGTGTTCAACCCAATCGAACCCCATTATATCCGCTATCCACAGATTTTCCGTTTCACCAAAGACCGTAAGTTCCCGTGGATTGTGCCTGTGTTGAAGATTGGCACCTATAATGTTCAGGGTGCATTCATGAAGCGTCAGGAAGAGGTTTCTGATGTGTTTGCCAGTGTGGTGACCGAAGACCTGATTACCCTAAAATCCATCATGACTGAAATGATGTATGGTAGTAAAAAGGACAAGACCCGCCGTATTGTCAAGCGTCATATCAATGAAATTATGGAAACGCCACTGGTGCGTACATCATTGCAGCTTTCACTTGGCCCTAGGGAATATGCTAGACTCAAGACTGACTTGATTGATCGCTCAATTGAAATTACTATGGGTCCAGTATGTGACCCAGCTCTGAATGCAAGTCGTGCGCAGAAGATCTTTCAAATGTTTAGAGACCGCATCCGTGAACTAACGCCGAAAGAATTCCAGAATTTATTGCGACCTGCGTTCCAAGAAGATGAGTGGATCCTAATTTTATTGGGTGGTGTAACTGGTTTCATTGCTGGTTTAATCCACTTATTTGTTGCTTTCTTATAATTAATTTGATGTTGGTTGAGCAATAAATCTGTATCATATTGCTCAATTTAAGATTTATTGTTTTTAAATGAGGATGTTCTTTTATGCGCATTATTTTACTCGGACCACCTGGGGCAGGTAAAGGTACTCAAGCTCAGTTGATCTGTAAGCGCTACAATATCCCACAAATTTCAACCGGTGATATGCTCCGCGCTGCAATTCGTGAAGGTACTGAACTAGGCTTAAAGGCGAAAAGCGTCATGGAGTCAGGTGGTTTGGTTTCAGACGAATTGATTATTGGTTTGGTTAAGGAGCGTATTGCCCAGCCTGACTGTGAAAATGGTTGTATTTTTGACGGTTTCCCACGTACGATTCCACAGGCTGAGGCTCTGGAAACTGCGGGTATCAGCATTGACCATGTGATCGAAATTGATGTGCCTGACGAAGAAATCGTTCAGCGTCTTTCTGGTCGTCGTCAGCACCCAGCGTCTGGTCGTATTTACCACCTGGTTTACAATCCGCCAAAAGTGGAAGGTAAGGATGACGAAACAGGTGAGGAGCTGGTACAGCGTCCAGATGATCAGGAAGAGACCATTCGTAAGCGTCTTGCGTCTTACCATAGCGAAACTGAGCAACTGGTTGATTTCTATCAGAGGCGTGCCGCTTCTGGTGAGAATGCACCGACTTATAATAAGTTGAATGGTCTGCGTGCCATCGATGATGTACAAAAAGACCTGTTTGCGATTCTGGATAAATAACCTGAATTGCGAATGATGAAAGGGCTCTGAATAGGGCTCTTTTTATTTGGGAGAAAGCTTGTGCTAAAAGTGGTTCTTATTTTGGTTGTGATCTTAAGTTTGGCTTTACTCTTGTTTCTGGCGTACCAGAGCCAAAAAATGCTGCGCCATGTGCAAAAACAGCAGGCACTGGAAAATCGGCAGAATGGAAAATCGCGTCAGCTACATCCAAAATTGCGGCAGGATAAAAGACCTCAGGATTAACTGAGGTCTTTTGTTGCAATGGATTTGCTTGCACCAAACTCAAAGCGGTCAGGCCAGTTGCAGACATCTGCAACCACACATTCAAAACATTTCGGCTTACGCGCGATACAGCAATAACGGCCATGTAGAATTAGCCAGTGATGGGCATCCAAAATAAATTCTTTGGGGATCACCTTAACCAGACGATGCTCAACCTCTAACACATTCTTTCCAACAGCTAAACCTGTACGATTTCCCACTCGAAAAATATGGGTGTCCACCGCCATAGTCGGCTGCCCAAATGCAGTATTCAGCACCACATTTGCTGTTTTACGGCCTACGCCTGGCAGCGCTTCAAGCTGTTGACGTGTTTCGGGTACTTGTCCCTGGTATTGATCAAGCAAAATCTGGCAGGTTTTAATGACATTTTCAGCCTTGGCATTATAGAGCCCAATGGTCTTGATATATGCCTTGAGTCCCTCGACACCAAGATCAAGGATGGCCTGGGCTGTATTTGCCACAGGATAGAGTTTATCGGTTGCCTTATTGACGCTGACATCGGTTGCCTGTGCCGAAAGCATCACCGCAATCAGCAGTTCAAATGGCGATGAATAGTTCAGCTCTGTACGGGGATCAGGGCGCTGTTCACGTAAGCGTTCAAAGAAAACCTGAATTTGCTTTTTGGTCATATTTTTAACGGGCATTTAGACTTCCTGCAATTCATTTAAACGTTGCTGTAGGCTAAGCAGTTGCACCTGTTTCTGTTCATCAGCCCGTACGCTTAACTGTTTCTCCAGTTTCTTGATCTGGGTGCGGATTTTAGCCAGTTCAATCGTGGTTTTTGCATCAATTGGGGCGCTTTCTTTGGGCTTGTCTGCCAGTGTAATCACAGGCACATTATTGAGTGCCTGGGAGAACTGGGCAAACAAATCGGTATCGATTTCAGCCCGTACAATCGGACCTTTACGATTCAGGCGGCGTTTTTCTTCACGCTGGATATGGGCATAGTAACGATGCCTTAATTCATCCTGTTCCTTAACGCGCTGTTCTCGGGTTGGCAGTGGCTTGATGTCGGCAACCAGGTCAATACAGTCAACTGGACAAGGTGGGATGCATAGTTCACAGCCTGTACACAGATCTGCCAGCACCGTATGCATGAGTTTGCCACTGCCGATGATGGCATCTACAGGACATGCGCTGATACATTTGGTGCATCCAATACATTCATCTTCACGGATCACCGCTTTCATTTGCTGTGGGCGACCATCTGCCTGTATTTCCCAGACACTGGGTTCGGCAGTCAATTGTGGGCGCTGTAACAGTGCGGCAAGCGCATCCGCAACAGGCTGTCCGCCTGGAACACATTTGTTCGCATCTTCACCCTCGGCAATGGACTGTGCGTAGGGTAAACATCCATCACGATGCCCACATAAACCACACTGTGTCTGTGGTAAAAGCTGGTCTATCTGGACAATCAGGGAATGTGGTGGGGGCAGGGACATAACAACAGGGGAAACAAAATGGGACGGAATAGTATAACAAAAAATAGATGGTGTTGGCGGTGAACATCTGGAAACAACAGTTGGCTTAAAGTGTTGGATTTTGACAAAAAATGGTGCGAATATTGCACTTTAACCAAGTAATCCTAAAATAAATCATATCTTTCTTGTTTTGTTTAATTAATTGAAATTCTTTAATATATTAAATAATGCACTAAAATGATACATGGTATTTTTTATAGGAATGTTCGTTATTTTTTCTTTTTAAATATTTGATTTATAAAAATTAAAAATAATATGATTGAAAAAAATATTGTGAATTAAAAAAAATAAGTATTAAATAGGTGCGTTAAACTATTTTGGTGCGTTTTTTTTGCACTTTTATGAATCATTCGACTTGAGGGTCAAACATTGAAATACAGTAGCCTAAGCGACTTCCTGGATTATGTTAAAGCTCGTGATCCACATCAACCAGAGTTTCTGCAAGCTGTGGAAGAGGTAATGATGAGTTTATGGCCTTTCATTGAGAAGAACCCCAAGTACGCTCAATATGGTCTATTAGAGCGTTTGGTTGAACCTGAACGGGTGATTCAGTTCCGTGTTTCATGGATGGATGATCAGGGTGAAACCCATGTGAACCGCGCGTTTCGTGTGCAGTACAATTCGGCAATTGGGCCATTTAAAGGGGGAATGCGTTTTCACCCTTCAGTGAACCTGTCTATCCTGAAGTTTTTGGGTTTTGAGCAAACCTTTAAAAATGCACTGACCACACTGCCAATGGGTGGGGGCAAGGGTGGCTCTGATTTTGACCCCAAAGGAAAGTCTGATGCCGAGATTATGCGTTTTTGTCAGGCCTTGATGCTTGAGTTGTACCGTCATTTAGGATCAAACACTGATATTCCAGCAGGAGATATTGGTGTGGGTGGTCGTGAGGTTGGTTATATGACGGGCATGATGAAAAAGCTCAGCAATGACACCTCTTGTGTATTTACAGGCAAGGGGATCTCGTTTGGTGGTTCGTTGGCGCGTCCAGAGGCAACGGGTTACGGTACGGTTTACTTTGCCGAAGAAATGCTGAAAACTCGTGGCGACAGTTTCGCGGGTAAAACGGTTTCCATCTCTGGTTCAGGCAATGTGGCGCAATATGCGGCAGAAAAGGCCATGTTCCTGGGTGCAAAAGTGGTGACCCTGTCTGATTCAAATGGTACGGTCTATTTGAAGAACGGTTTTAGCAAGGCGCTTCTGGATGAAGTGATGGAACTGAAAAACGTAAAACGTGGTCGTATTTCAGAGTTTGCCTCTAAACATGATTTTGAATATTTTGAGGGTAAAACACCTTGGCACATTCGTGCTGATATTGCCTTGCCATGTGCGACACAAAATGAGTTGAATGGTGAAGATGCTGAAATTCTTTTGGCCAATGGGGTCATCTGTGTGGCTGAAGGTGCGAATATGCCATCGACACTAGATGCGGTGGAGAAGTTTGTTGAGGCAAAAATCCTCTATGCGCCAGGTAAAGCCTCTAACGCGGGTGGTGTGGCAACGTCAGGTCTGGAAATGTCGCAGAACGCCAATCGTTTGGGTTGGTCATTTGAGGAAGTGGATGAGCGCCTGCATGCGATCATGAAAGAAATCCATCGCAACTGTGTGAAATATGGTACGCAGGAAGATGGAAGCATCAATTATGTGGATGGTGCCAATATTGCTGGATTTGTAAAAGTGGCTGACGCAATTCTAGGTCAGGGCATTTATTAAAAATTCCTCTTTAATAAAGAAAGACTTTTCATAAAAAATCCGATGTTAAAAGTATCGGATTTTTTATTTATGGTATGGGTTTATGGTTTTTTCACCAACTCTTGCTCAACCACCATATCTAATACATCTGCCTGACTGGACTGGTCCGCGGCTGGGTTTTTAATTTCAAAACGCTTCACACGTACAATAACACGCTGCTCTGGATTGTGTTTAAAGCCCTCGATTTGACCATAGTACAATGACCAGTCTTTGTGCGCGTAGGTTTTGATGCCTTTGTCATCATATTTAATTTCACGAACCTGCATGCAGGTCATTGGCGTGACCCCGACACAAGATTTGGTTTCAGGTGAAATTTCCAGAAAAACCGTTTTACCCTCAGACTGGTATTTCGCTTCAGGTGTCATTGTGCCAATGAACGTGTATTTCTGGCCTTTGGTGTCGCTAATGACTAGACTTGGTTGATCAGGATTGCTGGTATTTACATCAAACGAGATTTCACGCTTTTGCAGAAGATCAGCGGCAAATTGTTCCTGCTTCATCAATGCAGGTTCGCATGCCATTTCAGTAGAAAACATATCACCTGTAATGATTAAATCATTTTCAACTTTCCATGTGGTCCCTTGACGGTTACAGCCTGAATCTACAGATAAGCGGTCTTTACTAAAGCTAAGAACGATCGGTTTTTTGGTGTCAGCAGGCTGATATGACCAAGTATATTCTGTGAGGTTTTTTACGGCTGTTGTATTTATTTGTGTAATTACGCTGTCAGTTATATTTTGTGCTGATTGGCAGGCTATTAGGGAAAGTGGAAGTAAGGCAAGAACTAAATATTTGATTTTCATGTTCAAAATGACAGTAAATAAATAACAGTGTTAAGCTTAAAGTATTCTTAAAAAAGAGCATGTAGTACGTTTAGGTATTCAGTTTGCTAAATGTATTTATTTGTAATATTCCAGCAATTATGGCCTTATGGATGGGACGATGATGACCGTCCCTTTTTACGATATGAAATTTTAATCAAACCGATAAATATCCATGCCCAGTGAACCCATTGAAAAACTGCTATGTACGATCGTAAAACGATGACCTGTCCCCATCGCAAAAAACAGTGGGGCAAAATGTTCAAGTGTGGGATGGTTGCGCTGGACATAGGGTAATGATGGCCAATCCAGCACCGCATCATAGTTCTGGTGGGTCAATTTGCTCACCACTGCATTTCTGAATGTACTGGCCCAGCTCGGCACATCTGTAGGGTTGTGCCATGATAGCTCAGCCAGATTGTGGGTGATACTGCCTGAACCAATCAACAGGATTTGTTGATCACGTAATGGTGCAAGCGTTTGCCCGATTTTGTAAATTTCATCCGCATTCATGTGAATTGGCAGGGAAATTTCAATCACAGGAATATCTGCCTCTGGATACATATGTAACAACGGCATCCATACGCCGTGATCGCGTGGACGGGTGCTGTTTGCGTGGGCCGCAATATCTGCTTCTGCAAATAAACTCAGTATTTCCTCGGCCAACTTTGGCGCGCCTGCCGCAGGGTAATGAATCTGATAGAGTTCAGGTGGGAAGCCGCGAAAGTCGTGCCAGGTTTGTGGTCGAGTGGAGGTGCTGACTTCCAGCGCCTGACTTTCCCAATGCGCTGACATCACCACAATGGCCTTGGGCTTTGGCAGATTGCTGCTTAGGCGATATAGGGCAGGACCAACCTGCTCAGGATCAAGTGCGAGCATTGGCGAACCATGAGAGATAAATAACCCTGGTAAAGTTTGCAAGTTCATAACAGCGCACCTGATTGGAGAGACCTGATTATCGTGACAAATTCTTTAAAGGAATGACAGTAGCTAAACTTCAACATATTGTTCTAAAATCAGAACAAGTATAGCGCTATGCCCGATGATAAGGATGGTTATGGTTAATGCTCATCGCACGATACAGTTGTTCAATAAGCAAGATACGCACCATGGGATGGGGCATGGTGAGCTTGGACAATGACCAGTGCCAGGCCGCTGCCTGACGTACCGCTTCGGAATGGCCATCTGGGCCACCAATGGCAAGTGCGATGTCGTTGCCCTCTAGCATCCATTGCTTCATGGTATCTGCCAGCTTTTCAGTGCTGAGTTCGCGCCCGCCTACTTCTAAAGCGATCAATGTCTCATTTGGCTTGAGGGCATTCAAAATACTTTCACCCTCAATTTGACAGTATTTTAGGATATCTGCCTCAGAGTCATTTTTCCCACGTTTCGCCATAGGCAGCTCAATCACCTGAGTCTGTACAAAGGGCTGGATACGTTTGAAGTAATCTTCAAAGCCAGTGAGTACCCAGGCAGGCATTTTTTGACCAATGGTGAGAATACGAATTTTCATAGGATTGTTTAAATCGATAGATTCAGCACATTATAAATGCTGCTGGTTGTCATGGGATGGTGCAAACGGTTTATCTTGTCATAAAAGATACAAAATAGCGGATTATTCTCTCCATAAAAAACGCAGCTCAACATGCGTATGAGCTGCGATCAAAGTGCCATCTGTCTGGAGTTCAGATGGCACTAAAATGAGTTCATGAGTCAAGTTTGGCCTTTGTTTTGTCGACTCCATTTCATTATGCAATATACTGGTTATTTTTCAACCAAAATATGTAACAAAAAAAGAGAGCCGAAGCTCTCTTTAATTTTTTCAAGGATTAGTGACGTGCAGCCTTTGCTTCTTCCACTGGTTTTACAATCGGTGTTTTCGGCAAAGGTTTTGGTGTATCCGTCAAAGCCAAAGGCAGGATTTCATCAATGCTTTTCACAGCTTTGATTTCTAAACCTTCTTTCACATTTTCTGGAATCTCAGCCAAGTCACGGACGTTATCCTGTGGAATGAAGACCAGCTTGATTCCACCACGGTGTGCCGCAAGAAGCTTTTCTTTCAAGCCACCAATACGCATCGCACGGCCGCCAAGACTTGTTTCACCTGTCATGGCAATGTCTGGACGAATCGGAATACCTGTAAATGCCGATACAAGGGCAGTGGTCAGTGCCAAACCAGCCGATGGGCCATCTTTTGGTGTTGCACCTTCAGGTAAGTGAACATGGACATCAGTTTCATCGAAACGAGATGATTCAATTCCCAATTCATCCGCACGTGTACGAACCACGGTCATTGCTGCGGTAATTGATTCTTTCATTACATCACCGAGTGAACCTGTGGTAATGAATTTACCTTTACCTTTTACGGCTGCAACTTCAATGGTCAGTAACTCACCACCCACCGAAGTCCACGCCAGACCATTGACACGACCCACTTGCGCTTCATCCTCAGCAACACCAAAGTCAAACTTGTGTGGACCCAGATATTCTGGAAGATTTGCAGAAGTCACATCAACCTGTAGGTTTTTAGACTTCTTGCTCACCGCCTCTTTTACAACTTTACGTGCAATTTTAGACACTTCACGTTCAAGGCTACGCACACCAGCTTCACGTGTATAACGTTGTACGATGTCGCGAATGGCTTCTTCATGAACAGTCAGTTCTTTTGCACGTAGGCCATTATTCTTAATCGCTTTTGGAACAAGGTAGCGCTCAGCAATATTCACTTTTTCATCTTCGGTATAACCAGGAAGACGAATCACCTCCATACGGTCCAGCAAGGCCTCAGGAATATTCATGCTGTTGGCAGTACAAATGAACATCACTTCAGAAAGGTCAAGATCAAGATCTAAATAGTGATCGTTAAACTTGTTGTTTTGCGATGGATCAAGCACTTCAAGCAAGGCAGAAGCAGGATCGCCACGGTAGTCTTGTGCCATCTTATCGATTTCGTCGAGTAAGAACAGAGGGTTCTTCACGCCAACTTTTGTTAAAGACTGTACAATTTTACCTGGCATCGCACCGATATAGGTACGACGGTGACCACGGATTTCAGCTTCGTCACGTACGCCACCGAGGGCCATGCGGACAAACTCACGACCTGTCGCTTTCGCTACTGATTCCCCAAGAGAAGTTTTTCCTACACCTGGAGGGCCGACTAAACACAAGATTGGCCCGCGGAGTTTTTTCACACGCGACTGAACCGCCAGATACTCAACAATACGATCTTTGACGTCATCTAAGCCGTAGTGATCTTCATCAAGAATCTCTTGTGCTTTGGCCAAGTTAATGCTGACTTTGCTCGCCTTATTCCAAGGCGTATCTAAAATGACTTCTAGATAGTTACGAACAACGGCTGCTTCACTGGATGCAGGTTGCATTGCCTTGAGTTTACGGAACTCAGCTTCAGCTTTTTTACGTACGTGCTCAGGCAAATCTGCTTCAGCAAGACGTTTCTCGATTTCCGCAACGTCATCCTCAGCACCGCCATTCATGTCGGAAAGCTCACGCTGAATAACTTTCATTTTTTCATTTAGAAAGTATTCACGCTGGTTCTTTTCCATTTGACGTTTAACACTGTCATGTAACGTTTGTTCAATTTGCTGTTCAGCAGATTGATTCACCAAATAGCTCATCAACTCTTGCAAATGCGCTTCAAACTCGTCGTGCTCTAAAAACTTTTGTTTCACTTCAATGTTTAAAGGCACACGGGTCGCAACGAAGAACATCAGTTGTAACAGGTCTTCGATTTTATTAGCTGCTGCAACAAGCTCACGTGCATTGCGTAATTTCGCTTCAGCATATTGAGCGAATAGGGTACGTAATTCGTTTAAGCGAGTTGCTTGAGCTTCCTCATCCAATAGTAATGTAATTGGACTGAGACTGTGCTCGGCAGTCAAGTATTCTTCACCATCAATAATGCGCTCTAATTTAGAACGATGCAGACCTTCAATCAGTACTTTAATGCAGTTTTCATCATTTTCATGATTGACGACCTGTACGATTTTAGCCACGGTTCCATATTGATAGAGGTTATCGTGATCAATTTCTTCTGTAAGCGAATCTTTTTGCGCAACTACAAATACTAAATTGTCACCGTTACGAGCCACATCCACTGCATTGATCGATTTTTCACGACCCACAAATAGCGCAATTTGCATGTGTGGATAGACCACAACATCACGTAATGCTAATAGTGGTAATACACTTGGAACCTGTGGCTCTAAGCTTGATTCATTATTTAAAATATATTCAGACATGGGCACTCCTAATGAGTGACAACGGTGTTGCCATGTTTTTATAGTGAAGTGCATTTTTAAAATTACAAGGGTTTTAATTTATAAAATATGAAAAAAAGACTAAATTACTCAAGATTGGCGGTTAAAATTAATAAAATTAGCTATTTATCGTTTGAAATAATAAAAATTTTGAGGGGTTAATAATCCATCAATGGGTTGATCCCATTTTTGTCTGAATAAAGGTTCATTTATATATTGAAAGGAATGGGCGAGTCCCAGCCGAAAAGGACGATGTGGGGCAGTTGCTAAAGTACGGTCATAAAATCCACCTCCCATGCCGATTCTTGTTCCAAGCTGGTCACAGGCCAATAAAGGCATAATCAGTAAATCCAGGGTGGAAACATGCTGCCCACGCGTTGCCATTGGTTCTTTCATACCGAGAGGATGCTTTGAAAAACGTTTATTTAAATATTGATTGGAGCTGATTTTTACCCAAACCAGATTTTGGTTCATATTACAGATCGTGGGCAGATAGACCTGCTTGTTTTTTTGAAAACAGAACTGGATGATTTTTCGGGTATGCACTTCACCAAAGGCATGTAGATATAGGCCAACTTTTTGGGCTGACTTGAACTGTGGCAAATATCTGAGTCGATTTAAAACCTGTTGTTCAGCTTTCTTTTGTTCATAAGGAGAAAGTCGCTTTCTTTTTAGGCGAAGTTGTTTTCTTAATGGGTTTAAAAGCTGGTTCATGACATTTGAAATGATTTTATTTATAGGGGGAATAATACTCGATTTTCTAGAAAAGTTCCTGAATATGGTTGAGGTGTAATGGTAGATTTATCAGCAGTCGCCGTAAAACCACGCACTTTAGGGGGTGGATATAAGGCGACAAAGTTGCTACAATCAATCAGCCATTAAATTAAACCATCTACAAAAAACAGGCAAGACAAGTATAAATTGCGAGTACGCAGTGTCTTGACTGGTAGATGGTATTCCATACACACTCTCAAACTAGCTCGTGTCAACAGACAATCTTAACGGTAGCGTTAGTTTGAAATAAGAATCTTAGATGCAAAGTGTGAATTGCAAGGCGGTAGCCAACTCTAAGATTTGCGGTGGGGCTTCACCGTCTAGTTGTAGGAATCCCCTCGGTTTAGCGAGGGGAGGAAGTCAATGTTGCAATGGCTTTGTTGCACAAAGATTTGAAATGCAAAGGGCCCCTAATTGAGCTAAATTTAAGGCGTAACTTGGGTAAGTGGTCGACCTAATTCCGTAAATCTGTTAAGGACTGCTACACGTGCATGGATTTCATTCACTTGGCTATCAAAACTCCTTGCACTGAGTTTATCTCCTAATAATTTGATGCAATGCATCTTAGTTTCAACCAAACTTCGACGATGATAGCCTGACCATTTTTTCCATAGTGTCCTGCCTAAACGTTTAACTGTTCGAAGTAATTCATTTCGCTCTAGCGAGCTAAGCTTTGTATTTTTCCATTGTTTCGCATTTTTTCTAGGTGGAATCACCGCATGCGCTTGCCGATCTGCAATGACCTGACGGCATTGCTTGGTGTCATAAGCTCCATCGGTATAAACAGAGTCAATTCGCTCATCTTGTGGAATCTGATTAAGTAAATCACCAAATATCTGTGAATCACTGACATTATTGGTTGTGAGCTGAACTGCTCGTATTTGCAGGGTTTTGGCATCTATACCAATATGAAGTTTACGCCATTGGCGACGATATTCAGGTCCATGTTTCTTGCGTTTCCATTCGCCCTCACCTAGAAACTTCATGCCTGTAGAGTCCATGAGCAGATGCAGCCCATCGCTACTTTTTTGGTAGCTGATTGCAATATCAATATGCTTTTGTCTTCTACAAAGCGTGGTGTAATCTGATGCTGTCCCATTTAATCCGCACAGTTTAATCAGACTTTGCACAAAGCCAGTGACCATACGTAAAGACAGACGGAATAAGGATTTAATCACTAAAAGCAGCATTGGATGGCTGCATCGGAGTAGATTTGATTGCGTCCTTGTTTGCCTTTTGATGGAGCATGCCATTGCGTAGCAGGATCAAACCAAATGGCAATATTTCCGCGACTCATGAGTGCTCGGTTATATGCGGGCCAATTGGTTGTGCGGTAGATTTTGTGTGTAGGCTTCTTCATTTGAAAATTATATCGCTGAAAAACCCTTTACAGATAGGTTTGTGCAACAAAGCCGATACAAATAAAAGTTTTCATGCAAGTATTTGTGTCATAAATAAAAATAATGATTTGGAAGTTAAATATATCGAACCTGGAAAATCCAAATGTGGTTAACATACTTTACAAAATCACGGTTCATCATTCGATCTCAACTATAGTTAAAAACGCAAGTGAGCCTTTAAAAAATAGCTTCTACTCCAAAAATCTGACAGTCATGCCTTTGCGAACAATTTTAGATAAATTATTTGCGTCCCAATTGGTCAATCGAATACACCCATGCGAAGCTGTTTTAGAAATTAAAGCGGGGTTGGGTGTCCCATGAATTCCAAAAGAAGGTCGAGATAAACCAATCCAAATATTTCCAACTGGATTATTCGGTCCGGGCGGTAAACTAAGAGGTTTAAGATTTTTGCCTTGAATAAAATTCTTAGGGTTATAGCTGTAGTGTGGATTTGGCACAATGCTCCCAATCACATGAGTGCCAGATGGTGAGGGATTATCTTCACTACCAATGGTTGCAGGAAAAGAAGCAATCATCTTATTTTGTTGATCAAGCAAATATAATTGTTTTGAGCCTTTGTGCGCGATAATCATTTTTATATTTTTTGGCAACGTGTTTTTCACATTTGCCACAATAATCTTTTCACCAACTTTATTAAAAGTTGCACCTGAATTTATTTTTTGTAAAAACAATTCATCCATATGAAACTTTTCACCCAGCATCTCAGTCACGCGAGTGTAATACAAACCTCGCATCTTTGATTGTTCAGCATAATCTACAGGAATAGATTGAGCATAAGGCCCCTTCAAGTCTTGTGCAGTAATCGTGTATTCAATAAATGTTGGTTGGGTTGTATCTTCATTTAAAAGATGCCAAGTATTTGCGTCTAAGATTCCATCACCGCTTAGACCCTTCATAATTTGAAAAGCTGAAATCGCTTTAACAGTATTTAAGCCCAATGAACCATCAATCGCCCCTGAAGATGAATAGTGGCGACTCAACAGGACTTGTAACTTTGCGTAAACAGGAAGATAGCCTTTTTCAAGATTGTCTGACCATTCAGCTTTATTTAGATTATCTAAAGACCATGTGCTGGGTTGATTTAACAATGCCAAATTGTTCTGATCATTAGTTGAAATACTAAGTAGACTGTGCGGTTCTAGTGCGTTTGCATAAGTTGAAAAAATACAGATATTACTCAAGCAAATAATTAAGAAACGACTCAACATAGTAGCTAATCCCAAGGTAAAACGATTTATCAAAATGACAAAACCAATAGTTTAAATAAAGTTAAATAAATGCGCCTTTGTAATAATTTTAGTTAAAAAAATGCCAACTTAAGAAGGTAAATGTATATGGACTGTAACACTAATATTGTATATTAATTAACTAAACTAGGATAATTTCGTGTCCGCGCTAAATAAATTTAGCCATATAGGCATAAATAATTGATATGGCTAAACATTTAAATTGAGGTAAAGTTATAAATGAATACAACAGTAAAAGTAATCTCGGTTGACGGTGATGTTTGGCGCTTTTCCAATACAAATAAAAAATTAATTCTAAAAAAAGGGGCAAAACTTCAGGCAAAGGATGTGTTGCATCTTTCTGAAGAAAGCAATGTCGTATTGCAGCTTTCAAATGGTCGTGTAGTCGAAATACACGGCAAAGATTTAATCAATAACGATGGTAATTTCAGTCTTAATTCCTTACTGGTCGAGTCAAATTCAGATATCGACAAAATTGTAAATTTTGCAAAATCATTTCAGCAAATGAATGAATCTGAACAACAAAATGATGTTGTTCGCTTAGACGACGGTCGCGTATTCAAAAAAGAGGGTAAGGACTACGTTGAAATTGCAGGGGAGTCTTTTGAGGGCGATCCTGATGTTACCCAAGGTGGGCATCGTTTTGTTCAACTGACACGGGCAGGTGAAACATCTGTCGCTGATGGTATCAAACCATTAATGTTGAACCGGGTGGTAGATAATATTCCGCCTTTAGGAATTCAATACCCAATATTATCTTCAGTTATTAAGCCATTTGAACATGGTTTGGGTGGTGGTAGCTGGACACCTTTGTCTCCATTTGCACCTACACCAAACACACCACCTGTTGCAAGCGATGACACGTACAACACCGCATTCAACACGCCAGTGACCTTAAACCCATTGGCAAATGATACCGATGCAGATGGTGGCACCCTGACCATCACGGCAATCAATGGTGTGGCTTTAACGCCAGGCACCGCCCAACAAATCAACACCCCGAACGGTGTGGTGAACATTGATGCCCAAGGCAACATTACCTTCACGCCGAACTCGGGCTTTACTGGACAAGAAAGCTTTAACTACACCATCAGCGATGGCCAGGGCGGTACCTCAACTGCAACAGAAATCATTAACGTTGCAGCAGCACCAAACACGCCAAACGATGACCGTCCGACGGCAATAGTGAATAGTGACAGCAAATACGAAGGTAATACGCTGGTACATGATGTAGCGTTAAGCAATGCAAGTGACACAGCGACTGATATCGTAGTGAAGCTGACACCAAACGGTACCAATGCAATCGAAAGCAGTGACATATCGCAAGT
>NZ_KB849337.1:0-4756 GCF_000368305.1 Acinetobacter sp. CIP 102129
TTTTTTTTGTAGATTTAACTACGTTTACCTTGCATTTAACTACATAATATTTTATATAGATTTATATTCAGAAATAAAAAAGTAGACTAATAACATGCGAGATCTAGTTGTAAAAGATAATGCTTTAATTAACGCAAGCTATAACCTAGATCTAGTTGAACAGCGACTTATTCTTTTAGCTATTGTTGAAGCAAGAGAAAGTGGTAAAGGCATTAATGCAAACAACCCTTTAGAAGTGCATGCAGAGAGCTATATCAATCAATTCAATGTTGCAAGACAGACTGCCTATCAAGCATTAAAGGATGCTTCAAAAGATTTATTTGCTAGACAATTTAGCTATCAAGAGATGAATAAACGAGGAAACATCGAAAACGTACTAAGCCGATGGGTTAGTGAGATTCGTTATATTGATGCTGAAGCGACTGTTAAGTTAATTTTTGCACCCGCTATTGTTCCATTAATTACTAAACTCGAAGAACAGTTCACTAAGTATGAATTACAGCAAGTTAGTAATCTCAGTAGTGCTTATGCTGTACGCCTATATGAATTATTGATCGCATGGCGTAGCACTGGCCAAACTCCTGTTATAGAGCTTGAAGAGTTTAGAAAAAAAATTGGTGTGCTTGATGATGAGTACACAAGAATGGGGAACTTTAAAGACAGAGTCTTACATCTAGCTATAGATCAAGTTAATGAGTTTACAGATATCACTGTTAAATATGAGCAGCATAAAAAAGGACGTTCAATTTATGGCTTTTCATTCTCATTCAAGCAAAAGAAAAACGTTAACAAACCAAATCTAGAAGCTAGAGATCAAAACACCTTAGATATTTTCACCAAGTTAACAGATGCCCAGCGTCATTTATTTGCTAACAAATTGTCAGAACTGCCTGAAATGAGTAAGTATTCTCAAGGCACCGAAAGCTATCCGCAATTTGCCGTACGAATTGCCGAAATGCTATTAGATGCTGAAAAATTTAAAGAACTATATCCATATCTAGTAAAGGTTGGCTTTCAAACAAAATAAAGATAATGTTCAGTAATATGCTCACCTGAACATCCTTGTACATGAACAGAGGGATTGTATTGAACACTACAAAATTTAGCGTTATGGACGCAAGTAAAGCCTTTAAAAAATCACGGACAACAATATATGAGGCTTTAAAAAATGGTGAATTATCAAGAGATAATGATGGTCTAATAGACTTATCTGAACTTATCAGAGTTTATGGCAACCCAATCGGTGTTCAGTCCAGTACACGTACTGAACAAGTTCAGAAGGATGTACAGGTACACGTTCAATCTGAAGTCGAAAATCTATTAAAAGATCAGATTTCTTTACTAAAAAATCAGTTAGATTTAGCAAATCAAAGAGAAAAGTCTTTGATGCAACATATTGAAGATCTTACTCATAGAATTGAGTTTAAAGGCACCTTAGAACAGTCACAACAAGAAAATATTGATAAGCTAAATGAATCTACAAATTCAAATATAGCAACGGATCCTCGGTCACAGACTGACTCTAACTATGACGAATTGACTACTTCCGAGAGTAAACGGATCCATCTTCCTGAGCATGTTGAACCAGAACCTAAAAAACGTGGCTTATTTGGCCGTGTGCTGAATGCTGTTTTTGATAATGACTAAGGGAGAGAGATCATGCCGAAACTGAAAGACATTGCCTTGGGAATTATTGTGGCCCCGCTGCTGATCCCGATCATGCTGATTGCATCGTACCAAGATAAAAAGGCACTCAAAAAAGAGCTGGATGAACGCCAAAAAGAAAAAGACCAGGCATCCTGATTATTCAATTGAGCTAATCAAAACCGTGGAACATTGATTAAAGATTAAGCGTGGAACGGTAGTATTCAACAAAAAAGCCGAACTCAGCTAAGTTCGGCTTTATGGTATCAGTTAAAGCATTGAATTATATGAAATAAAGTGAAGCATTTCGTATAAGGTGTATTATGTTAATTGTAGAAAAACTAACTAAAATGAAACTTGAATGTTCACCTTATCTGGTGAAACTTGAGCAAGTTCCGCAATCTTATTACGAGCTTCTTCAATCACAACAGTAAGAGAATCTACCTTATTAACAATTTCATTTTTTTCACAATCATCCTTTACAAGATACTGAAGATCAGTATTTAAAACTGTAGCTAATTTCTCCAGAACATCATTTCTTGGATTAGCTTTCGAATTTTCATACTTAACAATGTTAGTAACATGGATTCCAACTTTTTCAGCTAGGGACTGCTGAGTTATCCCTATTTTTTTTCTAGCATTTTTAAGTTTAGAAGCATCAATTGTTAATGTAGACATATTTTTTTCCTCTTTTAAAAGATGTGTTTTATTTTAAAATCACCATAAAAAAGACTTTAAAACGCTATATAAGCAAAATATACGCTTGTTTTTTCATAAAACAAGCGTTTTATACAGAAAAATATAGTGTTTTAATAAATTAAACACTATATCCCCTATAAAAACAGCTACATGACTCTTAAATTTTCACATAATGGTTGTTATACGGAATAAAAAAGCCTAGACACTGGTCTAGGCTTTAAATTTTAAAAATACATAAAAATTAAGGCTATAGACTCAATTTTTATGCTTTGTATAACGTGTAATGTGTTAATTTTAGAGAAACTTCAGAAAAATATGAATATGGGATTGATATGACAACTTGTCCAAAATGTAACTCAACTAATATTGATAAGCTTAATTATGGAAAACGTGCTGGTGCTACCGTAGGTGCTGCTGCTGCATTAGGTGGTGGTGCTGCTGGTGGAAAAGCTGGAGCGATGCTAGGAGCCGTTGCTGGTCCGATTGGCATAGTTGCTGGTGCTGCTGTCGGGACTGTAGCAGGGGCAATTGCTGGAGCACTTGCTGGTGGTACAGTTGGAGCTACAGCTGGTGCTGTTACAGGGCGTGCTATTGATGAACATATCCTCAATAACTATGCATGTCTAAAGTGTGGATATAAGTTTAATGAGGCATAAATATCCCCCTATTTAACATAATGGGCATTATGCGAAACCACTTGTTAAAAATCATTATTTTTCAAATGTTTAAAAAATTAGTCATGACTAAAAAATAGGTGAAAAGCCGACTCGGAAACAAGTCGGATGCTTTTTAAGCACTTTTGTCATTTTTAGCCAATAAAATCGGTTAAAAAATGCTCAAAATTTCAGTTTTTCCTGATTTCTTAAGGCCTTCATTTCTGAAATTATCCCCATTTCCTGCGGACAAATATCGGGATAATTTGAGGATATGTCCATGTACGCTATGGCGTACAGCCATTCAGGAAATTCACTAATAGCCATACTCAGTTCAATTTCCTATTATGAACTCATTGAGAACAGGATGTTCCAGATAACAATAAGAAATCAGCGCACCAGGATCGTGAAGCAAGACAGGAGTCATGCTTAACAGCCCAATACGAAAAACCCCGACAGGATGTCGGGGTTTTTTTATTGTCTCATGATTTTAATTGTACTTTAACTCTACACACTTTAATGCTATGGTATATATCAATGATATATATCTTGTGTATCTGGAGGTCAACATGGAAATTGCCAAAGTATTTCAAACTGGTCGCAGTCAAGCGGTTCGCTTGCCTAAGGCCTTTCGTTTCAATGGCACTGAAGTGGCCATCAAAAGCTTCGGACGTGGCGTTTTGTTGATGCCAATCGATAACCCTTGGGATGTCATGTTAGAAGCCATCAATGAGTTTGAGGTTGGATTCCAGTTAGAGCGAGATGATCAAGGCGAACAGTTCCGTGAGGAGTTCAGATGATTTACCTCTTAGACACAAATATTTGTATCTATGTCATCAACAATAAGCCTCAACACGTTTTTGAACGCTTTAAGCAATATCAACTCGGCCAGCTTGCGATTTCAAGTATCACGGCATCTGAGCTGGCTTTCGGTGTAGAGAAGTCTGGATCTGAACGCAATAAACAGGCATTAAACAAGTTTTTGTCACCTTTAGAGATTCTTCCTTACGATGAACAAGCAATTTGGCATTACGCCAAATTACGCCAAGATCTTCAATCGACAGGTAAACCGATTGGCAGCTTAGATATGCTGATCGCTGCTCATGCTTTGGCATTGGATGTTGTATTAGTCACAAACAATATCAAAGAATTTGAACGGATTGATGGTCTGAAGCTAGAGAATTGGGTCTAATCGCTATATCTAGCCCTATGCAGGGCTAGAATTCGCATAAGAGATTTTATGTTAAATAGACACCTAACAAGGTGTCTATTTTTACTTACTACTAGATGTCTATTTCATAAGGCAATTCATTTTTAACCTTTTCAAGTAGGTCAATACATGCTTTTGAATATTTATCAATGTTACTTTTTTGACCAGATTTAATTTTGAGATGATAGCGATTGTTTGAGTCTTTTATATTAATACCTTTCTCTTCGATAATCTTTTTAATTAACGTATTTACAGGATACCAATGGTCATAACCCAAGGCTTCCGCAACTCCTGAAATGGTATAACAAAAACTCGCATTAATATGTTGACCATCATCTAATGATCCCAACCCAAATAAAGTTGGTAATTTTGCATCATCGTTTGAGATTTCTGATAACAGTTCAAAATTAAATGGTAGTTCTCTTCTTGGTAGATCAGAAGTCACCATTTTGTAGTGATGTGGGTCTAGGATTTTAGACCACGTCTATAAGTGATAATCTACTCCCCAATAAGCATGGGAAATGCTTGTTTTAGGAGTCAACCATGACAC
>NZ_KB849338.1:0-2616 GCF_000368305.1 Acinetobacter sp. CIP 102129
TTTACTAAAAGTAATGGCAGCATGATTTAAATATTTAGAGCGGATTTATCACTTATAAAACTGAATTGAGTGGTCTAATTAACGGAACCACCTCAGACGATGAATTTTATATAATCTTGTTTTTGAGCATTATCTTCAAATAACTCATCTGGAAATGGTGTTATAGATGGATCTGTTGATCCCCATGCCCAATTACTGTAGGCCTCAACAAAACTACTAGCCATTTGGGTATAGTCTGTATCATTCCCTTCTCTAAATTGCTGTTCATAAAAAGCAAATCTTTTATTTGAAAGCTCTGGGCACATTTCAACTAATTTTTTCATAAGCCCTTTCCATGAAGGAGCATTGAAATAACGTTGTGAAATACCAGATCCAATAAAAAGGATAGGCTGCACTTGTAAATCTGTCATAACCTCAGCAATATCTTGAGTTATTTCATCCTTATAGCTCATAGGACATCTCTATAAATTAATTATTTTCTATTAAACACTCTATTGCTCTAGATCTCATATATTTTTTGAAATTAATTAAAACGATATCATATAATCAAATAAAGAAATGGGAGCCTAGTGCTCCCATTTTCATTAATAATTTTTTCTGTTCTAGTAAGCTATAGCTAGCTTTGATTCAATAAATTGAGCAAATGGTTATATTCTTCACTCGTTATGTCTGTCAGTAGATCTTTCAATTTGACAGTCATCGTTGTATAAGTTTCTCGGCCATCATTATGATCGACGTGCTTAACATGGTCAGGAGTGAAGTATTTAAGAATCTGAATTAGACCATTATCATCTGTAATAAATTCTGATCTAAGGAATTGAGCTTTACCAGTACGCCCAAGGTGCTCAATCTCCAGTTTAATGTTTGCAAATCTACTTATTAACATAATGTCTGCTAAAGCATTTTCGGGATCAAACTTTTCAGGATTATCTTTGAATTTCATTAATTTTTTAGCGGCATGATTGCCGTACAGACATGCAAGAGCAATAGCAACTATTGGATGCTGTCTACTAAAGTCAAAATGATTAGTTTGTTTAATGATTTGTTTAGCTTTATCTAATCGTTGTTTAGGTGAAGTAGGGTTACTTAAGTTGAATTGGTTATTTAGAGCAGATAGAAAGCTTAAGTAGTCAGATCGTTTTTGTTCAATAGGATTTCCTCGCAAATCTTTTAAGAAACTTAGAATAAATTCATCAGATTCTGCTATATGTGCTTCAGTGAAAAAATTTCTTAGAGATTCGAGGTCAGATAGTATTTTTTCTTCTAATTCATCATCTGTATCTATTCCACGTGAATCGCTTACCTTCTCCATTAAAGCAAAAAGATATGAGAAGCTATGTTGAGGTCTATCTAATTCACGTAGATGGTCTATAAGTTTGGCTTTTCGAGGGTTAGCTTCAAGTGAAGAGCTTTTTAATTTTGTAGCACTTACAACGCAAATATCTAGCATATATAAGGTTGGCACACTTAAGTACCACTCTCTCATCATATTAACTAGTTCTGGATTAAACGGCATAGTCAGTGTTATTGAATCACTCTTAGTAAATTCTTTGACATTTTCTTTATTATTCATTGAAGCCTATTGAAATTATTTTTGGAAAATTAATATTGGTGGGCTGTAGGAGACTCGAACTCCCACACATTACTGTAATGACTTCCTATAAGTTCCAACACAAACCTATAGGCAAGTCATCGCGTATACCAATTCCGCCAACAGCCCATTTTGTATATAGAGATGAAAGTAAATACTTCAAGAGGATATATTTAATTTTTATGATTTTTTAATTCTTTTAGCATAGCATCCCGTAAAATTTCATTCATTCGTGTTTGATAGCCTTTGCCTTGAGCTTTAAACCATGCAAGTACATCAGCATCTAAACGGATGGAAGTCTGTTGCTTCACTGGGCGATAGAATTGATTATGGCGTACAGCATTGCTCCAGTCTGTAATTTCAGGAATATCTGAGAGATCTAGCTGATCATCAGGAACCGTCCCTTTAGCAAGCAAGCGTTCAATTTCAGCATCTTGCTTGTCGCTGAATTTTTTATTCAGTTCTTTGCGTGAGTATCTAACCATGCTCATATTTATCTCGCTCTGCTTTAGTTACTTGTCTTGCACTAATGATTCGTATGATTTCACAGTCATCTTCATCAAAGATGGTGTGAGCTACTAATAGCATTAGTACGCCTTTTACTCTTCCAATGGTTTGCCAACGTTCCTCACCATCGGTATGTCTATCCTGGATTGAGATCCTTAATGGATCATCAAAAACAAGGCTTGCCGTTTCGAAAGAGACATCGTGTTTTTTCTGATTCTTTCGATTCTTTGCCTCATCCCATTCGAAATACTGTTCCATAAAAAACATTCAAATTTGTATATACAATAATGTATCACAAAATTGTATCACTCAAGTTGAGAAGCGTAATTTTTAGTCAAAATTATTGGCAAAACATTCCAAAACTGCTCATAAAAAAGCCGACTTGTTTCGGTGTCGGCTTTTTGGTGTTTTTTTGGATTATGTAAAATTCACAAACAATTGATTTAATTAAAATAATTAAGAATGGTTTCGCATAATGCCCATTATGTTAAATAGGGGGATATTTATGCCTCATTAAA
>NZ_KB849339.1:0-14429 GCF_000368305.1 Acinetobacter sp. CIP 102129
TTACGCCACCAACACCAGTCACGCCAGTTGTCACACCGCCAACCACGCCACCGACAGCACCGAATGGCAACACGCTAAACGATGACCGTCCGACGATTTCAGTCAACAACGTGACGGTGACCGAAGGCAGCGACCCTTATGCAACATTCACGGTCAGCTTAAGCAATCCAAGTTCAGAACCGATCGTATTTAACCCAACGCTGAGCAATGGCACAGCGATCGTGGGCACAGATACCGGCACGGCATTGGAATACTACAACGGCACGAGCTGGGTGGCAGTTCCAGCTGGCGGAATCACTTTCGCACCAGGACAAACCTCAGTTCAAGTCCGCGTAGCAGTGACCGATGACAACATCTATGAAGCGAACGAAACCTTCAACCTGACTGCGACCGTGACCAGTGGCACGACTGCGAATACAAGTGCGACTGGTGTAGGTACGATCACCAATGACGATGCCCCAACTTTATTGGCGGGTATTGCGCGGGTCTCGGAAGAAGGCTTAGTTGGCGGACTTGCCGATAGCAATGGTGATGATGACCTCACCAACAGTCGAACCTTTAATGGCAGTCTAGTGGTTGCGAATGTTGAGACCACCGTCGGCCTAACCTATGCGTTTACAGGTGTTCCAAGCGAAGCGTTGACCTCCAATGGCGTGGCCGTGGTGTGGACATTGGTCAGCGCGACCGAAGTTGTGGGAACAGCCAACGGTATTCCAGTGGTCAGTGTGATCTTAGACAGCGCAACAGGCGACTACACCGTCACCTTAGACAAAGCCGTCGATCATGCGGATAACAGCGTAGAAGACATCCTTGACTTCACCATTCCGACTAAGGTTACCGGCAACCATAATGTAAGCGACACTTCGACCTTGAAAGTCATTGTTGAAGACGATGCACCAAGCATCACCCCAACAGGACCACTACCAACCCTGACAGTCGATGATAGTGCCTTGCTTACTGGCGCACAAACCCCAACAAGTCCGTATACCAGCACAGCGACAGCAAGCTTTGTTTCAGCCTTTGGTATCAAGTACGGTGCAGATGGTGCTGGTAGCACGGTATATAGCCTAAGTACTGTTGATGGTAATGATCATAAACCAGTCGATTTATTTGATGCTGAAACAGGTGACAGAATATTCCTATACACCCAAGGGAATGAGGTTTGGGGCTTTGTTGGAACTACTGCTCTTGTTGCCTTCAAAGTGAGCGTAGACACAAATGGCAATGTGACCTTAAATCAGTTAAGGGCAATTCGCCATACCAATACAGGTAGCACAGATGAGGCTTCAGCACCTCTTACTCCAGCTTCAATAAAGTTGACTGCCACCGTGACAGACCGTGATGATGATACCGACAGTGAAACGCTGAATATTGGCGGTACACTCAGATTCTTGGATGATGCACCAACGATTACTGTAGTAGCGGCAGCACCGACCTTGCAAGTGGATGAATCGGCATTGGCGAGTGGTGCACAAATACCAACCGCCCCTTATAGCAGCATCGCTACAGCAGATTTTAGTAGTGTCTTTGCTCATGCCTATGGAGCAGATGGAGCAGGAACACTGCTCTATAGCTTAACCACCAATGGAGCAGCCACAGGGTTGCTGGATAGTCTAACCAATCAGGCGATTTCACTTGTCCAAGTGGGTAATAATATCGTTGGACGTGCCGCTGGCAATGACGTATTCCAAGTGAGTGTTGATGCAAATGGTAACGTGACCTTAAATCAATTCAGGTCAATTATTCATGCCAATGGTGCAAACCCAGATGACGTATCTGCCGCGATTGCCGCGAATGCCATTACCCTGACAGCCTTCATTACAGATAGAGATGGTGACAGTGCCAATACTGCGATTGCTATTGGCGACAAGTTTAGCTTCCGTGATGATGCGCCAAGCGTCAGCACTAATACTGTGAGTACAGTCCTTGAGGTTGATGAAACGGTATTGAATAGCAATGACAGCGAAAACTTCGCCAGTGCCTTTACGGTCAACTATGGTGCAGATGGTGCAGGCAGTACTGTTTATAGCCTAGGCGTGACCGATGGTACAAATAGTGGCTTGGTTGATGTTGCTTCAGGTTCAGCAATTCTTCTCTATCAAGTCAGTGCTGGCGTTGTTGAGGGGCGAGTAGGTGGTATCGGTGGTACAGCAGCGTTCCGTATCAGTGTGATTGATGCAGCCGCAGGTCAGGTTGAACTCGATCAAATTCGCGCTTTACGCCATTTAGACACTGCAAACACCAATGAGTTCGTCCGTATTGATGCTAACACGGTGAAATTAATCGCCAACGTCACTGACAAAGATGGTGATGTCAATTCAGCAGCCAGTATTGACCTTGGTGTTAAAGTTGCCTTCCGTGATGATGCGCCAACTTTTGGTACAGCAGGCACACTACCATCATTGATTGTGGATGAAAGTAATTTGACTGGTGGTGCGCAAGCCCCGACAGCACCAAATCCTGCCACAGCAAGTTTTGTCAGTGCCTTTAACATCAACTATGGTGCAGATGGCGGTAGTACGGCTTATAGTCTAAGCACTACTAATTTTACGCTGACTAATTTATATGATACGGCAACTGGTTCTCGTATTGCCCTATTCAATGATGGTGGTAAGGTTGTTGGCTATTTGACATCTGATCTCTCTACGGCTGCATTCGATGTGAGTGTAGATGTCAATGGCATTGTGACCTTAAATCAGTTAAGGGCTATTCGCCATACCAATACCGCTAATCCAGATGAGGCTTCAGCACCTCTTACTCCAGCTTCAATAAAGTTGACTGCACTTGTGACAGACCGTGACGGTGATGAGATTAGTAAAACGCTGGATATAGGCGGTACTGTTAGCTTTAAGGATGATGCTCCAACCATTACACCGACCAATGCAGCACCGATTTTGATTGTTGATGAAACCACATTGGGTACATCAGTCACGAATAATGCCTTTGGTACAAGTGCATTCACTGTTAAATATGGCGCAGATGGTGCAGCAAGCACTATGCCATTGGTTTATAGTTTGAGTGTGTCTAGCGTAGGTGGTGTATCCAGTGCTTTGGTGGATACAGCAACAGGACAACTGGTTTATCTCTATATAGAGAGTGGCACTGGTGATGTGATTGGTCGTGTTGGTTCGGGTGGTAATCCTGCGCCATTAGGTGCAGAAGCCTTCCGTATTCATGTGGATGCGAGTACTGGTTCAACCACATTAACGCAAAATCGCCCATTAAATCATTTGGTTGATGGTCCAACACCGTCAAATCATAATGATGCCTTGAATATGACTGCAAATCTTATTCGTTTGAATGCAACAGCGACGGATAAAGATGGTGATGTGGTCACTCAAGGCACGGATGTTGGTAATAAGTTTAGATTCTTGGATGATGGCTTGAGTCTGGTTGCTAATGCGGCAAACTTAGGCAGTATCACTGTTGATGAAAGTGCCTTGATTGGTGGTGTCGGTAATCCAGATCCAACCATTCTTGCCACGATGACTAATTCAACCTTCTTGAATGGTGTATTTACACCAACTTACGGTACAGATGGTCAACATGCAGGGAATCCTCTGGTGTACAGCTTGCAGGTCGCTAACCCAGGTGTAAACAGTGGTTTGGTGGATACTGCAACAGGTCAAGCGATTTTTCTATACAAAGTAGGCACTGACATTGTTGGGCGTGTGGGCAGTAACACGGGTGCAGAAGCCTTCCGTATTCAGATGAATGCAACGTCAGGGTCTACAAAATTAACGCAAAGCCGTTCATTAAGTCATTTGACAGATGGCTCAACAGCAACAGATCATAATGATGCCCTTACAATCACCAATAGTTCTGTCTTTGTTCGAGCTGTTGCGATGGACGGCGATGGTGATACAGCAATACAGAACGTGGATATTGGCAATAAGTTTAGCTTCTTGGACGATGGTCCAGTATTTACTAGCTCAACAACTGCAACAGTAGATGAAGCGGATTTACCACTGGGTAGTTCTCCTACACCATCCGCATTGACCCAATCTGGCACATTAACGATCAACTTTGGTGCGGATAAAGGTACAGCGTCGCAGGTTGATGTACAGTTTACTGCAGCAACCCTGACTGCTTTAGAAAACTGGGATAATACCGCAACAGGTGGTGAAGCCAACAATGAAAATCTGACGTTTGTAATTTCCAATGCAGGGCATACCATTACCGCAAGAGATGGTGCTGGTGCTGGTGATCCAATTGCATTTACAGTGACTTTAACTGTAGATAAAGCTACTGGGGCAACGTCTTATCAATTTGTATTAAGTAGGGCATTGGCACACAATAATTTGCCTGAATTGCATATTCCATTTAAAAACCTGCTCATTACAGACGGTGATGGTGATACCACACTGGGTAACTTTAGTGTCACAGTAGTGGACGATGAACCTGCATTAACGCCTAAACTATTAATTGTTAATGAAGACTTAACAAACCATAGTGGTTTTTTACATGGTGCGCCTAATAGCAATACCTTTAATACCAATGCCGATGCAACAGGTGTCAATACAGCCATCGATGGCGGCGCAAATGCACCGCAACATGGTGTAGCAGTGGTCAATGCCAACGGTACGATTACCTATACGCCTAATACGCATTATAGTGGTCAAGATACGTTTACCTATACCACCACGACCGATCAAGGGACTAAGACCTATACGGTTAATGTCACAGTACGCCCAATTACCAATGATGTGCCGCAAATCCCACATGACGGTGAAACAAACGCCACGCATCCGCACTTTGTGTATACGCTCGAAGATACCGATGTGCTGTTGGGCTTGAAAGCCCCTGTGATTACCGATCCAACCGATCAAAATGGTGCTACAACAGGCGATCATCCAGAGCGTTTGGGTGTCATCACGCTGACTCTGTCAGGTGCTGGTGCAGTCGCAGGAACTGAACTGTTGAATGGCGGAACGCCGCTGACTCCGACTTCATCTGGTAGTGGTATCTTTACCGTCGTATTGCTGACGGCTGATGGTTTGGCGGTCAACACTGCTTATCATCATTCAGGAATCGCCTTGGGTAATCCAAACGTGAATTACCTGACGGTTGCTCAGTATGAAGCCATTCAGGCGAGCCCAGCATTGCATCGTCATGAAAACTTTAACGTTGCGGTGAGTGTGACCGAGTACGAAGTGAATGACAGCGGTACGATTGTGTCTACACCAGATAACGGCACAAATGGTAATACAGCTACCCAAAATATCTTTGTTTCTGTGGAAGCAGTAACAGACGATGCGCAGTTGATATTTAATACGACTGCAGCTCTACCTACCAACGTGGATGCCGTGACTTATGTTGGTAATACTACAGCGACTGTGACCATTAAAGAAGAAACAAACTTTAATGTAAAAGATATTCTTATCGCGCAATATGCCGATTTGGATGGTACAGAAGTCCGCTCGATCACCATCACCAATACCACTGGACAAGATATTGTTGTCAATGGTTCAACATTGGCAAATGGTGCTAGCGTCACGGTCAATGCCACTGGACAAGTCAGCAACATCAGTAACTTCCCAAATATCACCATTGGTGCGGCAGGCGACTTTAGTGGTGATTTGAATAATATTATTCTTACCATCAATGCTCAAGATTATGATGCCGATGGTTATTATCACACGCATAATCATGTGGATAACTCAACAATTCCACTGGCATTTGCAGCAGGAAGCCCAACGCGAGATGGTGTACCTGAAGCAGATACGCATGATGCTCCTCCAACGGATAACAACACGGTGGTGCTAAATCTGCGTGTTACTCCAGTTGCAGGTGACGTTGCCGCAGGTGATGTATCAACAGCAGAAGATACCGCAGTCGCTTTCTTACAAAATGTAAGAGTGACCGATACAGGCACAGGTGATGAACGTATCAAAAGCGTGTCATTTACCGTACCTACAGACTGGAAGGTCATTCCACCAACAGCAAGTGTGGGCTGGAGCACAGCTGGTGACGGCATTACAGGTACTTATACCATCACCTTTGCGGATGGTGTATTGACAGAAGCACAACGTGAAACAATCTTAGATCAGTTCATGATTCAACCGCCAGCACATAGCAGCAAAGATGTGACGATCAATGTTGCCCTGACATCGATGGATACCAATACAACAGGTAGCGATACCGCAACGGTCAACCTCCCAATCAAGATCACAGTGACCCCAACCGCTGAAGCTTTAGCGCTGACAGGCAATGCCACGATTACAGGTTTAACGACTGATTACTATGCCACAGCAGCAGACAACCCAGCCAATTGGACTGCGATGAATACCGATATCAATGCTGCCAATGGTGGTCTTACACCTGACTTAAGCATGAATGGCAACTTTAGCTATGGAACAAATGGTTTTGAAGATACATGGTTTGCACTAAATACCGATGGTTTCGACTTTAAAACACCTTGGCATAATGAAGATGGTGTGGGTTCAGGCGGTACAAATGGCAATAGAGAAAATACTTTTGCAGTGCTCACTGCCTATGAAGTGGTGCTTGGTGCAGGTGGGATCATTACAGGACTTAATCCAATTGCTGGAGAGTTTAAACATAGCGGCAGCACAGCATTTGCTAGTGAAGTTGCCATACAGTTCTTAGATTCAGTTGAATTCAAAGGGCCAGAGGGTTTTTCAGGTGAAGTGTTTATCAAAGTACAAGCACGTACCAAAGACTACGATGAAGATGATACCAATGCGGAAGTGATAAAAGACTCTGGCGTAGCTTGGCTGAAACATATATTGCTTGAGCCTGTTGCAGATGCTGTGACCTTGCGGGTCAGAATTCGTGAGGTGATGGACGAAGATACCTCAAGAGCATTGACCATTCGTACACAAACCACTGATCTCGATGGTAGCGAAACCTTTAATATCCGAATTCAAGGCATTCCAGAAGGCAGTAAAATCGAATTTAATGGTCATGTCTATAATACATTAAATAATAGCACTTGGATCAATGGTGGCAATGAATTGGTTGATCAAGGTGGTGGTCTATACACCTTACAATTGCAAGGCTTGCCACAAGGCACCATTAACCCGATCTTCACCCCACCGAAAGACAGTAATACCAATGGTTCGAATATCAATTTAACCGTTGAAGCCGTATCCGTAGATACGATCACGATTTCAGGTGGGCCGAATGCGGGAACATATACCCAGACCAATCCAGTGACATCGACACAAACCATCGCAATCTCCGTTATTGGTGTGCCTGATGCACCGTTGGTAAGCATTGTGGGTGGTCAAACGTGGGTGGAAAATAATTTGGATAAGCATAATGGGGGCATTAATAGTGCTGCTGCCAATGGTGATCCAAATGTGATTGATCTGAGCAACTTTATTACAGATGCGAAGGTCGGCGAAACAAACCCATTGAATCCGTCAGTCTATTCAGAAACATTGACGCTGCGTATTACCAATTTACCTGAAGGCTTTAGTTTAGTAGATGCAGCAACAGGCAATCCAATCACCACCTTGGGTGGTTCAGGCGATGCGCGTGTTTGGGTGCTGACTCCAGCACAGATTGCGACCACACAAATCAAAACACCTGTGAACTTTAGTGGTACGGAAAACTTTACCGTACAACCTGTGGTGACTGAAAATGATGGTCGGGCAACCAAGTTTGCCTTGCAAACAGTAGAGTTCAAGATCACCCCATCACCAGAAGCTACGTTGAATTTATCTTCTAATGTTTGGGAAGATGTGGATGACGGTACGTACGGTCATGCCAATCAGATTGGTCAGATTAGTTTGAGTGCATTGCCACAAAATGGTGATAGTACCAATGAAGAAATCTATGCGGTACGCTTTAGCGAGGCTGAAGTTTTGGCTGCAGGGATGATCTTGTATAGTGATGCAGCAGGGACAACGCCATTAGTCGCAACAGGTGGTTACTACTATGTGACTGGTGTGGCCAATGTACAAAATGTCTATGTGCGTAGCGATGAGAACTTTAGCGGTGATGTAGCACTTACGGTGGATTATATCGTACGTGATACGTCTAGTGATGGTACGCCTGCTCCAAATCAAACCATCTACACGGGTGGAGGAAATGCACCGACGTGGACATCGTTCGAAACCATTAACCATGTTTTACACTTTAGACCATTGACCGATGATGTGGATTTGACGATTCCTAGCCTGACTTCGCCAACAGCGACGATTACTGGAACGCACGCAACTTTAGTAGGTGATGGTCGTGTTACAGTAAACCTAAACACCGCGAAAGTGCCAGATGCCACGGCAAGTAGTACCATAGATTATGATGGTACTGAACATATGAATTATTTCTTGATTCAAAATGTTCCCGATGGTGTTACGGTTATTGGTGCAGTTAATACGGGTGGTGGTCAATGGTTAATCATCGACACCACGAGTTTTACGGGTGCATTAGCTGATAGTGTTCAATTCGATGTTAACTACGCTGCTGTCTACGCTGCTGTAGGCAATATTACAGATTGGCCAATTACGATTACTGCCGTCACTCAGGATGGCACAGCACCAGAGAAAACCGACACAGAAACATGGACACTGACTACCGTGGCAGGACCAGGTGGGATTTTTGTTCGACCAGAGATTGATCTAATACCGCTGAATCCTACAAAAATTGAAGACACTCCGTTTGCTTTATCTGATGTGGTGAGTGGTGATATAGATTCGTCTATGGCAACCATAACCAGTCCATATCAGGTCACTTTGACCATTCGTATGGATCCAGCCGATACCACAACCTTCACAGGGATGGGGTCGCGTATTGTGGTTATAGAGGGTGGTAATCCTGTTGCGATATGGACCAAAACTTTCACGACTGATGCGGCCAATGCGGACGCTGATTTGGCGGCTGCCATTGCCAGTGTTACGGTCATTCCAGCATCTGATGCCAACCGAAACACCAACAACCTCAATGGACCATTGCCATTTGATATTACTGCAAGCATACAAGCGGGTGGTGCAACGGATAGTGATCAAGTCGTATCGAATGTTAATTTGACTCCAGTGACGGATAACGCGACATTGACCACAACATCTACTGCTGTTAATGAAGGTGGTACTATCCCAGTGAATGTTATTGTAACAAATGACAAAGATGAAACAGGTGACTGGATCATCGCAGGAGATAATTTATATTTACAAGTGGTGGATGGTCCAGATACAGTGGTTCAAGGTGATTTGCAGTATTGGAACGGTGCATCGTGGATTACTGTAACACCAACATTGGTCACAGGTACAGGTACAACTTTAGATGGTCAGAATTACTATATAGTGCCAAATGTATTGCCAAATACCTTGCAGCAACTGCGATATGTGGTGACGAATGATGCAAAATATGAGCATGGAACATTTACACTCAATGCCTTTGCCATTAACCAAGAATTTGGTAGTACTACACTGGTATCTATGGGTTCTACACCATTAACGGTCAATCCAGTCAATACCCCACCAGTCATTGACATCGAGGCGAGCGGTTTTGAGCAAGGTAAATTCTTTGTACCTGGTGTGCCTGCTGCGTTCTCGATTCCGCTCAACATTACGAAACATTTGATGCCTGCGGATCCAGAAGTGAATGAAAATCTATATTCTGCATTGATTCAGAATTTGCCAAATGGTTTCTTGGTGTACTACGGGACAGATCAGAATTCGGCAACCTTGGCAACTAATGCAGGTGATGGTACGTGGTTAATTCCTGTTTCTGGCAATGATTTACCGCCGTACATCAGCATTAAGCCACCTGCGTACTGGAGTGGAACATTGAGTAGTGCCGTGTTCTCGCTTGTGAGTGGTGAAGCGAGTTTACCAGCCAATGTCACAGATTTCCCATTTAACCTTATCGTGACACCAGTTGCGGATGGGATCTTCGCGCTTGCACCGACCTATAGCTTTGCGAATGTGGGTGAGCCGTTGGTCTTGAACCTCAACATGGGGATGCAAGACCCCGTGTCGGTGACCAACTCTGCTGCAGCACCTGATGAATATCACGAGTTGACTACTCTGAAATTCCGTAACATTCCTGATGGTGCAGCGACTGTATTCTTGGCAAATAATGCACTGATTAACCCAAGCCTGATTACGTATGATGCGGGTACGGGTGAACATACCATTACAGGTCTCACACAGGCGCAGTTGGATAACTTCCAAATACTGCATGAGGGCACAGCAGGTCGTGTACTCATTGAAGTTGATGCACAAACCTATGAGGTGAAAACCGCAACGGGTGCAGTGGTTAGCCCTCCTAGTGCATGGGTTACGAAAAGCTTTGAGATCAATGTAACAGGTGGTAATCGTGTTGATGGTACGCCAGCTGGTGACATCATGAGTGGTACAGCAGATAATGATTACATTAACGGTCACGGAGGCGATGACACGATTAGTGGTGGTTCCGGCAATGATGCACTGCTTGGCGAAACAGGGAATGACATCCTAAATGGTGGTGATGGCACGGACTATCTCTATGGTGGTGTGGACAATGACACCCTGATTGGCGGTGCAGGAAACGATATTCTGTTTGGTGGTACAGGCGCAGATACCTTTGTTTGGGGTAAATCGCTAAATACGACGACAGGTAATCTCGTAACCAACAGTACCAATGATGCTGATGGCTCTACAGACATTATCAAAGACTTTAACCTTGCTGAAGGTGACAAAGTTGACGCTAAAGCTTTGCTTGATGCACTTGGCTGGAATGGCAACATGGCAACATTGAGTAATTATGTGAGTGTAAGCGGTAATAGCATTAACATCCATGATGTAGGCAGTGCCCATAGTGTGACCATTGTGGTAGAGAATCATACCTTTAGCGACGTTACTGATATGATCAACAAAACCAACTTCCAGACTTAAACCTAGCGTAGAGGGCGTAGTCACTTCGCCCTCTATCCCAAATTTATTTATTAATATGATGGCAACATCGTTAAACATTTAAGAAACCTTAAAACAAGGGGAAACCTGTGAAAGTATTAGCATTAACAAAAATCGCAAGCATGGTTGCTGGGGCAAGTGTGGCAATGACTGTATCAGCAGCAGACTTAACATCTGTGACTAAAACTGCGATTGAAAATAATCCAGAGGTTCAGGTGCAATGGTCAAACTTTCTTGAAGCCACTGCGAATCAAAAACAAGCGCGAGCAGGTTATTTACCATCAATTGATTTAAATGCAGCTTATGGTAAAGGCGATCGTGACTTTGATGGTCGTGGCTGGTTTAATCAGGGACAAGCGGAAATTGCATTGACCCAGGTATTATTTGATGGTTTTCGGATTAAAAATAAAGTTGAACAAGGCGATTATGCTGCATTAAAGCGCTATTATGAGTTAAATGCTGGTGTGGAACAAAAAGCTTTTGAAGCAGCTCAAGCTTATTTGGATGTTCAACGTTACCGTGATCTGGTTAAATTGGCAGAAACCAACTTTAATAACCATCAACGTGTTTATAACCAAATTCAGCAAAAGACCAAGCAGGGTGTGGGCAATGGTGCGGATTTAGCACAAATATCAGGCCGTTTATCTTTGGCACAAACCAATTTAATGACGGAACAAGCGAATTTAAATGATGTATCAGCACGTTTTGCCCGTATTGTTGGGGTCGAACCAAGTGCAAATCTTGAACCTGTTAATTTAAATACTTCTTTGCCTAATAGCTCACAAGATGCTGTAATGACTGCATATCAGAACAATAATAGTTTGAAAGCAGCATTAAGTGAAATGGAATATGCGCGTACCAATGCAGAAGAGTTTAAGTCAAACATGTACCCTAAACTCTCATTGGTAGCGCGTACAGGACTATATCAAAACCGTAACAGTTTTGATGAGCGTACCAATCCTGGCAATGACAAGTATGGTCAGGATAGTGCAGTAGAACTTAGATTGAATTACAACCTGTTTAATGGTTTTGCTGACCGTTCAGCAGTCAATGCGGCAAATGCTAGAATTTATACTGCTCAGGACTTGAAAAACAAAGCCTGTGTTGATATTCGTCAAACCACAACAATTGCGTATAACAATGTGAATAATTATAGCAATCAGATGCAATGGCTACAGCGCCATCGCGATGAATCTGCATCCGTTGTAAAAGCTTATAATGATCAGTTTGATATTGGTCGTCGTACTTTGCTTGATGTACTTGATTCAGAAAATGAAGCCTTTCAGGCCAATCGTGCTTATGTCAGTGCGCAATATGATTTGAAAATTGCACAATTCCAAACACTGTATAGCATGGGTCAATTATTGCCTGCATTAGGTATTAAACGTGATAATTTACCAGAAGTATCAGAAGTAAGTAAACGTGAACTGAATGCAGCAAATGTATGTACAGCGGCAAATGCACAAGCTGAATAATTTTTTAATCAGTTAAAATAAAATAGGGTGCTGTTGCACCCTGTTTTTATAGATGCTCCAACTCTTTTGGGTAAGGTAAATTTACAATTATTCCATTAACTCAATGATATAACTCTGAGTTTGGGAATAATGAACCTTTTATGCTTGTTTGATTCATGGTGAATAAGTGACAACACAAATATTTGATCCTTTAGCTTTATGCCTGATTCGGGTGGCTAAAGATTATGAAATTAGTATTACACAAGAAGGTTTATTATCAGGTTTGCCTTTACCTAATGGAAAGCTAATACCTCAGTTTTTTTCACGTGCAGCTGATCGGGTAAGTTTGACAAGTAATATGGTACAGCAGAATCTGGATCAACTGAACCATTTTGTTTTTCCTGCCATTTTAATATTGAATAATAATACAGCTTGTGTTTTATATCGTTTTGATACAGAAAGACAGACTGCAACAGTATATTTTCCTGAAATGTCGGATACCGTGACAGAAGTTCCAATTGCACAGTTACAAGAAAAATATCTGGGTTCAGTGATTTATTTGCAACAACGTCAATTTGTGGCGGATAACAAGGTTAAGCTGGAAAAGACAAATCAGCATTGGTTCTGGAGCGTAATTCGACAGCACCGTTCCATGTACAAAGATATTTTATTAGCAGCCCTGTTCGTCAATATCTTTGCTTTGTGTGCACCTTTTTTCGTAATGAATGTTTATGACCGTGTTGTTCCCAACCATGCTACAGATACCCTATGGGTACTAGCCTTTGGAATCATGATTATTATTACGGCTGACTTTATTTTAAAACTGGTCCGTAGTTATTTTGTTGATTTGGCTGCAACCCGTGCTGATAACAAGCTATCTGCCTATATTATGGAAAAAGTATTAGGTCGGCGTATGGAACAGAATAATATGTCTGTTGGTATGATGGCCTCCAATATTCAGTCCTATGAGGCAATTCGTTCTTTTACCAGTTCTATGACTGTGGTATCACTGATTGACTTGCCATTTTTTGTTCTGTTCTTAGCTGTTATCTGTATTATTTCATGGGTTTTCGTTATTCCTTTAGTCATCGCTGCAATCATTATTTTACTCTATGCATTATCAGTTCATATTAGTTTAAAAAAATTATCTGATGCGATGTCAGAAGCTTCTCAACAGCGTCAGGGATTATTGATAGAAACCTTAAATAATCAGGAAACGATTAAAAGTTTTAATGCTGCTGGACGAATGCAAACTTTATGGGAAAAAGCCACTCGTTTTACCGTACAGTATTCTTCTAAATTACGTTTTATTGGTGGCACTGTTGGTAATTTTGCTGCATGGGTACAACAAACAGCAGGCGTTGTGATTATCCTGGTTGGAGTTTATCTTATTGTAGATGGAAAGTTGACCCAAGGTGCACTGATTGCCTGTTATTTATTATCAACCCGTGCCTTGGCTCCAATTGCACAAATTGCAGGTTTATTAACCCAATATTATCAGGCATCCAGTGCCTTAAATATGCTGAATCAAACTGTTGACGCTGAACAGGAACGAGAGAATCTAAAAGGTTGGGTGAGTCATCCACATCTTATAGGACATATCGAATTTAAAAATGTCAGTTTATGTTATCCAAATGAATCACATTCTGCTTTAAATAATATCTCTTTCTCTATTCGAGCAGGAGAAAAAGTGGCGATTCTAGGAAAAGTAGGCTCAGGCAAAAGCTCAATTGAAAAGATACTATTGTCGCTCTATAAGCCGACTGAAGGGTCAGTATTTATTGATCAAACCAATATTAGTCAGATTGATCCAGCAGAATTACGTAGCCAGATTGGTTATATTCCCCAGGACATACAATTGCTGAACGGTACAGTATTATCAAATATTGTCTTGGGTAATCCACATGTTAGCCGTGTTGCTTTGGAACAAAGTCTGATGTGGGTCTAGGATTTTAGACCACGTCTATAAGTGATAATCTACTCCCCAATAAGCATGGGAAATGCTTGTTTTAGGAGTCAACCATGACACGAAGAAAACGTCGTAATCATTCAGCAGAGTTTAAAGTTAAAGTTGCTCTCGCAGCAATTAAAGGCGACCACACACTCGCTGAAC
>NZ_KB849339.1:14994-266249 GCF_000368305.1 Acinetobacter sp. CIP 102129
CGGTTATGGCGCAGCGTGAAGCATGAGGAAGTCTATTTGAAGGCTTACGATACGGTTAAACAAGCGAAACAATCAATTGCTGAATATTTGGATTTTTATAACACGATACGTCCTCATTCAAGTTTGAATAAGGCAACACCAAATGAATTTTATGATCAACATTTACTAAAAGTAATGGCAGCATGATTTAAATATTTAGAGCGGATTTATCACTTATAAAACTGAATTGAGTGGTCTAATTAACGGAACCACCTCAGTCTGGTTGTTTCTGGTTTAAGCCAGATTCTAAAAGCACATGAAGATGGTTTGTCATTACAAGTGGGTGAGGGTGGTCATAAATTATCTGGGGGACAACGGCAGGCGGTTGCCGTGGCACGTGCAATTGCCCAGAATGCTAAAATTTTGGTTTTTGATGAACCGACCAGTGCGATGGATACTCCTCTTGAGAATCATGTGATTCATCATCTAAAACATTATATGACAGCTCAACATACTTTAATTTTGGTCACACATAAACCTACATTACTTACATTGGTTGATCGAATTATTATTTTAGAAGATGGAAAGATTATTGCTGATGGTGATAAGGAAAGTGTAATGAAAGCCATGTTTCCCCAACAAGCTAAAGTTGCAGGAGCTGTATCATGAGCACAGAACACAATAAAACCCAAAGAGAGAAGATGTTTGGGGGCGTAGGTAAAAGTATTGAACAATCAGAAAAAGTTCTGAGTCCAGTGCTAGGGCGTTTAAATTTATTTAAAAAATATCAACCTGCTGATACAAATGACTGGAAAAGTCAGGTACAAGAAGTAACTCAATCACAAAAGCCAATTCAGGCAAGAGTCATCCTTTATGTGATTGTAGTGTTGTTTATCTGTTTAATTATTTGGGCAGGTTTTGCTAAAGTGGATGAAATTACCCGTGGTGAAGGTAAAGTGGTTCCGTCACAACAAATGCAGGTTATCCAATCTGTTGATGGTGGTGTTGTTGAAGAAGTATTGGTTCAGGAAGGTGATCGTGTCAAAAAAGGTGATCTACTTATACGGATTGATCCAACTCGGTTTACTTCAAACTTAAATGAAGTGAATGCTAAAATTTTTGCACTACAAACCAAAGTAAGACGCTTAACTGCTCAGGTCAATGGAACAGCGTACACTTCTGGAAGTGTACCTGACGGGATATCACCAAATGAAGCGGCAATGATTCTGGCGCAAGAAAGCCAGTTCTATTCTGAGAGTATGCGTGAATTAAGCCAGCGAACTGTGACTAATCAGGGTGCAGTAGCTACTCGTCAAGGCGAATCACAGCGTGCACAGGCTGCGTTGGCCCAAGCGGAAAGGGCTTATCAAATGGCCGTCAGGGAGTTGGATACCACTCGCCCCTTAATTAAAACGGGAGCAGTGTCTGAAATGGATATTCTTCGTTTAGAACGTGATGTGTCTAATGCTGACGGAGAACGTCGCCAAGCGGCTGCCAATCTGAGAGCAACGCAATCCTCAATTGGTGAAGCTCAATCTCGTACTTCCGAAGCTGCTGTCAGTTTGAAAAATCAATGGCGTAATGAATTGGCAGATGCTCAGGCACAATTGGTGAGTCTTAAACAAAGTATTTCAGGGGTCGCAGATCGTGTTAAAACCACTGATATTCGCTCACCTGCGAATGGCATTGTGCAAAAGATTTTTTATAATACGATTGGTGGTGTAGTAAAGCCTAGTGATCAGGTCGCAGAGATTGTTCCTTTGGATGGTCAGCTCATTGTTGAAGCAAAAGTTTCTCCAAAAGATATTGCTTTTGTCCGACCAGAATTACCAGCGGTCATTAAGTTTACGGCATACGATTTTTCAATTTATGGGGGAATGGATGCAACAGTCAAACATATTAGCCCTGATACATTTACTGATGAAAAGGGCAATACCTACTATATTGTTCGGGCAGTGACAGATCGCCCAACTTTTGGTAAAAACTTGCCTGTAATTCCAGGAATGATGGTGCAACTGGATATTATGACAGGTAAGAAAACGATTCTGTCTTATCTATTAAAGCCAATTTTAAAAGCAAAGCAAAATGCTTTAACTGAACGTTGAATATAGGTTAGTACTTTGGCGACATAAATTGTCGCCTAAATATCTTAAGTATACAATTTATTAAATAAAGAATAATAATTGATGAGTAGAATAGCGTTATTAGGAATCTTTAATAAAAGCCAGATATATATTTTTTAAAATTAAAGATTAAGTAAATAATTGGGGAAAATAAGAGGCCATTCAATGTTTGAAAGTATTAAGAATAAAGTGAATCAGTTGATCAACCCACAAGGGCAAAATTCATTGGATTCAGAAACCTTGGCTTTAATCAACACAATTGTTGAACCTTTGGCACAGGTGGATGCAGCATTGCCGAATCAGGTTTTAAACTATATTGTAAATGGACAAAATCCTGAGGTTTTAATGACCTTACAACAACAAGCGACAGATAAAGCCTGTGCATTGTTGGGTAGTCCTGGCACTTATGGCTGGTTTTGGCCCTCTTCAGAATTGACTAAAGCTCAGGAAAAATTATGCAAAGCTTCCCAAAACGCACGTTATAAGCTGTATATTAATATTTTTTCAAAACTCAGCAGCGAACAGATTATCCGTTATGGCAAGTTTTTGGAAGCAGCCACTCAACAACGAAATTACTCTCAATTATCCAAACAAAGCCCTGTATGGTTCGGTTACGTTTTGGTCGATGGTTTATTAAGTAGTTTTAACCATCAAAGTTTTGATGATCGCCAGAAAAAGTCACATCGTGATCTCTGGACACTGGCAGTACTCAAACAACTGTATTTATATGAGCCTGAAAATAATATTGAGGGTTTTATTGCAACCTTATTTGAGCGAGATGGGGTTAATAATTATCACCATGATCAGCTTAACGTTTTATTTAAACTTTCCGATAGTGTCGTATTTTTCAATGAACATGCCCAACAGGTTCGGGAGATTTTACCGAAGCTGTCTGCCGCAGCACAGGGGATTTTTTTAGAATTTATTGCTCAACATTCAGACTTATTGCAACAACAAACTGAGCTGATGATTATGCTTGCGCTTAGTTCAAGTAAAACTGTTCGTGAACAGGCAACCGTATTGTTGTCGCAGCTTAATCAGACAGAAAGTCAGCAATATTTGCAACATTTTCTGTTGAATGGTGAGAGCAAACAGCGCAGTTTTGCGGCGGATTTACTGGCGCGTCTGGGTGAGCAAAACCGAGACATTTTGCAACAAGCCGCAGACAGTGAAAAATTAAAATCAGTACAAGTGCTGATTATTGCTGCTTTACAACGGCTTGAGAGCTTGCAGCAGGTGGTTGAGGTTGATTATACCTTACCTGAAATTAAGGCGATTGAAACGCAGGATATTCCAGAAAGTTTTATCCCAATCATTGTGGAAAACTATCAAGCATTACTGGAAAAAGCCAGACTACGTGCTGAGCAAGAAATCGAAGATAATAAAACAGCCTCTTATAAAAGCACTTGGGCGCAAAGTAATTACAAAGACCTGCAAAAACTCAAAATAGAGCAGATCAGCCAGCAGTTGTTCTCCACAATTAATGGCAAGAAAAGAACCCAGATACACGGTGATCATTATAATATCCTGACCCACCAGAATAAGCTGCAAAATCTGCCTGAGTATGGTCTTGAACATGCGCTACGTTTAAGTTATCACGGACGAAACTGGATTAACTGGAATGAACTTTTCAATAGTTTGCTAAAACCACATCATTATGAAAATCTTGAGTTGCGTCAGCTTGAACAGTTGATGAAACAGTTGGGTTTTGAAAAGCCTGCGCGTATGATTGCCGAGAGTTATTTAGAGAACTATTACTATGAAAACTTGAGTAGTTATATTGCAGATGATGACAAGGTTGTTCCATTTTTTATGGAGCATATTGATCTGATTGCTGAAGCGTTGGGTTTATCACCTGATAAAAGTGAATCACGCTACCATGGTTTTGAGCCTTTACATGCAATTGGTGTATTGCAACGTTTCCCACAATTGCCAAAACAGTTTATTCCTCGTTTACTTGAGTTTGCTCTGGGGGATGGAAAACGTTTACGTTTTGATGCTCAGGAAGTATTGAGAAAACTCCCTGATATCCATTTACGTGCGATTGAAGCGCTGGAAAATGGTAAACAGGAAATTCGTATTACCGCGATTGAATGGTTGGCCCGTTTACAGCATCAAGCCGCTGTGCCTGCCTTATATGCGTTGTTGGAAAAAGAGAAAAAAGAAGTTGTTATTGCTGCAATTCTGACAGCTTTGGAGCAATTAGGGGAAGATATCAGTCGTTATCTTTCACCTGAAAATTTGCTGAAAGATGCTGAAAAAGGACTAAAAGGTAAAATTGCCAGTAGCTTTATCTGGTTTGATTTACAGCATTTACCTCAAGCCCAATGGCAGGATGGAACGACAGTTGATCCCAAAATTATTCAGTGGTGGGTAATTTTAGCGGATAAATTAAAAGATCCGATTCCAAATGCCTTGTTACAGCGTTATATGGGGCTGTTGAATGAAAAGAGTCAACAGATATTTTCGCTACATTTACTACAAAGCTTTATTTATCAGGATACACGTAATCCAACTTTAGAAGAGGCGATGGAGATTGCAACTAAAGAAGCACCGAGTCGTTTAGCATCTTATCAAGATTCATTTAAGCGTTGGGGACAAAAGTACCCTGAATTTTATGGGCGTTATGAGCACATCACGTTAGAAGAAGTGCTTGAGGAAATTAAACGTGAACGTCTGGCAATTTATTTAGGCTCTGCCATCAAAAGTAAGGGCATGCTGGCACTCACCTTTAAAACACAGGGCAGTATTGCGGTGAAATTGTTGCAGGATTATATGAAGCAACACTATCAACGTCGTGCGCAAATTGAAGCAATGTTGAGTAGTTTTTCAGTCAGTGATGATCCACTCATGATTCAATTGCTGCTCAGTCTTTCACGTCGTTATCGTACTGCATCAGTTCAAACTCTAGCAAAACAACTGGTTGAGCAAATTGCTGAGCGTAATCAATGGAGCAGTGATGAGTTGGCAGATCGTACCATCCCGACCGCAGGTTTGGATGATGCGGGTGTACTGAGTTTAGAATATGGTTCACGGGTTCTAACTGCTTATGTGGATGATAAAGATAAATTTGTACTGAAAAATGAAGATGGCAAGATCATCAAAAGCCTCCCTGCTGCACGTCAAGGCGATGATGAAAGCTTAATTAAGGAAGCGAAATCATTGTTCAGCAGCAGCAAGAAAGAATTTAAACAGGTGATTGATCTACAGACACAACGTCTATATGAAGCGATGTGTAGTGAACGTGTATGGAGCAGTGCAGACTGGCAAGAATACCTGTTTGCACATCCGATTATGAAGCGTTTGATTCAACGTTTGGTTTGGTTGGAAATTTCTACAGAGGGTGAGATTCTACACAGTTTCCGTCCGAGTGATGATGGCAGTCTGTTAAATCTGGAAGATGATGAAATTGAATTGTCGGCAGATAGCCAGATTAAAATTGCGCATGTGGTTTTGATTAGTGCTGAGGATGCTGAGGCATGGCAAGCGCACTTTAAAGACTATAAAGTGAAGTTTCTGTTTGAACAAATGACACACCAGCTTCCTGTTTTTGAAGCACAGGCTGAAATCATTGAAGATCGTAAAGGTTGGTTAACCGATACCTTTACCTTGCGTGGTGTGATCACTAAGCTGGGCTATCAACGTGCTTCGATTGAAGATGGCGGCTCCTTTGATAGTTACTTTAAGCCATTTAGTCAAATCGGTTTATCTGCGGTGATTCGTTTTAGTGGTAGCTATGTGCCTGAAGAAAATCTTGCAGCCGTTTTATATGACCTGAGTTTTGAGAAAAAAAATGTGCGTTCGTGGCGTGACAGTGGGATGAATCTGGCAGATGTTCCGCCTGTGTTGTTGGCTGAGACCTATGCAGATTATTTAAAAGTTGCTGAGGCATGTTCTGGTTTTGATCCTGAATGGCAGAAGAAAACGCCGTGGTAGAAAATGGTAAAAATATGAATCAACAAGACATTATTAAACTCAGTGCTGAACAACATTTTGCAGAAGAACTGGCAACATTAACTGAGCATGACCATGCACCCAAGCCACAAGGTTGGTTACGTTCACCACGTGCAGTACGCCAATTTATTCTTGGTGATGAAAAACTTGCCATTAGCCGTAAATTTTATGGTGATGATGCCTTGGTAGATCGAGCTATTGTCACTTTATTGGGAAAACAAGGTTTGATGTTAGTGGGCGAGCCTGGTACAGCAAAATCTATGCTTTCTGAGTTGTTAGCAGCTGCGATTAGCGGTGATTCTGGACTGACCATTCAGGGGACAGCGGGTACAACCGAAGACCATTTAAAATACTCATGGAACTATGCCTTATTACTTGCAGAGGGTCCAAATGAAAAATCTTTGGTGCCATCGCCTGTGTATCAAGCCATGCAACAAGGCAAGATTATTCGTTTTGAGGAAATCACCCGTTGTCCACCTGAAATTCAGGACGTGCTGGTTTCACTGATGTCTGAAAAGACCATGATGATTCCTGAGTTAGGTGAGCAAGGTCGTGTTTATGCCAAAGCAGGATTTAATATTATTGCCACTGCCAACTTGCGGGATCGGGGGGTGCATGAGATGTCCTCGGCATTGAAACGTCGTTTTAATTTTGAAACCGTTCGCCCGATTGCTGATCCTGTGTTTGAGCGTGAATTAGTATTGACTCAGTTAAAACGTGAGTTAGGCGATTTATCTGATCAGATTCAAATGTCTGAATCTGTGGTCGATCTACTGGTCACAGTTTTCCAAGAGTTACGCCAAGGCACAACCAAAGATGGTACGTCGATTAAAACGCCTGACGCGGTGATGTCGACAGCGGAAGCGGTGAATATTGCCTATGCTGCTGCTTTAGAGGGCTATTATCTGGGTGATCAATCCTTGAGTGGGGCTGCGATTGCGAGGCAGTTGATTGGCGTGGTGCTCAAAGATAATGCGGATGATGCCAAACGGATGCGTTTTTATATGGATAATGTGGCACGTGAACGGGCGAAACTGGATGCTACTTGGAAAGCTTTTTTTGATGCTGGAAAGACGTTTTGGCAATGACGATACCTCAACGCTTACAACACGCCCTCGCATGGCAAAAGGATTTGGCTGAAAGGGGGATTCATTTTTTACCAATTCGCCATCATAGTCCAGCGTGTGCCTACGCTACTTTACAAGCCTTACAGCAGTTGCAGGCTAGGCATGTGTTGATTGAGGCACCACGTTCGTTTAATCGTTTAATTGCAGATTTACAGCATCCAGAAAGTCAGCCACCATTGGCTGTGTTGTGTCAAACCGAAATCATTGAACAGAATGTTGATGCTGTAAATAGGGAAACCGTTGAGCAGAAACAAACCCGTACGGCCTATTATCCATTTTGTGATTATTCACCTGAATGGGCAGCGCTGCGTTATGCGCCAGAAATTAATGCCCAGGTTGAGTTTATTGATTTGGCATGGAGCAGTCAGGTTGAGCATGAATTACAAACCTTTGCTAAACAAACTTGGCAAAGCCGAAGCTTACAACAAGAACGCTATTTAGGGCATAGCCAGTATTTACAAGCTTTAGCGCATAAGTTGCATTGCCGTAACCATGATGAACTTTGGGATCATCTATTTGAGCTAAAGTCCAAAAAAGAGATGAATGACTGGCAAAACTTTTTTCATGAGGTTCTGGTCTGGTGTGCCATGTCTCGTCTGGACTATGAAGACAGTGTCTTGGAAGCTGATGCCTCTCTGGTTCGTGAACAATGTATGTTGCAGAGCATTTTAGAGTGCTATGAGCATAATAAGGGCACAATCTGTGTTATTACAGGTGGTTTCCACACTTTAGCTCTAATTGAGGAATTAGCTAAACAACTGTTATCTGAAAAACCAAAAAAGATCAAAAAAATAAAATCAGCTGATCAGAATGATCAAGCTTGGCTGATTCGTTATAGTTTTGATCGCCTTGATGCCTTAAATGGTTATGCTTCAGGTATGCCATCGCCCGCTTTTTATCAGCGTTGTTGGCAGCAAATAATGGATGATTCTGCAAATGAAGTTGAACAACGGCAAACCTTAACCGTTGAATTACTTTCTGATTTTTCTAGGCAATTGCGTGAACAGCAGATTTTAGACAGTAGTTTTATTACCGTTAAAAATGCCACTGAACAGGCGATGAGGTTAGCCAGTTTAAGAGAGCATCATCTCATTAGTCGTTTTGACTTGATAGATGCTTGCCAGAGTAGTTTTGTCAAAGGCAGTTTAGACGAGGGACAGCAAGCCTTTCAGCATTTACTGCGCCAGATTTTAAGTGGGGCTCGTTTAGGGCAGGTGGTTCAATCTACTCAAACGCCGCCACTCTTGGCACAAGTTTATGAGTTGGCCAAAATCCATCGTTTTAAACTAGACGAAACCACCAGCAAACGCGCGAAACTGGATGTATTCCGTAATCAAAAACATCGATTGCGCAGTCGATTTTTGCATTTGCTGGAATTTTTACAAGTCGGTTTTGCCAAATCAGTTAGTGGTCCAGATTTCTTGGGCGGTGGACGTTTACATCTATTGTTTGAAGAATGGGACTATGCATGGACTCCGCATGTTGAAGCGCAATTGATTGGATTGTCAGAATTAGGAAGTGATCTCAATACCATCGCAGTACAGAAGTTACTGCAACTCAAAGAGACTTTTTCTCAGTCTGGACAAGGGCGATCTTCTCATCTTGCAGTACAGCTTTTAATTCGTGCAGCATTGATGGGATTACATAAACAAATTCCAATTCTTTTTGCCGAAATTCAACAATATTTACCCAATGATCCTGATCTGGACTCGGTCATTCAATGCGGGCAAAAACTATTAAATTTATGGATAGGTAAGGATTTTTTGGCTTTCCAACAGCAGCCTGAACTAAAAGGGTTGTTAGAACAGGTGATTCCAAGTGCCTTGTTTTTGCTTTCACAATTGGCAACGCCGCCCGCAGATCAACAGCAGCAGATTCTCAATCAAGTGTTGCAGTTACGCAATTTGTCTAAACAGATTCAGCGCGTAGTGGAGGGTGAAGCGGATTGGTTGACACAGTTCTATCAAACCCTGGCGCGTTTACATACTGATTGGCAGAAACTGGATGTGTTGGCAGGTGCAGTGGATGCCTTACGTTTTATTGATGGTGATTTGACCGAACAAAACCTACAACAATCGATTCAGCAGCATTTTTGCATCGGTGCAAGCCCTGAACATGCAGTGGCCTATCTATCTGGCATGATGCACAGCGCCCCTGAATTATTACTGCGTTATCCTGCTATGGCAAAGTTACTTAATCAGCTTTTATTGCAGTGGGATGAAGCTAATTTTGTCGCGATTCTGCCTGATCTACGCCAAGCATTTACCCATTTTAAACCAAAAGAAACCGCAGCTTTTGCGGAACAAATTGCACAGTTGAATGATGTTTCAAGTCTGGATATTTCTCAATATATGAGTGAGGTATCACAGGCTGAAATGTTGCAAGGTGTACAGTTGAATCAACAGCTACAGCAGTTTTTAGTCGATCAAAATTTACAAGGTTGGTTAGCGTAATGGGTGATTCAAATTCTAAAGACCTTGCAGCCCGTTGGCGTTTAATTTTAGGTCGTTATAGTGATCGAGCATTAAATCAGGTACAACTCGATGCAGAACAATTACGCTTGGAACGAACGCTTGATTATTTATACAACCGAGAGTATGAACAGCGCGGACATGTAGCAGGAGAATCACGTCATGGTTCACTTGATGATTCACAACTCACTGCAATTAACTGGCTCAATCAGGCACGCAAACTATTTCCACAAAGTACCTTTGAGCGTCTACAGACCCAGGCAGTTGAGCGGTATCAGTTAGATGCCTTGCTTAAAGACCCACAAAGTTTAAAAAGTCTGGAACCAACACCGCAATTGGCAAAAGCTTTATTGACCATGCGTGGGCGAATGAATGCACAAACCCGAGAGGCTGTTCGAGAGATCATTAAAACGGTGGTAGAGCAGATTATTGCACGCTTAAAACCGAATTTTATCAATGCGATTCATGGTCGTCGTAACCGCTTTCGTCGTTCATTGATTGCCAATAGTCAGAATTTTGACTGGCGGCGTACCATTCGGGAAAATCTAAAACATTATAACCATGATCTAAATAAGTTGATTATTCAACAGCCATTCTTCAATGCACGGGTACAGCGTCATTTACCCTGGACGGTGGTGTTATGTGTGGATCAAAGTGGTTCGATGATGAACTCGGTGATGTATAGCGCGATTTGTGCCAGTATTTTGGCGAGTTTACCTGCTGTTAAAGTTCATCTCGTATTATTTGATACCAATATCGTGGATTTGTCGCATATGGCGCATGACCCTGTTGAGGTATTGCTCACGGTACAGTTGGGCGGCGGAACAGACATTGCCAAAGCAGTGAATTATTGTGAACGTTTTGTGACTCAACCCAATCGAACCATTTTTACTTTGATTAGTGATTTTGAAGAGGGCGGTTCAGTGGCGCATTTGCTTAATGCGATCAGTCGCTTGCAAAGCCAGCAGGTAAAATTATTGGGCTTGGCGGCTCTGGATGAACAGGCCAATCCAGTCTATGACATTCAGATGGCGCAAAAACTCAATGAACGAGGTATGGCTGTGGCAGCTTTAACCCCTGAACATTTTGCAGAATGGATGGCAGAGGTGATGCAATGAGCTGGCAACAACAATATTTGGCTTATGATCAAGACAGTCTTGCCACCTATGCCAATGCGGGGCTGGTACGCCGTGCCTTAAAGGATATTGAAGCGCAAAAGGTTACGGTACAGGCTGAGCAGCCTGAACAGATCACGATTGAGAGTGATGGTCAACAAGTTTGTTTATCGGCTACAGGTTTAGTCAACGCATCATGTACTTGTCCTGCAATAGGTGTATGTAAGCATATCGTTGCCGCAGTGCTGTATTTACAACAACATTTGCAAAACCCAGTTCAACAACAGATCGAAAATCAGACACAAGATACACCTGAATTGGTTGAGATTTCGGTTGTTGCATCTAGCGAACAGCCTCAAGTAAGTTTAAATAAACCCAATCTTATTGAAGAGATTCTTGTATTTGATTTAAATCAACTTGCCAAAAAAATAGGCAAAGCTCAAACCCAAAAAGCGATTAAATTGGCTCGCCTTTGGCAGCAAGAGCAACAAACGGAACTATTAGAAGAACAGTATCGCTTAAAGATTCAGATCAAAAGTCTGGCTGAGGACATCATTTATGTTGCAGGAGCTGGTTTTGCAGGCATGCTGTCTAATCTGGAAAAAGATCAATCAGCCTATTATCTAGCCGCTTTAAGTGAAGTTCAGCGTCTGCAAGGAAAATTGTGGGCTGAACTGGAATTGCGTGAAGCAGAGAACCCTGCAATTTTAAGCGAGAGTGAACGTCAGTTTATTTTTCAATTAAAAGATGATCTGGCACAGTTGCTTGAATTTGGCCTATCCCATGTCAATGAAATCACGGCACGGCAACTGCATTTACTCAATATGTCGGCACGAAGTGAATCACTGCCACGGCTGGCGGCAATGCTAAGGCAACTCAGTGGACAGGTAAATCGGCTATTAAATCGTGACGAGCACAGTTCAGAACAGGATACACTGCTATATCTAGCGCAGATGAATGCTTATCTCTATCAACTTCAACATGTGCAGGGTGAGCAATTATTAAAATTAAGAGGAAAGCTTCGTCAGCAGTATCAGCTTGATGAAGAACAAGCTGATTTGCAGCTTTTACCTTTAGGCGCACGTTGGTGGCGGACGCTTGGGGGAGCACGTGGGATGAGCCTGTATTTTTCAGAATTGGAAAATCCTAAAACTTTTGAAGTCACTTTGGCGCGTGCTGAACATAATGATCCAAACTTTAACCGTTACAATGCATGGTCTCAGCAGAGTGTCTGGATGTTAACTGCTCAACAACTGATGCAGAAAAAAGTACGTTTACAACAGCCTCGGTTTGGTGAAGATGGACGGTTATCTGCCTCAGGGACAAGTCGTGCCTTGCCTTTAAATAGCCTAAGTAAGATTGATGATTTTAGTCTTTACCAACAAATCGGATTCAATGATTGGCAGACATTACAGCAGCATTGGCAGCAACAGTTACAGACTATAGACGGAATTAATCAAACGATACTTCTTAATATCTCTGCTTATGACAGCCCAAAAGTAGATGAGATTGAACAATGCTTATGGTGGACGGTTTATGACCAAAACCGATCAACATTGCATATGCGTTTGGACTGGAAAACACAAGACTTAGAGAAAATTCGTCAGCTTGAACGCTTATGTACCCAAATGGTACAGGTCCATTCTATTTTTGGATACTGCCAAATTAAAGGGCATCAATTGGTTCTATCACCGATGAGTTTATTGATCACTCAAAATGGCAAGACTCGACTGTTTAACCTTGATTTTGACCAATTGGCTGAACCAAAAAAAACTTTAAAAGAAAGTATCGTTGGACGTATTGAGCAACTGTTAGCGAAGAAAAAACAGCAGCAAGCTAAATTTGCTTCAACTCAAATTAGCTTGAGCCAGAAAGTGTGTGAACCGATTTTGGAGGTATTGCTCAGTCTTAGTTGTTCAGGGCGTATGTTGCTGAGTGCTTCGCAGGTTGAAATACTACAGCAGCAACGACAGTTGGCACAGGATGCGGGAATGAGCCTTTTAGTTAGACAAATCAACTTAATTTTGGATACTTCTCAACTAAATTCAGCGCTGCTTTTACATTTGGTCTATGTGTGTGACTTGGTTTTAAGAATGCAGGTTTTTTTGCCAATACAATTAAATATTGATAATAAAGTATTAATTTAAACTGCATTTTTTTGCACAAAATGACATTTTTTGTCAAATGTCTGACAAAAAAACATTTACTTGCTTAAAAAACAGGCTAAAATACCTAACATGAAATAGCATTATAAGACGTCAGTTTCATGTATTTATATAATTAAAATGAGTGTTTTGAAGTGCGAATGGTTTTTATAAATAGACGATTCGAGAGGATATAAATTTATCGACTTTATAAAAATACTCAGAATTTGCTAAACAATTGTAGAGGGAAAAACGATGTTGGAATCTAAAAATCTAATTGTGCTTGACCAAATGCTTGTCCTAACCAAAGAGGGAAAAAATGACTTGGTCTATGAAAATGATACCCTACTCAAGGTAAAAATGATTTCGAATCAACATATCGTAGTAGAGGATGATCAACAGACCAGTTTCCTGCTCAAACAACGGGATGAAAATATAGTTTGGTCATTTGTATAAATAACAAAAGCGCAGGCACCTGAATATAATCATCAGGTGTTTGCCATGTACATCGGCTAAAATTATTGTTTAAGCTGCATCAATATCGGGCAGCAATCAGTTTCTGTCGTTTTACACTCATCTAGCCAGCTTGAAAGTCTTTGTTTCAGCCCCTGTAATTCCTGAATCCGCTCATCTATCTTGTTTAAGCGTTGTTCAATCACATGCATTACCTGAATACGGTCTTCCAGATTTAAGGTAAGTAATTCCTTGATTTCATTGAGTTGTAGGCCAGCGTCTTTGGCTTTCTGAATAAAGCTTAAGGTTTCCACATCCTGTTCATGATAGTAACGATAACTTTGTGTGCGCTCAGGTATACGCATTAAACCTATACGCTGATAATAACGAATGGTTTCGACGTTGATGTTGCAGGACTTTGCCAGTTTACCAATGGTCACGTTCATGTGCCTGTTCCTTAAAAAATAGCCTGAAAAAATGCTTGACTCTGTACTTGGGTACAGACTTTATCCTATAACCATCAAAAAATAAAAGATAGGTGTAGTGATGATTCAGCAACAAGCTTCATCATGCTGTTCAGGTCAGAAAACAGCAATTGTTTATGAATATACTGATCCTGTATGTGGAATGCAGGTGGCTGAAACGTCGAAGCATTATTTTGATTATCAGGATATTCGCTATTTATTTTGCTCAGCAGGCTGTCAGCAAAAGTTTAGTACGCAGCCTGAAAATTATCTAAGCCTTAAAGAAGAGCCGCAGGCGGCTTCATCCTGTTGTTCCAAAGAAAAGCCAGTTAAGCAAACGTCGTGTTGTGGTGGAACTGAATTGGAACATAAAGATGAGCCTGTCAAAAGTTCATCCTGTTGTGCACCAAAACCGACTAAGCAAAAAAGTAGTTCATGTTGCGGTGATAAACCAGAAGTGTCATCTGTTAAAGAAGAAGTAAAAAATTCCTCATGTTGTAGTGAATGGCAGCATCAACACCAGTATGAAGCAGATAATCTTCAAACCGAGATTGACCCTGTGTGTGGGATGTCAGTCAAAACTACAACTGATTTAAAAACAGAATATCAGGGGAAAACCTATTATTTCTGTAATCCATCCTGTCTGGATAAATTTAAACATGACCCTGAATTTTATTTAACTCCCGCTGATCAGCGTCCAGTTCCCGAGGGAGCAATGGATATGGATTATACCTGTCCGATGGATCCTGAGATTGTACAAAAAGGGCCTGGCACCTGTTCGATTTGTGGTATGGCACTTGAACCGATGCAACCCACTTTGGATGAGGGACCAAACCCTGAACTGGTGGATTTTAGCAAGCGTTTCTGGACAACCTTGCCACTTAGTTTATTGGTGATGATTCTAGCCATGGGGTCACATATTCATGCTTTTATTTCGCCACATGTTCAGCCGTGGATTGAACTTCTTTTAAGTTTGCCTGTGGTGTTATGGGCGGGTTATCCCATTTTACAACGTTGTTGGGTATCCTATAAAACAGGCCATTTGAATATGTGGAGTTTGATCGGGGTTGGGGTACTTGCAGCATTTATTTATAGTGTGATTGCAACCATTTTCCCATCACTCATTCCAGTTGAGGCGAAAACAGGGCATGGTGTAGCTGTTTATTATGAAGCAGCCTGTATGATTGTTTCGCTGAGTTTGTTGGGACAAATTTTCGAGCTTAAAGCGCGTTCACAGACTGCAAACTCGTTAAAAGCATTATTAAGTTTACAACCAGCGAAAGCCAAACTTGTTCAAGATGATCAAGTTAAAGAAGTCGATATTGCTATGATTCAACAAGGTGATATTCTGCAAATTTCATCGGGTGAACAGATTCCCCTTGATGGCGTGGTGGTGGAGGGAAAAACCTATGTCGATGAATCCATGATGACGGGTGAGCCAGTTCCTGTGAAAAAGGAAAAAGATGATCTAGTGATTGGTGGAACCATTAATCAACAAGGTTCGATTCGCATTCAAACCACTGCGGTGGGGACCAATACCACATTGGCAAAAATGATTCAGACGGTTGCCGATGCACAGCGTTCCAAAGCACCATTACAACGGATTGCCGATGTGGTGGCGAAATATTTCGTGATTGCGGTACTCAGTATCAGTGTTCTGACTTTTATTGCATGGATGGTTTTCGGTCAGGCACAGTTTGATCTGGCGTTGATGTGTGCGGTTGCGGTGCTGATCATTGCCTGTCCATGCGCACTAGGACTGGCAACACCAATGTCCGTGATGGCGACCACAGGCCGTACGGCGCAGAAAGGGGTGTTGTTTAAAGATGCCGAAGCGATTGAAGCATTAAGCAAGGTCAATACCCTGATTATTGATAAGACGGGAACACTGATCTGGACTGGCGAATCCATTTATGTAGCAGATTGGCATTGATCTGATGTTGCATTGCCACCTTGGCCACCGATGTGTCTGCTGCAGGCAAAGCTCGACCAGGTGCTGTTTAAAATCAGTTGCGAAGATTCTGCGGGTTCTTTCTGTCGTTTGTTCAGTGTCTATAAAAGTGTCTAAGGCCATAAACATAATGTCCATTTAATAAATAATGGACACTATCGGGATATTGAGAAAATAAGAAAAGTGGGGTTCAGCGGACGCTTACCGCTGAACCCCATGGCTATTTTTTAATTTTGTTCGGATTATCAATAACATAAGCGGGCATCGCTTGCTGAGTTAGGGTGTCACACTGATCACGGACCCATTTGCCACGTACATGCTGTTCCTTATAGAACGGTGCTGGTCTGAAATTCAGTTTTTCACTGATATCTTCGCCGACGTTTAAATTCAGCAGTATATGTTCTTCGTTTTTTCGCAAGAGATGCGATGGATGTCTGGTTATTTGTAGCCATAAATTTAAGTCCCCACTTATTTTTAAGTGCGGACTAAATTAAGGCTTATAGGACGAATTCATAAGGTGTGTTCAGCGGACGCTTACCTATTTTTTCAAAAATGAAAGCTCAAAAATTACCCGAAGAATGTGATAAAGAATGTATTTATTCAACTTTTATAGAGTCTTTTAAATGCCATATTTTAACCAAATGTTCAATTCAAATGATTGAATAAAGAAACTTTTCAAGTGTTATTTATTTATAAGTATATTGATTTCGTATATTTATGACATTTTAGACAGAATTTTTTGCAAAAACGTCACGTTATAATTTGTATTTATTTTCTACAATATAACAGTTCTACAAATCAGCTAAATAGCGAAGTTGTAAAACACAAGTGGAGAAAATGAGTAACTATAGCTGAATACGTAATTTATCATTACATCTAAAACCATAGGAAATCAGGTTTTACAGATGTTTCCATGTACTAATATTTTTAGAATTTAGCTATAAGGTCATCATTCATAACAGTTTAATACGATTTATATGATGTTTACTTATTCATAATAAAGAGAGTATAAAGCTTTCTTTAAGAAGATTTGTTATAAATGGAATGATAGAAAAATCAGATTTCATGGTTTTTCTAACAGGTAAATTGTAGACATTTCATGGAATCTTAGAGTTATTCGATATAACTCAATGTAGAAAGCATAGGAAATAAGTAATGCCTAAAAAATATGCGCGTTTTTTACCTACAGCCGATTCATTTAACTTGGAAGACTTCCCTTTTTACTGGATTTCTCAAGTAAATGCCCAGTATGTTCAAAACATTGACAACGTACTTAAAAAGTATGGTTTAGATAACTCTCGCCGCCGCATTCTCATTGCATTACATGTAAAACCTCATGCCAGTGTGTCTGAGCTTTCAGATATGGTCATTTCTAAAATGTCGACGACAACAAAAATTGTTTACCGCTTAAAGGATGAGGGATTTATTGAGACTTATTCCTGTAAAGAAGATGGTCGAATTACCCGCGTTTATTTAACCGAAAAAGGTCAGGAAATGATCACCAAGGTCAATGACCTCACTTCCGTTATTCTTGAGCAATCCTTTGATGGTCTGACACCATTACAGATTGAGAAAACCATGGAAATTCTCAAACATATGTTTAAGAACTTGGCGCGCTAATTTCCTATAAAAAGAGCTTCAATAATGAAGCCTTTTTTATTTTAGGTATAGAGAACTTATATCAATCAAATATACTGAATTCTGGAGTAATGTTTTCTATGGTCATAGGTCAACGTTTTACGCAGTTCTGCAGGTAAATATTTCAGAGCTTCAGTTAAAGCCTTGCGCACTGATTCTGCCTTTGCATCAGGTAATGTTACCAAGATACAGAGCCGTGTATTTCGTTTAATAAGTGTTGCTATCGAAATTTTATTGTCTTTAACTTTAATTAAATTAGCTTCCCAATGACCTGGTATTTTTCTTTCTTCAACTTCAGTTGGGCGCTCATGAATAGTTTTAATATCCTGTAATATAGAATCTTTAGATCGTACCAGGATGTCTTTTAATGAGTTCAGCAAATTTTCTGGCTGAAAAGCTTTCTTTTCTTGACTCAAGCATTAATGCAGTACGATCTTCAAAGTTAAGATGATGGTATGACAATTTTATATACTCCATAAACCCTTTAAATTAATTAGGTGGTTTATGTCGCACTTCAAGTTTTACTCTGCCTATATTGATTTTAAAAATAAAATGCTCCAGAGGTGCCGCTGCATGGTCGTTACCCTGAACCCGATGAGTTCAAGGTGGAGGTGACGTATACTTAATGGGTTTCCTACTCGAGGCAGGCATACACTCAAAATACACAGAACACATCCATAAATTTAAGTATCGGCAGGGGACTGGACGTACTGGCGAACACCCTAGAGACAGTTTTAGTATAACCGATCTTTACACGATGACAATCGCTACTTGTAAAGATAATTATTAATTGATGGGGCTTTGTGCAAATAATCTTAACATTTAGGTATTTTTCTACACAGTCTGTTCCACATCTTCCAAAATGGTCTGGAGCAGGTGTTCACAATGGGCATATTCCTGTAAAGACTTATTCAGGCTAAACACTTCCTGAGCCATTTGCAGGGCCACCATAATCACAAGTTTGTTATGTTCTACACGAGGAGCATTACGGCGCATGTCATGAAACTTTTGGTTCAGTAGTTCAGCTGCACGCTCTAATTCTTCACGTTTATCTTCAGTCGTGTTTAAACGGAAAGTCTGTTCAATTAAACGAAGTTCTACTGTCACTTGTTCACTCATGATCAGTTTTCCTCTTGTAGTTCAGCATTTGGATGGGCGAGTTGCTGAATCTCTTGTGCATGTTGATCCTCGGCTGTACCAAGAACGGCTAGGCGCTGGATAATCGCCTCAACTTTAGACTTTGCTAACTCATTTTTCTGCAACAAACGATCACGGTCCTGTTGCAAGTCCTGAATTTCCTGTTGGCTATGACGTTGCTGTGCCTGTAGTTTTTCCTTGATGACACGTAGATCATTACGTTCCGCCAGAATTTCCTGAAAGCGATTTTTAAGATCAGTGGTACTTTTCTCTAAACGTCCATAACGTTCAGCCAAAGTTGTTGCATCAGTATTCAGTTGTTTAAATTGATCTTGTAACTGAGTCAGTTGTTCAGTTAAGTTATCAACTTCTTCCTGCTTTTGCGTGATGATGCTATTTTTCTGCACAACTTGTGCATGATGATCAGTTTCAGCTAAAGCTTTAGCCTCAGTGAGCGAAGTGTTTTCTCGCTCTAAATGATGTAAACGTGTTTTTAAAACACCAATATGCGCTTGTAGACGCTGTAATTGTTCTAACATAACGAGGTCGCACAGAGTTGCAATCAAAGGTAATATATACAGCAGTATAGAGATTGGATAAACGAATGCAAGACGATATTTCAGGTTGGACGGAATGGAATGCTCATTTTGATGGGATTGAAGAAATTTCAAGTCCAAGTGAGTTACATGGATTACTCACAGGTATAGTTTGTGTCACACAAGCACCAACCAAAGACGAATGGTCACAAATTTTAAATACTTTAAATGTTCCTGCATTATCGGAAGAGGCGTTAGAAAGCTTAACTGACGAAAGCGAAGATGTTTCTCATGCCTTGTCTGACGATGAGTTAGATTATTTGCCGATGTTGCCAGACGACACTCATTTGCTTGTAGACCGTGTTCAGGCATTGGCGGATTGGTGTGCAGGTGTGGTCCTTGGTTTTGGTTTGGCTTCTGGTCATATTCGTGCAGAAGAACAAGAGCTGATTGAACATTTACAAGATGTTGCAGCTGTTGAGTTTGAGGATTCGGACAATGATGAAGAGGGTGAGGAAAGCTATCAGGAACTGTATGAATTTGTACGCCTGATTCCTGTGAGTCTGTCGATTGGCCGTAAAAAGATTGCTGTAGCCGAAAGCTCATTATTACAAAACTTTCATGCAAAAAGTAAGAATCAGGGGGATATTGGCGATGTACAAAATGTCGTTGAAATGTTTACCCCACATCGTCCGAGTTAACTCGGGCGGTGCCTTAAGCTCTTATAAATAAAGATACTTACAATCATTCATCTTCATCAGAAGGACAATATGAAATTAAGTCAAGCCGATTTTAAACAACGCCGTAATCTTCTTGCTCAACACATAGGCAGCAATAGCATTGCCATTATTGCGACGCGAGCAGAAATGTATCGTAATCGCGATGCGGATTATAAATATCGTGCAGACAGTAGTTTTTATTATCTGACTGGGTTTGCAGAACCCGAAGCCGTTGCGGTAATCGAAACCTTTGCAGAGGGCGAGGAATATAGCTATAGCTTGTTCTGCCGTGAACGTAATCGCGAGATGGAAATCTGGAATGGTTATCGTGCTGGGATTGATGGTGCGATTGAAATCTATGATGCAGATGAAGCGTATGCAATTGATCTGCTTGATGAAGAAATTATCGACAAGTTGTTAAATAAAAAGCGTTTTTATTATCGTATTGGTCAAAATGCGGAATTCGATGCACGTGTCAGCCAATGGATTCAAAAAGCAGATGCACAGCAGCGTCGTGGTGGTGCTGCACCCGCTGAAATGATTCAGTTAGACCGAATTATTGATGAAATGCGTTTGAAAAAATCAGCGCAAGAAATCGAGCTAATGCAGATCGCATCGAATATCAGTGCTGAAGCCCATACTCGTGCCATGCAAAGCGTAAAACCAGAAATGATGGAGTATGCACTTGAAGCAGAACTCAATTATATTTTTGGTAAAAATGGTTGTGTGCCAGCCTACAATAGTATTGTCGGTGGTGGAGAGAATGCGTGCATTTTGCATTACGTAGAAAACAATAAACCATTAAAAGACGGTGATTTGGTTTTAATAGATGCTGCTTGTGAATATGAATTCTACGCATCTGATATCACTCGCACTTTCCCAGTCAATGGTAAGTTCAGTCCTGAGCAAAAAGCACTTTACAATATTGTATTAGATGCACAACTAGCTGCGATTGATGCAACCCGTATTGGCAATCACTACAAATATCCACATGAAGTCGCTGTAAAAATTTTAACTCAAGGTTTGGTTGATCTCGGCTTACTGAGCGGTAATGTAGATGAGTTGGTTGAGAGCGAAGCATTCCGTCAATTCTTTATGCATGGAACTGGGCATTGGCTCGGTATGGACGTGCATGATGTCGGTGCCTATAAAACGGGCGAAGAATGGCGTTCTTACGAAGTGGGTATGGTAGTCACTGTTGAACCAGGTTTGTATATTGCACCCGATGATGAGACAGTTGATGCAAAATGGCGGGGTATCGGCATTCGTATCGAGGATGATATTGTTGTGACTGAAAGTGGTCCATTGGTTTTGACGAAAAATGTAGTGAAAACTGTTGAAGAAATTGAGCAATTAATGGCTAGTTAAGTCAGAAATATTGATCTAAAGGCTTTTTCTGGGATAAGCCTTTTTTATTTGTCGAATTAAAATAAAACACAGACCAAACAAAGTACAAATTCCATTGTCGATTTAAGTTAGAGTAAGATAGGCTAGGGTCTGTAGATATTTCATAAATGCTTGCGACAGTGGATATTTTTTAGGTGATACAAGGCATGGCTTATGAAATTTAGTCATTCTAAATAAATAAGCCATAACGCAGTAGCGACAAAAAATATCCCTGTCCCACAGGGTTATGGCTAAAACTTCCTTAAACTTTGTTATGAAACTTGACAAGGAGTTGCCATTGCCTACGTTTCATGCCTCGTTTAAGTTGTTTTAGCCTATAACGCAACCATAGATGAAATATCAACAGACCCTTAACATCAAGTCATGAAAAACTGATAAGGAATAATATTATGCAGCAACAAGTCATCATTGTCGGTGGAGGTATGGTTGGACTCAGCCTTGCTTTAATGTTGGCAAAATCTAATATTGCCGTAAAGCTATTAGAAGCTGTGAAATATCCAAATTATGATGATGAAAATGTTGCTCCTTATCACTCAAGTTTTGATGCGCGTAACACCGCTTTGTCACGCCGTAGCGTGCAGATTTACCAAAAATTAGGTTTGTGGGAAGCCTTACAGCAACATGCCACCCCAATTCTGCAAGTACATATCACTGAGCAGGGTAGCTTTGGTAAAGCACGATTAGTCGCAGAACAAGAAAAAGTAGAAAGCTTTGGGCAAGTCATTGAAAATGCGTGGTTAGGTCGAGTATTACTCACCCAGGTTCGTCAGCAGCCTCTGATTGAATTAATTGATGGGGTACAAGTGACATCACTGACACAAGATGTAGATGAGGTTCACATTGAAGCCATGCGTAATGGTGAATATATCCATTCCTTGAAATCGAAGTTGGTGATCGCAGCAGATGGTCGTGATTCTTTCTGCCGTCAAGCAATTGGTGTGGGCGTGGATGAACATGATTATGACCAAGTTGCGATTGTTACAACGGTTCAAACCTCTAAACCTCATCAACAGGTTGGTTTTGAGCGGTTTAGCGCATTAGGACCATTGGCATTATTGCCTTTACCTGGTGAATATCGTCGTTCTGTCGTTTGGCCAGTTAAAAAAGGTACTGAAGCTGAATGGTTGGGTGAAGAAAATGATCAACACTTCTTGGATGCCCTACAAGAAACTTATGGCGATCGTGCGGGTAAATTTGAAAAAACGGGTAAACGTTTTAGTTATCCATTGTCACAAGTTCTGGCTCACAAGCAGGCAGTTGGTCGTGTAGTTCTGATGGGTAATGCAGCACACACAATTCATCCTGTTGCAGGGCAAGGCTTTAACTTGTGTTTGCGAGATGCCGATGTATTGGTTCGTTATTTACTAGAGCAGTTAGCGAAGTCTGATGATATTGGTCATCCTGATAATTTATTGGCTTATGAGCAAGCACGCTTAACAGATCAGCAGCGTGTGATTAAGTTCTGTGATTCAGTGGTGCGTGGTTTCAGTAATCAAAATCCAATCCTCAAATTATTACGCAATACAGGTCTGATTGCATTTGATGTGATTCCAGGCGTTAAGCCTTTGGTTGCCAATTATGCGATGGGACTAAAAGCATGAGTGAAATCTTAGATGTTGTGATTGTTGGCGGTGGTTTAGTCGGTGGATTAACCGCTTTATTGTTGGCTCAAGGTGGTGTGCAAGCAACAGTATTGGATGCTGCACCAGTGCTTGATCAAGAGAAAACTTTAGCTGTGATGAATCCACGGGTGTTGGCTTTAAGTCAAGCAACGATTCATCTACTAAAGACAGTGGATGTCTGGAATGATTTAGCACGCCAAATGCCTTATTCAGGTATGCAGGTCTGGAATAAAAATGGTTATGGTGAAATAAATTTTGGACATGCTTCCGAACAGCAACCTCGTGCAGATCAAGCTTTAGGTTCAATGGTTGAACCAAGTGTCTTGAATGTTGCGATTCAACAAAAAATGCTACAGCAGCTCAATGATTATCGTACTCAAGTCAAAGTGATTCGGATTGAGCAGATTCCACAAGGTTGGTCAATTCAATTGGCGGATGGCACAACACTAAAAACCAAGTTACTTATTGGTGCAGATGGTGCAAATTCTTTTGTCCGCGAACAAGCTTATATAGATTTAGATGTTTTGGATTACAAACAGGCTGCCATCAGTTGCGCGATTAAAACCACCCAGCCGAATCATTATGTGGCACGACAAATTTTCCTACCGACAGGCCCATTGGCTTATTTGCCGATGGCGAGTCTTGATCCACAAGAGAACGGCTATTGGCAGTCGATTGTCTGGACTTTACCAGATGATTACGCCGATGAATATTCAGCACTCAGCGATCAAGCGTTTATGCAATTACTGACCCAAGAAAGCCTAAATATGTTGGGTGAAGTAGTTGAGGTTCGTTCCAGAGCACAATTTCCACTTAAAGCAAGAGCAGCTCAGCGTTATATCAAATCGGGTCTGGCATTAATTGGTGATGCTGCACATGTCATCCATCCTTTGGCAGGTCAGGGCGTAAATATCGGTTGCTTGGATGCAGCAGTTTTATGTGATGTTTTATTGCATGATTTAAAACGCGGTGTGTGGGCCAATGAGCAAACTTTATTGCGCTATGAACACCAACGTAAAGGCCAGAATGATGCCATGATGCACAGTATGTCTGCGATTGGTTGGTTAGAAAGTTCAGAATTATTTCCGTTTGTTTGGGCACGTAACTTTGGTCTAAAACAAGTTGAACAATTGGATTGGTTTAAAGATCGCTTTATGAGACAAGCGAATGGATTAGGGGCTTTACAGCACACGCGTTATGCTTGCTAAAAAATAGTAGATATTTTTTAAACAATCATTTATAAATCAGAGTGAATTTGGTTATAAAAAGCACAATTTGATGAATATTTTGCTTTGATAAATAAGAAGAGCTTGTTAAATTTCATCAAGTTCTGATGGCCAAATAGCGATGATGAGAGTTGAGTCATTGTGGGGAGAGTAATATGACGGAAATGAATGATTACGACGAAAATACTGAAGATTCTGCGGTAGACGATGAAGAAGCGAAAGCCGCAGAAAGCGGTGCAGATACCGAAGAAGCAACGATTGATGATGCTGATCTAGCTGAAGCTGAAACGCTAACTGTGACTGCGAAACAGAAGCAGCGTCAGGCTTTGGAAGACGAATTAGCTGCATTTCTTGCACGCGGTGGACGCATTACTGAGGTTCCGCCAGGTGAGCATCAAGATTAAGTCTGAATTGACATAAAAAAGCATCACGGTTTTATTGGTGGCTCACATGCCCGTTCTGTATCGTTATGGGTCGATGCGCTGGATTTTGCAGGTGATGCTGCTAACTATGCAATTTCATTGGCTGAGATGATAAGGGGAGATTTTTTTAATCCCCCCTTAGGTTTTATTGATCTTGTTGGGTGAGTTCCAGAGCCCGTTGATAAGCAACTTTCTTTTTTATACCCGTTAAATCAGCGGCCAATTGTGACGCTGCTTTTACCGATAAATCCTGCAATAAGCGTTTTAACAACTCATCCAGTTTATCCTGCTCCACATCTTTTTCCGCAGATGCACCACCCACCACAACCACAATTTCACCTTTTTCCTGGTTGTGATCATTTTCAATAAACGTGACCAATTCTTTTAAGGTCATTTTTTTGATGGTTTCAAAAGTCTTGGTAATTTCACGGGCAAAACCGACAGGACGATCTTCACCAAATACCTCAGCCATATTTTTAATACTGTCTAAAATACGATGTGGCGCTTCATAGAAAATCAGGGTTTGGGTTTCATCTTTTAATTTTTCAAGCTGGCTAATGCGTTGCGATGCTTTGGATGGTAGAAAGCCTTCAAAGCTAAAACGGTCACTCGGCAAGCCAACGGCACTTAATGCCGCAATTGCAGCACAGGCACCTGGGACGGGGATTACACGAATGCCGCGTTCTTGTGCTGCGCGTACTAACTTAAATCCAGGGTCACTAATTAACGGTGTTCCCGCATCACTAATCAGCGCAATACTTTCACCATTTAACATTCTTTGAATAAGTTGATCAATTTTGTTACTTTCATTGTGATCATGACACGCTGTTAAGGGAGTTGAGATATTATAGTGCTTGAATAATTGAGCAGATTGACGAGTGTCTTCTGCTGCAACCACCGATACAGACTTTAAAATATCAATTGCACGAAAGGTCATGTCATCCAAGTGCCCAATCGGGGTTGCTACAACAAATAATTGAGCACTCATAAAAGGTAACTCCCTCATGTCTTACAAAAAATATTGGCTGCTACTCTGTTTGGCAGCATGTATGAGTCCAGCCTATGCGGACGTACTGGTGATTTTACCTGAATCTGGCACGATGGCGCGAGCAGGCCAGAGCATCAAACGTGGTTTCCTGAGTGCTTATACAGCATCTGGCAGCAAAGAAAAAATTATTTTTGTAGATTCCGCAAAAAATAGCATCGACTCAATTTTTAAGAAAAAAGTCACCCATAAGACCAGACTGATTGTTGGGCCATTGGCAAGACCTGAAGTTGAAAACGTTATACAGCTTAGTCCCAAAATTGCTGTACTGGCCCTTAATGATGTCAATACACAGTCAGCCAATGTCTGGCAATATAGTCTGGCCAAGCAGGATGATGCGGTTGCCCTCAACCAACTGCTGAAAAAAGATGGGGTGAAAAAACTATTTGTTTTACGCCAGACAGGAACTGAGTCAGCCACTGAGCTTTTTTTAGTGGCATTGATGGCTGATTTTGGTTCAGATATTGCAATGGTCAATCAGTTACCGAAAAAACTCTCCAGAAAAGAGGGCGTGTTGCTATTGGGTGACCATCAATGGATGGAACAACTGGGATCATTACCTGAGAAAAATATTTATGCGACACCCCTAAGTATTGAACAGGGGCAGTCCATACCTTTGGGATTGAGTTTCTGTGATGTCCCCGCGTTATATAATGGTCAATGGGCAGACTTAATTGAAGCCTACAAGGAACAGCCTGAAAATATGGCATTTCAACGTTTGCTGGCTTTTGGGGGTGATGCATGGAGCATGGGCCAACACTTACTTGAGCAAGCTGGACAGGTGCAGTTCTCTTTTGTTGGACGCACAGGTGCAATTGAGCTAAAAGACCATAAAATCTCTAGGCAGCCTTATTGTTATAGACAGCAAAAAAATAGCATTGAAATTTTAAAATAAGATATGGGCACAATCGAACAGCAGAAACATCTCTTGGGACAGTGGGCAGAACAAACGGCATTGCTATTTTTACAGTCCCAGCAGTATCAATATGTCAATAAAAACTACCATTCACGTTTTGGGGAAATTGACCTGATTGTCAAACGTGACAATGAGCTGGTTTTTGTGGAGGTGAAAGCCCGTTCCGCAGGCAGTTATGCAGAGGCCTGTGAAGTGATTTCGTATTCACAGCAACGTAAGATTATTAAGACGGCGCAGTTCTTTTTACAAAGATACCCCAATTATTACAATTTTGACTGTCGTTTTGATGTGATCTGTTTTGATTTTCCACAGAAACTTGCAAAAACAGTACAACCAGATTTTTCAAAATTGCAGTATGATCAGCAATGGATTAAACATGCGTTTACTTTGGATTGAGATACGGTTGAGTCATTTCAAGGCAAGTGCAGTAGATTGAATAAGTTAGTGGATAGGGAGTCTTGCCAAGTGTTGAAACGTTTAACGATGACGTTGGTTTGCGTTGCAAGTTTATCGGGATGTGCGAGTTTTATTTCTGGTGGAACAGGATCGGCGCCTGTTGGTACAAACAGTGGTGAACGTAGTTTAGGGCAGGTTTTTATTGATTCTTCAATCAAGCGTACTGCAAATATCAACCTATACAAACTAGACCATCGCTTTAAGCAGTCACGTATCAATATTGAAAGTTTCCACAGTAATGTTTTGTTGACTGGCCAGGTTCCCGATCCTTACTTAAAACAGTTGGCGGAAGATAACCTGCGCGCCATGAGCGATGTTAAGGCGGTTCACAACTACATCACTGTAGGCGATAAAGTAAGCTATAGCACCATCATGCAGGATGCAACGGTAACGGCGAACACCCGTGGTCTACTGATGAAAGCTCCTGTGGTTTCTGACAGCAAAGTACTGGTACATACTGAAAACGGTGTGCTGTATGTGATGGGGCGCCTTAATACCGCTGAAGTGAAAGATTTGGATGATGTCTTACAAAAAGTGGGCAATGTGAGTAAAATTGTCACGCTGATTGACAACATTGATCAATCTTCGGGGACGATGAACTCATCTGCTGCCACGCCGATGGTCGGTGCAGCGACAACACAGCCTTTAGTTGAAACACCAGTTGCAATTGATCCTGATCAAGATGAACCCGTGACGACGACACCAACCGCACCTTAATTTATGAAGCAACTTATTCAGCAAGTACAAGAAAACGTGATACGGGCGAAAAACTTATATCAGGAATTTCGCCTGTATGATTTTGCCAGCTATTCAATCAATTATTTGACGCCAAAGGATACTTTTGAAAAAGAAGAACATCTTGCTTATGGGTTAAAAGCCAGAAATCGACTGGATCTTTATCGAACCAAGAATCCAAAGAAACAAAAACCTTTGATTGTTTTTGTACATGGTGGATCATGGCAACATGGTAATAAGAGAGATTATTTATTCATTGGCGAAACCTTTGCTCGAGAAGGCTTTGATGTTGCTGTGATTAATTATCAACTTGCTCCAGAGAATATCTTTCCAGCATTTGTTGATGATCTAGCGCAAGCGATTCATTATTTGAATCAAAATAAAGTTAAGCTGAATATTTCAACTGACAACATGATTCTGATGGGGCATTCGGCAGGAGCTTTTAACGTGATGTCGGTTGTCTATTCAGCCCAGTCACAAAATTTCAAATATAAAGACCAGATCAAGGCAATTGTGGGTCTGGCTGGACCTTACCATTTTGACTATGTGGGCGATCCTTTATCAGAACATGCCTTTGACCACAAGATTTCCTATCAGCAGGTGATGCCTTATTACTTTATTGAACCGAACCACATCAAGCATTATTTGCTAGTGGCGGAACAGGATCAGGTCGTTGAAAGAAAAAACACGCTTGATCTGGATATTGCCTTGAGACAAAAGGGTAATCATAGCCATATTGCGGTGATTCCAAAGACGGGCCATATTACCATTGTGGCCACACTTGCCAGTCTGATGAGTCATTATTTCAAGACCAAGCGTACCATTCTGCATTTTCTCGAAGAAGCTTTAGAACCCTAAAGACTAAAAAAGCATCGTTTAAGATGCTTTTCTACTTCCTATGACTTGCATGATCATACTGTGGGCGATACTGCCCTTAAATGGTATTTCAGGCAGTTGGTCAAACTTGAAGAATTGTGCATCACTAATTTCTTCAACTTGAAGCTGAATGTCACCTGAATCATATTCTGCATGAAAGGCAATCATCAGGTTGCTTGGAAATGGCCACGGCTGACTTGACATATAGCGGATATTTTTAAGCTTGACACCGACTTCCTCAAAGGCTTCCCGTTGTACTGCCTCTTCCAGTGTTTCACCAACCTCAACAAATCCAGCGATTAGACCGTACATATTACTTTTATTACGCGCTGATTTCGCAAGTAAGAGTTCATCATCACCTTTGGTAATGATTGTAATGACACATGGCTGCACACGTGGGTATTGATGATAGCCACAGGCAGGGCAAACCATAGCATATTCTTTGGAATGGATTTCCGTGGCATGTCCACAGTGGCTACAGAATTTATGGTTACGCCGCCACTCAAGCAGTTGCACCGCACGGCTAGCCTGTAGAAATTCTGTTGTGGACCATAACTGGATTAGTTCCCGAATGGGAATCAGTTGATAGCCATCGGGAACAGATTCATGTTCAAGCAGATCACGTGCAATGACATGATCATTGTGATGGATGGGGAGGTCACTTGCTAACTTTTCAACCTTTGGCAGTTGCAGGTTTTCATCAACTAACAGTTTCTGGTGTTGAAAAATATAAGCAAGTGAGAGCTGAGTCATTATGCGGCGATGTTTTGTAATTGCTGACTGCTTGATAATGCCACATCAAACATAGATTGCAATACAGGTTGTTTATTCTTAAGGTTATCCACCAGTAAATCCAGACCTGCAACCACATTTAAAATGCAGTTCACCTGCTCTGCATCTAAAGCCAGATTCTGGTTTAAGCGATTCTGGGCAAAGTTCGCCGCAGTCAATAATGCTGTCTGTTGAGCAGAACTGCCAAGGAACAGGGCAGCACCAGATAGCTCCTTAAGATACTCTGGCAATGCCTGCAGACTATGTGAGGCTGGATCCTGAACATATAGGCTTAGGGTTTGGGTCAGTGTCTCAATCAGTGTTTTTGTCTCAGTCAACAACGCCTTATGTGCTTCATCTAAACGGTCTAGTGAGATATGCATGTTATTGACACGCAACTGCAAACGGCTAGAGGTGTAGTTACGCTCCAGAATGCCGATTGAGTTCATCGATGCTAAAATACTGTTCATCAACTGCTGTACTGAAGCTACATCCGTTAGTGTATTGGATTGACTGAGTTTTTCAGCCTGCTGGATCAGCTCTTTTGCCGCCTCATTCAGGTTAAGCACCTTGAACACATTTGCAAGCTGGTTCAGCTTGAGTTGTAGCTCCTGAGTTTTTTGAGTTGACATATTCTGATGATTATATTCAATTTCATTACGAATCTGCGCCATTTCATTGGTCATCAACTGGCTGATGGTATGAATGGTTTCATAGTCAGGGCCATATAAATGACGGCTGAGCACCTGCAACTGGGTATCGCTTAACAGTTCATCACCAATGTTGAGCTGTTCACGGATATGCTGGGAAACATCATCTTCCTGACTAATGCAGATGCTGAGAATATCAGCAAGATCGCTCAGGTTGCTTTGGTAGGCAGACTGCTGTGCCAGGAATTTGCCAATATTGGTTTCAACCTGAATCAGGGTGCGTAAACGCGCTTCGGTGATCAGCAGTTCTTCAATATGGCTTAAACCAACATTGACCAGTTGCCAGTATTGCTGACTTGGAAGATTTGAAGCCATGCCCGCAAGGTAGACACCAACAAGTTTGATGCCCTGCAAGTCCAGTGGCGTTTCCGTCTGCTTGATCAGTTTGTTTAGGCATAGCTTGTAAAGCTGGTGAATATATTGGGATTTTTCCAGACTTGGCGCCTGTGGCAGATTAAAGTTTGGTGTGATGCACTCCAGCAAAGGCTGAATGGTCTGGCCTTCTTTGGTGATTGGTTTGCCCAGCGTTTTTTCCAAACGGTTCAGGGTATCCAGCAGGAACTGGGGAACCTTGACTTCACGCAGGCTGATAAACTCGATATAGCGCTTCAGCATAGTAGTGCCTTCACTGAGGGCAACCACATCACTGGTCTTGATTTGCTGCGGTTGAGCCATGATCTTGCGCATCAACTCAGCCGAATACTGGGTGATTTGTGACAAATGTGGCATATCAATCAGGGCAAGCACCTGTGTGCATTGCTCAAACTGATTGAGTGCATCATCAATACCAAAAGGTAAGGCTTGTTCTTCAGCAAGCGTATTAACTGCTGTCTCCACCAATTTAATCGAATTGTCGATTTCATTTTTTATTATTAGTAATGCCGTTGGGTCGAAATGAATCGAGGTTTGGTAAGACATATGACCTACACCTTTCCTGAGTTGTTATATCCATGAACCTCCCGCAACAGGAGGTTTAAATGTTCTATAGGCTAATATAGCGTAACTTTGAAAGCTTGAAATACAAAAAATAACATTGATCAGTAAATTTATTTTGCAAAAAAGCAAGGCTTTCCATGTTTCTGTTCAAATTGTTTGACCCATGTCTCATGTTGGGCCAATTCATCACCCGATGCATAAATGACAGGAAGCTCAATCTGCACACGTTGACGGGTGTTTTTATTTTGACCTTGTTCCGTTTGTGACAGGGCATCTATATCAAAGGAAACCTGTCCACCCGTCATGGCAAGGTAGACATCTGCCAGAATCTCGGCATCCAGTAACGCACCGTGGAAAGTACGGTCCCGCGCAGGAATTTCGTAACGTCTCACCAAGGCATCCAAAGAATTCTTTTGGCCAGGATGCTTATTTTTTGCCAGTGCCAATGTGTCGGTCACTTCACACACTTCGGAAAGTAAGGGCAGGCCAGCACGCTTGAACTCCATGTCGAGGAAGTTCATATCGAAGGTTGCATTGTGTGCAATGATCTCGGCACCTTTTAAGTAGGCAAATAGCGTATCGGCAATTTCTGCATATTTGGGCTTGTCTTGTAGAAAATCGTCGGTGATGCCGTGGATGGCCTCTGAGTCACCAACAGGTTTTTCAGGGTTGATATAAATATGAATCGAGCTACCCGTCAGTTTGCGGTTGATCATTTCAATCGCGCCCACCTCAATAATGCGGTCGCCATCCTGATAATAAAAACCTGTGGTTTCGGTATCCAGAATCAGCTGGCGCGGGCCCTGAAGATTTAACTTGGCTTCAGTCACAACAATTTGTGGATGTAGGCTGCTTGCTGGTGTTGCTGAGGTGTCGGGCAATATCTCTGTTTCAGCCATATTGTCCTGAACATTTATTTCTATTTCAAGCTCTTCCTCAATTTCGTCCTGATCCGCCATCATATCTAAACCAAAAGGATCATCCAGCAGCCAATCTGGTTCAGGCTTTTTTGTATCAGCGTTAGCCTGTGTTGTGGATTTTAGTTGTTTGGCAGTCTGTTCCGCACCCAAATTGGCCAGTTGATCTGCCATCTCATTGCCAGCATGACCTGCATGGCCCTTGATCCAGTTCCACTCAATCTCACGGTTGGCACAGGTTGCATCAAGTTTTTGCCAGAGGTCTGGATTTTTGACATCTTTCCAGTTTTTCTTTTTCCAGCCATGAATCCATTCAGTGATGCCTTGCTTGACATAATTGGAGTCTGTCCAGATGATCAGGCGTGCATCAGTCGGGCAAAAGGCAATTCCTTCAATGGCAGCAGTCAGTTCCATGCGGTTGTTGGTTGTTTTTGGTTCGCCACCACACAGCTTGTGTTCACCCTGTTCGGTAATGATGTATGCACCCCAACCCCCTAAACCTGGGTTGCCCTTGCATGCGCCATCAACATAGAGTGTGATTGTTTGTGACATATCTGAACCTAAATCATAAATGGAATAAAAAGTTTCCAGCATTGCCATCTAAATCGGGTTAGACAAATATTCTGCTGTGACCTTGAGCAATATTGGAATAACACTGTAGTTTTCCCGTATGGATGGAAGATTTTAGCATTTCAATCCTATTTCTTGTATTGTAAGGTGAAATTCTTCCTCTGGACGTTACAAAACACATATTTTTTAATTTCTTGTAACATTTCCGTGCAAATCACGCTAAATTATTGCCTTGTCTAAGCGGCATGCTTTACTACAATGGCTAATTGAAAAAGAACTAGCGTGAGTTGACTGGAAGTTTTTATGTATAAATCGAGCACATTGGTGTGGCAAACATCTGCAACATCATTATTCAAAATTACTGTACTCACTTCCGCTCTAGCCGCGTTGGGAATGACCACAGGTTGTTCATCAACCCCTCAGACAAGCAAGGTTTCATCTTCAAAACAAGTGGGTTCAGGCCTTTTGGATGCAAACAGTCTGGATTCTCTGGAAGACCTGCTTTCCGCAACCGATATGCGTGCGGTGGAAGGCGACCGTCTTTTAGTCTTGAAACATGGTGATGTCTGGAAACGGATGACTGTGGGTTTCAAGATGGACTTAAACCATTGGGACTCGCGTATCGAGGCGCAGCGTAGCTGGTTTATTTCCCGTCAACCTTATCTGGACCGTTTAAGTGCGCGTGCCAGCCGTTATTTATACCACACTGTAAAAGAGGCTGAACGCCGTGGTATGCCGACTGAATTGGCACTTTTGCCCGTAATTGAAAGCTCTTATGACCCAGCGGCAACCAGTAGTGCGGCAGCCGCGGGTTTGTGGCAGTTTATTCCAAGTACGGGACGTATTTACGGTTTGCAGCAAACCAGTTTATATGATGGCCGCCGTGATGTGGTTGAGTCCACGCGTGCCGCTTATGAGTTTTTAGGCAGCTTATATAATCAATTTGGTTCTTGGGAACTGGCACTGGCTGCCTATAATGCAGGGCCAGGTCGAATCCAGCAGGCAATTAACCGTAATAAGGCGGCTGGGTTGCCAACTGACTACTGGTCCTTGAAATTGCCACAGGAAACCATGAACTATGTTCCCCGTTTTCTGGCAGTTGCACAAATTATTAAAAACCCCGGCGCTTATGGTGTGGCATTGCCTCCAATTGCCAACCGACCTCACTTTCGTGAAGTTGCTTTATCTGCACCGCTTGAGTTAAACCAGATTGCTTCAATTACGGGGCTAAGCCGCGCCGAACTGTATACATTGAACCCAGCCTACCGTGGTGAGATGGTTGACCCGATGAGTCCAATGCGCATCCTGATTCCTGCGGATTTAAGTCCATCGATTGATGGAAAATTACGTTCTGGCAAGGCAGGTTCTGGTGGATTCTGGGCAAGTAGTGCGTCGCCACCTGCAATGAACCCATTAACCAGCTCAACCACAGTACGCACAACCACCTCAACTATAAGCAATGTGGGGCAAATCGTTAAGCCATCCACCACACCACCGCCATCATTAACCACGAAGACCAATACTGTACCCGTTACCACCACAACAACAAAAACGCCGACCAAGATAGCCACTCCTATGGGGTCAAATGCCTTGGCCTCTTTTGCCGCGGCGGCGGATGTGCCGAGTGCACCGCGTATTCCTGTAGCGATTACACCAGCTCCAAATGTTAAACCTGTTAGGATTGAACCGCCAATTTCAGTGCAGGAGCGTGAGCAGATTGTTGCTGCAGTGAAGCAGGAGGGTGAGAAAAAAACGGTAACACAAGTTCTGCAACCACAGGCAACACAGGCTGAAAAAGATCAGGTGGTTGCTGAAATTAAGGCGATTGCTCCACAGGGTACAGAAATTGTTGATCCATTTGATGGCAAGATTAAGCTGACCGCCATTCAGACCAGCCAATCGGTTGCCGATCAGAAAGGTCAGGAAGTCAGCAAGGGCTTTGCTTATCCAAAAACCTTGGCTGAAAGTCCAGAAATTGCCAATAGTGATGAGGCCAAACGTAATCAGGGTAAGCCTTACATCACGACCGATACCGATGTTGTGGTGGTCGCACCAAAAGGTAAACGTAGCACTTATATCGTTCAACCAGGTGATACACTGGCCTCAATTGCCCAAAAGAATGGAGTGAACTGGCGTGACATTGCCCAATGGAACCAGATTGACCCAGCAGGTAAATTGTTTGTCGGGGCCAGTCTGTATCTCTATGATGCAAAACCACAAGCTGACACCTCCAAGGCGGTGGAAAGGAAGCCAGAAAGTTATGTGGTGCAGTCAGGTGATAGTCTGACCAATTTAGCGGCGCGTTTTGATCTAAGTCTTAAACAATTGGCCGACTATAATAATCTCTCTATAACGGACGGCTTGTTTGTAGGGCAAAAGCTCACATTGGTTGAGCCTAAAACCAATACGCGTAACAATCAACAAACAGTACGTGTACCAGAGACAAAGACATCCACAGCCCAAAAAGTGGCGACCAAGTCCTATACGGTGAAACGTGGTGAATATCTCAAACTGATTGCGGACCGCTATGCCTTGTCGAATCAGGAGCTGGCTGATTTAACGCCAGGACTGACATCGGGTAGTAACTTGTTGGTGGGGCAGAAAATTAATGTGCCCCTGCATGAAGTGTCACAAACTGAGGATAATGTCGAGCCTAAAAATACGGTTAAGTATGAAAATGTAAGCGCATCAACCAGCTACAAGACTGAGAACTACACGGTTCAACGTGGTGATACCTTATCCAGTATTGCGACAAAATCAAAAATCACCCTGAATGAATTGGCCGAGTTAAATAAGCTGAAATCCAATAGTAGTGTTCGTCTAGGGCAGACCATCAAGATTCCAGCAGGTTCAACTGTTCCTGAGCAATATGTGGTTCAGTCTGGCGACAGCCTCAATGCAATTGCCAGCAAGTATGACCTGACTGTCAACTATATTGCGGACTTGAATGGACTGGAGAGAACGGCTGGTGTGCGTGTTGGTCAGCGTTTAAAACTCACGGGTGATGCGCCAACTAAAGCAAATAATAGTAGTGCTAATGCCAAAGCTAAAGAAGACAGTGTGCCAGATACTTACACAGTGAAGTCTGGAGATACTTTAACCAGTATTGCGAACCGCTATGCCTTACAGCTTGAAGATGTTGCTGCCTTAAACAACTTGTCTCGTGACAGTAATGTTCGTATTGGACAAAAACTTAAACTGGCAGGTGATGTGCCAAAAGCTGAATCTGCCAAAGCATATAATGGCAAGAGTGCTTCCAACAACAAGTTGGTATCGAGCAAGAACACTGAAAAATATACAGTGAAAGCAGGTGAGTCACTGAACAGCATTGCCAGCCGTTTAGGCATGTCTGGACGTGAACTGGCAGAGTTGAATGATCTAAAAGCCACTACCAGCCTGCAACGTGGTCAGAGTATCTCCATTCCAAAAACGGTAACAGAGTATAAGGTAAAACGTGGTGATACCTTGATTGGTCTGGCGAGTAAGTATGGCATGGAAATTAATGCACTGGCTGAGATGAATGACCTTACCCCAAAAACTCAATTGCGTATTGGTGATGTGATTAAAGTCCCGAACCTGTAATTGCGCATGATTGCGTTGCTTGCTAGCAAGAGGCCTAGTCTATTGTATGGACTAAGCCTTTTTGCTCAGTTCTCATTTGCAGCCGTACATACCACGCCTTATTTGGCAATGCATGTGACCCCAAAATACGCACAGTTACACGCCATGCCTTATGCCAATCCGAATGCACCGAAAGGTGGAGTGCTTAGCCAATCCAGTCTGGGAACGTTTGACAATTTAAATAGCATGAATGGTAAAGGCAGTGCCACAGAGGGCGTGAATTATCTATTTGATAGTCTGATGGACCGTTCTTTGGATGAGCCACGGGTGATGTATCCCCTATTGGCCGAAAAAGTCAGTTATGATCCTGATGACCTGCGATTTGTAATTTTCCACCTCAATCCTAAAGCCCGTTTCAATAATGGTCAGCCTGTCACCGCAGAGGATATCAAATTTACTTTTGATACCTACCAGACCAAAGCCAATCTGGGTTTTCAAATGTATTTATCCGATTTGGCAAAAACAGAAGTCATTTCCAAGTATCAGGTTAAATTTATTTTTAAATCCAAGAATAATGTGGAAATGCCGTTAATTGTGGCAAGCCTACCAATTTATTCAAAACAAGATTGGAAAAATAAAGATTTTACTCGGGTTACATTACAACCGATTGTAGGGTCTGGACCCTATATGGTGGAGCGTATTGATGCAGGGCGGAGTATAAGCTATAAACGTAGTCCAAATTATTGGGCCAGAGACTTGCCTGTCAATAAAGGGCGTTATAATTTTGATCGGCTGAAATATGTCTATTACCGTAATTTAGAGGTCAGTTTTGAGGGTTTTAAATCCCGACAATTTTATTTATATGAAGAAAAAAATATCCGTAACTGGATGACCGCTTACAATTTTCCAGCGATGCAATCAGGCTGGATCAAAAAGTATAAAGCCCGTTTAGGTACACCCTTAGATATTCAAAGTCTGGTATTTAATATTCGCCGTTCACCTTTAAATGATATTCATCTGCGTAAAGCTTTAACCTATGCCTACGATTTTGAATGGCAAAATAAAGCATTATTTTTTAATCAAAACCGACGTTTACAAAGCTATTTTGATAATACGGATTTGGCTGCAACAGGCAAGCCTAGTACAGCAGAATTAAACATCATTCAGCCTTTTCTGAAACAGCTTGATCCTGTCATGCGACAAGGTGTGTTGGCCGATTGGCATTATCCTGTATCGGATGGCAGCGGTTTTAACCGTCAGAATTTATTGATTGCCCAAAAAATCCTCAAAGATGCGGGCTATATGATTCGCAATGGCAAGTTATATGATCGGCAGGGCAAACTGATTCAAATTGAACTGCTCATGCAACTGGAAAATCCACAACGTGAGTTGATGCCCCTTGTACGTAATTTGAATCGTTTAGGGATTCAGGTCAAGCTGAGGCAAGTGGATGTGCCGCAGTATATGGAACGGATTCGCCGTCAGGACTTTGATATGATGGTGATGAAAATGCCACAGACTTTAACCCCAGGTAAGGAACAGGCGCAGTTTTGGAGCAGTGCTGCCGCAGATGAGTCGAATAACTATAATTATTCAGGAATTAAGAATCCTGCGATTGACCAGATGATTGACAAGATTGTGGCTGCCAAACACCGTGATGAAGTAGTGCTGTATACCCGTGTGCTGGATCGTTTGTTGCGGGCAGGCTATTATCAAATCCTGACTTATGGCAAGCCTGAACGCTGGTTTGCCTATTGGGATATTTATCGACAGCCTCAAATCAAACCAAAGCTTTCAGTAGGTTGGGAGTATTGGTGGGTGGATGCAGATAAAGCCAGCAAGCTAGAACAAGCTATCCAAAAACACCAATGAAAATAATCAAGGATATTTAAATGTCTCACTATATTCTGAAAAGAATGTTATTGATGATTCCCACATTATTTTTCATTGTGTTGATTAACTTTATGATTGTGCAGATTGCGCCAGGTGGACCTGTCGAACAAGCCATTCAACAAATACAAAATGCACAGGGTTTAGGTACAGGAACAAGCGCTTCATCTAGCCTAAGTAACTTGGCGCAATATCAGGGCGCGCGTGGTCTCAGTCCTGAAATGGTTGATAAAATTAAAGCACAATATGGTTTTGACCGTCCTGCGTATGAACGTTTCTGGTTGATGATCAAGGGATATTTAACATTCGATTTTGGTACAAGCTTTTTTAAGGATAAACCTGTCACCCAACTGCTTTATGAAAAATTGCCTGTGACTTTGTCTTTAGGGTTGTGGAGCACTTTCCTGATTTACCTGATTGCGATTCCATTGGGGATGAAGAAAGCCAAAAAAAATGGTCTGGTGTTTGATCAATCGACTTCCTTGTTATTGGCTGTCAGTTATGCCATTCCATCGTTTGTGTTTGCCATTGTGTTGATTGTATTTTTTGCAGGTGGCAGTTATTTGCAATGGTTTCCATTACAAGGTCTGGTTTCAGAAAATTTTGCCCAACTCAGTCTATTGGAAAAAATTAAAGATTATCTCTGGCATATGTGCTTGCCGATTTTGAGTATGGTGTTAGGCAGTTTTGCAGCCTTGACCTATCTGACTAAATATTCATTTGTGGAAGAATTGCAAAAACCTTATGTGCTGACAGCACGGTCTAAAGGTTTGAGTGATCCTCAGGTGCTCTATGGTCATGTCTTTCGTAATGCAAGCTTGGTGATTGTGGCAGCTTTACCTGAAGCATTGGTCGGGATTTTCTTTGTCGGTAATTTATTTATCGAGATTATTTTTAATCTTGATGGCATTGGTTTATTAGGGTTTGAGGCGATTACTCAACGTGATTATCCCGTGATTTTCGGCACCTTATTTTTATTCAGCTTGTTTGGCATGATCCTGCGTTTAATTGGCGATTTGCTTTATCAAGTGATTGATCCTCGGATTGATTTTGAAGCAAGAGGTGATAAATAATGTCGCCTTTAATGCAGCAGCATTTCCATCGTTTTCGACAAAATAAATTGGGTTTTCGCTGTTTAATCGTATTTCTGATTATTTTTATCCTGTCTTTATGTGCGGAATTTATTGCCAATGATCGTCCTTTATTGGTTCGTTATCAGCAGTCACTTTATTTTCCTATATTAAAAGATTATCCAGAAACCACGTTTGGTGGACAATTTGAAACCGCAACTGACTATCAAGACCCTGCGGTCAAACAGTTAATTCAGCAACAGGGCTGGATGCTTTCTCCACCTGTGGCATTTTCCTATCAATCACCCAATTTATCCCTTGCCGTGCCTGTACCCTCAAAACCAAGTGTACAAAACTGGCTTGGAACTGATGATCAGGGGCGAGATGTATTTGCCCGAATCCTATATGGTTTACGGATTTCATTAGTATTTGGGCTGGCTTTGACTGTATGTTCGGCTGTGATTGGCATTATGGTTGGGGCAGTACAAGGTTATTATGGAGGCTGGCTTGATCTGATTGGGCAACGTATTTTGGAAGTGTGGGGCGGTTTGCCGATGCTGTTTATCGTGATGATTCTGGTCAGTATGTTTAGCCCCAGCGTGTATTGGCTGTTCCTGATTATGCTACTGTTTGGCTGGACAGAACTGGTGGGATTGGTGCGTGCTGAATTTTTACGTGCCCGAAATTTTGATTATGTCAGGGCTGCACGAGCGTTGGGTGTCAGTGATAGTCAGATTATTTTCAAGCATATTTTACCCAATGCCATGAGTTCCAGTCTGTCGCAGATTCCCTTTATGCTGACTGCCAATATCATTGCCTTAACTGCGCTAGACTTCTTGGGTTATGGTCTACCGCCTGATGCCGCGTCGTTAGGTGAACTCTTGTTACAAGGCAAAAATAATCTGGAGGCACCGTGGCTGGTGTTATCTGGCTTTTTTACTTTGGCGATTGTGTTGTCCATGTTGATTTATATTGGGGAGGCGGCACGTGATGCATTTGACCCAAGACGTTAAGCCGTTGTTAAAAGTGCAGCAGCTTTGCATTGTCAATGAAACAGGGCAGGCCTTGCTGGATGATTTAAATTTCGAGCTCTATCCAGCTCAGACGTTGGCAATGGTGGGCGAAAGTGGTTCGGGTAAATCCATCACTGCTTTGGCATTATTGGGTTTATTGCCTGAAACTTTGACTGGGCAAGGTGTGGTGCAATTTAAAAATGATGATCTATTAAAGCTTAACCAGCAACAATTACAGCAGCTTCGTGGCAAAGCTATTGCCATGATTTTTCAGGAACCCATGACCGCACTCAATCCATTACATAAGGTGGAAAAGATCGTTGGTGAAAATCTGATTTTGCAAGGTCTGTCCAAAGCAGAAGCTCAGCAAAAAGTGATCAATTTACTACATGATGTGGGCATTGAGGATGCACAGCAGATTCTAAAATGCTACCCACATCAGCTTTCGGGTGGGCAACGACAGCGTGTCATGATTGCAATGGCACTGGCTTTAGAACCTGATATTTTAATTGCCGATGAACCCACCACTGCTTTAGATGTGATGTTACAGGTACAGATTTTAGCTTTGCTTAAAAAGCTGCAACAGCAACGCAACATGGCGATGATTTTGATTAGCCATGACCTCAATCTGGTCAAACGTTATGCTGATCATGTGCTGGTTTTGAATCAGGGTAAAGTCGAAGAGCAAGGTACAATTGCTGAAATTTTTGACCAGCCAAAAACGGAATGTACCCGAAATTTACTCAATCACGATTTTGGACAGGCTTTGGTATTGGAATCAGCAGAAACGTTATTAAGGCTTGAAAATGTCACGGTAAAATATCCAATTAAACACGGCTTATTCAACCAGATTAAACATTATAAAATGGCAGCCGAAGCGATTGATTTGAGCTTAATGCGAGGTGAAGCCTTAGGCATCGTCGGGGAGAGTGGTTCAGGAAAATCTTCTTTGGCCCTGGCGATTGCACGTTTGATTCTCAGTGAGGGAGACATTATTTTTCAGGGCAAAGATTTAAACCAATTGAATCAAAAACAACTTAGACCTTTACGAAGTGATTTTCAGATCGTATTTCAAGACCCTTTGAGCAGCTTAAATCCACGTATGACAGTTGAACAGATCATTGGAGAGGGCTTAAAGCTTAGATCAATTTCCAAAGCACGGATCTCAACTAAAATCGAAGAGGTACTGAGTAAAGTTGAATTATCAATAGACGCTAAGCATTCATATCCACATGAACTGTCTGGTGGGCAACGGCAAAGAGTCGCATTGGCAAGAGCTTTGGTGTTGCAGCCCAAACTCATTATATTGGATGAACCGACCTCTGCACTGGATCGCAGTACACAGCGTGCCATGATTCAATTGTTACGTCGATTACAGCAGCAAGACCAGATCAGTTACATCTTTATCAGTCATGACTTACAAGTCATTCAAGCACTCTGCCAGAAAATCATGGTGATGCATCAGGCCAAAGTTGTGGAATATCAAGCAACAGCACTTCTGTTTAACCAGCCTCAAACTGAATATACACAACAGTTGATCACAGCCAGCCAGTACGGAGCATCTTGTAATTAAACTGACATATGATATTGTCAATTTATCGGAAGAACCCTTGACACCCACAATAATCAGATTAAATTGGAGTAAATACTCTAATTGTAGCAGAGGATGACCATGAGTCAGATTGCAGACAGTATCCAGATTCGTAATACCACATTTAAAAACCGTATTATCAAAGGTGCCATGAGTGAAGCACTTGCCAATCATGATGGACAACCGAATGATTTGCATATTGGCTTATATGAGGCTTGGGCAAAGGGTGGTTTAGGTTGTGCCATTACAGGCAATGTCATGGTCAATATCGCTGCCAAGAATGAACCTGGTGTGGTTGTAATTGAAACTGAACGTGATTTGGCAAAATTACAGCAGTGGGCGGCAGTGGGTAAAAAATACGGGATGGTACAATTGATTCAATTGTCACATCCAGGTCGTCAATGTCCAAAAGGTTTGAATAAGGAAACGGTTGCACCCTCGGCTGTGCCATTTAGCCCAATGCTGGCCACCATGTTTGGTACGCCTCGTGAACTAAAACATGAAGAAATTCTGGATATTATCCAGCGTTTTGCCACAGCAGCAGCCATTTGTGAAAAAGCAGGTTTTGAGGGCGTGCAACTACACGGTGCGCATGGTTATCTGATCAGCCAGTTTTTATCGCCACTGACCAATAAACGTACTGATCAATGGGGTGGTTCAATTGAGAATCGCAGCCGTTTTTTGCTGGAAATTTATAAGGCGGTACGTGCTGCGACTTCTGAGAACTTTATTATTTCAGTCAAACTCAACTCTGCTGATTTCCAGCGTGGCGGAATTACTGAAGAAGATGTCATCACCGTATTCAAGGCAATTGATGCCGCAGGGATTGACCTGATTGAAATCTCAGGTGGAACCTACGAAGCCCCTGCAATGGCAGGCGCAAAAGCTGAATCACGTAAAGCCAGCACCATTGCACGTGAGGCTTATTTTCTGGAGTTTGCCGAAAAGATTCGCCAGCATGTATCGTGTAAGTTGATGGTAACAGGTGGCTTCCGTACCGTTGCAGGTATGAATGCCGCACTTGAAAGTGGTGCATGTGATTTTATCGGTATTGCCCGTCCATTGGCAGTTGAAACTGATTTAACAGATCGCTTAATTGCGGGCAATGATGTGCGTTATGCCGTAAACCAGATTAAAACAGGCATCCCAATGGTTGATAAAATGGCCATTATGGAAATTATCTGGTATGCAGCACAGTTTAAGGCGATTGGGCAAGGTAAAAAGCCAAATCCTAAATTATCGCCTTTAATCGTGTTCCTGAATTACGCCAAAGGCAATATTAAGGCAGTGATCAAAGGACAGGTGAATTCACGTAAATCAGCATAATATTTTAGGACTCTTCGGAGTCCTTTATTTTAAGTGATAAAAAAAGCCACTGTCTCATTGATGCAGTGGCTTTTTAATATTTGGCGTCCCTACGGGGATTCGAACCCCGGTTACCGCCGTGAAAGGGCGATGTCCCAGAGTGCGAATTTTATACAATATTTTTGTAAAGTTATGTTAATGTGGGCAGGTGTTTTAGCACGTGATGTAAATTTTCGGGTGCTAAATGTGAGTATCTTTGCGTTATTCGAATATCAGAATGCCCCAACAATGTTGAGACGTGGTAAAGCGGAACTCCTTGCTTCACAAGAAAACTAGCAAATGTATGTCTTAAATCGTGAATTCTCACATATCCCAAATCCGTTCTTTTTAATGCCATTTCAAACCCACGCCTGAAACTCTTTATATGTGTGTCAGTGCGATCACTATAAAAGACATAATGCTTGTGTCGTTTCAACCTAAGGAATGCATCTACAGATACACTATTCAGAGGCTTATAAATTGTTTTTCTATTTTTGCTCAGTGAGTTGCGAACGATAAAATAGCGATCATGCAAAAAGACATTGTTCCAAGTCAATGTAGTTAGTTCAGAAGCACGACATCCAGTATTCAGCGCAAGCACAACGAAATCATGAAGCATATGATTATTATGTTTTAACGTTGCAGTTAATAACTGATGACATTCAACAGCAGTGAGATAGCGAGGAATAAAGTCATCCTCAAACAACCTAAAGCGATTAAATACATTCTTAAAATTCGCTGTCTGGTTATATTGTAGATAATAGTTAAATGCTGATTTTATGACATTCAATTCACGATTTATTGTACTGTTTTTAACCCCTGATAATTGCCTAATGACGCAATAATCTGTCAGGACATCTATTGTTATTTCATCATAGTTATAGAACCATTCCAGATGTTTAATTTTCTCATCATATGTATGCTTTGATTGAAACAGACCGTTTTTAGAATAAAAATCCATTATTTCTTTTATATTCATTTTTTACCCCTTGTTAAATTTTTATAGTATCAGTTCAAGTTCGGAATACTCCGAACTTTCTAGTTATACCGCCCAGAGTCTGATTTTTCTTTTTTTGTAATCAGAGGGGGGATGTGTCTGGATGCTTGCATGTCGTGGGCAAGACTGCCCACTCTAGCCCCGCAGACGCGGGGTAACATGCGAGGGGACAGGGACGCACTCCATGACATAACGACATATTGCCCCTGTTGGGCAATATGTGGAAAATCAGAGATTTTCCGAACCGAGAATTTTAATGCAGAAAAACCATTCATCATAAAAAACTTGACAAAACACTGTTGGCACATGTTTTGCTTGTGCGTGTTTTTTAATCAAGTAACGACATTAATTGTCGCTAATGTTTGATAAAAGTAGAAAGAACTAAGAATTGCTGTTCATATCAAGCCATCTTCCAGGGCTTGTTCTATCTTAGCCATCTGTTCAGTATCTTGTTGATAATCGTTCTGATGATTGAGCGAATTATTGACTTGATCATTGTTAATTCCTTGTTGCTGAGGCTGATGCATCGGGTTAAATGGACGGTCTCCAGACATGTACTTTTGACAATCAGATTGTGGTACGTTTAAGCGCGTGCCTTGCTGCGTGTATGCGTAGTATTTGCCATCCCATTTAACACAGCCAATGAATTGCGGTGTATCTGTAACCTGATACTGAAACTGGTCGTAAGGGACATTGTAAGGATCATTAGGGTCATATTTAATTGTGTAGGCCTGACCCATGTTTTTTTGTTGTTCAAATTGATTGAACCATTCGACACATTCAGGTTTTTCAACATTAGCGCCCTTTCGACATTCGATATTTAATTGATCAGGTGGAATTGATGAAGTCTGATGTTTTTTATCTGTCTGATTAGATTGTGCAGATTGTTGAGATTCGGGATTAATAAATTTTTGCGTTTTATCACTTGTGACCATTTTAAATATAATAAAACATAATATAAGAACAGCACCGCCAATATAATAAGCCTTTTTTGGGACTTTAAATTTTACAGTGTGTGTTGTTGCTGATTTATAGTAGCTGAATAAATTTTTTGGATATTTAAATAAAAATTCATTTTCGGCCACTTCTTTAGATGATTGAGATTGAGGTTGTTTCCTGCAACTTCTCCAGTAGTAAACGCTTGCCAATTTTGCACCGTATGGACGGTGCAAATGATAATGCTCACCAACAAGGTCAAGTACGAAAGCATTTAGAAAGCGAGGGGATTGTGTAATAAACCATATATCATGACCAGTATGACGGTGTACTTGTAACTTCTGTACAATGTCATCCTTGTTTGCTGACGTGCCAGATCTAAAACGCTCATGTTGCTGTGCTTCATCATAGTAAACAATAGAACCATCAGGCGTTTTTCGCCAGTCTTCTGGTGTCTTAAGTACATTGTCAACTTTTAAGCCGTTTATATCGCTGTATTGTTGCCGTACGTCTAAAATATATTCGAGCTTTAGATCAAGTTGATCATTTATATATTTAATCAACTCATTATATATAACTGAATCATAGAAATATGTCTCATATCTATTATTTAAGCTTAATCCAGCGAAAGATTGAAATTCATCAAATAGATGAGAGATTGTAATTTTTTCATTATCTGAATGTTTTAGTACATTTCTAATGTCTTCATATATTTTTTGATCACCATCAAAAAAAGATGATTGTATTAAAATTTGCTTATCGCAATTTATTTCTATGATTGATAAATTGCGCTCAAAGATTTTTGGATTGAGCTTTAGATGCTTTTCGTTTTGCTGTTCACGCTCAATAATTTTTGAAACAGCAAAAAGAGTTTTGCCAGAGCCTGGCGTACCAGTAGTTAAAATAATCATAATAAACTCCACCCGCCTGATCCGTTATGGCCGTTCACGGAACGGCAAACGGATCAGGCAGTTGCTTTCCTTAAACCTATTTTGCTTGCTTCAATCATTGCACGAGCAGCTAGCGCACCAATTAAAATAGATATGGCAACGTCTGCACCGCTAAGCCCTAAAAACATGATTGCTGATGAACCAGCGAAGTTCATACCGTTTAAGGCTTTTCCGATATAAACATCAATCAAGCTTTGTATTGCCTGACTTGAGACCAAAGCAAGACCAGCACCCAAAAGAACACGCTTTAAAGCACTTCCCAAGAGCAGCCCCAACAACCAAAAAAGAACTCTTATCATTATTCAGAACTCCCACGACTTAAACCCATTAAAATATAGGCCCCGATTAAGTAAGCAATCGCAATAACAAAAGGGCGTATCATTGACATGAACTGACAGAGTGGCTGATATGAAAATTCAAGATTTTGAGTTGAACCCATAAAAGAAACAGTAAATTGTTCTCCAGCAGGGCAACCATTGACAAAAGTAATTCTCTGGGATTCGTTGAAGGGTATTTCTTCCTGGGCAACAGGGACATCACCATCCTGATTTTGTGGATTAGATGGGTCATTAGGGTCATTGGGATTTTGTTCAGATTGATCTTTGTACCAGTCGAAAAAGTCGCGAATCTCATCATAAAAGTCTTTGTTTTGTTGCAAATCCTTTTCTTGATTTAAAGTAACAGCAGACGCATAAGATTCAAAGTCATCATAGAACTGTTTATCTTGTTGTTTAATTTCATCAAGGCGTTGTAAATATTGATTATATTTTTCAATTACAAGCGCATTATGTGCATTGTAATCAGTGCGCCAGTCTTTCCAGTCAAGATACCAGTTGCAAACTTGAACAGACCAATCACAGAAAGCAGGAAATTCTACAGGGGGATATTGTTCTGATGGTGTACCTTGTTCATCATCAAAATTATTTAACCATAAGCGGACTTCATCATAGAATTGCTGATCTTGTTGTTTAATTTGCTCAAGTGGGATTTTTAATTCCTCTAATTTCTGTTTTTGTTCCTCTAGTTTTTGGAGTTGATCAGTCATTTTTTGATTCATTTGATCTAAATTTTCTTTTGAATCAAGAGCCAAGCGTTTTAATTCTTCTCTATCTAAATTTGCTTTTTGTTCATTTGCTGCATAGTCATTCGACCATTGCTGCCATTCTTGATGCCATTGACACATGACAGAGGCCCATTCACAAAATGGGGGCCATTCAGAATTAGGGTCATCGGGGTCATTTGGGTCATCTGGAGGGGGAGTTATACAACGACCATTCACCATTTTCTGACCAGCAGGGCATTGATCATCCCGGGGCATACAATTCCCATTTGCATCTAAAGCCTGTCCAGCAGGACATTGTTTTGGCTTACATTGACCATTTACAAGAGTTTCACCGACAGGACATTTTTTCGGCTGACATTTGCCATTAGCGTCTTTTTCATAACCAGCAGGACAAGAAACAACACATTTTTTTTCAACAACATAAATAACAGTATTAGAATTGGAACCAACACAACCATCACGGGACTCAATATAAGAATGAGTTCCCCACCAACCAGAAGGCTGAGTAGCACAAGCTGCAGCACCAGTAGGATAGAAAGGACTAGAACCAACAATTCTATACTGACAGTTCTCAGAATCTCCCCAGGAACCAGAAGCACCGCCACCAGAGAAAGAACCACCAGCAGCAAAACTTTGACTTGATAAAAAGACTAATATCAAGACCGCAACATAATTAATAAAGCGAGTACAAATATTATTACTATTAGCCATGACATTATTTTTCCCCAAGTTTAAATTTAAAAAAAGGGCGCTTTTTACACGCCCTTTTGTGAACGCTATTAGACTAGTTACATCGCTCGACGGATAAGCTTCCAGCCCTTGATAGCAACTAGAATTAAAAGAACAGCAGCACCAATAGCAGCAACTGGAGTTGCTAAGCCCGCAATAGCAGCGACAGTCTCTGTTGTGTCAATAACGGCAGCATTTGAAAGACTAGCAGCAACTAAAGAACCAGCACCAATACCAGCAGGCAAGAAACGGTTTTTATTGGTTTTTTGAGTGTTTTCCATCACTTCTACATTTTTAAGATTCATTTCTGAAACTCCTATTTGATAAGTGATGCAAGTTTTTTAAAGCCCCACGCTGTAACCAGTACAAGACCGATTGCAGCGCAAAGTTGCCCAGCTTGCATCATTGATAGTTCGGGCAATCCTAAAAAGCCTACCTGCACCCACTCGATACATTGGTTGTTTTGGTCGATAGCAGTACATTGGTAAGCCATTATTTAAAATCCTATTTAAGACCGTAAGGTCTGCAACATCCCAGCAGTCACGGCACGTTTGTACTCAGTCATGTATTCACGCATGAACTCATTCGAATTTTCGAGCAAGGCAATGATCTCTGGTGAAAGTGGAATGTCTTGTGTATATTTGCCAAATGCGAACCCTTTAGCCCAAGCTGCATCTAACACTTTTTCTAGTTCAGGATTCGCCATTAGTAATGTCCTTATTTAGATGCAGGAGCAGGAGCTAAAGGCGTAACATTGTGAACAACTTGTGTCAGGCGTGAACCAGTTGTAACAACTTCAAATTCAATTTTGGCCTTAATTGGAAAATCCAAATCTTGAAGTTTTTTGCAGTTGTCAGAAGAACCCCATTTGTATTGAACTGTTTCAGCACCAAAGCCGACACCTTCAGCAAAATCAGTCATCACTGAAATTTTTGTAAAATTATGGTTAGTACCATCAATAGTGCTATTGAAAGCTTTAACGCCAGTGATCACACATTCATTAGTAAACTTCATTTTAGTTTTCCTTAAATAGCCTAAGTAATAGAACCTTGTCCCTAAGCAGGCATAGCAGAGGGGGGCATTGAATTTGAGTAATCTAGGTAAAACGGTTCGAGCCGTTTTGGATATTCATCAACTTCATGAGTCAATATGTCCAAAACAATGCTGTCGTCTTGATAAAAATCACGTATTGCTGCAATGTATTTGCCGAATTGATGTTGTGTAATGCTTATCGCTTTATCCCAAACAATTTTTGCTGTCTTTTTGATGACTTCCAGCTTTATAGGTTGCTGTGAATAATCAAGGGCATGAAAGCAGGGATACGCAGCTACAAAATGCTGGGAAGCATTTAGCATTGCATCCAATGGGATATAGCAATTCTTAGCTTTATATTCGACCTCAGCACGCATCCATTTCGAATCTGTTTGTCCGAGTTGTTTACCCTTTTCATAGATACGTGCGTATTTTGATGATTTACGTGTGCCAATGTAGGCAGTTGATCCTGAACCGTCAGGCGTCCAGTAATCACCAATAATGTTAAATTTAGGTGGGCGACCACCTGATTTATAACCGCCTAGATCGAATTGTTCTTTAGCCCAATGGATTGAGATATTGTCAGATTCAAAGTCATCATGGGCCAAGTCTATACGTGTGATTTTAGGACGGTGAGCAAATAATCTTAGCCAGGCATGTAGATCATCTTCCCAGCCGTAATTGCCCAAAGTACAGCCCAAGCCATTGATCATGACTAGGATTGTGTCATTTTGACCGCCTACACAGATATGGCCGCAGCCATTTTCAAGCTTGTAAGTCTCTTCATAGTAGTTAATGCCTTTCGGCATCTTTGACTCTATGCCAAAACCAAAGATATCTTTTAGGACTTTGCCCATAGCATAGGCATAGTCTGAATTAGTGAACAGGGTATCTATTGGAAAACCGCATTGGTTTTCTATTGTGTTGTAAACCTTGAGTTTTTCCCGTTTCACCTTGTCAAACGTGGTTTTATGGATTGAAAAGTTAATCCAATCCGTAACCGCTATTTGTCCAGATGCAGGGCGACGGATGAGTTGATGAACCGCATCACCTTTCTCATTGATCACCATAACCGTATCGAGTAGGGGATAGCCCCTATAGCCGTCATGGAGTACGTTTAGAACCTGTTCTATTTCGGCGTTAAATTGAGCCGTTAGTTTTTGCTTTTGGTCCTCATCCCCATCTTCGCCCTCTATTGTTTCGGAAACGATGTTTTCGATTTGGGACTTTCTGATTTGGCTTAGGAGTTGATTCGCTATTGCTAACTTTTCCCCCGTATTACTAAGGGGGTTGGGCATCACCTCATCAAATAGCTTTCCCCACAGTGGGAATGTGGATAAAGGTTGATTCGTGTTCTTGAATAGTGGAAATGCCGTGTTGAGTGTCGGTAATCCGTGGTTGCTGTGAATGCTATTTGTTGACATTGTTCAGCCCCCGTATTCCTGACATTCTTTGTTGTGATCATCAAGATCATCAATAAAAGCTGTAATTGATGTTGTTTCTAATTCTTGTAGAACAATTTCTTCGATTGTGCACAGGACTGCCAAGATGTCATCGCATGAGTTGCCATCCATGATGTAGCCTTTGCCCTGGTTGTATAGGAAACTGGCTATTTGCTCGTAACATTTGATTTCTTGTTCAGTCATGACTTAGTCCCCATGTACAAATCATCTAAATGAAAGTAATAAGCAGCGACATGTGAACAATGTAAATTACAAAGACCTTGACCTTTTGAGCGATAAAAATTAATTAGGCCTAGACGAAACAGCCGAACTGAAATAGGAAAGTGTTCAATCATGACTTAGCCCTCAAAATCTGATAATTCTTTGGGAAATGTAGCAACGAGCTTGTCAAGCAGATCACCAGCGCCTTTCTCAAAATTAAAAGAAGCAGTGTCAAGAATATGTGCAAGATTCAATAGTTCTTCTTTGGTCAATTCAGGCTTGTAGGTCGTTTCAGTAAAAGTATTCATTTACAATGCTCCTTTTAATAAAGGGGAAGTTTTGATGACTTGGATAATTGTTTTAATTGTTATATTCGCAATCGTTGGCATTTTTTTAGGCAGTGCAAACAAAGGCAAAAAAGGAGGGAAGCGCAACCCAATCAAGGGTAAACGCATCATCACAATGAATGAACAGCCAACATTTTTAAGATTGAGAGAGGCATTACCTGAACACATTGTCTTGGCACAAGTTGCATTTAGTGCATTTATGACAGCAAGCGGATATGCAACACGTAATCTATTCAATCGAAAAGTGGCTGATTTTGTTGTGTTAGATAAGCAATTCAACATTGTTGCCATTGTTGAACTAGATGATTCATCACACAAAGGTAAAGAAGATAAAGATGATGATAGAGACGCTTTAGTTGCAGAAGCAGGTTTTCGAGTGATTCGATATAAGCGAACCCCTGACTTTGAGCAAGTAAGAAAAGACTTCAACATTTAAACCCCCAAAAGCTTGGCAGTAGCCAAGCCTTTCCTCATTTTTCACCAAAACCTGACAATCTGTCAGGACGTTGTGAAAAAAAACCTGATATATTCGTCAGGAAATGTACCTGACAAAATCGTCAGATTCAAGAGGTGAGGAAATGCTCAAAGACATCATCGAGATGAATAAAATTCGATTTGGAAGCTATGAAAAATTAGCTGAAAGATTGGATATTGATCCAACAGTTATATGCCACTGGAAGGCAGGAAGAAGAAAGCCAACAACTACACAGATTATGCAAATGGCTGATTTTATTGGATATGAACCACTACATGTTTTATGCTTGGTTATGGCTGAGCTCGATACCGAGCATAAAACACTGTGGGAAAAATGGCGTCCCTACGGGGATTCGAACCCCGGTTACCGCCGTGAAAGGGCGATGTCCTAGGCCTCTAGACGATAGGGACTTCTTGAGGTGCATGTATATTAGGGTTCCGTCACCAAAGTGTCAAGAAGATGGGGAGACAGTTTGTTCAAAATATAGCAAAACAGTTCAGCCGTCTTTTGGGTATCGTATAGGGCGGAATGTGCCTCCTTGCCATCAAACTCAATCCCCGCCTGAATACACGCCCGCGCCAACACAGTTTGGCCAAACATGACCGCACTGAGTGTTACGGTATCAAACACAGAGAAGCTATGAAAAGGATTCTGGTTCTTTGTTCCAGTACGGGCAATTGCCGCCTGCAAGAAACCTAAATCAAAATGGGCATTGTGTCCGACCAAAACCGCATGGGTACAGTGCTGAGCCTTGCGAACCTCGTTCAATGATTTGAAAATACGTTTCAATGCACCACGTTCGTCTTCTGCCATTGCCACACGCATGGGGTTAAATGGATCAATCCCAATAAAATCTAAAGAACGGCGGTCAAGGTTCGCTCCCTCAAAAGGATTGATATGGGCATGAAATGATGGTCCAGGAATAAATTGCCCTTGTTCATCATAGATAATTGGAATACATGCGATTTCCAGAAGTGCATCGGTTTGTGCATTAAAACCTGCTGTCTCCACATCAACAACAACAGGTAGGAATCCACGAAAACGCTGGGCAATTACAGGAGCTTTACTTTCTGCTTGTGTCACACTTTTCTCCATTGCAGTGTTTTTCCTGCATGAAGTGGAATAATTTTCTGACCATCAAGATAGTCAAATGATTCAGCTACGGTATTTTCTTCCTTGACCAGCGTGATGGTAGAGGTATTGCGTGGCAAACCATAGAAGTCAGCACCGAATATGCTAGCAAAACCCTCTAGGCGCTCTAATTTACCCACTTGGTCAAATGCCTGAGCATACAATTCAATCGCATTCGGTGCACTATAGCAACCTGCACAACCACAGGCATTTTCCTTGGCATGTTGTGCATGAGGTGCACTGTCTGTCCCTAGGAAGAATTTTGGATTACCGCTGGTTGCAACTTCCAGTAATGTGGTTTGATGAGTTTGACGCTTTAAAATCGGCAGGCAGTAAAAATGTGGCTTGACCCCACCAACCAACATATCATTACGGTTAAACAATAAATGTTGTGGAGTGATGGTCGCGGCAACATTGCGATCCTGCTCAAGCACAAAATTGGCTGCATCGCTGGTGGTGATGTGTTCCAATACCACCTTTAATTTTGGAAACTGTTTGAGTAGTGGTGAGAGGATTTCATCAAGGAAACGTTTTTCACGGTCAAAAATATCAACATGGTTGTGTGTTACTTCACCATGTAATAGTAAAGGCACCTGATGTTCTTCAAGCTGTTCAATTACTGCATACACCTTACGGATATCGCTGACACCATTGTCCGAATTTGTGGTGGCGCCAGCAGGATAAAGCTTGATGGCATTCACAAATTCAGAGTCTTTAATTTTACGAACTTCGTCTGGAGGGGTATGATCAGTAAAATACAGCACCATACGTGGATCGAAATGGAGCCCCTCTGGCACATGGGCAAGAATACGCTCGCGGTATGCCAAAGCTTCTTCTACAGTTTTGACTGGTGGAACAAGGTTCGGCATACAAATCGCGCGTGCAAATTGTTTTGCCAAATCAGGTACAGTGCGTTTTAGGGCTAAACCATCACGCAAATGTGCGTGCCAATCGTCTGGTTGTAAAAGTGTAAGAGTATTCAAGGCGTACTTCAAACTTAAAAATAATACAAATAATAATGCATATAGTGTGAAAATGGTAACTACAATTATGGATAAGTGGTTAACCAAAGCACATGACAAAATGCGATTTTGTGTTATTTTTATGCGGCATAAGAATAGTGCATTATAAAAAGAGTATTGAGGATGGATAACCAGTATGATCTTGATCAATTACGGAGGTCAAAAGAGGATCTAGAGCAGCTTGTTGCCCAGCATTTTAAATCAAATAACCGGCAGACCTTGCTCCCTAAAAAGTTGGAAGATGAGTTTTGGGCATTCAATATTGACCGAACACGTGTCAATGCCATTCAGTTTTTTGGTCAGGGTGTGATTACCTATACCATTTTTGTACTGTTGATCTTGCCCTCCAATTATTTTGTTCTTCGTGAAAGTCCACATTTTGTTCTCGATTTTATCTACAGCATTTTAAGTTTAATTGTTGTGGGGGCCGCACTGTTTTTATTCTGGGCCTTTTCCCGTTTTAGAAACCTAAGAGTTTTCTTTTATCCAGCCGCTTGTACGATTGTTTTTTTTACCATTGTACTGACTTCATCGCTGATGATCGGGGTCTCCAATGTGGTGTTGCAGAACCAGGCAATGGTGCTGGTTGCTTTCTTATACATGCTGGGCTTTATCCTGAGTGGTATCAAACCCTTGCATATGTTGTGGATCGGTTCTTTTGCGGCAATTGTTAGCCTGTTTTTTCTTTATTTTTTAAATATTCCCTATGACCTTTTGATGATAGGTCGGACCTTTATTGGAAGCCTGCTCCTGGGTTTTTCCATCAGTGTAATGCTGAATTCTAAAGAGCAACGGATTTTTATAAAATCAAAAATATCTGAGATTGATGAGAAAATTCTACGCTTACAGGCCTCCGAACTGCTCCATCTAAGTCAGCATGATGAACTGACCAATGTGTCGAATCGTCGTACTTTTGAGGAAATGTTTACCCATTACTATAACCTGGCATGTAAGGAAAGCACGTCGTTATCTGTGCTGTTTATCGATATTGATTATTTTAAAAACTACAACGATTTTTATGGTCATCAGATGGGGGATCAGGTGATTTCTGAAGTCGCAAAAACCATAAAAAGTTCGATTCGCCATATGGATTTTATTGCACGTTATGGGGGAGAGGAATTTGTGGTGCTGTTGCCTGAAACTTCTGCTCAAGGTGCGTATGCGGTTGCAACCAATATTTACCGCGCCATTGACCGATTAATGATTGTACATGAGAAATCACTGGTCTCTAATTATGTCACCATTAGTTTGGGCATTACGGTTTTTAATGGTAATCCTAAAATCAGTCAGGATTTCCTGATTCAGACTGCGGACAAGGCATTATATCGGGCCAAGCAGTTAGGCCGTAATCAAATTTACTATCAACCATTGCCTATTGTTGAATAAAACTTGGCAATTAAAAAAACCGAATATTAGTAAACAATATTCGGTTTTAATTTACTTGGAATAACCCTGAAATTATTCAAGGAATTTTACGGTTACACCTGAACGGACTTTATTCCCCAAGTCATTGGCATCCCAGTTGGTTAAACGGATACAACCATGTGAGGCGGTCTTGGAAATTAATGATGGGTTTGGCGTACCATGAATACCAAATGATTTTTTACTTAAACCAATCCAGATATTGCCCACAGGTGCGTTGGGACCAGGTGGCAAGGTCAGTGGCTTAAGGTTTTTCCCCTGAACAAAGTTGGATGGTGAGTAGCTATAGTATGGGTTTTTCGCAACACCGACCACTTTATAGGTACCTGTTGGAGAAGGCGTGTCAGCACTGCCAATTGTCGCAGGAAATGAAGCAATCATTTGGTTACGGCTATTAAACAGATAAAGCTGTTTTGCGCCTTTATGTGCCACGATTAAATGGATGTCTTCAGGCAAGTCGTTACGCACATTGGCAACAATGATTTTTTCACCTGGTTTTTTGAATGTTGCAGTTGGGTTGAGCTGTCTCAGGAATTTTTCATCCATGTGAAACTTTTCACCGAGCATTTCTGTCACGCGTGTGTAGTAAAGGCCTTTCATTTTAGCTTGCAGCGCATAATCTGATGGGATTGAGTCTGCATAAGGGCCCTTAAAATCAGCATCGGTTGTGGTGTATTCAACATAGGCTGGTTTGGTTTGCTTGGAAACCAGTGCATCCCATGTTTCCTTGGTGAGTTCACCTGTTGGGGTGATGCCATTCATTTGCTGGAATGACGCAATCGCTTTCAGCGTGTTTTTACCATTGGCACCATCAATCGCACCTGGTGACGCATGTGCATTGTTCAGCATGACATGGGCACGTGCATAAGCAGGAGATTGGCCTTTTGGCATATTCTCAGACCACTCGGCATTATTAAGCGAGTCTAGGTTCCAGCTTGTAGACACTGACTTGGATGTTGCTGCTGAATCTGGGGCTTTTTCCAGATTCTGGGAAACGGTTGAGGCGGCATTATTGGGTTGTGGTTCAGAAGCCGCCTGTGGTTCTGAGGCTGCCTGCGCAACCGCACTTGAAGATGACGCAACATTAATTGCTAAAGGATCAATTGGATCTTCAACTGAGGTCGAAATTTTTTTGGGATTTAAAGGTTGCTCAGTTGTTGGTGCAGCTAAAGCAACATTAATCAGAATAGAACTTAAACTCACAGCGAGTAATGAGCGAACAAACATGCAATTTAACCTTAAGAATTATTCATATTGGGATATAAGATATTACAAGTATTACAGAAAATAATTACGCTTGCAGTAGCAGTTTTGTGTCAAAGCGAAATTTTTGTTTAAAGGTGTAATGTTTGTATGGAATTGAAATTATAAATTCCAGGCTAACTTTGTTATGATGCGTTCCACATGAAAGAATTTAGAGATTGGTCATGACAACGTTGAAAAATGATCGTTTTTTACGAGCTTTATTACGTGAACCTGTAGACACCACACCTGTATGGATGATGCGTCAGGCAGGGCGTTATTTACCAGAATATCGAGAAACTCGCGCACAGGCAGGGGATTTCCTATCTCTATGTAAAAATACAGAATTTGCCTGTGAAGTTACTTTGCAGCCTTTACGCCGTTATGAACTGGATGCCGCAATTCTATTTTCTGATATTTTAACCGTGCCTGATGCGCTGGGATTGGGATTGTATTTTGAGACGGGGGAAGGGCCAAAGTTTCATAAAACAGTACGTACGGAACAGGATGTCGCCAACCTGCCGAAAATCAATGCCAAGTCTGACCTGGCCTATGTTATGAATGCCGTTTCAGCCATTCGATCTGCTTTAAGCGGACAAGTGCCTTTAATCGGTTTTTCTGGAAGCCCATGGACTTTAGCCACTTATATGGTGGAAGGCGGTTCCAGCAAGGAATTTCGCTTTATCAAGAATATGATGTATGCACAGCCAGAAGTGTTACATGCCTTACTTGATCATTTAGCCGACTCAGTGATTGATTACCTCAATGCACAGATTGATGCAGGCGCACAGGCCATTCAGATTTTTGATAGTTGGGGGGGCGCGCTGGCACATCGGGAATATATTGAATTTTCATTGAACTATATGACCAAGATCATTGCTGGGCTTCAGCGTGAAAAAGATGGCCACCGTATTCCGATTATTGTCTTTACCAAAGGTGGTGGACAATGGCTGGAAGCCATGCTGACAACAGGTGCAGATGCATTTGGACTGGACTGGACAACGCCACTTTATACTGCAAGAGACGTGGTTGCAGAACGAGCCGCCTTGCAGGGGAATATTGACCCAGCTACGCTTTATGGTTCGACGGCATCCATTGAAAAATCGGTCAAAGCCATGCTGGATGATGCCTACAGCAATGGTGAAAAAACAGGTTATATTGCTAATTTAGGGCATGGTATTACCCAATGGGTCGATCCAGCCCAACCAAAGATTTTTGTGGATACCGTACATGAATATAGCGCGAAATATCTAGGCTGATATTTAAAAGGCATTTCAAGGCTAAACCAGCTAGGATCAGTTTTGTGCAGTTGATTGTATTACCAATAAATTTTATCAGTACGGCAGCTTCGGCTGCCTTATTTGGATTGCTGCTTTTAATTGCTTTTGCAATGACTGCACCGATGGGAAGCCAGGAATATTACGGTTTTTACCGTTATGACTATTTGTTGTTTTATGCGCTGATGATCCAGATTTGCCTGCTGTATTTAAAACTTGAATCCTGGGATGAAGCCAAGGTCATTGCCTTATTCCATATTATGGCGATGGGGATGGAGATTTTTCTGACGCATCCTGCAATTGCATCATGGCAATATCCTCAGCCTGCCATCTTTAAGTTGCTTACGGTGCCATTATTTGCGGGTTTTATGTATTCTGCGGTCGGCAGCTTTTTTGCAAGGTCACTCCGCCTGTATCAGGTGTCTTTTGAAAATCTCCCCCAGTTTGGCAATATGTTGTGCCTGGCAGTTTTGTCTTATTTAAATTTCATGACCAAATTCTTTATTCCTGATATTCGTATGGGATTATTTATCTGGAGTGTGGTGATTTTCTGGAAAACAAAACTGTATTTTCAACTCGCCCAACATCGTTTCAAGGTTCCGATGCTGCCGATTTTGCTGATACTCGCATTCCTGATCTGGATTGCTGAAAATATCAGTACTTTCTATAAAATCTGGCTTTATCCAAGTCAGGTTGATGCATGGCATATGGTGGGCTGGGGGAAACTGGGTTCCTGGTATTTACTGTTATTACTGAGTCTGGTTCTGGTGCTCAAGATATTGGGGAAACGTGATCAAGATGGGACTTGGCGATTGCATTAGTCAACAATGCTTTATGTATTCTTGAGGATTTTGAAACTATCGCACCTCATGTTTGAATTCGCCCTGGTTTTTCTAAGACTTGAAAAGCATTTGATCAAGGCATGCAGAATTGATCAAACATCCACAATCACATAATACTTTTTAACCGCTTCAACCACTTCAAATGTGCCAATAAATGCAGGTGGAATAATCCCTGCATTTCCAGCAGCCACTTCAATAAACGTATTGGTCTGTGCATCATGGATACGTACAACACCTTCAATCACCTGAAAAAATTCCTGTTTATTGTCAGCAAACACAATATTCCATGCACCCACTTCACATTGCCAAATTCCACAACTCATATGAGGATGTTCATATAAGCTATAGGTCAGGCGTTCTGGGTTGCCTTTAACCAAGCGATCAGGACGAGGGTGGTCAATACTGGCTTCACCCTGAGTAAGCTGTCCCTGACCAGCGAGATAAATGGATGACATGGTAAATACTCAGATCAATAACTTTCAGGAACCGCACTTAAAAACTCACGGCGAGTTTCCTTGTCCGTCTTAAAATCACCAATAAACGAAACAGTACGGGTGGTGGATTCCTGCTTGCCAACACCACGCATCATCATGCACATATGCGCTGAATCAATCACCACAGCAACACCACGTGCCTGAGTCACTTCAGCAACCGCTTCTGCGATTTGCTGGGTCAAGTTTTCCTGAATCTGTAAACGACGGGCAAACATTTCTGTAATGCGGGCAAACTTGGATAAACCGAGCACCTGACCTTCAGGTAAATACGCAATGTGCACACGGCCATAGAAAGGCAGCAGATGGTGTTCACACAATGAATAAAACTCGATATTTTTGACCAATACCATTTCATGGTTATCGGATGGGAAAACCGCACTATTGGTCACTTCCTCAAGCGTTTTGCTATAGCCAGAAGTTAAAAAAGAAAAAGCTTTAGCCGCACGCATGGGTGTATCTTTTAGGCCTGGGCGATTTAAATCTTCACCAACGGCAGTTAAGATATTTGCGTACGATTGCTGCATAGACATAACAATGTTCACTTAGGTGGATTGAACAAAACGGCAATTGTATCAGAAAACGATTAAAAAACTTAGTTTTGATGCAATTGCCGATTACTGATTGTACTTTGGATTTTTTTCAGCACGTTTCAGCAGCACCAAAACTGCACCTGTACCACCCTGATTTTCAGGTGCGCTGACAAAAGCCAGCACGTCACGGTGTTGTCTCAGCCAACCATTGACATAGGTTTTTAAAATCGCTTCTGGACCTTTGCCATGTACAATTTTAATGACATTCTGATTTTCATCTTTTGCAATCTGGATAATTTGCAAAACGGCTGACCGTGCCTGCTCAACGGTACAGCCATGCAAATCGACTGCCTCAAACCAGCGCATTTTGCCTGCTTTTAAATCCTCAAAAACTTTATGCTGCAAGGTTGCAATCCGATAGCTTAAAGAAGCTTGGCTTGAAACAGGATTCAGGATGGCCTGGGTATCTGAAATCTCAGTATGTTCCTGTTCGGCAGAACCCTCAGCCGCGGCCCGTTTTGCCAATGTCTGGGCATCCACTTTTTTGCTGCGGGTGGTTTTGGTATTGGCAATATTATCATTGGCGATAGGTTTTACACCGACCAGTGCTTTTTTAAAAAGCTCGGTATCTTCCAGCTCTTCAACAGCAACCTGAGTTTTTTTTGACTCAGCCTGTTTGGCAACCGCGCTGGATTGAGGGTTGGAAATTTGCTTTTTAAATTGTTTTAACAATTGTTGCTGTGACTTGGAGAGGGAAGAATCGTTACTCATAGGTCTCGAAAAATCTAAATTTGTCTGCGTCATTATATTGCATTCAATGTAATTTTACTTGTAATTATAGTAACATACGAACAAAAGATGAGTTTTAAATAGGTCAATGATGAAAAGACAATTATCAGATTCTGAAAAATTACAAGTTCAAAAGCAACAAAGTGATCAAAATGGAATATTAAGATGTTTTATCTCGGGTGAAATTATTACATTAAATATTGATGATATTGAATATGATCATATATTACCCTATGCAAAACAAGGCGAAACTGATTTATCAAACATTCGAATTGTGAAAAAATATTATAATCGGAGGAAATCTGATCAAACATTGTATGAAGTTCGAGATAACTTAAAACTTGAGCAATTGTTTAATGCCAAGAAAAATAAAATTAAGTTACAAGATATATTTGAACTTAAAGATATTTCACACAAAAATATTTGCTTTTCTAAAAAAGACAATCAGATTGTAGTAGATGATGGAACTGATGAAAGGACATTTACTTTACTTTTTGATGAAATTTTAAAAGTTGGGTATTTTTATGGGCGCATTCCAATAAAATGGCTCGAAAATGATGATCAAGAAGGGTTGCAACCTAGGGTAATTGATTATAAAAGATTAATTTCTTTACGTAATCATTTGAAAGATCATCCACAGTTAGCTCCTTCTATTGCAAGGTTAATTGATCATAAGTTTAAGTTATTTGATGGACAGCATAAGCTTGCAGGACAAGTATTAAATAATATGAGTGAAGTTGATATTAAAGTTTATGTATCACCAGATGATCCTTTAAAAGCAAAAAAACTTTTTGATGACCTGATGATGACTAATCTTGAGGCTCATTCTAAACATAAGCAAATACCATTCTATACTTCAACTTTATTAGATCGTTTATCTGTCATTTATAAAGAAATGTTAGATGAATTTACAGAGATGAAAGCAGTAGGGCAGCATTCTGAGGAAAATTTCATTAAGTTTCTGGTTGCCGAAAAACAACAGAGTAAAACTGATGCTAAACAAATGCTAAAAAGTGCTATTATGGATAATGCTATTGAACTTTCCGCATTAAAGCCATTTATTGCTGAAGCATCAAAAGATGCTGCATATGCCTTGTCAATTGATCTACTTAAAAAAACAATTTTTTCAAATACATTATTTTTAGAACCATCTTCAGCAAACTTTAAATCTATTACTGATTATCGTGATTCAGAACTTGAAAACTTTAAGGAGCTAGCTTCTTTATTAGTAGATTGTGGTTATCTAAATCATTGGGTGCATAATATTCGTGGAAAAGATTTAACAAATGTAGAATTAAAGGCTCGTAGAATTTGGCATAAAGGTTCTGTATCAACTTGGTCTCCTTATTTGGAAAGTATTCTAGGTATGGCTTTTAACTTTATAACACATGATGAACGTAAGAAATTACTATATCGGGAAGTTATGAGTAATGATCAAAAAGAAAGGATTAAGGGATGTTTAGATAGATTATTTAATCATCCATTATGGGATGAACCTAAAGGCGATATTGATAATCTATTAGTATCATCAACAAAGCAAACAGATTTATTTGATAGAAAGGGTTTAACTGAATTTTATGTTTTAACTGGTCAGAGTAAATAATAAAAGAACTGAGTTAATATTAGTTATATTAACTCAGTTTTCTCAATATATAGTGATTTAAATCTGCTCAGGTTTTCCAAACAATTCACCAAACGCTAAATCAGGACGAGGCTGTTTCATAAAACTTTCACCAACAAGGAAAGTGTGAATATCATTGGCCTGCATCATTTCCACATCAGCAGGTGTGGCAATACCGCTTTCAGTGACCAACACACGAGAAGCTGGTAGCAATTTCTTTAAACGCAATGAAGTATTTAAATCCACATCAAAGGTTTTTAAATTACGGTTATTTACACCCAAAATGCATTGTTCAGACAGCCTTAAGGCACGTTCCAGTTCATCTTCGTCATGCACCTCAACTAATACATCCAGTTGATGTTCAAATGCTGTTTTAGACATTTCTTCTAGCTGTTGATCAGACAAACACGCCACGATCAATAAAATACAATCTGCATGTAAGGCTCGTGCCTCAACCACATTATAAGGATCAATCAAAAAATCCTTGCGTAAAGCGGGCAGGGCACAATGGTTACGGGCGATCACAATATTTTCATCGGCACCCTGAAAGAAATCCACATCAGTTAAAACAGATAAACATGCTGCTTCAGCTTGTTCATACTGCTGTGCAATTTCAGCAGGATTAAAGTCTGCACGAATCACACCTTTGGATGGTGACGCTTTCTTAATTTCAGCAATCACAGCAGGACGCTTATGCTGTAATGCATTGGCAAAACCACGAACTGGTGTTGCTTCTTTCGCCCACTGTTCAACATCTTGCAAGCTACGTTGTTTTAAGCGTGCTGCCAGTTCCTCATGTTTGCGGTCAACAATTTTACCTAAAATGGTATTTTGAATATTGATCATGAGAAATCCTTAGTCTGCCTGATATTGTTTCAATGTTTTGGTAAATTCACCCAGAATACTCATTTTTTCCAGGGCCTGTCCGCCATAGAGAATATCCTGCGCCAGCGCAACGGCTTGTTTATAGGTCTTGGTCATGCCTGCCACATAAATACCTGCACCTGCATTCAGTGCAATCATGTTGGCTGCTTTTTCACCGATTTCTGATTTGTTACGGCCCAAAGCATCCTTAATCAACTGCAAGCTTTCTTGTGAACTGTTCACAACCAAACCCGTCAGTGTCTGTGATGGAATCCCAACTTCATCAGGCGTCAGTGTCCATTCAGTAATTTCACCATCTTTGAGTTCAGCGACTGTGGTAGGTGCAGCCAGACTGATTTCATCCAGACCGTCTCTGGAATGCACCACCATGACGTGTACCGCACCCAACTGTTTTAAGACCTCAGCGATTGGAAGACACAGTTCATCTGAAAACACGCCAATGACAAAACGATTGACACCAGCAGGATTGGTTAAAGGACCCAATAAATTAAAGATACTACGAATACCCAGTTCACGACGTGGTGCAACTGCATAACGCATGGCTTTGTGATGATTTGGAGCAAACAGAAAACCCACACCCATTTCGCGAATGCAGCGTTCAGTCTGTTGCATATCCAGATCAAGTTGAATACCCATCTGTTCAAGTACATCCGATGAACCCGATTTACTGGACACACCTCGATTGCCGTGTTTGGCGATGGTCGCACCAGCCGCCGCAATCACGAAACTTGAGGCAGTGGAGACATTAAACAGGTTTTGGCCATCACCACCTGTTCCCACAATATCAACCAAATGGGGAATATCGCTGACATCAATCTTGATGGCAAACTCACGCATAATCCGTGCCGCCGCCGTGATTTCATCAATACTTTCGCCTTTCATGCGCAAACCCATCATCAACGCGCCAATCTGGGCGTCGGTGGCTTCACCCTGCATAATGCTACGCATGACATCTTCCATTTGCGGCTGGGTCAAATGAATGTTTTTGGTAATATGATTCAATGCCTGTTGAATGTTCATTTATGCATAAATCTCTAAAAAATTCTTAAAAATCTGGTGTCCATGCTGGCTCAGGATCGATTCAGGATGAAACTGAACTCCCTCAACAGCAAGCGTTTTATGTTTTACCCCCATAATTTCTTCAATCGTGCCATCTGGTTGATTGGTCCAGCAGGTCACTTCAAGACAATCTGGCAGTGTTTCCTGTTCAATCACTAATGAATGGTAACGTGTCGCAGCAAAAGGCGAGGGTAAATTGCTAAAAATACCCTTATTGCTATGGTGCATATCTGATAAACGACCATGCATCACGGTTTTGGCACGGATAATATTGCCACCAAAAGCCTGACCAATCGCCTGATGTCCTAGACAAACGCCCAGCAAGGGAATTTTTCCTGCAAAATGATTGATGGCTGGAATGGAAATTCCTGCTTCAGTTGGGGAGCATGGGCCAGGACCAATCACCAGATATTTAGGCTGCCATCGTTCGATATCCTCTAATGTGACTTGATCATTACGAACAACTTTTACTTCCTGTTTCAACTCGCCAAAATACTGAACGATGTTGTAGGTAAAAGAATCGTAGTTGTCGATCATCAGAAGCATGACTTTAACCTTTTGAAAAATGTACACTTTATTGTGTTGTGATCTTAAATAAATCTATCAGCTTGTCTTATTTTTTAATCGCTATAACGAATAAAAATATTCACTCATGATAGAGGAAAATAATCATAGCAAAAAACAAATGGGCAATGCTGAATATTTCGAGTAATGATGATTTGGATGAGGATAAAAACGTGTAAACAAAAGACAGAAAAATGCAGAATAAACTTTTTTAATTTAAGGGTTTAGTAAAAAATGGGATACCTAAATTGAAAGTCGAATTGAATTGATTGGAATCAAACTGAAAAGAATGATATAAAAAGCCAATTTATACCATCCAAAGATGGCGTAATTGGCACTACATTGGTTCTTTGTTATATGTTTTGCGCTGTTTTGGTTCATTGTGTCTGTTTTGGAGACGAGCTGAGGTGGAAATGTATAAATATGGTGCATTTGTGAAAGCAAACATTATAGTAGACATGGGACATGGAGCTTAAAGCATTTTTTCTGCAAAGAATTTCAATGTTTTAGGTATGCTTTAAAATTGTTGGTATGGTAATTGCTAATTATATATCAACAACTAACACGCACTTAACAGGTGCACAAAAATTTCATTGGAGCAAATGAGCATGGCGAACAAGGTCCTTCAACTCATCAAAGAAAGTGGCGCAAAATGGGTCGATTTTCGCTTTACTGATACTAAGGGTAAAGAGCAGCATGTAACTTACCCAGCTGACACCATTGATGAAGATACCTTTGAAGACGGTAAAATGTTTGATGGTTCTTCAATCGCTGGTTGGAAAGGCATTGAAGCGTCTGACATGATCTTACGTCCAGATGCTGAAACAGGTTTTCTTGACCCGTTCTTTGCTGAGCCAACAGTTGTTGTAACTTGTGACGTAATCGAGCCATCTACTGGCCAAGGTTACGAGCGTGATCCACGTTCGATTGCTCGTCGTGCTGAAGAATATTTAAAATCTACTGGTATCGGTGATACTGCATTCTTTGGTCCAGAACCAGAATTCTTCGTTTTTGACGAAGTGAAGTGGGATATCGACATGTCTGGCGCTCGCCACACATTGATCGCTGAAGAAGCTGCATGGTCGACTGGTAAAGATTATGAAGCTGGTAACTCTGGTCACCGTCCACGTGTGAAAGGCGGTTACTTCCCAGTTCCTCCAGTTGATTCTCATCAAGACATGCGTGCTGAAATGTGTGCACGTATCGAAGACATCATGGGGCCAGGTCGTGTAGAAGTACATCACCACGAAGTTGCTTCTTGCCAATTAGAAATTGGTGTGAGCTTCAATACATTAGTTCGTAAAGCGGACGAAGTTCAACAATTCAAATATGCAGTTTGGAACGTTGCGCATCAATATGGTAAAACTGCTACATTCATGCCTAAGCCAATGGTAGGTGATAACGGTTCTGGTATGCACGTTCATATGTCTATCTCTAAAGATGGCAAGAACCTGTTTGCTGGTGATGAATATGCTGGTTTATCAGAAATGGCATTGTTCTTCATTGGTGGTATCATCAAACACGCGCGTGCATTGAATGCAATTACCAACCCTGGTACAAACTCGTACAAGCGTTTAGTTCCACATTACGAAGCTCCGATTATGCTTGCTTACTCAGCACGTAACCGTTCTGCTTCTATCCGTATTCCTTACGTTTCTAGCCCTAAAGGCAAGCGTATCGAAGCACGTTTCCCAGATCCATTAATGAACCCATACTTAGGTTTTGCGGCATTGTTGATGGCTGGTCTTGATGGTATCCAAAACAAGATCCATCCAGGTGAAGCTGCTGACAAGAACTTGTATGACCTTCCTCCTGAAGAAGAAGCAAAAATCCCAACAGTTGCTCACAACTTGGAAATGGCGATTGCTGCGCTTGAAGCGGATCATGAGTTCCTGTTAAAAGGTGGTGTGTTCACTAAAGAAATGTTAGATGCTTACATCGAACTTAAAACTGAAGATGTACGTCGTCTTAATACGACGACTCACCCAGTTGAATTTGATATGTACTACAGCCTGTAATACATCCAAAATCAGAAAAGTCCGCTTCGGCGGACTTTTTTTATGTTTCTGTTTCAATTTGAATTTCATACATTTTTAATAAAAAATTCAGGTAAACTAATCCCGATGTTTTTAGTGAGCCAAGCATGCGAAATTTACGACCAAACAGAACAAGGGAACAACAGCTTCCTGCTGAATTAAAAAAATGGTTGTATGCCTCAGGTTCACTCACTCAACAACTGACAGATTTGGCAGGTGGTGAGTTTCATGTTGAACGCATTAAAGAACAGTACCAACGTTTAACACTTGCGGATAGTCGATGGATGAAGATGCCATACCATCACCTTGCATGGGTACGAGAAACCAATTTATATGGTTGTGAAGAACAGGCATGGGTAAAAGCTAAAAGTATATTTCCAATTCTAAGTCTGCAAAAAAAAGCCCGTTTGTTTCAACATATTGGTAATAAGCCGATTGGCTGGTTTTTATTTCAAAGAACCAATCCAGCTTGTGAAAGACGTGTGATTCATCTGGAAGAGGGCTGGACACGACAAAGTTGCTATACTTGGCATGGCTGCAAATTTATTGTGCAGGAAACATTTCTGCCAGCGTTTGAACAGTTTATTCGTCAGCATTGACTCTAAGGAATCAGCATGGAAACAGTGCAACACACCACATGGCGACAACGTCTGCAAGCCTATTATTATCTCTGCCGTTTTGATAAGCCGATTGGTACGGAACTGGTATTTTGGCCCACCATGTGGGCGTTGTGGATTGCATCCAAAGGTATTCCTGATTTAAAAATCCTGCTGGTAATGACGCTGGGCGTGATTTTTATGCGTGCAGCAGGCTGTGCCATTAATGACTTTGCCGACCGTAAAGTCGATGCTCATGTAGAACGCACCAAAACCCGTCCTTTAGCCACAGGGATTATTCGTGCCCGTGAGGCAGTTTTTGTATTTTTGGGATTGGTTGTGGCCAGTGCCTGTCTGTTGTTGTTCTTGCCTTTAGAGACTTTTTATTGGTCATTTGGTGCATTGTTTTTGGCGTTTATGTATCCTTTTATGAAGCGCTATACCCATTTACCTCAGGTATTTCTGGGTGCTGCATTCTCATGGTCAATTCCCATGGCCTATACCGCAGTAGGGCAAACACCTGATTTAACCTGCTGGTTTTTATATTTTGGCAATTTGGCGTGGACAGTGGCTTATGATACACAATATGCGATGACTGATCGTGAATATGACCTGAAAATTGGGGTGAAATCGACGGCCATTCTGTTTGGCCGTCACGATATCCAGATTATTGCTTTGTTACAGGCAATTAGTCTTGGATTGATTGGTACGGCATTCTATCTGGAAAATATTCTAATTCCTTTTGGGCTGATTGCATTGCTTGTGGTTGCGGCAGATTTTATTTATCAGGCGTTCAAAACAAAAGATCGGAACCCTCAAATCTGTTTTTGGGCATTCCGTCACAATCGTTGGGTTGGAATGATTATTTTTATCGGAATTTTTTTAGAATTCATAAGCTGAAATAATGAATGAATAGAAAAGTGTCCTATGCAGGGCACTTTTTTATATGCCAGCTCAATAAGCCAATCAACTATAGAAAAAGAGTCTCTTTATAGAGGCTCTTTTTTGTTATATTGTTGCACTCCTTGAAGCTTGCAACTTAAGTTGGAATAATCCATGGGTCAAAAAACTGTTGAAAAAAAGTCGATACCTTGGTTGTTGATGGGTTTGGGTTTGGCAATTCCAATTTTTATTGTAGGTATGGCATTTCTTGCTGCAAAGAGTGATGCGGAAACAAAGAAAAAATATGACCAGCAACATGCTGAAATTGCCAAGAAATTCGAAGAGCAGAAAAAGGCCGAGCAAGCTGCAAAAACAGAGCAGTAATGTTACGCATCATTAAATCAGCGAATATCCATCTGTAACTGTTTAATGGATGGAATTTGCGTATAACGTTGTACCCGATAGCCTGCCTCTTTCAGCATACGGTCACGTTTTTGGTCTTCCAGTTCCTTTCCAATATGGCTTGGATCATCAAGTTCAACCACCGCAATAACCCGCATTTCCTGATCTAAAATAACGAAGTCTGTGACCTTGCGATTGAACTTGCTGCGGATATTGTAATGCTCGCTTGTAATCAACGCACTAAAGGCAACCTGAGCCAATACGTGGTAATGGGGAAATGCCTGTTTTAGCCGTAGGAACATTTGTGATTCAAATGCGGTAATGACAGGGCGGGGAAAGAATTGTCGTTTGGGTAAAAAAGAACGTATACAACTGATGAGAAGTAGTGCTGTGCTGATACAGCCAATCAGTACAAAAATGAATTGATTCGATGCAAACATATTCTGATTAAATTACTCGCAAGAAAAAACCCACTCAAAAAGAGTGGGTTTTTAAAATCTTGGCTCTCCCACCTGGGCTCGAACCAGGGACCTGCGGATTAACAGTCCGTCGCTCTACCGACTGAGCTATGGGAGAATCTGAGTGCCATTATAGGTGGCTTTTAAAATCGGTCAAGTTAAAAATGTCATGTTTCTTTCATTTTTATATCGTATGCTTTTTATTTGCACAATTAAGGTGAAATGGCATAAATAACTTGAACTTTAATCAAGTGATTGCTAGAGTCAAGATAGAAAGAATGTTTGGATATTGATCTAAACAGTGTGGATTTAACCCAACTTGCCAGCACTAAAATGGCTAAATCGGAGATCAAAATGACGACTCATTGTATTCAATCTATTTTTTCAAATTTTTTCTTTTATCAACAAAATTATCTCTAGATTATTCAGAATCCTGAAAAATATTACACAGTAGTTGAAATTGCTTAATTGTCTGTTTTCACACATTTACCTAAGACGGTCTAATTCTATAATATGGCCAGAATGAGATGATCTTTGATCAATATTTTATGGTTTTATAAGATGATGAACTTGCTAAATACACAGCAGGATAGACATAAAAAAGAAGCTTCATTAAGAAGCTTCTTTTTAATTTACAGTATGATTATTTCACTGCTTTTTCAGCTTCAATTGATGCGATCGCCGCATCTACACCATCAATTGAGTCAGCTGCTTTCTTGATACGTGCTAAAGCATCCACTAGAACTTCATCAGCAGTTGCGTAAGAGATACGCATAAAGCCACCTAAGCCAAATGCATCACCAGGAACAACTGCAACGCCAGTTTCTTCAAGTAACCACTCAGAGAATTCTGTGCAAGACTTCATGCCTTTTGCACGAATCAATGGACGGATGTTTGCATAGGCATAGAACGCGCCATCAGCAGGGAGACAAGAAATACCGTTGATTTCATTTAAGCCATTTACCACCAAGTCATGACGGCGTTTAAACGCTTCAATCATTGGTTGAAGAACGTCTTGTGGACCATTCAATGCTGCTTCTGCCGCAACCTGTGAAATTGAGGTTGGGTTAGATGTAGACTGAGACTGGATGTTCTTCATTGCGCCAATCAATTTTGCAGGACCAGCCGCATAGCCAATACGCCAGCCTGTCATTGCATACGCTTTTGACACACCGTTAAGCACAATGGTACGGTCATATAAGTCTGGAGCAATTGTTGCAATGTTGTAGAACTCATCTTCCCAACGGATTGGTTCGTACATGTCGTCAGAAGCAATCAATACTTGTGGATGGCGACGAAGCACATCAGCCAAAGCTTCTAGTTCAGCCTTGGTGTAGATCATGCCTGTTGGGTTTGATGGACTGTTAAGTACCAATAAACGTGTATTTGTTGTGATTGCAGCTTCCAATTGTTCAGGTGTGATTTTGAAGCGTTGTTCTTCACCACATTTTACGATGACTGGCGTACCCTCAGCAATGATCACCATGTCTGGATAGCTTACCCAGAATGGCGCAGGGATGATCACTTCATCACCTTTGTTTAACAAGGCTAGTGCCAGGTTAAAGAAGCTTTGCTTACCACCACAAGACACCAAAATCTGGTTTGCTTGATAATCTAAATTATTGTCACGTTTTAATTTTGCAATAATTGCTTTCTTTAAGCTCGGAGTACCGTCTACTGCTGTATATTTTGTAAAGCCTTTGTTAATCGCTTCAATTGCAGCATCTTTGATGTGTTGAGGGGTATCAAAGTCTGGTTCGCCTGCACCTAAACCAATCACGTTTTTACCAGCAGCTTTAAGCTCGGCGGCCTTGTTTGTTACTGCAAGTGTAGGGGACGGTTTGATGGCATTGACACGATCAGAGAGACGTACGTCCACGGCATTATTCCTTCTTATGGGATTGAAAAATAAAAAGCAGGTTATCTTAGCTTAAATCAAGGTTATTGTGGTCAAAACTTGCCTTAATCGCATAAAAAGTTACCAAAATATAAGTTGTATGAAAGCTTTGGTTTTTTACATATTTTATTTTTATAAAACTGACAAAAATCCATTACAATAGCGACTAGAAATTTAGATTTCGAGAGAATTTCAATGAGTACGCAACAACCAAAAGCCAAAAAAGCTTTGGTGAAATTACCATTCCCGATGCCATCTGCTCAAGATGATTCTGAGGACGTGGCGCATAATCAGGTTCGCCCAAAGCCTGAACAATATGCAGACCGAACCTGGATGCCACCACGCGGTACACGCCGTTCGATGGGGAAACGCTAAAAGAAAGCCAATCAGTTGATGATTGGCTTTTTATCTTAATGGCGTTTGCGGTTTACTGGATGCTGTATTTCCAGTTCACCACGCCAGAGTTTCATGAAATCATATTCATCAATATCATACAGTTCCATTAAGGCGATAATCACGCCAACAAAAATCATCGCACCTTCGGAATTACTTTGGAAATTAAAAATCTTCCCATTCAGTTTGCTTAAAATATCAGTGATTTCATGTTCACGGCCACGCCCATAGCGATCACGTGGATAAAGCTCTTCATTTAAAATAACGAGTGCAATTGCTTTTTCCGCAGCAGATAAATGGGTTTTATCTAAAGCCTCTTCAAAGGATTCATAGCCGTGATTGAAGTAAAAAATGACTTCGTCATTAATAAAGGCATGCACTGTTTCGGCTGTTAAATTGGGAAATTGAGAAACAGCATCTTCTTCAATATAAGGACGAAATGATTCAGGAAAAATCACATTGGAATGAATCCCTTTAAATAAAGGGGCAATTTCAGAGACTTTATAACCTGCAATACCACAACCCAATGCTGTTAAAAAGTATTTCATTTTTGGATGGTTTTTGGCATAGATTTTAAAATCATCTACGTAATGCTCAATTTGTGATAGTGGCATTTGCTGTAAATGTTCATTGAGTGTTGGAATCGCAAAACTTTGTCCAGCCCAGCCACGTCCCACACCTTTGACTGCGGCAAAATGTTGTGCTGCCACACGAGCTGCACCACTGTCGTGTGTGCCAGCTAAGTTACTGCCAAATACAAAAACAGTATCTTCGGGCAGTTCGGTGACAATGCTTTCATCATGGTATTGGTAAGACATATTGTTATCATTGAAATAGAGTATACATTCATGTTGCAGTTGATTAGGCTGATGGTCAAGTGCTAAATGTAAAAGTTTTATGTTATTGTTGAAAGATAACAAAAACAGTGTGATAGATGAAAATGAATCAATCCAAAGCAGGGAATCTACTTTATACCAATGGGCGTATTGTACAAAAAGGGGATTTTGCCTTAATGAGTTGTCGAGGTTTGGATGCCTATTCACCTTTACATTTTAAATATGGTTTTATTCCTATTCAAATTGCTAATTTGGAATATGATAAAACAGGTAAAAAAATAAAAAGAATCCCTTTTATTTCTGAACAAGGTGAAGAAAGGTCTTATGGATATGCCATAGATGATTTCAAGGCAAAAGGAACAAAGACTTTACATTATATTGACCATAGCACAAACAATATGCAGGATTATGTGGTTTATTATCTTGCTGAATTGGAAAAATGGCTGAAAAATGATAGGGATATGGACGCTGCATTGGCTCTGGCAATGTATTATTCAAACCATGAACCAAAAGATCAGGATGAACAATATGTTTTAAAGATCAGAAAGAAAGCAAGACAATATTTTGAATTGGCTAGCCAAAATGGTCATGCCATTGCCAGTGAATATCTAGCTCGTGAACATGGTTACTATATTCTCTTTCAGCCGAGAGATCGTGTTGAAAATAAGGTGTATTTAGAATCTGAAAAAAATTTATTTTTTGATTATCTGATTAAAAGTGGGGAACAAGGATTTGCTGAGGCACAATTTAAACTTGGCATTAATTATGAATATGGAAGAGAGGGTTTTCCTCAGGATTATAAGAAATCAGTCTACTGGTATCATGAGGCTGCTCGACAAGGCTACCCGAGGGCGACTAATAATTTAGCTGATAAATATGAGCATGGATTGGGTGTTGCACAGGATTATAAAAAAGCGATTGAACTTTATTTATACGCTGCACAATATAGGATTCCTGAAGCCATGTTTAGTTTGGGAAATCTTTATTTGCAAGGTAAAGGGGTATTGTGTGATGTCATTCAGGCTCAATTATATTTTCAACAATCAGCACGTTTGGGCTATGCCCCAGCAAAAAGAAGTCTTAAAGCACTAGATATTGAACGTTGAAAATTGTTAATTCGACCTTATTAATAAAAGTCAACTGATCAGAAAAGAGTAAGCCTGTGAGCGAAAACCAACCTTTTGAGTTAGTCACCAACTACCAGCCAGCAGGTGATCAACCTCAGGCGATTGAGAAGCTTGTAAGTGGGATTGAACAGGGTTTTCGTAATCAATTGCTACTTGGGGTTACAGGGTCGGGCAAGACCTATACTATGGCCAATGTGATTGCCCAAACCCAGCGTCCCACCATTGTGATGGCGCATAACAAAACGCTTGCGGCACAGCTTTATGGTGAGTTCAAGGCATTTTTCCCAAACAATGCGGTCGAGTATTTCGTCAGTTACTACGATTACTATCAGCCAGAAGCCTATGTGCCCTCATCAGATACCTTTATCGAAAAAGATTCCGCCATTAATGACCACATTGACCAGATGCGGCTCTCCGCAACCCGTGCTTTGCTGGAACGCCGTGATGCCATCATTGTGGCATCGGTGTCTGCCATTTATGGTTTGGGTGATCCAAATGCCTACATGCAAATGTTGTTGCACATTGTACAGGGCGATCGGATCAGCCGTGATGACATTATTCGTCGTTTGGTCGAAATGCAATATACTCGTAACGAACTTGAATTTTTACGTGGTACCTACCGTATTCGCGGTGAAATTATTGATATTTTCCCAGCTGAATCAGATCAGGATGCGATTCGGGTGGAGCTGTTCGATGATGAGGTGGATTCAATCCGCTGGTTTGATCCGCTGACTGGAAAACTGGTGCGTAAAGTGCCGCGTGTGACCATTTATCCAAAGAGCCACTATGTTACGCCGAAAGACCATTTAACCCGTGCCATTGATACCATTAAAGATGAGTTAAAAGACCAGCTTAAATTCTTCAAGGATCATGACAAGTTACTGGAGGCACAACGTATTGAACAGCGTACCCGTTATGATCTCGAGATGATGCAGCAGTTGGGCTATACCAATGGGATCGAAAACTATTCACGCCACCTTTCAGGTCGTACGGCAGGCGAAGCACCACCGACCTTGTTTGACTATATTCCTGAAGATGCCTTGCTGATCATTGATGAATCGCATGTGACTGTTCCACAAATTGGTGCGATGTATAAAGGCGACCGTTCCCGTAAAGAAAATCTGGTGAATTATGGTTTCCGTTTGCCAAGTGCTTTGGATAACCGCCCAATGAAATTTGAGGAATGGGAACGTATTGTACCGACTACTGTGTTTGTCAGCGCGACACCAGCACATTATGAACTGGAAAAATCAGAACAAATTGTCGAACAGGTAGTCCGTCCAACGGGATTGATTGATCCTGAGATCGAGGTTCGCCCTGTGTTGACACAGGTCGATGATGTATTGTCTGAAATCAATATTCGTAAACAGTTGAATGAGCGTGTGCTGGTCACAACACTGACCAAACGTATGGCAGAGGACCTAACTTCATATCTGAAGGAATATGGTATCAAGGTGGCTTACCTGCATTCAGATATTGATACCGTTGAACGGGTTAAGATTATCCATGAATTGCGGACAGGTGTGCATGATGTACTGGTCGGCATTAACCTGCTGCGTGAGGGGCTGGATATGCCAGAAGTGTCGTTGGTGGCAATTCTGGATGCGGACAAAGAGGGCTTTCTACGTTCTGAGCGTTCCCTGATCCAGACCATTGGACGTGCTGCCCGTAATGTGAAAGGTAAAGCAATTTTATATGCGGACCGCATCACTGACTCCATGCGTAAGGCAATGGATGAAACAGAACGCCGTCGTAATAAACAGATCGAGTTTAATGAATTACATGGAATTACCCCACGCAGTGCTGTTCGTCAGGTGATCAAGGAAATTGATACAGGTGAAGTTTTAAGTGATGATCAGATTGATGAAAAAATTGTTGATCAACACAAGGCCATCAGTGCTGATGAACAGCATCTTTTATCTGATCCAAAACTGTTTGCGAAGCACATTGGCAAACTGGAAAAGGAAATGTTAAAGGCATCCAAGGAGCTACAGTTTGAGCAGGCTGCAAGACTCCGTGATGAGATTGTTCGTTTAAAGGCACACATGCTGCAATCTTGATTTTTAAGAGAAATCCTCAAAGGCGATACATATCGCAACAGAATTTGTTTATAAATTGGGCTATGTTACAGGACAAATGACCATTTATAACAAATTTCTGTTTTGAGGATTTCTCATGCCATTTATTAAAAGTTTCCCAAAGGCAAGTTGGCGTTTAGCAAAGATAGCGATGGGCGGTGTGGTTTTAACGGGGTTGGCTGTAGGAACAATTGCCTATGCTCAGGCAAAACCTTTACCCACTGTTGAGAAAGTGGAACTCGATAAGTATTTGGGGGTTTGGTATGAGGTGGCCCGAAAGCCAATGTTTTTTGAGCGTAAATGCGCATTTAACGTCACGGCAACCTATACGCTGAATGAAAATGGCAACATCGTGGTTGACAATAAATGCGCTGACCAGGATGGTGATTTACAACGGTCCCTAGGTGAAGCCTTTGTGGTGAATGCGCCATTTAACAGTAAATTAAAAGTCAGTTTTTTACCTGAGGGTGTGCGCTGGATTCCTGTCGGTCGTGGGGATTACTGGATTTTAAAACTGGATGAGGATTATCAGACGGTATTGGTGGGTGAACCACGCCGTAAGTATTTATGGGTGCTTTCCCGTATTCCGAATCCGAAAAAAGAAATTATCCATGAATATTTAAATTATGCGAAATCATGGGGCTATGATATTCATGATGTGATTTACCCTGAACATCGCTAAATTAAGATATACTGATTTCGTTTAAACCATGCTTGCATGGTTTTTTTATTTTTATATATATGATGATTGAAAAAGAATTTTACCTAAAATCAAAAAAATAATTATAGGTATTTTATGAATTTATAGTCAATCAGGACAAAATCTTAGCTCAAATAGCAGCTTTTGATTCAATATTGATGATAATTCTATTACAATTATTGCGTTTTAAAATTCACGCCCAGTATATATAAATTAGAGGACGTCACTGTGAGCAAAGACACTATCGTTGCCCTACACGCAGAACACCAAGGTCGTTGGAAAAACCGTGAAGAAATCGCGGAACGTATGATTACTTTAATTGGTCAATTATACCGTGAGAAAAATATTGTTGTTTCTGTTTACGGCCGTTCTTTAATTAACCGCTCAGTGATTCAGATTTTAAAAACACACCGCCGTACACGTATGGTTGATGTTGAGCTTTCAGTTGTCAACACGTTCCCAATTCTCGAAGCATTGATGAAAGTTGAAAACATCGGTTCTGCCGAAGTTGATATCGGTAAGCTTGCTGTTGAATACCAAAATCAGGGCGGTGATGTAGACGCTTTTGTTGCCAATGCTGTTGCATCAATTCAGGGTAATGCAACTTCTGAACAGCCTAAAGATGTTGTTCTTTACGGTTTTGGCCGTATTGGTCGTATTCTGGCGCGTTTAATCATCAGTCAATCAGGCCTGGGTCGTGGTTTAAGCCTTAAGGCAATTGTCGTGCGTAAATCATCTGATGGTGACTTGGCCAAACGTGCCTCTTTGTTACGTCGTGACTCTATTCACGGTACGTTTGACGGTACGATCTCTGTTGATGAAGAAAATGAAGCCATCATTGCAAATGGTAACTTCATTAAAGTTATTTATGCTTCAAGCCCAAGCGAAGTGGATTACACCGCTTATGGTATTGAAAATGCGCTTCTTATCGACAATACAGGTAAATGGCGTGATGCAGAAGGTCTGAGCCAACACTTGAAATGTGCAGGTATTGCACGTGTAGTTTTGACTGCACCAAGTAAAGGCGAGATGAAGAACGTTGTATACGGCGTAAACAATACAGATATCTTAGATGAAGATAAAATCATCTCTGCTGCAAGCTGTACAACCAACGCAATTACACCTGTATTGAAAGTTTTAGATGACAAATACAAAGTATTAAATGGTCATGTTGAAACAGTTCACTCGTTCACAAACGACCAAAACCTGATTGATAACTACCACAAGGCTGACCGCCGTGGTCGTGCTGCAACATTGAACATGGTAATCACTGAAACTGGTGCTGCGAAAGCGGTTGCCAAGGCATTACCAGGCCTTAAAGGCAAGTTGACGGGTAACTCGGTACGTGTTCCTACACCAAACGTTTCACTTGCAATATTGAACTTAAACCTAGAGAAAGAAGTTGATCGTGAAGAAGTGAACGAATACATTCGTCAAATCTCAATCAACTCTAGCCTACAAGGTCAAATCGGTTATACCAACTCGACTGAGGTTGTATCAAGTGACTTTATCGGTTCGCGTACTGCTGGTGTGTTTGATGCACAGGCAACAATCACTTCTGGTACACGTTTAACTGCCTATGTTTGGTACGATAACGAAGTGGGTTATAGCTGTCAGGTATTGCGTATTGCTGAACAAATGTGCGGCGTAAGCTATGCAAAAATTCCTGCTCAAACAGATGCATAATATTCGTTAGCAAAGTTATACAATACAAGCCCAGTTTCGACTGGGCTTTTTTATAGACTGCACCGAACCTATGCTGATAGAAACATTAAAATAAAAGAAAATAGCGACAAGGGAAGATGATTGGTTAGGAATACTTCATTGTAGCAGTTCAGACGTTTATTCACGGTATTTGCCTTAATTGTGGTGGCCAACTTGTGTGGTGTATATGTTGCGATGTGGGTGCTTAAGCATTTTAATATTTATATTCCATTGAAGAATAGGCATCCATAACACAATGAAATAACACTTTTTTAAAGCTAGAAACGTATTTGCTGATTTTTCTATTCGAGAAATTTATTAAAATGTGGCAGAATAGTCCGCTTTTAAGATTTTAGAGGATTGGCACATGCGCTTTGTTGATGAAGCAGTCATAACCGTAGAGGCTGGCGACGGTGGCAATGGCGTAGCCAGTTTTCGCCGTGAAAAATTTGTCCCTTTTGGTGGTCCTGATGGCGGTGATGGGGGGCGTGGTGGAAGTATCTATATCCAGGCCGATGATGATACTGGTACGCTGGTTGATTACCGTTATACCCGTCGATTCCGTGCGGAACGTGGTAAGAATGGCGCTGGTGCGAACTGTTCAGGTCGTGGCGGTGAGGACGTTATCCTAAAAGTACCTGTGGGTACAACCATCGTGGATACTGAATCTGGCGACATTATTGGTGACTTGGTCAAGGATGGTCAGCGTGTCAAAGTGGCACATGGCGGTGATGGTGGTTTAGGTAACACACACTTTAAATCATCGACCAACCGTTCACCACGTAAATGCACACATGGTATCAAGGGCGAATATCGTGAAGTACGTTTGGAATTAAAAGTGCTTGCAGATGTTGGCCTGCTGGGCATGCCAAATGCTGGTAAATCCACGTTTATCCGCGCAGTCAGTGCGGCCAAGCCAAAAGTGGCAGACTATCCATTTACCACCATGGTGCCGAACCTGGGTGTGGTGGATGCGGATCGTCACCGTTCTTTCGTGATGGCGGATATTCCAGGGTTGATCGAAGGAGCGGCAGAGGGCGCGGGTCTAGGGATTCGCTTCCTTAAACACTTGGCGCGTACCCGTATCCTGTTGCATATTGTGGATGTCCAGCCGATTGATGGTTCGGACCCTGCACATAATGCCAGAGCAATTCTGGGCGAGTTGAAAAAATTCTCTCCAACCTTGGCAAAACTTCCACTGGTTCTGGTGTTGAACAAGCTTGACCAGATTGCTGAAGAATCAAGGGATGAATGGTGCCAGCACATTCTGGATGAATTGCAGTGGACAGGTCCAGTATTCAAGACATCTGGCCTTATGTCAGAAGGCACCAAAGAAGTTGTGTATTACCTTATGGATCAAATTGAGCAACAGCGTGAACGTGAAGTTGAAGATCCTGAGTATGCAGCAGAAATTAAAGCATTCCGTGAGCAGCTTGAGGCTGAAACACGTGAACAAACCATCGCGGCAAAAGAAGCTTATCGTGCCATGCGTAAGGCTCAGCGTGAAGCGGGTCTGGAAGACGATGAAGATGACTTTGATGACGATGAGGATGAAGGCGGCGTAGAAAGTATTTACGTACGCGACTAGTGAATCGAGGAAAAAATGATAGAAGTGGTCGATGGGCAACGTCAGCTCAATGCGTGTAAACGAATCGTTGTTAAAATCGGATCATCTTTACTTACTGCAAATGGGCAAGGTCTAGATTTAAATGCAATTTCGCACTGGGCGAAACAGATTGCAGATCTACACAATGCTGGACATGAAATCATACTTGTGTCCTCAGGTGCAGTAGCAGAAGGGATGGTACGCATGAAGCTTGCGACTCGACCCACCGATCTACCCAGTTTGCAGGCCTGTGCCGCCATTGGTCAAATGGGTTTGATTCATACATGGTCAAGCGTACTGGATCAGCATGGTATTCAAACCGCACAGGTTCTACTCACGCATGATGATCTTGCAGATCGCCGCCGTTATCTCAACTCCTGTGATGCTTTACAAAACCTGATTGACTGGCGTGTGATTCCTGTCATCAATGAAAATGATACAGTCTCAACCGATGAAATCCGTTTTGGTGACAATGACACTCTAGCTGCAATGGTCGCAGGGCAGGTACATGCCGATTTATTAATTATTTTGACCGATCAGCAAGGCATGTTTGACTCCGATCCACGTTCTAATCCAAATGCGAAACTGTTCCATACTGTACGTGCTTTGGATGAAAGTCTGTTTGATATGGCGGGCGGTAGTGGCAAGTTCGGGCGTGGCGGCATGCTGACTAAAGTCCGTGCAGCGCGTTTAGCGGCTAAATCGGGTTGTCCAACATTAATTGCCAGTGGTGAAAGTGATAACGTATTGGCGCGTTTAATGGCGGGCGAAATGTTGGGTACGCTGTTCATTAGCGACAATGACCGTATCGCGGCGCATCAACAGTGGTTGGCTGCACATTTACAAACAGCAGGGCGTTTGGTGATTGATGATGGCGCAGTTAAAGCCATTAAAGAAAACCACCGTAGTTTATTGCCTGTGGGTGTTAAAGCTGTAGAAGGGCATTTTGAACGTGGTGATGTGGTGGAGTGTGTAGATACACAAGGTCATCGTGTGGCAGTGGGACGTGTTAATTTTAGTTCGCGTTCTGCAGATTTGGTTAAAGGCTTGGCTTCTGACAAAGTGCATCAGGTGTTAGGTGAGGCACGTTCGTTAGAGATGATTCACCGTAACCATATGGCGATTTACTAAATACAAATAGAAAAACAGCTCGCTTAGGCGAGTTTTTTTATGTTCGTTCTATATTGGGACTAATTCTTAGTGCATCAAATTTTAATTCTGGAAGTGATTTATTTTCTCCCATCATGTACGGGTGGTCAGCCAATGACAACATATCCAGATCTTCTTCGCTATTTCCATAAACATAGATATATTGATAGTCCTCTAAATTGTATTGTTGCAAAATCCGTAATTTTTTCTGTTCACAGCTACAGTCTTCGGAACTGTAATGACCTGTCAGCAGGCCGTTCTTAATTTCTGTTGCTGTACAGATTAATTCGATATTTAGAAACTCACAGATTGGCACAAGATAAAGATCAATCGAAGCCGAAACCAGCACAATGTGATCACCCTGTTGTTGATGCAGGCGAAGTTGTTGCAATAGGTTCTGATCTAAATTCTGAGTAAGCTGTAGGGCATATTCCTGTGCCAAATTTTGTACAAAATCTGCTGCAATGCCCTTAAACATGCTCTGAAACAAGCGTGCTCGCATCGCATGGGCAGGGTACAGCTTTAAATAATAGGCATGAATCCACGGTAGGATTTTCAAGCCTTTTTTTACGATATGTTTTTTTGAGAGCGTATAAAAAATAAATCCAGTAAAACTGTCCTTGGGATAAAGTGTCCCATCAAAATCAAATAAGGCAAGGTTTAAAGTTTTATGCGTTTCGCTTTTTGCATGCATGTTTCATATCGTCCATTTACACGGCTTGCAAACCAATTGGTATTGTAATCACGGCTCAGTTTTGGCCCTGAAATAACGACTTGAGGCATGGTTGCATAAATTGGTTCTTTTTGGGTTTCATTTTGATAGAGCTTTTGCACTGCTAAATAAGTTTGCGTGTCTTCAAAACTTTTTTCTTTTTCTTTTTTTAAGTCACTACGAATCTGGCGTGGTGTTACCAGAATGTTGTTTTGTGCAAAAATTGCAATCAGCTCTTTCTCTGTCTGGCTCTGGGTTGCCCTAATATCACCATTCTTGGTGTAGAGCAGTAGGTCGCCATCCAGACTGATTTCAGTTTTGGTCATTGCATTCAGCATACTCTGAAAAGCCGCATTTCGACTGGAATACATGCCTGAGTTATAGTCTGCGAAACGGTAGATGGCCTTGTCATAATCGGCAGGGTATTCCATTAAACGGTGAATACCATAATATAGACCACCATATTGGGTATAAAGATCATTGCGTAGTTCAGCGATGCTGCCGCTTTGGCGTTTATGTTCTTTGGCATAGTTGATATGGACCTGCATGGAACCCAGTGTGGTAATCGGGTTCATCTTTTCGCCAATATCCTGACCTACCAGTTTTGCCGCACCAGTTAAGGCACTAACATGGTAGTGCTTGGACATATAGTCAAAAATTTCACGATAGAGTAAATCCAGCTCGCGTTCAGTTTTGACCTTACGCATTTGGCTCATGTAATTATTTTCTGGAGAGGGCTGGTTTTTCAACACATCTTCAAAATACTCCGCCACCGTTCCACCAATGGTTTCACCCAGTTTGGCCTCAAACTTCTCTTTTAGGCGGCTGTTAATTTCCTGTACCGCTTTTTCACCCAGTCCAGGCACGGCAGGGTCGGCAACAAAGTTTGATTCCTGATCTACCACAGCAACCACACTACATACGTTCTGCTTGGTTTTTGGAATGCTGAGTTCCTGCATAATGTCAAAAATATCCTGTGCCCAGGATTGTCGGTCATTCACACGTGCTGGAATGACTTTCTTAATCTGCTCTGCTTCCATTTCAGGTTCTTTACCATTTGACCACCATGCGTTGTCACCGCAGGCACTGAGACTGATGCAGGCTGCAATGATGCTAAAGGTTTTAAATAAAGGACGAGCTGGGAACGATTTATTCATAATCAGGACAACACCGCATAAAAAGATGAGTCAAATGGGCGAATGAAGTATACTATGTTGATCAGAATTTGTAAGAAAATATATGTATATTGGTTCATACCAACTGTCAAATAATTTGATCATTGCCCCGATGGCGGGTGTCACTGACAGACCATTCCGTTCATTATGCAAGTACTTTGGGGCAGGGCATGCGGTCAGTGAAATGATGACGGCTGATAAAACCCTACGCATGAGCAAAAAGAGTTTATATCGGGCCAATTTTGATGGTGAGCTTGCACCCATCTCCGCACAAATCGCAGGTTCTGACCCGTTTGAATTAGCCGAGGCAGCACGTTATCAAGTTGCCAATGGTGCACAAATTGTTGATATCAATATGGGCTGCCCAGCCAAAAAGGTCTGTAACAAGCTCGCTGGTTCAGCCTTGCTTCAGGATGAAGATCTAGTCGCCCGTATTTTGGATACCGTGGTGGCCGCTGTAGATGTTCCTGTCACCTTAAAAACTCGTCTGGGCTTTCTGAATGGTCAGGAAAATATCCTGCGTGTGGCAAAACGGGCTGAACAGGCAGGGATTGCGGCCTTGGCCCTGCACGGTCGTACCCGTGAGGATATGTATTTAAATACAGCCCGTTATGAGTTGATTAAGCAAGTTAAGCAAATGATCAATATTCCCTTAATTGCCAATGGTGATATTGATAGTCCTGAAAAAGCCAAATATGTGCTGGACTATACAGGTGCGGATGCGATTATGATTGGACGGGCCGCACAGGGAAGACCGTGGATTTTTCGGGAAATCGCGCATTATTTAAAAACAGGCGAACATTTGGCTGCACCTGATATTGCCGAAGTAAAAGCGGTCCTGCTTGGTCATTTGGCTGAACTTTATCAGTTCTATGGTGAGTATTCTGGTTGCCGTATCGCGCGTAAGCATATCGCCTGGTACACCAAGGGCTTACGTTCAAGTAATGAATTTCGCCAGAATATGTATAAGGTTGAGAATACCGCTGATCAGGCGAAAGTGGTGGAAGCCTATTTTGATCAGTTACTTGATCAGGGGCAGCGTATGAGTGATGTTCAGGTTGAGCAGGTAAATTTATTAGAGATCAAGTAGGGGCGAAGTGAATTCGCCCAAAGTATTGATTATTGCAAATGTGCAGTGATTTTCTGTAGGATTTGCATAATCACATCAAACTCACTTTGCAGTGGTGTGCTTTTACGCGTCACCAAGGCAAGGATGCGGCTTGGAGCATCTTCAATTGATTTCACTTCAATAGCTTCATTGAAATGAATCATGCTGTTCTTTAATGCAATTTCAGGCAATAAAGTAAAGCCTAGGTCTGAAGAGACCATTTCCACCAAGGTGGGTAGAGAACTTGCCTTTAAACGCTGGTCATTCTTGCGTTCACCCACAGGACAGGCACTGAGGGCATGGTCACGCAAACAATGGCCTTCTTCCAGTAGCATAAGGCGAGACAAATCCAGATCATCCAGGGAATTTGCATTGGCCGCATTTTTATCTTTCTTGTTGTAGACAAGGAATAAATGCTCTTTGGCAATTTCGACAACCTTTAAGCTACGTGTATCAAAAGGCAGGGCAAGTACAATCATGTCCAGATTGCCATGTTCCAGTTTCTCTACAATCTTCTCGCTTTGGGCTTCATGCAGATGGAGTTGAATTTTTGGCAACTGCTGGTGCACTTCATCCAGAAGCTGGGTCAGGATAAAGGGTGCAATGGTTGGGATGATGCCAAGATGAAGGTCACCTGTTAAAGGTTCGCTCATTTCACGGCTTAAACGCATTAGGTCCTGCGCATCGGCCAATAACACGCGGGCCCGTGCAACAACCTGTTCACCTAAAGGGGTTAAACGGACGTTTTGACGATCACGCTCAACTAAGACGCCACCTAATAAGCGCTCCAGTTCCATAATGCCGCCCGACAGTGTTGACTGGGTGACAAATGAACGGCGTGCTGCTTCGGTAAAATGTAAAGTTTCTGACAACGTAACTAAATATGATAGCTGTCTTAATGAGGGTAATGCAGCCATAGTGTCCTAGTGTGATGATCTAAAATGATGAGCAAACAAACCGCTAAGTTGTGGAATGAAATGTGCTGGAATATCATGCCCCATTCCTTGAATTAATTCAAACTTAGCACCAGAAATCGCTTTTGCTACAGCTTTTCCGTGACTTGGGGGCAGCAAACGGTCTCTTGAACCATGAACCACCAAGGTCGGTTGGGTAATGTTCCTGTTTAATGGCAACAGGGAACCCGTACATAATATTGCTAAAAACTGTTGAAGTACACCCGCTGGGTAAAAACTACGACGATATAGCTTGCGAATGGTTTGAATTGCCTCAACCTGGTTCACATAACCTGGTGATCCAATGATGTGAAATACTTTCAGGCTGTGATTGACAATGGTTTCCTCGTCATGCGTTGCTGGTTTGCCCAGTAGGCTTAAAATCTGTTTTGGATAAGGCGGTGGCAGAAAAGGCTGGTTGTTACTGGTAAACAGTAAGCCCACTTTTTCAACTTTTTCTGGATATTTTGCCGCAACAATCTGTGAAATCATGCCACCCATGGATGCACCAAGAATATAGGTTTTCTCTATACCCAACTGGTCAATCAGCATGGCAACATCATCTGCCATGTCATACAAGGTATAGGGTGCTCCCTCATTGCCTAGACCGACCATAAAACGACTCATCAGCTTCATGGTGTTGAGACGTTGGCGTTCTTTGTTGCGGACCTTGGAAGATAGCCCAATATCACGGTTGTCAAAACGGATGACACGGAAGCCCTGATCAATCAGCGATTTGCAAAAGAAGTCAGGCCAGAACAGCATTTGTGCACCTAAACCCATGATCAGTAGAATGGTTGGGTGCTCAGGATTGCCGCCCATCTCTACATGCAATTCAATGCCATTGCCCAAAGTGACTTTGGTTTCCTGCATAAAAGGTGCATAAGGCGACATATTAAATTGTAAAGCACTGTTCATGGCATTCGTTCCGTGTTGAATTTTTTTTATAAATACAGGGTCAGAGTTTGGGGGATATTCATTTCACAACAAACTCTGGTATTTAAACCCTAAACCTGTGCAGGAATCAAGTCTGGAACGAGTTTGCTTAAGGCTAAACGCTGTTTACTTGCGGTTGCCCCCAACAGCACAAAACCTCTTAAGGTGCCTTGACTGTCTACTGCTTTGGCAAGCATACCGTCATCAAACTCTTCAGTTTCCCAGTTCACCTCAACATCCAGTGGTGCAGGTAAAACAGTCAGCGGTGCGGCAGGTGTTTTTACCGCAACTGGCATTGCAGGGTAATGGACATTGGTATTTTGACCACTCAGTGTTTTTGCCAAGGCACGGGCCTGTTGCATGATTGGCATGACGAATGGCAGTAATGTTCCATTCACCTCAGCACAGTCACCCACTGCATAGATGTCAGGCTGGCTGGTTTCCAATAGGGTATTGGTAATGATGCCACGACTGGTCTGGATATTTGCTTCTTTTGCCAGTGCAATATTTGGCTGTAAACCAATTGCTGAAAGAACGATGTCAGCGACCAAGGTCTGACCATTGGCCAATGTGACCGCATAGTCTTCGCCATCATTGATCTTGGTCACTTTTTCAACAGTGGTTGAAAGGGCGAATTTAATGCCCGCCTGCTCTAAATTGGTTTTAAAGGCTTCCGCAACATGGTTTGGTAATAAACGGCCCAGTGGTTGTGGGGCAAGGTCAATCACGGTGACATCGTAGTTACTGTGAAGTAAGTCATTGGCAAATTCACAGCCAATCAAGCCCGCACCCAAAATAACCACACGCTTGTCTTTACGTTTTGACAGGTTCTCACGGAATATACGGTAATCAGTCAGCGAGTTCACCACATGAATATCATCACTACCATCACCTGCAATGGCTAAACGGATTGGATTGGCACCCACAGCCAAAACGAGTTTTGAATAGGGTTGAGTAATGGTTTCACCATTTTTTTCCAACGTGATTTCATGCCTTTCAGCATTAATTTCCTTGACCCAGGTTTCGGCCTCAATACGCATGTTCAACTGGGTTGCCATTTTTGTGGCATCGCCCAAAGCAATTTGTTCAGGTGCCTTATTGCCCGCAAAGGCATTTGATAATGTTGGTTTTGCATAATTCACCGCATCATCCGCACAGATCATAACCAGTTCTTGTTCAGGACTGAGTTTACGAAACTCACGTGCAACGGTGTAACCCGCCATACCTGATCCAATGATGATGATAGGATGCATTATATTCTCCAATATTTTTTCACTTAAAACACATTACAGGAAAAAAAAGACCATGCTCATGTCATGGTCTTTTTTAATTCATTTAGATTTCAACCATCTCAAAATCAGCTTTTGAAACGCCGCAATCTGGGCAAGTCCAGTCATCTGGGATATCTTCCCATTTGGTACCTGCGGCAATGCCGTCTTGTGGCCAGCCTTCAGCTTCGTCGTAAATCCATCCACAGACGATACATTGATATTTTTTCATGTGACTCTCCAAACTGATAGGTATGCTCAAGTTGCCTTTCAGTAAAACTATTCCATAATGTCGCTACGATCGCTGCAATGAACTAACTTGTGTTGATCGGGAGTTAGATTTTTACGCACAACAACATTTAAGTAAAGTAAATGCAAGAGTTTAATGATTTATACAAAAAGTGGAATGGCAAACTTATCTGAAAGTTTTGTTGTTTGAGCAATTACTCTAATTTTTTGAAAAATATAATGGCTTGTGTAATAAAAAAAGCCCGAATATATCGAGTTTATGAATAAACGCTTTGATCAAGGACTTGCAATGGCTAAACATCTGGCGGAAAAATAACTAAAAAGTTGCGTAATAGATAGGGCTTAATCAAACGGCGATTCTATTTAAAATTGATAAATATTCATTTTTTTGAATTGTTCAGTTGAAATAATACGAAAACGTTTCATGATCTGCTATTCTATGCTACTTCATTTTTACTTAGCCCGAGGCAGAGATGACGCAGCAAAACGCTCAATCGACTTCTGAACAAACACTTTCTGAAAACGATTTAATCGCACAGCGTCATGCCAAATTAAAACAAATTCAGGATACGGCAAAGGAAACAGGCAAAAGTCCTTGGCCGAATACATTTAAGCGTGAGCATTATACTGCTGACCTGCAAGAACAGTTTAAGGAACAGGACAAGGCACAGATTGAAAGTGCTGAAAAAGTCTATGTAAAGGTTGCGGGTCGTGTCATGCTGAACCGTGGATCATTCATTGTGATTCAGGACATGACGGGTCGTATCCAGCTTTATGTTGACCGTAAAGGTTTAGCAGCTGAAACTTTGGAAACAATCAAAAGTCTGGACCTCGGTGATATTATCGCGGCTGAAGGCTATATAGGCCGTTCTGGTAAAGGTGATTTATATGTACACCTTGAACAGTTTGAATTGTTGACCAAGTCACTTCGTCCACTACCAGATAAATTTCACGGTTTAACCGATACCGAAGCGAAATATCGTAAACGTTATTTAGACCTGATCGTCAACGAAGAAACCCGTAAGACATTTGAAATCCGTGCCAAGGTTGTGGCGGGGATTCGTGCGTTCTTAAGTAATGAACGTTTCATGGAAGTTGAAACCCCAATGATGCATGTGATTCCAGGCGGTGCATCAGCTCGTCCATTTGAAACGCATCATAATGCTTTGGATATGCCGTTATTCCTGCGTATTGCACCAGAGCTTTACTTAAAGCGTTTGGTGGTGGGTGGTTTCGAGCGTGTGTTTGAAATTAACCGTAACTTCCGTAATGAGGGAGTTTCAACACGCCATAACCCTGAATTCACCATGATTGAGTTCTATCAGGCTTATGCTGACTATAAAGACCTGATGGCATTGACTGAAAATATGCTTGAAAAGCTGGCCCTTGATATTCTGGGTACGACTGATGTGCCATATCAAGGCGAAGTATTTAGCTTTAAAGGTCCATTCAGGAAAATCTCAATGTTTGATGCGATTCTTGAGCATAATCCTGATTTTACCCCTGAAAATGTCAATGATCGTGAGTTCCTGGCAAAGTTCACGCAGGAAGTGCTTAAGGAACAAGTGAAACCAGGATTTGGTTTAGGTAAATTGCAGACTATTGTGTTTGAAGAAACAGTGGAAACCAAACTACGTCAGCCAACGTTCATTACTGAATATCCAGCGGAAACATCACCACTTGCACGCCGTAATGATGATAATCCACACATTACTGACCGTTTTGAGTTCTTTATTGGTGGTCGTGAGTTGGCAAATGGTTTCTCAGAGCTAAATGACCCGATTGATCAGGCTGAACGTTTTCAGGCACAGGTGGCTGAAAAAGACGCGGGTGATGATGAAGCCATGCATTATGATGCCGATTTTGTGGAAGCACTTGAATATGGTCTGCCTCCTACCGCAGGTGAGGGAATTGGTATTGACCGTTTGGTTATGCTTTTTGCTGATGCGCCGAGTATCCGTGACGTGATTTTATTCCCACATATGCGCCGTAAAGATTAATTTTTTAATCCTATAAATACTTGAAAAGGCCGCTTTTAAAAAGTGGCCTTTTTGTTTGGATGTAAAGAAAATGTAATTGTTTTCTTTAATGATTGAAAAGTGTAGATAAAAAAACGATGATGTCCTGCATAAATATATCTGAGAATATTTCTGGCATGTTTTTAAAAAAATCACTATCTATGGCGGTATTTGCCTGCTTTTCTTCTATTACCCTTGCTCAAGGTTTAGTGCTGAATGATGAAAATTTACGTACCGATTTAAACTGGTTAAACCAGCAAGGTGTCATCCAGATCAGTACTTCGACCTGGCCATTAAGTGGTGATGAAATTCAACGTGCATTGGCGCAGGCGAAAGTCAGTAATAACACCCAGCAAAAAGTGGTTAATTCAGTCATTCATGCGCTAAAGGCAGATAATGGGCCAGCCAAGGTTGGTTTATATGCTGGTACTGACTTAAAAACAATTCCCCAAACATTTGGCGATAATCAAAAATCACAATATCAGGTTGCGGCTGAGTTTAATGCTGGCGGTGAGAACTGGGATGCCAAGTTGCGTATCAATGGCGAAAAAGATCCATTGATTGATAATGGACATGATGCCAATGTCGAGGGTTCCTATCTTGCGGGCAAACTCTGGAATCAATGGTTGATTGCTGGGCAAGTCCCAACTTACTGGGGGCCAGGACATGATGGAAGCCTGATTCGGGGTGATGCCAGCCGTCCTGTTTACGGGATAATCGCTCAGCGTGCGGTACAGAATGCCTTTGAAACAAAGTGGCTATCATGGATTGGTCCTTGGCAATATCAGGCCTTTGCAGGGCAACTGGACGATTACAAAGCCATTCCAGGTGCGAAACTTCTTAGTCTACGCTTGACTGTACAACCTTTGTCTTATCTGGAGCTTGGTGGTTCACGTATATTGCAATGGGGTGGTGAGGGACGCCCAGAAAGTCTGGATTCTTTATGGAACGCAATTAAAGGAAACGACAACTTTGATTCTGCAAATGATGATAAGTCAAATCAGATTGCAGGTCTGGATTTTCGTCTAAATATGCATCCATTATTGCAAATACCTGTGGGTATTTATGGACAATATGTTGGTGAAGATGAAGCAGGATTCTTGCCAGCCAAAAAAATGTATCTAGCAGGTGCAGATTTCTCTTCAATCTATAAGAATATGCCATATCAGCTTTATGCAGAATGGGCAGATACACGTACCAATGGTCAAGTGGATGGCGTGTCATATAACCATTATGTCTATACGGATGGTTATTATCAGCATGGTTTCCCATTAGGACATGCAGTTGGTGGTGATGGGCAGATGTACTCTGTTGGTGGTGACATTCGCTTTGATGTGATGAACCGCCTAAGTGGGCGTGCCTTATATGCCAAAGTAAACCAGTCCAATTTAGCCATTAATGCGGCATTTCCAAAAGAAGATAGCATTAAGGGGCTGGACCTCACCTGGACACACTATATAAAACCGACACTTCCACTGAAAGTGAATGGCTGGGTCAGCGACTCTGATTTAAATGGCCGTGATGGCGGTGTTTCGGTAGGCGTTGAAATTCCATTGGAACGCAATATGTTCGGTTTCTAAATTAACCAACTCAGAAAGAAGCCTGTATGGGCTTCTTTTTTTTGTTTAAATTCATGTGAAATAGGTTGCATCTATATTTCTGAATATAATTTTCATATCATAATTTTGCATATTTATATGAAAAAACAAGCTAAAGAACTCGATCTAAATTATTATAATGGATAACCTTTGTTAGCGTGATCATTTATCCGCTAGGCAGAATATTAATATCACGAAAAATTGGAGTTGTTATGGCACTCGTTCCTCCACACGGTCTTCCAAGTGGTGGTTTAATACCACTTATAGATTTTATGGGTAACATGGATAAGGAGGGATGTGTTCATGACTGATAATAGACTTACTCACCTTAAGCAGCTTGAGGCTGAGAGTATTCATATTATTCGTGAAGTGGCTGCTGAATTTGAAAATCCAGTCATGCTCTATTCGATTGGTAAAGACTCGGCAGTAATGCTGCACTTGGCATTAAAGGCATTCTATCCAGCTAAGCTTCCATTCCCACTACTGCATGTAGATACGGGCTGGAAATTTAAGGACATGATTGCATTTCGTGACAACATGGCAAAAACCCATGGTTTTGATCTGATCGTGCATCAAAATACGGAAGGGCGTGATGCAGGAATTAACCCATTTGACCACGGCAGCTCAAAATATACCGACATCATGAAAACTCAGGGTTTAAAACAGGCGCTAGACAAGTACCAGTTTGATGCTGCTTTTGGTGGCGCACGTCGTGATGAAGAAAAATCACGTGCCAAAGAGCGTGTTTATTCGTTCCGTGACACCAAGCACCGCTGGGACCCGAAAAACCAGCGTCCAGAACTTTGGAATCTTTACAATGGTAAAGTGAACAAAGGCGAAAGTATTCGTGTATTCCCATTGTCCAACTGGACTGAGTTGGATATTTGGCAATATATCTATCTGGAAAATATTCAAATCGTTCCTCTTTATTTCTCTGCGGTTCGTCCAGTGGTTGAGCGCAGTGGCACGTTGATCATGGTGGATGATGAACGTATGCGTTTAAAAGAGGGCGAAGTTCCACAAATGAAATCGGTACGTTTCCGTACGCTGGGCTGCTATCCATTAACGGGTGCGGTTGAGTCTGAAGCGGATACCTTGCCAGAAATTATCCAGGAAATGCTTTTAGCCACCAGTTCAGAGCGTCAGGGTCGTATGATTGACCATGATGAAGCTGGCTCAATGGAAAAGAAAAAGCAGGAAGGTTATTTCTAATTTCCTTAAGCAAGTCCCTCTGTTAAAAGAGGGATGTAGGGAAATTACAAAATTAGATTTCAAATTTTGTGGAGTTTTGAGCAATGTCTCATCAATCAGATCTTATTAGCCAAGATATTTTGGCATATTTAAAACAGCATGAACAAAAAGACCTGTTGCGTTTCTTAACCTGCGGTAATGTCGATGATGGTAAAAGTACCTTAATTGGGCGTTTGCTTTACGATTCAAAATTGATTTATGAAGATCAATTGCAGGCAGTGACCCGTGACAGTAAGAAAGTGGGTACCACAGGCGATGCACCTGACCTTGCCTTGCTTGTCGATGGTTTACAGGCAGAACGTGAGCAGGGCATTACCATTGATGTCGCTTATCGTTACTTCTCTACTGAAAAGCGTAAGTTTATCATTGCGGACACCCCAGGACATGAGCAATATACCCGTAACATGGCAACAGGTGCTTCAACGGCTGATCTTGCGATTATTTTGATTGATGCGCGTTATGGTGTGCAAACGCAAACTCGCCGTCATACTTTTATTGCAAGTTTACTTGGTATTAAAAATATCGTTGTTGCGATCAATAAAATGGACTTGGTTGAGTTCTCTGAAGCACGTTTCAACGAAATTCAAGTTGAATATGATGCATTCTTAAGCCAGCTTGGTGAGCGTCGTCCAGAGAATATTTTATTCGTTCCGATTTCAGCATTGAATGGCGACAACGTTGTTAATCCATCTGCAAGTACGCCATGGTACAAGGGTCAAACCTTGATGAGCATTCTTGAATCAGTGGAAATTAAGCGTGATTCAAATAAAAAAGAATTCCGTTTCCCTGTTCAGTATGTAAACCGTCCAAACCTTGATTTCCGTGGTTTTGCGGGTACGATTGCGCTGGGCGAAATCAATGTGGGTGATGAGATTGTTGCATTGCCATCAGGTAAAAAATCAACGGTCAAAGAGATTGTGACCTTTGATGGCAACATTGAGCAAGCCATCGCAGGTCAGGCGGTGACCTTAACGCTGAATGATGAAATTGATATTTCCCGTGGTAACGTTTTAGTCCGTGCTGGCGAGCAACCCTTGATTTCACGTTCTGTACGCGCATCAGTGGTGTGGATGACTGAACATCCTTTGGTTAAAGGCAAACTGTACAATGTGAAGATTGGTACACAGACTGTTCCTGCCAAAGTGACTGAAATTAACTTCCGTGTGAATGTCAATACACTTGAACATACTCAGGTTGAAGAGCTTGAACTGAACGCGATTGCAGATGTAGTGATTGAATTTGATGCGCCAGTGGTGTTTGATCAGTATCAGGACAGCCGTTATACAGGTTCATTTATCTTTATTGACCGTTTAAGCAACGTTACTGTTGGTGCAGGAATGGTTGAAGCGGCAGTTGAATGGACGGCGCATAGCAATCCCGTCACTGCGGAAGATCGTGCGGCACGTTTGGGTCAAAAACCTGCGGTGATTGGTGTTTCAGCGCAATTGATTGAACAGGCTCAGACTTTGGAAAGTTTATTGATTCAACAGGGTGTGGTGGCAATTGCCAAAGCAAATTTGACTGCTGAGCAAATTAGTTTGTTACGCGAAACGGGTGTGGTGGTGATCACGACAACTGTAGAGGGTACAGATACTGATGTGACAGCGGATAGTGTTGAAGAGGCTGCTGGAAAAGTAGTGGAATTGGTTCGTCTTTAATAGCTTGGACTGACTTGTAAAAGTCTGCTTATGCAGGCTTTTTTATTTTATAAATTCGAGATTTATATCTTTGAAGGTTCTTGATTCTTCAATTTAATTTAAAATAGCGATAAATATATCGGGCTGATATTTTTTTTATTCTGTTTTGAAATGTCTTTTATGAGACAATAGTTCTTTGAATTATTGTCTAAGGACTCCCATGACTGAGCAAACTCCTGAATATTTAAGCGATATCGAAATTTTAGACATTTTACAGTCGATGAAAAAAGATAAGCTTGATGCAGAAGCGAACGAAATCATCCGTAATGGGGGGAAGGCTGGGCGTCAAGAAGCACACAAGCAAGCTTTGGTTGCACTGAATACAAGTTTTGAAGATAAATTTGTAGAAGCAGTAACACTTGCATTAGGTTTAAATTCTGGACAAGCTAAAAAAATTCGTTATAAAAAAGACCGTATCCGTATTTTAAAAGCGCGTGGGATTGATTATCTGGCGATTGATGGCGCAGAAACAGCCCAGGTTTTGGCTCAGGTCGCACAGGCAATTGCCCGTGAAGACGCGATGGTCACGCATGATTTGCACAATATTTTTCCATTCTGGAAAGAGGGCTGGCCGATGGTTCAGTTTGACAATGCCTACAAAGTTCTGGCGGAAGATATTTCCATTCATTATCAGGCAATGCTCGATGAATTAATTTCACTGTATGGTGCAAATTAAAATATAGTGGTGGAATCACATTCTTTGTATTGCTCTTTACCATTATCGCTTTGTTATTTGGATTTATTGCAAAGTGAAAAAAGCCCATCTAAATGGGCTTTCTGTTTATTAGGATTAATTTTCCTGTGTGGGTGACTCTGTTTCTAAATTCGGCATGATTTGAGTCACAAGCAGTTGGTCGATTTTATAATGATCAATATCGACTACTTCAAACTTAAAACCCGCATATTCTACAGCATCGGCTGGACGCGGAATCTTGCGCAAGCGATACATGATAAAACCCGCAATGGTTTCGTAGTTTTCATTTTCTGGAAACTCTTCAATGGCCAGCGCATGTTTCACATCTTCTATTGGCGTGCTGCCATCAATAAACCATGAATGGTTGTCCCGTTTGATGATCTGCTGTTCCTCTTCCATTGGTGTCACCCAGTCACCCATCACAGTAATCATGATGTCACTGAGGGTAATTACACCCACCACCAACGCATATTCATTGATGACGACTGCAAATTTTTCTTTGGTTGAACGAAAACGGTCCAGCAGTTCAGACAGGGTGAGGGTGTCAGGAATAATCAGGACGGTACGGATGGTTGATTCATTCAGTTGAAGCAATGACTGGTTGTTTAGAATCCGAACCAGAATATCTTTGGCATCCACATAGCCAATCACCTGATCAATGTGTTCATTACAGACAAGGAATTTTGAATAAGGATATTCCGCCAGTTTTTGCCGAATACTGTTTTCATTTTCTTTCAGGGTAAAATACACCACATTTTCACGTGTGGTCATACTGGATGGAACTGTGCGTTCCTCAAGCTCAAACACATTCTCAATAAAATGGTGTTCCTGTTTTTGTAGAATGCCTGCCTGTGCACCTGCATCCATAACTGCTGAAATATCATCAAAGGTGATATTGTCATCACGTATGGTATTTACCTTAAATAGGCGGAACAACAGGTTGGCAATCGCATTGATTCCCCAAGCCAGAGGTTTACAGATTTTGATGAAAATCTGAATTGGCTCAATCACCCTAATCGAAATCTTTTCGGGTGCATTCATCGCCAGACGTTTTGGCATTAGGTCGGCAAACAGGATAAACAGCGAAGTGACCAAGGTAAAGGAGAGGGCGAAACCAATCGTTTCCAGCCAGGGTCCTGTATAGAACCGTGCAACAAACTCCACAAAATAGGGGCGAAACGCCCCTTCACCTAAAATACCACCTAAAATGGCAATCGCATTTAAACCAATTTGTGAGGCGGCAAAGAAGTCGGCAGACTGTTCCTGCAAGTCCAGAACTTTCTGTGCACGGATTTCACCTGATTCCGCTAAAATCTTTAGTTTAACCTTTCGCGCACCTGCAAGCGCAATTTCAGTAAGTGATAGAAAACCCGCCGCAAAAATAAGCAGAATAATGACAATAATATTTTGGAAGAGACTCACACATCACCTGTGGTTTATCATTATTGTGAATATGTTTTAACACAAAAAAGTTGTGAGGTAATTAGAACATTACCTCAGTGTAACAATAGCGTTCAACAAGCATACTCGTAGAAAGCTAACCATTATAATAAAACAAGATGTTAATATTGTGAAAACTGCGTATTATTTAAAAGAAATTCACGATTTTCTTCTTCAATCATTTGCCGTGCTACAAACAGGATTAACTGCCTTAACCAGCGATGCGCTGGATGATGATGCAATAAAGGACACCAGGCCATCTTTAATTCAAATTCAGGAATATAAAATGGAGGATCCTTTATAATCAGTTTTGGATTCTGTGCCTGTAGACGTGCCATACGGGTTGGAAGTGTGGCAATTAAATCAACATTCTGTGCCAGAAGAGCAGGCATTTGATAATGACGGGTAAATACCGAAATTTTACGGCGTTGACCAATCCGTTCCAAAGCCTGATCAATCCAGCCTAAACCAGCCTGTTTGTCTGGGTTGACACCAAAGCCAACACCCATACCTGTCTTGGATACCCAGATATGCTGGGCGTCTAAATAACTTTTTAAATTAAGATGGGTTACGGCAGGGTGCTTGTCATTTAAAATACAGCTAAAGCTGTCACGCCAAACCAATACCTGATGAAAGCTTTGTGGAATTTCATTAAAACGGTTAATTGCCAGATCAACCTTACCTTGTTCCATATCGCGGTAGGACACGTCACTTGGAGTCAGGAAGTCCAAAACAACATTTGGCGCTTCAGAACGCAAGGCTTTTACAAGGCGGGGAACCAAAGTGGCTTCAGCATAATCGGAGGTCATGATGCGGAACACGCGATTGCTGGTATAAGGTCTGAACTCGGTACGAGGTTCCAGAATCATGGACAGGTCTGATAGTGCGTCACGAATACGGGGTTGCAGTTCCAGTGCCCGTTCAGTCGGTGTCATCCCTTCGGAAGATCGGATCAGGAGAGGGTCATTAAATAAGTTACGCAAACGGCGTAAAATATTACTCATTGCAGGTTGGGTAACACCTAATTGTTCCGCTGCGCGTGTGACATTTTTTTCACGAAGAAGTACATCAAGATAAATTAATAAATTGAGATCAACCCGCTCCAGATTCATAAAAAAAATACCGAAAATAAAATCCTTAAATTATGTTGAATTATGCCATATTTAAAGATGTTTGTGTAACTTAATCCTACAAAAAGCCTTGGCTATCAGTCCAATCAGGAAGTCACTTTCCCATGAGAAAATTTCACTTTCATAAGGGGAAAATTTATCTGACTGTGCTACAAATGGCAAAAAATGTCAGTTTTGGGGAGTATGGCAAGTCCTAAAATTGTATTTAAATAAGTCAAATATAAGAAAAAAGAGAATTTCATAAAAAATTTAATCATTAAAAAATTATGAATAACAATGGTTTAAATTGGTTTTTTAATCTAAATAAAATGACCTTTATTCCTATATTTCATAAGAAAATACCGAAAATTACCCAATAATATTGGATAAATTGATTGCCACAGACTAAGCTGTGCAAAATATTGAAGAAGTGCTTGAAATCTCGCCTATAAAAAAGCATGATTTTCAGCGTCCATTCGATGCCAATCCCTCTAAAGGAATATATCATGTCTACATATTTAACAGCGATTGATGCAATCCGCGAATTAAAAGCAAAATTCGGCGACACTTGGCGCGATATTAGCCCAGAAGATGCTGCACGTATGCAAATGCAAAACCAATTCAAAACTGGTTTAGATATCGCTAAATACACAGCTGCTATCATGCGTAAAGATATGGCTGAATACGACGCTGACTCTAGCAAATACACTCAATCATTAGGTTGCTGGCACGGTTTTATCGCGCAACAAAAAATGATTGCGAACAAAAAATACTTCGGTACAACTTCTAAGCGTTACATCTACCTTTCTGGTTGGATGGTTGCTGCGCTTCGTTCAGAATTTGGTCCACTTCCTGACCAATCTATGCACGAAAAAACTTCAGTACCTGCTTTGATCGAAGAAATCTATACTTTCTTACGTCAAGCTGACGCGAAAGAATTAAACGATTTGTTCCGTGCATTGAAAAAAGCGCAAGAAGCTGGTGACACTGCTAAAGCTGCTGAAATCACTGCTCAAATCGATGGTTTCCAAACTCACGTTGTGCCAATTATTGCTGACATCGACGCTGGTTTCGGTAACGAAGAAGCGACTTACTTACTTGCTAAGAAAATGATCGAAGCTGGTGCTTGTGCGCTTCAAATCGAAAACCAAGTATCTGATGCGAAACAATGTGGTCACCAAGCTGGTAAAGTAACTGTTCCGCACGAAGACTTCATCGCTAAAATCCATGCATTACGTTATGCATTCTTGGAAATGGGTCTTGATGACGGTATCATCGTTGCGCGTACTGACTCTGAAGGCGCTGACTTGACTCAAAAAATCCCAGTGGTTAAAGAGCCAGGCGACATCGCTTCTCAATACATCAGCTACTTAGACACTCAAGAAATTGACATCTCTGAAGCGAAAGAAGACGAAATCCTAATCAAGCGTGATGGTAAATTACATCGTCCTAAGCGTTTAGCTTCTGGCTTGTACCAGTTCCGCGAAGGCACTCAAATTGACCGCGTTGTACTTGACTGTGTAACTAGCTTACAAAACGGTGCTGACCTTCTTTGGATCGAAACTGCGACTCCAAACGTTGAAGAAATCGCGCACATGGTTAACCGTGTACGTGAAACAGTTCCAAATGCGAAGCTTGTTTATAACAACTCTCCATCTTTCAACTGGACGTTAAACTTCCGTCAACAAGCTTACGACCGTTGGGTTGCTGAAGGTAAAGACGTTTCTGCTTACGACCGTGCTAAATTAATGAGCGCTGAGTACGATGCTACTGAATTAGCTGCTGATGCTGATGCTAAGATTCGTACATTCCAAGCAGATGCTTCTCGTGAAGCGGGTGTGTTCCATCACTTGATCACACTTCCGACTTACCACACAGCTGCTCTTTCTACACATGAGCTTGCGCAAGGTTACTTCGGTTCTGAAGGTATGTTGGCTTATGTTGCTGGCGTACAACGTAAAGAAATCCGTGGTGGTATCGCTTGTGTTAAACACCAAGCAATGGCGGGTTCTGACATCGGTGATGATCACAAAGAAATTTTCTCTGGTGACAACGCTCTTAAAGCGCACGATGATGCTAAAAACACAATGAACCAATTCGCTGCTCACTAAGCTTTGAATTGATTTAAAAAAACCCTGCGTAAGCAGGGTTTTTTATTGGTGAGATAATTGTTTTTAGAAGTCTACTTGATATTATTCAGCCTCTTTTTTTAGTTGATATCTGTCTGCCAAGGCACCTGTAATTTCATTGCCCTCAAGGTCTAGGGCTTTAAGATAACCCTCAGCAACAAAATATTTACGGCTATCACCCGCCTTGTCTAACTCAATAACAGAGCGATTGTTACTGTCAAACTGGAAGCTACCTTTCGTTTCAAATGCCTTGCCATCACCTTTGCCAAGGTAGGTTTCTTTAAGCTCGTAAGTTTTATCCTGGTTTAGCTCAAGCTTGGTTTCAATGCCCTCACAGTCAGCACAAGGAAGCACACCTTTATATGTGCCATCCCAGTCCAGTGAGTTTTCTGCTGTATGTTCACTATCCACTACAGGTTCAGTAATAGCTTCTGTTGTTGCAGGAGGGGTATGTTCTTCAGTTTTTGGTTTTTCTGCTTTGTTACACGCTACTAGAAAAATAGATGCAAGAGAAATGGCAATAATAGATTTCTGCATACCTGATACAACCTTATGAAAATGTTGTTATCCAAATTATGAAATTTTATAAAGAAAGTGTAGTAGGGGAATGTAAGGGTTATTTAACCTTTGGTAAAGAAAGCAAGGGCTAGCCTTGTCTTGGCTTAAAGCGAGGATTGGATTTGCAGATCACGTACAGTTTGCCATGACGTTTAACAATTTGGCAGTCGCTACAACGTTGTTTCGCACTTTTGAGGGATGAACAAACTTTCATTTTAAAGCCTATCCATTTAATGTAATGTTATAATATTGCATTTGGATAGCCTTGTACAGAAAGCATAACAATATAGTTGAAGTGTGATGGTAGAAGAAAACCTTTTAGACGTATTAAAATACTCATCGTAAATTATAGCTTACGAAGTTAAATGCTTGATTCGGTATTTAGCTTTATTTATTTTGGGGCTATAGTAAATAGACCTCTTGCGAAAGTATAGTTTTATCTAATTTTTGAATTGGCTAAAACCTCATCAAATATAGCTTTCAGCTGCTTAAAATTTGACTAACGCAAGAAGTTTAGCATAGATAAAGTTATTAAATAATATAAAAAAAGCCCCAATCTTTCGATCAGGGCTTTTTGAATCTGGAGCGGGAAACGAGACTCGAACTCGCGACCCCAACCTTGGCAAGGTTATGCTCTACCAACTGAGCTATTCCCGCAATAGGTCGCATTATAGAGAGTTTCATCAAACTGTCAACTCTCTATGTTGCTAAGTGTTGATTTAATCAGCACGTCGCCAAATAGTTCCCTGACGGGTATCCTCAAGCACAACACCCTGATCCAATAAAGACTGGCGAATGGCATCTGCCTGAGCAAAGTCTTTGGCTTTTTTAGCATCAACACGTTGCTGAATAAAGTTTTCAATTTCTTTGTCAGAAAGGGAAAGTGCTTCGTGACCAATATCCGATTTTAAAAACTCATCTACATCATGCTGAACCAAGCCAAGAATATTGGTTAAGTAACGTAAGGTTGAGTAGAGAATGCTGGCCTGTTCAGCGGTTTCTTCCTTAACCGCGCGGTTTAAATCTTTATTCAGCTCAAATAAAACCGCCATTGTTTCCGCAGTATTAAAGTCATCATACATGGCAGCGTTAAAGCGTTCCACAAAACTTTGCTCTAAAGTCTCAACTATTTTTTGCCCATACACCTGCTGGTAGGCTTTAAATGAATGATAAAAACGGCTGAGCGCGGTTTTTGCTTCTTTTAATGCAAAGTCAGAGAAGTTGACTGGACTACGGTAGTGGGATGACACAATAAAGTAACGGATCACTTCTGGATGGAATTTTTCCATTACATCACGAATGGTAAAGAAGTTGCCTAAAGATTTAGACATTTTCTCGCCATCAACATTGATAAAACCAACATGCATCCAATAATTGACATATTGTTCACCTGTTGAGGCCTCACTTTGTGCGATTTCATTTTCATGGTGTGGGAACATCAGGTCCGAACCACCACCATGAATATCGAAATGATTACCCAGACAGCAGGTGGACATCGCTGAACATTCAATATGCCAGCCTGGACGGCCATTGCCCCACGGTGAAGCCCAGGCAGGTTCATTTTCTTTGGCATGTTTCCAAAGTACAAAGTCAAAGGGGTGTTTCTTGTCTACTTCGACATCGACACGTTCAGATGCACCCGCCTGCATATCCTCAAGCTTACGACCTGACAATCGACCATATTTGTCAAACTTGGTCACTTCAAAATAAACATCACCGTTGGCAGCAGGGTAGGCTGTGCCATTATCCACCAGCGTAGCAATCATGCTTTGCATCTGGTCAATATATTCGGTCGCTTTGGGTGCTTCATCGGGTAGCACACAGCCAAGGTTGGCTGCATCCTCATTCATTGCATTAATAAAGCGTGCAGTGAGTTGCTGGATGGTTTCGCCATTTTGATTGGCACGGGCAATGATCTTGTCATCAATATCAGTAATGTTGCGGATATAGCGAACTTTCCAGCCCTGACTACGCAAAAAGCGGATGATGTAGTCAAATGCAACCATAACCCGAGCGTGTCCAATATGACAATAATCGTAAACCGTCATACCACAGACATACATATCGATTTGTCCCTCTTTGCGTGGCACAAATTCAACTTTTTTACGTTGCTCAGAATTATATAGAACAAAAGGTTGCATAAGGGTTTTCAAACACTCTACAAAAATCGTTATTCATCATAACGTATGCATTGTATTTCATAAAGTTATCGGGCAAAAAATAATGGACCAGATCAATTTTAATGATTATGTTGTTTGGGATGGGGTGTTATCCCTGTTCTTGAAACATGGGTTGTAGTGTGTAGCGATCAGCATCTGGAGTTTGCGGTTCATTGATCTTTATTTTTCTCCATTTTCCCAAAAATCTTACACATTTTAGAAACGTGCATAACTTCTAGTTATGCTAGAATCTCGATCATTCTTTTGATTACAATCATCTACCTCCAGTAGATCGCATATTATTTTGAGTCAAACCTGCATGTCACAAACGATAAATTTCCAAAAAAGCGCATTGGAAACTTTGCGCATTGAACAACAAGCGATAGAAGTGCTTGCAACACAAATTGATGAACGATTTGACCGCGCCTGTGAAGTCATTTTGCAATGCAAGGGGCGTGTGGTTGTTACAGGAATGGGTAAATCTGGTCATATTGGCCGCAAAATGGCGGCAACCTTTGCCTCCACAGGTACACCCTCATTCTTTATGCATCCTGGTGAGGCAGGGCATGGTGATCTGGGCATGCTGGTGCGCGGTGATGTACTGATTGCAATTTCAAACTCAGGCAAGAGTGATGAAATTATGATGCTGATGCCACTGATTAAACACTTGGAAGTACCTTTAATCACCATTAGCCGTGATGACAAGGGGCCAATGCCACAGAATGCTGATATTGCCCTGACGCTGGGTGCGGCAGATGAAGCATGCCCACTGGGATTGGCGCCTACATCAAGTACTACCGCAACACTGGTTCTAGGTGATGCTCTAGCGGTTGCGTTGCTGGAAGCACGAGGCTTTACCGCAGATGATTTTGCACGTTCCCATCCAGCAGGGGCGTTAGGTAAACGTTTACTCCTTTATGTTAAACATTTGATGCATACTGGTGCAGAGTTACCTAAAGTGAGCCCAGACACCCCAATGAACAAAGTGTTATATGAGATTTCTGGTAAAAGGCTTGGGTTAACTACAATTGTTGATGAAAATGATACCTTGTTAGGTGTTTTCACGGATGGTGATTTACGTCGTATGATTGATCAGCAACAAGGTTTTGATGTGAGTTTAGCTGTATCCGAAGTTATGATTAAAAATCCTCTAACGATTTCTCAGGATACTCGTGCGGTGAAAGCCTTAGAAAAAATGCATGACAAAAAAGTCAATCAATTTGTGGTCGTAGATAATGCCAACAAGGTGATTGGTGTAATCACTATGCACGATCTGATTGAAGCAGGAGTGAATTAAGCCATGGCATCCTATGCACTTTTAGAGCAAGCGCGTCATTTACAGGCATTGGTGCTGGATGTGGATGGCATTCTAAGTGATGGTTTTGTGACTTTGACCAACTCTGGTGATGAAATCAAGTCATTCGATATCCGTGATGGCCTGGGCATGAAGCTGGTGCAGCAGGCAGGCATGAAAGTGATTATCATCACTGGACGTAAAAGCCAGATTGTTGAAAAGCGCATGTCTGACTTGGGTGTGGATCTGGTGTTTCAGGGACGTGAGGATAAGGGTGTGGCATTGCGTGAAGCCTGTGCACAGCTCAATATTCTGCCTGAGGACTGTGTCTATATGGGCGATGACTGGCCTGACCTGTCTGCGTTTGCAATTGCAGGTATGAGCATTACCGTGCCCAATGGCCATGAGGAAGTGCGTCGCCGTGCAAATCTGGTCACCCAGGCGATGGGTGGACGTGGGGCAGTACGTGAGGCCTGTGATATGTTGCTGATGGCAAAAGGTGTTTACCAAGAGCTACTTGCAAAATACCTGGCTGTACCACATTAATATCAGTATTAAACTCCCTCAAGGTTAGGGCACCCTGTTTATGGATACCAAGGTTTTATATGTTGTTGCTGTAATTGTTGCTGCGCTCAGTGGCGGCTATTACTATTACAGCGGCAAGGCAAAAAAGCTGGAAGTTGATTCAGCTAAAAATATGACATATTCAGCACAGGGCGTTCATCTTACACAAACAGATGAGCAGGGGAATTTATATATTCGTGCGGAAATCAAGCAGTTGCAACAGGATATGCAACAGAAAACATCACAGCTTGATCAGCTCAATGCGGTGATGTACAAACAGGGCAAGCCTGATGCGACCTTTTTTGCCAAACAGGCAAATGGTTACGATGACAATAGCAAAGTAGTCCTGACTGGAGACGTGGTTGCGACACAATTATCTGAACAGGGTAAAATGGAGTTTCATACGGATGAACTCACAGGCTATCCGAAAACCAGACAACTGGAAACGCAGCATCAGGTCATTGTGCAGTCACCAACGGCTGAGTTTGTGAGTCTGGGACTAAAAGCAGACCTCAATCAGGGTCAATATGAATTTTTCAAAGTTCGAGGAAAGTATGCGCCAAAACCTTAATACCCAGTATCGTTCATCTTTCCTGAAACAGGTGGCTTGTGTTGCGGTGGTTGCACTCTCTTCTGCCTCAGGTTTTGCTTTACCGTCAGACCGTAACCAACAGCTTTCTCTGGCGGCTGAAAACGCGACTTATAATAGTAAAACGGGTATTACTACTTATACGGGCAATGTGGTGATCGAACAGGGCACCATGAAGCTTCAGGCGGACTCACTGGTTGCCACACTGAACAGTAAAAACGAGATTCAGACCATTACCGCCAAAGGCAAACCTGCCAAGTTCCAGCAGCAAATAGAAGCCAACAAGGGGTTGGCACGCGGTGAGGCGCAGAATATTGTCTACAACGCAGACACAGGGATTATCACGTTGACTGGCAATGCCTATCTCTATCAGGATGGTTCCAGTATTCGCGGCAACAGGTTGAAATACAGTATGAACAAGGGCGATGTTGAGGCGCAGGGTTCATCATCTAATCGTATTCAGATTATCATTCCACCATCAAGTTCAAAAAGCTTTCCAGGGGCACGTGATTAATGGAACAGTCAGGTCAGCAACCACAGACATTGTGCATTAAGCATTTGGCGAAAAATTATAGCAAGCGCTGGGTTGTGAAAGATGTTTCTTTTACCATGCAAAGTGGTCAGATTGTCGGACTGCTTGGGCCGAATGGTGCGGGAAAAACCACCAGTTTCTATATGGTTGTTGGTCTGGTGCGTATGGACAAGGGCGAGATTCACCTCGATGACCTTGACCTGTCCGATCTGGCCATGCATGAGCGGGCGCGTAAGGGAATTGGCTATTTACCTCAGGAAGCGTCTATCTTTAGAAAGTTGACTATTGCTGAAAATATTATGGCAATTCTGGAGACACGTAAGGACCTGAATAAGCAGCAGCGCCAGCAACGCCTGATTGAGCTTTTGAATGATTTCAAGATCAATCATATTAAGGATTCACTGGGTATGAGTGTTTCTGGTGGTGAACGCCGTCGGGCTGAAATTGCACGTGCATTGGCTGCCGATCCAAAATTTATGCTGCTGGATGAACCATTTGCAGGAGTTGACCCGATTTCCGTAGGTGATATTAAGGATATTATCCAGACCCTAAAAGAACGGGGTATTGGGGTGTTGATTACCGACCATAACGTGCGTGAGACTTTGGCCATTTGTGAAAAGGCTTATATCGTGAGTGAGGGATCGGTGATTGCTGAAGGCACGCCTCAGGAAATTCTGGATAATGAGCAGGTGCGTAAAGTGTATTTGGGTGACGATTTTGTGGTTTAAATTTAAACAGTTGTTTATATGCTAAAGAACCTGCGGGTTCTTTTTTATAAGTTATCATTAAAAAGTAAACATGTATTCTTTTCCGAATTGGAGATACCTCTCTCATCTACAAAAATTGATATAATTTCTTTTTTACTTTTATCTAGATTTTTTATGCCATTCACCATTGCCCATACGGTTACTTTTGAAGAAGAAATTAAAAAAAGTCGTTTTCAGGCGATTGCTGCGGTTGTTGAAAATGAACAACAGGTCAAGGCCTTTTTAGAGCAGACCAAAGATAGCTCAACCACTCATCAATGCTGGGCATGGAAGATTGGACACCATGTACGCTTTAATGATGATGGTGAACCCTCAGGAACAGCGGGACGACCTATTCTGGCAAACATAGAGGGCAATGATTTAACCAATGTGATTGTCATGGTCAACCGTTGGTATGGCGGAATCAAGCTGGGCACAGGTGGACTGGTACGGGCTTATGGTGGCTGTGCTGGACAATGTTTGCTATTGGCTGAGAAAATTGAGCTAATTGAGAAAAAAGCAATACAGTTTGCCTGCCTGTTTAATGAATGGGCGATTATCCAGTATGAGTTGATGCAGCAACAGATTGAATATCAGGAAAGCTATACTGAAAATGGGGTGATGATTGAGGCGCGTGTACAAGTTCAGCAAATTGAACCACTCAGGCATAAACTTCAGGACCTGACGAGAGGACGTGAGCAGGTTAAGATTGTTGAGGAACCTGTAGATGACTGATCCATTATTGAAGTATCGGGAGCAGCATAAACATCGTTTAAATTATATGCCCTGGCTATATTGGTCATTGAAACCCAAACATCGGGAATGGGCGGAACAATGGCAGGCGGAATATCAAGCCTACCTGATGGAAATGGAAACGGTTGAGATTGGAAAGAACTGTTTTATTTCTCCTTTAGCGCATATTTTTGCAGAGCGTGGTCGCAAGATTAGCATTGGTGACAACACCTTTATTGCGGCGGATTGTACTTTGCATGGACCGTTGCAGATTGGCAATGAGGTAGCAATTAACCACCACTGTATTTTAGATGGTGGACGTGCAGGCATTAAGCTGCATGATCAGGTGCGTATCGCAGCCTATAGCCATTTATATGCTTTCGATCATGGTATGGATTTAGAACGTCCGATTTACCAACAGGCAGTGACTTCAAAAGGCATCGAGATTGGACAGGATGTTTGGCTGGGGGCGCATGTTGGGATTAAAGATGGTGTAAAAATAGGAGATCATGCCGTCATTGGAATGAACAGTATGGTGACTAAAGACATTGAAAAGCATGCCATTGTTGCAGGTAATCCAGCTCGCTTGATCCGTTATCGAAAATAAGAAAATAGCATGAAAAAGTTCAGAAGATTCGATACATAAATTTAACCTATCCTGGTTTTATCTGTGTTAAGTTAAAAACAAGTACAAGACCTAAGGTGTTAGACCTAAAGAGAGGCGAACATGAACCGTGTCATTGCATGTATTGATTCTTCACCTTGTATCGAGGCGGTCGCTGAAGCAGCCGCATGGGTGGCGAAGCAAACGCAAAGAGAATTAGTACTGTTGCAAATCCTGGATTATTATCCGGCAAGCTATCATTTAGGTGAAATCAGCGGTGTCATTGGTTTTGAAAGTAATGCGATGCTGCTCAAGGAGCTGGCTGAGCTTGAGCAAAAGCAAAGTGAACTCGCGCTCGACTACAGCAATAATTTACTGAAACACATTTCTGAACTGATTGAAAAACGATATGGTTTAACCAGTACCAAGATTCAGGAAAAAGGCGATTTCCTTGAACAGAGCTTTAATATTCTAAAAGAGAATGATGTTGTCATTATTGGGCGTGTGGGTGAACGGGCGGCCGAAAAGAATAAGCCGATTGGCAGTAACGTAGAAAACTTTATTCGTGGTGCAAACTGTACAGTGATTACGGTAGGCGAGCATTTTGAAGCACCAAGACGTTTTATCTTTGCCTATGAATATTCACCGACCTGTCAAAAAATGCTGCAACGCATTGCCCAAAGTGATTTATTGAAAACACTGCAATGTCACTTACTTTATGTTGGTGATCATCCTGAAATGCTGACCGAACCTGAAAAGTATTTAAAGGATGCTGGTATAGAGGTTGTACCTGTCTACCGTTATGGAGATGTGGCACAAAATATTCTTGAATATCAGGCAGAGCATAAGATTCAGTTGATTGTGCTGGGGGCTTTCAGCCACAGTAAAATCCATCAATTCTTTCTGGGTAGCATCACCACCACAATTTTCCGTAATGCCAATGTGCCTTTGCTCGTGGCTAAGTGATTCATTTTTATAAGAGGGTCTATTACACTTCAGCCATGCATTGCGTTATAGGCTAAAATGACTCAAACAAGGCATGAAACGCAGGCAATGGCGTGACCCTTGTCAAGTTTCATAACGAATTTTGTGGATATTTTAGCCATAACCCTACGGGACAGGAGCATTTTTTGTCGTTACTGCGTTATGTCTTGTTCATTTAGAATGACTAAATTTCACAATACATGCCTTGTTCCGCCTAAAAAATGATCGCTGTCGCAAGCATCTGTGAAGTGTTAATAGACCCTCTACTAGTTATCCGCAAATACTGTGGATAACTATATGGAAAAACATTGTGTATAAATATAAGTAATTGATATTAAATAATTAAAAATTTCAGGTTGTTTTTTAATCTCTATTTCACAATCGCAATTGCAAAACCATCATGGCCTTTTGACCCAACAGTTTGTAGGGCTGTGCAGGATAAAAGCTTTGGATGATCTTTTAATGCCGTAAAAGCATCCCGAATACCTTCAATGCTTGGTTTTTTATTGTTTTCATCCAGAATTGCACCTGCACGAATGACATTATCCAGTACGATAATGGTGCCCGAATGGGACAGTTGTAAACTTAACTCCAGATATTCAGGATAACTTTGTTTGTCGGCATCAATAAAAATAAAATCAAAAGCTTCGCTGCCATCAGCAATAAGCTGTTTCATCACATCTGCACCACGACCTTTTTTCAGTTCGATCGTGGTGGGCATATTGGCATAATCAATGTTTTCCTGCGCCAAGATGACGTGGGTATCACGTCCTTCAACGGTCAGTAGATAACCATCTTCGGGTAAGGCCTTTGCCAGCCAAATGGTGCTATAAGCCGCAAAAGTTCCCAGTTCCAACACACGCTTGCACTGATTCATCTGAATCAGCATTTGTAAAAACATACCTTGATTGGGTGCAACAGCCAGATGATTAGAAAAACCCTGCTGATCGGTATTGTCTAATGCATGTAGAAGTTTTGGGTCAGTGGGAATTAAATGTGAATTGATATATTCATCAATGTCTGTCCACATCTGTTGCATAATCAGGTTTACCTATAAATCTGTTAGCTGCATTTTAAACATTTATATCTAGAGTGCAATTTGATTAGGGTAAATGAGAAATCAAAGTTTATTTATGTTTAATGATTGAATATATTATATGCGGTGAAACTCACCATGATGATCCATAAAATGATTTTTGCATGTATCAATAAAATTAGATGAAATAAAATGCTTGACCGAGGTAAGTTACAATTACAAACCATCAATTAAATAAAAATGCTTCTTTAAAGAAAGCATTTTTCTGACGCTAAAAATTACACATTGAACTGTTGCGGGTTAGGTCAGGCCCCCATGTTCGATAACCCTGTGTGTCAATATGGATTTGCCCTGAGCTATATAGACCAATACCCAGATTGAGACCTTGACCATGCTGTGCCCAGAACTGGCAAAGCTTGAATTTGCTTTGCTCAATAAAAGCATAATCCTGTGGTTGAGGAAATTCAGGACCAATACGGAAATCAATGGCTGAGTTGAATAAATGTCTGGACGAGCTGGCTCCGCCAGCGCATTGATTCAGGGGAAGATCACGGTAAACCGAAGTCACTTCAAAATCTGTCAAAATTTTGGCTGCAATCAGGTACTTAAACACACGCAAGGTTGAAAGTGAGTTGTTCCATAACTCACGGTTAGGCACCATATATTCAGAGCGCCCACATTTTTGCCAGTCCCGTGCGGTACGCAGTAATTCAAAACTTGGAATAATATGCGCCAGATTGTTGCGTGTTAAAAACTGCTCATATTCACGAACGCGTGCATAGTTCTCGCCCTGATTGAGCCAGATGCGATAAGAGGCAGGTTCAATCTTATTGGGAATAGGGCGGGTAATGGTGACCTGTTCCTGAGGAATATAAATTCTTTTTCCGATGTTGTTATTTTGGGGCACTTTGGTGGTTGAGCTGACACAACCGACCATCATCACAGGGATGATAAAAAATGAAAAAAGACCCTGTAATTTATTTTGAATCATAAAAAAGAAATTTCACAAACGATATGTGTATCATTTTAATGCAAAATAGCGCATGAATAATGATGCAATTGCAAAGAAATGTGTGATTCGAGTATAAAAAAAGACCAGTTAATACTGGTCTTTTCTATGATTATTTTTCTAAATATTGCAATTTATTTGGCTTGCCATTCCATTCTTCACGATCGGCAGGTTGTTCACCAATTTGAGTGATGTTATTACCTGCCCATTTTTCAGATAGTTCAGCATTCAGCTCAATAAACACTTCCTGACCTTCTGGTAGTTCATCTTCCGAGAAAATCGCATTTGCTGGACATTCAGGTTCACACAATGCACAGTCAATACATTCATCTGGATTGATCACAAGGAAGTTTGGCCCCTCATAGAAGCAGTCTACAGGACAAACTTCAACACAATCTTGATACTTACATTTAATACAATTTTCGGTGACAACAAAGGTCATGGCGGCAGCTACCTAAAAAATATGGTTTTCATTTTGAATAGCGTATTTTAGGCAAAAAAGACCGATAGAAACAATTCCTTTTATTGATATTTATTATTCGTATCAATGAAATGGACTTATTTATATGACTTTTGTTGATAATAAGTCTCAACAACAAGGTTAATCGACTTATTTATGCTTTTTCTTTAGCCCACCATCACCATCTTGTTTATTGACCGTTGCCCAGGCTATACGTTCAGCATCTTAGCGCCCTTGATCCAGTTCGTTTTCCTCAATATGCTTCGCCTATCTTTTCTGTTTTGCTGTGTAGGCAGATTTATCTCCACGTGACATTTTGATGGATTAGCTCTCAACTGTTTGAGCTGTCTTAGATAATGCCTTTAATTGATAAAGCTGTTCAAGTGCCTGACGTGGGGTTAATTCATCGACATCAATGTTTTGTAACAACTCCAGTGCAGGTGAATGGGCTTGCACTTCAATGATGCGCTCAACAAAGTGAGTTTCGATTTTATTGTCAATTGCACTGAATAAATCAGTCTGTACAGTATTTTGCAAATGCTGGTGCTGTTGTTTTTCCAGAATCTTTAAACGTTTTTGTGCTTCTTTAATCACATTGGCTGGAATACCCGCCAGTTTTGCCACCTGCAAACCATGACTCTGACTCGCTGGGCCATGCTGAACCTTATGCAGCAAGATTAGATTGCCGTTTAATTCCTGCGCCGTAACATGATAGTTATCAATACCTGCTTCACCACCCAGTTCAGTTAATTCAAAATAATGTGTTGCAAACAGGCACAGGCATTTCACACGTTTGGTCAAGTCAAGCACACATGCCCAAGCTAAAGAGAGACCATCATAAGTACTCGTACCACGACCCACTTCATCCATCAGCACCAAAGATTGACTGGTTGCATGATGTAAAATTTGTGAGGTTTCAGTCATTTCCACCATAAAAGTAGATTTGCCTGTAGAAAGGTCATCAGCAGAACCAATACGGGTAAAGATACGGTCAATCGAACCTAATTTTGCTGATTTGGCAGGAACAAAACTGCCGCAGTAGGCAAGTAGACTAATCAGTGCTGTTTGACGCATGAACGTTGATTTACCACCCATGTTTGGCCCCGTGATAATGGCCATACGATGCTGGGAATCAAGGAATGTATCATTTGGTGTAAAGGGTGTCTTATTTAAGGCTTCAACCACAGGATGGCGACCACCCTGAATTTTGATACTGGTTTCTGGGGTAAATTCAGGTCGAGCCCAGTTATTGAGACGTGCCTGATGGGCAAAATTGGCGAGAACATCAATATGGGCAATTGCTGCACTCATCATTTGTAGATGGGCAATGTTTTGGCGCAACTCATCCAGCAATGATTCAAATAGGAGTTTTTCACGCGCTAATGCACGGGATTCGCTCGAAAGTACCTTGTCCTCAAAGCTCTTGAGCTCTGGAGTGATATAACGCTCGGCATTTTTTAAGGTTTGACGCCGAATATAATCGGCAGGTGCCTGCTCGGCCTGAACGCGTGTCAACTCAATATAATAACCACTGACACGGTTATAGCCGATTTTTAGGGTATTGATGCCTGTCCGTTGACGTTCCTTAATCTCAAGGTCAATCAGGAACTGCCCAGCATGATCACGAATTTTGCGTAACTCATCCAGCTCATCATCATAACCTTCAGCAATGACATTACCATCACGCAACAGCACAGGTGGGTTCTCAACAATCGCCGCCATTAAATGTTGGTGTAGGCTCTTAAAATCGCCAAGTTCCTGATCAAGTTGAGTCAATAATCTGGATTGCTGTGTTTTTAAAACAGGTGTTAAAGCGTGACGTAAAAATGGAATCTGCGCACATGCTTGACGAAGCTGGACTAAATCACGCGGACGCGCACTGCCAAGCGCAACACGGCTTAACACACGCTCAATATCCCCAATCTCTTTCAGTACTAGCCGCACAGGTGATTCATGATAGCCTTTTAATAGTTGTTCAGTGGCATCAAGACGGGCATCTAAAGCTGCTGTGTCACGAATCGGCTGCATCAGCGTTCGGCTCAGTAATCGTCCGCCCATTGCTGTTTGACAGTCATTAATCAATTGAAACAGTGATGTGCCATGATCAAACAAAGGCTCAATAATTTCCAGATTTCGGCGTGTAATTGGGTCAAGTGCAATAAAGTCGGTACTTTGCTCAATCTGAATGGAGCGAATATGCGGCAAGGCTGTTTTTTGGGTTTCTTTGGCATAATGGATTAATGCCGCCGCCGCTGCTTTTGCCAGTGGAATTGGGTCCAATCCAAAACCTGACAAGGTCGAAACTGCAAACTGGTCACATAAGGTCTTTTGTGCATTATTTAAGTTAAAATCAACGTTTGGACGTTTGGTAATTGGACATTCCAGATTTTTCTTAATCTGTTCAATAATGTTTTGATCAATCAGGTCTTCGTCAATCAGGATTTCACTCGGCATTAAACGGGCCAGTTCAATGGGAAGCTGTTCAGGCTTGTAGTCCTGTTGTTGAACTTTAAAAATACCTGCACTTAAATCGAGTAGGGCAAAACCAATCTTGTTTTGCTGAATACAGAGCGCCACAAGGTTTGACGACTGGTAACTGGTGAGTAGGGCATCATCAGTCAATGTGCCTGGAGTGAGAATGCGAACAACCTTACGTTCCATAGGTGCTTTACCGCGAGAACCTGCGTTCTCGCCTTCACCAACTTGCTCACAAATTGCAACTGTACGGCCAGCTTTAACCAAACGGGCAAGATAACCCTCAGCAGCATGATAGGGCACACCTGCCATTGGGATTGGTTCGCCATTGGCTTTGCCACGATGGGTGAGGGTAATACCTAAAAGTTTAGCTGCTTGATGGGCATCATCAAAAAATAATTCGTAAAAGTCCCCCATACGGTAGAACAATAGCGCATGTGGATAGTCTGTTTTGACTTTGAGGTATTGCTGCATCATTGGTGTGTGGTTGGAAAAGTCTGCTATGCTATTATTATCTTTCATTGGTATTAAATCCTTTGTTTTCAATGTGTTTAATAGTGTATAACATAAACAGAGTATCCGAGGGTTTTGGATGAAATCTAAGCAAATACAGCCTAAGCCAAAACATTAGTGTAGGTTTTAGTGTGGGTTGTTTTAGTTTAAACTAGCCATCATTCCTTATCAATATTGGAAAATGGACAGCTTGAAAGGATAACAAATAATTCAATCTTCTTGTGAGGTTTAAAGTGGTTCGCTCAATAGATCAACAAACGACAATAAAAAAAGCACTTTCAGCGAAAGCCATTGAGAAGATGAAAGTGGGTGATCCTGACAAGGCTGATGTCGGTGAGTACACAGGATTACGAGTACATTGTGGCAGAACGGGAATGAAGACTTTTTTCTACCGTTATCGTAGTCCTGTGGATGATTCCATCAAACAATACAAGATCGGAAATTTCCCCCAAGTTACACTGGCAGAGGCAAGGATAGAACTCACTCGTTTAAAAGCTGAACGAAATCAGGGGATTTGTCCAAAATATAAAAAAGAACAAGAAAAGCTTCAGCAACAGATTGAACACGAGCTTGCACAAAAAGATATGTCTCAACTCACTGTACACCAAATGATAGAGATGTATTTAACTGAGGTGATTGAAGACCACTGGATTACTGATCCTCGAACGGGGGAAAGGAAAAAGGTTTTCGGCGTGCGAAAACCTAAAGGTCAATCTGAAACACGACGAACCCTGTATGGAGATGCTGTACGGGTTTTGGGTAATCGTATTGCTTTGGAAGTGACCCGAAAAGATGTGGTGGCTTTAACCAAGGAAATTATTGATCGTGGTTCTAATGTGCAGGCTGGACGAGTATTGTCCGAGTTGACGTTGGCGTATGAATATGCCATTGGCTTGGAGCGATTTCCAGCCAATTTTGCTAATCCTGCTCTATTAGCCAAAATGAGTATCAAGCAGTCAAGACTGAAAGTAACCTGTAAAAAGGGCACACGGGTTTTAAATGATCAGGAATTAAAACGTGTATTGGCTTGGTTGCCCACATCAGGATTTACTACCCATCAAAAACATATCCTTTATTTAACGCTATGGACAGGTTGCCGTACTGGAGAATTGTGTGATGCTCAATGGAGAGATTTTGATTTAGATCAAGGAACATGGCATCTGAAAGCATCAAAAAATAGCACTGAGCGTTATGTTCAATTATCACGGCAATGTGTCAATTTTTTACGGAATTTATATCAACCAAATCAGGAATATTTATTTGCTTCGTCTCGAACAGGGCTGCCTATTCAGCAAAAGTCTTTGACAGAAATAAAGTGGCAAATGAAAAATCCAGATAAAGTTCAGGCTAATTTTCGTCCTGAACAGCTTTGGCTAACAGATATTGATGACTGGAATCCGCATGATTTACGCCGAACAGTGAGAACAGGTTTATCCAGATTAGGCTGTTCTACAGATATTGCAGAAGCAGTTTTGGGACATTCCAAAAAGGGAATTGAGGGAACATACAACCTACATAATTATGAAGCCGAATGTGCGGAGTGGTTGCAAAAGTGGGCGGATTATCTGGATGAAATTATAAATAATAAGGCTCTAGACTAGCAGAATAGAGATGTTAGTCTAGAATCATGATAGAAAACAGTAAATTAAGTTACTACAAGATTAAAAAAATTATTCAATGCTTTTGTATTGATATTCCTGGGTTTATGGAGTATATAAAATTGTCATACCATCATCTTAGCTTTGAAGATCGTACTGCATTAATGCTTGAGTCAAGAAAAAGAAAGCTTTTCAGCCAGAAAATTTGCTGAACTCATTAAACAGAACTGCGTAAAACGTTGACCTATGGCCGTGGACGTGAGATGGCAGAACATAAAATACTCGAAGAAGATTTAGGCATAGATGTATATTTCTGTGACCGACATTCACCATGGCAAAAAGGCACATGCGAAAATATGAATGGTTTAATTAGGCAATATTTACCTAAAGGGATTGATTTAAATCAGGCGGATCAGCATTATTTAAATCAAGTTGCCAGGTCACTGAATACTCGTCCTAGAAAAGCGTTAGATTGGCTCACACCATTAGAGTAATTTGCTCAGCTTGTTGATTATCATAAGGCTTTTGAAACGGTCGCACCTCATGTTAGAATTCGCCAACTGTCCAGAAAATAGAACAATTATAGTATCTTGAAATAGGCCTTTCTTGTAAGAAAGGCCATAATGCTTATTAACGGCGTTTGTTATACAGCGCCATCGCAGCTGGCAGGTTTTTACGCATATCACTAATACGCTGTGTATTCGATGGGTGTGTGGATAAGAAAGAAGCACCTCCCGCACCATCTAAACGATTCATTTTTTCCCAGAGACTAATGGCTGCATTTGGGTTATAGCCCGCTTTTGCCATCAGCATTAAACCGCCATAATCGGCACGGCTTTCAAGGTTGCGTGAATAAGGCAGGCCAATCCCAATTTGACTGCCCAGATTAATTGCGGCATTGCCCAGATCACCGATATTGGCACCCGCATAAGACGTACCAATGCCAATCGCCAGATTAGTCAGTGCCTGTGCACCAATCTTGCTCTTGGCATGTTCTTCAAGCGCATGGGTCATTTCGTGTCCCATAATTGCTGCGATTTCATCATTGGTCAGATTCAGCTTGTTGACAATGCCTGTATAGAACACCACTTTACCGCCTGGTGCCACATAGGCATTGACGCTATCAGACTTTAATACCGCCAGTTGCCAGTCAAAACGTTGACCTGTTTGATTGAGTTGATCAGCATAAGGTTTCAAGCGCAGGAACACACTATTAATACGTTGATAGGTACTTGAACTGGTATCCAGTTGGTTCTTGGCACGTGCTTCCTGAGTCATTTTTGCAAAACTTTGTGCAGATTGCGCATTCAGGGTTGCGCTGTCTGCACCTGCCATATCTGCAAATGAGGCACAGCCTGAAATGGTCATTACAGTGGTTGCACAAAGGGTTAGAGCTAACTTTTTCATACTTATTCTCTCCAAATCAGTATCTTATGAATATCATCATGATTAAGGAGGATTATAAAAAATGTTTATAACGCTTTACATTCCAAATGGCTCTATAATCATTGTAATTATGTAATCACTAATTTTTCATGTTACATGGATTTTTCACGTAAATTGATAAAATTAAAGCCAGTGTTTTTGCACTGGCTTTGATCGATGAGACAGAAGTCTGATGAAATCACTCTTCTTCATCAAACTCCTCTTCAGAAAAAGCATTTTCTTCTAAAGATGTATCAAAAATTAAAATTGCCTTACCGTCTGTCTGGATCATGCCCTGATCTTCAAGGGTTTTAAGCACACGGCCCACCATTTCACGTGAACAGCCCACGATACGGCCAATTTCCTGACGGGTAATACGAATCTGACGACCATTTGGTAAAATCATTGCCTCAGGTTGAGCAGATAAATCAATTAAGCAACGAGCAATACGGCCAGATACATCAATGAACGCAAGGTCAGTCATTTTACGTGTGGTGTTCTTGAGACGGCGTACCAACTGGGCAAATACCGCATAGCTGAGGTCTGGATATTGCTTGCTTAACTCATGGAAATTTTCATAAGAAATTTCAGCAATCTCACATACATCACGAGTACGTACTTCTGCGGTACGTTGAGGATTTTTTTCAAAGAGACCCATTTCACCGAAGAAATCGCCTGGGTTTAGGTAGGCGACAACAATTTCGCGTTCATCATCTTCACGTAAGATAATTGACACTGAACCTTTTAAGATTAAATACAGCGATTTTGATTCCGTTCCAGCGTCAACAATCGTGGTGCGTTTAGGGTATCTGTTAATATGAGCACGTTTTAGCAAAGCCTTTACTGACTCAGGCAATTGACCTGGAGACAACGCATCAGTACTAAGTTGTGAAAAATTTGAAGTCATGCTTAAAATTTCCGAATTTGGATGAAACCGATCGCACAGGCTCTATGAGAGCCTTTTCTACACAGAAGAGATGAAATTCCTTATCAACTCATTTTATGTTAATGTACAAGAACTAGGTAAATTTATAACGTTTTTTGGGTAGTTGCAATGCAAACAAGTGTACATTGGTTAGAGAATGTTGCTTTTGAAGCAAAATCAGACAGTGGTCACACTGTGGTGATGGATGGTTCTGCTGAATACGGTGGTGAAAACCGCGGCCCACGTCCTATGGAGCTCATCTTAATGGGACTTGGTGGTTGTGCTTCGTTTGATATTGTGACCATTTTAAAGAAATCCCGTCAAGATGTGACCGATGTCGTGTGTCAGTTAAAAGCTGAACGGGCAGATGCAATCCCAGCCGTGTTTACAAAAATCCATCTACACTTCATTGTGACAGGTAAAGCGGTAAAAGCCAAGCAGGTTGAAAAGGCAGTTGAACTGTCAGCGGAAAAATACTGTTCAGCAAGTAAAATGCTTTCGGATGGTGGGGTGGAAATTACCCATGATTTTGAAATTATTGAAGTGGAATAATGCCTGATTGTTAAATATTTCTAAAAAGTGATCTATTGCCATAGATCACTTTTTTATAAGTTTATCTTTTTATTTTATGAACAGTTGTGGGTCTACCCGAGCATTATTCAGGCTCATCCCCCAATGCAGATGTGCGCCCGTCACACGCCCAGTTTTCCCCACCAGCCCAAGTTGTTCGCCCTGACGAATATGCTGCCCTTTTTCAACATGAATCTTGCTGAGATGGCAGAACATACTGATCAGGCCCTGACCATGATCAACCAGCACAGTATTGCCATTAAAAAAGTAGTTTCCAGTTTGCACCACAATGCCATCCGCAGGGGAAATTACCTTTTGCACAACGGGTGCTGGAATGTCCTGACCAGAGTGGGGTGCACGTTCTTCTCCATTAAATAAACGCTTTTTTCCAAATGAGTTACTGAATTTTCCTGCTGTAGGTCGAATAAATTCTGGAAATGTTGTCCATGTGCTGGGGTTAAATGAACTGTAGATGTCATTCTGCTCCTGCCGTTAAGGGAATGACTGCGATTCCACCTGCGCGCCGTGAATCTTAGCGGAGTTGGGCAAAAGCACTATGCAGTGGGATGAGGCAAGATACCAAAAGGCATATTCTTTTGAGATATATGGTCGTCATATTACATATTGATCGAAACAAAAAGCTAAGCTAAAGCGTTCTATATAAAAGTACAATTAAGGGTTGTGTGCAAATTGGAAAAGACCGAAAATTTATACAAAATATACTTGAAATATATTATTTATAGACCCATATTATTACTGAGTGTTATCCATATTTTGTTTTATAAGATTTTGGAAAAACATATAAATTTTATTTGAAATTCTAAAAACTGTTCCCATCTTAGTGATAAGTTAAAAATTTGTTGTGAGGAATAATAAGAATGCGCTTTGAAAAATTTACAAACCGTCTACAGCAAGCACTCTCAGATGCACAGTCACTGGCAATGGGCAAGGACCATACCGCAATTGCAGGGATTCATATCCTTATGACATTGCTGGAAGAACCTGCTAACCAGAGTCTGTTGCAGCAAGCAGGGGCTGTTTTACCCACCTTAATGCAAAAACTGAATCAGGCATTAAATGATGCCGCAACAATTAGTAACCCAACGGGAGATGTCAACTTAAATCCAGAAGCGGTACGCATTTTAAATTTGGCTGATAGTTATGCCCAAAAGGCAGGGGATGAATTTTTATCCACTGACTGGGTACTGTTGGCATTGGCTGAACAGGGTGAAACTAAAAAAATTATCGAAAGTTCTGGTGCAACTGCACAGAAATTACGAGCAGTCATTGAAAAAATTAGAGGAACAGAAAAAGTGACCACCAATAACCATGAAGATCAACGTGACTCACTCAGTAAATATACCATTGATTTAACCGAGCGTGCTCTGGCAGGCAAGTTAGACCCTGTGATTGGACGTGATGATGAAATTCGCCGTACCATTCAGGTGTTGTCACGCCGTACCAAAAACAATCCTGTGCTGATTGGTGAGCCTGGGGTCGGTAAAACTGCGATTGTAGAAGGTTTGGCACAACGTATTGTCAATGGTGAAGTGCCTGAAAGCTTAAAGAATAAACGTGTGCTTTCACTAGATTTAGGTTCATTGCTGGCAGGTGCAAAATATCGTGGTGAGTTTGAGGAACGCTTAAAAGCGGTGCTGAAAGACCTTGCCAAACATGAAGGCGAAATCATCCTGTTTATTGATGAGCTGCATACCCTTGTAGGCGCGGGTAAGGGCGATGGCGCAATGGACGCAGGTAACATGCTTAAACCTGCGTTGGCGCGTGGTGAATTGCGCTGTGTCGGCGCAACTACGCTGGATGAGTATCGCCAGTACATTGAAAAAGATGCTGCACTTGAACGCCGTTTCCAGAAAGTGTTGGTGGATGAGCCAAGTGTGGAAGATACCATTGCGATTTTGCGTGGTCTTAAAGAGAAATATGCAACCCATCACGGTGTACAAATTTTGGATTCCGCGATTATTGCGGCGGCGAAAATGTCACATCGTTACATCACTGACCGTCAGTTGCCAGATAAAGCGATTGACCTGATTGATGAGGCGGCTTCACGGATTAAGATGGAGATTGATTCCAAACCTGAAGCATTGGATAAGCTTGATCGCCGTCTCATCCAGTTGAAAATGCAGTTGGAGGCGGTGAAGAAAGATGAGGATGCAGGCAGTAAGGCTGAAGTCAATCATCTTGAGCAGCAAATTGCTGAAAAGCAAAAAGAATATAATGATCTAGAGGAAATTTGGAAAGCCGAGAAAACACTGGTTGAAGGTGATAAGAAAGCTCAAGTTGAATTGGATCAAGCACGTGTTGCTTTGGAAAAAGCCAAACGTGAGGGTGATTTGGCGGAAGCAGCACGCCTACAATATGGTGTGATTCCAGAGTTACAAAAGCGTCTGGAACAGGCGGAAGTTGCTGAGGAAAATGAGGAACCTAAACTCATTCGTACCAAAGTGACCGAGAATGAAATTGCTGAGGTGGTGAGTGCAGCAACAGGCATTCCTGTAACCAAAATGTTGCAGGGTGAACGTGAAAAACTGCTCCAGATGGAAGAATTTCTGCATAACCGTGTGGTGGGTCAGGATGAGGCGGTGGTGGCGGTTTCCAATGCGGTACGCCGTTCACGCGCAGGCTTGTCTGACCCGAACCGCCCAAGTGGATCATTCCTGTTCCTTGGCCCGACAGGTGTGGGTAAAACTGAATTGACCAAGGCATTGGCCAACTTCCTGTTTGACAGTGATGATGCCATGATTCGGATTGATATGTCTGAGTTTATGGAAAAGCACTCGGTGAGCCGTTTAGTTGGTGCGCCTCCAGGCTATGTGGGCTATGAAGAGGGTGGTGTTTTAACCGAAGCGGTACGCCGTAAACCATACAGCGTGGTGTTGTTTGACGAGGTGGAGAAAGCGCATCCAGATGTGTTCAATATCTTGCTACAGGTGTTGGATGATGGTCGCTTGACGGATTCACAAGGCCGCGTGGTGGACTTTAAAAACACGGTCATCGTGATGACCTCGAACTTGGGTTCACAAGATGTACGAGAACTGGGTGAGGGGGCCACTGATGATGAGATTCGGGCAGTGGTGATGAATGCGGTTAGCCAGCATTTCCGTCCAGAGTTTATCAACCGTATTGATGAGGTGGTGATTTTCCATCCACTGCAAAAAGACCAGATTCGTGCTATTGCGGATATTCAACTGGAACGTTTACGTTCCCGCCTCAATGAGCGTGATATAGGCTTGACTGTGGATGACACGGCATTTGATCTATTGATTGAGGCTGGCTTTGACCCTGTGTATGGTGCACGTCCGTTAAAACGTGCAATTCAGCAACAGGTGGAAAATACTCTGGCGCAGAAGATTTTATCTGGTGAGTTTCAGCCAGGAGATAATATCCTGATTAAAGGTGAGGATGGTCATCTGGTGTTTGATAAGCTCAAATTGAGTTAAGCAAAAAATTTAACGGCCAATGTGTAAAAAGATGGTGATGCCAATCACCATCTTTTTTTATATGAGTGCAACTGGTCAGATTTTTTGGGGAAAAGTACCAATAACATTGCGGCTTGATGAAAAACTTGATAGTTTCAGAACAAATAAGAAAAAAATTCAGGATGAATTGCAATGGAAAATAAGCAACATCATTACACGGACCGCTGTGTAATTTTGTTTATGATCGCTTTATCTTCAATGGGGCATGCTGCACAACCATTGAATGAAGTAAATCTGGCACTACAAACAGGCGTGCTGAATAACGCATTGCCGAGCATCATTGTAAAAGCCCAGCAGGATGTATTAAAGCCAGAGGAAGAACGCTGGCGTGCACAACGTGTACTAAGCGATCAAAATCTCCGTGATGTACGGATTAAAATTCTATCAGAAAGCGTTTTATCACCTTATCAAGAGCAGAAAAGAAACACTGTTTCGGATGGGCGAGATAAAAAAGCTGCAACCATTAAACCTCATGCAGTCGCTCCAGATCGTTTGATGATTTATGAGTTTAATTCAGATAATGTACACACCTATGAGTTTTCTGATACCTATAATACTGCTGGCAATCAGGTAGATATTGAGGGGCGTGTTACAGGTACCGTGACTTTAAATAAGAAATAATACAATTTATTCGAGAATTTATTTTTTCTGTACATGATATAATACTCAAAATTTTAAACTGATAAGTGAAGCCACCATTCGAGTTAAGACAAAATGGTGGCTTGTTTTCAGTTTCAAAGTTGTTGGTGTTTTATTTTCCAGGCACGATGAATTTTTTGATTACGTTTGAAATCTAGTCCAATGGTTTCAGAGGTAATTTCTTCAACATCGTATAGGGCTTCAAGTTCCTCATCCAATTCGAAACCTCTATAGTTATTTGAAAAATATAGTGTTCCCTCACTGTTTAGACGGTTCATTGCCCGTTTAAGCAGTGAAACATGGTCACGCTGTACATCAAATGTTCCATAGAATTTCTTTGAGTTTGAGAAAGTCGGTGGATCAATAAAGATCAGGTCATATTGCTCATGACCCTCTTTTAACCATTCAAAACAGTCACTGGAAAAAAACATATGCTGTTCATCTGCATGGTCTACCGTTAAGCCATTCAGTACAAAGTTTTCTTTAGACCAACTCAGATAGGTGTTGGATAAGTCAACACTGGTGGTACTGGCTGCGCCACCCAATGCGGCATGCAAGCTTGCAGTTGATGTATAGCTATACAGGTTCAGGAAATGCTTGCCACGCGCTTCCTTGGCGATTCGAAGACGAATCTGGCGATGGTCCAAAAATAGGCCTGTATCTAGGTAATCGGTTAAGTTGACTAAAATTTTGGCATCACCTTCCTGAACGATAAAGCGTTTAGAGGCGGTACTTTGTTTGGTGTATTGATTGGTACCTGTCTGTTTTGCACGGGTTTTAATAAATATGGCATCACGTTGTAAGCCAGTCACAGCACGGATTGCGGCAAGTGCAAGGTTAAAACGTTTTTTGGCTTTTTCAGGATCAATGGTTTTAGGTGGCGCATATTCCTGAACATGCAATCTATCCCCATATAAATCAACGGCAACGTTGAAGTCAGGCAAGTCGGCATCATACAGACGTAGACAGTAGATATTTTCTTTAACTGCCCATTTCTTTAAGGCCTGCATGTTTTTTTGCAAACGGTTGGTAAAGTCCTCAGCACCCTCGATTTTTTCAAATTGTTGTGGTTGCCATGTTGCCAAAAAGGGTTGGGTGACAGTTGCTGGCTTGATGGTGCCAAAACGCACGTAGATTGGTAATTTACCATTCATTAAACGTAAGGTTTGCGGGTCGTTAAATGCCAGTACATCTGCCTGCTCAACCTGTGCGGCAATAATTGCGGCACGCTGGTTTGGAAAATTCTTCTGTAATAAAGCCGATAAACCCAGATATAAAGAACGGTTTGATGCTTTATCTCCCAAACGTTCCCCATAAGGAGGGTTGGTCACAATAAAGGCTTTCTTGCCCTCGGTATGGAAGTCATCCCAGTCCGCTAAGGTACGTTCTTCAATCTGGATCTGGTCAAGCAGTTTTTCAAAACCTGCGGCAATGATATTTTGGCGGGTGGCCTTGACCGCTTCCCAGTCCGCATCGTAGGCATAAAATTTAGGTAAAGCCTGTTCCAAAGCTTTTTCATGGCGTTCTGCTGCTTCAGCCTTAAGTGATAACCAGAGATCACGGTCATGCCCATGCCAGCCATTAAAACCAAAACGTCGGACTAGGCCTGGCGCACGATCTGTTAAAATCATGAGGGCTTCAATAATGAATGTGCCTGAACCGCACATTGGGTCAAGAATAATATCGGGTTGATATTGTGCTAATTGAGCTTTTTGTAGAATTGCCGCTGCCAGATTTTCTTTAATTGGCGCATCGGTCATAAAACGGCGATAGCCACGCTTATGCAGAGAATCACCAGATAAATCCAGACAGTAGGTGTGTTCAGTTTTACCTGCCAACACATAAAGTGTAATTTCAGGCTGCTTGATATCAATACTTGGGCGTTTACCCACTGCTTCCATAAAGGAATCTACAACGCCATCTTTAACCCGTAAGGTGGCAAACTGAGTATTGACCTTAATTTCACGTTCAACATGCAGGCGCACTGCAAAGGTGCTTTGTGGAGCAAAAATTAAAGACCAGTCAAAACTGATTGCACCCTCATAGAGTTCTTCCGCCACATCACGGGCATCATGCGAATGTTCCAACTCATGTCTATGAATGGGCAAAACGACTCGTGAGGCAAGGCGTGACCACATACAGACCCGATACGCCTGTTCCAGTGTGCCCTTAAAAATTAAACGCCCCGCGAAACGTTGAATATCCTGAATGCCAAAGCTTTCCAATTCTTGTTGTAATAAGGTTTCCAGTCCATCCGCACAGGTCACCCAATATTCTGTTAGACGTGGTTTAGCGTTCATTCAATGTTCCAAAGCGGTTTTAGCAATCGGCTATTTTAACTGATTTTTACCTGTTCTGTCGGCGCATATTTGTGTGATCGTCAGCTTTATCATCTATTAAGAGGTTTTTTTAAAGTGATCTGATGTTTGTTTATAATTTCTGCACGTGGGGCAGGGCATTTTTTACTTCATTTTAATAATTGGTACAGATTTTGCATTTCTTTAGATAAATTATCGTTAAATACTTCTCCCAACGATGTGAGGACGTTATGAAAGAAAGCATGAATAATGAAGTGATGGTCAGTGCCGAGGCTTTTGCAACCGCAACCCAAATGTATGTCCGTTTAAGACGGGTATCCAGTCGCGTGATTGACGTGATGTACTTGGTGCATAACAAGGAATATGCACAACATATTGTGGATATTGCCCTGGCAACACAGGATGCCGAGCTGGCCCATTATGTTGAGCGCTTGCGTCCGTTAATTGACCTATATCCTGAGCCAGCTCTCGCCTTGGTTGAATCTAAGGTGGAAGCTGAGAAAGAACAGCCTGTTGAGGAAAATGACTACTATTCAATAGAAGTGACTGACGAAGAGATTTATCAGGCACAGGTTCATCATCACTATATTGGTGCGCTGCGCTAGCCGAATCTGTTGCAACTCTCTCATTTAATGCAACATAACGGTGAAAAGTTGTTCTGCGAAAATACAAGAATTGGGCTACACTATGCAGGTTTTGGTGATTCGACCCATAGGAATCCATTATGCATATTGCAGCCCTGCATCAACCGAGTCAGGTTCAACTGAATCAGCAAGGAAATTTAAAACACTTTTTAACCATTGAGGGCCTTTCAAGGGAAAGCCTGACCAAGATTTTAGATACAGCACAAAGCTTTTTAGATGACAATAATAACCTGATCAACCGTCCCTTATTAGAGGGTTTGACGGTAATGAATCTTTTCTTTGAAAACTCGACCCGTACCCGAACCACCTTTGAGGCAGCGGCGAAACGTTTATCTGCCAATGTCCTGAATATTGATATTGCACGCTCAAGTACCTCAAAAGGTGAAACGCTGCGGGATACGCTTTGGAATCTGGAGGCGATGGCGGCCGATATTTTTGTGGTACGTCACTCATCTTCAGGCGCCGCACATTTTATTGCCAAAGATATCTGCCCTAAAGTTGCCATTATTAATGCGGGTGATGGTCGCCATGCACATCCGACCCAAGCCATGCTGGACATGCTGACCATTCGCCGTGAAACCAAGAAACCATTTGAACAACTCAGTGTGGCCATTATCGGTGATATTAAACATTCACGGGTGGCACGTTCAGACGTTGCGGCATTACAAACGCTGGGCTGTAAGGATATTCGTGTGATTGCGCCGAATACCTTGCTACCTGTGGGTTTTGATGAGTATGGTGATCATGTGCGTTTATTTAACCAGATGGATGCAGGCGTGACAGACTGTGATGTGATTATTGCCTTGCGTATCCAGAACGAGCGGATTGATTCACCTGCTTTAGCGTCACAGTCTGAATTTTATAAAATGTACGGACTTAACAAAGAACGTCTGGCTTTGGCAAAACCAGATTGTATCGTGATGCACCCAGGGCCGATGAACCGTGGGGTTGAAATTGATTCCAGCATTGCCGATGGTGACCAGTCCGTGATTCTCAAGCAGGTCACCAACGGGATTGCGGTTCGTATGGCGGTATTGGCACTTGCAATGCAAGGACAATTACAGGAACAGGGTTTAATTGATGCGATTGCACTGTAAGGGATAGCTCACATGAGTATTGTAAAAATTGAAAATGTCCGTGTGCTCGATCCAATTCAAAAAACTGATCTGGTTAAAACAGTTTTTATTGAAAACGGAAAGTTGATTGAAGCCGCTGAACAGGTGGATGAAAGCATTGATGGGCAGGGTAAATGGTTGATGCCAACCATGGTGGACTTGTGTGCGCGTTTGCGTGAACCAGGTCAGCAGCAGCATGGCACCTTGAAGTCGGAAGGCAAGGCAGCCCGTGCCAATGGGATTCTGCATGTGATTACCCCACCAGACTCAAAACCAATTGTGCAGGACAATGGTGCCTTGATTCATGGGCTCATTGAGAAAGCCAAACTGGATGGCGGTATCTATTTGCAGATCATTGGCGCACAGACCCAGGGTTTAAATGGAAAACAGCCAGCCAATATGGCGGGTTTAAAAAAAGGTGGTTGTACAGCCGTTTCCAATGCCAATGCAGCCTTTGAAAATGATGATGTGGTGATTCGTACCCTTGAGTATGCTGCTGGTTTGGGGCTGACGGTGGTGTTCTATGCGGAAGAACCGCAAATTGCCAAAGATGGTTGTGCGCATGAGGGCTTTATTGCCTCACGTCAGGGCCTGCCAATGATTCCTGCGATTGCAGAAACAGTGGCGATTGCCAAGTATCTACTGATGATTGAAGCGACAGGTGTTAGGGCTCATTTTGGCCTGTTGTCCTGTGGCGCGTCTGTGGAGTTGATCCGAGCTGCCAAGGCCAAAGGATTGCCTGTGACTGCCGATGTCGCCATGCATCAGTTACATTTAACTGAACAACTAACAGATGGTTTTAATGCACTTGCGCATGTGCGTCCACCGCTGCGTTCCGAACAGGACAAGGCATTATTGCGTCAGGGTGTGAAAGAGGGCGTGATTGATGCGATCTGTACCCATCATGAACCATTAAGCAGTTCTGCGAAAATGGCACCTTTTGCCGAAACACAGTCTGGAATCACCGCTTTTGATACTTATGTGGCACTGGGTGTGCAACTGGTAAACGAGGGTGTATTTGAGCCACTGGAATGGGTGGAAAAAGTCACTTCGATTCCTGCACAGGTGGCGAATATGTCACAGCGCTGGCAACAGGAGGCAGGTTGGGTGCTGGTTGATCCATCATTGCAATGGGTAGTTTCCAAAGCCTCAATTCTTTCCCAAGGGAAAAACACCCCATTGATTGGACAGCAATTGACAGGTAAGGTGATTGGTGTATTTGCCTGATAATTATCATAAAAGGCAGAATAAGTTGACTACACCTTATTCTGCTTTGTAAAATGTGATGTAAGTGTTGTATTGAAAGTTTATAGAACAAATTAAAAATAAGAAAAATTCATTAAAGTAATAACAAATAGCTAAGGCTCGGCTAATACGATAAAGCGTTTGAATGGAAATTGGAGTAAAATATATGTCTATAAATCCAATCGAGTTACTTAAACAGAAAGTTTCATCGGTCATCGTTAATGACCAAACTTGCCTGATCAATGAAAAAAATGCCATCTTATCAAGATTCTACCCAATTCTCTTAAGTCGTTTTTTAGCAAATCCAGAACTGATTGATCAACTTAAGGAAAAGCTAAGGCCTTGTCTATCTGATTTACTGGAAAATAATAATCAGGTGATCAATTCATTGCTTATACATCTTGCCGCTGGAAAACTTTCAGTTACAGAAGTAGAGACCACCTTAAATCGAGCAATTCCTAAAAGCTTGGCTGTGCTTTCAGCTGAGGTTGGCCATGAGGCCATCTATATTATTCATTATCTTAAGGAGCATAGTGTGTCGATTCAGGCACTGTTGCCTGTTTGGAGTGCCGAGGTGCTTTTACCTTTAAATCAGCTTGAATTAAACGAGCCTGAACAGCCAGAAGAACCCTTGCCAGAAATGCCACCTGAGCCTCATAGGCATCATCGAATTTTCCCATTTTTTGCCCTGTTTGTTGCCAGTTTTTCACTTATTTGGTTATACCAGTTAGGTAAATAAATTGTTGAATGGTTTTTGAGTAAGTATATGTTTTAGAATTAAAATCTCATAATAAGAAAACGATTGATAAGATATTTTAATTGTATTTTTTATCACTTATTTGTAAATTGTGATGTGAGTCTTGTATTTAAATTATGTAAAAATGATCAAAAACAATATAAATGCTTAGAATGAAAAACATCAGTTTGTATGTAATAGAACAATTTCCCTAAACAATCTGAACATTATAAATTTAATTTGTTGGAGTAAATAGCAATGTCAATAAATCCAGTCGAACTGTTAAAGCAAAAAGTCACCCCTGTATTCCTGAATGACCAAGATGGTTTGACCAGCCCAAAAAATGCACTTTTATCCAGGTTCTATCCAATTTTTCTTTCCATTTTGATGGCAAAACCTGAACTGATCCAGAAACTAAAAGACTCCATCTCTCCCTCATTAGCCGTTTTATTTGGTCAGGATGAGCAGTTTAAAGATACATTTTTGTCCAAGCTTACGGATGGGCAGCTTTCCAATATAGAGGCTGAGCAGACATTGACACAGGCGATTCCTAAAAGCATGGCCGCTTTGGCCAGCAAGGCTGGCAATGATACACAGAGTATCCTGCATTATTTGCAGCACCATGCTGATTCAATCCGTTCACTGTTGCCAGTCTGGGCCGTGGGGTTGCTTGCACCTTTAGGGCTTATCTCCAGTACTTCTGCCACAACATCAAATTTGGCAAATCCTGCTGTGAATGGTTCAGACAAATCACGGGTTTGGTTGCCGATTGTGGCCCTCATTATTCTGGCTTTATTGGTTGCGTGGCTATGGAAATCCTGCCAACAGCAACAGGTGGCTGTGCCTATAGACAATCGTTCTGATTCTTCAGCATCTGAAGTGGCTGCAAATGTAACTCCTACAACATTCTCATTGCGTACCGATAACAAGGGCGGTGTTTCTCACTGCCATGCAGGAATTGGAGATCAAGGATTGTTTGCAGCCATGCAGGCAAAAGTTAAAGAGGTTTTCTCTTCGGCTCAAGATTGTACACTTGATACTGCTAAAAACTATGCAGCGTCATTTACCGATCAGGCTGGGCTTGCTGGTGTGCTGGGTTTGCTGAAAGGTATACCCAATGTATCTCTGGATTGGGTTGGGGATAAACTGACATTAAAGGGTGGCGATTCCGCCAAACTCAATGAATTGGCTGGGCAGATAAAAGCTGTTCTACCCAATACCGAAGTTGTGGTGGAAACTGAGGATAATACCGCTCAAGCCGTAACGAATAGCCTGAACGCGGCTCAGGACGCTTTGGCAAATATTGATAGCAATCAGGTTGATATCAACGCAGTCATTAAAGCCTTAAATCTACAGATTATTAACTTCGCAACAGCTTCGTATCAAATTCCAGAGGAAAATAAAGCCATTCTGGATAAGGCCGCCACATTAATGAAAAATGTCAAGGATGCAAAATTAACAGTGGCAGGTTATACCGATTCAACTGGTAATGCTACTAGCAACAAGGCTTTATCGCTGAAACGTGCTCAGGCTGTGGTGGATTATTTAGTGAGTCAGGGTGTGGATGCTGCGCAACTTAGCGCCGTAGGTCATGGTGCTGATCATCCAGTGGCAGATAATGCAACAGAAGAGGGACGTTTTAAAAACCGCCGTATTGAATTTTCAGTAAGCCCTTAACCAGTTATTTAAGCAATGTTTGAAAGGAGTTATGGCGACATAACTCCTTTTGTTTTGACCATTTGCTTTAGCTATTTAATTATAAATAGGACTGTTTAAAGCAAAATAAAGAAAAAACTCAAAATAGGCTTTTAAATTGGGTAGAATACGCCAGAAAAAAACAAGACAAGAGGGTGATTCAAAATGAACAAGTTTTTTATATTTACAACTTTGACAACGACAATGTTATTGGTGGGTTGTAATAAATTAAAGCCAACTGAGAAAGCCGAAGACACCGCAACGGCTGTTTCCGAGTGGAGTTGTACCAATCAGGAAAATCTCAACCATATTCAGGCGGCGTTGAAAAAAGAATATTTAAAACAGATTGACCGTAGTTTAAGACAAAGTGACTACCAGTCTGACTATGACATTCTTGATAAAATCAACAAGGGACTCAAGTTTGAAATTACCAATGTGCGTACTTTAGAGGCTGAGAGTGGGGAAGCATCAACAACCAAATTAAACTGCGAAAGCCAGTTGGTGATTTCTTTCCCGAAAGGCTTACAGAAACGTGCAGAAAATGCCTATCTTGAAGAACAAAAATATCAGGGTGATGGCGAGTGTGAAGAGAGTTGTAAGCCATATACCCTGAATGATCATTTTTCTGATAACGAATATCCGCTCAGTCTTGAAGATGACCAATTAAAAGGCGAGTTCTTGTATGACCTCACCAAAACGGATAAAGATGGTTTGGTCTTTAATATCCCAAGTCAGAACTCTGTGATTGAGGGTGTGGTGTTTATGGCCACAAGGGCGGTGCAGTATGTTGCTTATTTAAAGGAAAATCAGCGGATTGAAAAAGAAGGGGCAGCATATCAACAAGAGTATGATGCCAATGAGTCTGCTCAAACTGACTTGGCACAAAAAGCTATGGATGTGCGTAAAAAAGAGTTAGATGCTGAAAAAGCCAAACAGGTTGAGCGTTTAAATCAAGCTTGGGATCAATTTACGCCTGAGCAAAAAGCACAGTTGCAGCAAGACCAGTCCGACTGGTTTGAAAAACGGGATGTGGACTGTAAAGTCTTATCGCAAAAGAGTGTCCATGATATTGCTGAAAAAGATATGGAAACCTATCAAAAGCAGGCACGGTACTGGAATGATGCAATGCGTCAGCAGAATCAGGATATGCAATATACGCAATGTTTCACCAAGCGTACGGTTGAGCGTGTGGTTTACTTGAATAATGTGTTTAATTAACAGGTCTTTTTTAACTTTTAAACGGGTTGATTGAGATTTCTGCATAAAATCGAGCTATCCATAGCTCGATTTTATTTCTTGTATTTCATTTTGCTATGCTTGAGCAAATTTCCTGATAGAGAACTGCTATGAAAATCACCCTCATTGGTTCTGGGCGTGTGGCAACCCATTTGGCTTTGGCATTACAGAACCAACATCAGATTGTGCAGGTCTTTAGCCGTCAGTTGGCCCATGCAGAAAAGCTGGCGCAGCAGCTTGATGCACAGGCAATCAGCAGTCCAGCCCAGCTTGATCCACAGGTTGATCTGGTGATTGTTACAGTGAGTGATCAGGCCATTTCTGAGGTCGTTCAGGCAATTACTGGATATTTACCACAAAATTTGATCGTTCATACCTCTGGCAGTACCAGTCTAGCAGTCATTGAGCACACACATTCGCGGGCAGGTGTATTTTATCCACTGCAAACCTTTAGCTTTGAGCGTGAAGTGAACTGGCTGGAAACGCCATTGTTTGTGGAAGCAACTGAGCAGCAAGACTTGGAAGCTTTAACACAATTGGCAAATAGCCTAAGTAGCCAAGTTTATCAATACAGTTCCAAGCAGCGTCAGACCCTGCATCTGGCGGCAGTGTTTGCATGTAATTTCAGTAATTATTGTTATGACATGGCCCAGCAGATTGTTGAGGCTGAACAAGTTGATTTTAGCCTGCTTTATCCCCTGATTCTGGAAACTGCCGACAAGGCCACAAAGCATGATCCGAAAACCATGCAAACTGGGCCTGCCATGCGGGGTGACCAGAATATTCTAAAGATGCATGGTCAGTTGCTGGCTGAGGCAGATCGTAAGGATTTACAGAACATCTATGTATTGCTGAGTGAGGGGATTTTTAAACACCACCAAATCAATGGATGAGTTAAGCTTTATGAATAAGCCTGTCATCTAGGCTGAGGCGTTTGGATATTCCAGAATGCATTAATGCAATCGAACATATTCAGCATAGTAAATGTTGCCTTTTCATGTTCAATCTAAAGCGAATTTTAGATAAAAATAGCTCAGATGAGGACGGTCGCATGGACAATTCAGAGCAAAAAAAGCATAAACAAGAGAATAATGGCTACGCTCAGCAGTGTTGTATGCATTATTGGCAACGATTTCTGCACCAACCAGTATGACAATTGAGATGGCAAAAAGGTCAATCTCACTTTGGCAAGTTTCTGCCGTGGCAATGGTTTTGTTTTATATACTGAATAAATCTTAAACATTTGTTTTTGAGCTGATACCTAAAACAAAATGATATGTGTAGGATAAGCGAACTGAACTCATCCATTCCGAAAAATTATGAATATATCTTTAAGACCACAACCCGTGATCAATAATCTTTCAGGCGAGAATGCCCTGTTTATTGTGTTGGGCATCAATACCAATCCTGACCATTCTGGAATCATTGACTTTCTGGCCAATTTCTCCGCTTTGGTGCGTAGCCTGACCAACCGTTTTCCGCATGGGAACTTCAGTGCTTCGGTGGGGATTGGTTCTCATGCCTGGGACCTTTTATTTCCAGAAATGAATAAGCCTAAGGAGCTTGTGCCGTTTCAGGAACTCAAGGGACCTCGACATACAGCGGTTGCAACCGCAGGGGACCTGTTTTTTCATATCCGTGCCAACCAGATGGCGATTTGCTATGAACTGGCTTCCATTCTGCATGAGCAGTTAAAGGAACATACCTATCCAATCAGCGAGACCAAGGGCTTTAGATACTTTGATGGTCGTGCCATTCTTGGTTTTGTGGATGGTACGGAAAACCCTGAACATGAAATTGCCAAGGACATTGCCTATGTCGGACAGGAAGATGCAGAGTTTCTTGGTGGTAGTTATGTCTTTATCCAGAAATATCTGCATAACATGGAGATGTGGAAAAGCCTGACCACTGAAGAGCAGGAAAAAGTGATTGGTCGAAAGAAATATGATGATGTTGAACTGGGTGATGATGTGAAGCCTCAAAATGCACATAATGTGGTGAGTAAGGCACATGATGCAGAGGGCAACGAGTTAAAAATTCTAAGGGCCAATATGCCATTCTCTAACCCAACCGAAGGGGAATATGGCACATTCTTTATCGGTTATTCACGTTCGTTCAACATTACCAAAACCATGCTGGAAAATATGTTTCTTGGCAAAGAAAATGGCCACATTGATCGTTTACTCGATTTTAGTACTGCGGTTTCAGGTAGTCTGTTCTTTGTTCCTACCTTTGATTTTCTAGATGATTTGGGTGAGTAAAACGTATTTTGGCTTTATAAAAGGGTGTGGTGATTATCACACCCTAGATATCTCAGCATTTTAGGTATAAGGACAGATAGCAATCTGTCGGATGTAAATGTAATACTGGTTTAATTGATTTTCTTAAACAGGAAATCATTAATTTTATGACCCGATTCAATACCACGGCGCTCGAACTTGGTAACTGGTCGCCATTCAGGGCGAGGGTAGCTTTGACCTTTACCTGCCACATTTTCCAGATTCGGGCGATTATCCAGAACGTCCAGCATCCATTCCGCATAGGGTTCCCAATCGGTTGCCGCGTGGAATGTACCACCCAGCTCCAGCTTTTGTTCAACCAACTGCATGCGTTCATGAATTACAAAACGGCGTTTAAAGTGACGTTTTTTCTGCCACGGATCAGGGAAATACAGTTGTACACAGTTAATGCTATTGTCAGGCATTTCACGAAGCACCTGAATGGCATCTGCATCCAGTACCCGTAAATTCTTTAACCCAGCCATACCAGCTTCATAAACGCATTGTGCGATACCAGGAACGTGGACTTCAATACCGACAAAATTACGTTCAGGATTGGCCTTTGCCATAAGCACCAGTGAACGCCCCATACCAAAACCAATTTCCACAGTCAGTGGGCGTTCTGGCTGTTCAAAGTGCTGACGCAGGTCGCCAACAGGATATTCCAGAATTAAGCCACGATAATCTTCGAGCGCAGTGCGTTGAGATGTGTTGAGTGGAGCTGAACGACGCATAAACGTCACAATTTCACGGTGCTCAGGTAAATTGTCGAGTTCCGTAATTTGCGTTTCTAACTGATCGTTTGACATGATTCTGGAGATATAAATATAGAAATGCCGTATTGTAAGTGTTCAGTTGATCAAGTCAAATTTTTAGTGAGATTTTGACATGGTATCGTCATGTTTAGCACTTAACATCGGGATAGAATTTTTATCAACAGCACATCAATGGCAACTTAAAATGCTTAAAAAGTGCAAAAACATACTTTTTTGCAAATCAGTAACAAACAAAGCTTGAAAGTTTGGATGAAGCATTTTAAAACATTAATGTTAGATAACAAGGATCAAACATGAAGTTGTATTATTCACCAGGTGCCTGCTCATTGGCGGCCCATATTATTTTAAATGAAATAAATGTAGATTTTGATTTAGAACGGGTCGATTTAAAAACACATAAAACTTCAAAAGGTGCAGACTATTACGAAATTAATCCAAAAGGTTATGTTCCTGCATTGGAAATCAACCCAGGTTTGATCTTAACTGAAAATGTAGCCATTTTACCGTTTCTGGCACAGCACGATCCAAAACAGGACTTGATCCCTCCATCAGGCATGGGGCGTGCAAAGGTACTTGAATGGCTGGGCTACCTTAATTCAGAACTGCATGATGCCTATGCGGTATTTTTCACGGGCAAATTGACCGATGATGAGAAAAACAGGGCGTATGCGGAAGTTGATCGTTTATTGAAATATATTGACAACTATCTGGCTGAATCAGAGTGTGATTATCTGGTGGATGATAATTTTGGCCCAGCAGATGCGTATTTGTTTGTACTTACAAACTGGTCAAATCATATTGAACATGATTTAACGCCATATCCAAATATTGTTGCCTTGCGCAACAAGGTCGCTGAGCGTCAGTCTGTACAAATTGCCATGCGTGATGAGGGCTTATTGGCTTAATTCCAGTATACGCATAAAAAAGCCTCTGTGACCAGAGGCTTTTTTACATCAACAAATCTTATTGTTGAGCTTTTTCTTTCACATCAGCAGCGCCTGACTCTACCGCACCAGCAACTTTTGCGGTTGCATCACGGGCAGCAGCCTCAGTTTTTGCAGCAGCTTCCGCAGTCGCATTCGCAGTATGATCGGCAGCAGCATCAACTTGATCACCCGCATTATCAACTGCGGTCGCAACATTGTCAGTTGCTGTTGCTGTTGCGTCTTTGATGTCAGCACCAGCCTGTTCAGCTGCATTCTCAAGATGTTCACCCGTAGTTGCACCTGTTTCAGGCGCTTTATCTTTATTACAGCCTACAAGTGCAACAGTAGCAGCGAGACCTAATGTAACAAGTAATTTATTCATTTTTCGTTCCTTTTCGTTGTGGCATCCAATAGGATATGGATAGCCAAAATATAAACATAAAAACGTTGACGAATAAAGTTGAAAATTTGTTGATAACTTGTAAAAACACGCACTTACATTTGAAAAATGTAAGTGCGCGCACAAGTTTTATGTTGGATTTACACCCCAGAGCGAATCATGTAGTCAAAAGCAGACAATGAAGCCTTGGCTCCCTCACCAGTCGCGATGATGATTTGCTTATAAGGCACGGTGGTACAGTCGCCCGCAGCAAATACACCTTTGACATTGGTTTCGTTACGGTCATTGATCACAATCTCACCACGATTGCTGAGTTCAACCGCACTGTTCTTCAGGAAATCGGTGTTTGGCAACAAGCCAATCTGTACGAAGATTCCTGCAAGCTCAACTGTATGCTCAACATCAGTCGCGCGATCTTTGTATTTTAATGCCGTCACTTGTGAACCATCACCAACGACTTCGGTACTGAGTGCATTCAAGATCACGGTGGTATTTGGCAAGCTGTTTAATTTGTCTTGCAATACTTGATCTGCACGAAGTTTAGTATCAAACTCAACCAACGTCACATGCTCAACAATCCCTGCAAGGTCAATCGCTGCTTCTACACCTGAGTTACCCCCACCAATCACCGCAACACGTTTGCCTTTGAATAAGGGGCCATCACAGTGTGGGCAGTAAGCCACACCACGGGTACGGTATTCTGCTTCACCTGGTACATTCATTTCTCTCCAACGAGCACCAGTTGAAAGAATAATGGTTTTAGATTCAAGCTTAGCGCCATTTTCCAATTCAACTTCAACCAGACCATTGGCGGTTTGATCTGCGCCTGTGATCTTACTGACACGTTGCAAATTCATGATGTCCACACCGTACTCACGTACATGCGCTTCCATATCTTGAGCAAACTTTGGACCTACGGTTTTTTGAACCGTGGTGAAGTTCTCAATGTCCATGGTATCCATGACCTGACCACCAAAGCGTTCAGCCACGATACCTGTTTTAATGCCTTTACGTGCTGCATAGATCGCTGCTGTACTACCTGCAGGGCCACCACCAATCACCAATACATCAAAAGCATCTTTAGCATTGAGGGCTGCGGCATCTTTCTCGGCTGAGTTGGTATCTAACTTGGCAACGATTTCTTCCAAAGTCATACGACCTTGTCCAATATGTTCATTGTCTTGAAACACCATCGGTACGGCCAAGATTTTGCGTTCTTCAACTTCTTCCTGGAAGAAACCACCATCAATCATGGTCGCAGTTGCATTCGGATTATAGATTGCAATCAAGTTCAAGGCTTGAACCACATCTGGACAGTTATGGCAGCTTAATGAAACAAACACGTCAAAGTTTGCTTTTAAGTTTAAGCCTTTGATCTGGTTCAAGACTTCATCAGATACTTTAGGGGCATAGCCAGATACCTGCAACAATGCCAGGATCAAAGAAGTAAACTCATGTCCCATTGGTAAGCCAGCAAAGAACACACGTGGTTGTTCGCCTGCTTTAGCTACACCGAAACTAGGACGGCGAGCGTTTGAACCGTCAAAACGCGCCGTAACCTGGTCAGAAAGTTCTGCAATTTCAGTCACGAGTTCTTTGATTTTTGCAGCTTTATCAGAATCATCTAAGGTAGCGACCAACTCGATTGGACTTTCCAAACGTTCTAAATAGGCTTTTAACTGGGTTTTAATATTTTGGTCTAACATGTAAATCTCCAAATTCTTAGCAGTTCAAGTCAGCTAAATTTATTCAATGAAGCCATAGTACGAAAAAATAATGAATAGGTAAAACAGTATGTTCTTATAGATTTGATCGGATTTTTGAATTTAAGATAAAATATCAATATTTTGAAGATTTTTCTATCTAAAAATTTGAATATATTAAAAATTGTTATATAACTGCAATCATTTCATGGCATAACCTAAAGGAAAATAGCATGACATTACAGCGCGGCATATACCAACACTATAAGGGACAACTCTATCAGGTATTCAATGTAGCCCGCCATAGTGAAACTGAAGAAGAACTGGTGGTGTATCAATGCTTATATGGAGATTACTCGATGTGGGTACGTCCACTCGGCATGTTTACTGAAACAGTTGAGCTTGAGAATGGACAGGTGGTTCCACGTTTTAAATTAATCCAAGAGACTTAATCTGCCTGTTGGGTGTTCGCTCGGGACAGGCGATAGTGCTGTGGACTACATCCCATTACCTTATTAAATGCACGAGTAAAGTTGGCAGGGTTAGAATAGCCTAATTCGTAAGCAATATGGGTGATGGTAAAATTTGAATTTTCTAATAAATCAATTGCTCGCTCAGTACTAATTTTTTGTTTCAAAGCTTGAAATTCAACTCCTTGTTGCTGCAAATAACGTTGTAAAGTTTTAGTGGAAATATTTAGAACTTTAGCGCATTCGGTTAATGTTGGAATCTGATTGGCCTGTCGCAGCATCATGCTGACCCATTCAGCAATTTCACCTTGATGATAAATCTTCTGGATTTGTTCCTGACAGCGCTGCTCAACCACCTTTAAGCTATGAGCATCCGCCAAAGGTAAGGGTAGTGCCAGTTGTTGCTGATCAATCACAACGCGTATACCTGATATCCATGTGTAATTAAAATAAAAATTTGCTTTAACGAGATGTATATAGCGTTCAGCATAAACAGGCTCGGGTATACTTAAATAAATTTGGTAACGTTGTAATTGTTGTCCTGCAAGTTCTAATAAGCTGTAATAAAATCCAACGGCAATTGCTTCAATATGAAATGCTAAACATTGCTTATTCATTTGCAAGATGGGTTCAAGTAATAACTCAACCTTATGTTGATGAGTTGGAAATTGAATCGATAGCTTAAAGCTAGGCATAATTAGCCGAAAATATTGTGCGATTAATCTCAAAGCATGTTCTAAATTTGGACTGGTCATTAACGCATATCCAACCAAGCTATGCGAACTGAGTTTTAAATTTTTACCGAGTTCAAAAGCCAAATCTTCTGTATTTGGTAGGCTCAGGCCAAGTGCAATAAATTGTTCAATTTGTTGAATTGATAAAAGCTCAGTTTTAGAAAGTTCGTTATGAAATGCGTTTAATACCTCATTATCATATTGATGAGTACCAATCATAATTTCGATCAACCGCAAATAATAACGAGACGGAATAACAGGGATTTGCTGTCTTTGCACAATAAAAATCCAGTAAAGTCTTAAAATGATAATATCAAGTCTTAAAATGATAATATAGAGTGACTGTAAAAGAACACAATCAATTCAAGCAAAACATTTTGTGTTTGATTGAGGAATTTCTAATGAATATGCATACTCAACTGGATGTAGAGCAAGCAACAACAACTTTTAAAGATAAAAAACGTCATTTGTGGTTATTGGGTTTGGCAGTACCGACTATTGCAATGAGTGGTTTAGCGGGTTATCAATTTGGACCGAAAAAAACCAAAAAATTCTTTGCCTCTTTTGGCCCACTATTTATTCATGGTGTTATTCCTGCATTGGATAAGCTAATTGGTGAGGACACAGAAAATCCACCACTTGATGCGATTGCAGATTTAGAAGCAGATCCATATTACGCACGAATTGTTAAACTTTTTATTCCATTGCAATATGCGACCAATATTTACGGCACTTATTTGGCAAGTCGTAAAGATACATCACTTGCAGATCAAGCGTTATTGGGTACGTTGGTGGGAATGGTGAATGGTATTGCCATCAATACGGCGCATGAATTGAGCCATAAAAGTGGTCGTCTCGAACATTATTTATCACATTTGGCATTAGCTCCATCGGGCTATAATCATTTCCGTATTGAGCATCCATATGGTCATCACCGCCGTGTTGCAACGCCAGAAGATCCAGCATCATCTCGACTTGGTGAAACTTTCTGGAAATTTTTACCGCGTACAGTGATTGGTAGTTTCAAATCGGCGATCGAAATTGAGAAAAACCGTTTAGAGCGTAAAAAATTACCATTCTTCTGTAAAGAGAATGAATTGATTCATGGTTGGGCGATGTCTGCTGTGTACCATGCCGCTATGTTTAGCAAATTTGGAGTGCGTTCAGTACCGTTCCAAGTGACACAGGCTGCTTATGCGATTACTTTGTTTGAATCAGTAAATTATATTGAGCATTATGGTTTAAAACGTGAAAAGAAAGCGAATGGTCAATATGAGCGTACTTTACCTGAGCATAGTTGGAACAATAATAATGTAGTGACGAACTTGTTCTTGTATCAATTACAGCGTCATTCAGATCATCATGCAAATCCAACACGTAGCTTTCAAACGCTACGTCATTTTGAAGATGCGCCACAGTTACCAGGGGGCTATGGAGCGTTGATTTTACCAGCCTTTATTCCCTCATGGTGGTCAAAAATTATGGATGATCGAGTTGTAGAGCATTACAAAGGCAATATGGAGAAAATTAATATTCATCCAGACGCAAAAGAAAAAATATTAGAGAAGTATGCTGAACAAGTTGAAGTCGAAGCTGCTTAATAAATTTAAATAAAAAAACCAGCCTTAACATAGGCTGGTTTTTTTATTTATGAGGCTAAAAGATAAAGTCGTTTAAAATGAAGATCAAACTCAAGGTATTTATGGACAAAAGCAGTCTTATCGGTGATGCGCGCCGAGATAAATCGGCTAAAATTTCGAGATAATTGACTCATTCCCAAGTTTCACTATTTGAAAAGCTATTTCAATTTAATAACTAACTAACCAACCTTCCGATACACATTGTTTTAAATACAACTAAAAAAACACCAGAATTTGTTGAAACGCTGGAATAACAGGTGTAGCAATCACTTGATTCTGTGAATTGATGATCTGGGCAGAAATAAGCATGTCATTAGTGATTGCCATGCCAAGCTTGGTATCAGTGTCATAGAACTGAATCGGCAGCGCAAAGCTGTCACCGATTTTGATAGTCTGATTCATCTTCAAACTCCAATAGCAAACCAATAGAACTTAGTTCCAGCTGTTGCATCACTGCCTTCAAAAACCTTGAATTGTGATTTACTTATAATCTCAACATAGACTTTACTTGAACCTCCACCACTAATTTGCTGACCGATTAACGCAAAAGCAGCATTAGGAAACTCAATAGGAAAATTATATATTGCAAAGTCATCACTTACTTTTCCCCATTGAAGAATTAGCCCGTTTGGTAAAGGAGTATAACCATTCTGAGCTGCCAAAAATGAACCGAGCAATAATGATGTTTGTACAGTCAGACCACCTGTAATCAGTGCATCACCAGCAACAGTTCCACCAGCCTTGTCAAATTTTCTGTTTTCTAAATCAGCATCGGCATTTTCACGCCATGTCTGCTCTTGAGAAATTGCATTAATACGGGCAGTTTGCTCATTATTAATTTGCTGTTGTAGCCAGTTGTCCGCATCAGTACGCCATGTTTGCTCTTGATCAAGTTTTACTTGGGTGGCGGCAGCAAGAGCATTAATATCGTCGTTTGTTGCAAGCAACTGATAAAGCTGATCACGTACACCTGAGTTAAGTGCAATTCCATTCATTTCTAATAAATTGCACAATTCTTCCTGAACTTGATTTAACCAACTCGGTGTGAGATAAGTTGCATCCTGACCGCTTAAATCAGCATTGTCATGAAAGCCTGTTTTTCCAGCTCCGTTGGCATTCGGACGAGCATTAATACTATCAATTCGCTTCATTAAATTGTCTCCAAATCATAGCGAATGAACGCTGGTAAATAGTTATAGATAATGCAGTCAAGGTCAGCATTGACGGGACTTTGCAGCTTCAGCTTGACTTTGTACCTGAGCTGCTCTGTATTGACTGGTGAAGTGCAAGGCGCAGTGCACTGCATCGGCTTATATGTCACAAGCTCAAAATCGAGGCCAAAAATCGCCAACAGTTGCTCGATATAAGCTCTATTGAGAACGTTTTTGGTGTTTCTGATCCAGTTGACAATTTGCAGACGTTCCTCAACCGTCTGAGCGACGTTGGTCTGACACTTGAGTGGCAAACCATATTCATTTTCATACTCAGCAAGTAATTCAGGCGGAATAGATTCCAGCACGCTCAAAAGCCGCTTTGCATCAAGATCGGCTTGGGCCAGTGCTTTTGCATGTGCATAAACATCAGCGGCAATCACCGTGTTTTGTGCCGTGTCATAACCACCCGCAGGCAACAACTGGCGCAATACTGAAGCGTAGATTTTGGTGGTTTCTTCCAATGTCATCATGCTGCACTCACTGATAATGTGCCAATGCGCAACCAGTAGGTATGCATCCAGTCTACGGTGGGCACAATGTTTGAGGATGGTGTCAGTGTCACGTCTGTGACATTTGGCAATGCGATGATGCGAGCAACCAGAACTGATGCCTGATATGACTCAGCTGGAGCAAGCTCAGCAAAGTAGTCACGAATGACTTGCTCAACCTGATTGAGATTGACACCGACACCAGCAACAATCGCAGATACTGGTACAAGCTGTTCAGTCGGCGAATAGACTTTGCAATCGGCCCAAAAGCCTGCATATTCATCAAGGGCTGTTTGAGCGGCATCCAACAATGCCTGACTTGGCAACGTAGGTGGACTGCCAACGGCAGTGATTGCAACATCTACAGAACCGAGTCCTCGGCGTTTTGGATAGACATAAACATCCTGCACACCTGTAACCGCTTTCATGAAGTTGACCAGATCAGCTTGACGGTCACGCGACAGGCCAAGCTGCTTACGCTCCAAAAGCCTTGCACGCCAGTCTTCAAGCTCTTCTTGATCAGAACCACCACCAATGCTCACATCAGTGACAGTCACGTTTAGGCCAGCGGCTGGACTAATCCAGATCAGCGAACTGATTGTATTCCAGCTCGCACCAACCTGATCCGCCACAACATTGATTGTCGCAGGCACATTTGCAGTCAAGACAACATCAGTCACAACGCTCCAGTAATGACCTTTGCCATCCGTGACCTTGCTACCAGCAACAATGGTTAAATCGACATTGGAAATTGCCGTGACCGTACCTGAAGCCTGAGTACCACCTAATCTTGGTAAACCTAGCTCTTCAGCGTGTATATAAAGGTAAGGCTCGTCAGCAGTGGCTATAAATAGCTGTTTTTGAATATAGGCCTGATGGTGATACAAGCCCTCTACAACAGAGGCTGTACCATCTGCACGGATGCTGGCATCTGAGTCAAATGGAATAGTTAAGCCTGTTGAGTTTCTGATTTCCTGAACAATCAGTTCATGAATTTCATAAAACGTTTTGATCGAGTACGCCATATCAACCACCAATCGGTACAAAGTATTGAATGGTCTGCCTCTCACCAGTCAGTCGAGTGATTTCAATACTCAGGTCAATACGGCTTTTAATGGTCTGAGTCGTTGAAACGATGAGAGACTGCAAGCGTGCAGGCACTAAATCAGCCAAGGCTTCTTCAGCATACTGCTTGACGATCTGGAGCATACGTGGCACATCCTTTGAACGTCGCAACGTGTAGAAACGACTGCCAAGATCAGGATCAGCCCAATAGCGGTAACGATGGATGTTCAGGCGTAGGCATGCAGATTGAACAACATCATCATTAAATGCGCTATCCAAGCTCATGAGCACATAGTCTTTTGTTTCTAAATTAATATTTCCCATTGTTTACTCCATTTGAACCGATGGCGGTGGACTGCTGCCGTGTAAGTGAATGTTGTAAGTAACCCTCATTTGTTGCATTGAGCCTGTTTTGTCAGAGACTTCACCCTCTGACTCGATATTTTCTAAAACCTTTAATCCGCCAATGATTTCAACGTTTCCAGTCATTTTTATGCCGTTTTCGTGTAGCAGTACTTGATGCCCAAACTGGTCATAAATGCATGTTTCACCATCAGCCACATTGACAAGAATCGCGCCTCCAGTGGTGGCGATCACAACGGATTTGGCTGTTTTGCCCTGACTTGGAATGACGACGACCTTTGCACCTTTGGGTATGTATGAGCTAAAACCGACTTGCTGGATCAGTTCGACTTCTTGAAGCGTTTCATCCTGTAAACCTTGAACTTGCAATGATTTGGAGCTACCACGCGCAATGATGCCCAGCATTGGAAAACGTAGTTGCTTAATCGCTTTATTGATCTGGGCAGCAGCTGATCGGATCATTTCGGTGCTCCCTGAGATTTGGCTTTTTTGGTTTTCTTCTTGGTTTTGGCTTCAGGGTCTTTGTAAATCAAAGGCTGCGCCCAGTCGCCCTGACGCTTTAGATTCAGCTTTGTAGTTTTGCCTTTCTCACGGGACAAGGAGAAAGTACGGCCTAAAACCGCCCATTTCCCAGTTGCCCTGCTTAGGGCATTGGTCTCGACATTGACATAGAAACCAGCACGCCAGAGCCTGCCGTCGATTGTCCAATCGTCAACAGTTGCAGTCAGCCCAAAAGCTGCCAGATTGTTGTCCTTAATGATTTTATTAAGCGCTGCGTCCGCTTCGGCCTTGGTCTCAACATCACCAAGCGTCACGATTTTCAGGCGATTAAAGCTGTACTGAGTCTGTGCTGTCGCTTCAGATAAAATTGACTGTGCTTCGCCATCCTGACTAAGCACCTTGATCTGCGTGAATACACCCGACACGTCATTGCTATAGCTCAAATCGAGTACATTGTTTGAGTTATCAAGAGGGTTGATCAGGCGCAGCGCTTCCTGCACCTGATATGGATTGGCAAATGGATCGCCGATACTGAGTGTACCGTCAGACTCAAGCCAAACATGCTGACCCGTCACCTGAGCAGCCTTTGCAATTGCATCCCACAATGACTCACTCGGTTCAACAGAGACTTTATTTTTTAGCCAAGAATTATTTTGAATATTTACACCACGAATAACTCCAGCTAAATCACCAGCCTTCACAAAACGATTCAGTAACTCTTCAAGCGTAATCTGACGACCATTAAAAATAGGCACAGAGCAGTCGATCAGTTGACCAGCAAGATCACGACCAGAAATCTCCAAACCATAACCCTGACGACTGACCGCTTCATCAACATTGTCTGCAATCGAGGTCAGAATCACTTCATTGTTATAGAACAACTGAATTTTGGCAGCGCCATGAACGCTCTCTGGCAAAGGCTGACCGTCTTCCCTGAAAAGGCTTAAACTCCAGTTATCCGCTGGCGTATCAATCTGGCTGTCAGCCGTGACGTTGTCCCAGCCGCTGATTTCCACATCACCAATGACTAAACGGATTTCATTGTTTGAGTTATCGCGCATAGACGGTCAACTCCATGCCAGTCCGCAAAACAGCAGGGTTTTGCAAGTCAGGATTCAAACGACGGATTTCATCAGCACGATCCATGTCGCCATAAAGCGAATGCGCCAGCCAATGCAGGGTGCAAGGCACTAAAACTTTGGTTGTGGTGATTGGTGGACGTACTTCAATCAATTCCTGAATCTGTAGATGGATTTGGTCAGCAAGCTGCTTGTAGACCTGAATCTGTGTCATTGCGATAAAGATCAGTTCGCTGGCTGGAGCATCATCCTCAACAGTGATGCCTGCATTATTATTTTGTGCAGCAGTGGCAGCAGCGATCAGCGCACGTTCGCTGTTGATGGCCTGTTGAATCAGTTTGCGATTGGCCTGACGAATCACAGCAAGCTCAACAGGCGTAAAACTGACGGTTTTATTTTCAGCCATTTCCTTGCGTACAGTCGCAACAACTTGCTGAGTCACAGCAACAGCAGTGGCAACCTGAACCGCCCGCCATGTCTGTTGCATGACTTTTGGCGTATCGTCATCATTCTGAAAAAGCTTTTCAAAACGCTGTACACGCTTAAATACATCACGCCACTTTGAAATCGCGGAAATGTTGGTATCGAAAGTTGCCAGCCGTGTTGCATCGTCTATAAGACCGACAATCCAGTCTGGTGACAGGACATTTTCTATTGCACCTTTTACCGTGCCAAGGAACTGACGGGCTGCACTGATGCCATCACGGATTTTATTGACGAAAGAAAAAAACTTGTTTGGATTAAACTGCTGTAGTTTTTTCAGCACTGACTGAAGTGCAGTGACTGGTGAATCAGGAATGCTGTATAAAGGAATTGAAACAGGAACAGCTATAGGAATAAATAGCGGACGTTCTTTGTCTTCAGCCTGCAAAAACTCGATTGAGATTTTGCATGCATCAACTTCTTCAGCAACGTGACCGATCTGATAGCTTTCAGCATAGACTTGCATGACCCCATGAACTGGATGAATCAGTTCACCCGATCCAGTGGCAACCAGAGCAGCCCACAGGGCATCCATTTCGATTTTATAGTTTTCGCCAGAAAAGATAGCTTCGATGCTGATCTTGAGCGGGTTGTTGCCGAGGTCCTCGACATTAGCTTTATTTGAATACGGGGCTTGTTTGACTGCTAAAGATTTAGAGCCAGATTCATTTGTAGACGTGCATTCAAACTGCACACCACGAAAGCTCGCATCCTGTAAATCATCTTTCCAGCCCATAACAAAAACCTCACTTTAGTGAGGTTTATTGTGCGAAAAACTAAACTTTTATATTAGGCGGAAAGGCTTCCATTTATTTTTGACCATATGAGAGCAAATCAACTCCGTGACGCTTTTCCTCTTTTGCAGCATGCTGTGAAATCTGGTCAACCAGTGAACCACCATTGATATTTACCACAGGTTTATTCTGCTGGGTAACAGTAATCAAGGTACTCAGTTTATTTGACAGGTCTTTGCTGAGTTGGGTTTGTTCTTCAATTTTCTGATTCTGTGATTCCTGCTGGGCTATCATTTCATCATATTTTGCCTGTGATTCTAGAGCAGCCTGAGCGTTATCATTACCAAATAATGCAAGGGTTTGAGTTATTTTTTCACCAAGAAAATCATCAAATTTCTGGCCTGTTTCTGTTGTCATATACATATTGCGTGCAAACGTACCAATGCCATAGCCTAAACCGCCTGCAAGAGCGAATTGACCAGCAGTTGCCAATGTTCCCCCTGTAGCCACTGCACCAGCACCACCTAACAGCCCACCAGCACCCATTCTGCCCATTGCAAGACTTGCAATACCAGCCGATGCAGCCAAAGCAGCTAATCCTGTACTAGATAAAAATAAACCTTGGGAAAATGCTGGAAACTTTTGCGTTAATTCCGAAAACTTATCAAGAACAGTACCATAACCCTCTGCAATACGATCAAAAGAATCTTGGCGAACAATCTGTGCATTGGTTTTTGCTGTACCTTCTTTTCCAAAAGCCTGATCATTAAGAAAACCAGCGGTAGGCTTGATAACTTGATTATATTCAGCTTTTAAAGTCTCATTCTTTAAACCATCAATCCGATTAACACCAGTTTCATCAACATTTTGTCTAGCTAGCGTCTGTCCAAGCGCCGCCATTAAAAACTGGCGATCAGCAATGATCTGACCAATCTCTCCACCTAACACAATATTAGTCATGTCTTCCATGAGTTTCTTGCGCTCATCACCCTGGGCAGTTGCAAGCTGTTTTTTAAGTTGTTGGTAATCAGGACTATTCGTCAACTGATGGTCAATTACATCACCTAGGACTTCAGCACCAAAACGTCCTTGCTCACGCCCAACCTGTAGCTGTTTATTCCAATCAAATTCTTCTCCAAGATATTTACCTTTCTTATTATAAGTGGGGCGTGTTGCTAACCCCTCTGTATTAACAACAGCTTTGGCCATACTATCGCTCAACTCTCTCGAACCAAGTTTTTGCAATAGATTGACTACATTATTACCAGCTTCTCCAGCGTTACCAGCAACATCCATTGACACCTGATTTAGAGCCAGCAAGCTTGCCAAACCTGCCTCGCCACTATATCCAGCAGTGGTTGCCAGTGCTAGTTGCCGTGCAAGATCAGATTGCATGTCCTTTAATTCAAACCCACCCAGTTCGCCTGAACGTAGTGCCATCGCAAAACCTTTTTCAAGATTTTGCTGTCCTTTCATACCATAAGTCGCGAGCGCATCTGCGAGCGTTGCCATACCAACAGCAGAGGTATTACCTGCATAAGCAGCTTCTGAGATTGTTGGTAAAATGGCCTTTGATCCCTCATAACCATATTTTCCCCTAGCCAATAATGAGTCTAAAGCTGCTGCCGTATCCTGTAGTGTTGAACCGCCAGACAAAGCAGATGAGTCAATAGTCTGTCGCAGATCAGGCTTTAAACGCCGCATTTCTTCAATGCCTTTGCCATCTGCTGCAATCACGGCCATTCGACTTAATTGTTCATCATAGGTCATGGCTGGACGAAATGCAGTATTAAGAACCATACCACCAGCAATACCGCCAGCCACAGCACCAGCAGCCCCAGAAACCAAGCCCTGACCACCAAAGCCACCTTGCGCTTGACGATTCATATCACGTTGTGCATTACCAGCCTGTTGTAACTGCTGGCGCAACCGTTCAGCTTCACGTACCTGCTGACGCAAAGCATTTACCTGTACTTGGTAAGAACGTTCTTGTTGCCGTAATTGTTGGCTGATTAAACTAGATGAACGTTGCTGTTGTTGCAAAATCTGTGCAAGCAGACGATTGGTTTGCACCATACTTTGCCCAGTACGCAACTGCTGCTGACCATAGCGTCCGTTTTGCTGTGTAGAGCTATTTATCCGTTGCTGGATATTTAAAATCTGATTTAGATTTTGCCGTTGTTGTTGCTGACCTTGATTGATGTTCAGGTTCAGACGTTGCATTTGTTGCTGAGCTTGCTGACCTACAATCTGCAAACGCAGTTGAACTGTACTGGTACTCATTTGCATACTCGCTTAGTTGAAGCATAGGTTTTTGTCGTTGTATTTGATGGTGCTGCATGAGTATTCTGTGGCCGCTCATGCTCAAGTTTAGCTTTTGCTTTCAGCAGTAAATCTGCTTTCTCAGACAAAAATGCCAACGCATAGTGCATTGGCATTTGTTCAGCATCTTTCAAGTCAATGCCAGCCTGATGCAATAATGCAATTAACTGGATGGGTTCTCTAAACTCTCGGCTTTGAGCTTTAGTTGTAACTGATAGTCCAGTTCTTCAAGCATTTTGAAATTGGTCGATGAGGTATCACGCAACATTTCATAGGTCACAGTATGTTTACGGCCTTGATCATCCACAAGTTGGGTTTTTGCTGCCAACTCATGCACTGCCCAAAATTCACCATCTTTTGCACGTTGCCGAGTCGCAAACATTTCACCTGTGGTCAAATCACTCAGCTCAACACTTTTACATTTAACAGCTTCATCTTTTACCAGCACAGTCATTGCTACAACTAAACTACCAACAATACTTAATCTCATTTTTTACATACTCTCTTTTAAGAAATCTAAACACAACAAACTCAAATCACGAGTTGTTTCACCATTGACATCATAGGCATCACTAACTTCAGTGACATAACAGTCAATATAGGTTTCACGAAAACCGCCCTCTGGTGACTCGACTGAGATTCGCGCTTCTTCAACGGTCATCCAATCAACAGCGTCACGACCTTCAGGGATCACAACTGATGCTGTAAGCTCATGTGAAACAATGCCTTTTGAGACAAATTTCACCTTACGCAAACGATTCATTGTTGGGAGAGGTTTTACACCAGTTGATTTTTTTGCACCAAATTTTGAACAGTCATATTCTTGACCATCCACACTTAAAACAATTGTTCCTACTGAATATTCAGCCATTTTGAGAGACCTCATAAAAACATGAGGCTATTGTGCAAAAACTATTTCTTAATTATTAGGCGGAAAGGCTTCCATAAAAATAAAGCACCACAAAATGTGATGCTTTTATTTTTAAACAGCTCAGAACTAATTATTTGAATAAAACCTTTACAGCATTATAGGCAGCCTTTAACTGATCAATAAAAATAGAAACCAGAGGCTTCCATTCATCCCAATTCTCAACAAAACCTTTCACGAAAGCAATAACAGCTTCTTTCTTCTGGTTGCCTGTCAAAACTCCTTGATTTTCGACTGCATCCATTGCATTCGCAACAGTTGCATACACATTAAAACCAGTACCTATTGCAACAATTACACCTTGAGCTACGGTTGATATTTGATTCATTTTCTATACCTCAACAAATTAATATACGTCAATCGTTCCAGCAATGACGTGCATACCTCTAACCCAATCAGCAGGAATCTTTGCATTGACACGATAGCGATCCGTCTGATCAGCAGTGACTGTCAGTTGATCAGCATTGTCACGAACATCCTGCAAGATTTCTGCATCATCCAACTGCGTCAAACGCTTCAAGATGATTGAACGCACATTACGACGCTGTGCGGCTGTATTTTTGCGACGACGCTCTTTTGCCAGATCAGCTCGAATCACTTTGCGTGTATAGTCAATCACCAGCGCACCGTTGATGTCGAGCATCAGATCATCCTCAATACCAGAATCAGGATTGATGCGGTATGTAGACACAGCGCGAACAATCTCTGGCTTGCCATCTGCACCCGTGTCGATCATACAGACACCATGATTCAGTGCTGCTTCAATACGTTCAAAAGTCAGTTTGTACTGATCTTCAACCGCATTGATACCACCGAGATTCACACCATTGAAAGGTAAAGCTGGATCATTAGAGTCAGCTAGAGCTGCCGCCATTGCTGCCGCAAGTTCTGGTTCCTGACCATACGCACCATGATAGCAAACACATACCACACGGTATGAAGTTTCGACTGACGCTTGTGCAGCAAACTCTTCAGCGTCTTCAACATCGGCAAAGGGAATGACCAAAATAGCTGGCTTCTGGTTGATCGCATCACTCACAGAGTTTAAGTGATCAATCCAAGTTGTTGTTGCTGTCAAGTCAACTGGTGGAGCTGACAAGGCAATGATTGTATGGCCCAATGGGGCGATTGTTTCTTGAATAGACATAAATAATTTAAACCTCTGATATCTCGTATATCAGTTCAGAATAAACTGACCAATATTGATTGGATTTATATGCTGCTACTGATTGAGCAGGTACATAAATCGCTGTAAGTGGATTATTGTCAAATGGCAAATATGATAGTGAAAAGAAGTCAGGCGGATTAACCGCATGGATCGTTACTGATTCAAGCTGGTTGTCTTTAAATGCATAGTTGCCAAGTAAAGTGACACCTGAGCCGATTTCAAGATATGTCAATGCATTAGAAAAAAAAGCATTTTGCCCAAATCTTTGAACAGAATCTGGTAAAACCAAGCTGGCAATCTGATTGTTTAAAAAGCTCTGATCACCAAGCGATAAAACTCCGTCCAGCACAATCAATTCATTGATATTTAGATTTTGCTTAAAGCCCCATTCAACATTTTGTCCAGCCCATTCGTACCAAGTCGGATCACCTTGAACACGCCATCTAATTCCGCCGATTTCTTCAGGATCAGGATCGGGGTTTACACCTCCGCTTGTGGCTTTCCCAACATTTGCACATCCACAACACGGTTAGTCTTAATTGCAGCAGTGATCATTCGACCAACTTCACTATCTGCTCCATAGATTTGATCGGCTTTTGCTTTGTCATAAATCGAAATGGGCATCGCATTACCATTCTCTGGTTCTGGTTGATCATCATTGGTGACGAATAAAACCTTGTGAATATTAGCTGGCAAACCCGTGCGCTGTGTGTTGATATTTACATCCAGATAAGTACCTGGCGTTTTCAATTGAGGAATAGGCATAGCTTAGTTTTCCTGTAATTCAATTAAGTCAGACTCGTCTTTGAAACCGTCATTTGGCTCAAAGTAGTAGTCAATGTTAATACGGTGGATATATGCATCAGTCGCTTCCTCTTCACGGTCACGGTCTGAAGCAGTGATGGTGTATTGAGTCGTGAACTCTTGAGAAAGAACGTTGATTGACTGGTTACGAGTTTTAGTATTGAAAATGGTTTTAGTGCGACCCAGTTCCAGCGGATCAAGACCAACCACACCGACTGAAGACAGGTCATTACCGATTAGCAGTTTTTTAACATGCTTGAGCATTAAAAAAGTACCAATATCACGACCAGCACCATGCCGCTGCGCCTCTTCATTTCGCATGGAACGAGCACCGACTAAAACAACAAAGGTCACTGGATACTCAGTCTTGTTATGGCTGGTTTTCTTGGGTGTGCCAGAACCCTGAAAAGTTACCCATATCGCTGGAAATGTATCAACCCAAGCCAGAGTGTCATCATCAAACTCACCGCCATAGGTCTTGATTTCACGTATCCACGTCCAGATTTTTTGCTGAATCTGTCGAGCCAAGACATCTTTAATGCCTTGCTCAACAATTGCGAGGTCTAGGTCTACCATGAACGACCTCCAAAATCACGACGGCCAACAACAAGGACCACATTGTTCGATGATGACTCTGTTGGAACAGACTCACCAGCTGGCGTACCGCCCAAACCCATTTCACCCTTTGAAATTGATTTAAGTTTTTTACAGGCATCGTCATAGCGAATCCTGATTGGACTATTTTCAGCAATAGCCTGAGTGCAGGCATGATAACGAGCCATGTGACAAGCAATATTGACCAAAAATGGAGGGATGTCATGTAACGGCAACTTATAGCGACCTTGCAACCAACCATCAATTTCACTGTTTGCCTCTTCAATGGCCGCATTCAGCTTGTCATGGTTAATTACATCCTGATAAGGCGCTTCATTATCAGTGAGTTGAATAAGTTCACGCTCACCGAATTTCCTGATCATCGCAGCTGCCGTTACATACATGACCTATGCTCCCGTAGAACCTACAGCCATTTGCCACAGGCCATAACCTGCTGCACCACGCGCTTCAGCACCGTATTTAAACTTTTTACGCATAAATACAGAATCGCTGGAAGTATCAGTTTGCTGTACAAAAACTGGCTTCTTACGAGGCTGAAAAATAATGGCTTTCACTGGTTTGGATGCATCATGCAAATGCCATTCGGTATCGGTTTTTAACCAACCAACAACCAGAACTTTTGCCGTACCCTTATATGGATTTGGCTTTCCATCTTCCAGACGATCCACTGTCATCAGCGCATTCGCGGTGTCTTCCAGTGCAGGGGGAACGATGAGCAAATTCGGATTCAGGTTCAGTGGGCGACCTTCTTCATCACGCATACTACGCAGCATGGTACGCGCAGCGCCATAACTTGCTTTGGCGGCAGCCAATGTATCGGCGCTTAAAGGTACATTCAGGCGGTTTGAAACCAGCTTTTTATTTTTACCCTCACCAACCTCATGATTAGTCGCATAGAACGTTTTACCGTCATAGCACTTTTCATCAAAACCATTGGTCAAGGTAGTGAAAACAAGGTCATCCGCCCATTGTTTTGAAGATTCACCAGCCATCTGTGTTTGTGGCTTGTAGATGCCTAAATTGTCGTCTTCAATATCGTTACGGTCAATTTCGACAGTTGCCTCAAAATCGTCATTGTTGATGGTGTAGGCATGTGCTGACAGTTGTTTGACAACCTTGTCTCCAACCCATTTCCGTAACTTTGGAAACTTGTCAATCCATGCGTAGGTATTGGATGCACCGCTACTCGGCACCTCCATAGCAACCTGATCCCACTGGCTCGGCGCTGCCTCAAATGCAGCATCGAACACTTTCTTGAGACTGGTTTTAAGGTTGTTCAGCACACGCTGTGCTGTTTGTTCATTAAAAAGCATTGCTTAAATCTCCACCCAGACGCAATCATCAAATTGCGTATCAAAACCCATAAAACGACCAGCGAGCGAACGAGTACCCGCACCATCCGTTTTTGCAATGGTTTGGTTATCCTCGACATAAACCTGAATGCCAAAATCCGCCTGAGTGACTGGATCGGCTGTAGAGTTGCGCACCAAAAACTGCTTGTTGCGACGCACCAAACCCAATAGATCACCATTTGCACCCGTATTCTCAGCACTTTGATCCCAAATGCCTAAACAGATTTGGTCTGCACCACCAACATCATCCGATGCGATGCCATGTCCAGTGCCATCAACCACTGCAAACGTGCCTTGTAAAATGACTGCTGCCGCCAACAACGGGATGGGCATCAGTTCTCCGTCACGAATCTCCGTGACGATTGCAATTTCAGTTTTAGCCATTGGCTGCTCCTTAAATTCCTAGTTGCGCGTCAATTGAGACCGCAATGTCATCGGGCTGGCTTTGTTGGTACTGTTGACCACCAGAAAGATTTACTGTGCTCGTCTGGCGTTGGGACAAGGCGGCGATTTTTGGCAAGCTTTCAATATGGGTTTTAATAAAATCAGGATTGGTTTTTGCCTGATCCTTTGCCCAGTTGATGGTTGCCTCACCAGTCAAGCGCCCATCACTACAAGCCGCCAGAATGAGATCATCAATCTCTTTGGCCTTGGCCTGAGCTGCTGATGTACTGGCCTGATTTACCGCTTCCTGATAGACAGCCATCGGTACATACTGTGTGAGATCAGGTGTGGCCTGACTGTTTGCCGCCAGCTTAAGCTGTTCAATTGCAGCAATTGCGTCAAAAAGGTTTTGGCTGTTTGCTGCGAGAGCCACACCTGTTTTTTCTTTAATTTGCTGCTGAAGCTTGCCAAGCTCTGCCAAGATGTCTTCCGCAGTTGCGGATAAAGGCAGGTTCAGCATCCAGCGCAATTGTTCTAATAACTCATCCATTTTGGAATCCTGTGGTAAATTTTGGGCAAAAAACTCCTGTGCTGCCGCAGCAAGCTTGGCTTCGGGCAACTGGTCTAATGCAGGGGTATTGGTTAGGGCGACATTAATCAGAGTGGTGATTTCACCGACACTGTTATAAAGAAATACTGGTGAGATATATTTATATTCTTTGGCTTCAATATGGGCCTTGGCTTTATCAAGCCATTCAAAGTTAGTACTACATAATCCAACTCCTTCAATGTAGGTGAAACCAGCAGATTTTAACCATCCAGCAGCAGGCGCAGGTTCACCAGTCGTTTTAGACTTCAATGTTGCGTGCTCATAATCGATAACCATGTCGATTTGACGCTGATTTAAAGCAGCAACAATCTGGCGACCACGCTCTGGAGTCAATTTCCAGTGTGGCGCGTCATAAGGGCGACCATCAATCTCACTACGAAAGACACCTTCAGGAATCAATACAAAGTGATCTGATAATGCGGATAAGTCGAATGAGCACGAAGCTGCGAGTAAGGTCTTTTTCATGCTGGCAATATCGCATCACCAGCTTTTTATTATTAGGCGGAAAGACTTCCGTTTAATTTAAGAAGTCTCCACCCGATAAGGGGGAGATTTAGAGGGGGTTAGGGATTAAATATTTTTTGCCAGTAATGACCAGCCACCATTCCCACAGCATTTTCAGCTTCGGGTTGTAGAAAACCATTTCCATCAATTGGCAAATACGGTCGAGCAGGAATTTTGACTTTACGTCCACGACCAGCCATGCCACCAAACTGATGAATCGCTGCATAGTTCTTACTCTGACCAGAACCAGCCATGACTGTTGCCGAATCCCGATCATGATCACCCTGAATACTGGCTTTCAATCCAGCAGGTGAACGCTGCAAAATACCTTGAGGTGTAATGCCTTGCTTGCGATAAATTTCAAGAGTTACGGGTGACAATTCATCCCAAGCAGGACGACCATTGGCATGAAAATTCTGCAACGTTTGACTGACGAGCACCCGTTCAAGTGTAGAGGTCAACTCAAGCGGATTTTGCAGCCGAGATGCAACAAGCTGTAGCCTTTTCCGCAGCTCCTCATCATTTAAGAAAATACCTGACATATTGCACCTGTTTAAAATTCAAACTAAACTAAAACAAAGAGTGGGCTGAAGTAGCTGATGGGAAAGCATCGGAGTTTATACTTCGTCTATTTGGGTTCGAGTCCCAAACCAGCTCACTTTTTACTTCCAAGAAATTCATAACGCTTACCATTGGTCAAATTGACCAGCTCCTCAATCACAATCGTCCGTATCAAATTTCCTGTGATTTTCTGCTTGCTGCCAGTCTGATCCCTGGCATTGAGTGCCTTGTTGATCTGAAGTACAAGCTTGTAGACATGACCATCACGCTCTACATCAAATACCAGCAAAGGCGTATTGGTTTCTACATCCAGATACAAATCATGCCGACCATTCAAGTGATCAACAATATTTTCCACCCATTCACGGTCATGCTTTTTACGCTCCTTATCAAGATGACCCAGCGTGTACTTGTCATGCACAACCAGAGCAGCACTATCCAGCGCAATATTTCGACTAGATAGAACCTTTACAAACTCAGGATCAAGTGTCCCAACAATACGCATTTCATTATTGGCACGCTTTGGATCGACACCCTGAATCCATTGCTTGACCTCATCATTGTATTGACTTGCTACAGGCTTATTCTGAAGAACCTGCTTAACCACATTAGATGCTAAACGTGGTTCAGCAGCCGCAGCCTTATCCATAAGCTGTCTTGTCGGTAGCAACTGAGGGCGACCAACCCAGCCAGCATCAGTTTGAAACGATGGTCGATCTGGAAAGTCCAGTCTTGCAACTTTAGCCACACCGCCATGACCCACATCAACATCATAGACTTGCAGGTATTTACCACTGTCGTAAACCCTGATTTCTTTCCCATCCACTTCGCCATACATCAGCTCAATGATGGTGCAACGGCAGTTATAACCATTTTTGGGTGCTATCGCAGCCCATGCAGGATCAGACTTACGCATGACAACGCCATGCAAGGCTCGATGCCGTGGACGGGTTTTATTGTCCAGAATCGCGCTGTACATCACATACGGAAACAGCTCATTGTCATCCCACATGACCGACTGACGACCAGCCTCATACGCCTGAGCCATATTGGTCTGGTAAATGGTTTTAAGCCGATATGGACTGCCAAGCTGAACCTCACGGGTACCAGCTTCAGTGGTGATTTCTTTTTTCCCCCACCAGCCCTTGGCTTTCATCTTGGGTTCAATATGGGCAGCCCACTGCTTTAAATCCCAGCCATTCTTTTGGGCCTCAATCAGTGATTTACGCACATCTTCAAGCAGGTCAAGCTGGGTCATGTGGGCTACAACAAAGGCATGGTTATGGGCATTGCCTTGTACACGCCACCAATCCTCAGATGGCATGAGCTGTTTTTGCTGCAAATATTCAATGGCACGCTGGGGCGGTTGCCCAAACAGCATATTCAGTAAGGGTTTATCCACGCTTGCGCCCCTCATGGGTAGACAAACGCCCCAATACATCACTGGCAAAAATCAAGGTTTCCAGATCATCCTGTAGACTTTGCAGGTCACGATCAGGGAATGCCTCTGTCAGCATTGCCAAGGCACCCTCAATGTCATCTGCCTGTCCTAGACGTTCAATTAACTGGGGTAACAATGTCTCAGCCTGCTGTTGCACATGCTGGTTATCCAGTCTTTGCTGCACTTGCTCATCCAACAGATTCTGAAAATAGATGGCAGACAATTCGGCTGGATGTGCTGAGCTGACAGGATTCTGATTCAATGCTGCAAGATACTGGGCAGGCAGTGCCATGCGATTAACTGCAAGCTGGGCTTGTTGCACAACTGCAAGCACAGGTTCCTTATCATCCGCAGGCTCAGGAATGCCCAGCTTTTTATGTCCCCAAGCACGCGGAATTTGAAAGCCGATTTCAACCAGCTTTGGCAATGCCTCACTAAAGACTTCCATATCTTCAGTATCAGTCGTGTCAAAATAAAATGACGGATAACGATCAGGGGCAATCTCTGGATAATTGATCCGCATCAAATGACTGATTAAAGAATCATTGATCGAACGTGCAAGCTGTTTCGCATCAGATTTGACCAGTTTCTCAAACTGAATTTCATGTGTTTGGCTCTGGGCATTGGTACTGGTCTTGCCATCAGCCTGAGATAACAACGTTCCACCGACAATGACTTTGGACTCGGTTTGCTCACACCATTTCACAAGGTCAAAATGATTTTTGGTATCACCATCGGTTGCCGCTTCAAAATCAATCGCCATGCCATGCGGGATAATGCCACCCGCATTACGCCCAATGCTCATCACAGCACGGAGCAAGGTCATTTTTTCTTTTTCTGTTGCACCACTTGGATATTTACCGATTTTACTTGGCAGGCCGTATGTCTCCAGAAACTCCATGACATCACGGATGCCATAATTTTTAAACAGGAACGGCCACGCCAGCACACGGTGCAGGCCTGATCGGGCAATATAGCCAGATTTCGCTTTATGTTTATGGATAAACCAGCCGAAATCCAGAAATTCAAGCCCATCAGGTGAACCATCATTGAGACGCAGTTCATTCGGTTGATTCTGTGGAGTCATAAAATGACGTGGATTGGTATACTCAAAACTCTTCGGCAGCCATAGAACACCTACTTGATGCCATTCAATTTCTTGGCAAGAATAACCATGACCAACTGCATCCATTGCATCAAACAAAAATGTTTCAAAGTTGGTGATGTCATCAATCCATTCAGCAACTTCTTCAGCAATTTTGCGTTCAGCTTCGCTGGCATTCTTTGGTGGATTGACTCCCCACGCTAGACCATTGATGCCTTTCTTACGCTTGTCCATTTCACTAAAGATGTGACCATCACGCTCTTCCATATCACAGAAGAGGTCGGCCTGTGCCTGTAAATTACCCTGTTCGGCATTGGTCAGGAGCTGGTGAAGCCGTTGTGGAGTCAGGCCAACAACGGGATGCTCTTGCCACTGGTTCGCCAGCCATGCCACATCAGCAGTCTGGTTCTGCTCAAGTGCTGAACGATCCTGAGTTTTGGATTTAGGTTTTTTCTTAGCCATAGCGCAAATACAGTTTGAGGATTTTGCACCATTATTGTTTTTTGACTTATTTAAAATTAGGCGGAAAGACTTCCATTTATTTTTAGAATTTTTAAATCGCTCAGAAAGCGCGATTTTAGCGACTTAAAATCAAATACGACTCATTGTTGCTGAAATGGCTTTAAATCGCTAAAAACCGTTTTATAAAACAAACTAGGGCTATTAAATTACATGCACCCAACATCACTGTACCAACTATCATAATCATCTGGATTCATTTCAATTTCAGCACGTGTTGGCAATGCTGTAAATTCAATAGGCGCACTTGGATTTTTAGCAGCATAATCCGCAAGTAAATGTGCTATCGCACTGTCACCATGTCGATCTTTATTGTTTGAGTTAGATTTCCCCATTGCTGGAATACGAGCAACACCATTGATTAAGACAAATGCTCGGTGATCTTCCATGACGTCCTGATCAGCTGGCATATTCTCAATATCACCATCTTCCAAAGATGCTTTGAAATGTGGTGTATGTTCTCGATACCATGCTTCAGTCAGCATAACTGCTTCAATTCGATCACCATACAGCACTTGCATTGCTTCAGCTAAGAAACCACCGTTACCACCAGCATCGTGCGCACCTTTACTGAAGTTAGGAAGCTTGGCAACAATGAGTCGTAAAAATTCCTCTTGTTGCTTGTAGGGGACTTTAAACATCTCAAAAAGAAATGGGATTTTCTTCTTGGTATTTTGCTGTTCAATCAACGGCCAGAAAGAACATGCGTTTTTCTTACGTGCGAAATCTAGTCCATAAAAACTGTTTGCTTTGGCTGGAAACTTTTCCAATACTGGCAATAAATTTTCCTCAAAGAACTCTTTAACCTCAGCATTCCGAGTCTCTTCACTGACACTATTAAAGTCATCCCAACCTTTTGGGGCATCAAACCGAATGACTGGAACAGAAGAATCCTTTTTGCCCTCAAGTAAAGACAATGGCAACCAGCGTCCACCACCTTTACTTGGAATAACATCCAGTTCTTCATCAGCTGCATCACCATAGAACTTGTAAGTATCTTCAACCCAAAGTTGTTCTTCAGATTTTTTATATTTAATTTTCTTACGCAAGCAAACACGCTTATATAGACCTTGTTCAACAGCCTCACGGAAAGTTGTGCGATGTACTGTACCTTTACGCTTTCCAGAACGAATTTCTTTAATCAGGTCATTAAACTCATTGTCTTCGCCATCATGTGTACTGATCACACGAACACATCCACCCCAGATCAGTAGTGCTATAGCTGCCTTCAAAAGCTCAGATTTCTTTTCATGGAAACCATACTCATCGAGAATCACACGACCTTGGCGACCACGTAAGTTGGATGGACGTGAAGTTAAAGCTTCAATTCGACGACCAGACTTTGGAAAGCGAATCGTATAAGTCTGGATATGCTTATCACCATCCTCCCAAAGACCTTCTTCAACATCACTGCAAGCCGCATCAAATGCTTTTGCCCACATCGCACAAGCCTGAATAAATTCGACGGTCATGTCCTTGTTATAACCAAGGTAATAACAATTCTGCCCAGCATCACTTGCAGCATCTAATACCGAATCCGCAGCTTCAGCCCAAGTCAAACCAATACGCCGAGATTTTTCAGCCACTTTCAATGGACTCTTATCAGCAATCCATTCTTGTTGATATGGCAACAAAACAGCAGGCACATCTTCATAGCCAGCTGAGTTAAGAATCTCTCTTGGATCAATGACAGCTTGTTCACTCATAATCCAATAATTCCTAAAATTTCTTTTTTCACTTCGTCAACTGTATCTTTAGACATGCCGCCTTTTTTAACGATTTTTTCAACCGCTTTGGCAGCAGCTTGAACACGCTCTTTAACTTCAGACTCCCATTTTTTCTGATTGACTGAAGCTTTGGCAATTTCTGCAATTCCTTTGCCTGCTTTAGCCATGAGCATGATTCGATCTGCTGGGTCTGCATCTTCATTATCAGCTTCTTGCAAGGCAACCAATGCATTGAACAACTCGGTCTGTACTAATGACAAAACAGCAGAGCTTCGCATATCACTATCATCTGGAGCAGCATCTGCAATCATCATTGCAGCCTGTGTACTGGCTTGAACCGCAGCAAGCTTTTGTTCAACTTTTTGACCATAGCGGTGCACACTGGACTTGCTGACGTTATAACCACGCTCTTGCAGAATTGCGGCGATTTCCTCATAGCCACAAAAACCCTTATCAATAAAGCGTTTATCTAGCCAAGTTTTATCATCATTACTTAACTGGTCAATTGAGGATTCACGTGCCATGATTCACCTCAGTTCCAATACTTTTGTGGACGCGCAATACCAGCTTGGCAATCAATGGTGTATTCGACCATATCAATTCCTAACCGATCAAGTTTGCTATGCCAGTGACCATCTGGTTGTTTTGTAATTTCAACCAGTTTTCGTTCTTCTAAATAGTCCAACTGAACATGTAATTCTTGTGGTGTTGTATCAGGGTACAAAGCACGCATTACGTCTAGCAGCAATGTATCCATCGCACCTAGTGGACGAGCTTTATCTAAAGCATTAAGTAAGTGCCAACGCATACCTTCACGACGGATTTTTTGAACATCGAAACTCATGGTTTAATTCCTTGCTTAATCTGAACTTTCTCAAGCTTTTCAGCCAAGGCATCAAGCTTTGCTTCAATAACGGTTTGACCACGAATATAGTCATCACGGGCAATGTAACGAAAAGGCATATCAGCTTTAAATTCCAGAAATTTACGTTCCAGTTCACGGACTTCTTCTTGCCCCTTAACCGCTTGACGAGAAACTTCTTCAATTTTTTGATTGGTAGATTCAAAGTTTTGTTGAATGTTTTTATTAATCTGACTACCCATCATTTTGATCATGCCAGCGACTGCGCTAAGCACAGCCGACAGAATGAGAAATACTTGATAGGCTTCAAGCTGGATGGTCATGTGTGCTCCTTAATTTCATCAGAAGCAGGTGGCAACGGCTTAGGTTTACTTTGATTAATAAAGCGACCCACAAAGCCGAGCAGTGCCAGAGCAGCGGTGACTTTTGATTGGGATGCTTCAGGAACTAATGCAAGAACTTCTGGGGGGATACCGTAGAGGGAAACATAGCCAATAGCTGCAAACGCCCAAGTGGATAACCACTTCCATGCTGTATGCCAGTTTTGGACAATCAGACCTGTGTGTACCGTTTCATCAAAAAAACCTGTCACATAATCAGGAATAATTGGAACCTGAGCTTTTAGCTCATCCACACGCTTCTGATGACGTTTGGCTTGATCCAGCAGCTGAGCTTTTTGCTCTTCGATTTTTGGTTTGCAAACTGCATTTGTGTCACGAACACCAGTTTCATAACCATCTTTCCATGTGTAATCCAACTTATCGTTAAAATCATCATGAGCGCGTTCCAAGAAGTGGGAAATTTGCTCATTCTTGGCAATACATTTTTCAGCTTTAACTAGCTGACTTAAAGAACTCTTTTTCATCGCATATCATCCGCAGCATATTTAAGGTTGCCAGAGACACGACTCATCCAGCCTTTACCAAAAGTGTTAAAGGTTGAGATACGTGTATAAAACTGGATACGCTCAGCATTGAATAAATTGATCAGAGCAAACTGGGGCTGCTTGCGAATCTCATTGAGTGTGATTGCACCAATAATGCCGTCATCCTTAACGCCTACGGCTCGCTGTAGAATTTTTCGGGCATTGGGCAAGCCATGATTGACTGCTGCATCAAACAACTGAAATGCGACAGCAAAGGGAAAGTTGTCACAGCTCATTGCATCCCAGTATTGGTTCTTATAGATTTTTTCGACCACATCAGCAGGGATATTCCGCATTGAACCGCTATAGCCATAATTTCTGGCAACGGCTTTGGTGATCCCAAAATTGGTTTCACCACCTGGGTCTGATGGATGGTCTACATAACCACCCTCATGTTGAAGTACTCGTTTTAGAGCATCCTGAAAAGTTTTAGCCACAACAAAAAAACCTCATCGAATGATGAGGTCATAATGCTGATTAAACTATTTTTATATTAGGCGGAAAGACTTCCGTTTAATTTATTTATTTTCAGGTAAGTCAAACATTCCAACTAAATAAGGAGCATTGGTTGTACCACCAACGGCATTATTAAAACCAATTTTACCAATTACAACACCACAAAAAGTTGCACTGGAATTTGCAACCAATTCCCCAGTAGAACCAACAGCTAATACTCGTGTGAAATCTGTATAATTACTTGCAAGACCAGCATGATATGCTGGAAAACCACCAGAGCGATCCACCTGAATCTCAACAATAGTCCCACTTACACATAAACGTTTACCACGTTCATTAAATGAGTCTTTTAAAATCTTACCACGCGTACTGGTTGGAATATTTTTAATATCACTAATTTTAGTATGTTTATTTTCCATCCAGAAAGCTACAACACCAGCTGCTGCTGGAAAAGCATTAAACTCATCTGACATAGTAGGTTTTATCATTTCAATTGCTTCAGGTAACGTATTTTTCGATAATAATTGTTCAGCACCTTTTTCAGTATCAGTTTTTTCATCAGCAGCAGGTTGAGCTACAACTGGTTGAGTCATTTTTTCATTATTAGTTTCAGTATTTGGCTGTTTAGAACACCCAACTAAAACTGTTGCAGTTAATGCAACAACTAATAAAACCTTTTTCATTAATTATTCCTTAAAAGAGACTAGCCTTCAAACTTGGCACTATTTGCTACTGCTACAGCCAGCATGCCTATAATAAATAACATTCCGACAAATATTGACGAGGTAAATTGAAGCAAAACAAAAGCGAAAGCCAAACATCCCAAACCAATAAACCAAACTTGGCTTACCCGTTTATCAAAAAAAGCTTTCCGTCTATCTCTATCCATTCTGTACCAGTAATCTGCCAAATCGAACTTACAATATTCGCATTCTTTATTATCTTTATAGATCCATTTTCTACAACTTTGACGAGGACATTGTATTGCTTCCGCACTGTAGGGTTCTGGAGGAATAAAGGTAGAATAATTTATTAAAGTATTTTCGACACCCGTCATCTTACCGCCTATGAGTTGTCCAACACTCATATCAACGGATTGGTAAACTGTTTTTCTTTCATTCATGGTACACCACCTGAGAGTCTTATTTATTCTTTATCCCCACAATTGATCCACCATGTTGATTTTCAATATTAATCGAACTATTTTGTTGTGATGCAAAGTGGTTATGCTGCTGATTATTATCACCAATTTGCTGACCTTTTACACTATTTTTGTGGTTTTTTACGACATCACCTGTCGTTTCACTTTCAAGCCTAAATAATGCAGCAAGTATTTTATCTTTAACGTCTGTAGTTGCTTGACGATATTTAATAATCAGCAGTTCTTCTTCATGAGAATATGTTTGTTCTGTTTCACCAAATAATACATAAGAAATATCAAAACCAAGATTTTTCATAAGAATTAATTTGTCACTTGGTATAGCTGTAGCACCAGTCTCCCAACGCTTAATCGTCATATCACTAACATCAAGCAATAGAGCCAATTTTTGTTGAGTTAGCTTTAATTTTTTTCGCTCATTTTTTAATCTATCAGAACATAAATGTAACATTTAAAGGTAAATCCACATTGAAAATAGAACATATATGTTCTATTGTCTCGTTAATAGGTGAAGATTCTCACCAATATTGCCAGAAAATCACGATTTAAAAACAGGGCTTAAACCATGACTCAACTTAAAACAGGCGAACAAGTCAAAAAAGACTTTATTGCATGTGGTGACACTGTTCACGCTTGGTCAGTTCGTAACAACTTTGATCCAAGCGAGGTTTACCGTGTCATCAATGGCTATAACAAAGCTACCAAAGGCAAAGGCTTTCAGATTGCTGTTGCACTTGGCATGAAAGCCAAACCCACCATTAACGCTAAAAATAGCACAATTTACCCAAACTTTGCATAACAACAATAAGGAAAAGGTCATGACAAAAAAAGATCACGCCCTAACGTTTATTTTCATTTTCGTTGTAACGCTGGGCTATTTCGGCTGGTTCATGGCAGAGCTAGATAACGAATTGCTACAGCAAGAACTCGCTTCTCTCAAATACAACAGCAGTGAAATTCGAGGGCCACACAAATGAAAAACATTTCTGAAATACAGGAACTACTTGAAGAAATAAAAGATCGTATGGCGTGGGCTAACGAGGAATCAACCAGAGCTGGCAATGGCCCAGACAGCCACCCATACATGCGTGGGTACTATCAGGGAACCTTGAAATCCATTGAGGAACGAGTAACCGAAATCGAGGAGCTGATCAATGAGCACAGTTAAATCCGCAGAAATTGGCGAAGAGCGAATTACCCAACTTATAGCCTCAATTTCAAGTAGCACCAATGTTTCCATGCTTGATTTTTTTGAACAGCAGGCAACCTCTTATGTTTTTGCTTTATATGACATTCAGGCAATCCCACAAGAACATGCCAAAAAATTAGCACAGAGAATCCTAAGAGCAAAAAAAAATCGTCAAGAGGAAATGCAGCGACTTGCCGATCAAGCCATGACTCGACTTGCGTCTAATACCTACAAAAAATGGGGACTGTAAATCATGAGCACAGTTAAATCAGCCGAAAAAGTTCTCAACGTGCTTAAAGCATTAAGCGGACATAGTTTGCAAGGTGTGAGTAACCAAGACCTTGCAGAAAAATTAGGAGAATCACCAGCACAGATTCATCGTCAACTTCAAACCTTAATTGCCGCAGGACTTGCAAAACAAGAAGAAAACGGACTTTTTACGCTCGGCACAGCGATGGTCAAGATAGCCAAAAGCCATCTCACCGAAATTGAGAGAGCTAAGGCACGAATTGCCGAAATTGAACAACGTACATCTACTTATTAACGGTGAAACGCATGGATTTAGAACATACAACAGAAGTTACCATTTCAGGTCACGCCCAGAAACTTGGAACTTTAGCAGCCCAACTTGGTTATGAGGGGTCTTTAGCTCTAGGTTCACTAGAAGATGAAGTTCGGTTTTATCAACAGCGTACTGTTGAGTCCTGCATGGAAATTGGAAAACGATTACTTCTTATTAAAGAACAGACTCCACATGGTGAATTTAACAAACGTATTGAAATGTTAAATTTCACACCAAGAATGGCACAGAAATTTATGTCAGCCGTTCTTAAATTCTCAAAAACGAATTCGAATTCGCTTTTGCAGAAAGCTGGAAATCAAACCAAGCTTTTAGAACTTGTCATGCTTGATGATGATGAAATAGAGCTTATAGAACAAGGTGGCAGCATTGGCGACGTATCACTTGACACCATCGAAACCATGTCTGTACGTGAGCTTAAAAAAGCTCTGCGTGATGCCAAAGCCGATATTGATGCTAAAGAACAGGTCATCAAAACCAAAGACCAAAAAGCCAATGAGTTACTTGCTGAAAATGCAAAGCTAAAAAGCCCTGCACAGATTAAAGAACGTGCTGAGTCTGAACAGCAACAGTTTGAACAGGCAGCCATAGCAAAATTGAATGCTGCAAAAGATGCTTTCTTACCTGCATTTACGAAGTTCACCAATGATATAGGCGGTGTAATTGACACGGCAGACGCAAAAGACCTCCCACAGCTTTATGAAAACATTGATGAATTGCTCATTTATGCCTGTCAACGTATCGCTGGATATGTACAAAGCTTAGGTACACAGGTCAATTTTGAAGAAATAGTTAAACCGTCATGGATAACTGACGAACCAACTGATCCAGTTGAGGAATAAGCCATGACCACCCCAAACCTAGCCGAAATCGACTATTTGCGCCAAATTGCCGCAGAGCTTACCGAAGCAGGTCATGGTAAGAAAGGGGCAATCGCCAAACGTGCCTGTACTCATTTAAACATCAGCAATGCAGAACTCTATCGCAGACTTGAAACCGTTGGTTTTAGCACTGGACGTAAGCAGCGCAGCGACAAGGGTAAAACCATTGTAAGTGTGGAAGCAGCTGAATTTGTGGGAGGCTTTGTTGCAGACCGTACTCGTGCCAACGGTAAACAAACCACACCAATTACCGTTGCTTTAGAAGTAGCCAAAGCAAATGGTCTGGTTGGTGACATTTCAGCAGCAACGATTTCACGAGTGATGAAACAGAACCATTGCCACCCAAAACAGCTTGCACTGCCAACACCACATACACGTCAACGTTCTCTACACCCAAACCATGTTTGGCAGATTGATGCCTCCGTCTGTGTCGTGTTTTACCTGCCAAAGTCTGGCATGTGTGTCATGGATGAGAAAAAGTTCTACAAGAACAAACCTGAAAATATCAAAAAAATTGAGAAAGAACGTGTGATCCGCTATGTCGTAACAGACCACACCTCTGGATCAATCTATTTTGAATATGTAGGTGGTAGTGAAAACAGCGAAAACCTGACCAACGTCTTTTTAAATACGATTCAAAAACGCAGCCTAAAAGAACCAATGCACGGGGTTCCATTCATCCTCTATGCAGATAAAGGTTCAGCCAACACCAGTGGCCTGTTTAAGAATTTACTGATCCGCTTAGGCGTGGAATTTATTGCCCACGAAGCAGGCAATCCACGAGCCAAGGGACAAGTCGAACAAGCCAATAACCTGATTGAAACCCAGTATGAGGGTTTGCTACGTGGCAAAAACATCCAAAGCATTGAGGAACTGAATCAAGATTCTGAAAAATGGCGCATCTATTGGAATGATAAACACATTCACAGTCGCACCAAACGCACCCGTAACGCAGTATGGCAAATGATCAAGCCTGAACAGTTGCGCATTGCACCGTCAATGGAGCTTTGCCGAGAACTTGTCACGACTGAACCGAAACAGCGCACAGTGAAAGGTGATCTTACCATACAGCACTCCATCAAAGGGTTTGGTGAAAACTTCTATAACGTTCGTCATATCGACGGCTTATACGTTGGTGCAAAAGTTGATGTTGTAGTCAACCCATACCGTGCGCCTGACATTGATATTTTGATGACCAATGAGCAAGGACAGCAAGTCATCTATACCGTTGAGCCTGATCAATACGACATATTCGGGCAAAACATAGAGTCGCCAACCATTGGTAAGGACATTAAGTCTGTTGTTGATACACCTGTTGACCAAGCACGAAAACGATTGACCAAACAGGCATATAACGCTGACACCTTGGAAGCCGCCGAAAAAGCCAAAGCCAAAAACAGCACCAGTTATCAACACATTGACCACGATGCCCATATCAATAAGCACCATATCAATGACTTTATTCCACGCGCTGGTGAGCAGATGACAACACCAGAGCAACGTCGTCAAGTTGCGCCACTCAATCTTATTCAGGCAGCCAGAGCCATTCGCGGTCATGTTGGTGAACTTTGGAATGCTGAATGGATGAACAAGCTCAAAACGACCTATTCAGATGGCAATTTCCCGCAAGAAGACATCATGTTTTGGGTGGAACGCGTCAACTCAAGCAACAAACCAACAAAACTTAAAGTGGTTGGAGAGTAATCATGAGCGCATTAAAACAACTACTTAAAGACCACAACGTAAACCAGAACACGCTCAGCAAACCGATGTGTGTGAGTGTTTCGGCTGTCAATCTTTTCGTAAATCACGGTCAACGACCAAAGAAAAACCCTGAGCAATTCCAAGCCAAATTTATTGAGCTTCTGGAAGCCAAAGGAATTGCAACAGATCAAATCCAACAAGCAATAGACGCTGCCAATGCCATTGCCGCAAACGACCAAGCCGCAAGCAATGACAAGGCAGACGACACTCAACAGGAGCAGCTTATGCTACTACGCAAACAAACCCTAACGCCAGCGGCCAAGAAACATTTCAGGCTGTTTAAGAACATTTTTGATGAGCCGATCCGCAGTGCTGCTGAGCTTTTTAACAATGGCGACATCAACTATGTGCGCGAATCCATGTGGCAGGCTGCCAAGGGAAACTCTTCCTTTATTGCAGTGGTCGGACAGTCGGGTGCAGGCAAAACCACACTACATCGTGAATTGAATGACCGCATCGAACGTGAACGTGAACCAACCATTGTCATTGAACCATATCCAACTGGTATGGAAGATAACGACCTAAAAGGCAAAACCCTAAAAGCTTCACACATTGCCGAGTCAATTTTGGCAACCCTTGCACCAAGTACCAATGCTAAACGCTCGCCTGAAGCTCGTTTTCGCCAAATTCATAACTTGCTCAAAGAGTCGAGCCGAGCTGGGCATCACCATCTGCTGATTATTGAAGAAGCACATAGTTTGCCGATTCCAACACTCAAGCACCTAAAGCGATTCCTTGAGCTTGAGAACGGATTCACGCCTTTATTAAGCATTATCTTGATTGGTCAGGACGAACTCAAAATCAAGCTTGCTGAGAACAATCCAGAAGTACGTGAAGTCGTACAACGTTGTGAAATCGTCACGCTTGAGCCTTTCACACAAACCACTTTGGTTGACTATTTACAGCATCGTTGCAAAGCAGCAGATCGCAAACTTGAAGAATTTATTGACGAGTCAGGTCTTGATGCGATTTGCACAAAACTGACTCGCAACGTTGGACGCAAGAACCAGCACGAAAGCCTTCTATATCCACTTGCCGTTGGCAACCTGATCACGGGTGCGATGAACGTGGCAGCTGACCTTGGCGCACCAGTGATTACTGGTGACTTAGTGATGGAAGTTTGATTTATGGCTGATTTCGCAGATGTAGCAGCAGACATTGCTCAAACCGATCTTGAACACACTTTACAGAACGCTCGACGCATCGAATTTCCAAGTCACTTTTACTGTGAGGAATGCGGTGCAGAGATTCCTGAACAGCGTCGCAAACTTGGTAGCGTGACTTTATGTATTGGTTGCCAAACCGTGCTTGAAGCAAAACAAAAACATATTCGAGGTGTTCTATGAAAACACAATTGAAAGGAATTGCAGAAAAAAGCCTACAAGTTGCACCAGCAAATAAACGTGCTCAATTTGCGAAGGACTTGGACAAGCTCATCAGCGGTGACTATGTACTTGTGCCTAAAGAGCCGACTCAAAAAATGTTGAATGCAGGTCATATCATTATGAACAGCGTCAAAGGTTCAGATGTTCATTCAGCAACTAATGCCAAGCGTCGTGAATGCTACAAGGCGATGATAGAAGCCGCTCAAGAGGCATCACTATGAAAACTAGATGTCCAGCCTGTGGAGCGACAACATCACTTGATGCTTTGCTTGGTCATAGCGATGCAAGCCAAGCCTTTGTTGCATCACTCAATTTGACTGGTGAATTGGCAAATCCATTAGTCAAGTATCTCTCTATGTTCAGATCGGACAGCCGTGATCTAACGTTTGAACGTGTCGCAAAATTGCTAAATGAAATTGCACCAGACATCGTTGCAAAAAAGATCAAGCGTGGTCATCACACCTATCCAGCACCAATTGGCGCATGGATATGGGCGATCAACACGATCCTTGAGCGTCGAGACCAAGGCAAACTGCAATTACCGTTCAAAAATCACGGCTATTTATATGAAGTCATCACTTCATATAAACCTGAATATGAGCAAGGAACAGCAAAGCATCGCTTTGCCCTTGCGCAAGAGTCGAACTATGTTCGACTGGGATCTCAGCTAAAAACTGATGCAGAACGGGCAATTGCTCAGGCTGAACATGAACGCCAGAAACATGAACGTCCAGCAGTCCCATTTTCAGAATTACTTAAAAAAGCCAATGAAGAGCGAAAAGCTATAGAGCAAAGCTCTCTTAATGGCATTCCACAAGAACAACTTTTCGCATACGTCGCAAAGAACAAGCGTGATGGTGAATCCCACAAACAATGCTTTGACCGTTTAAAAACAGCGGAATTAGAGCAAGAACAAGGAGCAACACAATGACTATTAATACTATTCCAGAAGGCTATTGGGAGAATGCATCAGGCTCTTTAGTACCTGAAGCAAATGTCAAAGCGATTGACAAATTACGTGATCAAACTGTTCGTCAGCTTCATGAAAAAGCAAAAGAAATCCACGAGCTTTTAAAAAAATTCAAAGTGGATGGCTTTGCTGATATTGCCAGCTTTATCCAAATTTCAACCGATCAATATGGTGCAAAAGTTGGTGGCACAAAAGGCAATGTTTCTCTCATGAGCTTTGATGGACGCTTAAAAATTCAACGCAATATTGCAGAAACCATCAATTTTGATGAACGCCTGCAAGCAGCTAAACAACTCATTGATGAATGCCTTGAAGAATGGACTGAAGGCAGCCGTGATGAGATCAAAGTCATTATCAATGCCGCATTTAATGTGGACAAAAAAGGAGAAATCAGCACAGCAAAAGTACTTGGTTTAAAACGACACGACATCGATCACCCGAAATGGCAGCAAGCCATGCAAGCGATCTCGGACAGCATCAACATTATCGGCAGCAAAGCTTACCTACGTTTTTACACTCGCGATGACTCAACAGGTGGCTACTTGCCACTTTCACTCGACATTGCATCTATTTAATAACAGGAATTTTTAAACATGAATAAGTCAGAACTAATTAAACACATTGCTTCTCAAGCTGGTCTTACACAAGCACAAGCAACAGCTGCTCTTCAGGCAGTTGAAACGGGTGTGATTGAAACACTTACCAATGGTGGTGAGGTCGCTTTAGTTGGCTTCGGTACTTTCAAAGTGACTGATCGTGCAGCTCGGACAGGTCGCAACCCAAAAACTGGTGAAGAACTGCAAATTGCAGCTTCAAAAGTACCAACGTTCAAAGCTGGTAAAGCATTCAAAGAGGCATTGAATTAATGGCAACAGAAGCGAATCACTTGATTGAACTACTAGAAAACAAAGGTTTGAGATTAGTCCGAAAATTCAATATTTGCGGATATTTCGAGTACCACGTAGTCAATCAAGCTGATCAAACAATTGCTAAAGATACCGTTGCTCACCAAGCAATTAACCGAGCGATAAATACGCTCCAAGCTTAAACGAAACATATATCAAAGGTACTTAAAAGATGGAAAACCAACATAAACAAATCAAAGGCTATCGTGATCTTTCAAAAGAAGAAATCGATTTGATGAATGAAATTAAAGCCAAAGGCGCAGAGCTAGGCGCTTTAGTAGAAAAGCTATTTGACCACACACGTCAACAAATTGATAAAGCTAATGCACATGGTATTGCTACAGGTGATTTTTCAGAGTTCCAGCGTTTGACAGATGCTGAGCCACATCACTGGGTGGCGACTGGATCAACAAATTTACAGCAAGGCTTAATGGCTTTAACTCGTGCTGTTGCCCAACCAACAACATTCTAAGCGAAACATAGGCAAGGATGCCTGTGTCTGCTGGATGTCGTGATCCAGTACTGACGAGCAGCGAGGATATTAGATGATCAGCATTGAAGACCTAGAGAATTTACCTGAAGAAATTAAAGAAAGCTTAGGTGAAATTCCATGAAAGAAAGACCAATCAGCAGGCGCAGAAAACGCAAGTTAAGCAAAAAAGGTAAATGCGTTTTCTGGTCAAAACTTCTTGAAAGTTATGTATATGTTATGGAGCAAAAATAAATGGGTATGTCACGCGAAGAAGCAATTCTAAAAATCAAAAAATGTTTAGCACTAGCCAAATCAGCCAATGAAAACGAAGCTGCAATTGCATTGCGTCAAGCGCAATCATTGATGCGTGAGTTTCAAATCGATCCTGATCTGCTAGATATTGTTGAGGCTAGATGTGAAAGTAAAGCAACAAAGATACCGCAAGCTTGGGAAGCAAGTTTGGTTTTGACAATTGCGAGAGCTATGCAATGTAAGCCAATTTTTAGCTCTGGCAGCAGTACTTGGGGCATCAAAGCATCATGGACATTTATTGGTGTTGATCCAGCACCAGAAGTTGCCTCTTATACATTCGATGTCTTATATCGTCAGGTTACCCGTTCAAGAAAAAGCTTTATTGAAACAGCATTAAAACGTGTCACTGTCAAAAAAAATAAGGTGGCTCGTGCAGATTTATTTTGTGAAGGCTGGGTGGATTCTGTCAAACGCTTAATAACAGACTTAAATATTGAAGTACCAGCAAATACTAGTCAGCGCATAGAAAAACATATGGGTCAGTCTCGTGGAAAACTGGATTCATTTACACCAAAAGACCGAAACAAAGGTAAAGCATTTAATGACCGTGCTGCCAATGATTATCATGCTGGCAAACAGTCAGGAAAATCAGCAAAACTTAATCAAGCCATGAATGGTGGCAAACAGTTCGAAAAATTAGGAGCTGGCTCATGATTTTAGCTTTCTTTGCTGTTTTTTTGCTTGGTTTATATCACTGCTTTAATGAAGCAAGATTGGCTTGGATCACACGTAACAGCACAGGTTTAACTGTGTTTGAGCGTCGTTCTTATATTTTAAAAGCAGGCTTATCAATATCACTGGCAGTACTTGCGTTAGTAGGTCTTTTTGATGCTGCTAAGGGAGTGTTTTGATCATGCCGAAATTTAATAAAAAGCTAAATTTGATCAAACTTATTCATGTAGCTAAAACGAAACTTGGTCTTGATGATGATGTTTACCGTGACATTTTGGAAAGCACAACTGGCAAAACTAGCTCTAAACTTTTAACACCAGCACAGCTCGAAGCTGTGTTGGATCGACTCAAGCAGCTTGGCTTTGAAGTTGAATCAAACAAGACTGGCGTTAAAAATCTGGCAAGCGATGCACAAAGCAAACTGATTCGCCACCTTTGGCTTCAACTGTACCATACGGGTCAGGTCAAAAATGGCAGTGAAAAGGCACTTGCTAAATTCATTGAGAATCGTGTGAAAGTCAGTGCTTTGCAGTTCTTGAGCACTGAAAGCGCGGACATGGTCATCAATCACTTGCGTCAATGGTGCAAACGTTGTGGCATTGAGCGCGTTACTCTGGAAGCATAGGAGGTATAGATCATGGCTTATCGTCCGCATATCACCGATGCACAGCAAGTTTTCACAGACGATGAGATCATTAACTTGATGCCTAAAAATTTTATCTTCATTGCACGCTTGATTAAGGTCGAAAATGCACTGAATTTAATTGATGCCTTTGGTGGTACTAAAGTTTTCATTCCAAAACGTCAGGCATTAAACGTTCATTCTGAACTTGCTCAAGTCATAGGCTTGAACAGACTCCAACTGCTTGCAGATCAGCTTGGAAATGAAACCATCGAAGTACCAATGGGAACGCCTATCACCGTTGCTATGCGAAACAGAGCGATCCGCGAACAAGCACCAACGATGTCAAAAGAAAAGCTCGCTCGTAAATTCAGCGTGACACTGCGTACAATTCGCAGTATTGTAAACTCTGAAGAGAAGCTAAATGTTCATGAAGACCCCAATCTTGACTTATTCAGTGAATAAAAAAAGCGGACTCATAATCCGCTTTCTAATTTCACAGAATGAAAAACCTTTTCAAAAGTTATCCCACTCAATCCCACAATATCCCATCAAATCCCACAATTATCTCGTTACTCTTATATATTTATAATATTAGTACTCATATCGGTTGTGCGTAGCAAATTGTCATACACAAATTCTGGAACAGGATGATAAAGCTCGGCTGTGCCATTGCTGTAAAAAATTTTTAAATAGCGTGAAGAAATATCATATTTCCAAGAGGTTACAACAATAGTTTTTTCCATATATTTGCCCCCATTTCAGTTTGATCATTTAGTACATACAAAAAACTCTTTATGTTTCATAATTTGACATTACTCCATGTAATGCAGGCTGACAATTGATAAATGAATTTCGTTATAAATTTATAAGTATAAGAATTGTAAAAATTTTGCTATCAAGCTGGGTGAGAGCGGATAAGAAATTTATATAAAGGTAGATAAAAAGAAACCACCCTAAAAAGAGTGGCTTCTGACGAGGTTGTTCAATCTAAAGAATTAGATTTTACCCACTAGGTCGATAGATGGAGCAAGAGTTGCTTCACCTTCTTTCCATTTCGCTGGGCAAACTTCGCCTGGGTGGCTTGCTACGAATTGAGCAGCCTTAAGTTTACGTAAAGTTTCTGATACATCACGAGCAATAGCATTGTCATGAATTTCAGCAGTTTTAATTACGCCTTCAGGGTTGATGATGAATGTACCACGTAAAGCTAAACCAGCTTCTTCGATATGCACATCAAAAGCACGTGTTAATTGATGTGTAGGATCACCAACTAATGGGAATTGAGCTTTACCTACAGCAGGAGAAGTTTCGTGCCATACTTTGTGAGAGAAATGAGTATCAGTTGTTACGATATAAACTTCTGCACCAGCTTTTTGGAATTCTGCATAGTTTTCAGCAGCATCTTCAACTTCTGTTGGACAGTTGAATGTAAATGCGGCAGGCATGAAAATAAGAACAGACCATTTACCTTTAAGATCAGCGTCAGTAACTTGAATGAATTCACCGTTACGGAATGCATCAGCTTTAAATGGTTTAACTTCAGTATTAATTAAGCTCATCATTGTCTCCATGATTGAGGTTTTATTGAGAGGCTAATGCCTTACTTGTTTACGAGGTCAAGAATAAATAATTTTTAGTTATTGGGGAAATAGTATTTTTACATGACTAAAATCGGAAAATTGAATGAATCAATATAAAACGATTTTCACCCTAAGATATAAGCTTATTTGACTCCAACAAGATGAAGTAAATATGACGAATACCTAAAACTAACTTGTATAACAACATGCAGTCTATAGTATTAAAATTCAAGGGTAAAATTGAAAAAATCTAAAAATATATAAAAACAAAGATATATAGCTAAATTCTAAAAATATAACGCCAATCTCAACTTAAAATATTTGAATTTTATAATTTGAAACGACCTCATTCGAGTCTGGACAAAATGACTCCAGATGAGTTTTACTATGACCAGCTACCACAACAAAATAAGGTAGCTTAACTAGAGCAGAATATCACTTATAAATAAGCTTTTAGTTGTTCAAACAAGTGGGACCACCTCTTGCCGCAGGCGTTGAGATTATTCGGGTGGGGATGTTCCTTAATGCCAAATATGGGATTCTGTTAACATGTTAGTTCAGCTTTAAATAGTCCTAAACATATCTGATCTTTAGGATGTATGATTTAGCTAAACTTAATAATAAGCCCAAACAGGATTTGGGCTTATTAGGTTGAGTTAAGGTTTATATAAACCATGATCAACAAGGTGCTGGCGCAGGATTCGTCGCAATTCCAGAATTGCTTCTGGCGTTTCCTGAATCGAGTGGCCGCCATGAATGATTTTTTCAGAAACAGCACCATCTAAATGGGCGCTTTTATAAGGCACAATCCCGTCAGTAATTACATTAGGGTCGTCACTCTTGGTGATGTTGCCCATAATTGAATGGAACACCAGACCTTTTTCTGGTGGAATATTGGCAGTCAATTCCATGAACTTGGACTTTTTGCTCAAATCACTTGGACCATTCTGAATCACGTCATTGGTTAGGGTTTTTACGAAATCTTTCAGGTCAACATCATCACTGGTCAAGGTATCTGCCAATGTGGTAAGGAATGTTGCAGGCAGGCGAATAATCTTACGTGCAGCCAGAGTAAACCAGCGATCCGCATAATCTGTCCCACGATGTGGTGCGGCCAGGAAAATGGCACGGTCAAAGTTGGTGATCGGTTTCATTTTCAGCCGTTCACCAATCACGGGATGCTTTCTCAAGCGGGTCTGTTGGAGATTGTTCATCATCGCCAGGGCCTGTTTGGAAATGTCGGCATCACTGACCAGTAAACGACTAATAATTCCGCCCATACTATGTCCAATCAAAACAGCGTCTTTCGCAGCCACATCTTTAGGATTGACGGTGGAAAAGGCTTGCTTGAGCAGGGCATAAATCTGGAAACGGCTTTCCAGAATCGGCATGTTGGTTGAATAAAAAACTTGCCACACCTGATAATGTTCACGTAGTACAGCATCCCCCATAATGTCGTTGGTCACGGCAATCCATGCTTCAGGGCTACTGGCCAGACCATGCACCAGTACAATGATCTTCTTGTTGGGATTGTAGGGTTCCAGCATATAGAGATGCGGCATGGTTAAATGCTGCTCACGGTCAATCAGCGTTAGGTATGCTGCCGCACCAAGATTATTTTCAGCTAGCCATAAACCATAGGGTGCGGAAAAATTGGCAGCTAATGAATACGGCTGGCCTGCGATATTGACCTTGTCAATGCTATACGGGTCATAGACCTTAATCTCAAATTCAGGGCTGGTTAAAACATCATTCACTGAAGCGGTTGGTTTTTTCGGCTGGGCAATAATGGTTGCCGCCAGATAACGGGCCTTGTGAATGTTTGGATTAGTACCTTTTGGATAATGATAGGTTAAAGGGTTAAGAATATATTTATTGTCATGCTGTGACGCATCACCAGAGGGAAATACCGCAACAAAGTCAGAGCCGAAACCGTCACGGCGGTTAATGGCCCTTAAACCAGAGAAATTCATGTTATAGCTTGAAATAAACTTCTCAAGCTTCATGTCCTGTAACCGTTGATAGGACTGAATATCAAGGGTATAGGTGCTGTTAGCAATCTTAATGGTTGGGGTGATATTGGTGGTGGGATTTCTTAGACTATGCACATTGACCAATTGGGTCAGCGCCTGATTGTAAAAATCCCGAATCTGAACCTGTCGGTTATCAAAAATCCGTTCCTGTGGCTTTCGGGAGGTTTTAAATAAATAGGCATAACTATAGCGGATACTTTTATCCAGATTTTCCAGTTGTTGGTCTAGACAGTTCTCATAATTTTTCTGGATAATTTTTTGGTCATCTTCAGACTTATGTTTGGTCAGCTTACTTATTTTACATTCAGATGAATCTGAAAGTGCCATGGATTTGGCCAGATAAAGTTCACTTGCTGTTGAGAGTAACTGTTCATCCAATATTTGTGGAATTTTATGTAGGTCGGCAACACATTCATTCGGTGTCTGTGAACAGACTCTGGCTTCCTTGCCCGACATGGACAGGACATTGAGGCTGGCTTCACTTAATTTTTTCTGGGTTAAAATACTGTTACGTTCATTGGCAATGGTGACATCAATCGCCTGTTGTTTAAGGCTGACTACCTGACAACCGCTCATGACCATCGTGCTCAGCAGGGTAATAATAAATAGGCGACAATTTGGAGTAAATGCTAGCATCGGAATTCAGCAAATTAAGTACGAAGATTAGAGCTATAATACGAAAAACGGTTGCTTTTTCAATCGGTATAAAAAAATAGACTGCTTAGAGCAGTCTATTTTTACAAAAAATCTGGATCAGTTTAGCACTTGCCATACATTCCAGCGTTTACCAGATTCCACTTCGCTAATAAGGCGGTCAGCCACTTCAGCTTCATCTGGATATTTCACTTTATAGTTCTTTAAGGTCTGGATGGCATTTTTCTTTTGTTCTAACCAAAGAAAGTTGTTTGCGGCAGAAAGATAGGCTTCCTGTACACCACCTTTAATGGCCTTGTCTAAATATGGAATTGCCTCACGTTGACCGCCGCCTTCAGACAAACCAAACCCAAACCAGAAGTTGGTTTCAGGGTCATTTGGACTGATCGCCAGAATACGCTGTGCATAATTCAGGGATTTGGTGGTGTACGCTGTTCCGAGGTCCATATTGCGTGCCATCACACTGGCTTTAAAGGCACGGGTCAACACATCCAGTGATGCATTTGGCTGTTCGGCTAGAGCATCCAGCTTTTGTGTGGTTTCTTTTAATTTAGCTTCGTAACCTTTACGTTCCTGACGGTCAGGGAAACGTGGTGGATAGTGACGGGCCTTGCCTTCAACCAGTTGCAGGAAATCATCAATTTCAGTCACATCAACTTCATTATCGCCTGCAAGCACGGCATATTTCATGCTGCGCTGTTTGCTGTTGACCGTTGGCACAATCAGTTTGTTCACTTCAAGTGTGGTTGATTTTGATGGGTCATTTTGTAGGCTTACCACCATTTTGGTCACAGGCTGTGCTGTTGCATCCTTAATTGCAAGCTCAAAACTTGGTGGCGCATCATAATTAACTGGATTCAAAGCATAAAAAGGTGGTGTTGGGTCTGGTTCTTTAAAAACAAAAGGCTGGGGTGCTGCTGCCACTTCCTTTTTTACAACAGGTGGGGTACCACATGCAGTTAAAACTGAAGTTGAAAGTACAAGTAATGCCAAAGGCTTAAAATTCATGCTTTATATCCATTAATTTTAGTGAATTAACTAGGTCGGTCGTTGGTTTTACTAGTCTAGGAAAAGCAAAACCAACTTGCAACGAGAAGCTTGTTACATTTCTTTATAAATAAGGCCTATTGATACCTATCTCTTATTATGTGGCAGATGTTTTGGTTTGGGCTTCACATTCACGCCTAACTTCCTCAATAATTTTTAGCTCTTCCTTGCTAAAAGGTTGAGTGGTTGCTTTCTGACCTTTATAGGTCGGGTCAAGTAAAGAAAGACGCTGGCATAGAACATTCATGCGCTTTTCATTTTGCTGCATTCGATCCAGTAACACCCGAATACCTTCCAGTAAAGGGTCTGTTTGATCCTGAGTGGTGGCATAAGGCTGGAAACCGATGCTTTCAGCATAATCACGGCGGCGTGCCTCGTCCTGCTCAATCTGGGTTTTATCCTTGAAAATGTATCGTGCAGGGTTGCCAACGGCAGTTACGCCCTCAGGAACTTCTTTGGTTACCACCGCATTTGAACCGACTTTTGCCCCTTTATGGACGGTAAATGGTCCAAGAATTTTGGCGCCTGCGCCCACCACCACACCATCTTCAAGCGTGGGGTGGCGCTTGCCTTTATTCCAAGTGGTACCGCCAAGCGTAACACCATGATAAAGGGTAACATCATCACCAATTTCGGCAGTTTCACCAATCACCACACCCATGCCATGATCAATGAAGAAACGTTTACCAATTTTTGCACCTGGGTGAATCTCAATACCTGTGGCAAAGCGACTAAAAGAAGAAAGCAGGCGGGCGCAGCCTTTGTATTCTTTTTTCCATAGTTCATGGGCCATACGATGCATGATTAACGCATGAATCCCTGGATAGGTGGTGAGGACTTCCAGCGTATTGCGTGCAGCAGGATCACGTGCAAATACAGCCTGAATGTCTTCTTTAAGCTGTTTAATCATTGGAATGATCCTCCGTTGTTTTTTTCCATGAACCATTGGCTAAGGCCTGTACGCGGCTAAAGATTCCACGTAACAAATGATATTCCATACGATCTAATTGTATCCTTCCAAATAAACGGCGCAAGCGTAACGGTAGTAAACGGGGATTATTGGGGTCCAAAAACTCAATTTCAGTCAGCATTTTTTCCAAATAGGGATAAAACTCTTGCATTTGCTGCTGCGTGACCAAAGGCTCATCCCATTGCATGCTTTGCTGTTGCTTGAGCTGCATATCACCATCGGGTGTTTGCGTAACTGGTGTATTTTGTTCAAGGGCAGCCATACGTAATTCATAGCACACCACCTGAATGGCCTGAGCCACATTTAACACACCATACTCAGGATTGACTGGAATGGTCAGGTGGTAATTGGCAAGGGCCAATTCTTCATTGGTGAGTCCTCGGTCTTCACGACCAAACACAATCGCGATATTTTGTTGTTGGCTGGCTGCCTGCAAGGCTTCTTTAGCCGCAGGGCGAACATCGAGTAGTGGCCACGGAATGGTTCGGCTACGGGCACTGGTTCCAAAAACTAGATGGCAATCCTGAATGGCCTGTTTCAGCGTTTCCACAATTTCAATCTGCTCAATTAAATCCTGTGCGCCTGCAGCAAGGGCATCAATGTCAGGATGCGGATATGTCTTTGGTGCAACAAGCACAAGCTTGGAAAGTCCCATGGTTTTCATGGCACGTAAGGCACTGCCGATATTGGCGGGTAGCGTGGTGTTCACCATCACAATACGCACATGATCCAAATGTTTGGACACTTGATTTTGGTCAAACAGGTTCATAGATTATCCAAAATTAAGAATATTGGGAGACTTCGGCTTGATAGAGGTCTAAAGCTTCGTCCATTGACATATTGTCAGGAGGTGGCGCAACAACCGCAACTTTTGGCGTTTCAACCACTTTGGCAGCTTTAGACTTGACCTGATATTCGATGTAAATCGCATCCTTGCCGAAATAGTCACGCAGTTTAGCGAGTAGCTCGTCAAGTGGGGCAACTTTCCATTGTGCGCCCAGCAAAAGTTCAGCGCTTGCAAAACTTTGCTCAAGCTGGATTTTCACCCCAATATGCTGACACATATCAATGTTGCAGTAAGGTAAAAGCATGCCTTGCAGATCTTTTGCCAAAGATTTACCCATCAGGTCATGTGCCAGGCGAATCTGAATGTTCTGTGCCCGTTTTTGCCGTATTTCATTTAAATTAAATGCCTTGCTTAAACGTGCCATCGGGCGGTCAAAGCCCTCACGTTCATAAATCTCACCCTCAATCACCACCACCTGTTCCAGTTTAATAATGTCTTTATGGCGCTGGAAACGTTCATGATTGCAGCTGATTTCAACACGGGCAGTGCCATCATCTAGGGTAATCATAATACGGTTCGGGAAGTTGGCAATATCCACCACCAGACCCGCAAAAATGCTGGTGACACCCCGTCTTGTTGGCGTCAGTTCGTTTAGTTTTACAGAAACAAATTGCTTGAGTTCAGCACGATAGGTATCAATCGGGTGACCTGTTAAATACAGGCCCAGCGTATCTTTTTCACCTTTTAAACGGACTTCATCTGACCACGGTTTGACAGGTTTGGCTGGTTTACGCTGAACTTCTTCAACCTCACCAAACAGGTCCATAATTCCCGTTTCACGGTTGCTACGTGCCTGTTCAGCCGCCTGGACCGCTTCTGGAAGCTGTGCCATCAGGCTGGAACGTTCAATGCCCAGACAATCCAGCGCACCTGCACGGATCAAGGCTTCAAGTGTGCGTTTATTGATTTTTTTCAGGTCAATACGATGGCAGAAATCAAACAGGTCTTTATACGGGCCTTCCTTGATGCGTGAATCAATCACCGACTGCATTGCCTGTTCGCCCACACCCTTGATTGCACCCAACCCATAAACAATGGTGCGTTCATCACTGGCATGGAAATGGTATAGCGACATATTGACAGAGGGTGGCAATACGTCGAGTTTGTTGTTACGGCAGTCATCGATCAGGAATACAATGCTGTCAGTGTTCTGCATTTCCGATGACAATACCGCCGCCATAAATTCGGCAGGGTAATGTGCCTTTAACCATGCTGTATGATAGGCAACCAGTGCATAGGCTGCGGCGTGTGATTTGTTAAAACCATAGCCAGCAAACTTTTCCATATAGTCAAAGATATGGTTCGCGGTTGCCTCATCAATATCTTTCTTGGCAGCACCTTCAATAAAGATCTGGCGCTGTTTGACCATTTCCTCGGGTTTCTTTTTACCCATGGCGCGACGCAGCAGGTCCGCGCCACCCAGCGTATAGCCTGCACAGAACTGTGCTGCCTGCATGACCTGTTCCTGATACACCATGATGCCATAAGTGGGTTCCAATACACTTTCAAGCAATGGATGCAGATATTCAAACTCGCCACCATGCATACGGTGGATAAAGTCTGGAATCAGGTCCATCGGGCCAGGACGGTATAGGGAAACGAACGCGATAATCTCTTCAAACTTGCTCGGTCTGGCTTCCTTGAGCATCTTTTTCATGCCGACGGATTCAAACTGGAATACCGCAGTGGTGTTTGCCTCGGCAAAGACCAGATAGGCATCTTTATCATCCAGTTCAACATTGGCAATGTCGAGTGGGGTATCTGACTTGATTCTTTTATTAATATTCTGAACGGCATCCTCAATAACGGTCAGGTTACGCAAACCTAAGAAGTCAAATTTAACCAGACCTGCAGCTTCAACGTCATCTTTATCATATTGTGCAACGCGGTTAGTGCCATCAGCATCACATAGCACCGCGGAATAATCAGTAATTTTACCTGGTGCGATGACCACACCGCCCGCATGCTTACCTGTGTTACGGGTAATGCCCTCAAGCTTGAGCGCCATTTCCCAGATTTCGGCGGCATCATCATGATCTGGGTTGGATGGATTGGTGACGATATCCTTGAGCTGCGGCTCCATTTCAATCGCTTGCTTTAAATCCACACCCAGCGGTTTGGTTGGCACCATTTTGGAAATACGGTCAGCCAGACCATAAGACTTGCCCAGTACACGGGCAACATCACGAATCGCACCTTTGGCTGCCATAGTACCGAATGTTGCAATCTGTGAAACCGCTTCACGACCATAATGCTGTGCCACATACTCAATTACACGGTCACGGCCTGCAATGCAGAAATCCACGTCAAAATCGGGCATGGAGACACGTTCAGGATTCAGGAAACGTTCAAACAGTAGATCATAACGCAGTGGGTCAAGGTCGGTAATCTTTAAGCTATAAGCAACCAGTGAACCTGCACCTGAACCACGACCAGGCCCCACAGGTACGCCATTATTTTTTGCCCACTGGATAAAGTCCATGACGATCAGGAAGTAACCTGGGAATCCCATTTTCAGGATAATGTCGACTTCATACTTGATTCGCTCATCGTAGGGCTGGCGAACCTCTGCCCAGTCTTCACCACGTTTTTCAACTGGGTAAAGATGATTTAGACGTTCTTCCAGACCTGTACGCGACAAATGCTCAAAATAGGTGTCAATGGTATAGCCATCTGGAATTGGGAAGTCAGGTAGGAAATAAGTACCCAACTGTAAGCTGACATTGCAGCGTTTCGCAATCTCGTAGGTGTTTTCCAGGGCACTTGGAATGTCTGAAAATAGTTCAGACATTTGCTCGGCCGTTTTAAAATATTGTTCAGGGCTGTAGGGTTTGGGGCGTTTGTCGTCACTTAGGACATAACCATCGGCAATACATACACGGGCTTCATGCGCTTCAAAATCGTCCTGCTCAATAAAATGCACATCGTTGTGTGCCACCACACCAATTTGATATTTTGCGGCAAGTTTTGCAGCCTGTAGGATAAAATCCTCTTCGCCAACACGTTCGGTACGGGTCAGGGCTAAATAAACACGGTCGCCAAATTTCTCAATCCACGCTTCCAGTAACGGTTCAGCTTTCTGTGGGTTGGATGAGCAGAGCATCTTGCCAACATCACTGTGCTGACCCAGCAGAATGATCAGGTCTTGCGCCTGTTCGAGTATCCATTCTTTTTGTATGCAGGGTGTGCTGAGTTGTTGTCCCTCAATAAAACCACGCGACACAATCTCAGTTAAATTCCGCCATCCCTTGTTACTCATGGCAAGCAAAGTTGCGCGATGTTCAGCATCATTCAGGCGAATGACACTGCCCATAATAGGCTTGATGCCTTTACCCAGACATGCGCCGTAAAATTTTATCGCCGCATGCAGGTTGGACAAATCGGTGATGGCAAGCGCAGGCATTTCTTCTGCAGCAGCAACTTTGACCAAATCGGGTATGCGAACAATCGATTCGGTAATCGAAAATTCTGTATGTATACCGAGATGAACAAACTGCATAGTCAAGACGATCCTTTTTCAAACCAAGGCATAGTTTAGCATGCAAACTTATAATGACATGCTTAATATTTTGGCAAACTGTATGTCTATCTTGTTATTTGGGTTAAATTTGAAAAATAATTTTTTATTTTTATATGCTTATAAATCAAAAGCTAAGATGAATATATTTGTGGTTGGAATGTGATTGCTCAAATTTTATCTGTTTATGAATGGTGCTGGTTCTTAACCTTGCTGGTGGGTGGGTGCAGTTAAAAATAGTGGAAACTTTTATAAATGGAGCGTTTTCAAGATTGAAAGGCAGCTTTTTGGCTGCTTTCAACCTTGATAAATAGAATAGAACTAAATGGTTCAGTTCAACTATTTGAGTAGGTTGCTAAAAATGATATTGCACCCAGATCAATCCAGAAAGAAATCTTTTTGTAGTTGTGTATGACCATCAACACAAGCATATTTAGAAAAATCCATAATGCCAATTCTGGCTAAGGCCTGTTCATCGGTGAGGCTTTGTCCCGTCAGTTCACCTTTGGCGGTGGTATAAATCGCATAAGCCGCATCTGCCATAATTTCAGGTTTACGACTGACCTGTAAGGTATTTTCCTCACCTAGGTTTTTCGAAACTGCTGCCGTTGCAATGTAAGTTTCAGGCCAAAGCGTGTTACAGGAAATGCCATAGTGACGGAACTCTTCTGCCATACCTAAAGTCAGAATTGTCATACCATACTTAGACAAGGCATAAGGCGAGAGCATGCCTAACCATTTAGGCGACATATTTACAGGTGGCGATAAGCTTAAAATATGCGGATGTTGTGCTTGTTTGAGATAGGGCAAAGCGGCCTGCGCACAAATAAAGGTCGCACGGTGGTTAATGGTTTGGATCAGGTCATATTGTTTTAAGGAAGTGGCTTCGACACCTGTAAGTGCAATGGCACCTGCATTGTTTATTAATACATCAATACCACCAAATTTCCTGGCTGCTTGTTGCATGGCAGCATGAATCTGCTGTTCATCTCGCACATCTAAAAGTATGGGCAGAGCTTTGCCGCCAGCAGCATCAATCTCTTCGGCGACGCTATAAATTGTGCCCGTTAATTTCGCTGTTTCCACTTCAGTTTTTGCTGCAATGACAACATTTGCCCCAGCTTGTGCTGCTTTCAGCGCAATGGCTCTGCCAATTCCTCGGCTACCACCAGTAATAAAAATGGTTTTTCCTTGCATATTACTCATGTAGATGTCCTATATTCGAGTTGTTATAAAAGCTGATTTAAATCATAAATGGATGTGCAAATTTTTCTGGATTGTATAGCTGTCGTTGCTTGGCAATTTCAACAATGCGATGGCGTAACTGACGTTTGATTACGGCATAGGTTTGGCGATGCTTTTGTGACATCTCTTCAGCAAACTTAAATACTTCAGTATTTAATGATTCGGCAGGGTGAATCTGATGAACCACATGTGCGTCTAAGCACTCAATCCCTGTCATAGATTTGCCTGTTAATGACATCTCCCAGATCGCATGGTGATTGGGAATGAGCTGCACAATCTCTGCAATACAGTCAGTGAAAGGAATAGTGAGTTTGACTTCGGGAAAGCAAAAACGTCCTTTATCTGCCCGCATCAAGCGAAAATCACATGCAGATGCCAAGATTGCACCACCAGCATAAGCATTGCCGTTAATTTCCGCAATGACAGGTAGATTAAGCAAAGCCAAGCGCAGCAGCATATTTTCCAGTTGTAAGGTAAAGGCTTTTTTATCTTGCATGGATTGTTGCATTAACCATGCGAGGTCTAAGCCATTGCAAAATGTTTTGGGATGGTCGCTTTGAATGACTAGGCAAGCATTGTGCGAATCACGTTCGATTTCATCAAAGATCTCGATATATTCATTTAGCACATCTTGATTTAAGGCATTGTCCTGATCGCCATTGGTTAAGGTGAGAACATAAATAGACTGCTGTTGATCAAGCGTCATGGTGGTCATTGAAGCGCTTCCTCATTCTGCGATGGTTGATTGATTGCAGTCATTATTTCGAATAAAACACTCGCACAATAGGTGTGACTATGCCATATTGATGATCATTTTAGGACAGGGGATGTGCGATGCGAGATCCTTTTGGATTGTTTCAGGAAACCATCTCGGTTTCTTATGCACATCTATTATTAGAAATTGTGCATGATTATGCGATTGATACTGAAACAGTTTTGGCTGGTACAGGATTAATGCTCACAGAAATGAAACAAGCCGATGCCAAAATGAGTGCGCATCAATGGTCAAAGCTGGTGGTGAATGCTTTAAGGCTGACGGGAAATCCGCGTCTGGGTATTGAATATGGTTTTAAATTACGTCCCACTTCGCATGGAGCCTTAGGTTTTGCATTTCTGAGTTGTACGGATGTTGAAACTGCATTAACGCTGTGCCAACAGTATTTCTGTACACGAATCCAGAACTTTACTCCTGAATCGTTTATTGATGAAGACTTTGTCTATGTCTATTTGGATGGTGTACATCCTGTTAAATTTGGCAATCAGCAGCAATCTGATCAATTACGTCACTTTCTGATTGAGAGTTTGCTGTTTGGCGCAATTTATTTTCTTGGTGTATTTTCTGAAAAAATTGTTGAACGTTGTGAGGTCTTTGTCGATTGGTCCGATGCACAGAATTATAAACGTATCGATCTCTCCCAAATCAAGATTCATTTTAATCAGCAACGCAATGGTTTGCGTTTTCCCAAGCAATATCTGCATTGTAAAAATCCTAATGCTGATCAAGTCGCATTCCAGCAGGCATTATTGTATTGCGAAAATGACAAACTTAAATTAGTCAAAGAAACAACGCGGGATCTGCAAAAAAGTATTAAATCTGAACTACTTTATAACTCAAGCAATGGTTATCCAACACTTCCTTTAATTGCGCAACGCTTGAATATGTCTGAACGAACCATCAAGCGACATTTGCAGGCACAAGGAACTACTTTTTTACAGATTTTGGCTGAGGTACGTTTTAGTCAAGCCAGGAAGTTACTGCAACAACCACAATATACTATTCAGAACGTTGCAGGTCTGGTGGGTTATGAAGAAGCCACCAATTTTATTCGCGCTTTTAAAAAGATGTTTGGCGAAACACCGAGTCAGTATCGGAAAAGCTATTTGTCCAAAGCCACTTCATCCGACATCACCAACTGAATCGTTTTAATAAAGAGTTTTAGCGAATGCTGAATCTGTTCGGTCCATTCGAAAGAACAATTCATACGGATAAAATGCTGATGCGAGGACAACACATTAAATAAGGGGCTTGGTGCAACGCCGACCTGTTGTTGAATCAGCTGTTCATAGACTTGCATACTGCTGACTTTGTCTGGCAACTGAATCCAAAGAAAATAGCCACTTGGATAGTTATATACCTTACAGTCTTTCGGTAGATGTTGTTTGAGATATTGAAAAAATTGTTTTTTATTCTTTTCCAAAGCCCGTCTAAGCGTTCTTAAATGCTTTTCATAATGATGATGGGAGAGAAACTCCACCAGTGCATTCTGGATCAGCGCATTGGCTGAAATGGTGCTCATCAATTGCAAATGCTGAATATGTTCGGAAAATTTGCCAGCATAGACCCATCCCATACGGAACCCCGAACCCAAGGTTTTGGAAAAAGAAGAGCAGTGCAACACCAGATTCTGTTGGTCAAAATACTTCATTGGCAAGGGTTTTTGATTGCCATAAAACAGTTCCTCATAAACATCATCCTCGATCAAATGAATTTGATGTTCATGCAACAGCTTGGCGATTTTATATTTGATCTCATCACTGACAGTAAATCCAATCGGGTTATGGGCGTTCAGCATAAACCAGCAGACCTTAATTGGATAATTTTTGATGACTTGCTCAAAGGCTTCAATATCGAAGCCATGCTGTGGGTGCTCAGGAAGAGTAATTACCTTTAAACCCAAGCGTTCCGCAGCCTGCCATGCACCATAAAAGATGGTTTGCTGTAGTAAAATATAATCGCCAGGCTGGGTAATCGCTTGCAGTGAAAGATTCAAAGCCTCTAAGCCACCAGATGTAATGACAATGTCATCTGCATCAGTTGGAATGCCTTGCATACAATAGCGTTGAGCAATCAGTTTTCTGAGTGCTAAATTCCCAGGCGGTAGGTTGCTTGTCTGATCATAACTATGTCGATTACGGGAAAGTTGCCCCATAATCTGAATCAGTTTGGGTGGATAGAGTAACTGACTATCTGGAAATGCAGAGCCTAGTGGGCTGACCTGTTTGGATTGAATCGACTTGAGGTATTTAAACACCAAAGAGTTAATTTCAATTTTGGGGTTTAAAGAGACCACCGAATAGGCCTGTGGAATCTGGATATGATTCTGTTCAGCCACAAAATAACCTGACTTTTCCTTTGAATAAATCAGTCCCTGTGCTTCCAGCTCCTGATAGGCATTCATGACTGTGATGAGGCTCAAGCCTGAGCGTTGTACCTGTTCACGCAAAGATGGCAGTTTGCTGTGCGGCTCCCATGTCCCGTTCTGGATGAGAAGTTTCAGGCTATGCGCTAACTGTTCTGCTTTATACATAAGGTACTGAATCCAAAATGAGAACCTGTTTATGAGTATTGTGTGTAATTTATCTAATTTTATAACAGATGGGATGGAAATAAATCATCTGTTATATTTTTTTAGACAGCCTCTGTAGCTATTCAGCGATTGATATGTTCTACAAAATAACACCAAGAATGGTACGGCTTGTTAAATAATATACAAAACGTACAGATCAATCAGAAGACAATGGTTTGGCTGAAAGGTGTATAGGGCGATGTTTGTAACTAAAGAACTTAATGCGATAACCCAGCTTTTTCAGGATGGCGAGGTTTCGCAAGCAGTACAAGAACAGCTACATCTTGACTATGTAAATCTTGAAGCAACCTTGTTACGAGGCAAGGTATTAAGAGACTTTTCTAAAGAAAAAGTCGCTTATATTGTGCAAGCAAAAATAGAGGAAAATGACAATAATCTTGGGTATTTGTTTGCCCCATTTATTATTGCCAATTTAAATCAGCCCGTGATTTATACAACACCGATTTCAACCGCTGTTTTGGCGATCCTCAATCAATATTATCAGGCTGAGAAAAGTGTCAATTTAAAAATTGAAGAAGTGCTCCAAAGCCTAAAGCTTTATGTGGATTTGGTTGAACAGCCTAAAAAAGAAGCTGATTTTCTATTTCGAGCTTTGGTTAAAGCCCTCTGTCGAACAGATATTTCCCATCTTTTTTTGATTACACATTTACCTCTAAATCAGGATAAAATTCAAATCTTGCAGGATTATTTGCAGATAAAAATTGAGGTGATTTGCTGCGATACAACAGAACCTAGTGTTAATGGTAAATTGATTAATACCCGAAAATTATTGTTTAAAAACAAAGATGAGTTTCATAAAACGATTTGTACTTTGTTTTCGAACCTGAATGCGCAACTGGTGGCACAGATTGGCCAGTTTAGCCAAAAACAGGCCGCTCACTTAATTGAAGATATGTTTTATTCAGAACACATTTTTGAAAAGTTGTCGGTCTATGCTGAATATATGCAAACCCGTATTCAAAATGGTGCCAGTTACAGGGCATTATCCATGATGTAGATGATGCAGTATTGAATTTTAGTATTTAAATAGGAGCAGACGATATGTCTAAAGAGCAAGCAAAATTTCCATATCTCACCGTTGGAATCAGTATTTTATTAGGCTGTTTGTTTTTAGTCTTCTTCTTTCTTGCTGTTAGCAATGAGCCTGATTATATGCCATCGCAACAGAAGCAGAATACGACACAGATGCAAAAATCAATTCAACAGCATTAATCATTTAGGTGTCTAAAGCCGCAAAAGCCTAGAACATCTAGGCTTTTTGATTTCCACCATTTTATGTTAATGGCTGAGATTTTCTAAAAAACGTTGGATAATTTTTTGTGCCTGATTTTCCAATTGGGCTGCATAAAGCAGATTATCCTGTCTTAACTGGGGAATAGACAAATTGGCATGACGTATTTCGCAGGTATGACCAATTAACCATTTCTCAAAGCTGTATTGACTGACTTCCAGATGAAACTGTAAGGCTAAAATCTGCTTTCCGATCGCAAAGGCTTGATGAGGATAAATATCTGAACTTGCCAATAAGGTCGCATGATCTGGTAAGTCAAATGTATCACCATGCCAGTGCAACACATGGGTATCTTCAAGCGCTGCCAGAATATTTTCAGCAACAGGCTGAATGTCCAGTTTGCCCCAGCCAATCTCTTTTTGGTGTCCAGCATAGACTTTGGCACCCAGTGCATGAGCAATTAACTGCGCCCCCAGACAAATACCAATGGTGGGTTTATTGGCTGCCAAACGCTGTTTAAGCAACGCAATCTCATCAATCAGGAAAGGGTAGTCCTCAGTTTCATAAACACCAATTGGCCCACCGAGGATGATGGTTAAACCCTCATAATTGAGGGCTGGGCTGAGGTCGTCAACACCCGCTTCGAAATAACGGACGCGGAAGCCAAGTTGATAAAAAGCATCTTCCAGAGAACCTAAATCCTCAAAGGCAAGATGTTGAATTGCATAAACTGTTTTAGGTAATGAAGCTGCCATCGTATTCATGGTTTATAAAGTCACTATATTGGAAGTGAGTTAAGGCATTTTTTGCTCAAGCCAGGCAAATAAGTCCTGGTATACTTTTTCCCGTACTGGTGGGGCTGAAAGTACCAGATCGTGCAAACCGTTGTGTACTGATAAAGTCTGTATATCACCTTTCATTTTTTTGGCATTATTGGTCATGTCTTTGACATCAAGAATGACGTCGCTTTGCTGGGCATCAATTCCCCATTTTTTAGGGTATTTGGATTGATGTGAATGCATGATCAGGGTTGGAATATTCAGTGTAATGCCTTTATGGATTTCTTTTTGCGCTTCATGGATGGCATGCACAAAGCACAGTTGTACAAATGGCATGGATTCAGGTTTCCATTCCAGATTAAACTCCCATTCACCATGAAATTTTTTATGCAAACTTGGTACATACCACGGGTTTAGACCGCTTGGAAACTTGGCATTTGGGAAACGCTTGCCAAATTCACTCAGCAATGGAATCCCCACTTTTTTCTCAATGATGCTCTTAAAGAAATCATAAAATGGACTATTTGCCCATAACGCCTTAACCAGACGATGGTCAGGATAGTGTGCTGCATATAAGGTTGTGATCAAGCCACCTGTTGAATGTCCAGCAAGCAAAACCTGATTATGGTTTTCCTGACCGATGATCTCCAGTGACTTGCTGATTTCAGCATCATATTCACGTAAATCCCGCACATAATACAGGGTTTGATGGGGGAGTTTGGAACGACCATATTTTCTAAGGTCAAGTGCGTAGAAGTCATAGCCATGCTGGTTGAACTGTTCAGCCATTTCTTTTTGAAAGAAATAATCGGTAAAGCCATGAACATACAACACAGCCTTTTTGGTGGCCTGAGCAGCTTTTTTTCGCACCAATGTGGCAACAACTTTCCCATCATAATCATCAGCAAAGTTTAGGGTCAGTTGCTGATAACCATCCCCTAGGATATCTGGTTGATAAATATAAAAATTTAAAGTATTCATTTTTGATGTAAAGTCTAAATTCATTCATCAACACATTAAATGAAAACATCTGGATGTCAATGGCAATCTGAGATATGAGCGGTTTTCCAGATCGGTTTAGGTTTTTATTTTTGAGAAAAAATCGGTAAGCTATGGGTTGCTACTTTTACCTGATGAAATTATGAAACAAGAGACTGCACTGAAATTATTGAAAGCTGGAGAAAATGTTTTTTTAACGGGTTCAGCAGGTGCAGGAAAAACCTATACGCTTAATCAATACATTAATTATCTAAAGGCACGTAAGGTGCCTGTTGCCATTACTGCATCTACAGGGATTGCCGCAACGCACATGAACGGGATGACCATTCATACCTGGGCGGGTATTGGGATTAAAGACCATTTGAGTGATGACGATCTCAAGCGTATGAAAGAGCGTAAATATTTAAAAGAGCATCTGGAAAATGCGCAGGTTCTCATCATTGATGAAATCTCAATGCTGCATGCCAAACAACTGAATCTGGTCAATCAGGTATTAAAATACTTTAAAGAGAGTGATGAGGCATTTGGCGGTATTCAGGTCATTGTCGCTGGCGATTTTTTCCAGTTGCCACCAGTCGGGCGTAATGGTGAAGCCAATCGGGATAAATTCTGCTTTATGTCTGAGGCTTGGGTGGAGGCGAAATTTCGGGTGTGTTATCTCACCGAACAACACCGTCAGGATGATGAAATCCTCAACCAGATTTTAAATGCGATTCGGGCGCAGAGTATTCAGGCCGAACATATTCGAGCGTTACAGCAATCACGCCAGCACGATATTGGTGAAACCTTTACCCGTTTATATACCCATAATATGGATGTCGATAATATCAACTATCAACATCTCAATGAGATTGACAATGAAAGCCATCAGTTTAATGCGGTGCTGGATGGTAATGAAAAGCTGATTGAAACATTGAAATCGTCTGTACGTGCGCCTGAAGAACTGACCCTAAAAAAGCATGCCAAGGTAATGTTTGTGAAAAACAACTTTGACCTTGGCTATATCAATGGCAGCTTGGGAGAAGTGATTAGTTTTGAGGAAGATGATCAGAACGGTATTTTGCCTAAAGTAAAATTGACCGATGGTACAACTTTATTGGTTGAGCCAGAAACTTGGTCGATTGAAAATGAGGCAGGCAAGGTGATTGCTAGTTTTCAGCAGATTCCCTTACGTTTGGCCTGGGCAATCACCATCCATAAAAGTCAGGGCATGACACTGGAAGCCGCAGAAATCAACCTGACCCATACCTTTGAAAAAGGTCAGGGCTATGTGGCCCTGTCGCGGTTAAAGTCCCTGAATGGTTTAAAACTACTGGGTTTTAATGATCAGGCTTTAGAGTTGGATAGTCTGGCCATTAAGGCGGATCGCCGTTTTCAGGAACTTTCTACTGAAGCCGAAGTCAATTTTGAAAACGTTGATTTAACCACACAGCAAAATGCATTTATCCGTCATTGTGGTGGTACGCTAAATCCGACTGAAATTAGCCGTAATGAGAAAAAGCTCAGCAAAGGTGGAAAGCAAAGTTATGCCACCGCGACTCTGGATGAAACCAAGGCGCTGTTTGAAGAGGGTTATGATATTGAAGATATTGCCAGTGAAAGAGGGCTGACTCCTGCAACCATCATCAATCATTTGGCACGTTTGCACAAAGAACAGAATCTGGATATTTCAGTAGCTCATCCTGGCGATGAAGTAGTGGAAGAGGTGCGCAAAATCTATAAGAAATTGCAAAAACGCCAAAATCCTGAACATTTCACTGAAGATGGCTCAATCAAGCTGCGTCCAATTGTAGAGGCAACCAGTCCACGTATGGCTTATGATCAAGTGCGTTTAGCCCTGTTGTTTATTGAATAGGATGAATAAATGCCATACCTGATTCAAGGCAATGATTTAGACATTATTTAATGGCTTTTATTCATGCCAAATAGGGTTTTATTCCAATATTTCTATATCCACATATTGCTGAATCAGATTTTCATCAAGCATGTGCACATAATCCATAAACATGACATTAAAGCTGCCTACGGTTTGTGCCTGATCATAGGCAAGCTTTCCCGCAATTGCGAAATGTGTATGTGAGGCAAGTGCTGCAATGAGTGGAGAACTGACCGCACTATATGCCGCCGTTAATGCTCCCAGGGCACAGCCTGTTGCGGTGATTTTAGGCTGCAAATGACTCCCGCCGTTCACCTTAATCACAGCATCAAGCTGTCTGGAAATGAGGTAGTCCGATTCACCTGAGATTGCAATACATTCAGCATGCTGTAATAGGCTTTTTGCCTGGGCATAGACACCCTGACTATCGAGGGTGCTGTCCACACCTTTTGATTGTACCTGGCTGCCTGCAAGCGTACTGATTTCAGAGGCATTGCCCCGAATAATGGTCGGTTTAAAGTGCAGAAGCTGGTCAACCGTTTCACTCCGCCATTTTAAAACAGCACCATAACCCACTGGATCAAGCACCCACGGCACTTGATGTTGTTGCGCTGTTTGTGCCGAAATCAGCATAGCCTGAGTTTGTTCAGTCGTCGGTGTTCCGATATTGATACTTAAGGCTGAACTGATTTGCGTAAAACTTTCCGCCTCAAATGGGTTGTCAATCATGGCAGGGGACGCGCCAGCCGCCAGCAGAATATTAGCCACATAATTATTGGCAACACTATTGGTCATGCACTGAACCAAAGGTGTTTGTCGCTGTAGTTCATGCCACGCCTGAATAATCTGTTCAATCAGTTGTTGTTTTGATGACATCGCAAATCCTTATAAGCTTTAACGTGTGAAATAGTGGTCTTGATGCTTGCAATGGCGACAGATCAGCGAGACATAATCCTTGGCATCATAATCCACCACCAGATCATTTGAACCACAATACATGCAACGTTTTACAGAATAAAAACTGAGGCGCGGTTCAATTTTACGCCACGATTTCCACACAGGTTGTATGAAAATACGCTCATCATAACCAAGAAACTTAAACAGTAGAATCTCGCTCATTTTACTAAACGGAATATTATGTGGTCTTGGTAAGGTGGAGGTTTCCCAGCGTTCAGTCAAGGCACGTTCCCGATACTGTTCCAGTGTCTTTTTGAGCAGGTTGGTGTTGATAAACTTGTCATTTCGGGGCTGCAATGCCTTTTGTTTGTACAGATATTCCAGTGCGGTCTGGATTAAGTAGTAAATTTGTCCTACCGCAAGGTTTTCCATCAAGCGATAACAGAAGCCCTGAAAATGTCGATTTCCTGCTATCTGGATGCCCCAGGTACGGCAGTAAAACTGCATAAACTGAACAATTTCCTGATATAGAACAAGGTAAAGAGTATCTTTCACTTCATCCGTGGTCTGGAATGGAATACCCAAACTCAGGTTTTCATAAAACCAGTGGCGCAGTTGCTGTGTGATGCTAAAAAGACTTGGGTCAGCATAACCATCCAGACGAACATTTAAGTAATAGTGCTCGGTTTCAATGCCTGAATCCTGCGGTTTTAAAATGCCTGCTTTTAGCAGTTCCTGAACAAGATGGTTCTGAAATAGGTAATTCGGCGTAATTTCGTGATATTTGCAATTTTTCCAATGAATGAGTTCGTCATGTTGGACATCCTCACGCGCATACTGATCCAGTAGGCTGAGCAGGAATAACTTGTTGAGAAAACTGAGCTGATCAAGGCTGTAAATGACTTCATCTTTTACCTTGTTTTTACGCTGTTCCTGCAAGCGCGTTTGTTGGGTCTGTTTTTTGCGTTGTGCTGTACAGGAGGCACAATGACAATTTAGGTTGCTGTCTGACTTAAAAACGCGATGCTGGCAGTGGCTACATTCATGAAATTGCAGTTCATGTGTGTATTGTTCCGCATCAATCCAGTACATGGAAGCATGGCACAGTGGACAGTGGCTACTTTCATCTAACTGTTTTTGTAGAATCTGTAACTCCATTGATGCCTAACCCATATTTATAAAAAAAAGATTATACATGCTGGACCAAGACAATCATGCAAAGTTTGTATCGTTAAAAGTAGTTCAACATGAGACCTGATAGCGAGAACTGTAGCTAAAAATTAATTTTATGACCTTATACCAATAAGCCACGTATGGGACTTGAGGTATTAACTGGATTGGTGGAAGACCCGAAACGCCCCAATAACTACATAGATGGAGACATCCTTGAAAGCAAAACAGCTAAAACCTATAAAGGTAAAGCAGGTCTAAGCCCAGATGGCAAGCGTCTTTTTATGCATGGTTATGTTGGGATTTCTGCTTTAGGTCGTACAGTGGTATGGACTAGGACGGATAGTGCGTCATCCTAGTGGTTTATTTTTAAATATGTGAACCAGTTAAAATTCACTCTCATTTTAGACAGTCAAATATACATTTACCTTGTTGACTGTCTTCAAACATTAGAATAGATATATATAAATGAGATGGACCTGTTTTGCATTATGGAGCGTTTTATGCAAAAAAAACTCACTCATGAATGGAATCATGGGAATTTCTTTGGCAATGCTTTCAACAGATGGTTTTGCTACAACACCTGAAAGGTATTGGAAAAGCATTGACGACCGTACAGGCGAGCAGCTTTCAATTGTCGAAATAAAAAAGAAACCTGATACGACTTATACAGCAACCATTGTTTATCGTTATCCTGTTCTAGGTGGTGGGAATATACTGACCAACTGTGTCAAGTGCCCTGAACCTTTCAAAAATATACCCATTCTGGGTCTCCAGATTGCCTAGGGGTTAAAAGAAGATCCAAAGAACCCAAATCACTATATTGATGGTCGTGTTTTAGAGCCTAAAACAGGAAATATCTATAAAGGTAAGGCGCAACTCAGTGCTGATGGCAAGCGGATGCGTATGCGTGGTTACATGGGGGTGTCTGCATTGGGCCGCACCGTAGTCTGGCTTCGTACAGACAGTGCAAACCCTTAAATACAGGTCTAAATATTAAGTCGTATTTAAGCTGATTTAACTATAAAAAACTTGGTGGTATAGGGTAAGATAAACTTGATTTAATGAATAAAATTTTAATCAAGTCTGATAAGTACGAAGTGTTATTTAAAGTTAACGGAGATAATATGTTAAATCGTGTATTCATGAAAGGATTCTTGGGATTATCAATCACATTTACAAGTCTTATGACTTATGCAGCCTCTATCGAAGGTTACTGGAAAAGTATTGAAGAACGTACAGGTGAACAACTGTCAATTGTTGAAATCCGTAAAGGAAATGATGGTCGTTATCATGGAAAAATTGTTTATCGTTATCCGAACTCGCATGGTATTGCACTGACCAACTGCACCAAATGTCCAGCACCTTATACCAATAAACCCATTCTGGGTTTGGAGATTTTATCTGGATTTAGGGAAGATCCAAATAAGGCAAATGCTTATATTGATGGTCGAGTACTGGAACCTACATCTGGGCGAATTTATAAAGGTAAGGCTGTGGTGACTGGTGAAGGTAAACGCCTGCGCATGCGTGGTTATATGGGGGTGTCTGCATTGGGTCGTACCGTAGTCTGGATTCGTACAGATAGTGCAAACCCTTAATTTTATTTAAAAAAACCTCGAATCTATTGGGATTCGAGGTTTTTTATTGGGTCAACTAAACGGGGCACGGTAGATTTTCGTCTTCCTCACCGATTTTTTTCGCGGCAATCAATGCCTGTACTTTTTTGCTTGGTACTTTTTCTTTTCCAAGCACATCATAGGTATTCACGATATTGGTAACTTGCAGGGCGCTAAGATCAATACCCTCCGCCGATAAGAATACTGAAATCACATGATGATCAACGCCTGCAGCAGCAAGATCATGGATTGCCTTAATATTTTCTAGACGATACAAATGTGCTTTTAATTCCATAACAGTAGCCCTCGCTTGTTATTTTATATACCTACATTGGCATATATCATTAAGCAATAACCATGCACAAAATGTAAAAGTCTGGAAAAAAATGTAAATTGAGCGATGAAATGCAATTGCTTCTGTGGTTTTTATTTAAGAATAGAAACCTATGTTGTAATTTTGTCTAAACTATCAGCCTATTGACTCAATTTGATTTGAAAATGACAGAGTTTAGCTCAATAAAATTGTTAAAACTCATACGGGGTCTTAAAGACAGGCGGTATCAGTTGGCGTATGATCAAGTCATTACGAGTCTTGCCAACAAGACCATCAAAAAGACATGACCAAAGACAAGGAATACTGATGAACATTGCGGCACAACCTCCTGTACAGGCAGATCAAACCATTTATTTAAAAGATTATCAAAAACCCGCTTTTCTGGTTGAGTCGATTCATTTGGACATTCAGGTCTATGATGATCACACCATTGTTGATTCAACATTGGTCATGAAACGTCAGGCAGCGGGTGAGCTGGTATTGTTGGGTCGTGATCTGGAGTTACAATCCATTCAAATGAATGGACAGTTGTTGAATGCCGATCAATATCAGCTGGACAGTGAGCAGTTGGTGATCACCGATGCACCAGATCAGGTCATTGTGCAAACCAAAGTGATTATTCATCCTGAATCAAATACCCAGCTTGAGGGGTTGTATAAGGCGGGTGGCTTATTTGTCACCCAGAATGAGCCTGAGGGCTTCCGTAAAATTACATTCTATCCAGACCGTCCAGATGTGTTGGCAGAATTTACCACCCGTGTTGAAGCTGACAAAAAATATCCAGTATTACTTGCAAATGGTAACTTATTGGAAACAGGTGAAGTGGGAGAGGACCGCCATTTTGCCATCTGGCAAGACCCGACCAAGAAGCCAAGCTATTTATTTGCCTGTGTGATTGGTGATTTAGCGGTACTGAAAGATCGCTATACCACGTCTGAGGGACGTGATGTTGCTCTGGAAATTTATGCGATTGAAAAAGATATTCCAAAATGCCATATCGCGATGGAAGCACTAAAGCATTCAATGCGCTGGGACGAAGAACACTATGGTCGCCCGTATGATCTCGATAACTACATGATTGTGGCAGTGAGCCAGTTCAATATGGGTGCAATGGAAAATAAAGGTTTAAATATCTTTAATACGTCTTGTGTGCTTGCTGATGAGGAATACACCACTGATGCAGCCATTATGCGAGTGCAGTCGGTGATTGCCCATGAATATTTTCATAACTGGACAGGCAACCGTATTACCTGCCGTGACTGGTTCCAGTTGTGTCTAAAGGAAGGTTTGACAGTTTTCCGTGACCAGTCTTTCTCTGAGGATTTACAGTCTGCGGCAGTCCAACGTATTGATGATGTAGCGGTGTTGAAGTCACATCAATTTCCTGAAGATGCAGGTCCATTATCACATCCGCCACGCCCAGATCATTTTGTTGAAATCAATAATTTCTATACTGCAACGGTTTATGAAAAAGGTGCAGAAATTAACCGCATGATGGCGACTTTATTGGGTAAAGAAAAATACCGTAAAGGAACGGACGAATATTTTCGTCGTCATGATGGTCAGGCAGTGACGGTGGAAGACTGGGTTGCTGCATTAAGCGCAGGGTCAGGTGTTGATCTCTCTAACTTTCTCACTTGGTATAACCAACCTGGTACACCAAAGCTAGAAGTTAAAGGTGAATATGATGCCGCTACACAGACCTATCGTTTAAGCTTCAAACAAAGCCTAAAAGCACATCCTAAATATCCAAATTTAAAAGCAGTGCCAATTCCTGTGGCCTTGGCTTTATTTAATGCCAATACAGGTGAGCAATATACTTTGCATAGCCCTGATCTGTTTGTGGATGATGTTAAAGATGGGGTGTATTTATTTGATCAGGATGAGGCGAGTATTGAATTTACAGGTGTGACTCAACAACCTGTTGCATCGTTATTGCGTAATTTCTCTGCACCTGTCAATCTGGTGTTTGACTATTCAGATGAAGATCTTGCTTTCCTGATTCAGCATGAAACCAACGGTTTTAACCAATGGCAAGCCACACAAACCTTGCTGGAACGTATTCTTTTAGAAGAGCATAAGGTCGATGCCTATATTCAGGCGATTAAAAATACCTTGCCTGAATTGGTCAATAAAGATCCTTTGCTTGCCTCACGCTTGTTTGATGTGCCAAGCGAAAACTACTTGGGCAGCCGTATTGATCAGGATTATGAACCTGAGCTTATTCGTGAGAAACGTGAAGCAGTACTGGATCGGTTGGCTCGTGAGTTGGGTTCATTCTGGAAAGACAGCTATCTATCTTTAGACCCAGAGATGCAAAAAGAGTTTTCTTTGGCGATGGGTGTGCGGGCGCTTAAAAATATCATGCTAAATATGCTGGCACGTCAGGGCGATGAGTCGGTATTTGATTTGGCTTATGCGCAATATCAAAACACGGGCAATATGTCTGAACGTTTGGGGGCATTGCGTGTGCTGGTCTGCAATGATGCACCACAGGCTCAAGATGCTTTGGATGACTTCTATAATCGTTTTAAAGATGAAGCCTTGTCGCTGGATCAGTGGTTTAGCATTCAAGCATCCAATCCGAATGCGACTGAAGAAACCATCAAATATTTGACCCAGCATGTAGATTATGATTTGGGAACACCGAATCGTATCCGTGCAGTGAGTGGTGGGCTTGCTGCAAATCCAGTGAATACGTGGAGCTTTGGTGTCGATCATTTTATTGAGCTTGGCGCTTATTTGGATGAGAAAAACCCAATTTTAGGTTCCCGTTTATTACAGGTACTTTCTCGCTGGTACACTTTGGCTGAGCCACAACGCAGTCAGGTACAGCAGGCATTGAAGGCGTTGCAACCGAAAGTGAAATCTAAGAATGTATCTGAAACCTTGAGCAGTATGCTAAACATTGAATAACACATTATTTTCGTCAGAAAGGATGCTGTCACAGCATCCTTTTTTATATGTTCTGGATTATCATTAGCTCACAGAAAGGATACTCATATTGTGGTGATACATGGCTTTGCGTCGCAAAACACCAGCGGATCGGTTGTTTTATGCCATTTTAGGATTGTCGTTGGCCCTTATTGCGGTCATCTATTGTGCGGTAAATCAGCCCAGTAGCCATTTACGCTTTGAAGTTAAAGAACGCCAGAAAATTTCGGTATTTGATGGGCAGCGATTGATATTACAGAATGTGGATTCAGTTGCGATTTCATCAGCAGGTGGGGAGAACCGAATACTACTCAATGCAAATGACTTTACTGAAGACCCGCATTTTGTTGCGACTTATCCTGAGATGCAGCAATTTTTTATCAAGCAGAGCCAAGTTCATCAACTGATGAGCCAGCATCAGCACATATTTTTGCAGTCAGGCGATCATTCAAGCTCAACGCCATATCCTGTCAATATTCAGCCTAAACGAAAGCTTCGGGATTTACCTTTTGAGTTCTGGTTTCAGCTTGCTGTCAGTTCGATTGGGTTTTTACTGGGCTGCTGGATTTGGGTATTGCGTCCCAATGAAATCGCCCCGCGTGTTTTTGCCTTACTCAATGCGGCCTATCCAGTATTCGCCTTTTCCGCAGCCATCTATAGCACCCGTGATCTGGCTTTAAATGCCGAATTATTTCGGGTACTGGTCGCAATCAATACGGGTGGTGCATTGCTATATGGCTGTGCATTAATCAGTCTATTCCTGGTGTACCCAAAGCAGTTGATCCGAACCCAATGGTTGTGGGCAATACCGATATTTTTCTCTGGTTGGTGGTTGCTCGATAACTTATTTCTATTACCTGAACCAAGCATGGGGGGAGACTTACCCGTTACCTTACAAATGCTGAGCGCAATTTTATGTATAGTCAAACTACTTTATTATTCATACAGGATTCGAAAAAAACTCGAAATAACTCATCGACTGAGTTGTATTAGTTTTATAATGATTTGACTATATGGTTTGGCAATGGCGGGCAAACCGACATGATCCACGGGCAAAAGTGGCATTGCGCTGGTTTGCCTTATGGATTCTGGTTAGTAGCGGCGCATTTGTATTTTTGGTTCAGAGTACCCAGCTACTTGATATTCAGCTGAATATGTCACAAGCCTATTCGTTCGGTTTCTTCCTGTTTGTGACCATTGGTATTGCGATTGGCTTAAAACGCTATCAGTTATTTAGTCTGGACCGTTGGGCATTCGGAATTCTGTACTGGCTGGCAGGAGCGATTTTACTGGTGTTGCTGGATGCCTTTCTGGTGATGATGTTAAGCCCACTTATGTCACTCAGTCTGGCTATCCTGATCTGTGGTCTGATTTGGCTGCCTGTCCGTGGCTGGCTACAGGCACGGCTGTTACAACGTAAAAAATTATCCGACAGCGAACTGTTTGAGCGAATCTTGCAGGTCAGCTTTGCGGTGAATGAGCAGGAACGCCAGTTACAGTGGAAAGCCTTGTTGAATGACCTGTTTCAGCCATTAAACCTTGAAATAAGTGAACACGAAAATAATAGCCAAATTGAAGATAATGGACTGGTGATGTATACCCCACAGGTGGCAGGACTGGCAGCGATGCGTCTCAGCTATCCGCAGCAAGGCCGCCGTTTGTTTAATGCCTATGACCAACAGTTGATTCAGAATTTATTGCCATTTTTAGCTCAGGCAGTCGAGAGTCGGGTTGCCTATGACAATGGTGTGCGCGAGGAAAGACACCGTATAGCCCGAGATTTGCACGATGATCTGGGGGCAAAACTATTATCAGGCCTCTACCAGAACGATGTGGATCAAGCCAAGCAGGCCATTCGTCAGGCGATTGCCGAAATGCGTACCATCGTCAATGGTCTGTTGGGTACGGGTGTTGAGTTAAATGTGGTTTTGCAGGAGTTTGAGCATGAGGTTGTGACCCGCCTGCAAAGTTGTGGGATAGAACTGAATTGGCAACAAAATCTTGGAGATGTACCCATCACCTTAAGTTATGCACAATACAGGCATTATATTTCTATGCTTCGGGAAATCATTAGTAATATAATGAAGTATGCCAATGCCCAGAGTGTAATCATTGAGATTAGCCTGCTTGATTCACAACTGGTTTCTGTCATTTGTGATGATGGTAATGGTTTTGATGGTGAAACTAATCAGTCTGAGGGGAATGGGCTTAAAAACCTGAGGGAACGTGCAACTGAACTTTCAGCAACCTTGCATTTCCAAAGTCTGCCAGAGGCAAAAGGTTCAAGGGTTGAGTTGATCTTCCCATTATAGCGACTTTGGCAAAAAGCAATGGATGGTCAATATATAAATGGGTATAAACATGATTCGAACGGCATTGATTTTAGAAGATATACAGGAAGTCAATGCATGGATCAAACAGATGTTGCTTGAAACCTTTTCAGGTATTCGTATCCAGCAGGTTTATAGTGTAAAGGAAGCAAAACAGTCATTATTGTCACAACATTATGATCTGGCCTTGATTGATCTTTCCTTGCCTGATGGAAAGGGAACAGAGGTGATTGACTGGCTGGCACAACATTCTGCCAATACCCTGAGTGTGGTGGTAACAATTTTTGAAGATGACCAATATCTGTTTGAGGCCATTTGTCATGGTGCAAAAGGGTACTTGCTGAAAGACCTTGAACCCACTATATTTCAGCAGCATTTGAAAAACCTGATTGCTGGAATCCATGCCTTTTCCCCAAGCATGACGCAGAAACTACTCAATTATGTCAAAACACATGAACAGCTTAACCAGCAAAAGCAACAGGCCATACAGTCGCTGACTTTAACCAATCGGGAAAAACAGGTGCTTGTTTATATTGCCAAGGGGCATCAGGTGGCTGAAATCGCCTACGAATTAAAATTATCTGGCCATACCATAAATGGCTATATCAAGACAATTTATCAGAAATTGCATATCTCCTCCCGTGCTGAAGCGGCACTGCTGGCACAGCAATATGGTTTAATTTGAGAGGTTTTGTTCTGCTAGGGCTTTCTTCTCTAGCCATGTCACGACATCTTCATTTTTGACACGGTCATAAATATCTTCAACTGAAATGCTTAAACCAATTGAGTTCAGTGTAATGTGATCTCCCAAATAGTAGAAATGAGATTGCCAGTTTTGACTACGACATACTACTTCAATCTCGGCAATACCCTGTTCAATCAGGATATATTCCTGTAGGGTCGGAATCTGTAGATACTTTTCACGTTTGATCACACGGTCAATCTGGCGCGTGGATTTAGACAATACCTCAACAATAATGGTCGGTGTTTCTGTAAAAACACTGTCATCTGCTAAATCTGAACAATCAACCAGTACATCAGGATAGAAATAACAGCTATCTACTTTAACTTTCATATCTCCGCTATAAGGCTGGCAGGTTTTTCCCTTTAAGTGTTGGTGTAATGCAGAGGAAATGTTGAGGGTAATTCTGTTATGCGCCGCTTTTGCCCCAGCCATTGCATAGACTTCGCCATGAATATATTCATGTTTAATATCAGTTAGCAATTCGCCATCAAGATAATCCTGTTCACTGACTGAAAGTGGGTAGGCATGATGAGGTGACATGGCAATAACTCATAATGATATAAATACAGCCTATACCTTAGCGTGTATGAAGAAGTATCACAACTCATTGAATATTCATATTGTAAGCAAGTTTTTGAAGTCAAAATAGATTTTAGGCTATCCCCCCTGAACTGGGGATACGCAGAAAACCCTAAAAGCGTTACTGTCATCACGAAAGGAATGAAATAACGAATGGGGTTCGTATGTTAAAAAAAAGTTTATTGAGTGCTTGTATTGCTGCCAGTGTTTTACTTACAGCATGTCATGATGACGATGATCAGCACAGTAATACATCACCAACACCGACCACAACCTACAGTAATTTAGCTGGAACAGCAGCTGTTGGGGCAGCGATTAAAAATGCCAGTGTCACAGCGAGTTGTAAAGATGGCACTGGGTTTAAAAATGAGGTTAAAACCAATGAACACGGGGAATGGTCAGGCCAGGTGGATAGCACTAAACTACCTTGTGCATTGGAAGTGAAAGCATCAGATACCCAAACCTTGCATGGTTATGCTACAAAAGCGGGTAATGTCAATATCACGCCATTTACTGATCTTGCTCTGGCTTTAGCAAGCTCACAAACGCCAAGTGACTGGTTTAAAACCTATCAACCAATTTTAGAAACCACACTGAAAACTGCGGTAGAAAATTTAACCAAGCAACTCAAAGCAGATGGTTATGTATTACCAGAAAACTTTGACCTATTAACAACTAAATTTGCAATTGATGATGCATTTGATAAGGCTCTGGATGCTTTTGCGGCATCATTGGCTGCCAATCAAGCAACAATTAAAGACTACGCTGCCCTGATTGAGAAAGTAAAAGCAGGAGATGTGGCAGCAGTTCCTGATTTCGTTCCTGTAACTCCTGCCCCAGTAACAGAAACCTGTGCCAGCAAGAAACTACCTGTAGGCAAACTCAGTGATTTGACGAGCTATAGCGGTGATTACAGTGATAAAGGTACAGTGGTCTTGAATCTGGATGCAGCGACAGGAAAAGTTATTGCAAAAGGCACAACTGCAACCATTGCAGAAGTTTGCGGTGCAAACGTTCAGCAAAATGGGACAAATTATTATGTGATTACGGATAAGGGGTATGTGACACTATTTAAAGACAATGCAGGTATATATTCTGCGGAAAGTGGAAATTTTACAGGTTTTTATGGTGTAAAGACCACAGCCTCTCCACAACTTTGTGAATCAAATGGTGCGGATGATAAGCTTGGCTTTAAGAATGCCCCGCATGATTTCTGTAGCTTTAGTAAGGTGAGTTCGGTTGCAATTACATCACCTGATATTTATACATTTTTTAATGCTGATAAAAAAGAAAATGTAAAAATCACGGTTGAAAATACAGTCGTAAAAACTGTTCAGGTTGAAAATAATCAATATGCGTGGGCATGTGGTGTGGGAACAAATCCTGCCTGTAATGGTGTAACCGTAAAAGATGGACAGATCAATTCCAAACCTGCAAAAAGCTTCTATTTTAATAATACTGTATTAAAAGCAGTCAGTGGGACAACGCAAGATCTAACAGTTAAAAATAATAGTCTGTTGATGCATTTAGATAACAGTCAGTCGACGACTCCAACACCAACGATTAAAACCTGTGCCAGCCAAAAATTACCTGTAGGCAAACTCAGTGATTTGACGAGCTATAGCGGTGATTACAGTGATAAAGGTACAGTGGTCTTGAATCTGAATGCAGCGACAGGAAAAGTTATTGCAAAAGGCACAACTGCAACCATTGCAGAAGTTTGCGGTGCAAACGTTCTGCAAAATGGGACAAATTATTATGTGATTACGGATAAGGGGTATGTGACACTATTTAAAGACAATGCAGGTAAATATTCTGCGGAAAGTGGAAATTTTACAGGTTTTTATGGTGAAAAGCCATAGCCTCTAATGGTATACTGAAATTTTAAAAATTCACTCTAATCTTAGCTGGGGCATCTATTGATGCCCTTTTTTATTTGACAATATTAATTGTCAAAAATAATATAAAAGCGATTTAAAAGAATGGATAGCTGAAATGGAAATAAAAACAATTACATTACCGACACGTAAAATCGAAGTTGAAGTGTATGCACCTGCACAGACGTCAGAAAAAGTCCCTGCAATCCTATTGCTGCATGAGTTGTTTGGCATACTGGATGTGTATCGGGAAGATGCCCAAGACTTGGCTGATCGGGGCTATTTGGTTTATGTGCCTAATTTATTTAGTGGTGGTGCAGTCAAGTATTGTATTCGTGCCATGGTGAGTAAGGCAGGACGTATTAATGCAGCCGACAGTGAAGTTAATCAGGAAATTCATGTTTTACTCGATGCATTAAAGGCAGACCCAAGATCGAATGGTCGGTTAGGCATGTTAGGGCAGTGTTTAACAGGGGGTTATGTGATTCAGATGGCCAAGCGTGAGGATATGCTGGCACCTGTGGTTTATCATCATTCTCTGGGGATTCAAGGGGTGGGTGTTCCAAGCAAAGAGTCTTTAGATGAAGTGCGTATTTTACAAGGGCATTGGGCTACGGTTGATCCATTCTGTCCAGCAACCAAGCGCAACAAATTGATTCAGAAACTGGGTGATCGGGTTGAAGCCTATACCTATAACATGCCGCATGGTTTCCGCAGTGTCAGTCGTGGCCTCCCTGAAGCAAAGGTGGTTTGGCAACGCACAGTTGAATTTTTTGATCGTGAATTAAACCAAAATATTGTATAAATGATATGCTTAGGCACATATCATATATAAATATTGATTCTTATAGAAATAAAATGAGAGGGGAAAATGTCACATACATACGAATATGCAGGTTTTTGGATACGTCTATTAGCTTCAATTATTGACTCGATTATCCTGATCGTTGCTTTAATTCCGATTATGATGATTATCGCACCAAATGCTGCAAGTGGTTTTACAGGCTGGACATGGTCGGATTGGCTTGGTCAAATTATTGGTGCAGTTTTTTATATTGTATGTTGGGTAAAATTTGCAGGAACACCTGGAAAACGGTTGTTACGTTTAAAGGTACTGGATGAAAAAACAGGTGAAAACCTGACGGTTGGGCAAGCCATTCTTCGTTATATCGGTTATTTCCCATCTACGCTGGTTTTCTTTCTGGGTTTTATCTGGATTGCATTCGATAGCAAAAAACAAGGTTGGCATGACAAAATCGCAAAAAGCGTAGTTGTGCGTGAGCTATAACTTTAGATTCTCAAGATGAACACAAAAAAGTCGTCATGGTTGACGGTTTTTTTGTTTCTATCCGCATGAAAATAAATGAATTGAGAGGTTATGTCTCATAAATGATATATCAGTCTTTTAAGCTTTCACATAGAATAAAATCGCATTGATAAAAATGAGAACAACATGAGTTCAGAGGCACATTCAATTAGCTTAATTGCACCCGTGGTTTTATTGGCCGCGGCTGTGATTGCAGTCCCTATTTTTAAACGAATAGGTTTGGGTTCGGTACTGGGTTACTTAATTGCAGGCTTGATCATTGGACCATTTGGCTTTGCATTTTTCCACGACTCCACATCAATTTTACATATTGCAGAATTAGGGGTTGTCATGTACCTGTTTGTGATTGGTCTGGAAATGCAGCCTTCACATTTATGGGGACTCAGACGTGAAATCTTTGGCCTGGGGACATTGCAGATTGTAGCCTGTGCGACCGCATTAACAGGTGTCGGGCTATTATTTGGCTTCACATGGCAGGTGGCTTTTATTGGGGCGGCTGGTTTTGTACTCACGTCTACCGCAATCGTGATGCAACTTTTAGGTGATCGTGGTGATATAGCACAGCCACAAGGTCAAAAGATTGTCGCAATTTTATTGTTTGAAGACTTATTGATTGTTCCTTTACTTGCAATTGTTGCTTTCATGGCACCGAATCATGTGGTTGAAAGTACCTCAGCGCGTTTAGAAAATATTGGTATTGGTTTAATCGCAATTGCAGGTTTAATCGCCGCAGGTTATTGGTTACTCAATCCTTTATTTAGATTACTTGCCGCTGCAAAAGCACGAGAAGTCATGACCGCAGCAGCGCTGCTGGTTGTGCTGGGTGCTGCATTGCTGATGCAAGTCAGTGGTTTGTCTATGGCGATGGGTGCTTTTCTTGCAGGTGTGTTGTTATCTGAATCAACATTCAGGCATCAAATCCAGGCGGATATTGAACCATTCCGAAGGCTGTTACTGGGCCTGTTTTTCCTCGGTGTCGGGATGTCGCTTGACTTGTCCGTGGTTGCCCAAAACTGGCAGCTTATTCTAAGTGGTGTGTTGGCGATGATGTTTGCCAAGGCACTGATGATCTATATCGTTGCCCGCATTACCAAAAGTTCACATACCGAAGCACTGGATCGTGCATTGCTGATGGCCCAGGGTGGTGAATTTGCCTTTGTTCTGTTTTCTACTGCTGTCTCCGCTCAAGTCATTGATAATACCGTTAAGTCGAATCTAACAGCAATTATTGTACTGTCTATGGTATTGACTCCAATCTTAGGCATTGTGTTTAAACGTTTTACCGAAACCAAAGATCAGATCAATTTAGACAATGTCAATATTGCTGAAGGCTTGAGTGGCAGTGTGCTAATGATTGGTTTTGGTCGTTTTGGGCAGGTGACCAGTCAATTATTACTGGCAAGAGGCGTTGATGTCACCATTATTGATAATGACATTGACATGATTCAAAACGCGGAAAAATTCGGTTTTAAAATCTATTATGGTGACGGTTGTCGTTTATATATTTTGCATGCTTCAGGAGCCGCCACAGCTCAGGCTATCGTAGTGTGTGTCGATAGTAAAGAAACCACCAATCGAATTGTGGAGCTGGTGACGCACGAATTTCCACTGGCCAAGCTGCTGGTACGTTCTTATGACCGTGAACACTCACTTTATTTAGTCAAGCAAAAAGTGGATTATATGATTCGTGAAACCTTTGAATCAGCAATTAAGTTTGGCGGCGTGATTTTGCAAGAACTGGGTGTCGATGAAGATGAGGTTCAGCGCATTGCCGATGAAATTCGTGAGCGTGATAATGAGCGTTTTGAAACAGAAATCGCTGCGGATGACGTTTATGCAGGTGTGGGTCTGCAATATACCAATGCCCATCCTCGTCCAACTGCACCATTAATTCGACCTAAACAGGCTGGACGGATTTTAAACGATGAAGAGGCGCAGAAAGAGTTAGAGGAAAAATAACTGTTAACCAATTCATTTCTTAAATAAGCCTTAGGATACTAAGGCTTATTTTTTTAGTTTCAACCTGAATAGGATCAAAACAAAAATACCTAAGATCAATCCCCAAAAAGCGGAACCAATCCCCCAGAACTGCACACCAGAAGCGCTACATAAAAAAGTCAGCAAGGCGGCTTCACGTTCTTCGACATTGGCAAAAGCAAGTGCAACGTTATGGCTAATGGTTGCAAACAGGGTAACTCCAGTCCAGCCGACCAGTTGATTGACATGCGGTTGATAGCCATAACTTTTGATCATGGCAATCCCAGGCAAGTTCTGTGAGATCATATTAATCACAAACAATGGTAAAGCCAGACCGAGTAAGGCAGACCATGAAAATGCAGGTTGCATCCAGACAGGTTGTGCCAAAGACCATGTGATGGAATGCAATTGAAACTCGATAAAGAATGGGCAAATGATTGCCCCTAAAATTACGGTGAGGACGATGCTGTAACGCGGAAACAGTCTTTTTGAGACCAGATAAATCAGCAGCATACTCAGGATAAAACCCAGATAAGTTTGCATACTGCTAAAAATCTGTATGCCAAATTTTAATAAAATTCCTGCAAGCATCGCACACGTGAGGCTTTGCGGAATATGCGCCATTAACTTTTGGAAAATACCTGAAAATCCAACGATTGCGATTGCGACGCCACACATTAAGAAAGCACCAATTGCTTCATACAAATCATAATGGCCTGTAGAAGCGATAATCAACGCAATCCCAGGGGTCGACCATGCTGTTGCAACGGGATATTTATATTTCCATGACAGGATTAAGCCTGATAGACCAATTGCCAAACCCAGTGCCCAAAACCATGAGCTGATTTGTGCAGTATTTGCCCCTAAAGATTGTGCGCCTTGAATCACCAAGACCGCAGAAACGCTAATCCCGATTAAAAAGGTGATAAAACCAGCAAATACCGCAGGAATGGAAAAATCTTGAATAAGGCGTTGCATCAATGCATCTATAGTTGATTAAAATTTGTTGAAAAGTATATCGTTAATATTCGCTAAATCGTAGTTCTAAAATGATTGAATAAATTGATCATTTGATCAAAAGTAGCATTAAGCCAGCGTTGAGGTTGCGAGTTTAACACCAAAACCAAAAAACAGGATGCCAACCAGACAAATACCACTTGCTGCCAGTTTAAGGTTATGTTTAAAAAAAGCTGCCAATTTAATACCAGAAAAGATCAAGGCGGTTAAATAACTAAAACTGATCAATTGCAGAATAATCGCCAGAATTAAAAAACTTAATGCAGGATAGGCATAGTCTGGTTTGACGAACTGCACAAAGAAAGACAGAAAAAATAGGATGGCTTTGGGATTAAGCAGGCTGATACTCAATGCTGTACGGTAAGGATGAACTTGATCTAATTGAGGTAAATCAGGCAGTTCAGCGTGCTGTTGTGGTGTGTTCCATGTTTGATAAGCGCCCTGTAATAATTTAAAACCTAAATAGGCTAAGTAGGCACCCCCGATTATTTTTAAAATCACAAATAAAATTGGAAAAGCTTGTAACAGGGATGCTGCTCCAAAAATAGTCAGCAGGATTAAAATAGAATCGCCTGTTAATACGCCCAATGCACCCCAAAAACCTGTTTGGATCCCATAACGTGAGGCAACCGACATGACATATAGCGAGTTGGGGCCAGGTAATAAGATAATCAACACTGTACCAATAATGTAAGCGGTTAAATCTGTGATACCAAACACAATCAACTCATTAAAAAACCGATTCTTGCTATAGTAACAAAAATCGGTTTTTTATAGTTGAAAAATCGACTAATTAAGGCTGGATTTCAGCATCAATACCAAATGATTGGCGTAGTAATAAACTGAGCTGGTCACGCGCCTTGATAAAGCCATCAATACCGCTTTGCAGTAACTGGAAAGCCATCAAGTCGTGTTCAAGTTCTGCCTTAAAGCTTTCTTTGCTTTGGGCAGGACGTTCAATTTTTTCTGCCTGTTGTGCTGCTTCGGTACTGAGCTGAGCTGTAACCGTTTGCTGATCCTGTTCCAGTTGCGCCAATAAATTTGGCGCAATCGTCAATAAATCACAACCTGCCAAACCTAAAACTTGCGCTGTGGTGCGGAAGCTTGCACCCATGACCTGGGTTGGAATCCCATGTTGTTTGTAGTAGTTATAGATTTTCTTAACTGACAGCACTCCAGGGTCTTTTTCAATTGGATATTGATCAACGCCCTCAGCTTTTTTATACCAGTCCAGAATACGACCAACAAATGGGGAAATCAGTGTGACTTTGGCATCAGCACAGGCTTGGGCTTGATGTAGACCAAACAACAAAGTCAGGTTACATGGAATTCCCTCAGCTTCCAGCACTTTAGCTGCTTGAATGCCTTCCCATGTTGACGCAATCTTGATCAGGATGCGTGACTGTTCAATGCCATAGCCCTGATAAAGCTTAGAGAGTTCACGTGCCTTGGCAATCGTCGCTTCGGTATCATAAGACAGTGAAGCATCTACCTCAGTTGATACACGGCCATCAATCAGCTTTAAAATTTCAACACCAAATTTCACAGTTAAAATATCAATGGTGCGTTCAATCAGTTCATCACCCTGATAATTTTCCTGTTTTGCCTGAGTATAGGCATCTTCAATCAGTTCCTTGCTTTCGGGTTGTTCAGCAGCAGCAGTGATTAGCGATGGATTGGTGGTGGCATCCAAAGGGCGAAATTTTTCAATTGCTTCCAGATCACTACTATCGGCAACCACAGTGGTTAAATTCTTTAATTGATGTAATGCAGATTCAGTCATTGCTATAGATTTCTTGCTAAACAATATTATTGGTAACTTCTGTTATAGCACAATCTGCGTGAAAGCAAAGCATGGCTTTGATTGTAGATAGAGATTTATCAAATCGAACGTAAAACCCCGTCCTTTAGGTCGGGGATATAAGCGAGTCGCGTCAGCGATACGACATGAAATGTCGTTTTTAATTAAATTATTTACTTTTTGCCATTCTATTCTTTGATTAAATTGATAAAGTAATCGTATGAAAACACTTAAATTACGCATAAAAGACAAATACAGCAAGGTGCTCGAACAGTTAGCATCTGAGGTGAACTTTGTCTGGAATTATGTCAATGATTTAAGTTTTAGACACCTAAAAAAGAAAGGTGAATTTCTCAGTGCTTACGACATTGCCAAGTATACAAAAGGCACATCCAAGGAATGTAATTTACACAGCCAAACGATTCAGGCTGTGACCGAAGAATTAGTCATACGAAGAAAGCAGTTTAAAAAATCAAAATTGAAATGGCGGGTCAGCAACAGGAAATCAGCCAAAAAATCACTTGGATGGATACCATTCAAAAAAGTTGCTGTGAAATATACAGATGGCTATATCCAGTATGGCAAGCATCAATTCAAACTATGGGATAGCTATGGCATTGGCGCATACAAGGTTAAATCGGGTTCATTTGTTGAAGATAGTCGTGGGCATTGGTATGTCTGCCTGACAGTTGAAGATCATGCCAAGTCTGTCCAGTCCAAAGGTACAACTGCGATTGGCATTGATTTAGGCTTAAAAGACCTAGCCACCTGTTCAGATGGTTATGTGGTGACAAATCCAAAGCACTATCGTAAATATGAACAGAAACTAGGTGTTGCTCAAAGAGCAAAGGATAAAAAACGTGTACGTGCATTACACACCAAGATCAAGAACTGTCGCAAAGATCATTTGCATAAAGAGAGTTCTAAGCTTGTAAAACGACATGCAATGATTGTAGTGGGAAATCTGAGTGCAGCTAAACTGGTCAAAACTAAAATGGCAAAATCTGTTTTAGATTCAGGGTTTAGTGCATTCAAAACAATGCTTCGGTATAAATGCGAGAGCGCAAAAGTATTGTTTGAAGAAGTGAGTGAGAGATTCACGACCCAAATCTGTTCGAGCTGCGGTGAGATCACCGCAAGCAGTCCGAAAGGTAGGATAGATTTGCGAATAAGAGTATGGGAATGTGAATGCGGTGCTGTCAATGATCGTGATTGCAATGCTGCCAAGAACATACTCGCGCTTGGACATAAGCGTCTAGCAGTAGGAATCCCCGTCCTTTAGGTCGGGGAGGATGTCAACTGTTTGCTTTTTATTATTTGTTATTGAGTTGGCGTTGTGTGCGGATATGCTCAATTAAGAAGCGTGCTGCTGCACCCAAGTCGCTTTCACGACTCCAGACCAAATCCACATAATATTCAAATTTGGGGGTAAAATCATAAAGTTCCATGATTTTTAATTTTTTCTTTAAGTCAGGATTTTCATTAAACATTTCCAGCGGTAAAACCCCCCAACCCAGATTCCTAACAATCATCATACAGGCGGAGTGATGATTATCAGTACGCCAGTAATCTTTGCAAAATAACAGCTCAGGTTTAATGGTATGATCTCTGCAAATCAACTATTTTGCAGCGGTTCGTTTGACATTAGGTCTGTTGCCACATTTTCTGGAAAATGGTGGAGGACATGTGATTAATATCTCGACCATGTCCACCCATGTTCCGATGTCATCTAAAACAACGATTTATAAACATATGCAAATGCGGGATACCTCTACCGCAGCAGGATGGATTGTCAAGGCAGTACAGCAAAAGTCCTATCGTATCACCAGTACCAGTGGTGCAATTGCCAATGCCTTGCTGAATACTGCACCTGCTACGGTTATGAATTTAACCCGCCCCTTATTTCGCTTGATGGACCGCCAGTTAGAGAAAAAATGAAAAGATAAATCCAGTTAGTCTTCTTCCTGGATTTATATCCACATAAAAAACATCATGCTAAACTAAGTCAATTGTCCTTTAAATTGCACGATTTTCTCTATGTTTCAACAAGAAATCTCTCAATTAAATCTACAACAATTCAAAGCAGGCGAAAAACGCTGGATTGGTTCATTGCTTGGATCATCAGCTGCATTATTATTTAAAGAAATAGCCACGCAAAGTTCCAGTCTCTATGTGATTGTTGCAAGCAATAACCAGCATCTTGCGCAATTAGAAAGTGAACTTGAATTCTATGGCATCAAGCCTACCATTTTCCCTGACTGGGAAATTTTGCCTTATGACCGTTTGTCACCGCATCAGGATATTGTGTCAGAACGTTTGGCTATTCTGTCCAATATGCCACAAAAGGGCATTTTACTGATTTCGGCAAGTACACTTGCTCAAAGGGTTGCACCATATTCATGGGTTGTGGGCGAGCACTTTGATATTAAGGTGGGACAGAAACTTGATCTGGAAGCTCAAAAAAAGCAGTTGGTACAAGCAGGCTATCGGTTGGTTGATACGGTGTATGATCATGGTGAATTTGCGGTTCGTGGCAGCATCATGGATATTTACGCCTCTGGACAAGATCAACCGATTCGGATTGACTTATTTGATGATGAAATTGAGAGTCTGAAATTCTTCGATCCAGAAACGCAGCGCACCACTGAATCCTTAAAAAACTTTACTGTTTTACCTGCTAAAGAGTTTCCATTAAAAGAGGGGCGTTCGACTTTTAGAGATCGTTATGCCGAAAGTTTTCCCACTGCCAATCCTAAGAAAAATCCAATTTATCAGGATGTCCTAGAGGGCATTGCGACCCCTGGTCTGGAATTTTACCTACCATTATTCTTTGATAAAAAGCTGATGGAAGCACAAAGCACTCTCACAACCTACTTACCAAAGAATTGCGTTGTCATTACAAATAATGAAGTTGAGGATGAACTCATCAACTTCTGGAAAGAAGTGGTTCGTCGTTATGAGGATCGTCGTCATAACATTGATCAACCGATTCTTCCTCCCGAGGAATTATTTTTAATGCCAAATCATGTGTTACAGGCATTAAATCAATTTCCACGAATTCTGGCCTCAGCAGAAGCATTTGAAGCCAAAGCAGGTGTACTCAATCTTGCTGCTGAGCAGCCACCCAAACTTGCGGTTGATCCTAAAAAGCAACAGCCTTTTGAGGCAGTGAAACATTATGTTGATCAAGCTAAACATCCTGTTTTATTGGTTGCGGAAAGTGCAGGTCGCCGTGAAACTTTAAAAGATGCTTTGCGGGCGGTATTAGGTGAAATTCAAACCGTAGAGAGTTTTGCCCAGTTCCAGAAAGATCAGCTACAGGTTGCCATTACCAGCGCGCCTTTAGATCGGGGCTTGTTGCTAACGAATCAACTTTCAGTCATTTCTGAAAATCAGCTCTATGAACATCGTGTGGTACAACGTCGCCGTAAACGTCAACAGGAAGTGTCGGAAGAATTCTTGATACGTAGTCTGACGGAACTGAGTATTGGCGCACCTGTGGTACATATTGATCATGGTGTTGGACGTTATGCAGGCTTGACGACGCTGGAAATTGATCAGCAGGATCACGAATTCTTACAGCTTGACTATGCTGATGGTGCAAAAGTTTATGTGCCTGTGACCAATTTACACCTGATTAGCCGTTATAGTGGCGGTGATCCCGATCTTGCACCTTTGCATAAATTAGGTACGGATACATGGAGCAAGGCCAAGCGTAAAGCACTGGAACAAATCCATGATGTTGCGGCTGAGTTGCTGCATATACAGGCACGTCGTCAGTCCAAGCCAGGCTTTGCATTTGAAATGGACCATAGCGCTTATATGCAATTTGCCAGTGGCTTTGCTTATGAGGAAACACTTGACCAAGCCAATGCGATTGAAGCGACCCTACATGATATGCAACTGGCCAAGCCAATGGATCGTCTAGTCTGTGGTGATGTGGGCTTTGGTAAAACAGAGGTGGCGATGCGTGCCGCCTTTGTCGCTGTGCAAAATGGTAAACAGGTTGCCGTACTGGTTCCAACCACGCTATTGGCACAACAACATTATGAATCGTTTAAAGACCGTTTTGCTGATACGGCCGTTCGTATTGAAGTATTGTCCCGTTTTGGCACTAATAAAACTCATCTCAAAATTATTGAGGATTTGGCTGAGGGCAAAGTGGATATCGTGGTGGGAACACACAAGATTCTTCAGGAAAATATTCAGTTTAAAAACCTTGGTTTAATGATTGTAGATGAAGAACATCGTTTTGGGGTTCGGGATAAAGAACGGATTAAAGCCTTACGTGCCGATGTGGATATGTTGACTTTAACCGCAACTCCAATTCCCCGTACCTTGAATATGGCATTCTCTGGAATGCGGGATTTATCGATTATTGCGACACCGCCTGCACGGCGTTTGGCAGTGAAAACCTTTGTACAGGAACATACGAATGACTCGATTAAAGAAGCAATTTTACGTGAATTGCTGCGTGGTGGTCAGGTCTATTTGCTGCATAATGAAGTGGAAACCATTGAAAGGGCAGCAGAAACGATTCGTAATTTAGTCCCAGAAGCACGTGTTGCAGTTGCACATGGACAAATGCGCGAACGTGAACTGGAACAGGTGATGCAGCAGTTCTACCATAAAGATTACAACGTTCTGGTGTGTTCAACTATTATTGAAACAGGAATTGATGTTCCAAATGCCAATACCATTATCATTGAACGTGCCGACAAACTGGGCCTGGCGCAATTACATCAGCTACGCGGACGTGTAGGGCGCTCACATCATCAGGCTTATGCATATTTGATGGTACCGTCATTAAAAGCCTTAAAAGGTGATGCAGAAAAACGTCTGGATGCCATTCAGCGTGCTTCAACTTTGGGTGCCGGTTTTATGCTGGCAACTGAAGATCTGGAAATCCGTGGCGCAGGTGAGTTACTGGGTGAACAGCAAAGTGGTTCAATGCAGGCAATTGGTTATAGTCTGTATATGGAAATGCTGGAAAAAGCCACCAAAGCTATTCAGAAAGGCAAGGCACCGAACTTCGATGCGCCATTGTCATTGACGGCTGAAATCAACCTGCACATGCCAGCCCTGATTCCAGATGATTATCTGGGGGATGTACATCAACGTTTATTATTTTATAAACGTATCAGTAATACCGATACTCAGGAGAAACTCGATAACATCCGTATGGAGTTGATTGACCGTTTTGGTATTCCGCCACAGCCTGTAAAGCAACTGTTTAGTGTGCACCAGATTCGTTTAGGGGCAGAGCAACTGGGCATTACCAAAGTGGATATCAATAGCAATGGTGGCTACATTGAATTTTCGCCCGATACACCTGTGCAGGCGATCAGCATTATTCAGCTTATGCAGAAAAATCCGAGCTACTACCGTATGGAAGGTGGGCAGCGCTTGAAAGTGATGGTGCAACTGGCTGAATATGACAAACGTATCCAGTTTATCGTTGAGCTACTGAATAAATTGCTGGGTGAATTGCATAGTTAGTTGAAAAATGGATTGATGTTTAATTAAGCGAATATAGGTTTGTCGGTGAAAAATAACCATTTTTTGATCGGATGTTGCGCCAATAAATGAGGAAAATCATTGTTATTTGTAATCAAACAGGTGACTAATAATATTCACATCAAAACTGATGTGATAGTATTGATCATCATTATTCTGCATCATTTATAAAGATATGTTTAGTTTGCATCCACAACTTGCTCAAGATACATTTTTTGTAGGCGACTTCCCGCTTTCAACATGTCGTTTAATGAATGATATGCAATTTCCTTGGTTGATCCTTGTACCACGTGTGCCAGGCATTACAGAACTATATGAACTCAGCCAGGCAGATCAGGAACAGTTTCTACGTGAGTCAAGCTGGTTATCCAGCCAGCTCGCCCGTGTATTTCGTGCGGATAAGATGAATGTTGCCGCTCTAGGAAATGTGGTTCCACAACTGCATTTTCACCATGTCGTGCGCTATCAGAATGATGTGGCATGGCCTAAACCTGTATGGGGTACACCAGCTGTGCCTTATAGCAATGATGTATTGGCACATATGCGCCAGACCTTAATGCTTGCATTGCGTGGTCAGGGTGACATGCCATTTGACTGGCGCATGGACTGAGCCAGAAAGAAAATAGAATAAAAGTCGTATTCTATAATAATAGGAGGATGGAGTGCCACTAGATAGGTTAATTGATAAAGAGCCTAGACAGTTCGCTTACTTTCATCGATTGATGGGATATTCGATCTTGTCGCTGATTTTGGTCATCTATACTTTTACTTCTACCAGTGCTAGCTATCAACTCTATATCCTCCCTTTGTTATTGGTCTATTTTCTGTTCTGTCCTAAACTGGAAAAGTGGCTGCAATATAAATATGACAAAACCATTGAAAAGAATGTTGTCTTTGCCTGTGAAGCCATCATTGTTGCCATTGTTCTTGCGGGCCTGCATTTAAGTCTTGTCCCTACGTTTACCATTTTATTTGCCTTATTGTATGTTGGTCTAAATAACAAGATTTCCCTGCCAATTGGCTGCCTGATTGGGCTGATTGGTGTGGTGGTTTTTTATTTCTGTACTTTTTTTATCTTTAATGCCGAAGAATACTTTGAGCCAACCAATCCTGAACTGACCGTTGTGAGCTTGCTTGGTCTGATGATGTTTATTGTGATTGGTAACTACTATCAGCATCGTCGTCTCAATATTCTGGGACAGCAACGCCAGCATTATCATAATCAAATGACGCGCTATATTGCGTTTGCCAACCAGCTCAGTCGTTATGCGCCACTTCAGTTGTGGCAATCGATTATGCGGGGTGAGGCTGAGGCAAAAATTGAATATAAACGTAAAAAATTAACGGTTTTCTTCTCAGACATTCAAGGTTTTACCGAACTCTCAGAAACACTTATTCCAGATGATCTGGCTTTCCTGCTCAATGATTATCTCAGCCACATGACTGAAATTGCCAAGCAGTATGAGGCAACCGTGGATAAGTTTATGGGAGATGCGATTCTCATCTTCTTCGGTGATCCAAATTCTCAGGGTGTTGAACAAGATGCGAAGTCTTGTGTAGAAATGGCGATCGCAATGCGTCAGCAAATGAAATTGTTACGTGAGCGTTGGAAGAAAATGGGCTATCCAGCCTTGCACATTCGAATGGGTATTAGTACGGGTTATTGTCACGTTGGGAACTATGGGGCTTCACACCGTATGGCCTATACCATTGTGGGACGTGATGTAAACTTGGCAGCGCGTTTGCAGTCTGCGGCTGAAGTGGATGAAATCCTGATTGCGGATGACACACATCAGCTGATTAAAAATGAATTTCTATGTGTGCCTAAAGTACCAATCTACTTAAAAGGCATTCAGGGGCCCGTAAAAACTTGGCAGGTGATGGAAAAATTCACTGGCAAGAAATCAGATACCCAAAAATGGTTTGATTTTGAATATAAGGGTTTTCATTTGGTACTTAATTTAGAGGAAGTACAAAATTATGAATATCCTGAACTGGTTGAAATTCTGGAAAAGATGATAGACCGAATTAAAAAGCAGCAGAAAATTACCAATGCACAGGGAATTCCAAAACTGACGTTGGATGATGAGATTAGACAATAATCCAGATTTATTCTTGAATAAAAAAACTCCTCTAATAAAGAGGAGTTTTTTTATGGATAAAGCTTAGTGATTTTCCGAAGCATGATTAATCGTATATTTCGGAATTTCAATTTCTAAGTCTTCATCAACGATCTCAACCTGACATGACAGGCGAGAGTCAGGCTCTAAACCCCATGCACGATCAAGTAGATCTGCTTCAACATCGTTCATTTCTTCAAGGCTATCGAATCCTTTACGAACAATCACGTGGCAAGTCGTACATGCTGCAGACATGTCGCAAGCATGTTCAATTTTAATGCCTTGTTTTAATAAACTTTGGCATAAATTGGCATTTTGTTCGACTTCAAATTCTGCACCTTCTGGGCAAATTTGTGCATGAGGAAGAACTTTAATACGTGGCATATTGATCACCTATACCTTTAGTTTGAGTTTGACCAATCTTCAAGTTTTGTACCTTTTAAGGCATGGTCAATATGTCGATTCATACGAAGTGCTGCAAACGCATCGCTGTGAATTTTAAGTTGTTGAACAGCATGTTCAATCGTTGCAAGCTCATCGGTTTTAAGGCGAGCTTTTAACGCTTCAGCGGCAAGAATTAAATCTCGAGCTTGTTGCTGCGAGAGTAAATCCGTATCTGCTTTTAACGCTTGTTCGAGTGCTTCCAACTCACGTTGTGCTTCCACTTTTGTTTCTTGCAGATGGCGCAATTGTTTGTCTTCTTCAGCATGTTGGAAACCTTCAACCAAGAGGCGTTCAGTATCCGCTGCAGATAGACCATAAGATGGTTTGATATCAATTTGCGCTTGAACACCAGAAGTGGTTTCTTTCGCAGATACTGTCAGTAAGCCATCCGCATCAACTTGGAAGGTCACTTCAATACGTGCTTGACCCGCAGTCATTGGTGGGATGCCATGTAAAACAAAGCGACCCAATGAACGACAATGCTCGACTAAATCACGTTCACCTTGTACCACATGAATCAACATCGCGGTTTGGCCATCTTGATAAGTGGTAAATTCTTGACGGCGTGCGACTGGAATTGCGGTATTTCTTGAAATTAACCGTTCAACCAATCCTCCCATGGTTTCTAGACCAAGAGAAAGTGGCGTGACATCAAGTAATAATGAACCATCTTGACTGTTGCCAATGAGCTGGTTGGCGGTAATAGATGCGCCAATTGCAACGACTTCATCAGGATTGATCGTACAGAGTGGTTCACGTTCAAATAATTCGCGTACAGCTTTTTGTACGGCATATGAACGTGTTGAACCACCTACTAAAACCACATGTTCGATTTCATCGAGTTCAAGTTTAGCATCACGCAGTACACGTTTACATACACTCATGGTTTTATCGAGTGCAACTTGAATAATCGATTCAAAGGTCGGACGATCTAAAGTGAGACGATCATCCAGTAATTTTAATTCAGCAGCTTCATGATCTGTTAAGTATTCTTTGGCTTGACGCGCTGCCACAATAAAAACAGCATATTCTTCATCGCTTAAAGTTTCGATATTAAGCTGTTTTTTTGCCCATTTTACGATTAAGCGGTCAAGGTCATCACCACCAAGCGCGGTATGTCCACCAGTCGCAAGAACTTCAAAAACACCTTGTGAGAAACGTAGGATGGAGACGTCAAAAGTACCGCCCCCTAAATCGTAAATCACATAATTACGGTCTGTACTGAGATTGGTATCTTGGTCTAATCCATAGGCAACCGCGGCAGCCGTTGGTTCATTCAACAAACGTAAAACATTCAAACCTGCAAGTTGAGCAGCATCACGTGTCGCTTGGCGTTGTGCTTCATCAAAATATGCTGGAACAGTGATCACTGCACCGTTGATAGGGTTGTTGAGGCTTGCTTCGGCACGATCTTTTAACTGCTTTAAAATGTCTGCAGAAATTTCGACAGGCGTTTTACGACCAGCAGCAGTTTGAAATGCTGGCATCTCATTTTCTGCACCAACAAGTGTATACGGATGCTGAAATTTGATATCTGCTTGCGAGCGACCCATAAAACGTTTTACTGAAACAACAGTATTTTTGGGGTCAGTCATCATAAACGGCTTGGCTTCATAACCAAACGTCGTTGAATCTTTTGCGTAATGAACAATCGACGGTAGTAATACACGATCTTTGTCATCTTGCAGAACTTTCGGTTTTCCCGATAGCACTGTCGCCACTAAAGAGTGGGTTGTCCCTAAGTCAATGCCGATCGCAATACGATGTTGATGCGGAGCAGTAGATTGACCTGGTTCAGCAATTTGCAAAAGTGCCATGCGTGCGGTATCCCTTGAAAATATTTGGTAACAGCGGATTAAAAATCATCATCGAGATCGAAGCCATCTTCTTCGTCCAACATACGATCTTCAGCTTTATCAATATCATTCATGACACGTTGAAAAAAACGTAGTTTACGAACGGTATCACGAGCCTCAGCCCAATCTTCTTCAGCAAAATCAATTTTAAATTCACGAACTAACCCGTCAATCCATTGCTGAACTTCAACTTTTAAGGTACTAAGCTGCTCGCTAGAGGTGGCTTCGTCAAGCTGTTCACGCATTTCGAGTGCAGATTGTAAAAATTCAAAATCGCTAATGGACTGATCCAAGTGATGATCTTGTTTTTTTAAGCCAAGTAAATACGCCGCACGACTATCAACTTGTGAGAGTACTTTATACGCTTGATTGATTTCACTCGACTTGATCAATGCTTGATCTTTGTCAGTGGCTTTATCGGGATGATATTGCTGTTGCAAACTTAAAAATTGTTTTTTTAAAGCTGCTAAATCTATATCGAGTGCTTCTGGTAATTGGAACAACTCAAAATGATTCATGGGAGATGAATTCCGCTATTAATAAATACGTTAAAACAGTGCGGAACACACTGTTTTGACGAAAAGAAAGAGGGTGTTGCTAGTTAGACGGTAAATGATTCACCGCAACCACATTCACCTTTTTGGTTAGGGTTGTTAAATTCAAAGCCTTCATTCAAACCATTTTTCACATAATCCATCTCTAAACCATTGAGATAAACCAGGCTTTTCGGGTCTACAAAGACTTTAACGCCGAGTTGTTCAAATACTTGGTCGTGTGTGTCGATGTCATCGACAAACTCAAGTACATAAGCCAATCCAGAACAACCCGAAGTTTTCACACCAATACGAATGCCTTCACCCTTACCTCGGTTTTGCAGGTAATTGCTGATGTGAGTCGCAGCATTTTCAGTTAAATGGATCATGAAAACTCCAATGTGTTACGCCGTTAAACTATTAAGCTTTCGCTTTTTTGCCACGATAATCTTCAATCGCAGCTTTAATCGCATCTTCAGCCAAGACAGAGCAGTGTACTTTTACTGGTGGAAGTGCAAGTTCAGTCGCGATATCAATGTTTTTGATCGCTTGAGCTTCATCAAGCGTTTTACCTTTTAACCATTCGGTTACCAGTGAACTTGATGCGATTGCAGAACCACAGCCATAAGTCTTGAAGCGAGCTTCTTCAATTACGCCATTGTCATCGACTTGAATTTGTAAACGCATCACGTCGCCACATGCAGGTGCACCGACCATACCTGTACCTACGTTTTCTGCATTTTTGTCTAATACACCAACATTACGAGGGTTTTCGTAATGATCAATTACCTTTTCGCTATAAGCCATGTCGCTTCTCCAAACCTCGGGGTCAGCCTAATATTAATATGAGGGTTAAAACATACTTTTCAATGAAGTGCTCAATAGAGCACCTTATAAATTAGTGTTCAGCCCATTCAACTGTTGAAAGGTCAATCCCTTCTTTGTACATATCCCAAAGCGGAGAAAGTTCACGTAATTTCTCAACAGCAGCTTTGGTAATTGTTAACACGTAATCAATATCTGCCTCAGTGGTGTATTTACCAAAACTGAAACGGATTGAGCTGTGTGCCAACTCGTCAGATAAACCTAAGGCACGCAATACGTATGATGGTTCTAAAGTTGCAGATGTACATGCTGAACCACTTGAAACGGCAGCATCTTTTAATGCCATCATCAGTGACTCGCCTTCAACGAAGTTGAAGCTGACATTTAGATAGTTTGCAACGTTCTCAGTCGGATGACCATTCAAGAACACTTGCTCAAGGTCTTGGAAGCCATTCCAAAGTTTGTCACGTAGGTGGCGAAGACGCTCTTGTTCTGCTTGCATGGTTTTCCCAGCAATTTCAAAAGCTTCACCCATACCTACAATTTGATGAGTTGCTAAAGTACCAGAACGCATACCGCGCTCATGACCACCACCATGCATTTGTGCTTTTAAGCGAACACGTGGGCTACGGCGGACAAATAGAGCACCGATTCCTTTAGGGCCATAAATTTTATGACCAGAGAAGCTCATTAAATCAATTTTCATGGTTGAAAGATCGATTTCGACTTTACCAGCGGCTTGTGCAGCATCAACGTGTAAGAATGTTTTATTCGCACGTGTTAACTCGCCAATAGCTGCTACGTCAGTAATGGTGCCGATTTCATTGTTCACCATCATCAGCGAAACAAGAATGGTATCTGGACGTAAAGCCGCTTTCACCATTTCAGGCGTAATTAAACCTGTACGTGGTTCAGGTTCTAAATAAGTAATTTCAAAACCTTGTTCTTCTAGCTCGCGGCAAGTATCTAACACAGCTTTGTGTTCGATTTTACTAGTAATGATGTGTTTGCCTTTTGAACCGTAGAATTGGGCAATTCCTTTAAGTGCCAGGTTGTCAGATTCGGTTGCACCAGAAGTCCAGACGATTTCACGAGGATCAGCCTTGATCAGATTGGCCACTTGCTCACGGGCATATTCAACTTTTTCTTCAGCCTGCCAGCCATAAGCATGTGAACGTGAGGCAGGGTTACCAAAAGTCCCTTCGAAAGTTAAGCATTCCATCATGCGTTCTGCAACTTCAGGCAGAACAGGAGTGGTGGCTGCATAATCAAGATAAATTGGGCGTTTCATGTCAAATACCTGTAACCGATAGAAAGGCTGAATCGAGACTTACTGAATTCTGGCGAATGGCAACAGTTTGAACGTTGTCACGGGAAATCAGGTCAGCAAGATTGATTTTTGCAAGATAATCGGCAATATGGTGGGAGAGTTCTTGCCATAAGTCATGCGTTAAGCACATTGCACCATTTTGGCAGTTGCCTTTGTGGTCACAACGAGTCGCATCGACCGTTTCATTTACAGCTTCAATAATTTCTAGTACGGTGATTTCACTGGCATGTCGTGCAAGGTGATAACCACCATTTGCACCACGAACACTTGAAACTAACCCGTGACGCTTAAGTTTTGCAAATAACTGTTCCAAATAAGCGACTGAAATGGATTGGCGAGCTGCTATTTCCGCAAGCGTGATTGTTTGTTCAGTTGGCTGCAAAGCTAAATCAAGTAGAGCAGTCACTGCGTAACGACCACGAGTTGTAAGACGCATAATTCGATACACATGATTAGACTAGATGACTAAATTTTATGAATTCCGACTAAAATAGTCAAGTTTTAAATCGTCATTATGCGTGTGAAAAGTAAAATATTATGAAATTATTGTATCCACATATTATAAACAAAAAAGGCAATAAAAATAAAGCTCAATACAGCAAAGCCAATATTGATCAGGCGCTGGCGTTTTTGCATGCGGTGAATACGGTTCTGGTATTGTTTTGCTTCAACCAGCAAAGTGTTGATTTCAGAACGTTGCTGGTCAATTTTATCAAGCAGTGGGGTAATGCGCTGTTGGGAAGCAACGGCTTCCGCATCATTCTCAAAGTGGTTGAACCATTCACGCCAGTTGACCAAAATTCTGGACAGGGTGAGGTGCTGTAATACATCGGTCAGGTCTGTTGTAAGTTCGGGCTTACCCATAATCCGCATATTGTATAGACTTTGCTGATTGCTAAAGATGAAAATTTTAATTAGGTCAATCAGTGTGGTGTTGATCTCGACATCAATTGTACGATCATTGGCGGCAAGGTCGAATAAAATGCCTTTTTCAGTGAACTGAATGTAAAAATCAAAGAAAGGGATGTAGCTGTTTATCCTGATCGTGGTTTTTTTCTGGATCAGTTTCTGTGCCTGTAAGCGCAGGGTGGCATCGTGGGTTAAAATAAAGGAAAAAAAAGTCTCTAAAGCAATCAATGTCACATTTAGCCATAAATGTTTGGATTTTGAGCTTTCGTTCATTGATTGATTTTTCCTTACCAATATCGCTATAAAACAACAAGACTTGTAAGCCTGATCATCCTTACTCAATTATTAAAAATAATTTACAGGTCTTTGTTGCTTTGTAGAACAGTTTTATAAAACGATCAAGTCTTAATTTTGATATTATAAAATCATTTTTATGGTTAAATACCACATACTGTTTGTAAAGTGCTTGGGAGCAATGGTCAATGGATAACTCGAACATAGAAAATCCGAATGAAGAAGCTGAGGTAAAAACTAAGCCAAAATCAAAGAGTTCGAAGAAATCTGCACTCGATTTCAAAAAGTATACACAACAAATCTGGCTGGCAGGTTTGGGAGCTTTTTCACGCGCCGAAGAAGAGGGAAATAAATTATTTGACTCTCTGGTCAAGGTGGGTGAAGAGCTAGAATCCAAGACTGTAGATTTTGCTGATAACACCGTTGGAAAAGTGACTGAGAAAGCCAAAGAGTCGGTGACTGACACCAAAGACAAGGTGGAAAAAATTCTGGATACAGGTGTGAATCATTCGTTGAATCGTATTGGTCTAGTCACTCCAAAAGATCTCCAGCATATCGAGCAACTTTTAGTTCAGCTACATATTAAAGTAGATGCATTGATTGAAGAAAATAATCAATTAAAGAGTAAATTGAATAAAAAGTAAAAAATATAGGCACTCGTCTGTTTATGTGGTTTTTGAGTATTTATTTTTGCTAAAAGGTCTTTCTGGTATTGCGTTCTCCCCTAAAGCATTGCTATAAAGGCGGCATGGCCTTTTAAACTATAGCCTTGGATCTTAACAAACGATATTAAGAGGATGTTTTTTATCATGAATAAATCAGAATTAATTGATGCGATTGCTGAAAAAGGGGGAGTATCTAAGTCGGATGCTGGTAAGGCACTCGATGCAACAATTGCATCAATCACTGAAGCGCTTAAAAACGGTGACACTGTTACTTTAGTTGGTTTTGGTACTTTTAGCGTTAAAGAACGTGCTGCACGTACTGGTCGCAATCCTAAAACGGGTGAAGAGCTTCAAATTAAAGCAAGCAAAGTGCCTAGCTTTAAACCAGGTAAGGGTTTGAAAGATTCAGTTGCGTAATCTTTTTAAATCAATAAACGCACCGTTTCGGGTGCGTTTTTTATTTATTGAATGAAAAATTCGCTTTGAGCCGTATTCTGCATTCATTCGCTTTGTTTTTTCAGTTAAAATTGCCCCGAAATAAAATATTGGAATTCTTATGGAATCGTTTCGTACAGTCATTAAGGGTTGGCTTGGCAAAGTCCTGTTAGTTTTGTTTTTGACCCCTTTGGCACTTGTAGGTATTGAAGGATATTTTAGTGGTAGCAATAAGGCAGACGTTGCGAAATCGGTTAACGGTCAGGATATTTCTAATAAAGAATTAGAAAGTGCAACCAAAAATTATAAAGATCAATATTTATCATTGGTTAAGGGTGATGAATCACTGCTCAACCTGCCTGTGATTCAGCAAAAGGCACTGGATGCGCTGGTTGCGCGTAGCTTGCTTTTGCAGCAGGCCGAAAAACTCGGTATTTCTTTAAGCGATGTACAGCTTGAGCAAATGTTGGCTCAACAGCCGAGTTTTCAGGAAAATGGCAAGTTTTCCCAGCAGCTCTATGAAAATTACCTGCGTTCAGTGGGCATGACCAATCAGGGGTTGATTGCCAGCCTACGTCAGGACCATGCCTTGAAAATGATTTCAACCACCTTGATGGATTATGCATTGGTGAGTCAGTCAGACCTACAGCAATTGGCTAACTTGCAGACAGAACAGCGTACCCTGCATTTGGCAAGCATCAAGCTGGATGATTATAAAAAGGGTGTAACTGCTTCCAGTCAGGAAATCACAGATTACTACAACAAGCATAAAAATGAATTCAAGCAGCTTGCAAGTGTTGATGTAGATTATGTGGTTTTAAGCCCAGCATTACTTCCTGCGACCAATCTTGCAGTAACAGATGCCGATTTACAGCAAGCTTATAAAGCATTTGTTGAAAAACAGCAAAAAGATGTAAAACGTCAAGTTAAACATATTTTGATCACCACGGATGCCCGTGATGATGCTGCGGCTCAAAAGCTTGCCAATGAGGTCTATGCAAAAATTCAGGCAGGCATGACATTTGCTGATGCCGCTGCTCAGTTTTCTGATGATCCAGGCTCTAAAACTCAGGGCGGTTTGGTGGCGACCTATGCACCAGGTGTTTTCTCAACTGATTTTGACAATGCAGTCAATGCATTAAAGAATGGTGAAATTTCAAAACCTGTTAAAACCCAATATGGTTATCACATTATTGAAGCAAATTCTCCAATGGTGAAATTGCCGTCGTTTGAATCAGAAAAGGTACGTTTAACTGCTGAAGTTGAGAAAACCAAACTGGCGAATCTATTCAGTGATACGGTCAATAGCCTGAATGAAATGGTAGTTGGTAGTGATTCTCTGGATGCGGTTGCACAGGAAGTAAAAGGTGCTCGTGTTGAATCTGTTAAGGGTGTAACCTTAACCACTGATAACCCATATTTGAGCGATTTGAATGTTAAGGCCAAATTGTTTAATGATGATGTGAAGAATGGTGATCGTAACGCATCTTCAAATATTCAGTTGGCAAATGGCGATACCATCTGGATTAAGGTTCGTGACTATCATCCAGCAGGGATCAAGCCATTGGCACAGGCCACAGCAGAAGTAAAGGCGAAAGTGGTTGAAGAGAAAGCCTATAAGGCTGCTCAGGCAAAAATTGCCAGCATCCTTGCTGATTTTAAAACCCAACCTGCGGCGCAGGTGGTTGCAAAATCACAGGTAACTTTTGAAGATGCAGGTACATATGCACGTTCTCAGGGCTTAAAGCGTGCGATTGAGCGTGCAGCATTTAGTATCCCAGCACCGAGCAAAGAGGGTATGTGGTCTGCTACAACAGCTAAACTGCCAAATGAACTGGTGATTGTTGCTGTTTCCAATGTGAACACCAGTATTGCGAGTGAGTTGCCACCAGAACAAATGCATGAGTTGAGCAAACTCTATCAACAGTTCCGTGGTCAACAGATTTTGGAAGACTATACTGAATATTTAAAATCCAAGGCGAAGATCAAATGAGTTTGTTCTAAGCATAAAAAGCCAGTTTTCATCAACTGGCTTTTTTATTGGAAGAGGTTGGTTATTTTTTTTGAATAAATTTCGCTTCCTCAGATTGAGGATACTTGTTAAGCAACTTGGCCTTATACTGGTTTGCCAAGGCTGTATTTTTATCTACATCTTTTGCAATGCTATACAGCTGATAAACTGCACGTGAAGCTTTTGCAGAGTTAGGATAGCGTGTGGCAACAATATTGTAATTCTGCTTGGCTGCCTTATAGTCCACAGGCTCAACAGCTAAATAGAACTCAGCCAGCCAAAAATAGGCATTGCCCACATAAATACCATTCGGGTGGTTTTTAATAAAGTTTTGCATTGGCTCAATTGCCTTTTTAGCGCCACCTTGTTTATATGCATCTAATGCAACCGTATAAGCTGCTTTTTCGAGTTCAATCTGGTTATTGGTGGTGTTTGTTGTTGCCGTATTTGTCTGTGGCTGCACAGCAGCACGTGCCTGTGTCTGGGCTGGAGGTTTAGGTGTCACATCCGCTACTGGAGGCGGGGTGGGTGTTATTGGGGTTGCTGTCCGCTCTGTTCCAGCCTGAGCGGTATCTGTAGCACCATTTTCTTCGGTATTTTCTTCTGGTGGATCAATTTTCTGTGAAAGTAGCTCCAGACGCTGGTCTAAATCTGTATAGCGGTTTGCAAGCTCTTTCTTGAGTTGTTCAATCGCATTGTCATGTTCTTCTAACTGGCCGCGTAATTTACGAATTTCTTCTTCAAGTTTTTGATTCTTTTGCATGATTTCCCAGTTTAAACTTGGAGAACCTGCAACGACGTTATTGGCTTGCTGTTGGCTTAGGGCACGAGATTCAATCGGGACATTGGCATATAAATGCGTACTGCTGAGTAGCGCAATAAAAAGTATAGAATGCTTTTTTAGCATGAAAATTCATCCATAAAGTTGAAAAACAAAGCTGTGGGCGAACAAGTCTTCATTTTTTACTTGCAACACACCGAATACACGTTTTTGATTTAGCCATTAAAACAGCAACTCGTGTAAATGCAATAAGCATTTACAATCTTCAAGCACTTTTGAAGAGAATTAGAGGGCTGTTGTTTAATGTTTATACAGCTTTTAAGTCGGTTATAAAGATATAGTGGCAGTATTGATGAGGAATTAGGCAGTTGAATTAAAAACTTACTGAAAAACATAGACAAGTCTTGCAACTCAGGTAAAAATCTCTATACTTTGTCAGGCAATGGTAGCCCTACTGGTAGCTTCGCAATTGTACTCTACGAACCCCGCCAGGACCGGAAGGTAGCAACGGTAGTAGAACTATGATGTGCCGAAGTCATGCTGGTAGGGTTGCCACCAATCACTCTTCTTCGCTCGTTCGGGCAACTGCTTTAATAATTACATCCATATCAAAGCCACGGTATTGTAAAAAACGAATTTGTTTTGCCTTTGTTTTTGGATCCTTGGTTACAGCCTCTCCAAATTTTTTAACCTTGAGCTGATACGCCTGTTCATACCAGTCAATATCTTGAAGTTCTTCGGTAATCAATTCAGTATCGAGCTGCTTGGCCTTTAATGTCTGTTTGATGCGTTGTAAGCCTTTTCCCTTGCGAATTTGGCTGGCCAAAGTCTGTTCGGCAACGCGTTGGTCACTCTGATAGTTTTGCTCAGCTAATTCCTCCACCAGATTTGCCACCTCATCAGGATGAATTGCATATTGATTGAGTTTTGTGATTAACTCCGCTTGTGAGTAGTCACGGCGGGTCAATAGGGCAAAGGCATAAGAACGTAGTCTCTGACCTGTCAGGGTTTTGGGCTTTTCAGTTTTTTCCGAATTCAACATATTTTCCTCATGAAACAAAAACGCCCCGTAGGGCGTTCTAGCTTAGTTTTCTAACAAGTCTGGTTCTTCTGCATCTTCAGTTTGTGCGGCTTCATTATTGTTTTTGGTGAGAAGTTGCTCACGAATAAGCTTTTCAATTTCCTGAGCCATTTGTGGGTTTTCTTCAAAATGACGAATCACGTTATTTTTACCCTGACCAATTTTGTTGCCTTGATAAGAGTACCATGCACCCGCCTTTTGTACGATTTCCTGCTGTACCGCAAGGTCTACAAGTTCACCGAGTTGGTTGGTGCCTTTGCCATACATAATCTGGAACACTGCTTCACGGAAAGGAGGCGCCATTTTGTTCTTCACAACCTTAACCCTGGTTTCAGAACCCACAATTTCATCGCCTTCCTTAACCTGTCCAATACGGCGAATGTCCAGACGTACAGAGGCATAGAACTTAAGTGCGTTACCACCAGTTGTGGTTTCAGGGCTACCGAACATTACACCAATCTTCATACGAATCTGGTTAATGAAGATCACCATACAGTTGGAGCGTTTTGCATTACCCGTGATTTTACGTAATGCCTGACTCATCAAGCGTGCCTGCAAGCCCATATGTGAGTCACCCATTTCGCCTTCAATTTCAGCTTTAGGGGTTAACGCCGCAACAGAGTCGACAACGATTAAGTCAATTGCACCTGAACGAACCAGCATGTCGGCAATTTCCAACGCCTGTTCACCATGGTCTGGTTGTGATACCAGCAGGTTGTCAATATCCACGCCTAATTTACGCGCATACTGCGGGTCTAGGGCATGTTCCGCATCAATAAAGGCACAGGTGCCACCATTTTTTTGACACTGTGCAATCGCCTGTAATGTCATGGTGGTTTTACCTGAAGATTCAGGACCATAAATCTCAATGATACGGCCTTTTGGTAATCCGCCAATGCCGAGTGCGATATCCAGTGTTAAAGAACCTGTGGAAACAGCCTCAACTGCCTGTACTGTATTGTCACCGAGGCGCATCACCGTATTTTTACCAAACTGTTTCTCAATCTGGCTTAATGCAGCTTGTAACGCCTTGTTTTTATTATCATCCATCTCAAAACCTCAAAACTTTATCTTCTTAACGACTAACCCAAGTGGATGTATTGAATCTCAACTTGTTGGGACTTGGGTATAGTGGCAGATTCTCATTGTTTATTCTACATCTGATCCGTGTCTGTACGACACAAGATGACGCATCCATTATTGTAAAAATTACTCGTCATGGTAAGACCAAGATTGAGCATTTTCATGTTTAAAACGATTGATATCACGACGGTCTTTTTTACTTGGTCGGTGATCTGGTCGGGCTAGATTATGCATTTTTCGCTGTGAGGCATGCAACTCCCGACGTTCAATACTTTCTGCTGTTTCTTCATAAAGCTGCTGGGCAATTGGTGCACCACCACGAACCGCAGAAAGAGCCTTGATGATTACGGTTTTTTTCTCAAAACCCTGCTGGATGGTGAGTTCCATACCAATGCGCACGTCTTTGGATACCTTGACGCGTTCATTCTGGTGATGGACTTTACCGCCCTCTATGGCAGCCTTGGCAAGGGAGCGTGTCTTAAAAAAACGCGCTGCCCAAAGCCATTTATCAATGCGCATGGCATCCATGCTTGCTGGTTCATGCTGTTTTTGCATCTGTATCCTGTAGTTTAATTTCAAGATAATCGACAAGTTCAGTGAGATGGTCGAGTGCAGGGTAAGGAAGTTCTGTTGCCGCTCTTGCAGGCTTTGCACTTGAGGGCTGTAGAATACTGAATAGTTGAGCGATGCCAAAGTCTTCTGCGCTTTCGAGTACCGCAACGGTGTCATCCACAAAAACAGCCTGGGCTGGATTAAAGGGATGCAGTTGTTGCAGCTTTTGCCAAAATGCAACTTGCTCCTTGGCATGTCCCAGTTCCTCACTGCTGACCATTACTTCAAAATAGGGGCTTAACTCGATATTTTCAAGTTTAAGCTGTAGCCCCGCGCGGTCAGCATTGGTCAGTAACCAGCAGCGATAGCCCCGATTTTTGAGTTGTTGTAAAAGTTGATGACAACCTATACGGGCACGAATTTTTTCCCGATGTTCGTATTGGAGTTGTAATACATCAACACCAACTTTCGCCGTCCAGTACGCCGAAGAATACCAAGATAGTGTATGCTTATGCTGTTGGTAGAACTGAAACAGGGTTTGTTGGCTCTGTTGCAGACTGCATTGATGGACCTGGGCATGTCGCTCTGGCAAACAATGATTCCAGATGAAATCGTCAAAGGCTAAATCAAGTAAAGTGCCATCCATATCAAAGAATATGATGGGTTGCTGCTGTAAATCTGAATATGACATAAGGTTGATCTATGTTTATTAAAACGCTTGCCCCACAGGACCAGTTGATTTCGCAACTTGTGCCAATCATGGCGCAGGCAAGTCAAATATTGCTGGAAGAATACCAAAGTTATTGTGCAGGTTGCGAGTTTAATATTCAGGAAAAAAGTGATGATTCACCTGTGACACAGGCTGACCTCAAGATAAACCGTTTTCTATTGAAGCACTTGGCGGAAATAACCCCAGATTTGCCTGTGTTGTCAGAAGAAAGTGATTATTCTGCCCGAGCTGCATGGCAACGTTGCTGGATGCTTGATCCTCTTGATGGAACCAAGGAGTTTATTCATGAACGTGATGAATTTACCATCAACCTGAGCCTGATTGAAAACAGTCAAACTACTTTCGCGATTATTGCGGTGCCGTGTGAACAGGTGATGTATATCGGTTATACCTCACAGCAGCCTTATAAATACAGTTTTAGCCGCCAGCAATGGTCGCAGTACCAGATTGAACAACATGTGGCTGAAGCAGCAATTCAAATTGGCCTGAGTCATCATAGTAAGAATCCAAAGTACAAAAACTTTATTGAACAGATTTTGCGGTATCGTGAGGTTATTCGTCGTGAGGCGGGTAGTGCCTATAAATTCTGTATGATGCTGGAGGGAGAGATTGATATCTATCCACGCTTTCATCCAACCTCTGAATGGGATACCAGTTCAGGACAGGCCTTTCTGGAAAGTATTGGTGGTGGTTTGATGACGCTGGATGGCAAGCCATTTCAGTACAACCAGCGTGAGACTGTGCTGAACAAGGGTTTTATCGCCTTTAGAGATCAGGATTGCAAAAAAATTGCTTATGATGCCTTGAGTCATTCAGGCATTTTAGATTGAGAGTTGAGCAGCTCATGGTATAGTGGGCTAAATTCTTATCTTTTATAATTGTAATATGGCCCTGCATTTATTGCCAAAAAGTATGTTTGAAGCAATTGATTTACTTCCCAATGCTTCAACCCCAGTGACTTTATTTACCCGCCACTCGCTGCGTGAGCTGGTAAATGGTCAGGGCTTGGCAAGCTATGATCTACAGTTGACTGAACAGGGGCGGGAGCTTGCCTATGCATGGGGGCAGTATTTAATTCAGAATACAGATCGGGCCATTCAGCACTGTATTTCAAGCCCAATCCAGCGTTGCGTGGATACCGCCGCATTGATGATAGAGGGTGCGGATCGCACCCATAAAGTGGTTAATACCCATACCATTGAAATTGTTGAACAGCGTTTGCTGGTTGAACCAGGCAGCTTTGTACTGGATATTCAGCAGGCTGCGCCCTATTTTCGTAAACAGGGTGCCTTGGGCTTCATCAATAGTTTTGTCAATAATGCCTTGCCTGGCATGAAGCATCCGATTACAGGTGTATTTGACGTTCTGGAACTGCTTTACCACACCCATCCAACCCAACATAATGGTTTAAGTTTGGCGGTGAGTCACGACACCATTCTTGCTGCGATTGTTGCTGTTATTTCAGGTAACAAACAAATTGAACAGTCCGATTGGCCTGACATGATGGAGGGGCTGTTTGTCTGGTTTGAGGGAGAGGATTTTAGCAATAGTAAGCTAAAATGGATTTGGCGTGGTCAAAAGCATGAACTGGTCATTAAAGATTTTCAGAATAAATAAGACTTTTGAAAAGTATGATTTAATTGTGCAATTTAAAATTAAAAAACTACTAACGTTGCATTAGTAAATTGAAGATAATAAAAAAGCCCGAAAATCGGGCTTTTTTACATGCATCAAATTAGTTAGCTAAAGCTTTAATTTGAGCGTTTAAGCGGCTCTTGTGACGAGCAGCTTTATTTTTGTGGATGATGCCTTTATCAGCCATACGGTCGATTACAGGAACAGCTTTTTTGTAAGCTTCTGTAGCAACACCATAATCACCAGCAGCGATTGCATTTACTGTACGTTTGATGTAAGTACGAACCATAGAACGCAAGCTTGCGTTGTGTTTACGTGCTTTAACGTTTTGACGAGCACGTTTTTTAGCTTGAGCAGAGTTTGCCACTCGTGCACTCCTTGAAAATAAGTTGGTCTGGGCGGGCTGAAGTTTAAACCAACAAAATTGGAAACATTCACCAGCCCGTAAACAAGTGCCATATTTTGAGGAAACTACGCCGTGAAGTCAAGCCTTGTAATGTGTTTAACTACATTTAACGGGTGATAATCTTGCAAGAAAACGTTACATTAACCCTAGTTATAACTTGAGTGATATAAAAATGAAAAGAGGTGATAAAAAAGCAATTGTGATTGGTGCAACGGGTCTGGTTGGCCAGGCCTTGGTGGAACGGTTGCAACAATCAGATGATTTTAGTTCAATCACTGTTGTGGTGAGAAAAAAATCAGATATATTAAAATATTATAGTAAAGTAAAACAGCTTATTCTGGAAGATTTTCTTTTGTTGAATGATCAGGACGTCAGTTCACATACCCATGCGTTTAGCTGCTTGGGAAGCACCATTAAACAGGCGGGTTCAAAAGAAAAATTTTATGCAATTGATTATGAAATCAATGCACACTTTGCTGATCTGGTTCAGGATAAAAATATTCATTTATTGGTCGTCAGCGCCTTGGGAGCGAATGCTAAATCGCTAATTTTCTACAATAAGGTAAAGGGCGAACTGGAACAATATCTCAAAAGCCTCTCAATTTATAAACTTTCAATTTTCCAGCCTTCATTGTTGATTGGTAAGCGCAGTGAAGTAAGGGTGTTGGAAGATATGGCTCAGACCGTATATAAACTGGTCGAAAAAGCCTGGACCAAGCCGTTTAAAATTAAGCCTGTATCAGCTGAACAATTGGCGCATACTATGCTGGTCGCAGCCCAGACCCAAACAGCTGCATTTAAGCTGTATGATAATTTGAGTATACAACAAACCCAATAATGGAGAACTTCAGTGGCAACAATCCCTTTTGTAACCTGTGACCTGTTAGATGATAATCCTGAGAAAGACCTGCAAGTGGTCACGCCAAGCCTGGATGGAAAATTCTTTAAAAGTTATGGTGCGCGTAAAACTTTTGGTGGGCAGGTTGTAACAGTCAAGTGTTTTGAAGATAACTCACGTGTAAAAGAGCTATTGGCAACTGACGGTACAGGCAAGGTGCTGGTTGTGGATGGTGGGGCTTCCATGCGTTGCGCGCTAATGGGCGATTTGATTGCTGAATCAGCTGTGAAGAATCATTGGAATGGTGTGGTGATTTATGGCTGTGTGCGTGATGTTGACGCGATTGCTGAACTGGATTTAGGGGTTCATGCATTGGCTGCAATTCCACAAAAAAGTAACCGTAAAGGCATAGGTGAAGTTGATATTACCTTGTATTTTGGTGGAGTAACAATCAGTTCTGGTGATTATATCTATGCGGATAATAACGGAATTGTGATTGCTAAAGAAAAGTTAGTCGACTGTTAAAAGGATCGCGATATGCTGAAAATGGTGAATCATCAAATTAAGGTTTTACAATCTGTTGCCGCAAGCCTGATTGAGGGGGGGCGGGGTGTGATGGGGACACCACGACCTAAGCAGCCAGCAAAACCTTTAAAGTTGTATGAATTTGAGGGTTCACCATTTTGCCGCCGTGTTCGAGAGGTCATTACCTTGCTGAATCTGGATGTGGAAATTTATCCATGTCCTAAAGGTGGGAAGAAGTATCGCCAAATTGTAAAAGATAAAGGTGGAAAAAAACAGTTTCCATTTTTAATTGATGAAAATACAGGGGCTCAACTTTATGAGTCACAAGAGATTATTCATTATCTATTCAAGCATTATGGTAAAACAGGGCAAACTCCTAGGAAATTCAGCCACTATCCAAAGCTTCCGTATATTTCGGCTTTGGCTTCAGTTGCCAATGTGGGTCGTGGTATCTGGATTGACCAGCAGATTATAGATCGTCCCGCTCCAGAAAAGTTATTAGAGTTGTGGAGCTTTGAGGCAAGTCCTTATACACGTTTAGTGCGTGAAGTTTTAACCGAATTAGAACTCCCTTATGTACTACATAATGTACCAAAAGAACGCTGGCAAGATATGGGACCTGCGGTTTTACGTTTGAAACCAGGCCACTATATTCCACTGCCTAATGGTAAGCGTGAAAAAGTGGTTGAAGTCATGGGGCGTGATATTCAGGTGCCATATCTGGTTGATCCAAACACAGGCGTGAAGATGTTTGAGTCAGCCAAGATTGTTGAGTACCTGAAAAAGCAGTACGGAAAATAAATTAGGACTTACGCATTGACGGATTCAAAAAAGTATTCAACTAGTTTATAAAGTATCTGTGATCAGACGAACTAAACATGTTTCTACAGCAACTTGTACATTACCCATTTGAGAAGTTTCAGGTAAGACGATCTAAACTGATTTTGAATCATATTTTTTCAGCCTTGATGGCCTACGTGGAGATACAAAAGAACCAGTTTGAGCAGATCTTTGAAAATGTATATCGTTGGCAGAAGAAATTATTTAGACCAATGATCAAAAACTTCATTGATGACTTTATTCTCGATAAAAATCATCTGCTACCACAGAAAGTCTATAAATAACAGTGCGTAAGTCCTATATATTTATAAGGGTCTAGACTAGAGCCTTGTTTTTTTCCTGATTGTGTGAAAATAATCCATATGAAAAAGAAAGTTTGATAGCCTAATGAAAAAATATCTTTTAATTGTATTGGGATTGGCAATTGTTCCAGCAACTTACGCAATGCGGCAACAAACATTTAACGTACAACATGTTCAATATGAGGTCATCAAAATAGAGGATCTGAGACAGCTTAAATTGTTCCTAAAAAGTCCTAAGACAGATCGTTATTACCAGAAGTTTTCTAATATTAAACGGGAGTTGCCAAAATGTGCACAGTTAAATTTTGCCATGAATGCAGGGATGTATCATGCTGACTTTCAACCTGTTGGGTTATATGTCGAAAATGGAAAGGAAATAAATCAGTTAAATGAAGAAACAGGTTTTGGTAACTTCTTTATGCAACCGAATGGGGTGGTTGCCTGGAATGATCAACAAGCGGTGATTAAAACAACCACGGAATATAAGCATGATGGGTTTAAGCCTCAGTTTGCCACTCAGTCAGGACCTATGCTGGTAAATAATGGCAAAATGAATCGCCAGTTCTTGCCTGACTCAAATTCCTTAAAAATCAGGAATGGTGTGGGGATCAAGGATAATCAATTGTATTTCGTGATTTCGCAACAACGGGTCAGTTTCTATCAGTTTGCACAATTTTTTAAGCAACAACTAAAAGTGGATAATGCGCTGTATCTGGATGGTTCAATTTCAAGTTTATATTCGTCCCAAACTAAACGTCATGACAAGACTTTTAATTTAGGGCCAATTGTTGGGGAAGTGAGTCGGAAAGATTGTCCCTAATCCCATTTAAGAGATTAGGGAGAATTTTATTTTTATTGGATTGGTGGCTTAGTGAGTGCAAGTAATTCCTTGCGACTGTAGCCTCGGGAAATCAATACTTTTTTGATGCCTTTAATCACATCTTCATCTGATGCTTTGACTAAAGCATCCAGTAGTTGTTCATTTGATTTGCAAGAATAATCATTTTCAACGCAAGAGGTTTGGTTCTTGTGTTCATTATATTGCTGATCTGCATTAAACAATTTTTGCCAAAAACTCATAGAGCCTTCATATACAACCTAACATAGATCGAAATATAGTCACTTTAAAATAAAATACAAGTCAGCTTAAGTGATAAAAGCAGCAGTTGAACTTCAGTTTTTTCGATGATTCTTTTTGTTTCTAACGAAATTATGACAGTAGAATGACTTGATCTTTGAAAAACATCATTTTTTTCTAGTAAAAACTTTGAATAAAAATAGAGAGTTATGAAAACTCTCCACTTTTAATAGTTGCTTTGCAATAATTTGTTTAAATCTTTTCGAGCAATACACCAGATTCCACATGATGAGTAAAAGGGAATTGATCGAACATCGCAAATTTTATAATACGATGTGTTTGACTGAGTATTTTTAAATTATCATGCAAGGTATCTGGATTGCATGAAATATAAAGAATACGCTTAAAGCCTTGTAATAGTTTCAACGTTTCGTCATCAATCCCTGCGCGCGGGGGATCGACAAATACCGTATCAAAGTCATAGCTTTGAATATCAATTTCGGCTTCTTGGAGTCGTCTAAACGCTCTTTCACCTTGATACGCCTGAGTAAACTCTTCAGCTGATAAACGCGCTACTTGAATATTATCAATTTGATTCTGCTCAATATTCCATTGCGCTGCGTAGACTGAAGATTTAGCAAGTTCAGTCGCTAGTACACGTTTAAATTTCAAAGAGAGTGGCAGGGTAAAATTACCATTACCACAGTACAATTCTAATAGGTCTTTCTCAGAGCTTTCAGCAGCATCACATGCCCACTCCAACATATGTTGGCACACTTGTGCATTGGGTTGTGTAAAGCTACTTTCAATTTGTTTGTATTTAAAAGTACGACCATGAACATTGAGTTGTTCAACCACGTAGTCGTCACCAATAATCACTTTTTGGCCACGGCTACGCCCCATAATTTTAATATTCAGCTTTTCTGCTAAAGCGTTCGCAGCGATTTCCCAATCTGCATCTAAACGGCGATGATAAATTAAAGTCACTAACATTTCTCCGCTCAATGTGGCGAGGAAATCAGCTTCAAAAATACGTTCTGATAAAATAGGAATTGCTTTTAATTCTTCTAATAAACGTGGCATCAAATCATTGATGCTTTGATCCGCAATTGGGAACTCATCCACACGAATAACTTCTTTTTGTTTACCATCTTCAGCACGTTCAAACATGGCATAGAACAAATCATTTTCGGTATGCCAGAGACGGAATTCGGCACGCATACGGAAATGTTGTTCAGGTGATTGAAACACTTCTAAAGTTGGAGGGGTGAACGGCGCAAATTGTGTGGTAATGCGTTCAACTTTCTCTTGAAGTTGCTGTTGATAAGATAGGGTCATAAGCGTGAAAAATTACAAATTAAATTTAGGTGAGGATGGTAGCAAAAAATAGGGTGAGCGTGTGGTTAAACTTAATATTCAAATTGTTCATACAGTACATGAACAATTTAAATATGATTGAAAAGTGGTGCTTTTATGACTTGATCTTTAAAATAACTTTTCCTTTTGATCGTCCAGTATTGACATATTGCAGTGCTTCTTGGGCTTGATCAAAATCATGGATTTGATCAATGATGGGTTTAAGCTTTTCGGCTTCGTCCAATTGTGTGATTTGGGTTAATTGCGCTCCATTGGGCTGCATATATAAAAATGAATAATCAATACCACGCTGTTTGGCTTTGCAACGGATTGACCAACTGAGTAGCGGAATCACTTTTTTGAGTAACCAATTTGCATGGATAGCTTCCGCAAAATTTAGATCAGGAGGTCCAGAAATACGGATGATTTACCTACCACGTTTTAGTACATTCAGGGATTTTGTTAAAATCTTATCGCCTTGAGTATCAAAAACCACATCATAATCATGAAGTACTTGTTCAAAATCAGTCGTGGTGTAATCAATAATAATATCTGCACCTAAGGCCTTGACCCAGTGAAGTTTGTTTCACCGTGGTAAATTCTGCAAAAGCACCGACCTGATCAGTTTTGGCGTAAACTTCATCACCGACTTTAAAGTTATTGACTTGATTGCCAATCCCAACAACGACTCCTGCCAAATCATGTCCTAGGATAAAAAAAGCCCAGTTCAATATGACTGGGCTTTTTATCTTCAAGTTTATAAAGAATTATAAACCTGATTCGTATTCTTCATTGGAAAGCAGTTTTTCAACATCAGCGATGTTGTCTGGTTTGATTTTATAAATCCAGCCTTTACCATACGGCTCTTCATTGACGAAATCAGGATCATCTTCAAGCGCAGTGTTTACTTCAACCACTATACCTGAAACAGGAGCATGAATGTCAGAAGCAGTTTTGACTGATTCAACAATACCTGCCTGTTCAGTTGCAGTCACATGGCTGCCTACTTCTGGTGTTTCCACATAGACTAAATCGCCCAACTCATCCTGTGCATGGTCACTAATCCCCGTAACAACCAGGTCACCCTCAATTCTTACCCATTCATGCGTACGCGCATATTTCAAATCTGCTGGATGGTTCATGACAACTCCTTAACAATCTGTCTCATCATTTTTGTCTGGTTTTATACAGGTTTTTTGGTCAAAACAAAAGTATTTAAAATGAAGCACTTTGCAATATTATAAATAAGGGTCTTTACGCCAGTTGCTTGGGCTACGACCACTCCAGCGCTTAAAGGCACGGCTAAAGTTTGCCACATCAGAATAACCCAATTCATCTGCAATTTGTTCCAGACTATAATCTGTACGTGACAGCAGAGAAGTGGCATGACGATAACGCACTTCATCCACCAGTGTTGAAAAAGATGTACCCTCAGCTGCAAGCTGACGCTTTAAGGTGCGGTCAGACATATGCAGACGTTCAGCAACACTTTCAATACTTAAATAATGCTGTTCAGAATTGGTTAAAATATCACGGACACGCATGGCCAGACGGCGACGCTCGCCTAGAGCAGACAGTTCAGTTTCACACTGGTTAATGGCAATCTGGCTGGCAATTGGGTCAGCATTGACCATCTTTAAGCCAAGATATTTTTTATCAAAGCTGGAAATCAGATGTGGTTGGTTAAAGCGAATGGTACTGCTTAATTTATCCCTATATTTGTCAAAACCCGCAGGTTCAGGAAAATCCAGGTCAACATCACTTTTTAAATCTTCTATCCCTGTCAATGCTCTTGCCATGGTCATAATGCCGATGGTGAGGCCGAGAATAATTTCAGTGCGTAAAGGTTCAACTTCAATGTCACACTGCAACTGCAAGGTGGCTTTAGGTCCAAACGTAGAAAAATAGAGCTGTAAAAAAGGCAAGCGTAACTGAATAAAGCGGCTGGCGAGCGCAATCGCATCGGTAATGTCATGCGCGGTCATAATGGCATAGCCAATGAAGCCATGAATTGAAATTCGCATTTGTGTACCTAAATGAAAGCCAAGCGTGCTTTCACCCGTTAGGCGCAAAGAATGCTTCACCAATTCATTCGCAATCGGTGTTGGAATTCGGTAATTTGGATCGGCCAGTTGCTCACTGGTTAAACGAAATGGAGCAAATAAGGTTTCATCGTTATATCCCCAACGAGAAACAACATCTAATAGCAATAAGCCATAGACGCCTGGTATGCCTTGATCTTGACGAGTTGAGGTTGTTTTCATGTGCTTTCCGTGGCGCTCATCAATTTTGCCAATATCTTTTAAACATATAAGTTTTAAACATCTTTACATGAAATAAAATTATCAATCATAAAAATTGTTGGACAAAGGAGTCACCTAATCGTTCAAAAATCAGGTTGGTTTTCTGAAGACCATAATTTTGGTTGTGGATATTAATAGCACATCCCCATGTTGGTTCAAAGCCTGAGTGACATAGCTGACGATACCACGATCAATTTTGGTTTTAGATGGCACAATTGCCGTAATTTCAATTTCAACATGGATTTTATCGCCAACACGGGTTGGACGGGGCCAGCGTAAACTGGACTCTGTGCCCAACAAACCACCTGCGACAGGAAAACATTCAGTCCATAAACGCATGGTGACTGCTGAGGTATGCCATCCACTCGCCGCCAAACCCTGAAAGATAGGATGCTGTGCGGCAGCTTCTTCATCCAGGTGAAAAGGTTGTGGGTCATATTGACCAGCAAACTGTTTCACCTCATCAAGTGTCATTTCATATTCACGGCTGATGAAATGATCTCCAACCTTTAAGTCTTCTAAATACAACATTATTCTGCGTCCTGAGTCACTCGCTGATCTACCAGGAAACCACCCGTTTGACGTTTCCATAGCTGAGCATACAAGCCATCATGAGTAATGAGCTGTTCATGTGTACCTTGCTCTGCGATTCTGCCTTGATCAAGCACAATGAGACGATCCATTTGGGCAATAGTAGATAAACGGTGTGCAATTGCAATAACCGTTTTGCCAACCATCAAGTCATTTAAACTGCTTTGAATGGCTGCCTCGACCTCTGAGTCAAGTGCACTAGTGGCTTCATCCAAGATTAAAATTGGTGCGTCTTTTAGGAAAACCCTTGAAATTGCAATACGTTGACGTTGCCCACCAGACAGTTTGACCCCACGCTCACCCACATAGGCATCAAAGCCAACACGACCTTTTTGGTCAGTCAGTTGGGGGATGAATTCTTCTGCCTTGGCTTTTTTAATAGCAAGCTGAATTTCGGTCTCAGTCGCGTTGGGGCGACCATACTTAATATTTTCAGCAACTGTACGATGCAGTAGAGAGGTGTCCTGAGTCACGAGGGCAATATTAGCACGTAAACTATCCTGTGTGACTTCCTGAATATCTTGGCCATCAATCAGGATACGACCTTGTTTGATATTATAGAAATGCAGAAGCAGTTGAATCAGGGTGGATTTTCCCGCACCAGAGCGACCAACAATCCCAATTTTCTCGCCTGGTTTAATGGTGAGATTGAAATGATCAATGACATTCTTTTGGTTATAGGCAAAACTGACATCTTCAAAACGAATTTCACCGCGCTGAACGGTTAACTGTTTTGCATGTGGTTTATCCTGAATCTGAATCGGTTTACCTAAGGTTTTCATGCCATCCTGAATGGTACCGACATTTTCAAACAGCATAGTGACATGCCACATAATGAATTCTGCAAGACTATCAAGTTTAAGCACCATTGCTGTGGTTGCTGCAATCACACCAATCGCAGCCTGACCCTGTGTCCACAGCCAGACCGAAGTGCCAATTACGCCAATAAACAGAAAGGCACTTAATAGGCGAATACTGATCTGGTATTTCACACCCAAACGCATTTGCTTGTAAACAGTGACCATAAATTCCTGCATGGATTCTTTGGCATACTGGCTTTCACGGCCTGCATGGGCAAACAGTTTTACCGTTTGAATATTGGTATAGGCATCGGTGACACGACCTGTCATCACTGCGCGCGCATCAGCCTGTTCCTGCGAGACTTTGCCCAGACGGGGAATGAAATAACTGGCAATCGCGATAAATAGAGCCAGCCATAAAATCAAAGGAATAATGAGTACAGGGGAGATTGAACCAAGTACCAGACTAATCGTAATAAAGTAGATCAGTACATAAACCAGCATATCACCCAGGATCATCCAGAATTCACGGACGGCCAAAGCGGTTTGCATCACCTTGGCTGAAAGGCGCCCTGCGAAATCAGTATGGAAAAAATCTAAACTTTGTTGAAGTAACAGATTGTGAAAGCGCCAGCGCAGACGCATTGGAAAATTACTGAATAAAACCTGGTGCTTGATAACAGATTGCAGACTGACAAAGAAGATATTGGCAAACAGGATGCTAATCAGAATGGTGATATTTTGCTGGTTGCTTTGTAAAAAGGTATTGGGCTGGCTTTTGGTCAGCCAGTCAACCAGTTTTCCAATATAGGAAAAGAACAATGCTTCAAAGCAGGCCGCCGCTGCGGTACAGGCGATCAATAAAAACAGGAAAGGGCGAATGCCTTTGGTGGCTTGCCAAACGAAAGCAAAAAACGTGGTAGGCAATGGTTTGTTTAAGTCTTTCGTGGGATAGGGATCAACTCGTTTTTCAAACCATTGCAGCATTTCGCTTTTCCTCTAATTTTAAGGTACTGATTCAGTTTCTTGGGGTAGGATAGCAGAAAATTGATCTTGATAGATGAGAAAAGCGTATCTCTAAAAATGAGACATTTGTCCAGCCTAAAGCTTAGGTGATTTATTGAACCGTCAACGACCATTATAAGTTGCCATAAAAAAATAACCATGTGTACGTCTGTTTTAATTTCATCTATAAACAAGCTAAGCCTAATTTTCTAAAAGAATTTTTCGCATGTTTATTTTGAATACTCAACTTATAGGACGACGTCATACACGTACTTTAATGAAGAAAATAGGCATTAATGCGTTATGTCGTCAATGTGCAATTGAATGTCGAAAAATGGACGCCTAAATATTTTAATCATACATATTAAAAACCGAATACATCTGTTAAAACAGGCGTATACTGAAAGACAACACCAGAACCAAACAGGATTAAAAGATGTTAGTTAAATTTGCAATTCGATTCATGGCTATTTTGTTTTCAGTATTGGCTTTAGCCGCAATTGTTATTCACTTTTTCTTTTCGAGTGCCTTAACCACTGACTTATGGATTATTGCTGTTCCTATTATTCTTGGTATCCCGATTCTGACCGCGGTGGTCGTTGCAAAAGATGAGGAACTTAGTGTTCATTGAATTGAGAATAAATCTTAATTTTCCATATTGATACTCAGTTCTATAATTTCATCATTGAAAGCAGATTCAATGTTTTTAGTTTTTAGTAAGCCTCCCATAAGGGGAGGCTTATTCATTTGGAAATGGTATAAAAGTTATCTCAGCCCTCATTCAGACCTGTAAGAGAGGTTGGATTTGCAGCCCCAATATTCAGGTTTTGAAAGTCATGACCTGATGGTGCCTGATAAATTCTCAATCCAAACTCAGGAATAATCGCAATCAAGTGATCAAAAATATCAGACTGAATTGCTTCATAAGATGCCCATGCTGTTGTATTTGCAAATGCATAGATTTCCAAAGGCAAGCCCTCACTGATCGGCTGCAACTGACGGACCAATAATGTCTGGTTTTGGGCAATGCCCTGATGCTGTTTCAGATAAAACTCAACATATGCCCTGAATGTGCCAAGATTGGTTAAACGTCTTTGGTTGTAGCGCGACTGATTGCTCAGGTGTTTGTTGAAATCCTCAATTTCAGATTGTTTGGCATCCAGATACTGATCCAATAGCAAGAACTCTTTTAACTTTTGCTGCTCTTCGTCACTCATAAAATGTACGCTACTTTGATCAAGAAAAAGTGACCGCTTGATGCGACGGCAACCTGCATTACTCATACCACGCCAGTTTCTAAAGGTATCTGTCACCAGTTTATTGGTTGGAATGGTGGTAAATGTCTTATCAAAGTTCTGTACGGTCACGGTATGTAATGACATATCAATGACATCACCATCCGCATTTAAAGAAGGCATTTCAATCCAGTCACCAATCCGCACCATGTCATAAGAGGCGATCTGTACACTCGCCACCAAGGATAAAATGGTGTTCTGGAACACCAGCATCAGGACTGCCGCCATGGCCCCAAAGCCAGCGAGCAAGGTGAATACATCTTTTTTAAGGAAAGTACCCAGAATCATCAGACCACACACAACGAACAAAATAAGCTTGATCAACTGTAGATAACCCTTGATCGGCTTGTTCCGTGATTTTGGATTACGTTGATAAATCAGGTTAAAGATATTCAGTGCTTCACTGATGGTCAGTGCAATGGTGAGGAAAATGAATGCCTGGGCACCCATCTGAATAAACATGATCAATTTGGGTGAAAGATGAGGAATGGTGGTAACCCCATTCATAACCACAAGGGCAGGAACAAGATTGGCAAGTCTGCGAATAATGCTGTGCTCGGCAAAAATGGATTGGTTCGATGTTTTTAGTTTGGTGACTAAATAGCGGATACCCCGAACAATCACTCTCTTGGCAATAAAGTTCGCTAATGAGGCAAAGAGGACGAGAACAATCAAGGCAAGCAAGGTTTCTAGCCACGGATAGTGGCTTAGTTCACTTCGAATATCAGCTATAAAATTTAAATAATCCAAACCTAAACACCTTAAAATTCTTGAAGTGGAATTTTAAGGTGTTAAACGCTGCTATGATAATTTGGTCACATTTTATATACGATTCTTAAGAAATTTTAACATTTGTTAAAAATAGATTACCACATCAGGTCATCTGGAATCGCATAGGCTGCGTATGGGTCTTCCTCGTCCGTTGTTTGATCATTGGTCTGTGTATTATTATTCACAATGATAAAGCCCTGCATTTTCTGGTCAATTTTCTCCGCCAATGCTTTAGGGAGGTATGCATAACTCTCTTGATCCTTTGCAATCACAAGCGAGCCTGAAACCAGCGCATTATAAACCTGTTGTGAGATATAGACTTTCTTGATCTTGCTGTCATCAATAAACTGGTAAACTGCATCACCGTCAGTTTGATTAATCTTATGTTGTTTAATCATCTGGATAATAGATGCCTTAAGGGCTTTTTCTTCCAATACACGCTGTTTTTCCAGATTGAGTGCCTGGTCTTTTGCCAGTTTCTCCTGATTGACACGGTCAATTTCCGCTTTTAATGTCGCATCATCATTCTGTCCAGTGCGCTGTTCATGCTGGGCTTGCTTGGTCAGTTTCTTTGCTTTTTTATTGTCAACTAAACCTGCTTTTAATAATTGCGCTTGCAGTGCATTTTTAACCATAATTCAATCCAGATTTGGGTGAGAAGAAGAACGAAAATAAACGATCCAATATGTCATACTCATGGCGAGGCTTAAACCTGCGGGTATGAGAAAGGTTTGTAATTTTAAATAAGGATAAAGCAAACTGGCAATCAGTCCACCCATTAAAAAACCAATAAAGATCAATACATGTAAGGAAATACGGCGATTTTCAACTTTTAAGCCACGGGCCTTATATCCGAGTGTCAGACCAATATCGGTTAAGACACCAGATAAATGCGTGGTACGGATAATTGCGCCTTTATAATGGCTGACCATCGCATTCTGCATGCCCATTGCCACACATGCCCACAGCAGCCCATAACGGGGGAAAAATGGCAACAGTAACCAGGTAAGAAGCAGGAAAATGGCAACCAGACTAAGCGGCACGCCATAATGTCTACCAAAGGTCACGTGACCATTGCCAAGAATCAGGCCGCTGTAAAAAGACCCAATGACAAAACAAAGGATGACAAGGCTTAGATAGATAAAATGCTCAGGCCGCCAGTCAAGCAGACTCATTGCGAGCATACTGACATTGCCTGTCATATGTGAAACGGACTGGTGTAGAACCGTGAATAAACCCAGAACGTTTACCATGCCTGCATTTAATGCCAATAGGAAAGCACCAAATTGAATCCAGTTGGGTAAACGTTGTAAAGGCATAGCAAGCTCAAACTACTAATTCTAGCGGTTTCGGAAATCTACAGCAGCAGTAAACAGAACATCGGTCGATGAATTTAACGCGGTTTCGGTTGAATCCTGCAATACACTAATAATCATACCAATTGCAACGACTTGCATCGCAATCTCTGATGATATACCAAATAAGCTACATGCAACAGGAATAAGTAACAGAGAACCACCCGCAACACCTGAAGCGCCACAGGCGGAAACTGCTGCGACAATAGAGAGAATCAGCATCATGCTAAGATCAATATGAATGCCTAGGGTATTTACCGTGGCAAGTGTTAATACCGTAATGGTAACTGCCGCGCCTGCCATATTAATGGTTGCACCCAATGGAATTGAAACACTCGCCATCGCTTCATTCACACCTAAACGATGCGCCAGATCCAGATTGACAGGAATATTGGCGGCTGAGCTACGGGTGAAAAATGCGGTAATCCCACTTTCTTTGAGGCATCTAAACACCAGTGGATAGGGATTTGCACGCATTGTAATACCAACCAGAACTGGATTGATGACCAATGCCACGAAAATCATTGTTCCAATTAAAACCATCAACAAGTGTGCATAACTGGACAGCGTTGCCAAGCCTGCATCGGCAAAGGTCACTGCCACTAAACCAAAAATACCCACAGGAGCAAAACCAATCACGGTATGGATAATCTTATTGACCGCATCAGCAACATCTGTCAACACTTGCTTGGTTGAATCTGAACCATGTCGCAGGGCCAGTCCCAGACCAATTGCCCACGCCAGAATACCAATAAAGTTCGCTTCACTAATCGCCTGAACGGGATTGGCAATAAAGCTTAACAGCAGATTTTTTAGAATATCGGTAAGGCTTCCAGGTGCCTGTAGGGTGGTCTCGGTTGCCAGATGCAGGAATAGCTGGCTTGGAAAGGCGATACTGGCAATTACGGCGCTGAATGCGGCAAGCAACATTCCAACCACATATAACACCAATACAGGTTTCAAATTTGAGTTTTGTCCTACCTGAAAATTTGCGATTGAGGAAAGCACCAAAACAAACACTAAAATCGGTGCAACTGACTTTAATGCTTTAATAAACAATTCACCTAATAAACTTAGGTAGGGTGTAAAGCCAGGGAACAGCAATGCCACGCCAATCCCTAGAAAAATAGCGATAATAATTTTGCTGACTAAGCTTAAGCGAGACAATACATTCAACATATAAAGGCCTTACAAACCAGTGCACGGTTTCAGGTTAAACAAGCGCGGTATTCTATACCCAAGAACCGTGAATAATAAATTTTTTTTGCATCCTCATTACGCTAAAAATATTATAAAAAATAACACAATGTTTTTAAAAGTTTTTTATAGAAACCTAGCATATCTTTTTGTATGAAAAAAGAGCTAAAAAGATGGATTTATGGGTGCAGGATTTCAGGTGAAAGTGTTTGTATGGCCTGATAGTGGGATAAAAATATTTTTCCACTTAACATATTGATTAATCTGGATGAATTGAGCCGATCCATGACTGGGCTCTTTACTTCAGATAAATGCAGCTGAATTCCCAATTGCAATAATTCCCCATTAAGCTCTTCCAGCATTTCCACCGCACTCAGGTCAATATTGCTGATGCTGGAACAGTTAATCACCACATGCTGTATCTGTGGATTATGGCTGAGTTCCGTGATGATATAGCCCTTTAGCACATGCGCATTGAGAAAGTTAAGGTTCTCATCAATACGGAAAGATGCGATTGTTTCTGTGGTAAGCACATCATAGCGGGATACATTCCTAAAATGCTGTGTACCCTCAACCAGACCAATCACAGCAATATGTGGACGGCTAATCCGCCATAATAAAAGAATAAATGTAAGGATGATTCCAATCACAAGTCCTGTCGAAATATCAATACAGGTGACACCAAGGAATGTGGCCCACATGGCCAGCCCATCGGCCTTGGAATATTTCCAGGTTTCAAAAAAGGGTAGGAATGAGACCAGTTTCCAGATGGAGACAAAAATCGTGGCAGCCAGAATTGTTAGCGGCAGATTTTGAAAAAAACTGGTGAAATAAAGGCTGACCGCAATCATCAATAATGAGGACATGACCCCAGACATAGGCGTTTTTGCACCTGCATCACTATTGACAACCGTACGGGACAAACTTCCTGAAACTGCAAATCCCATATTTATCCCTGCCGCAATATTGGCCAAGCCTAGAGCGATCAGCTCCTGATTGCTATTGAGGTCATCACGCTTTTGCAATGCGGTGGCCTGCGCAATCGCCAGTGACTCAACAAAACTAATCATGGCAATCATAAATGCGCTGGGAAGTAGTTTCTGAACCAGATCAAGATTCCATGTTGGAAAATGAAAGCTTGGCAGACCTGTCGGAATGATCCCAACAGTTTTCAGCCCATGTTGATCCAGATTGAATGCATACACAACAATAATTGAACTTAAAACCAATAACAGGGGAATGGTCTTATTTAAAAAATCTGATCGCACCCATTTAGGCAGAAAAACCAGTATGCTGATTGCCGCTAAACTCACGCCCATACTTAGAAAACTGATGTGATGGAAGTTAATGACCAAACTTCCAATAAACTCTGGAATATTTTTGGTCTGTAATGGAATGTCGAGCAGAAACTTAAATTGTCCCAAAGCGATTAATAATGCAGATGCAATAATAAAGCTTTTGATAACGGGATGGCTAATGAGCTGGATCAGGAAGCCAAAACGGAACAGGCCTAAAATCAGTGAAATAATTCCGACCATAATCGCCAGTAGACAGGCAGCTTCAATATAGGCGGTAGAGCCAACGGCAAAAAGAGGTTGAAGCGCTGAAAAAACCATCATTGAGATGATGGCAACAGGACCAATCGACAGTGTGGTGCTACTGCCTGTAAAGGCATAGATGATCATGGGTAGAATACTGGCATAGATACCCATCACTGGTGGAAGCCCTGCAAGCATGGCATAGGCCATTCCTTGGGGAACCAACATTGCAAGTACAATTAATGCAGCAACTACATCAGCCTTAAAGTGCCTAGGGTGATAAGTCTTTAGCCATTTCAGTGCAGGAAAGATGGACATATTCAGGTTGAACCGTTTTATGCATAAATAATTTATATTATATATAAATATATATTATTAATATAAAAAGCTAAAGCGATTCAGTAGCAATTGCTTATTTAAGCAAAAGGTTTATATATTTGGACAGTAGTTTTCGTATAGAGTCTTTAAAACGACCTGGAGTTTAGGGTCACTAATTGAGTAAAAAATTTGTTTGCCTTCACGACGTGTCGTAACTACCTTGCTTTTTCTGAGCATCATTAACTGTTGGGAAAGGGTTGGTTGGAAAATGTGGGTAAGCACTTCAATCTGGGAAACATTCAGTTCCTGCTTGGCCAAGTGGCACAGGATGATTAAACGATCCGTATTTGCCAGAGACTTCAGCACATTTACAATTGAGTCGGCAGACTCTCTCATTGCCTCGATCTCAAGATCCTTTTGCATATTACTCTCACGACATTACAACCGAACTTAGTATAAGTTGAGTAAATCAAAAAATTGAAGTAAAACTGAATAATTGCAATGGTTTTTAATGAAAATATATATAAGTAAAAGTGATATATTGTCTTGTTTTGCAGATTGCATTATTTTTTATTAAGAAAATAGGTATAGGATAAGAGTTCTGTGAAATTTGTCGTGTACAGAGATGAAAGAGAAAAAGACGCATCTAAACAGGATTACAAGTTTAGCTGCGTAAAAGTGTATATATTGTTAAGGTAAAGAGTGTTGTTAATTCAAGTTTTTTAACTCATTTTCCAAAACTGGCCATAGTTTCTGATGGGATTTTTTAAACATCAGCATGTGTCCAATCTTTTTATAGCCATATTTCCTAGGGTCAAGTTCGATGAGCCTAGTTTTTGCATTGGGGTAAAGACGCAGTAAATCCTCAACATTTGCCTGTGTTGCAATTTCATCATCTGAGGCCCAAAAAGAAGTAATAGGGCATTGAATTTCCTGATGATAGTCTAATGTGGTTCCGTTAATTAGACCACTCAATTCAGTTTTATAAGTGATAAATCCGCTCTAAATATTTAAATTATGCTGCCATTACTTTTAGTAAATGTTGATCATAAAATTCATTTGGTGTTGCCTT
>NZ_KB849339.1:267614-400341 GCF_000368305.1 Acinetobacter sp. CIP 102129
CGAGTGTGTGGTCGCCTTTAATTGCTGCGAGAGCAACTTTAACTTTAAACTCTGCTGAATGATTACGACGTTTTCTTCGTGTCATGGTTGACTCCAAAAACAAGCATTTCCCATGCTTATTGGGGAGTAGATTATCACTTATAGACGTGGTCTAAAATCCTAGACCCACATCAGTCATCAAAAATGCTTTTCCCAATCGCATTCATCACATAGCCAGGTTTGCTACAGAATTCTGCCCATTGCCTTGCCACATTTTTTGGCAAGTTTTCCCCCATACCGATAAACTGGGTTGCACCATAGCCTTTGAAAAAGCTGGAAATAGGAAAAATAACATTAAACATGATAGGGGCGAGCAGCTTGGTTTTACCTTTTAAGCCTTTTACGTGGCCTGTTGAGCCAGCAATTGCCAGAACTTTGACAACTTTACTGTAATTGGGATTAACGCCAAGAAGCTGACCACCAGCACTATGCCCAATAATAATGACTTTTTCTGCCTGGGTTCGATTCAGCAAAGCATCAACTGCCGCTGGAACATCAAGTAGTCCCCAATCATTGATACTGGCTGTTGAATCTTTAAGTGCTCCATGTAGAGATTGACCAATACCACGAAAATCAAAACTTAGGACATCATAGCCTTGCTGACTCAACCACTCTGCAAAAGGGTGGTAAAAGGTTTTAGTAATCCCTGTCGCAGGACAAATGAGAATGGGATATTGCTGTTTATCATTTTGTGCAGGATAAAATTGAGCTGCAAGTTGATAACCATCTTTACAACTGATCCAAAATGATTCAGGGCTATTCATGAGCGAGCTACTCTTGTATTTGCATATTTCTACTTTACACAAGTTCTAAAAAGAAACTCGTTTGAAAAATGACTTAAAAGTCAATTATTATGTAATATAAAACCCTAATAGGAAGCTTATTTACAGGATAGCGGATGTTTGTTTTAACTCAAGCGACTGAACTGTCGATTATATTTAGTGGAATTTTTCTTTGGGTGGGGATGCTAACAGGAGTATGGAAATATTATCAAATTAGAAAAACGGAGCTTGCACGGGCACATTACTATGTAGATATTGCTCATCGAAGCAGTCTGCTTTATGCCGCAGCAAGCTTAATTCTGGCTGTATTGAGTTATTTTACAGTTTTGTCTGATATGTGGACTTTAGCTTGTGTGATTGCAAACCTATTCTTCTTTGCGATGTCCATTCTGACCTATATCATTCATGGATTGTTGAAAGACACCACCAATCAGTTTAAGCAGCCCCATCAATTAGGGCAGCGGGCCATTCCAGCCTGGTGCATGACGTTAATGATGTTAAGTTTAATTATTGTTGAGCTGGGTGCTACAGCGATTTTATTATGTGGAACAATTGCAAAATTTTTAAACTGATATAAAAAATGGATGATTAATCATCCATTTTCTCTAAAGAATTCTTTTGTCGATCAATATTTACCTGTCGACACTTTCGATCAATAATCCCCCACGTACAGAAAGCCATAGAGACGACCATTGCATAGGCGAAATATTCAGGTTTTAAGTTACCCATAATAGTGCCTTGGAATAACAACGTTGCCATTAAGGCCAGCGTTGTGATTGCATAGATGCTCGAATCAGTGGTCTTCAGAGTGTTAATGAAGACTTGCTTGTTGAAATGTAATGATAACATCTCCATCCCTCCTTGTGGCGATGACAAAACTTAAGTGTTTTGGTCAGAATTATTCTTTCAGTTGTACTGCTAATTTTTGAGTATTTCAATAGGTAACTGCAATATTTTTTAGATTAATTCATTAAATACATTGATTTTTATAACTTTTAAGTATTTTAAATGTGAATCTATAGTATTTTTCAGTAAAATGATAGGGTGTTTTTTTACATTTTGAAATATTTAGGGTTCTAACATAATGAATGATATTGCTATTTTTCTGTAGAATTAATCCATTTTAAAAAATAAAGATTTGTCGTAAACAGAAAATGCACATTGGGTAAAGGAGCATTCTTTGTATAGCTAAAATTATGTTTGGGTAAAACATCGTTTTAACGACAAATCATTTTAATTCTTGCCACCTGATAATCGGTCAATTGCAATTGCAATCATAAGAACGGCACATGATGGAAGTAACCAGGCAAGGTTTTGTTCACTTAATGGCAAGTGATCAATAAATTGTGGTAACTGTTCTGTAAAACCAGCCGCTTTAATTGCCTCTACAATACCGAAAAGGAAAGCGATGGCGGTCACTGAACCTACAATCAGCGATGGCTTGTTCCAGTGTTTCCAGAAAAAGCTGAGCATGATCACCACGATTGCTGGCGGATAAATTGCACTTAATAAAGGAACGGAAAACGCAATTAGTTTGGTTAAACCCAAGTTGGAAATTAACAGTGAAAACCCAATCAGGATAAAAACCAGTAATTTATAGGGTAAACCAGTTAATTCATTAAAATATTCAGCACATGCGCAGGTTAAGCCAATCGCAGTGACCATACATGCCAGAAAAATCAAGCCAGCCAGGAACAATGAACCTAGGTCACCAAAGGCATGCTGCACATAGGCATGCAGAATGACTGCACCATTATCTGCATTTGCCGCGACTTCATGGCTGCCTAAACCCAATTTAAACAAACTAATGTAAACAAGGGTTAAGCCTAAACCTGCAATTAGGCTTGCGATAATTGCATATTTGGTTATCAGCTTGGAATCAGTTACTCCACGGGACTGAATGGCCTGAATAATCACAATACTAAATACCAGCGCCCCTAAGGTGTCCATGGTCAAGTAACCACTGACAAAGCCTTCGGAAACTGGACTGTTGACATAATGGTTAATCGGTGGAGAAATATAACCTGTCGGAATGGCAAAAGCTGCGATGCCCAGTATTGCAAGTGCAACAATTTTTAATGGTGCCAGTACGTGTCCGACTGTATCAAGCAGTTTATTTGGATAAAGAGAAACTGCTGCGGCAAAAGCAAAATAAATTACACTGTAGATCAGTAGGCTACTGCTGGATGTACCAAAATATGGTGCAAAACCAATTTCATAAGAAACGGTGGCAGTACGTGGTGTCGCAAATAACGGGCCTACCGATAGGTAACAGACTATGGTCAGTAATAAGCTGGCAAAACGACCAAGAGGGGAACTGATGACCTCAATTGAGCCCTGCATACGTGACAAGGCCATGATGGTCATTACAGGTAGACCAACTGCGGTGATTAAGAAACCAAATGCAGCGAGCCATACGTGTTCACCAGCCTGCTGGGCAACAATAGGGGGGAAAATAATATTGCCTGCACCAATAAACAGTGCAAAGGTCATAAACCCCAAGGCAATAATATCTCCTGTACGAAGTTGGTTCATAAAGGGAGGTATAAAATAAAAGTGCGGATTTTAGAATAAAAATGCTGTCATTTGAAACCAATTTTATGTGAAAAACGGTTTATTTTTGTCTAAAAAGAAATGATTAAAATCATAGGATTAGCTTTGGTAAACTTAATTGTTTGAAAAGATTTTAAAAGTAAAAAATATCGTTTGTTATACTTTTTTCCTATGATGTTGATCGAAATTAAATGTAAAATAAAAAGTGTCTTTCAGTCGTAAAAAGATTGAAGATTTGAGAGCTAAGGCGTAAAACTACTGAAATATTGAATGCAGTATAAAAATGGCTCTGCATTACGAAATTAATTTGATTTTTACATAAGGAATATCTCGAATGAGAGCTTCTACTGTGACCATTAAAACGGAACAGGATATTGAAAAATTGCGTATCTCAGGGCGTTTGGCAGCACAAGTTCTAGAAATGATTGGTGCCTATATAAAGCCAGGTGTTTCAACTGAATATTTAGATGATATATGTAATGATTACATCGTAAACACTTTGCAGGTTATTCCTGCCAATGTGGGTTATCACGGTTTTACCAAAACAACCTGTATTTCTGTCAATGAAGAAGTATGCCATGCCATCCCCTCTGCCAAAAAGATTTTGCAGGAGGGTGACATTCTCAACATTGATGTGGCTGTGATTAAAGATGGTTATTTTGGCGATACCAGTCGGATGTACTTTGTAGGTGAACCAAGCCCTGAAGCTAAGAAATTAGTTGAAACGACTTATGATGCAATGTTGGCAGGTATTCGTACGGTCAGACCTGGAGCAACATTAGGCGATATTGGCTATGCAATTCAATCTGTTGCTCAAGCTCAGGGTTATAGTATTGTCCGTGAATATTGTGGGCATGGTATTGGACGTGTTTACCACGAACAACCCAATATCCTGCATTATGGCCAGAAAGGTCAGGGCATGGTATTGAAAAAAGGCATGGTCTTTACCATTGAGCCGATGGTAAATGCAGGTAAGGCGCAGGTGAAAGAGTTGAGTGATGGCTGGACAGTGATGACACAGGACAAATCTCTTTCAGCACAATGGGAACATATGGTTGCCGTGACAGAGGATGGTTTTGAACTGCTCACCCCTTGGCCAGAGGGAACAGGGCATTATCCTGCTATTTCATAAATGCAGCAAAGGCCTGATCTTAATCGGGTCTTTTTATCGTGGAACATAGGGTAAGTTGTTCAACCAGATAGTCGATGAATACACGAACCGCTGGCAGCAAGCCCCGACGTGATGGATAAACTGCATGGAAGATTCCATGTGGCGCAGTCCATTCTGGTAATACTTTCACCAATTGACCAGATTTAATGAAATCCTGAGCGATGCTATCAGGCAATAGGGCAATTCCACAATTCTGACTGGCTAATTCTGCCAGCATCAACAAGTTCGAACCCATAATCACAGGATTGACCTTGATTTTCTTCTGTTGCTGATGATCTGGACCTGACAGTAGAAAATGCTGGTCAAGATGCTCTTCAGCCATGCTGATAATACGATGTTCAGACAGTTGTTCAGGTGTGGTTAAATGCCCGAATTCATTTAAATAGGCCTGGCTGGCAAAAAGACGTTGTTCAATGGCTGCAAATTGTCTTAAAACCAGATTCGGGTCATCGTCCAGTTTGGAACGCACACGCAACGCCAAATCAATGCCCTCATTAATGACATCCACACGGCGGTTACTCACCATCATCTGCACACGGACTTCTGGATATGTTTTTAGAAAAGCGGGCAATATTTTTGCCATTTGATTCTGGGCAATATCCACAGGTACACTGACCTTGATAACACCACGTGGCTGACTGCTTAAATGATTTACCACATCATGGGCAGCTTGCGCTGCATTCATCATTACCTGTGCATGGCGATAGACATCCATGCCAATGTCTGTCACAGCAAAATGGCGTGAACTGCGCTGGATAAGACGGACACCTAGTTGCTCTTCAAGGTTATAAACTCTGCGACTTAATTTGGATTTAGGAATATCAGTTGCTCTTTCAGCCGCACTAAAACCACCATGTTCAACCACAAGCGCAAAGCAATAAAAATCATCTAAATCCGTCAGCATTACGCTATAAACTCCAGCTTTTTGTCATTCAGGTTAATTGGTAAAAACGTGATTATTAAACATTTTGGCTTAATAAAATATTCCGCACCTGTTGATATTCGTTTAATCGCTCAAAGTCTTTGCTTGTTGGCGATGAAATCCGAGACAAGTCCATATTGTCATTGATATCTGCCAATTTCACAACACGCGCCAAAGGGTTTTGTACGGTCCGTTGAGCGGCTTGTATTCGTGACTCACCTTTTGTTTGGTCAGTGCAACGATTGCCTCGATAATGTGTGGTTGGAATCCCAACGCCTGTAAATCTTCGATGCTTGTCTCAGTATCTTCTAAGACATCATGTAGCACAGCAATAATCTTATGTTCAATATTGGGTACATTTAGCATGACTCTCAATGGATGTAAAATATAGGGTGCATTGGCTTTATCAACTTGGCCTGCGTGTTGTTTTGCTGCGAATGCAATGGCTTGTTCAAGGGTTGCCATTAGCTAAATCCTACTATTCAAGATAGATTAGCGTGTCATATTCTTTTAAACTGACTGAAATTCTTTATGCTTTATTATTATGTCATATCAACTCATCAATATTGTCGATGCTACCCAGAATATTTTATGTCCATATTGCCAGCATGCTGTTTTGGACTGGAAGCAGGAACAATATATTCAGCCTTGTGAACATACTTTGTTTATGGCGATGGATTTGGGTTTTGAATTTATTGCAGACCGTTTTGAGGCAGTTTTGCCACAATCGGTTGATGAAATTCATGAAGATCCAAACATGAATGTTTTTATGACTGTGACGCAGGCAAACTATCCTGAAATGAAAATCTATAAGGCAGATTTGGGTGTGGAGGGAATGTTCCGCTATGTTGGTTTTAGTGAACAGTAAGTTTAGGCAAATAAAAAAGCCAATCATTTGATTGGCTTTCGTTTTTTAGCTTATGCTTCAGGAGCAGGGCTATACTGTTCAACCAATGGCTTTAACTCACCATTCTGGAACATTTCAAGCATGATGTCGCTACCGCCAATGAGCTCGCCATTGATCCATAACTGTGGGAAAGTAGGCCAGTTGGCAATTTGAGGTAAAGTTGCACGAATATCTTGATTTTCCAAGATATTTACATAGGCAAATGGACGACCAATTTGGCTAAGTGCTTCTACTGCACGCGCAGAAAAACCACATTGCGGGAATTGGGGAGTGCCTTTCATGTAAAGTAAAACAGGGTGTTTCGCAATTTGATCACGAATTAACGCTACTGTATCACGCGCTTGTTCCGTCATAGATAGATCCTCAACTAATCTTGCCAAATTATATACTGAAAAACAGTTTACGAGCTATTGTTAAAGATTTTTCTTATATAAATGTGAGTTTATGCTTTCAATCTACGCAAGTTTTTGCTTATATAACTTTTTTACACTACAACTAATGATAGATTGAGTTTGTTATGACTAATATCACTCTTGCTCCTGTACAGCCTGATCAACCAACACACCTTATGGCAACTTATGGTCGCCAGGCGATCAGCTTTGTACGAGGACGAGGGGCGTATCTATATACGGCGGATGGGACAGAATATTTAGATGCCTTGACTGGGATTGCCGTATGTGGATTGGGTCATGCTCATCCTGTGATAGCGGAAGCGATTGCTGAACAGGCCGCAACCTTGATTCATACCAGTAACTTATTTGAAATTCCTTGGCAAACCGCCGCTGCCCAGAAATTGGCTGAAGTTTCTGGAATGGAAGAGATCTTTTTCTCCAATAGCGGTGCCGAGTCAAATGAAGGCGCAATTAAAATTGCCCGTAAATTTGGTGCGCAACAAGGGATTGTCAATCCAAAAATTTTGGTTGCTGAACAGTCTTTCCATGGTCGTACCTTGGCAACCTTGTCTGCGACAGGCAATAAAAAGGTTCAGGAGGGCTTTGCGCCGTTAGTTCAGGGCTTTATCCGTGTGCCATTTGGGGATGTGGAAGCGATTCAGGAAGCGGCAATCCATCATCCTGATATTGTTGCAATCCTGATTGAACCCATTCAGGGTGAGGGTGGAGTCAATACTGCACCACAAGGCTTTAGCTATCTGGAAGAAGTCCGTGCTTTATGTAACCAGCATAACTGGTTGATGATGCTGGATGAAATCCAGACTGGAAATGGGCGTACAGGTAAATACTTTGCCTATCAACATACTAGTATTGTTCCTGATGTGATGACTACAGCCAAAGGTTTGGGCAATGGTTTCCCAATTGGGGCGGTGATGACCCAGGGTAAAGCGGTCGGTTTACTGGGTGCAGGCAGCCACGGTTCAACCTATGGTGGCACAGTGTTGGGCTCGCGAGTGGTATATACAGTACTGGATACACTTGAAAAAGAAAATGCGGTTGCAAATGCTGCTACTGTCGGTGCCTATATCGTGGATCAACTCAAAGCGCAATTGGCTGGTTACAATGTACAGGTGCGTGGTTTTGGTATGATGATTGGTATTCAACTACCAAAAGACTGTGCTGAACTGGTTGCGATTGCCCGTGATCAATATAAATTGATTATCAATGTCACGGCTGGTTCCGTGGTTCGTTTGTTACCGCCACTCAACATGACTCAAGCTCAGGCAGATGAGTTGTTGCAACGTCTTGTTCCTGCAATCCAGAACTTTCTAAAAGCATATTTCTAGGTTGTTAAAAATAAAAAAACAGGGCAGTGAATTGCCCTGTTTTTTATGGCTAAATAATTAACCAGAGATATATTGTTGAAGTTGTTCAATCAGAATGCGTTGATCTTCCATTGCTGCTTTAACCAAGTCACCAATTGAGATAAAACCCACCAGCTTTTCTTGATCCAGTACAGGTAAATGACGTAAATGGCGATCAGTCATGAGCTGTAGACATTCCTCTACCGTATGGTTTAGGCTGACTGAAATGACCTTGGATGTCATAATGTCCGAGACTAGAGTGCTTTCTGATGTACGTTCCATCAAGGCAATCTTACGGGTATAGTCACGTTCAGAGAAAATTCCAACCACTTTTTCATCTTCTGCAACCACCAGTGCCCCCACACCTTTGTCTGCCATAATTTTAATTGCTTCAAGTACAGTCGCATTTGGTGAGATTGTAAAAATTGATTGTACTGCTTTATTCTTGATGACTTGAGCAACGATTGTCATTGTTTATCCACCTGTGTTGTATTGTCATTTTCATTTAACTTAACGGTATTTGTTTTAATTGCAAAGTGCTAATTGAGCCACAATGATAACTTTTTCTCATGAATGTTTAAAAAGTCATCACTGTAACAATGGAAACTTTAGGCAGTCGCTACAGATTGATGCTGCATAAAAAAGAAATGCTGCATTTGCTGTGTTGAAAGCTTGAATTTGCGATGTGACGAGTTAAATAAAGCAGGCTCAACTTGTAGACGGGTTAGGGTTGGCAATAAAGATTCATGAAAATCTTTTGGTGTAATTTTTCGTGGTGTGTAATTTTTCCAATGCGCCTTGGCATAACGATGTGCCTGAACACCGTTCAGCCAGAAAGGAAAGACATGACCATCCTGATCAGATTTGATTGCCCAGCCTTGATGATATAAACCCCAAAGAACACCGCAATACATTATTGTTTTTAGAATTGAAATCTTAATCATCAACTCACGTGATACTGGTTGAAAGTGGTTAAACCGATACATATTATTAAACTGATCTTATTTAAACTTATGTTTTATTATAAGAAATTTAGATGTCATTTATGTTTAAACAATTCATCTAAATCGTAAGCAAATATTGTATGTATTAAGAAAATGCAAAATAAAGTGATTGATACTTTGATGCGATTAACACTTTGACCTGTGTAAGATAAATGGAATGTGCAGTGAAGAACGGTGATATAGGATAAAAAGATAGGAACGGATTTTGCGCAGGCATTAAAAAACGCCACCTGAGCAGATCAAAGCGATTAAAGCTTTGATGTAGCGCAAGGACGTTTCTTTATGCTTGTAGGGTTGCCATCTTCTGCCAATACTGTGCTTTCAATGAGTCACGTTCGACTCGGAAGCCTTGATAATACAACTCTGCCAAAAATAATGCCGCTTTGCCGTGACCTGCTTTCGCTACTTCTTCAAGCTCTTTCACTGCATCTAGAAAGTTTTTTTGTGATTGAATTGTATTTACCGCATTAGCATATACATGCTCTAGTTCATGGTGTGTAAAGTGTTGAATCATATAATAACTCCTTATTTTAATTATGATTACCGCAAATTCTATTCAAAGAAAATCTACTTTGAATTTAAGCTACTTTAACTTTGGATTGTTAAATTATTATGACAAAATTGATTGAATTGTCAAATATATTGCGTGTCATTTCGTAAATAAAAGCTTACACGATTAAACATTTGTCGCAAATAATTTTAAGTAAAATCAAAGTGAGAATAAGAGAAAAGGAGAACAATATGTCAAATGTAATTGATGGTGTAAGCATTGATGTTCCACCATTAGACAGCCAGATTATCACTTTGGCTCATCATCATCGTAAATTACTAGATGAAGCCATTTTCCATCAGGAAATTCATCTCGGTGATTATTGCTTGGCCCAGCGCAAGCGTGTCTACGATTTTGCCAGCCATTTAAGCCCTGAACAAAAGGACCGCTTTTATAAGATTTATGACGGCGAGCTAAAAAATATTGCCGATGATGATGAATTGCACCCAGCCGATGCAGAGAGTGGTGTAGGGATGTTTGCAATTTTTATTACCTTGGTGATCATCGCTTTTATTTTATATTTCGCTTTTGTCCGTACCTTGGTTAATTATTGATAAAGTTTCTGGACGTTCAATAAGTTGTTTCATTGTGACTTATTGAACGTTAGGCTTGTCCTTAATGAACCAGACACATACACTACTTCATAGCTTTGAGGTAAGTTATGTTGTCTTTATTTTCTAAACATCAGGTTTTAAAGTCTCGGTTTGGGACAAAAGTCGATCAATTTTGTAATATTCTGGTCGCGATAATACTTTTTTCAATTTTTATCGTTGCTTATAATGCCTTACAACGCCCTGTCAATATAATGCAATATCAACAGGTGATTTATTTTTCACAACAAGCCAGCCATCCCAGAACACAGCATATGGCGATAGCTGTTTTAAGACATTCCAGTATTCGCCGCGTAGACTACCTAAAGCTTTTGAATGCCTATCAATTTGAATCAAACCGTATTAAACAATATCCAGCAATGAAACAAGAGGATGAGTAAGTTTTAATCGACTCATTTTTCATTTATAAATGAATGATTTGGCCCAGTCGGGAAAAAGAAAACAATTTGTGCTAGACTGTCAATCTTTTTAAAAAGCTGCTTTATTCTCAAGGAATCGACATGCAACAGCAATCGAATATGCAAAATAAATTCTTGATAGATGCTGACATCGGTGATGATGATGTCACATTGCCGAGTTTACCTGCTGTCGATGTTCCCATTATTGAACCAGTTGTAAAAACCACAGTTGAAACCTCTGTACCTACTCCTGTAGAACAATCATCAAAGCCAGTCGTTGAGCAGGATGATACAAAATCTGCTGGTTTCTTTGGCCGCATGAAAGATGGCCTGACCAAAACCCGTCGTAGCTTTACCGATGGTATGGTCAATATCCTGATCGGCGGTAAAGAAATTGATGATGAACTGCTGGAAGAGGTCGAAGAGCAGTTACTGGTTGCAGACATTGGTGTTGATGCGACCAAAACCATTATTGCCAATTTGACGGAAAGAACCGCACGTGGTGACCTGATTTATTCACATGCATTGTATAAAGCACTACAGGAAGAACTGGTTGCCTTACTTGCGCCACGCGTAAAGCCCCTACATATTGACCCGAATAAATCGCCTTATGTGATTTTGATGGTGGGTGTCAACGGTGTGGGTAAAACCACGACTATTGGTAAGCTTGCCAAACGTTTGCAGGGTGAGGGCAAGAAAGTCATGCTCGCCGCAGGTGATACGTTCCGTGCAGCAGCGACTGAGCAATTACAGATCTGGGGTGATCGTAATGACATTCCTGTAGTGGCTCAAGGACATGGTGCTGACAGTGCTTCAGTAATTTTTGATGCATTTGAAAGTGCGCGTGCCAAAGGCATTGATGTACTGATTGCCGACACCGCAGGGCGTTTACAAAATAAGGCCAACCTCATGGAAGAGCTGAAAAAAGTTAAACGTGTTATGCAGAAGATTGACGCAACTGCACCCCATGAGATCATGCTGATTGTAGATGCGGGTACAGGTCAAAATGCCATTAATCAGGTTCAACTCTTTGACGAAGCAGTGGGTTTAACTGGTATTACCATTACCAAGCTGGATGGTACAGCCAAAGGTGGTGTGCTATTCAATATTGCAAGCCGTACTCATGTGCCAATTCGTTATATTGGTGTGGGTGAGAAGATTGATGACTTACGTCCTTTCTCGGCTAAGTCTTTCGTTGCAGCGTTGTTTGAGACGGATAAATAGAGAATGCTTGGTCTTTATCATGCATAAAAAACATCCAGCTCTAAGCTGGATGTTTTTTGATTGGGTATTGATTAGATTTTGCAGCTTTTGCTCTTTTGATAGATTTTTATATTTTCTAAATCAGCTTCGTGTTTTTTGTAAGCTTTGAGCAATGCATCAGAATTCATGGTTTGTAGTTGAGCTTCTGATTGAGTTGTTGAAAGGTTATTGCCCAGCGTACTTAATGTGCTTGCAGAACTGCTGCCTTTTTGCGCCATAATATTTCCAGCAATGGATAATAAACCACCGAGTGCTTTTGCATTACCTCTACTTGCTGCTTCTTGTTGTGCCTGAGTTTGTAAATTGTCAAACTGTTCAGCTTGAGTTTGCAAGCTCTTGATTTCACGTTGTGCTGTGGCTGAAGATACTGCAAGTGCAGCGCAGTCCATCGCACCCAATTGCGCAACTGAATAAGGTGTTGTATCAACATAGGCTGTTGCTGGTGCAGCTTGTTGTTTTTGTGCTGTTGCCATATTGGCAGCCTGATTTAATGCCGCACCTGTATCACCACTTTGCACTGCTTGAGCAATTTTTAAGGCATTATCTAAAAAACCTGCTTGTGTTGTTAAAGATACAGATAAAAGTGCGACTGTGGCTAAGCTTAAAGATAAGCGTTTCATTTTCCATTACCCCGTACAGATTAAAACAATTTTTATACATGAGTGTAGTTTAGTCATATAGTCAAATCATTATAAAACCAATACAATGGTGCAATGAGTTATTCAGAACATTTTAGACGTAAAATTTTAGCTAAGCTTGAGGAAGGTTATTCTATTCGAGCGGTAGCTGCACAATTTGAAATTAATAAAAATACCATTGTTGAATGGAAGAAACGTATATAGTCAAATCATTATAAAACCAATACAACTCAGTCGATGAGTTATTTCGAGTTTTTTTCGAATCCTGTATGAATAATAAAGTAGTTTGACTATAATTTCCTAAAATTGTCTAGCCCTGAAATTGGGGGGGAGTAAAATTAGTGCAAATATTTTAATAATATAAATTTGATCTCTGTACACGACAAATTGTACAGAACCCTTATCCTATCAGGCTTGTGCTTTCTTAAAATTGCCAAAATTTCCTTAAACTCTGCTTTTTTCCCAAAACCAATTAAACGCTGAATCGCCATTTGAACATAGTCTAAACCATAGCGAAATAAACTCATTAACAGTCGTTCATGCTTCTTTATTTTTATCGCTTTTTTTTGATCATGTTGCCATTCACCCGTTAAGTAACACCAACAGAAGCTTATAGCTAACACCGCAATCAATTTTTTCACTCGTCTAGGGTCTGTCAAGCGCGTATTTTCAAGATTAAACCCGCGTCCTTTGAAACAATTGAATAAGGTTTCAATTTCCTAGCGTAATGCATAATCCTGAATAGCATTACCATTAAACTGAGGAGAAACGACGAGTAAAAGCTCTCCATTTTCTAACTGTAGTGCACTTATATATAGTTTCACCCGACCAACCAAAATCCGTCGTTTACGACATTCAATTTGACCAACCTGAAGATGGCGAAATAAATCACTAATTTTATGATTCTTTCCTAAATGATTGGTGACAATGAAGTTTTTTTAACACGAATGCAGAAGTTGATGTCTTATTCAATTAACCATATAAACCACTGCTCACCGATAAACTCTCTGTCTGCGAACACATTCACAATACGGTCTTTACCAAAAATGGATATAAAGCGTTGAATCAAGGTAATACGCTCTTTCGTATCTGAATTTCCACGTTTATTAAGCAATGTCCAAACGATAGGTATTGCTATTCCACGATAAACGATCGCGAGCATCAGGATATTAATATTTCGTTTTCCCCATTTCCAATTGGTTCTATCTAAATTCAGTTGCACTTTGTCGAATAAAATACAGATTCGTCGAAAATTTAGTTTTAAGTAGCTCTCTGTAATCAGCCATCTTTTTACTTCTATGAATCGAGGCATTATCAACAATAAGAACCAATGGAAGGTTATACGTCTGTTTTACTTGTTGAGCTATTCCAGTTAAATAGGCATAAAACCAAGTGCTTGTCACTGACTCTTGTAAACAACTTGTCACCAGTTTCCCCGTTGAAAGCAAACACCCCATGACATTAACTCGTTTTAATCTTATTACATCAACCGCAGGAACATCACCTATCTTTGTCCACGCATAGCGGTTATCAGGTTTAGATGAAAACCCTGTTTCATCAACATAACCTAATATAATTTCACCACGTGCCGCTTGCTCTCGTAATTCTTTAATCTGCTGTGTTGCTTGTTCAAATGCAATCGGATCTCTTTTTTTTCAAGCTATGACGGGTACGCTTGAAGACCCTACCTGAATCACGTAAAAACTTACGAATGGTTTCAACAGACACGGACACTTCGTATTCTTCATGTAGTTTGACTCGGATTTGTTCTGCATTGAGTGGACTTGTATTGACCCAATCTAGGATTTTCGCCTGATAGTCTGAGATCAATGTATTGGGCCGACCTGAGCGATGACCTTCTTTAATCGATTCAAACTCATACAATTCCCAACGTCGGCGTTGTAGCCTTATGGTTTCTGGGATACGTTCTTGTAGAGTGGCAACTTCCGCAACACTTTTACCTTCAGAAAGCCAGAGAATAGTTTGGGCGCGCTGTCTTTCACGCCAATCTTTTGCATGCTTGGCCAGAAAAATGAGTCGTTCTCGCTGTTCTAAACTAAGTGGTACAGAAACAATTCGAGGCATGTGTGAACATCTGTTAACTAAAAAAACTTTTTTCGCATGATTAGTTGTTTTTGTCAACTTATAACATCATTTGGGGAGCAATATATCACTTATAGGTGTTATTCAAATTTTCTGGTCCACCTCTTTTATTTCAATCACTTAAAAAGTTGAAATTGGGGTAATTAATAGCATTTTTCTAGCATTCTAACGTCGTCTACTGCTCGAACGACTTCTTCCTCGCGCCATTCCACCTAAAGCATTCAATACTGCCATTTTGCTCATATTTCCTGAAGCATGAGCATGACAAATGGCGGCAGCAAGCGCATCGGCGGCGTCTGCTTGTGGTTGAATGCTAAGATTGAGTAATTTCATTACCATCATTTGCACTTGTTCTTTTTCAGCAGCCCCATAGCCCACTACTGACTGCTTGATTTGACGTGCTGTATATTCCGCTACATTTAAATCCAAATTCACCAATGCTGCAATCGCAGCGCCACGTGCTTGACCAAGTTTTAAGGCGGAGTCAGGGTTTTGTGCCATAAATACTTGTTCGACCGCAGCTTCAGTTGGACCGTGAAACTTAACAATCCGCTCAACACCCGCAAAAATGCGTTTTAAACGCTCAGGCATTGCTTGTGTTTCGGTACGAATGGTTCCTGCATCAACAAAACGCAATTTGTTACCATCTTTTTCGATAATTCCATAACCTGTTAAACGTGAACCAGGATCAATACCAATAATGAACGACATGAGGCACTAAAGAAATTAACAAACTTCCAATATTGTTACATAATAGTTTTTTTACTGCATAATATTTTTGTAGTATTTTGAATTATATAGGATGGCGAATTCAAACATGAGGTGCGACAGTTTTAAAAGCCTTATGATAATCAACAAGCTGAGAAAATTTCTCTAATGGTGTAAGCCAATCTAACGCTTTTCTAGGACGAGTATTCAGTGACATGGCAACTTGATTTAAATAATGCTGATCTGCCTGATTTAAATCAATCCCTTTAGGTAAATATTGCCTAATTAAACCATTCATATTTTCGCATGTGCCTTTTTGCCATGGTGAATGTGGGTCACAGAAATATACATCTATGCCTAAATCTTCTTCGAGTATTTTATGTTCTGCCATCTCACCTCCACGGTCAATTGAAAATCAACTGAGATATTTGACTATAATCAAAATACTGACCTGCAAAGAAGCGCTGCATACGTCGATAAAATGATTGTGGTAAGCGCTGGATGGGGAAGGCTTTAGATGCAGAAGAAAGATTGCATGTTTGCTTTAAAATGATCACAAGCATGATGAGCGCAAAGCACTTTAAATGTGACTTGTTCCATTTTAGAGATTTATTTAAGATAAGATATAACTCGTTGAGATGTGTCATAGTATTTGTCGTTAGAAGACAATTATTATGACATTATTTGAATGAGTTATCTATTTTTGTCGTGTACAAAGGAAAAAGGGACTAAATCCAAAGACCTAGCCCCTTATTGATTAGGGTGGCAATTATTTTTCAATAATTGCTGTTACACCTTGACCGCCAGCAGCACAGATCGAAACTAAGATACGACCTGAACCTTTTTGGTTTAAGATTTTCGCAGCAGTGGCGATGATGCGACCACCAGTTGCAGCGAATGGGTGACCCGCAGCTAAAGAAGAACCTTTAACGTTTAATTTGCTACGATCAATTGAACCTAAAGGTGCATCTAAGCCTAAACGCTCTTTACAGAATTTCTCATCTTCCCAAGCTTTCAAAGTAGAAAGTACTTGTGATGCAAACGCTTCGTGGATTTCGTAATAGTCGAAATCTTGAAGTTTAAGACCAGCACGCTCAAGCATACGTGGAACTGCATAAGCAGGAGCCATCAATAAGCCTTCTTTCTTGCCAACAAAATCAACTGCAGCAGTTTCAGTGAACGTCAAGTAAGCAAGAACTTCATGGCCATTTGCTTTAGCCCACTCTTCAGAAGCTAAAAGTACGCATGAAGCACCGTCAGTAAGTGGAGTAGAGTTACCCGCTGTCATTGTTGCAGCTTCGCCTTTGCCAAATACTGGTTTTAATTTTGCTAATTTCTCAGCAGTTGAGTCAGCACGTAAGTTGTTGTCGCGGCTTAAACCTAAGAATGGCGTGATTAAGTCATCGAAGAAACCTTCTTCGTATGCTTTTGCCATTTTTTGGTGAGAAGAAGCGGCTAAGGCATCTTGATCTTCACGAGCGATACCCCATTCAAGGGCAGTAATTGCTTGGTGATCACCCATAGATAAACCAGTGCGTGGTTCACCGTTTTTAGGTGCGTCCATCAAGTCTTTCAGGTTGATTTTTTTCAATGCTTTTAAGCGGTCTTTACCTGTTTTAGCAATGTTCAACTCAAGCAATGCTTTACGTAAACCATCACCTAAAGCGATCGGAGCGTCAGATGTAGTATCAACACCACCAGCGATACCTACTTCGATTTGACCTAGAGCGATTTTGTTCGCCACAAGGAAAGCTGCCTGTAAACCAGTACCACACGCTTGCTGAATGTCATAAGCTGGCGTTTCTGGTGCAAGTTGAGTGTTTAAAACACACTCACGTGTCATGTTGAAGTCACGGCTGTGTTTTAATACCGCACCTGCAACCACTTCACCTAAACGTTGACCTTGTAGGTTAAAACGCTCAACTAAGCCGTTTAATGCCGCGGTGAACATATCCATGTTTGAAGCAGTGAAATATGCGCCGTTTGAACGTGCGAAAGGAATACGGTTACCGCCAATAATGGCAACACGGCGAACAGTGTTTTGGCTCATGCTTTTATCCTGTTGAACAGAAGGTTTGGTTGTTTTAGCTGGTGCTACTTTTGTAGATGTAGAAGAAGCAGTGCTTTTTGTACTACGACTGGTAGAACGAGGACGAGTCGTTTTAGTTGCCGTACTTGCTGCTTTAGGAGTTGCGTCAGCACTTTTACTTGGAGCAGAAGTTGCTTTTGATGTATTTGACACAGTCTCTTGAGCAGAATTCTCGACTGCTGGATTTTCTTGAGTTGTTTTGCTCATAAGGCTTTTCCAAGCATAATTGCGATATTCTTGCTATAACCATAGCATATTTCCAATACTGCTGTATTGACTAGAATGACGATTTAGACCACATTCAGGTCAAGACATCCAGACATGAAGTCAAGTATGATTTATTGCGAGTCAATCAAACATTGGTTTCATGTTATTTTGCTGACATGGTTTAGATGTTTGTAAAAAATTCATTTGTATGAGAGATAATAATCATGACCGATCAATACCAAGCATTTACACAATCACCTTTGGGTAAATTTGTTGTAAAAAATTTAGGTTTACCATCACCAGTTAGCTTAGATCGTTTTGAAAGTGGCCAACCTGTTGTAAATGGTGCCGTATTGCTTGGCGCAGCACCTTCAAGCACTATTTCCGCTTCTATTGCACAGGTTCTTAGTAATATCCATGCAGATAGCTACGTAGGCAATAACGTTGAATTACAGCAAACTGCTGCAAAAGTAGGTTTAAACCTTCGTCCTTTGAATGCAGATGATAAAGAGTCTAAATTTAAAGCAGTTGTATTTGACGCTTCTGGTATCCAAAATTCAGAACAATTAAAAGAGTTGTACAACTTCTTTAATCCAATCGCGCGTCAAATCTCAACTTCTGGCCGTGTGATTGTGATTGGTACAACGCCTGAAACAGCGAAAACTGTAAAACAAGCCATTGCTCAACGTGCGCTTGAAGGTTTTGTGAAGTCTGTTGGTAAAGAATTCAAAAAGGGTATCACTGCTCAAGTGGTTTATGTAGATCAAGGTGCTGAAGCAAACTTGGAATCTACTTTACGTTTCTTAATTTCACCACGCTCTGCTTATGTATCTGGTCAAGTGATCCGTATTTCTAAAGCAGAAATAGTGAAATTAGATTGGGCTAAGCCACTTGCGGGTAAAACTGCACTCGTAACGGGTGCAAGCCGTGGTATTGGTGAAGCAATTGCACAAGTATTGGCACGTGATGGCGCACATGTGATTTGCTTAGATGTTCCTCAACAACAAGCTGATCTTGAGCGTGTTGCGGGTTCAATTGGTGGTTCAGTATTGGCAATCGATATTACTGCTGCTGACGCTGGCGAGAAAATTAAAACTGCTGCGGCTAAACAAGGCGGTTTGGATGTCATCGTTCACAATGCAGGTATTACTCGTGACAAAACTTTGGCAAACATGAAGCCAGAGCTTTGGGATCTAGTCATCAACATTAACTTGTCTGCAATTGAACGTGTTAACGATTACTTACTTTCTAATGATGGTTTAAATGCAAATGGTCGTATCGTTTGTGTATCATCAATCAGCGGTATCGCGGGTAACTTGGGTCAAACCAACTATGCAGTGTCTAAAGCAGGCGTAATTGGTTTGGTTAAATTTACTGCACCAATATTGAAGAATGGTATTACGATCAACGCGGTTGCACCAGGCTTCATTGAAACTCAAATGACTGCTGCGATTCCATTTGCGATTCGTGAAGCAGGTCGCCGTATGAACTCAATGAACCAAGGTGGTTTACCTGTAGATGTTGCTGAAGCAATTGCTTGGTATGCTTCTACCGGTTCAACAGGTGTGACAGGCAACGTTGTTCGCGTATGCGGTCAAAGCTTGTTGGGCGCTTAAGCGTTAAAAGTTTTGAAGAGGGGTGCTTGTGCATCCCTTTTTTATAAAAATGTAGAAAGGTTCATTATGAATACACGCCATTTTAGTCAATTGCCAAAGCCTTACTTAGCTTATCCAAAAGTTATTCAAGGTTTAATTTTTAAAAAGCCAAAAGGCGAAAAAGCATTACCACAAGTGGAATATGTGGTAGATACGCTTAACATTGATTCAAAACATTTAGAAAGCTATAACGAAATTTGTGGTTTTAAAAATGATGGTTTTGTACCAGCAATTTATCTAGCAGTACTGTCGCAAAGTCTGCAAATGCACATGATGACAAGTGAAGCATTTCCATTTGCGATTTTAGGATTGGTGCATATTCGTAACCAAATCAAGCAAACTCGTAAAATCGGTGTGAATGAGCAAATTACGTTGTCATGTAAATTTGGCGAACTTCAGCCACATGATAAAGGCTTACAATTCGATTTCATTACAACTGCCAAAGTGGGTGGTGAAGTGGTGATGGAAAGTTTAACGACTTATTTATCACGTCAAAAAACTGAGAAAAAAGCTTCTGAAAAATCGAAAGAATCTAAAGAGCCTGCATATCAACCAAAAGCTGAATGGAATATTTCTGAGAATACTGGTCGCCGCTATGCATTGATTTCAGGTGATTTTAACTTGATTCATATTCATGCAGTCACAGCTAAAGCATTTGGTTTTAAACAAGCGATTGCTCATGGCATGTGGAGTAAGGCAAAAGCTTTGGCGAGTATTGAGTTACCCGCTGCTTATGAAGCAGATGTTTGGTTTAAATTGCCGATGTATTTACCATCAACTGTTGAGTTTTTAACAGCTGCCGAATCAAAACAAACTGACTTCTTGATTCGTAACGTTAAATCTAAAAAGCCACATGTTGCGGGAACAGTGAAAGCACTTTAATACTGAATAGTATTGTTGAGTCAGCCCTTTTGTTCGCAAGAGGGTTGTTCTAAAAAATATAAATATCATAAGGATATGTGCATTGATTAAAGAGATTTTATTTGCCGATACGCATAATTATCATGGCAAGGTTGATCATCGTTTTATTGACTTAGCAACCCAATTCAGTCGTTTGCAAGATGCGAGAAGCCATCAAGGTGGCGCTGCATTGGTGGTATATTTCCAAGGTCAGAAAGTTGTTGATATTTTTACTGGTAAAAAATCTCAAGAACAAGATTGGCAATCTGATACTTTGGCAATGTGTTATTCGACAGGCAAAGGAATTTTAGCAACGCTTGCACATATTTTAGTAAGTGAAGGCTTACTGGATTATGATCAGCCTATTGCATATTATTGGCCTGAGTTTTCCCAAAATGGTAAAGCCAATATTACATTACGTCATGTTTTATCGCATCAAAGTGGTTTATTTGATATCCGCAATGTGATTGATACAGCAACAGAAATGTTGGATTGGTCGCATATGTTAGAGCTAATGGCGGCTGCTACACCACGTTTTGCAGCAGGACAAAGTTTGGCTTATCAACCGCTGACTTATGGTTGGCTCGTAGGTGGGGTCATTGAAAAAGCGGCGAAACAGCCTTTAAGTTGGTTAATGCAACGTTATTTGGTGCAACCACTTGGGTTGGATGGCGCATATTTTGGCGTGCCTGCTTCTGAGCTGGATCGGGTTGCTCGTTTGCTGGAAAAACCTAAAAAATCATCTGCACCAAAGCCACAAGTTAAAAAAACTGATCAACCACGTAAAGTATCATTATCAGAAAAATTACTAGAACTTTCTGGGCAAAGTCCTCAAGATTTTCAGGATGCCATGATTCCAAAAGGCATGCGTAATTTTAGCTTTTATAGCGATGCTGGTTTACAAGCCGTCATTCCAGCGGCAAATGGTGTCTTTACCGCAGATAGTCTGGCTAAAGTTTATGCCATGCTTGCTAATCAAGGGCAGTGGAATGGTCAACAATTGATTCGTCCAGAAGTATTTAAGCAACTGAGTACAGTACAAAGCAAAGCACGTGATCGGGTGATGCCAATTCCAATGCATTGGCGTTTGGGTTATCACCGTATTTTAACGATGGGTAAGCGTTCACCACATGGCTTTGGCCATATGGGTTTTAATGGTTCAGGTGCATGGTGTGATCCTGACCGTGAACTCAGTTTCGCTTATACGCATAATTTTAGTACCACTTCTGCAACAGGCGATTATCGTTTATGGGGCTTGAGTCAGGAAACCTTGCGTTGTGCTGATGAAATATTGACGGGTAGAAAAGGCTGGTTTTAACAAAATTCCCCCATTCAATAAAACGGTGAATGGGGGAAATTTTTTAACTAAGATTGAATTCATCTAATAAATTTTTCTGATTCAGTGCTTGGTAAATAAGTTCTGCATATTGCGTGATACGTTGACATAATTCGCCTGATTCAATCATTGACCAAACATGGGTATGTGTCTGCCAATCCCATATATCTTTTTGATCAATATATGCCGCCCACCATTCACTTTGTTTAACTTTTTCATGGGGGAAGAGTTCTGATATGGCTGAATGAATTTGATGGAATAGTTCAGGGGCAGCTAGATTTCCCTCTCGTTTAGCGATTCCTATAAAAAATCCTCGATAGTTATAATAATTAAATTCTATTCTAAAACATAGCTTATGTTTTTGTGTGTAAAAAATATTTAATCCAGCCCAGTGATCACGAGAAATACGGTCAGTAATATACCAGCCTTTCTGATGGGCAGCACTCTGTAGTTGTTGTTCAAGTTTATGAATCAAAGAGTCTTGTAATTGATCTTTGACTCCTAATAACTCAAATGTAGCTTGAATATGCTGAGGATCTTGTAAGATTATGTTTAAAAGATGATTTTGTTCTGAAATATCATTCATTGATAAAAATTCCTTTTCAATATAATGTTTAAACTCTTTTATATAATAAATCACTTTGTCATTTTGACATTCCGTTAAAGACTGCTTTAACCAATGTATTAAGTCAGGGAAAGTAATATGGCTGAAATTTTTCTGGTCTAACCATGATTTTAAGATTTCAGGTTTGACACTATGTTCTGCTGGTTCATTACCATACCCAGATAAATAGACAAGATGCCAATTTTGAGGAAAAAGAAAGCTCATTTCATTAGCATAATCTTGTAATTGTTGATCACCATCCGCAGCAAATGGTTTATTTTCAATACAGATACCATAGCTTTGCTGAGCGATTTTAATATGGATATAAATATCCATTCTTCGACCATTTCTGATCGTCTTCTCTGTTTGTACAGTGATGTCTGCATGATCTAAATTAATATTTCTCCAATCATCAGGTAAATCCAATGGCTTTGTTGCACAAATAGCTAACACTATGATTTTATTATATTTATTTTTATTAAAATTTTAGGAAAACCCTTAAAAATCAGCATCTTGCAAAATATTTATGCAACAAAGCCAAATCCAATTGATGAAGAAATAGGGATAGAAATAGATGCCCCTGTGCATGATCACCACTTGGGTTTAATAAATCAGCAATGATTCTACTTAGCATCATTTCATCTGTATAAATATAATTAAATATTGAAAAATTTGGGGCAAGCTGTTTTTCATATTTTTGTCGTGCTAGTTCAAGCGCTTTTAATTCATAGGAAACTTGATTAAGTAGTTTAGATATATTGAGATTCATTTAATTTCCTTTACTTATTAATCATCATTTAAGTTCTGGGCATGATTTTCTAAAGCCTCACTCAATGGGCAGTAATACCAAGTAACGCCTTCTATTTTCATACTGCCATCAGAATTTTCTAGGTGGTTATATAACAGTTGATATTTTGGGTTAGCTTCATCAAAGGGTACATCAAGGTAAATCTCACCCAGATAAGGCATTGACATAATTCCACTTCGAGATGACCAGCCAAAACATTCGGAAAAATCAATTTCATGTTTTTCTAACCATTCAATCAATTGTTGACGAGCAATACAGGTTTCATAGTGAAATTTAACTGAAAGATCTTCATTGTGGAAAATGTCGTTATAGTTCTTATGAAAAAGCAAATATAAAACATCACGTTGTTTCTCAAGCGCAATTTGATCTATATTTTTAAGTATTCTTGGCATCAGAAACTCCTTGCTTGTAAACTAAATGACCATAATGAGGTGTAAAATCTACTGCACAAATTTTATCTTCAATCAAACACTCGAGTAACTTATTCGCCTGTTGATAACCGATTAAAAATTTTCTTTGTAAGCTTGAAACAGAAATGTGTTCGACTTCTTGAACAAATAAAATTGCCTGTTGTAATAAATCCTCATTATTTTGCATATTGATTTTCCTGTGTGAGACGAATCAAAATCATACTGACATTATCAAAAGCATGGTTTTGATGGAGGGTAGTTTTCATCTCTAATAACCATGTTTTTAATGGAGTTTCAGGCATTAAAGGCTTCCAGTGATTGCATTCCAACACATCATGTACACCATCGCTACAAATCAAGAGAGCATCTCCCTCAACCAAATATTCTTCTTTGGGAGAAAATTCGGGAACTTCATGTAAGGAATCTGCACAAAAACAATGATTCAGCATGTAATAGAAACTGGCATATTGTTCACTTTCTTTAATTTCTGCTTCACCATTTTGCTGCATTTCTGTAATGAAATTATGGTCTTGGGTCAGGGCATACCAGTATTGATTATGGCTGCTAAATAAGTAGACTCGACTATCACCTAAATGCTGAATATTGACAAATCCAAATGGGCTAGAGGGTGTAACGACTGCCAAAGTGGCACTAGAAGCATAAGTCTTTGAGTTGCCTGCTAAATACTGGCTTAAATCATCTTGAACTTGTTTTAAATGAATCCGTTGCTGAGTTTGGGTTTGTTGTAAAACACTGTTTAAAACGCATTTTGATGCCTGTTCCGCTTTCGGACTACTGCTGACACCATCTGAAACAGCAGCACACCAATCATCATCTTTTTGATAAAGATAGCATTTGCTGATCAAGCCATCATGCTGAATTACTTTATTTCCAATCAAGATTGCATCTTGTTGAATGGGTGGTTTTGCTCGCCATGTTAAAGCCTGCATTTCATAATAGAGATCAGTCACGGTGAGTCCTGATGAGGAGAAAGTGAGTAAGTTATAGCAATCGAAATATGAAGTGGTCAATCATATTTTTAGTTTTAAGTGTTTAATTTATAAAATAAATATTTTGTTACGATAGTATAATCAAATAAGAGAAAATTGCACCGTGAACGGACTCTTAAAAGCGTAAAGTTGGTTTTTTCTTTAGAAGTATAAAAATATTAAATTTGGCAACCAAAGAGCTAATAATAGAGATCAAGGAACATTTATCCCAAATTGACGTAAGATCTTACACAATTGAATCATCGGTAAGCCCATCAACGTAGTTTGATCATTACCCACCATTTTCTCAAATAAGCTAATCCCTAAGCTTTCACACTTAAAACTACCTGCGCAATGTAAAGGTTGATCAATCTCGATATAACGCTCAATTTCAGCGAGCGTCAGTTGGCGAAATTTCACTTGATAATGCTCAACCAGAGTTCTTTCAAACCCTGATCGCAAATGCTGAACACTGAGAGCGGTGCTAAAAAACACGATTTTCCCTGAGTTTTCTTGTAACTGCTGAATCGCATTTTCAACACTCAAAGGTTTACCAATAAAGTCATACGGCGCGTGTTCACGCCAAGCGACTTGATCAGAACCAATGATAATCGCATTTGGATTCAGTTCAGCAATAACTCGTGCTTTCTGAAAAGCAAGACGCTTGGCTAAATCATCGGCATGTAATTCGCCCATTGCAGATTCATCAATATCAGGTGAAATACAGCGATAGTTCAATCGTAAACGATCCATCAAGTCTTTACGGGTTTGGCTGCTCGATGCCAAAATCAATTCAAACTGATTCATTAGACTGCATATTCAACGAGAATATTCAGTGGCACATAATGCAAAACAGCATTATGGCAAGCATTCAATTTAATTGGTGGGGCATGACCTGCTTCGTAGGCTTCAACCCAACGTGTGACGCAAATACACCAAAAATCACCTGGTTTTAATCCAGGGAAACCTACTTCAGGTAAAGGCGTAATTAAATCATTGCCAACTTTTTGTGAGAAATTTAAGAAATCTGAAGTCATTTGCGCGCACATGGTGTGCTGACCTAAGTCCGTAACCGCCGTATGGCAAAAACCATTACGAAAATAGCCCGTGATCGGGTCAAAGCAACAACTAGATAAAGGTTCACCAAGAACATTTAGACGATTAATTTTTGGATCAGGATGAATAGACATAAGAATACAAAGATTTAATAACGATGATTATGATAATCAAAAGTGAAATTTTAGACAGCTTTTCTGCAAAAAAACTCACCTTTATTTTTAAGAATCATTTAAAATTACGCCGTTTTTAAAATCACTTAGAGAGCCATCCATGAATTTTCAGCGCATGACTGACCTTGATTTAGCAGGTAAACGTGTTCTTATTCGTGAAGACTTAAACGTTCCTGTAAAAAATGGGGAAATTACCAGCGATGCACGTTTACGTGCTGCATTACCAACAATCAAAGCTGCATTAGATAAAGGCGCTGCGGTAATGGTATTTTCTCATCTTGGTCGTCCTGTAGAGGGTGAGCCAAAACCAGAACAATCTCTTGCACCTGTAGCAGCGTATTTAACAAAAGCTTTAGGACAAGAAGTAAAATTATTTACTGATTACTTAGATGGTGTGGAAGTTGAAGCGGGTCAAGTGGTATTACTTGAAAATGTACGTTTCAATCATGGCGAAAAGAAAAATAAAGAAGAGCTTGCACAAAAATATGCAGCACTTTGTGATGTATTTGTTATGGATGCATTTGGTACTGCTCATCGTGCAGAAGCGTCAACAGAAGGTGTAGCACGTTTTGCAAAAGTTGCTGCTGCTGGTCCGTTATTAGCCGCTGAATTAGATGCGCTAGGTCGAGCAATGCAAACACCTGAAAAACCAATGGTAGCAATTGTTGCAGGTTCTAAAGTATCAACAAAACTTGATGTATTAAATTCACTTTCTACCATTTGTGATCAATTGATTGTGGGTGGTGGTATTGCCAATACATTCCTGGCTGCTGCTGGATTCAATGTCGGTAAATCACTTTACGAAGCTGATTTGGTCGATACTGCAAAACAAATCGCTGCAAAAGTGAGCGTACCATTGCCAACTGATGTTGTGGTTGCTGATGCCAGCCAAATCAATTTTGAAGATTTTCTGGGTTCATTGGCAAGCGCACAAGCTGTTGTGAAAGACGTTGCAGATGTGACTGACACTGACATGATTCTGGATGTTGGCCCTGAAACAGCGAAAGCATTTGCTGAGATCCTAAAAACTTCAAAAACGATTCTTTGGAATGGTCCAGTGGGTGTATTTGAAGTTGATCAATTTGGTGAAGGCACCAAGGCACTTTCATTGGCAATTGCTGAATCAGCTGGTTTCTCGATTGCGGGTGGTGGTGATACGCTTGCTGCAATTGATAAATATGCAGTGGCTGATCAAATTGGTTATATCTCAACAGGTGGTGGTGCATTCCTTGAGTTTGTAGAGGGCAAAACCTTACCAGCAGTTGCAGTTTTGCTTGAGCGTGCGTAATCAGTATTTAATATTTGATTTATAAGCATGTTTGAAAAAGAAGAGTCGATGAAAATCGGCTCTTTTGTTTTTGGTGGATATTGTGGTCATAAAAATGTCACATATCTGAAATATGCTTGTCACAACTTCAACCATTAACTGTGGAAAGCCGTGATGAAATTTAAATTAACCCTTGCCGCTTTAATCATTGCCCCAATCATGTTGACTGCATGTGCAAAGAAAGAAGAAGCGAAAAATGCTGAACCGCAAGAGCAGACAACTTCAGTCACACAAACCAGTCCAGAACAACAGGCTGCGATTGATGCCATTGATAAACCGAATTTAGATGAAAACAATACTGATGTTACGGAACAGGGCGCAGCTTCAGAAGTGGCTGCGAGTGAAGCTCAATAAGTGACAAAAATAAAAAAAAGCCGATGTTTAAACATCGGCTTTTTTTTATTTATCCATTGGCTTTGCAGTAGAACGTCAAGGTTGTTTGATAGTCATCATCTTTTGCCAGCGAAGCATTCTTACCAGTCAGTGTACCAATGACCCCTGCGGCAGCCTCAACCATTTTTCCTGTTTGCTCATCCACCACACCTTTTAAAACCCCCTGATATGCGGTTTTTTCATCTACCACGATAGGCGAGGTATTGCGAGTACAGGTTTTCTGTGCTGCACTGACTGCATTGTTTTTGGCAATCAGGCTGGTTTTGCCAATTCCTGTAACTTCATATTGGTTGTTTTCTTTTTGAATCGCGAGGGTATTGGTTGGGGTGGATGCACATGCGGTTAATCCAAGTGCCAAACCGCCAAGTAAAGTCATAATAAAGTTTTTTTTCATTGCTTGTTCTCAAGTTACGACAGAATTGTATTATTTGAACATAGAATTTTTGAATGCTTTTGCAGGTTATGTACAGTTTGTGCTGATGCTCTGTTAAATTTCTCAAATTAATGATTAAGCAGGGATTGGACGTGGTGGAAATCATTCAGATTATGCTAATCTAGCGCAATCCTTGTGTTAGTTAGATTTATTTCAATGACGGACTCAAAAATAGAAATCATTCATCATAATATTCATCAACGTCAATCGATTGGACAACTCATTGAACCAGCGCCGAATACACAACAACTTGAAAAGGCGGTGCAGGCCGCACTCACGGCGCCCGATCATCATCGTTTAAAACCAACACGTTTTGTGGTTGTGACGCCTGAACAGCGTGCCGCTTTTGGTGAGCATCTGGCACAGGCTTTGGCCGATTTGGGTGAGACTGAGCCAGCACAATTGGAAAGAGTGAAGCATCATCCATTTCGCGCGCCTTTACTTGTTTTAGCCTTAACCACGATCCAAGATCACCCAAAGGTTCCGCACTTCGAGCAAATTTTAAGTACGGGTGCTGCTGTTCAAAACTTCTTACTCTCATTACAAGCACAAGGTTTTGCGAGTATGTGGCGTTCTGGTGCAGTTGTAGAATCTAATTGGCTTAAGCAACAATTCGGCTTAAAAGAGCAAGATTTGATTTCTGGTATTATTTATATTGGAACAGCCGCCAAAACGATTGCACCTCGTGCAGAAATAGAGAGTCAGGACTTTTTAAAAGTATGGCAGGCTACTTAAATCTTATTTGTGAATGATTAGAAATTTGTTTCAGGATAAAAAATGACAGAGTTGAAGTTTAGCGATTTGGTTGAACCCGTAGCTGTAGACCAGAAAACAGCATTAAGAATTACCGTGCTGGGTGGGGGGAGTTTTGGTACAGCAATGGCGAATCTGGCTGTGCGTAATGGCTGCGACACCATGATCTGGATTCGTGATGCGATTGTTGCTGAGGAAATCAATCAAACGCATATCAACAAGCGCTATTTGCCTGATTACACACTGGAAACAGGTCTGCGTGCGGTTTCTGATCTGGAGTTGGCGATACGTGACCGTGACATTATTTTGGTGGCAATTCCAAGTCATTCTTTCCGCGATGTGTTGAAGAAAATCGCGCCGTTTATTAGTGCGCAGGCAGTGGTTTCACTGACCAAAGGCATTGAAGCCAAAACCTTTAGCTTTATGAGTGATATTATCCGTACAGAATTACCTGAAGTGCCTTATGGGGTTCTATCGGGGCCAAATCTTGCAAAAGAAATTATGGCAGGTATGCCATCGGGTACAGTGATTGCCAGTGAATCTGAACTGGTTCGCTATGCAGTGCAACACGCCTTGCATAGTGCATTGTTCCGTGTATTTGGCAGTGATGATGTACATGGTGTGGAACTGGGTGGTGCGTTAAAAAATATCTATGCGGTGGCAATGGGGATGGGCGCTGCCTATAACATTGGTGAAAATACCAAAAGTATGATCTTAACCCGTGCTTTGGCGGAAATGAGTCGTTTTGCAGTCAAGCAGGGTGCAAATCCTTTAACTTTCCTAGGTTTGTCAGGTGTGGGTGATTTATTTGCGACCTGTAATAGTCCATTAAGCCGTAACTATCAGATCGGTTTTGCCTTGGGTTCAGGTAAAACACTGGATCAGGCGACTAAAGAACTGGGACAAACCGCCGAGGGTATCAACACCATTGTGCAGGTGCGTACCAAGGCACAGGAACTGGATGTGTATATGCCAATCACCAATGCCTTATATGAAGTGATTTTTGAAAATGCGCCACCAATGACCATTGCCTTGTCGTTAATGAAAAATGGCCATCGTAGTGATGTGGAGTTTGTTTTACCTCATCATGAAGTTTAATCAGAAAACTGTCATCCAATGTTGTTATGCTTGAATGAAAAAAATTAGAGAATGATTATGCAACTCACTTTAGTCCGTCACGGTGAATCGTCTCCAGCAGTGAATGGAAATGATATGCAGCGCCCACTCACAGTGCGTGGGCATCAACAGGCTGAGCAAACAGGGGATTTTCTCAAAGATGTGATTCAGCCTGAGGTTTTTATTGTCAGTCCATTACTGCGCGCGCAGGAAACGCTGGAACACATCAAGGCACATTTTCAGGGAATTCCTGTTTTAATCTGCGATAAAATTAAACCCGATGATAACGCCAAAGATGCCATAGAATGGCTATGCAAACTTCCATATGAGTCGATTGCGGTGGTGTGTCACATGAATGTGGTGGCACATATTGCGGAACAATTGACTCATGAAAGTTTTAATCCATTTGCATTGGCCGAAGCACGTATTTATGATCAGGCAGTGATTGCGAATGGTTTATCAACACAAAAGAACCGTTTTACACCAACAATATAAATTTTATCTATCCTCAACAGGATAAGGATACTGAACACCGATGCTGTATTTATGGATGCCCGAAACCAATGGAACATGGTATTGGTCGGCTGGGGAAAACTGGTTGCAGGCAAACAGTCTTGAACAACTCATTCAGGATTTGCAAGCGCATAGTGGAAAAGAGGCGGTGGTCTATTTTCCAAGCCGTAATGCCCAAATGTTGCAGCAGCCTATGACAAAGGCGCATTACAAGCAATTGGGGCAAGAGGGCATTAAATATCTGTTAGAAGAGTTTGTGACCTTGCCCATTGACCAGATGAAAGTGGTGCATCATTTTCAGCATGATCAACTCAATATTTTAGGTGTTGCGCAATTTGCCATTGAAACTTGGCAGCATGCACTCAGCCTTTTACCGATCCAGATTGTCGCTTTCTTGCCTGATTTTCTGATTCTGCCTGAGCCAGCACAAAATGAAGTGGTGCTGGTGAATCTGTATGACCATTTACTGGTGAGGGAAAATGTCTGGTCAGGTAACTCGATTGATGATTTAGGGTTATTTCTGGAATTTCAGTCATCAGAAACGCAATATAAATTTGCCAATCTCAGTGCAAGCCAACTGGATGTTTTGGCAACAGCATCTGATAAAGATCAACGTACTGAGTTTAGCTACCAGTTTGAGCAGTTTCCAAGACCGAAGCAACATCCATTTAATGTGTTGCCAAAGGCAAAAAATGCCGATGTACAATGGTCAGGCTACTGGAAAGCCTCGGCAGCCGTTTTACTGGCGGTGATTCTGGTGCAGTTGGGTTATGATGCCTTGCGCTGGTCAAAGTTGAGAAAGGTGGCGGATCAAACTGCTTTACAGGCGATCGATCAGTATAAGCATTGGTTTGGCGAAAATACCCGTGTGACTGAGCAGAACATTAAAAGCCAGTTTGAAAGCCAGTTGCGCATGAGCCAGCTTGGAGATACGCAGGCATTGTCATTGTTGAGTCGGGTAGGGCCAATATTGATGCAAAAACAGATTGTTGCCCAACAAGTCAGTTATGATGCTTCAACATTGGCAATGTCGTTAAAGGCAAAATCAGCAAATGACTTGCAGGCGTTGGCACAGCAGTTGAATCAGCAGGGTTTTCAGGCGGAACTTGGAAATGTACAGGCGGATAGTGTCGGTGCGATTGGGATGGTCAAAGTAAAATAATGAAAGCGTTCACACAATTACAAAATAGTCTTGATCAGAAAGCTGAGGCGCTGAATCAATATTTACAGAGCCTGTCAGTGCGTGAGCGCGTGATGGTGGTTTTTACAACCGTTTTTTTAATCGTTGTGATTGTTGGTTCCGCTTTGTGGAAAATGCATGCTTTGGCAAACCAGCAACAAAAGCGTTTAAATGAGCTTAAGGATTTAATGGTCTGGATGCAGAGTAATGCTGCAACCATGAAACCTGCCAATGACCTTGCCCTTTCCTCGGCGGATAAAATCCAGCGTACAGCACAGCAGCAAGGGTTGGCAGTTTCTTCGCAGCAAAATGGAGAACAGATCCAAATTGTTGCGGAACATCAGAATTATTCTGTACTTGCCAACTTTTTAATGCAGCTATCCCAGATGGGGGTGAGCATTGAAAAAATGGACATGGTTTCCAATGCAGGCCAGATTAAATTAACGGCAACAGTTAAATAAAAGGTGGTGTTTTAAAAACTATGCTGACTATATTTTAACCATAAATTAAATCTCATAAAGCATTAAAAATATAGCGGCAGAATAAAAATTGAAGTTTTACTCTGCCGTCCCTATTAAATATAAAAATCCCCCTTACGTACTAAAGGGGGATTGAATATGGTCTTAACGTATTTTAGCGAGGAAACGGCCTAAACGGTTAATTGCCTCACGTAACTCATTTTCCGCAGGTAAAAATACCACACGGAAATGGTCAGGCGTTGGCCAGTTAAAGCCCGTGCCCTGAACCAGTAAAACTTTTTCAGCCTTTAATAAATCCAGCATGAATTTTTCGTCATCTTCAACTGGATAAATTTCTGGGTCAAGTTTAGGGAAACAGTACATGGCACCATCAGGTTTAACACAACTGACACCAGGAATTTCATTCAACATTTCCCATGCAATATTGCGTTGTTCATATAAACGCCCACCAGGGCGAATCAAATCATTAATGGATTGATAACCACCTAACGCAGTTTGAATGGCATATTGCGCCTGATGGTTGGCACACAGGCGCATGGAAGCCAGCATGTCCAGACCCTCGATATAGTCTGCCGCACGCGCCTTGTCCCCTGTAATCGCCATCCATCCAGCACGATAACCTGCAATACGATATGCCTTTGATAAACCGTTAAAAGATATACAGAGCTGATCACCAGAAAGAGCAGCAACAGCCACATGTTCAATACCGTCATAAACGATTTTATCGTAGATTTCATCAGCAAATAAAATCAAGTCATGTTTTTTCGCCAATGCGACAATTTGTTCTAACACATGGCGAGGGTAGACCGAACCTGTCGGGTTGTTTGGATTAATCACCACAATTCCACGCGTATTTGGCGTGATCTTGCTTTCCATATCGGCAATGTCAGGATACCAGTAGTTCTCTTCATCACATTTATAGTGAACTGCCGTACCCCCTGAAAGGTTGACTGCGGCTGTCCACAATGGGTAGTCAGGCATTGGCACCAGCATTTCATCGCCGTCATCCAGCAACCCCTGCATTGCCATCACGATCAGTTCAGACACACCATTGCCAACGTACACATCATTGACATGCATATCAAAAATGCCTTTCTGCTGGTAATACTGACAAATTGCCTTACGCGCAGGGAAAATGCCTTTAGAATCAGTGTAGCCAATCGCATTTGGCAGGTTTAAGGCAACGTCGTTAATAATCTCTTGTGGGGCTTCAAAACCAAAAGGTGCGGGGTTGCCGATATTCAGCTTGATGATTTTATGTCCTTGCTCTTCCATTTCATTGGCGGCGCGTAATACTGGTCCACGAATGTCGTAACAAACATGCTCAAGCTTAGAGGATTTCCTGATTTCTCTAGTGGTTTGAGTTGAGTTGGGAATAGCAGTATTTTTAGACATAGCTGGATTCACTTTTGCATATCGGTATAAATAACTTTTAAAGGTTTCAACGGTAACCAGATCAAGATCATGCTGATCTCTCAGTAATTCAACAATTTTTTCATGGGTAAAACCCGATTGTTGATATTGTCTGATGGTTGGCAATAGGTTTTGGAAAACCACACTTTTCTTTTGCGACATTTTTTGTCCTGTACAACAGACAGCGGTGTGGCATCAGCATAGCATCATATTTGCTTACTTGGAAGATGAAGTTATAAATAAAATGCTCACTATAAAATATAATTTGCTTTCTATTTGCTATTTGTGCGGTAAATGTTTAATTTTTTATAAATTTTGCAGCAATAGACTAGAGTTTTTGTTGTGAATGGCGTAAATATAAAAACTAATCACCAAATACTTTTAAAATATAGAACAAAAGGAGCAGGTCATGGGAAAAGTCAATAAAACTGACCGAGAATGGCAAAGAGAACTGTCACCAGAAGAATATCGGATTACCCGCCAAAAAGGCACAGAGCCTGCTTTCACTGGACAATACTGGAACACTAAGCAACATGGAATCTACGTGTGCCGTTGCTGTGGTGCGGAACTATTTTCTTCGGACACCAAATATGACAGTGGGTGTGGCTGGCCGAGCTTTTTTAGACCACTTGACAGCACTGCAATAGAAGAACACGAAGATTTGTCACATGGTATGGTCAGAACGGAAATTGTCTGCCATGACTGTGACGCACATTTGGGGCATGTATTTGAGGATGGCCCGCAGCCGACAGGATTACGCTATTGCGTTAATTCGGCATCACTACAACTTAAAACACAAGAAAAGAACGACGAGGAAACATATCCATGAGTAACATTTATCAGTTTGAAGCTGAATTGTTAGAGGGAGATATAAAGGCGCTCGCCGACTATAAAGGTAAGGTCATGCTGATTGTAAACACTGCAAGCAAGTGTGGTTTTACCCCACAGTTTGCAGGACTTGAAAAACTATATGAAAAATATAAACCACAGGGTCTGGAAATTTTGGGGTTTCCATGTAACCAGTTTGGTGGGCAGGATCCAGGAACAAATAAAGAAATAGGGGCGTTCTGCCAACGTAACTATGGGGTTAATTTTCCAATGTTTGCCAAAGTTGATGTAAAAGGACCTGAAGCACATGCCATTTTTCGTTTTTTAACCCGAGAGGCGAAAGGCATTTTGGGAAGCCAGAACATTAAATGGAATTTCACCAAATTTCTCGTGGGACGTAATGGTGAGGTTTTAGGACGTTACGCACCGACTACCAAGCCCGAGGCTTTGGAAGCAGATATTGAGAAAGCATTAGCAAGCAAATAAGAGACAATAAAAAAATGGGCGGTCTATTAACCGCCCATTTTTTATTGATGTTTTTATTCAACGGTTTTAGATTTTCTCAACCCATGAAGCTTACGATTAATATCATCAATAAAGGTGTAAACCACAGGAATCACCAATAATGACAAGAAAGTGCTGGTGATCAATCCACCAATCACTGAAAGTGCCATTGGTGCGCGGAAGCTTGGATCAGTTCCAATACCTAATGCAATCGGTAACATCCCAGCACCCATTGCCAATGTGGTCATGATAATAGGGCGGGCACGTTTATGGCAGGCATCAAGCAAGGCATTGAAACGCGAATAGTCTCGCTCTTTACGCGCAATAATGGCGTAATCCACCAAGAGAATTGAGTTTTTACTTGCGATTCCCATGAGCATGATTAAACCGATTAAGCTTGGCATTGAAAAGCTACTCTTTGCAAGGAGCAATAGCACGAAAGCGCCACCCAAAGACAGCGGTAATGCAACCAAGATGGTGATCGGTTGTAAAAAGTCCTTAAATAAAAGCACCAGCACTACATAAATACACAGTACACCCGTCAGCATGGCCAAGCCAAAGCTTGAGAATAATTCCTGCATCACTTCAGCATCACCGATATTGGTACGTTTTACTGTCGGTGGTAGATTCTTCATGGTTGGTAATTGATCAACTTTCGCTGCAATATCACCCAAAGGCTGGTTGTTGAGTTCAATATTAAAGTTGATATTACGCAGACGGTTGAAGCGGTCAATCTGTGATGGTCCACTTTCAATATTCACATCGGCAATCGTCCCCAGCATGACAGGACCATGACTACCCTTGATCATGAGGCGTTTAATCAGTTCCTGATCCTGACGGGCGGTAAGAGGCAATTTAATCACCACAGGCACCTGACGCTGTGAAAGGTTGAGTTTTGCCAGGTTTTGGTCAAAGTCACCTGCAGTTGCGATACGTAAGGTCTCCGCAATATCGTAAGTGGTCACACCCAAATCTGCGGCTTTGGCAAAATCAGGGCGAATCACTAGTTCAGGACGAATCAGTGCCGCACTTGAAGTAATACTGCCAATATTCGGAATGGTGCGTAATTCACGTTCCAGTGCGCGGGCTGTTGACATCAAGGCTTCAGGGTCATCGCCTGAAAGTGCCAGTTGATATTGGCTGTTATTGCCCGCCAGACCGACCTGAATTCTGGCACCTGGCAAGGGTGCTAAACGTTGACGAATCTGGTCTTCAATGTCTTGCAGGCTGGCACTGCGTTCAGTACGTTCAGTGGTTTGAATAGTCAGAGTCGCTTTACGAGGTTCACTGGATGCACCACCAGCAAAGGGGTCACTTCCTGCAGCGCCTCCACCAATGGTGGTATAGATGCTTTTAATTTCAGGATGATCCTTAATTAGGCTTCGTGCATATTCTGCTGTTTTTAAGGTATCAGCAAATTGTGAACCTGGGGTCAATTCCAGACGTACCTGCGTTTGTCCAGTGTCGGGTGGTGGCACAAATCCTGTTGGTAATAGTGGAATCAGCATAACTGAACCAATAAAAAAGGCGATTGCCCCAAACAGCGTGATCCAGCGATGGTTTAAACACCACGTCACCAGACGCATATAGCTACGCATGACTTTGCCATCTTTGGCACGGTCTTTCGCTAAAGCCGCTGTACCTTGATCATTGGCAGGTTGGTCAGTATCTTCATGAGGTTCAACTTTGCCGACCCAGGGTTTAAGGATATAGGCAGACATCATTGGGGTAAGCAAACGTGCTACGAGCAAGGAGGCAAAAATGGCCAATGCTGCTGTCCAGCCAAACTGCACAAAGAATTTACCTGCAATACCACTCATAAAGGCGGTCGGTAAAAATACCGCAATCAGGGTAAATGTGGTGGCAATCACGGCAAGCCCAATTTCATCGGCCGCTTCCATTGCCGCTTCATACGGTGTTTTACCCATCCTGAGATGCCGAATGATATTCTCAATTTCAACAATCGCATCATCGACCAGAATCCCGACCACCAGCGACATTGCTAAAAGAGTAACAGTATTGAGGGTGAAACCAAAAAAGTACATCCCAATCAGGGCTGGTAAAATTGACAGGGGCAGGGCGGTTGCCGCAATGATGGTGGCGCGCCAATCACGTAGGAACAGCCACACCACTAAAATAGCTAAAATAGCACCCTCATAAAGCAGTGACATCGAACCTTTATAGTTGTCAGCAACGGGCTTAACAAAGTTAAATGCTTCGGTGATTTTAATGTCTGGATGTGCAGCCTTGAGTTTATCCAATGCTTCGACCACACCCTTTTCAACATCAACCTCACTAGCACCCTTACTACGGGTAATTTCAAAGCCAATCACAGGCTGTCCATTCAGCAATGCGGCAGAACGGCGTTCGGCAATACCATCATGAATGGTTGCGACCTGATCAAGACGGATATGACGGCCATCACTGAGCGCAATATCCATTGTCCCAATTTCTTCGGCTGTTTTTACCGTTGCAATGGTGCGAATGGACTGTTCACTGCCGCCAATCTTGGTTTGACCACCTGATGCATCTTGCTGGATTAATCGCAGTTGTCGGGTAATATCGGTTGCGGTGGCATTCAGCGCCAGTAATTTTTCAGGGTCAAGCTCAACCTCAACCTGACGGGTAACACCGCCCACACGGGCGACTGCACCTACACCTTTAACCTGTAGCATGGCGCGGGCAATATCATAGTCCACAAACCATGACAGAGCCTCCTCATCCATTTTCGGCGACTGGATGGTATAAGTTAGAATGGGTGAGCCTGAAAGGTTGATTTTACTGACAATTGGGTCACGTAAATCGGCAGGCAAGTCTGAACGCACCTGGGAAACCGCGTTACGAACGTCATCTACCGCCTCTTGCAGTGGTTTTTCCAGTTGGAACTCGGCTGTAACCGTGACAACGCCATCCTGAATATTGGTATATTGATTTCTTAAACCTTGCAGGGTGGCAATCGAGTTTTCAATTTTACGGGCAACTTCAGTTTCCAGTTGTGGTGGCGCAGCACCTGGCAGGGCTGCGGTCACAGTCACCATTGGTAATTCAATATCTGGAAATTGCTGGATTTTCATCCATTTAAAACACATTAAACCCGTTAATCCCAGCATAATAAATAATAAAATGGCTGGAATAGGATTACGGATTGACCAGGCAGAGAAATTCATTTTAATTCCCCTGTGTGGTCACAAGTTGTTTAGTCAATGGCGTATCAGGAATGTCTTTTGCGACAGTCACTAAATCACCATCGGTGAGGAAACCTGTACCAGACGCAACCAGTTTTACATTTGCAGGCAAGTCCAAAATCTCAACACGATCAGCCAAACGTCGCCCAACAGTCACTTTTTGCTGTGCTACACGATTGTTTTTCCCCACAATAAATACATAGGCAAAGCCATCGCGTAGCAACAAGGCAGTTTGTGGAATAGTGAGTGCTGGTTTTTCACCTAAATCAAATTCACCTTTTACAAACATGCCCATCCGAAACGCCTGAGTGGCTGGCAAGTCAACATAAACCAAGCCATAACGGGTTTGTGGATCAATCACAGGGGCAATTATCCGAACCTTGCCTGTAATGGCAGGCTGGGCAGGGTCAGGCGAAAAAATACGCGCATTCATCCCTTGCTTGAGTTTATACAAATCCGAAGTGGTAACTTCCGCACGCCATTCCAGACGGTGATCCCGAATCAGGCGGAACAGTTCCTGTCCAGTCTGAGCCAAGGAACCGACAGTTGCGGTACGGGCTGAAATCACCCCATTGTCAGGTGAAATCACCTGAGTTTGTGCCAGACGTAGTTGATTGCTTTCAATCTGTGCTCTGGAGGCATCCAGTCTTGCTTGGGCAGTGGCTTGGGAAGTTTGGTATTGGGTTAATTCCTGGGCCGAGATTGCACCTGTATTTCTGAGCTGCTGAATCCGTTTATTGTTGGTCACGGCATCAGCCAATACAGCCTGTGCTTCGGCATAGCTGGCTTTGGCCGCTGCCAAATCGGCACGGATGGTATCGCTGTTAATCTCTGCCAAAACCTGTCCGCGTTTAACCTCATCACCGACATTGACATTGACGCGAGTAAGACGCTGACCAGACAATTCACTGCCAATCACCACTTCTTGCCATGCTGCGATGTTGCCATTTGCGGTGAATGTCTGTTTCCAGTTTTGCTGTTCAGGTTGAACGACCGTCACCGTTAAGGCAGCTTTTTGTTCAGTTGTTTCTGCATTGTTTGGTTTTTCTGTCGCAGCGGCTTTGTTTGAGCTGCCTGACTTCCACAGCAGGAATGCGACAAGCAACAATACAATCACGATTGCCAAAATGAACCAAACTTTTTTCTTTGTTTTCTGGGGAGTTTGAGAAGTCATCTTTCCATAGTCAATTTAAATTGATGGCTAAGTATAGACGAAGATTTCAAGCCATAGTTATAACATAAAGATGAATATTGGTTTTGAATCCGTATCTTATCTTTGATATGGGAAATGCAAAATTCTAATGCTGGCTCAAGGCGTTTGATTTATAAACTATGGAGTATATACTGCGATTCAGTATGGTAATATCAAGACTATTCTTAGAAAAACTGGGTCGGATGATAAAATTCCCCAAAATATCAAATGAACTTTGGGGATTTTATTTATAAAATCGCTTTCAACCGCTTCACGACTTCTTCGCACTGTGCTAAATCAGCGACAAGCGCCATCCGCACATGGTTTTCACCTGGATTACCCTGTTCAGTATCACGGGATAGATAACGACCTGGCAATACCTTGATATGCGTTTTTTCCATCAACATTTTGGCAAAAGCTTCATCATTATCGACTTTAAGCCAGTAATAAAAACCTGCATCTGGTTTTTGTAATGGCAGTAAATGACCCAATTCAGACTGGAATAAATCAAATTTGGTACGGTATTGCTGGCGATTTTCTTCGACATGCGTTTCATCATTCCACGCTGCAATCGAAGCCAGTTGATGCTGTACAGGCATTGCCGCGCCGTGGTAGGTGCGATATTGCAAGTAAGGCTTTAACAATGCCGCATCACCAGCAACAAAACCTGAGCGCATTCCTGGCAAGTTTGAACGTTTGGACAATGAGTGGAACACGATACAGTTTTTATAGTCATCACGTCCCAATTCAGCACAAACTTCCAATAGCCCAATCGGTGCCTGATCAAACCACAGTTCTGAATAACATTCATCAGATGCAATCACAAAACCATATTGGTCAGAAAGCGCAATCAGCTTTTTAAACTGTTCTTTTGACAGTACTGTACCTGTTGGATTACCTGGGGTACACACGAATAATAACGCCGTTTTTTCCCAAACTTCGGCAGGCACGGCATCAAAATCGCCGAGATAGCCATTTTCTTCAGTGCAGTTGATAAAATAAGGTTTTGCACCTGCCAACAGCGCAGCACCTTCATAAATCTGGTAAAACGGGTTCGGCATCACGATATAAGGCGCATCTTCACGTTTAATCAATGCCTGAACAAAGGAGAAGATTCCTTCCCGTGTTCCAGAAACAGGCAAAATATGATCTTCTGCACTGATTTGGTTTAGTTTGAAACGATTGCTCAGCCATTGTGCAATACTTTGGCGCAGCTCAGGCAAGCCTTTACTGTTGGGGTAGGTTGATAAATGCCCAAAATTATCAATAATTGCTTGTTTAACGAACTCTGGTGCAGGATGTTTTGGTTCACCAATTGATAATGGAATCAATGGTAAATCGGCAGGTTGTAGTCCTTTAAAAAGCTGGTTTAACTTTTCAAAAGGATAAGGATGCAATAAAGATAAACTTGAGTTCATTGAAACAATTACCAAACTGTAGGGGCATATTGCATACGCCCAATGTATTGATGAAAATTGGAATTACGATGGGTTAAGAACCTGATTTGACACTTCATCCAAAGCGGATTTTAGTGTTTCCGCAAAGGCCTTGACTTCTTCATCTGTAAGCAATACGCCATTTTTCTTGGTGACAAAGAAAATATCCTCGGCACGTTCACCCAATGTTGCAATTTTAGCAGAGTGAATGTCCAGACCTTGCAGCATAAACAGGGCACCAATTCGTGCCAGTAAGCCAGGTTGATCCAGTGTCGAGATTTCAACCATGTGTTGCTGTAAGGCTGGATTTAGCACAATATCAACCGTATTCTGCACATCAAAGTGACGGAGGTGGCGCGGAATACGGCGTTGCATAATACCTGGATATTGGTCTGAATGGCTGAGAGCATCAACCAGAGCCGCTTTAACCTTACGTTCCCGATCAGGATCAGTGAGCAATGTGCCAAAACGGTCCAGCACCAAGTAAGTATCCAGACTAAATGCAGTGCTTGCGGTGATAATTCTGGCATCCTGAACATCAAGGTTCATACGGTCCAGCACCGCCACAGTGGTTGCGAACAGGTTAGGCTGGTCACGGGTATAAATAAAGATTTGAACCGCATCATCTGCGGCATTACGATGTGCGCGTAATAAAACCAAGGGCTCTGGATTATCGCCGTGCTGTAGAATCGCCTGAGTGTGCCATGCAATCTCGTTGGCAGACTCCTTGACAAAATATTCATCCCCCAACTCTTGCCAGACTTTTTCTACTTCGGCGAGCGAGAAGTCATTGACCAGTAATTCACTGGCTGCAAACTTGGTGTCCTCAATCAGCATCTGGTAATCCACAGGGCGACCTAAACCTGAGCGAATCACGTCACGGGCATAGGTATAGAGCTGGCGCATCAGAGAAGCGCGCCATGTGTTCCAGAGTTTTGGATTGGTTGCGTTAATATCTGCAACGGTCAGTGTATACAGATAATCCAGATGCTGCATGTCACCAACTTTTTCAGCAAATTCCTTTACTTCGTCAGGATCGGAAATATCTTTTTTCTGGGCTGTGAGTGACATCAGGAGATGGTTGTTAATCAGCCAGGCCACCAGTTTGCATTCGCGCTCGGTAAAACCATGTGTGCGGCAGAACTTAATTGCATCAATTGCCCCAAGTTCGCTATGGTCACCGCCACGACCTTTGGCGATGTCATGGAAAATTGCGGCCATATACACAATGTCATGTCGTGCAATACGCTGGAACACTGAGCTGACCACAGGGAAATCCTTGGCAAACTCAGGCTCTTTAAAACGGCTGAGATTACGCAGCAATAACAGGGTATGTGCATCAACCGTATAAATATGGAACAGGTCGTATTGCATCAATCCCATAATCTGCCCGAAAGCAGGAATGTAGTTGCCCAAAACGCCGTAACGTTTCATCGCCACCATCGTATTGTAGAGATGCGGTGAACGAATGATCGACATAAACAACGCCTGATGTTCTGGGTTGTCGCGGAAACGCTGGTCAATCCGCTTGGCTGCAAGGACCAGCAGACGCAAGGTGCGGGCGCGAATACCTGTAATCTCAGGACGGTTTGCCAATAGATAGAATAATTCTAAAATCGCGCTGGGTTCTTCTGAGAAAACCTTATGGTGTTGTACGGCAAGTTTGCCATCCACAATTTTAAAGCGGTCATTAATTTCTACAATCTGGCGTGCATAGTCAGGCAAACGTGGGGTAATCACCGACTCATTGAAATAGGCAAGCAGCATTTCACTCAGGGTAGAAACCTGTTGGGCAGTGCGGTAATACCGTTTCATGAACTGTTCAACGGCAAAATTGACGTGTTGACCCTCTTCACGGACATAGCCAAACTTTGCTGCAATATCACGTTGATATTCAAACAATAAACGGTTTTCATCACGTTTTGCCAAGCGATGTAAATGGGTGCGGATTTCCCATAGAAAACTTTCCGCTTCTTCAAGTACAGCAAGCTCAAATTCAGTGATAAAACCTAAATGTACAAGGTCATAGATACGGTTGACACGGAAGTGGCGTTTTGCAATCCAGCCAATCTGGTTGATGTCACGAATACCGCCTGGCGCATTCTTAATGTCGGGTTCCAGATTGCTTTCAGTGTTGTTGTGCTGGGCATAGCGCTTGGTTTGCTCAGCCATTTTCGCATCATAGAACGTTTTATCAGTCCAGGTTTGCGCCACAATACGGCGAGGCCATTTGGCAAGCTGTTCATTACCTGTGATTAAACGCGCTTCAATCAGGGTGGTGGCAACCGTCAGGTCATTACTGGCTTGTTCAACGCAGTTTTGAATGGTACGGACACTGGTACCAGGCTTGAAGTTACCCACATCCCAAAGTGAGGAAATAAAGGCAGAAATCAGCTTACCTTGTTCTTCGCTGATTTCATCCTCTGACAAAATCATGATGTCAGTATCAGAATAGGGAAGCATCTCATGGCGACCATAACCGCCGACCGCAAACAAACCTAACTCGGTTTGATCTAATCCTGCATGATTCCAAAGAAAAATGAGTGCTTCGTCAATGGAGTCTGATCGGGCACTAATCACATCACGAATCGGTTGCCCATTTTCATAACTCTCCTGTAATTGTTTTTCTACATCTGTACGCCATTGGTTAATGGCCTGAATATCATGAAGGCTGGTGACGTAGTTTAACAATGGAGATGTATTGATCATGAAAATGGGTCTACTCAATATAGGTTAAGCGTTGGTTTGTACACTCACTTGGTCTGCTGCCCGTTGTGCCAGTTCACGCGCAAGGTCTGTAGTTTCAGCACGTGCGGTTGCAACACCCATACGGCGGCGTTTAAAGCCCTCTGGTTTACCAAACAAGCGCAAGTCAGTGTTCGGGTTTGCCAAAGCAAGATTTAAGCCAGAGAAGCTCAGGTTGTTCGCATCAATACCTGCATAGATGACGGCACTTGCCGCAGTACTATGACGAGCGGTATTCACAGGCAAACCTAAAATCGCACGGGCATGCAGCTCAAATTCACTCTGGAACTGTGATGCCAGGGTCACAAGACCGGTGTCATGCGGGCGAGGTGAGACCTCACTGAACCAGACCTTATCGCCTTTAATAAATAACTCTACACCAAAAACACCACAGCCACCCAAAGCGGTTGTGACTTTATTTGCAATACGTTTTGCTTCCTGCAAGGCTGCGACTGTCATTGGTTGTGGCTGCCAGCTTTCAACATAGTCACCCGCATCCTGACGGTGTCCAATTGGATCGCAGTAATGGGTTTCGATTTCACCTGTTGCTGGATTTTTAGCACGTACGGTTAATAGGGTAATTTCAAAATCAAAATCAATTTGTGATTCAATGATCACTGTACCCTGATTGACACGACCACCTTGCATGGCATATTCCCAGGCCACATCAACCTCATCAAAGTTCTTAACACGGGACTGACCTTTGCCAGAAGAGGACATGACAGGTTTAACAAAGTTTGGATAACCAATATCGTCACATGCTGCACGGAAGCTTTCCAATGTGCTGGCAAAGCGATAGGCGGAAGTGGGCAAGCCCAGTTCTTGCGCAGCTAAACGGCGAATGCCCTCACGGTTCATCGTAAGATTCACTGCCTTAGCTGACGGAATCACCGTTGCCGTTTGACTTTGCTCAATTTCCACGAGCACTTCAGTTGCAATCGCTTCAATTTCAGGAACAATTAAATTCGGTTTAATTGTTTCAATCAGTTGCTTTAATTCAGTTGGATCTGCCATATTCAGAGTATAGGAATAATGGGCAACCTGCATGGCAGGTGCATGGTCATAACGGTCAGCCGCATGAACTTCGACACCCAGGCGTTGTAAAGAAATCACCACTTCCTTACCAAGCTCTCCAGAACCTAACAGTAAAACCTTAAATGCAGAAGATTGAAGTGGAGTTCCAAGAGTAACGCTCATGCGAATAATCCTATCCTGATAAATTTGTGTTTAAGCATAGCAGAACTTGCTGCTGAATTAAGCTTAAATTGACACAAAAATGGTTTTTGTTAGACAAAAATCCTACCTTGTATTGTTTTCGTTTATTCAGATATTGACCTGATAGTTCAGCCCCAATTCATCCGCATTTTTACCCCGTATTCCCCAGTTACATTTCGGTGTTTCAAAAATTGTGATTTCAATATCCTGAGCTGAAATGCCACATTGTTGTTGAATATTGGCAAAGATTGCCTGCACAAAACGCTTTTTAGTTTCTATGCTTCGTCCCTCAAACATGGAAATTTCGAGAATAATGTAGCTGTCACTACGGTTATCTGGATAGATAAAATCATCTTGTTCCACGGCAATAAAACGCTGAAACTTCTTTTCCGCAGGATAACTCAGGCTTTCAACCTAAGCCTGATGGATGGCTTGGGACAGCTGATGCCTAAATTGATCTATTGTTTTGCGATGCGCATAGACTTTTATTTGTGACATGAGTGGTTTTTATCCATGATAAATAATTAACAACGATTGAGAATTATCCCCAGATTGACTAGCATAATGGCGAAATGTTTGATTGGCGACTTGATATGTCTAATCCAAAAACTCGTGTGGCAGTAATTGTACTGTGTGGCAGCTTTTTAGTGACTGCATGCGGGCAGGGAGACAATCCACCCGAAAAAAAAGTTGAAATCAAACCTGCGCCAAAATTAAACAATGATGCAACCACTTATGCAAATGCGGCGTGGACATTGATTAATGAAATTGACCCAATTGTCTATAATAAACAAGTCTCTGAAATTGAGGAAAAAGTCAGAAAGCCTTTACGCCAGCTCAGCACGGATTGGCGGATCAATGTCAAAATGACCGACTCTGTGACAGAGGGTAAATATGCGCTGTGCCGCAAGGCGTTGACCAGTCTGGACACATGGGCGCGAGACGTAAAGGATAGTTCATCTAATTCTGCTCAGAAGCAGGCAAACTATGAGCGTGACAAAGCCCAATGTAAGGATGCAATTGATAATCCTGCACTGGGAAATACCTCTCCAAAATAAAATAAGCGGGAAGAAAAATCCCGCTTTGATGGTTAAAGTCATCAATCAATTAGATCTAGGAGGGTTTTGTTGCTTTATTGGCTTCCGACTTGATTGAATGTGTCACGGCATTGACCGCTTTATTTGTATTTAATGAGGCCTGCATGTTTTAGTGTTTGCTTAGTCTGGGCGGTTTCTTTTTTAACTTTTACAGGCTTTGTTGCATAAATATTTTGCAAGATACTGATTTTTAAGAGGTTTGTTAAAATTTTAATAAAAATAAATATAATAAAATCATAGTTTTGGGTATTTGTGCAACAAAGCTGCATTTCATCGGGAAGCTGCGTCTGATCTCTATCATTATTTAAATGAAAACCTACGTGATCATAAAAAATATCGTTACTCCTTTTTTCTGCTACATATTCCCACTATTTTTAAACAGAAAAATGCAAGGGCACATGTGACTAAACAATTGTTGAAATTGGTTACTCCTGAATGATCTAAAATCACTTTTTCCATTTTATCCAGATTTTGAACATTTATAGAGGGTTGGCTTGTTTGTCGCATATTCAACGTGAATAAAATTCACGAAGAATTAAATAAATATCAATCTGTGCAATCGCAAACTTCGTGCTACAATACGCACCAATCTTTAGCACGGCTTAAAAGCCCTAATTTATAGGACCCCCGCTAATGTTTGCCAATATCTCTATTGCTGAATTTGATCCGGAAATCGCTCAGGCAATTGCTTCTGAAGGCGAACGCCAAGAAGCGCACATTGAGTTAATTGCATCTGAAAACTATTGCTCTCCAGCAGTGATGGAAGCACAAGGATCAAAACTGACCAACAAATATGCAGAAGGCTATCCTGGCAAACGCTACTATGGCGGTTGTGAATATGTTGATGTCGTAGAACAGCTTGCCATTGACCGTGCCAAAGCATTGTTTGGTGCAGATTATGCAAACGTTCAGCCACATGCGGGTTCTCAAGCCAACTCTGCTGTTTACCTGGCGCTACTTAACCCAGGCGATACCGTTTTGGGTATGAGCCTGGCGCACGGTGGTCACTTGACTCACGGTGCGAAAGTCAGCTTCTCTGGTAAAACCTATAATGCAATCCAGTATGGTTTAAACCCAGAAACTGGCGAAATTGATTATGAAGAAGTTGAGCGTTTAGCTTTAGAACATAAACCACGCATGATCGTTGCAGGTTTCTCTGCTTATAGCCGTGTGGTGGATTGGCAACGTTTCCGTGATATCGCAGACCAAGTAGGTGCTTACCTGTTTGTTGATATGGCCCATGTTGCTGGTTTGGTTGCTGCGGGTGTTTATCCTAACCCAGTGCAAATTGCAGACGTTACCACCACTACGACACACAAAACACTGCGTGGCCCACGTTCTGGTTTAATCCTTGCCAAAGCAAACGAAGAAATCGAGAAAAAACTTCAATCTGCTGTTTTTCCTGGTAATCAGGGTGGTCCTTTGATGCATGCGATTGCAGCGAAAGCAATTTGCTTTAAAGAAGCCATGTCTGATGATTTCAAGTCTTACCAGCAACAAGTTGTGAAGAATGCTCAGGCAATGGCAGACGTGTTTATCTCTCGTGGTTATGATGTGGTTTCAGGCGGTACAGACAACCATCTATTCTTATTGTCTTTGATCAAGCAAGAGGATGTAACAGGTAAAGATGCTGATGCATGGTTAGGTGCTGCGCATATTACGGTTAATAAAAATGCCGTGCCAAATGATCCACGTTCTCCATTCGTGACTTCTGGTATCCGTATTGGTACGCCAGCTGTTACCACTCGTGGTTTTGGTGAAGCAGAAGTTCGTGATCTTGCGGCTTGGATCGCTGACATTATCGACAGTAAAGGTAATGAACAAGTCATTGCGGATGTAAAAGCTAAAGTTGAAGCGGTTTGTGCTAAATTCCCAGTTTATGCTGAATAATTTGCTTTGCTAAATAAAATTCTAAAAACACCTCAAACTTCGGTTTGGGGTGTTTTTTTATGCCTGAAAATTGATGAACTCATCAAATCCAATGAAGCATTTTATGGCAGTTTGCCTTAAAAAAGTGCTATTCAAACTATTGTTCTATTTTCTTGCCTTATTTTGTTGCTATTTAAGTAACCTGAACACGATTTAAATATTTTTCTAATATATTAAAAGATATCTTGATGGAATCTTGCAGAGTTCTCATCTAATTTCAGCATAAACTTTCAGCTGGACTTACTTTTGTTTCGGCATGAGGAGCGAAGCTCCGCAAGGGCAACCATCTTGCGCAGCTATCGCTGCTCACCGCAAAACTCGTTGACTACTATCAGCTAACTTAATGAATCGCAAAAACAACATTCTATTAATTGAGTCCTGTCTCAAACAATTGCGGATGACGTTTCCGCGTATCGTAATTCATTGAGAATTTTATATCGAACTTATATTAAGTAATACTTTTCCTAAAAATAGTATTACTAAAATGGCATGTCTTTTGCTTTTAGATAAATAGATCAAAAGTTGTCTAGGGTTCCGATGTGTTTTGCACATGACTGGACCGAGAGAGAACGGTTCGGCAGAACTACACGGAGGGATAAAAGCCCGGGAGGATCGGCATTTTGCCATAACGAGGTCAAATCATCCTAAGGGGTTTTGTTATGCATCCATCTATTTATCATAATAATCAAATACTTTGGCAAGAAAAATTACTCGGTGGCCATCACTGGTCGGGTCGGATTCAGCGTGGGGCAGTGTTGCAATTTGAGCCACTGGGTGCAAATGCCAATGTTTCGCTCTATTGTGTCAATGCCGAAGATAAACTGGAACGCTTCAATATGCCTGACAGTTTAAAGGCACAGCACACTGCATTTTTATCGACGGGACATGTGCTGTATTCTGATTTGGGGCGGGTGATGGCATCGATTGTTCAGGATGGTCATGGCTGGAATGATGTATTTTGTAGCCCAAGTACGCCTGCACAAATTCAACAGCAATTTGGCATTCAAAGCTTTCAGGATGCCCGCAATGATATGTATCAAAGTGGCCTGAATGGCTTGTTGGTTGAGTTTGCCAAGTTTGGTTTAAAACAGGCTGATTTAACCGCTTGTGTGAATCTCTTTTCTAAGGTTATTCCTGATGAGGCAGGCAAATTGTCCTATGTTCAGGAAGATAAAACCCAGCAAAGCATTGAGTTACGTTTCGAAATGGATTGTTTGCTATTTTTATCGGCTGCACCACATGCGCTGGATACCTCTGAAAGCTATCAACCTGCCGATGTTCAACTCCGTTTATTCAAGGCTAATGCCTTAGCTGAATCCGATGTGTGTCGTGATTCCTGTCCTCAAAATCAGCGTGGTTTTGCCAACAATGCCCGCTATTACGCTTTATCTGTTTAATTTTTGAGGAAAAAATCATGACCACATTACAATTTCAAAATACGGTTTTAGATGAAGTGTGTCCAGCAGGCGAAGCATGGATGTGCGAAGTCAAAAAAGGACAACTGTTTCGTATCGTTGATTTAGAGGGCAATCAGGCGGTGGATACCTTGTTTATCAGTGCAGAAAATCCTGATGAACGTTATAGCGCAACCGATACTCTGACCCAAAACCAGCAAATTTATCTGGAGCAAGGGACGACTTTGTATAGTAATTTTGCCCGTCCTATTGCCACCATTGTTGAGGATAATTGCGGACGACACGATACTTTGGGCGGTGCGTGTTCCTGTGAAAGCAATACTGTGCGTTATGCCCATGATAAATATCCAATGCACAGTTGCCGTAATAATTTTATGTATGCGCTTGCCAAGCATCCGCTTGCCCATAAACATCAACTGAATGTGCGCCATTTAGGACCCAATATTAATTTCTTTATGAATGTGCCTGTGACGCCAGCAGGGCATTTAATGTTTGATGATGGGGTTTCCGCAGCAGGAAAATATGTCGAGATTCGGGCGGAAATGGATTTAATTGTATTAATTTCCAATTGTCCGCAACTGAATAATCCATGTAATGCCTATAACCCAACGCCTATTCAACTGATTGTTCTTGAAGCGGAGGAGTTGAGCCATGTTTAATAAAGTTCTGATTGCCAATCGTGGCGCAATTGCCTGTCGTATTATTCGTACCCTGAAAAAATTAGGCATTCAATCGGTTGCAGTGTATTCCGAAGCGGATCGGGATTCCTTGCATGTCACACTGGCCGATGAAGCGGTGTTTATTGGCGATTCTGCGGCACAGCAAAGCTATTTAAATATTGATAAAATTCTTGAGGTTGCCAAGCAAACAGGCGCACAGGCGATTCACCCTGGTTATGGTTTCCTCTCAGAAAATGCCACTTTTTGTGATTTATGCGAGCAACAGGGCATTGTGTTTATTGGCCCAACTTCGCAACAAATGCGGGATTTTGGCTTAAAGCATACTGCCCGTGAATTGGCGATTGAAAACAACGTGCCATTATTGCCAGGGAGTCAACTGCTTAAGGATGAAGCGGAAGCAATTGCTGAAGCCAGCCGTATTGGTTATCCCGTGATGCTGAAAAGTACCGCAGGTGGTGGCGGTATCGGCATGCGTCTAGTCTGGAATGAAACCGAATTGCAGGAAGCCTATCAAACGGTTTCTTACTTGGCACAAGCCAACTTTAAAGATGCAGGCTTATATTTAGAAAAATTTGTACAAAATGCCCGCCATATCGAGGTACAGATTTTTGGCGATGGTCAGGGCAAGGTTCTTGCTTTGGGCGAACGTGATTGCTCGGTGCAACGCCGTAACCAGAAAGTGATTGAGGAAACGCCTGCGCCACATCTTAATGCTGAACAACGAGAATATATTCAAAAAGTTGCCATTCAATTGATGCAATCGGTGCAATACCGTTCTGCGGGCACGGTTGAATTTGTGATGGACACCGATACCCAGCAATTTTATTTCCTTGAGGTCAATACCCGTCTGCAAGTTGAGCATGGCGTGACTGAGCAAGTGTTTGGGTTGGATCTGGTTGAATGGATGGTCACGCTTGCCAGTGGTGACTGGGTTGCACCAACTGAACTTTCTGAGCCAAAAGGACATTCGATTCAGGTGCGTTTATATGCTGAAGATCCAATTAAAAATTTCCAGCCGAGCGCAGGATTGCTCACCAGTGTTCAGTTTGATGCAGATTCACGAGTGGAAACATGGGTAGAAACAGGATCGAACGTTTCCTCATTTTATGATCCGATGATTGCCAAGATTATCGTCACGGCGGTTGATCGGGAGCAGGCAATTCAAGCCATGCAAAATAGCCTAAGCAATACGGAAATTGCAGGCATCGAAACCAATCTGGAATATTTACAGAATATTGTGGGTTGTGATGTGTTTCATGCAGGTACACAGACCACACGTTTTCTGAATAGCTTTGAATGGAAAACTGAAAAAGTTGAAGTATTGCAGGCAGGCATTCAAACGGCGGTACAGGATGTCACAGGGCGCTTGGGCTATTGGGATGTCGGTGTGCCGCCATCAGGCGCAATGGATGCCTTAAGCCTGAATGTTGCCAACCAATTGTTGGGCAATCCATTCAATACCGCAGCTCTGGAATGTACCTTGCAAGGGCCAACACTGAAATTTCATTGTGATAGTCAAATTGCCTTAACAGGCGGTCACATGCAGGTAACACTGGATGGTGTCGATGTGCCAATGTGGACAACCATTAATATCCGTAAGGGACAAGTGCTGAAATGCGGGCGCATTATCACAGGATGTCGCAGCTATATCGGCATTAAAAATGGTCTAAAATTACCTGACTATTTGGGCAGTCAAGCCACCTTTACTTTGGGACAGTTTGGTGGATATGCAGGACGTAATCTGTTGATTGGTGATATGTTGCCGATTTCTGCTTATCACTCTACAGAAACCACCACATTAGAACCCGCACAAATTCCTGATTTTACCCAGACATGGCAAATTGCAGTGATGTATGGCCCACATGGCGCGCCTGATTTCTTTACTGCTCAGGATATTTCCATGTTCTTTGCACAGGAATGGGAAATTCATTTTAACTCCAGCCGTACAGGGATTCGTCTGGTGGGGCCAAAACCTGAATGGGCACGAATTGACGGTGGCGAAGCTGGCTTACATCCATCCAATATCCATGATAATGCCTATGCCATTGGTGCGATTGATTTTACAGGCGACATGCCGATTATTCTGGGGCCAGATGGCCCAAGTCTCGGTGGTTTTGTTTGTCCTGCGGTGGTGATCCATTCGGAATTATGGAAACTCGGTCAACTGAAAGCAGGCGACAAGGTTCAATTTATTCCTGTCAGTTATCAGCAGGCACAGCAACTGGAACAACATTATCAGGCTGCGTTGCATAATGAAATGACCGCTCAGGTTGATTTCTCTGCAAAGATTCAGGCCGAACTGATGACCCTGAAAAATGCAGTGTTGGCAACCTTGCAACAGGGGGCAGATAAGCCGAGTGTGACTTATCGCCCAGCAGGTAACCAATATCTATTGGTAGAATATGGCGATCTGGTACTGGACTTAAATCTGCGTTTCCGTATTCATGCCTTGATGCAATGGGTCAAATCGCAGAATATTCAGGGCATTATTGACTTAACTCCGGGTATACGTTCGCTCCAGATTCATTTTGATTCCTCAGTTTTGGATCAACTGGATTTATTGCGCTTATTACAGGTGGCAGAAGCTGAATTGCCTGATATTGAAAATATGCAGGTGCCATCCCGAACCGTGTATTTACCCCTTGCTTGGGAAGATTCGCAAACGCAATTGGCAACCGAAAAATATATCCAATTGGTACGACCTGATGCACCATGGTGTCCTGACAATATTGAATTTATCCGTCGTATCAATGGCTTGTCATCCAAGCAGGCGGTGAAAGATATTGTTTATAGCACCTCTTATCTGGTGATGGGTTTGGGTGATGTGTATTTGGGTGCGCCTGTTGCCACACCGTTAGACCCAAGACATCGTTTGGTCACCACCAAATATAATCCAGCACGGACATGGACACCTGAAAATGCCGTGGGTATTGGTGGCGCCTATATGTGTGTCTATGGCATGGAGGGGCCAGGGGGGTATCAGTTTGTTGGACGCACAACCCAAGTATGGAGTCGTTATCGCCAAAACCCGAATTTTGAGCAGCATAAGCCGTGGTTACTTCGATTCTTTGACCAGATCAAGTTTTATGAGGTGTCTGAATCTGAATTGATGGCAATGCGTGAAGACTTTAAGGCAGGTCGCTTGCAATTGAAAATTGAAGAGGGTGTGCTCAATCTCAAAGAATACAATGCTTTTCTTCAGGAGAATCAGGACAGTATTCAGGCATTTAAACAGGTTCAGCAAAGCAATTTTGAAGCAGAACGGCAAAGATGGCATGAAGCAGGCTTGGCGGAGTACGTTTCTGAAGCTCTGGATATAATTGTTGATGATTCAGAAATTAACATACCGAATGGGGGTATGGTGGTGGAGTCGCACATGCCAGGTTCAGTCTGGAAAATTGAGTGTGCTGTGGGTGATGTCATTGAAGAGGGGCAAACTTTGGCTGTGATTGAAGCCATGAAAATTGAAATCCCAATTGTTGCGCCAGCAAAAATGCAGGTCGATCAGATCCTGATTGATAAAGCGCAAACGGTTAAAACAGGACAGGTATTGTTTACTTTAGCTCCTGTTGCATAAACTCGCTGTAATGATGCAGAAAAGCTCCATCTTGAAACATGGAGCTTTTTTTATGTTCAAAATTTCTCATTCTATAAGAAGATTTTTGCTGTCATTTACTATCGCGCAGGGTGACATGGATGCCGCCTCCACAATAGTAGATATGGTTAAAAGACTCTTATTAATTTTATTAAAAACTGGCACAGATACTGCATTAAATATTACGAATTAAAAAATTAGTAATACTGAGGTTGCCATGAAAAAACATCCAGTCATGAACCAGTACTTAAAAACGCTCCAGTTATTTTTAGTCAATCTGATGACGGTAAGAGCAGGTCTATATATCAAGCAAAAACCCAGCAATCTCAAGAAACAGTAGGTTTAGCATGAACAGTAAACCCAAGCTTTCACGGATCAGCATCACTGTTCCTGAAAATACGGTGGAAGCCTTAGACCAGAAGATCGTGGAAGAACACTATGAAAGCCGTTCACAGGCGATTGTGGACATGATCAACCATCACTTAATTGATCAGCATAGCTCAGATAATTCAGTGATGGTCGGGACACTGACGCTGTTATACCAGCGTCGTACGGCAAATATCCGTATACAGATTGGTGATCTGCAACATCAATATCTGGAACAGGTGATTAGCTCGCTGAGTGTACAGCTTGATGCTGAAAAGATTCTGGAAGTGATGTTGCTTCAAGGCAAAAGCAATGATCTAAAACAGATCAGCCAGCAATTTATTGCACTGAAAGGTGTCATCAAGGGGCATCTGGAACTGATGGATGCCGTGATGCCACCGCTCCAGCAGAATGATTAGGGAGAAATACACACAGCAAGATGAAATACGCAATTTTAACGTTCAGGTTCTAAATCATCATCCATATATTGATTGCATTCTATTCGGGGGTTCTGTAATGAAACATGCAATGACATCCTTATCTCTTTCTGTTCTATTGAGTTTTGCTGTAGCGGGTTGTGATAATTCAGCTAAAGTACCGACTGCCAGCCAGAAAGAAGATACAAAAAATACCGCAACAGGTACACCGATCACCATTGGCTATAGCGACTGGCCTGGTTTCGTGGCTTGGCAAGTGGCGATTGAGAAAGGCTGGCTCAAAGAGGCAGGACTCAATGTTGAATTTAAATGGTTTGACTATTCGGCTTCACTGAATGCCTTTGCTGCCAATCAACTGGATGCGGTACTGACCACCAATGGTGACAACCTTGTCACAGCATCAGGTGGAACCAAAGGCATGATGATCATGGTCACTGATTATTCCGCAGGCAATGACGTGATTATTGCTAAGTCAGGTATCAACTCAGTGACGGATTTAAAACGTAAATCGGTGGCAACCGAAAAAGGGTTGGTGGATCATTTACTTCTTTCGACTGCTTTAACCGATGCCAAAATCCCATTAACCGATATTAAACTGGTCAATTCTGTCACCAATGAATTACCACAGGTATTTGCCAGCCCAGAAGTATCTGCTATCGCCGTGTGGCAACCTGTGGCAAATCAGGCCTTAAAATCTGTAGCAGGTTCAAAAATTATCTATAGTTCCAAAGATAAGCCAGGTCTGATATATGATGGGGTATCTGTTAATATGAGCCACTTATCCGCCCATAAAGAGGAATGGAAAAAGCTGATTCAGGTCTGGGATAAAACGGTTAAATATATTAATGATCCTGCTACACATGCCGATGCGGTCAAGATTATGTCCAATCGAGTCGGGGTCGATCCTACCCAGTATGAACAATTTGTGGGTGGCACTCATTTACTTGATTTGGCAGGCAATAAAAAAGCCTTTGTAAAAAATGATAGTTTTGATTCGGTCTATGGGTCCTCTTATCATGTAAATCAGTTTAATGTAAACAATGGCATCTATAAAACCGCCGTTGATGTGGATGGTCTGATTTATCCTGATTTGGTGAATGAATTGAAATAACTAACTTGAGTTCGATTTAAATATTTATCTAACTTGTTGCTAAAAAATTATCTTGGCGGAGTCTTGCCGAGTTCTCATCCAATTTCAGTATATGTCTTCGACGACCTACTTTTGTTTCGGCAAAAGTAGGCAAAACCATTGTCATGCGCAAAACTCGTTGACTACCACCAATTAGTTTAATAAATCGCAGAAACAGCACTTTACTAATAAAGTCCTGTCTCAAACAGTTGCGGATGACGTTTCCGAGTATCATATTTTATTCAGAATTTTATATCGAACTCATGTTAACTAGATTGCAGATATAAAAAATGCTTCAAGAATGAAGCATTTTTTATGCAAAAATTTATATAAAAATTTAAAGATGAGTACTTTTTGAAAAGACATTGATCACGATAATGCCTGCAATCATCATACTTAAACCAATAAATGCCGCCAGATCCAGAGACTGCTTGAAGAAAAACCAGCCAATACTGGAAATAAGAATAATCCCAGCACCCGACCAGATTGCATAGGCAATACCGACTGGAATAAATTTTAGGGTTAAGGATAAGAAATACAAGGAAATCGCATAGCCCACCGCTGTGATGAGTGAGGGCAGAGGAACGCTAAATCCATTTGAGGCTTTGAGTGCAGAAGTGGCGATCACTTCCGCAATAATTGCAATCACCAAATATAAATAGGGCAAATCAGGCTCCTTTATTCAACCACTTGAGCATTTTTAAGCAAATGATCCTGTTCCTGCTGTAACCAGTTATGGCTTGCGTCAGAGGTAATCGATTGACGAACAAACTGGAACTCAGGCTGGTACAGGTCAAGCTGAAAATAACAGAGATAATCTTCCCCATGAATCTGGCGAATTTGCGTAATAATGCCCTGATCATTCAATTCAAAACCAGTCAGTTGTATAGATTCACCGACACGGTTGGCTTGCGTACTATATTCAATTTTCGGATTATTGAATGCCACAGAAACCTCATAGCTTTCAATTTCTGCTTCATTTATGACATCTTGTGCCAGTGCCTGATCAAGTCTGGAAAAGTCTGAAAGTTTGTCTTGAATCTGTGGCAGTCGGGATTGTGCATAGGCAATATGTGCGCCTGCCACAATCAATCCGCCATCCATTGCAAATACTTCACTATTATCCAGATGTTGTACCTGATACAAGCGTAAACCGAGCAATGGCCCTGTATGCGACAATTGTCGCCAATCTTCTACATAGGCATTGGAGGGTGAAAACTCCAATAGACAATTACCTACCGCATGTAATGTGGCAGGTTCTGGCCACTGAATGCGTGGTTGGTAGCTTTGCTGAACATCCCATGACAGTAACTGCTGTGCATGATCCCAAACCGTATCGCCAATCCAGCCTTGTCTTTCAGTGATGGGAGTAGAGCGTGCATCTGACAGGCGTAGATCAAGCGTAAATGTTCGGGACTGAAACCAGTAAACAATGGTGTTTTCATCGGTCAGTCCATTATAAAAACTGATACTTTTACGCCTAAAACTACCGAGTAAATAATGGGGTAAACTGACTTGCTGTAGATCAGTTGGACTTAACTGCTGCAATAATTCATTTAAATCCATTATTTTTCTCCAGATTCAGCCAGACCAAAAGAATCCAGAGGCATGGCATTTTCCAGCACCAACTCACCCCGATCAATGCGTTGTTTTAAATACTGGAAAATCTGCGCAGTCTGGTTAAATAAATGTTCACCGCCTTTTAATGGCTTATATTTAGGTGCTTCATTTTTAATCACAGGCTGGATCATATAATCATAATCGCAGGAGAAAAATAAAGGGAATGAATACCGTTCTTCCTTGACCCGTTTGACCCGATGTTTGGTGGCGATATAATGCCCATTGGATAAAATTTCCATCATGTCACCGATATTCATGATCATGGTATTTTTAACCAGTGGAATATCGGTCCATTCACCTTGTTTGTTGAGTACCTGCAAGCCAGGTGCGGTCGGAAATAACAGGGTAAAACATTCATAATCCGTATGTGCGCCAATGCCCATGGCATCTTCAGCATCAGGATTATAAGGATAATGAATCAGCCTGAGCTGACTGGGCGCATGTTGCAAATGCGCATCAAAGAATTGTTCTTCGAGCCCCAGAGCCAACGCAAAGGCATGAAAAAGTTGATGTCCGACATCCTTGATATGCTGATAATAGCTCAGGACATTTTGTTTAAATTCTGCATCATCGGGCCATTGCGTTGGGCCAACTAAAGGACGACGATTTTCAGTTGCTTGATAATCATAATTGACATCATAGGTTTCTTTTAAATCGTAGGTATTGCTTTTAAAACGTTCCTCACCAATCGGCACATAGCCACTGTGATTTTCAGACAGACCAATATAATTTTGCATTTTTTTCGCTTCATCCTGAGCGAAATAGCGCTGTGCAGTTTGCACCAGTTGCTGAAATAAAGCGGGCTGGAGCTGATCACCCCGAATATATAAAAAACCGACTTCACGGCAGGCCTGATCCAGTTCCTGTGCGACCTGTAATCGTTCCTCAAGCTGTGGACTGGTCAATTTTGAAATATCGACCAAGGGTAAAACATAATCCTGTTTCATGCATCACACCATTTAGCTGGTCGTCCAGCACATAAATAAAACGCTTTGGGTCGTCCCAAAGATTATACAAAATCTTTATTCAGCATCGACCTGCGTCATACGGGGAATTTTCGGTAAATGAGTCAGGGCAGGATCAAGCTCATCTTCCTGAGCATGCACCAGTTGATCTACCTTGTTTCTCAGGCGTTGAAACTCAGGCGTATTCATTAGCTCTGTACCACGCGGGTGAGGCAAATCTACTTCAATAATTTCCTTGATTTCGCCAGGATTGGCTTTGAGCGCCACAATACGATCAGCCAGTAGAATCGCTTCATCCATGTCATGGGTAACAAAAATGATAGTGATATCAATGTTTTGCCATAAATCCATCAAATGTCGTTGCATTTTCTGACGAGTATGAGGGTCAAGTGCACCAAACGGTTCATCCATCAATAAAATCTTGGGTTCATTGACCAAGGCGCGGGCAATTGCAACTCGTTGTTTCATCCCACCTGACAGTTGGTGCGGATACTGGTTTTCATATTTTTCTAGACCAATGATATTGATCCATTCTCTCGCCATCTCTTCGGCACGAGTTGCACTGATGCCTTTCATCAAAGGCCCAAACATGACATTTTGCTTAACCGTTTTCCAAGGAAATAGGGTATAGCCCTGAAACACCATGCCACGTTCTGAACTTGTGCCTGTGATAGCTTGACCATCAACTAAAATTTCACCACTATGATAAGGGTCTAAGCCAGCCACCACACGGCTCAAGGTGGATTTGCCACAACCTGACGGGCCAATCACACAGACAAATTCACGTTTATGAATTTTTAAATCCAGTTGATTGAGAATGGTGCGTTGCTCTTTGCCATGCTTAAACACCTGTGTCAGTTTTTTTGCTTCCAGAATCACAGGACGGGCATAAATTTGTTCAAAATAAACATTCGCATCAAATTGAGTTTCCATTATTTTGCTCCTGCTTTCCATTTAAATAGACGTTCGCCTAATTTCATCAACATCACATCGGTGACCAAACCAATCACACCAATAATTAAGATAGCGGCATAGACATTCTCAAAATTCTGGTAACGGGCTTGTTGAGTGATAAACCAGGTAATCCCCGAAGTGGCCCCGATCAATTCTGATACGATTAAATAAGTCCACGCCCAGCCCAGTAACACCCGTAAATCACGGTAAATATCAGGCAGTGCCGCAGGAATCACCACATGAAATAAACTTTTGGCTTTATTTGTTCCCAGTGTATAACCCGCTTCAATTAGGCCGCGATCCACCATACGAGTGGTATTGGCAATAATCAGGATTTGCTGAAATAAGGTGCCGATCACGATAATGGCAATTTTAGGTGCATCATTAATGCCCAAAATGGCAACTGCCAATGCGCCAAATGCAGGCGCAGGTAGATAACGGAAAAACTCGACAAAGGGTTCAGTCAATCGGGAAATCGTGGCAGAAAAGCCAGATAAAATGCCGAGTGGAATACCAATCAGAGATGAAATAAAGAAAGCGATAAACACAATCTTGATACTGTGCCACAGACTTTGATGCAACCACGGCGCATCAGGTTGTTGTGGTGGTGTGGTAAAGGATGTGACCAGCGCTTTGGCAACCTCATGTGGTGCAGGCAGATAAATTGGATTGACCAGAATCCCATTTGGCGGTGTTTTACCTGCATCCACTGCCTGTTGCGCTTCACGATAAAAGGCAGTTTTTTCAATACGTGTGCCGACCTGTAAATAAGACACACTGCCAGAATCGGTAATTTGTACCTGTGGATGCCAGATAAAGGGCAGGTAACTGACGCAACTCCAAATCAGGATGGGAATCAGGAAAGACCCCAAACCTAACAAAAGTTTTTTCTTTTTTGAGAATACTGAATCATGCATAGGTTTGTACCTATCGAGTAATACGATTTTTTAAAAACGTAATACTTGAAGCAATTTTGATGCCATTCCTGAGACTAGGATAAAGTGACTTATTTAAAAGATGGCCGATGAGAAAAATTCATCAATTTATTGAGCTTTAATTTTTTATCTATTTGATTTTTTTAAATTTAAAAAATTAATCCGATAAATGAAAAATTTTCATAGTGGAAACATCAACCTGATCATAAAGATATTTATATGGCAGGTTATGGAGCAGGGTAGCTCAAATCTTTATCAACAACCCATACATGCACAGAAAAAAAGCACGTATGCTCCACCTGCAAACTTGGGTGATGCGCTCGGTGCTTATTGTATCGGTATAAAAAGAAACACTATGAAGTTGGTTGAATACATCAAGACCAAATGCTTTTAGAAATTTTAATCGTAAAAAAGCGCCCAAAGGCGCTTTTCTAAAATATCAGTGATGACGATGCTTTCTTTTTTTCTTGTATTTTTTAGACTGGTAATTGTCATAGTCGCGGTCCTGACCGACTTTACGACCCAAAGCTGCACCACCTGCGGCACCCGCAGCGGCACCAATATAACCGCCTGTTGTACCACCTACATTCTTACCAACGGTATAACCGCCCACGCCACCTAAACCACCACCAATTGCAGCTTCAGTACGGGTATTTTTACCACTTGCAGCCGCTGCACCACCAGCACCGCCAAGTGCGGAACCAATCATGGCACCATTGTTGCCACCGATCTCCTTACCAATTGCAGTGCCCACCACACTTCCCAGGGCAGATGTGGCAGCAACACGAGTTGCATTATCAGCGTGTGCTGTAGTCACCAAAGTTGAGCTGGCTAAAATCGCACCCAATAACCAAATATTCGCTTTCATTTTGACTCCATGTTCCTATTAATAGGACATCTTTTGTAATGGAGGGAAATGTAACAAAGTTTGAGGGGAAAATTGTGGAGATGGCTGCCTGAATTATTACGTTTTGGTGTCTGGATTGTAGCGTTTTGTTTTGATGAATAAATTTAAATGAGAAATAATGATGATAAAGCATATGGATAGTAAGCATCATCGCGAAATAGGGAAGCTCTCGGGCTGAACTTCCTTAAGCTAAATTTAATCTTGTTGATGATCTTGCTGTGGGGAATCCTCCAGTTTCAACTGGCGAGGATTCAACTCATTTTGCAGGCGTAGGTAATTTAGGTCACGAATATTCTTTTGTGTGGCAACTACACCGAATAAACTCATCATAAAAGACATGATATAAAAGCCTTTTTCGCTCATCAGCATGTCAGCATTCCATAGACTGATTAATAATAATACGATACACACCGCCATAGAGACCCAGCACAGACCATAGTAAATTGTGGTAACAGCAATTTCCTCCAATTGATCACGAATGGTTTTCTGCAATGAGGCGGCAGAAAATAAACCGTAGAGTAAAATGACCAGATAGTAGCCTTTTTCATGCAAGGGCATATTGGCATTCCATAGCCCAATCATGAATCCGACCGCCCCAGCAAGTAAAGCAACCCAGCTTGCCGCAATAAATGCGGAGGTTGGACGATTAATAAAATTATTCATACATATTATCCTGTTGTTTTATCTTTCTATTTGTCCCTGATTATTTATATCTGAGCACAAATCCAAGAACAAGTGCCCACAACCAAAACTGAACAATTTATGATGAAATGAGGGCGAATGGGTAAGTTGGCCCGTTTCTCTATGTCTTTTAAGCACCAGAATCTGTACACTATGCGCAATTTTTTAATGTTAATTGTGCGGTATATGTTGTATTCGCACAAACCTGAATTTTGAGATATTTCGCCCATGAAAGCATCACTCCGTTTAAGACTGGATCAACTTTGTGATCGTCATGAAGAGCTGACTGCATTACTCGCTGATGTAGAAGTGATTTCGGACAATAAACGTTTTCGTAAACTGTCCCGTGAACATAATGACTTAACTGAAATCACCGAGGTTTGGGGTAAATATCGTCAAGCTGAGGAAGATATTGAAACAGCTGAGATGATGAAATCTGATCCAGATTTCAAGGACATGGCAGAAGAAGAAATCAAGGCCAATAAAGAGCTTTTGGTGGAACTGGAAGATCAACTGAATGTGTTGATGATTCCAAAAGATCCGAATGATGCCAATGCGGCCTATCTGGAAATTCGTGCGGGAACAGGCGGTGATGAGGCTGCAATTTTTTCAGGTGACCTGTTCCGTATGTATAGCAAATATGCTGAGAATCAAGGCTGGCGTATCGAAGTGCTTTCTGAAAATGAAGGTGAGCATGGCGGTTATAAGGAAGTGATCTGCCGTGTCGATGGAGAGGGTGTCTATGGTCGCCTGAAATTTGAAAGTGGCGCACACCGTGTACAGCGTGTACCTGCAACCGAATCACAAGGTCGTGTGCATACCTCCGCATGCACGGTTGCCATTCTGCCAGAAGTTGATGTCGATACCACAGTGGAAATCAATCCTGCCGATTTACGTATTGATACCTACCGTGCATCGGGTGCGGGTGGTCAGCACATTAACAAAACCGATTCTGCGGTGCGTATTACTCATATTCCATCAGGTGTGGTGGTGGAATGTCAGGAAGAACGTTCCCAGCATAAGAACAAAGCCAAAGCGATGGCGTTGTTAGTATCACGTCTGGAAAATGCAAAACGTGCGGCGGCTGATGCTGCAACTTCTGAAATGCGTCGTGATTTGGTGGGTTCAGGTGACCGTTCTGAGCGTATCCGTACCTATAACTATCCACAAGGACGGATGACCGATCACCGTATTAACCTGACTTTATATAAGCTGGATGCAATTATGGAAGGCGATTTAACTGAATTGCTGGATAGCCTGCATCGTGAATATCAGGCAGATCAGTTGGCAATGCTGGCACAGGAAAATGGTGGCTAATGAATATTGCTCAGGCTTTAGAGATGAAAGGCGAAATTGATAGCTATGAACGTCAGGAAGCTGCCTGGCTGCTTGAGCATATTATAGGTGTCAGTATTTTAGAGCTTAAATTTAGGCCTGAGCAGGAATTGACAGAAATTCAGCAGCAAACTTATTTGGATGGGCTGGCTCGAATTGAACAGGGTGAGCCTTTAGCCTATATCACAGGCTCACAACCATTCTGGACGCTGGATTTAAAAGTCACCCATGACACTTTGGTGCCACGTCCTGATACTGAAATTTTGGTGGAAACGGTTTTAAATCTTCCGCTTGCTCAAGATGCCAATATTGTTGATCTAGGCACAGGCACAGGCGCAATTGCATTGGCGCTTGCCAGTGAGCGTCCAAAGTGGCAAGTGATTGCAACTGATATTTATAAGCCAACACTGGATGTTGCCAAAGAAAATGCGTTAAAGCATGGGTTATCCCAGGTCAGGTTCGCCTGTGGTGCTTGGTTTGAAGCCTTGGATCAACAAAAGTTTGACCTGATTGTCTCCAATCCACCTTATATCGATCCTGATGATATCCACATGCAAAAGCTGAAATCTGAACCTGAACGGGCGTTGATTGCAGCCAATCATGGTTTAGCGGATATTGAAACGATTATTAGTCAAGGCAAAGACTGGTTAAAACCACATGGCTGGATTGTGCTTGAACATGGTTATGATCAAGGTCAGGCGGTGTGTGACATCTTTGAGCAGTACGGTTTTAACCCAATCCAGACCATCAAGGATTATGGTGGTAATGATCGGGTTACACTTGCGCAGTTATTATTCTTAATAGATTAAAAATCTATTTAAGGATTTTCAACAGGATTATAGGGAACTCAGCACAGTTTTCTTGAGTGTCTTGGCACGATAATCCCCTGGACTGACACCTGTCCATTTTTTAAAGGCACGGTGAAAGGCACTTGGGTCATGAAAGCTGAGATTATCACTGATATTTTGAATGGAATCATTGGTTTTGCTTAAACGCTCAATGGCAATATCACAGCGAATATCATTTTTAAGTTGCTGATAACTGACACCCTCCTGTTTTAGGCGGCGCTGAATGGTTGCGGTTGACATATTCAACTGCTGGGCAATATCTTTTAGCTCAGCCCAGTCAGACGGCGGTTGTAATAAAAGCTGACGTCGAATTTGCAGGCTTAAGGAATTTTCATTCTTAAAACGGACGATCAGGTTATAAGGCGTATGCTTGAGAAAATCATTCAATGCCTGTTTATCTTTTTTAATTTTATGCCTGAGATAATGTGCATCAAACTCAATTCTATTGATTTCAGCATCAAACTGGAGATTTTCACAAAAACGCACCCGATAATCCTGTATTTCTACAGGTTGATGGCATTTAAACGTCATTTTCTGAAAATGGATACGCTGGTCACTCAGCCAGCACATCAGGCTATGGACCAGCATTAAGAAAGTGGCATAGCTGAACATACGTTTTGGTTGTTCACGGTCATGCAGGATTAAAAAAGCCTTTGAACCTTGCTGAACCAGTTCACCCTGAATATCATCTAAAACCAAAGCTAAAAATCTGAGGATTTCCTCAATCGCTTGCTGTAAGGTTTCAGTGTTGAACGCCAGTTTTGCCAAGAGCTTATAACTGCCGCGACGCATGGGATGAGTATCCATTCCCAGAAACTCATCATTCATGCTTTCTGCGAGTTCAATCCATAGTTGTGCGCACTGGGCCACAGGAACGCGTGCTTTGGTTGAGGTCAACAGTTCTGCTGAAATTCCAGCCTTATTTGCAATATGGACAATATTTAAACCCCGACTTGCGGCAACACTCAACGCTTCACGAATCAAGGCATTTGAGATCGTGTCTTTGGTAGAGTTATGGTCTGGATTTTGATTCTGGATCATACGCAAAGGAAGTAGGGAAGAATAAATAGGATGAATGCTCAAAAGTCGCATTAAATTTGCTACTTTTTGGAATTGTATCGGAAAAAGCTTGCCTTTACTCTCACTTATAAAAATTTATCGTTTATTTAACAGGAAATTTACATGAAAATTCAAGGAAAACATTTTGTTATTACGGGTGGTGGCTCTGGTTTAGGCGCTGCAACCGCAGAATATTTGGTGGAAAAAGGCGCATCAGTTACGCTGGTTGATATGAATGTTGAGGCAGGCGAACAACAGGCACAGGCATTGGGTGAAAAGGCTGAGTTTGTAAAGCTGGATGTGACTGATGAACAGGCAGCGGAACAATTCTTTCAAGATGTCGTTGCCAAGCATGGCTGTTTACATGGCTTGGTCAATTGTGCAGGCATTGGCCCATCTGCAAAAGTCATTGCTAAAGAAAGTGTGCATGATTTGGCAATGTTCTCTAAAACCTTGCAGATTAATGTAACTGGTACATTTAACATGCTACGCTTTGCTGCCGATGCCATGAGTAAGAATACCGTCGACGCAGGTGATGAAGACCGTGGTGTGATTGTCAACACGGCTTCAGTTGCGGCTTTTGATGGTCAGATTGGTCAGGCTGCCTATTCAGCTTCAAAAGGTGCGGTGGTTGCCATGACTTTACCAATTGCTCGTGAATTGGCACGCCATGCAATCCGTATTATGGTGATTGCACCTGGCATTATGGAAACACCAATGCTGAAAGGGTTGCCACAAAATGTACAGGATGCTTTGGGACAAATGGTGCCTTATCCATCACGTTTGGGTCGTCCTGAAGAGTTTGCGCGTTTAGTTGCACACATTGCTGAAAATTCATATCTGAATGGTGAAGTGATTCGTCTGGATGGTGGCATCCGTATGGCGGCTAAATAAGGCCTGAAATTGCGAAAATAGAAAAGCGATGGTCTATCCATCGCTTTTCTATTGATTCTGTATTTTAAAGCTTGGCTTTACCTAATCCACTTTGTTTTTTATATTTCTAGTTGGGTAGCAAAGCTACCCGTTATAGCTTTATCTTAGCAACTTAAAGTTGGTGGACATGAAAAGAATCCGCCCCCATTCATGGTGTTTGCAGATGGAGCGCCAATAATGGGTGCTACGGGTTCATTAGTTTGAGGTGGTATATATGTATTTGTAACAGGTGTTAATGGATTTGGATTTACTGCGGTTTGCGCTGGTGGAGAAACAGGTTGTTGCTGTGAGTTATTATTTGACGGCGTTATTTTAGGATTGTTGATACGTTCAGCTTTTATCCATGCTGATTGATTAATAGAATATGTAATATTTTGTGATGGAATATAAATCGTAGAATCATAATTAGGTAAATTATGCTCAAAATCAACACAAGTAGGATAATCTACTGAGGTATCCGTAAATGGATGTACTAGATTAAGGGTGTAATTATTGACATTCCTAGTAATTTCGCCAAACAACATACACATTTTTTGATTTACATTGCCATTTTTTGCTGCCTGCAATGCAAAAAAAGCTCGTGTTTGGTTGGGATTCATTGTTCCACTAAAGCAGTCATCGGTTGATTTATTTTGTTTTTCATTGGCTGTCATGCAATTAGAAACTTCCTGAAAATTTTATTTCCACGTTTATTAAGCAATGTCCAAATGATAGGTATCGCTATTCCACGATAAACGATCGCAAGCATCAGGATATTAATATTTCGTTTTCCCCATTTCCAATTGGTTCTATCTAAAAAGTCAGTTGCACTTTGTCGAATGAAAACATATTGAAAATCAACTGAGAAATTTGACGATAATCAAAATACTGACCTGCAAAGAAGCGCTGCATACGTCGATAAAATGATTGTGGTGAGCACTTGATGGGCAAGGCTTTAGATGCAGAAGAAAGATTGCACGTTTGCTTTAAAATGATCGCAAGCATGATGAGCGCAAAGCACTTTAAATGTGATTTGTTCCATTTTAGAGATTTGTTTAGGATAAGATGTAACTCATTGAAATGTGTCATAGTATTCGTCGTTAGAAAACAATTATTATGACATTATTTCAATGATTTATCTATTTTTGTCGTGTATAGAGCAAATCATTATAAAACCAATACAAATCAGTCGATGAATTATTTCCAGTTTTTTTTGAATCCTGTATGGATAATAAAGTAGTTTGACTATATCTTCTTCAACCGCTTCATCCCAGAGATGGATTTGTTTTGCGGTGAGATGTTCGTTTTTACTGCCAAATTTGTGCTGTTTAAACAGCGCCAGTTCATGCTCGTATTTTTGATTGAGAATGGAAAGATGTTGGTTGCATGCTTCAAGTCGCTGAACTTTGGCATCTAATTGCTGGTTTGATTTGGTTTAGCTTTGACTAGTTTATTAACTTAGAGCATTTTCAGGAGAATAGTATATTTGCAATTGCATATATGTGTTAATTCGTATATAAAGATATAAGAATATATCAACAGAGTCTAGTTTGATGACAGCTTCATTCGAAGTAAAAATTTATCACAACCCTGCTTGTGGGACATCTCGGAACACTTTGGCTTTGATTCGAAATACAGGAATTGAGCCAACGGTGATTGAATACCTCATTACACCACCGAGTCATGACGAATTAATTAAATTGATTCAGAATGCAAAATTAACGGTCAGAGAGGCGATTCGGCAGAATGTTGATCCTTATCGTGATTTGGAACTTGATTGCCCTGATTTGAGTGATGAACAATTACTCAGTTTTATGCTTGAGCATCCTATTTTAATCAACCGCCCATTCGTGGTGACCGAACAAGGTACTCGCTTAAGCCGTCCATCAGAAGTCGTTTTGGAGATTCTGCCATTACCGCAAAAAGGTGTTTTCACTAAAGAAGATGGTGAAAAAGTGATTGATGAAAATGGTCAACGAGTAAATTAAAAAATTTAATTTTTGTATATGATTATCTGCATATCCAAATGAATAAATAGGTAGCAAAGATGGATCAAGTTAATTTTTTTAAATGTTTATCTGATGAAACCCGTCTCAATATCGTGACTTTAGTTGCTGAGAATAAAGAACTCTGTGTTTGTGATCTGACTGAAAAGCTACAACTGAGCCAACCCAAGATTTCTCGTCATTTAGCATTATTGCGTTCTTCTGGTCTTTTACAGGATAGACGACAAAGCCAATGGGTGTACTACAGCATTAACCCACAACTACCAGCTTGGTGTTTTGAAATTCTAGGCACTTTACAAAAAACATCATTAAGTCAAGTTGTGGTCGATACCAACACGTTTCCCATAAATAGTTATTGTGAGTAATAGATGATGAAATTCCTTTTTTTGTGTACTGGTAATAGTTGCCGTAGCATTTTATCTGAAGAGCTGTTTAACAGTCGTGCGCCTGAAAGCTGGAAAGCGTACAGTGCAGGCAGTAAGCCATCTGGACAGGTGCATCCATTAACGATTGAAACCTTGCAAAACTTAGGTCTTTCAACGGATGGTTTGTGGAGTAAAACCATTGATGACTGTGAACAATATCAACCTGATGTGGTGATTACTGTTTGTGATTCAGCAGCTCAGGAAGCGTGTCCACTTTATTTGGGTGGAGCAATCAAAGCACATTGGGGTTTGGCTGATCCATCACACTTAGACTTGCCTAAAGAAGAAAAATTACAGGCATTCCAAGTGACTGTAGACCACATCAATCGTCGTTTAGATGCTCTATTCGAACTGGATACAGCAAATATGACTCGTCCTGAATTGATTGCTGCAATTAATCACATTTCAAATATCGAATGAGAACGTCATGGCTCAACAAAGACTGTCATTTTTAGATCGTAACCTGACGCTATGGATTTTCATTGCGATGGGGTTGGGGATTGCGATAGGTGTGTTCTTTCCGCAAGCTTCCGTTACTTTAGACAAAATGAGTGTGGATTCCGTCAATATTCCAATTGCGATTGGTTTGATTCTGATGATGTATCCACCTTTAGCCAAAGTGGACTATGCTACTTTGCCACAAGTGTTTAAAGACAAGAAAACCTTAACTTTATCGCTGGTACAGAACTGGGTGATTGCACCAGTACTGATGTTTGCATTAGCCATTATTTTTTTACATAGTTATCCAGAGTACATGACAGGCTTGATCCTGATCGGTTTGGCTCGCTGTATTGCAATGGTCTTGGTGTGGAATGGCTTGGCGTGTGGAGATAACCAATATGTTGCTGCATTGGTTGCTTTTAACAGTATCTTCCAGATTTTATTTTTCAGTAGCTATGCTTGGTTGTTCTTGACTTTCTTACCACCTTATTTCGGTGTTGCAGGGCAAGTGATTAATGTCGATTTCTGGACCATTACCCATGCGGTACTGGTGTACTTAGGGATTCCATTTTTCTTTGGCTTTATGACGCGATTCACTCTAGTAAAAGCTAAAGGTCTGGATTGGTATCAAAATGTCTTCTTACCTAAGATCAGTCCACTGAGTTTGTTGGCTTTATTATTCACGATTGTGGCGATGTTTAGTCTCAAAGGGAACGATGTGGTGAGCTTGCCACTCGATGTCTTGCGAATTGCCATTCCATTGACGATTTACTTTATCGTGATGTTCTTCATCAGCTTCTTCATGAGCAAATGGATGGGGAACGATTATCCTAAAACCACAGCAATTTCTTTTACTGCTGCGGGGAATAACTTTGAATTGGCGCTGGCCGTAGCGATTGCGACCTTTGGTTTAGCTTCACCAGTCGCATTTACCACGGTGATCGGCCCATTGGTTGAAGTACCAGTGTTGATTGCTTTAGTCAGTGTGTCTTTGTGGCTTAGAAAAAAGTTTTTTAAAGAAGAGGTGTAATTTCTATGACTCTCCCAAATGTAGATATGAATCTTTTGGATCAACCGACTTTAGAAAAGGTACAGGCCAAAGCGCTAGATCATCCACCCCGTATTTTACTGCTCTATGGTTCTAACCGTGAGCGTTCATACAGCCGATTGGCGGTGATGGAAGCTGGTCGTATCTTAGAGCAGTTTGGTGCAGAAGTTAAAATCTTTCATCCTAAAGGGCTGCCTTTACCTGAAGATGCGGACACTGAACATCCAAAGGTTAAAGAGTTGCATGATTTACTCGCTTGGTCAGAAGGTATGGTGTGGTGCTCGCCTGAGCGTCATGGCTCCATGAGTTCAATTTTCAAATCGCAAATTGATTGGATTCCATTGGCTGGCGGTGCGATTCGAGCAACACAAGGCAAGACGTTGGCCTTGATGCAGGTGAGTGGGGGGTCGCAGTCTTTTAATAGCGTCAATCAAATGCGTATTTTAGGGCGGTGGATGCGCATGATCACGATTCCGAATCAGTCCTCAATTCCGAAAGCATTTTTAGAGTTTGAAGAAGATGGTCGAATGAAAGCATCATCGTATTACGACCGTATCATGGATGTGATGGAGGAGTTATATAAGTTCACCTTGCTCACTCGTGGACAAAGTCAGTACCTCACAGATCGTTATTCAGAGCGCAAAGAATCTGCTGAAGAGTTATCTAAACGTGTCAATCAGCGAAGTTTGTAGAATGCTGGAGAAAACTAAATGCAAAATCAACATTCTCGTCTAATTATTTTAGGTTCGGGACCTGCGGGTTATAGTGCAGCCGTATATGCAGCTCGTGCCAACCTCAAACCAACATTGATTGCTGGACTACAATTAGGTGGGCAATTAACAACAACGACTGAAGTTGATAATTGGGTTGGCGATGCTGAGGGCTTAACGGGTCCTATACTTATGGAGCGTATGCAGGCGCATGCAGAACGCTTTGGTACAGAAATGGTCTATGATAACATCAATGAAGTGGATCTTAAAACTCGTCCATTCGTACTTAAAGGTGACATGGGTGAATACACTTGTGATGCACTGATTATTGCAACAGGTGCAACGGCTCAATATCTAGGACTTGAGTCAGAGGCAGCTTTTATAGGGCAGGGGGTGAGTGCTTGTGCGACTTGCGATGGCTTTTTCTATAAAAACCAAAATGTCATGGTGGTTGGTGGTGGTAACACTGCGGTTGAGGAAGCTTTATATCTGTCAAATATCGCTGCACATGTGACACTGGTACACCGTCGTGACAGCCTGCGTTCTGAAAAGATTTTGCAAGACCATCTTTTTGCCAAAGAGAAAGAGGGCAAAATCAGCATTATTTGGAACCATCAAGTTGATGAGGTTTTAGGTGACAACACAGGTGTAACGGCGGTACGTATTAAATCCACTCAAGATGCAAGTATCCAAGATGTTCAAGTGAAAGGCTTGTTTGTTGCGATTGGACATAAACCCAATACAGGAATGTTTGAAAGTCAATTGAACCTACGTGATGGCTATATCCAAGTCCAAAGTGGAACTGCGGGTAATGCAACAGCTACATCTATAGAGGGGGTATTTGCTGCGGGTGATGTGGCAGACAGTATTTATCGTCAAGCGATTACTTCCGCTGGTTCGGGTTGTATGGCGGCATTGGATGCTGAAAATTATTTAGACAATCAAGAATAATCAATACATTCACTGGAAAAAATCAAGCAAACTCCGCCTCTTATGGGTGGAGTTTGCTTTTGAGGGTGTAAATAATTCTGTGTAAATACAGTTTTAAAAATACTTGGTTACACGCTCTTCAAACATGATACTAAAGCGATTCATGGCAGCTTTCCAATTCTGAATAGGCATCGTCCATTTTTTGCTTGCTGCCATAATTGCTAAATATACCACCTTTTTCACGGAATCATCAGTTGGGAAGATTTTTCTTTTCTTGGTCGCATGGCGGATAACGCTGTTCAATGATTCAATCGCATTGGTCGTGTAAATCGCTTTGCGAATATCCATAGAGTAAGCGAAAAACGTGTTTAGATTCGACCAGTTGGCAAGCCATGACTTGCTGATTTGAGGATACTTCTCATCCCATTTTTGTCCAAATTCATCTAAAGCCTGTAAGGCTGCGTCTTCTGTAACAGCTTGATATATCTTTTTTAAATCGGCTGTGACAGCTTTGTAGTCTTTCCAACTCACATATTTAAGGTTGTTGCGTACCATGTGGATGATACACAACTGAATATGCGTATCAGGGTAAATTGTATTGATTGCATCAGGAAAGCCCTTCAGTCCATCTACGCAGGCAATCAGAATATCCTTTAAACCACGATTTTTCAGTTCTGTAAGGACTGAGAGCCAAAATTTAGAACCCTCGTTTTCTGACATCCACATACCTAATAGGTCTTTCTGTCCGTCTGTATTGACACCTAATGCCAGATACACCGCTTTGTTAATAATCGTACTATCTTGACGCACTTTCACGACGATACAATCCATATAGACAATAGGATAAAGGGCATCCAATGGTCGATTTTGCCATTCTATTACTTGTTCTTTAACTGCATCCGTCACTTTGGAAATAAGCGTTGGGGAGACGTCCGCATCGTACATTTCCTTGAATGTGGCAACAATATCTCGTGTCGTCATGCCTTTGGCGTATAGGGATAGGATTTGGCTATCCATTTGTGTGATACGCCTTGCGAAGCGCTGCTTCTCATCTTCTTGATCAGCTGGGGCTCAAAAGTGCCATCACGATCTCTAGGCGTGTCTAGTTCAAATTCACCATCATCAGTAAATAGCCGTTTGGTTGTATAGCCATTACGTGTATTTTTGCCTATACGAGGACTATTCTTCTCATAGCCTAAATGTTCAGTCAGTTCAGCATTGAGTGCAGTTTCAACGGTGAGTTTCTTTAGAGCTTTACTGAAATTATTCAGGTCAGCTTCTGTTTTTAAGTTCTTGGCAAATTCTTTTGCCAATGCCAGCATTGCTTCATCTTTCATGGTAAACACCTGTGTTGCCCCCCAACAGCGTTGAGGGATAGTTTAAGCGTTTACACAGTTTTATTTACAGTCTCATAGCGAACTAACGACATTATCTTTTTCGACTTTTTCGACTTTTTCGACTTTTTCGACTTTTTCGACTTTTTCGACTTTTTCGACTTTTTCGACTTTTTCGAGAAAAAACCGATGAATGTCACATAAAATCTTAAAATTAAAAAAATAAGCTCTTGTTCTGATATAAATGCTTCAGCTATTTAGCAAGAGACTGTTTCTGTCAAAATAAAATTTATTACTTTCCTCAAAACATACATCCACTTAAAATCAGCAACATGATTGAGCTATACAGAAGCAAGCCACGTGTCACAACATCCAGAAAATGAATTTGAACTCAGTAATGATGAAATGCATCTCTACAGTCGACAAATTTTATTGGAGGGTTGGGATATCGAGGCGCAAGAAAAACTCAAGCTTGCCAATGTGCTGATGATTGGCGCTGGTGGAATCGGCTGTACCAGTGCGGAACTGCTGGCGCGGGCAGGTGTGGGTAAAATTACCATTATTGATGCGGATACCATCGAAATCAGCAATTTGCAAAGACAGATCGCATTTACTTCAAATGATTTAGGTCATTATAAGGCAGAAGTCTTAGCCAAACATCTTCAAAAAATTAATCCTCATATACAGGTGAACTATCAAAATAGTCGTTTTGATGAAAGTAATGCTGATGAATTGGTACGGCACCAAGATGTCGTTTTAGATGGTTGTGATAACTTTAGTACCCGATATTTAGTTAATGCGCTGTGCAAAAAACATCAAGTTCCCTTGATTAGTGCTTCGGCCATTGGCTTTGAGGGACAATTATTTATGGTTGAATCAGATTCAGCATGTTATGAGTGCCTGTTCCCAAAAGAGCAACATGCCAATGAAAATCTACGCTGTGCAGACTCTGGTGTTTTGGCAACAACACCTGTCACAATTGCAGCATTACAGGCTCATCACGCATTACTGTTTTTAGGGCTTGGTTTAACGCCACTCAGGCAAAAATTATTACTTTGGAATGGTTTAAACCTTTCCCAACGCATTTTACAGTTTGAAAAAGATGAAAATTGTCCGATTTGTCAGGCAACTTGATCAGTAAATTAAGCAAAATTTGCTAAACTAACGCCATCTATGAGGCACTGAAAGATTATGAAAAGAAATATTTTATTTGATGGACTGCGTTCCATTGGGCGTATAGGTGAAACTGTGATTGTTGCGGCACAGGCAGGTGTCAAATATGCAACAGAAAAACCAAGCAATGCTAAATTGATGCGTGAAACTTTTGAATCATTGGGTTCAACTTACATTAAGCTAGGACAATTTATTGCCAGTACCCCATCTTTATTTCCTCGTGAATATGTTGAGGAATTTCAAGGCTGCCTAGACCAGACGCCAACCTTACCTTTCAGCTATATTCAGGGCGTATTGAATGAGGAGTTTGAGGGCAGGAACCTCAATGAAATTTTTAGTTTTATTGATGAAAAACCATTGGCTTCTGCATCAATCGCGCAGGTGCATGCCGCAAAATTGGTTACAGGCGAAGATGTGGTAATTAAAGTCCAAAAGCCTGGTGTGGAAACCATTCTATATACCGATTTAAATGTGGTGCATTGGGCAACCAAGCTGCTGGAACGTGCTGTACCTAAAATCAAGTTCGCATCACTTTCCGAGATTGTTGATGAAATCAAGGTCCGTATGGTACGGGAAGTGGACTTTATTGAAGAGGCGCAAAATCTGGATGATTTCATTCAATATCTGAATGTTTCGGGTAATCAGGCTGCCACAGCACCAAAGGTTTACCATCAGTTTTCGACTCGCCGTGTGTTAACCATGCAACGTCTTTATGGTGTGTCATTAACTGACTTTGATGTGGTAAAAAAATACGCAAAAGACCCAACCCAAGTGCTGATTACCGCGATGAATACATGGTTTGGAAGTTTAATGCTGTGCAAGAGCTTTCATGCCGATTTACATGCTGGAAACCTGATGTTGCTTGAAGATGGCCGCATTGGCTTTATTGACTTCGGTATTGTAGGTCAGTTAAACCCAGAGGTCTGGAGTGCATGTATGGCATTTATGGACGCGCTACAACATACCAACTATACGGCAATGGCTGAAAACATGCTGAAAATGGGCATGACTCATCAAAAAATTGACACTCAGGTACTTGCAGATGACTTGGAGCGTCTGTTTAGTGGTGTGCTCTTGGCCGATCCTCAGGAAATTCTAAGCTCTAATCCAGCAGACCTTAATGACATCATGATGGATATGATTGGCGTAGGTGAGCGTCACGGTATCAAGTTTCCGCGTGACTTCGCCTTGTTATTCAAGCAAATGTTATATTTTGATCGTTTCATGCGTGTTCTCGCACCATATACCGATATTTATGCTGACCAGCGTTTGAAAATGGTTCACAATATTGAATCTGCTTCATTGTTAAAGCATTAATCTTATTTATCGGTTTATTAAGGTCATTATGGATGCCATTATTATTGAGGGACTAAAGGTCGATACCGTAATCGGTTGTTTCAACTGGGAGCGTCAGATCATCCAACCTTTAATGCTGGATTTAACCATTCATAATGACCTGACTCAGGCTGCATGTTCAGATGAGTTGGACGATACACTCAACTACGCCCAAATCTGTGAGCTTGCGGCACAAGTGATTCAGCAAGCCAAACCCAAACTCATTGAGCACGCTGCTCAACTTGTATTGAACTGTCTATTTTCTACATTTCCATCAATTGAATCGATCAGCATTACCATTCGTAAACCCGCCATTATTGCCCAAGCCAATGCAGTAGGAATTCGCCTTGAACGCAACAGAAACGATTTTTGCGCTCGCACTGGCCAGTAATGTTCAGCAGCAGCAAAATTTCACTTTTGCCTATGCTCAACTTGCAGAACTGGGGCATGTGGAATTTTCACCGATTTACCAGATTCCATGTCGGGATGGAATTGGGGCAGATTACTGGAATTCAGCCTGCCTATTACGAAGCACTTTATCGGTTGATGACATTATCGAGACTTTAAAACGATTAGAGACACAGTCGGGACGTGTTCGCCCATCGCATCATATTAGTCTGGATATTGATGTGATTGCATGGGGCGCAAACTTAACAAATATGCAATTCAATCCAAAAAAGTTACCATTGGCCCTGGATGTCAAAATTCCACTCTATGATTTATGGCAGCAAGCTGATTTAATTTATGATCAACAGATTCATTACCCTGTCATTACAATGTAATGTTTTGCTGTAAATAAATTGATAATAATAGGAATAGTTGTATGAAAATTATTTTACCATTTTCTATTTTGACGTTTTTGCTTTCTGGTTGTGCCGCCATGAGCGTTGAACAATGTAAAACTGCAAACTGGTTAAATGTCGGCGAAAAAGATGGTGCGGCTGGGCGCGAATCACGTTTGGACCAGTATTATTCCTCTTGTCAAAAAGCCAATATTATTCCAAATCAAAGCCTATATGAAAAAGGTTATCAGAAAGGTTTGAGCTATTATTGCCGACCTGAAACCATTTTCAATGAGGCATTAGAGGGGCGTGGTGATTTTCGGGTTTGTCCTTTGGAAAAGCGTGAGTCTCTACGAAGGTATTATCAGGTTGCCAATAATTATTATCAGGCGAATTCAGAATTTAACCGTTCACAAAGTGATTTAAACTACTATCTCAAAGAATTGGAACGTAAAGATTTATCGGTAAAAGATCGGGATGATTACAAAAAACGGCTTTATGATTTACGCTTAAACAGTAGTGCTGTGCAATCTCGTTATCAGAATGCGGTTAGGAATCTGGAACGATTTAAGGCAGAGCATGGATTACGTTAAGCGTTGATATAAGCGGGAGTCATTCGATATGACTCCCTTAATTTCTTAAAGATAATAACTGGTTTTTGTCATCAATTTTGAAATTGCAGTCATGGTGATTTTGACTGGCACGGGTAAGTCCACGCCGCCAGCCTGTAAGGCGGTATCACGATGATGCAGCTCATCTTCATTCATTTGCTCTAATATTTTGCGTGAACGTTCATCATGTTCGGGCAGTTGTTGCAAATGTTGCTGTAAATGCTGGCTGACTTGACGTTCCGTTTCAGCGACAAAGCCGAGACTGTATTTGTCCCCAGCAATGCCTGCAATGGCACCCATACCATAGGAGAGACCGTACCAGATTGGATTGAGTACACTGGTGTGGCTGTCTAGTTCTTTCAAACGATCTTCACACCATGCCAAATGATCCTGTTCCTCAATCGCCGCTTGCTGCATTTCCTGACGTACATGGGGGAGTTTTGCTGTCAGTGCCTGACCATGATAAAGCGCCTGAGCACAAACTTCACCACTATGATTGACACGCATTAAACCTGCGACATGACGGGCATCACTGACACATAACTGTGATGGTTCATCGGTAGCAGGGTTTGTACGTTGGGAGCTTGTCGCACCTGGAACCAAACTACGCAGTGCCTGGTCAAATGAGTTGATCAGTTTATCGAGACCTGTGTAATGACGCATAGATTAATCCTCTAAAGTATTCGACGTATCTGCCAGCAAGGGTTTAAGTCGTTTTAATAACCAGAATGAAAAAATCGCACTTAAAATGGCGGTGATGATAAACAAGATTTTAATATCAATTTTTAAAATGCTTAAGATTAAAATTGAGAAAATTGCAGAGGACACCATGAACACCGCATTTAAAATATTATTCGCCGCCACCACACGGGCACGATGGGAACGTGGTGAATAGGCTTGCATCATGGCATAGAGTGGGACGATATAAAACCCGCCGCTAATTCCCAGTAAGGTTACGGCAAGCATGACATGGTAATACACCATGCCACCTGTAAACATATCTTTTAATGAAAGCAGTTCGCCTGTGCGTTCAGGCACAAAAGCAAGGCTTGCAGCCAGATAAACCGCAAATAAGGTTAAGCCAATCGCGCCATAAGGCACCATCTTAATATTAATTTCACGCCCACCAATCTTTCGGCATAGTAGTGAACCTACACCAATGCCGATGGAGAAAAAGGTAAGTAATAAGCTAACCACATTTTCTGAAGCGTGGAGATTTTGTTGGCTAAGCTGGGGAATCTGGGTGAGATAAGTCGCCCCATAAAACCAGTACCATGAATTGCCAAGCAGAATCGTAAAAATCAAAGGGATGCCTTTGACATATTTCAAGGTTTGGAAGCTGGTTCGAAAAAAGTTCCAGTCAATTTTAAGGTCAGGCTCGGCCACTTTTTGCGGCAGAATAAAACGGCTGGATAAATAGCCTAAGCAGGCAATAGTTACCACTGTGATGCTAATCCACAGCAAATTACCCTCAGATGAGGCAATCACCGCACCGCCCAGAATCATACCGACCAAAATGGCGATAGATGTACCCGACTGGAACAATGCATTTCCCGACATCAATTCCTGTGGTTTAAGGATTTCAGGCAGAATGGCGTACTTGATTGGCCCAAAACAGGTGGAATGTGTTCCCATCAGGAATAAGGCAAATAACAGTAGCCATAAATTACCCAGTAAGAAACCTGCGCTCCCAATCAGCATAATCACGATCTCAAGAATCTTGATAAAGCGGATTAGTTGAGAACGCTCGTATTTATCGGCAATCTGTCCTGCGGTGGCGGAGAAGAGAAAGTAGGGCAATATAAACAGTAAAGCGGCTAAATTGTTGAGTGTGCTGATGGGTGCAGACTGTTGTTGAATCCAGCCATAGGTAATCACCAGAAGGAGCGCCTGCTTATAAACATTGTCGTTGAGCGCACCAAAAAATTGAGTGAAAAACATCGGTGCAAACCGACGAGATGTCATTAAGCGGTCATCTTGTTTCATCATTTGTTCACTTCATTGTGTTTTATAAAAAAATGTGACGAACTGTAAAAATGCACTAAAATGCATGTATGATATTTTTTAATGTTTGATTGGATGAAAATCAAAGATTTGAATAAATTTTTATCCACAAAAAACGACACATTAAAAAATAAGTTTAGAGTTCTACATGCCATCTCAAGCAAAGTTTAAACCGTCTGCACTGAGTCATTCTATGCATTTAATTTTTAAAATGCAGGGCTTTCCTAAACTTATTTGTGGTGGGTTTCTGATTAGTTCTTGTATATCAGTTGCTTGTGCACAGGAAAAAATCACGGAGCTGGCTAAAAATGAAGCGCTGGAATCCTCAACTACACAGCTTGAGGCAAAAACAGTTGCTGAAACCATATCACCTCAACCGCAACTGGACAGTGAACCCCAAACCGTTTCGGTACCACAACAAGACAGTTTGGCTGCGTTAAAACAGCAGGAACAGGCCGCAAACCAGATTGAAGAATTAAAACCGATCCAAATGGAAGACAATCTGGAAGATTTGCCCAGCATGACGATTGATCAGGGCATGGCAGATGAAATTTTCCGTGTAGCTGAAGAGGCGAAAAAAGAAGCCCAGAATTCCCGTGACAATGCGGCAAAAACGCCTGCTGTGCTGGTCAATGATGTTTCACAAACTGAGCTCACGGAAGTCACCAAGGCCCCTGTCAACATTGACAAACTGATGCAGGACATCCAGACCGACAGTAAAATTGTGGTTGAGGCCAATGAAGCAGGACGAACCCTGCCTGAGTTCCAGCCCCAGCCTGAATCATCACAGGAAAAAGTCGGATTTTTTAGAAAGATATGGAATCGGTTCCATCCTGAAAACCTGCTTAATGCCGAAAAAACTCCACGTATCACTGCTGATGTGACGGGTGCACCTCCCGTACTTGCCACCAATATCAAGGCCAAACTATCCAGCTTTACTCAAGAGGCTTTTGAAGACTTCAATCTGGCTTTACCCCAGTTAAGGGCCTTAACCAATCAAGCTGCACAGGCGGTTGGTTATTATAATGCGGTATATAAATTTGAACGGTTGAGTGACAGCAGGGTCAGAGTGATTGTCACACCCAATGAGCCTATCCTGATTAAAGAGCAAAATATTGAATTTTCGGGGGCTGGTGAAAGATTACCTCAACTACAAGTGATTCGTTTAATTCCAGAACAGGATGAGGGTGATATCTTTAATCATGGCAAATACGAAGAAACCAAAACAAAAATTGTCAGTGCAGCCAATGATAACGGTTTCTTTGATGCCTACTGGCGTTTGCATGATGTCAAGATTACGCAGCCTGATAAAACAGCAGAGATCAACCTGAAATATGAGACGGGTGAGCGTTATAAGCTGAAAAAAGTCGAATACCGTATGAGTGACCCAAGCAAGCCACTGCCGCTTACCCAAAAAGTGCTTGATAGTTTGGCACCGTGGAAAGAGGGTAATGACTACGCATTTTGGCGTGTCAATGTCTTAGCAAATAACCTGACCAATACCCGTTATTTCAATTACACCCTTGTTGACACCATCAAGCCAGACCCGATTCAACCTCCTTTGGAATTGGCGCCTGACTTACAGGCATTGGTAGACCAGCAGAAACTTCAGCAGTCACAGTTGATGAATAGTCAGCAAAAGGCTGATCTGGCACGTCAGAAAGTTACCTCTGCACAGGAAGTCACACAAAATGTGGTCGATGAGACCGTATTCTCTGGTGGCGAGTCTGCACAGGCCTATTCAGTTGCCCGCACAGCACCACGTTCACATGACCATGATGATGAAGATGAGGAACGCCACAAGCTTGAAGAGCAAACCCGAATCGAGAAAAAAATTCCAATCGTGGTGACATTGAATGCCGATAAATTAAATAGTCTGGAAACGGGTGTCGGTTATGGAACTGATACAGGTGCGCGTATTCGTAGCCAGTATCGTCGTGCCATTGTCAATAAATATGGACATTCTTTTGATGCCAACATTGAATTGTCGCAGATTCGTCAGTCCATTGATGGACGCTATAGTATTCCCTACAAGCATCCACTTAATGACTATTTTAACCTTGTCGGTGGTTATGAGCGTGAAGAGCGTGATGATATTGGTCCAGGTGTGAACCTGCTGGTGGAGTCAGCAGTCATGGGGGGCGAACGGGTGATTAAAAATCCGTTGGGTGACTGGCAAAATACCTTTGGCTTACGTTACCGTCTGGATCGCTTAACCAAAAAAGGCGATATTGATGTCAATGAACTTCCTGACGCGTTTAAGGTTTCAGGAATCGACTCCGAACAGGAATCCTTGCTGCTCAGTTATGAAGCGTCAAAAACCAATGCCAATTCACGTTTAAACCCAACCAAAGGCTTTAAACAGATTTACAAGGTTGAGCTGGGTACAGAATCATTATTGACAGATGCCAACATGGCCATCCTGACGGGAGGCTGGCGTTTTATCTATTCAATGGGTGAAAATGACAACCACCAGTTTGTGGGGCGTGGCGACACCAGCTATATCTTTACCGACAACTTCAACAAGGTTCCTTATAATTTACGTTTCTTCACAGGTGGGGATCAGTCGTTACGCGGTTTTGACTACAAGAGCCTATCACCAGAAGAAGATGGCTATAAAATTGGTGGACAGGCCTTAGCCTTGGGATCACTTGAGTATAACTATCAATTTAAAGATGGCTGGCGTGCAGCGATATTTTCTGATTTTGGTAATGCCTATGATAAGCAGTTTAGCAATCCAACCGAGTACAGTATTGGTGTGGGCATACGCTGGAGATCACCGATTGGGCCGATTCGCCTAGATGTTGCTTCAGGTATCTCGAATGACAACAACCCAATCCGACTCCATTTCTTTATTGGTCCACAGCTTTAATAACTTTTTAAAAAACCTTTAAAAGGTCAAACAATTCAGGTTGATTATGACGGAAGCACAACAGCAGTTACCTCCAACAAGACCAAGACGGCAACGGCGCATTCTTCGAAGCATTGCGCTGATTGTGCTGATCATTCTTTTATTGCTGGTCAGCTCGTTAATGGTGATGATGTCTACGGACAAGGGAAGCCTTTTCCTACTGGATCGTGTGCTGCAAAGCCAGAAAGTCATTAAATATGAATATGAGGGTGGGAACCTGCTTTCAGGGATCATCCTGAAAAATGTATTGCTGCAAGTCAAGGCTGTGGATGTGTCGCTGGATCGGGTCGATGTGTCTTTAGGCTGGCGTGCCCTGTTAAACAAGGAACTGCACTTAAGCCATGCCGATGTACGTAACTTAAGGATTGTGAATAAAAAACCGCCATCAGGTAAACCATTTTCCTTTGATGCGATTAAATTGCCTTTTGTATTAAGGGTAGATGAGGCAACTATAGACCATCTTCAAATCAAGACCAGCACCTCGAAGACCGACTTTAGTGATATTTATTTAAAGGATGCCTTATGGTCGGGAACAAAGCTTAAGTTCGAAGACTCCCGCATGGATATGGGTTATCTGGCGCTCCAGCATGCAACAGGTGAAATGGATTTTATCGGTAAATACCCATTGAATCTCAAAACTGACCTGATAATTCCCTCATTAAAAAGTCTGGATATCCAGATTATCAAGGTTGTCGCCAGAGGAACACTTGATACCTTAAAGGCAGGAGTTGCAACCCGTACCCCTGATCTACTCACAGGTTGGGTTGTGGTTCATCCTGTACGTGACCATGTACCAATGAACGGCGAATTGTTCTTTAAAAATTATCATTTACCCTTGCTAAAAGAACAGAAATTATTTGCAAAAGATGGCGTGGCGCGGTTTAACGGTGACATTCAAAAGTTACTTCTGACACTGGATACCGACCTGAAAGGTGAACAGATTCCTGAGGGGAAATATAATGCCCTGATGGATACTGACTTGAAAAATCAGCTCAATATCAATGATTTTAATGGTCAGTTGATGGGTGGTACGGTCGGTCTCAAGGGTATGGTGAATTGGCATAATCATGTGTCATGGGATATTAAGGGGCGTTTGGAAAAATTAAACCCGAAAGATAAAACTGTGCCGCAAGTGGCTCAGGATTTCTTGCCACCCAATCTCGACGCAAACCTAAGTTCATCAGGTTCAATGGAAAAAGGGCTGTCCTTAAAAGCCAATCTTGATTTCGATAAATATGAAAGCTGGGCCATCAAGCTAAATCAGGCTGAGGCAAAAGACCACAAAGCCCAACCAATGTTGTTAAATGTTGCATGGCAAGGAATTGATCGGGCTGTACCTTATATTGGCTGGTTGAGTAGTGCCGAAGGGCATACCGATGTTACACTGAAAGAGGGACAACAGGATATCTATGTGTCAACCAAGGTACGTCCGCATGAGAAAACACTGTTACCAACAGGACAGTATAATGCACGCTTTGATGTAAAAGGTGATCTTTTAGATGTGGAACGTTTCCATTATCAGGCTGAAAAAGGCAGCCTAACAGGTCAGGCCAAGGTGAAACTGCCAAATGAAAAGCAGCAGCTTGCATGGCAGGCACAGCTACAGGCACAAAATTTTAATCCGCAGACAGTGGTTGCAACAGCACCTGTTAATCTACTTAACGGTCAGATTAAAGCGACTGGTTTTGCCAAACCCAACCAGCAGATCATTCAATTTGACCAGATTGATCTCAAGGGACAACTGGCCCAGGCAGGTAAAACTGAAACGGTTGCCTTAAAAGGAAAAAGTACAGCGGCTCTTATCTTCCATGATCAAAAAGCGGGTGGCGGCTTTAAAAGTTTTGCTGTGAATTATGATGGTTCACTCAAAGCCTTAAATCAGGGCAATGGCTTATTAAAAATCAATGTTGCAGGTACACCTGAATACATTAAGATCAATCAGCTAAAACATGATGGTGTAGCGGGTAAAGTCTATGCCACTGGTGCAGTCAATCTTAAAGATAAATTGGGTTGGGATCTGGATGGCTCACTGGTACGTTTTAAACCCCAATATTTCGTTTCCAGTGTTAAGGGTGAAGTGTCTGGTCACGTAAAAACACAGGGTGTCTGGTCTGAACAGCTAAAACGTATTGATATCCGTCAACTGAATGCCGCTGGTTTTATTAATAATAAGCCAATCAGGGGACGCGGCAACCTGACGCTCTTGCTGGATTCCAGCCAGAAAGGCTTTTTGCCACAACAGTTTGAAGCCAATGATTTATATTTTTCCTATGCACAAAATCAGTTACAGGCAACGGGTAATGCCCAAAGCCTGAAAATCAAGCTCAATGCACCTGCACTCTATGAACTATATCCAGGTCTGAAAGGCCGTGCCTATGGCAGCCTGAATGTGCAGTCCCAGCCACGCTTAAAGGCAATCGCAAATATTGCCGTGGATAATTTTGCATTCAAGGATGTGGCAAGTGTTAGATCGTTGCGTATTCAGGGTGAATTGCCAACATCAGAAACCACCCCAACGTTATTGGCTGCAAAAATTGACCATTTACGCAGTGGCAATCGTGAAATCGAGAATGCTATGGTCAATCTGGCTGGAACACGTAAGGCGCATGTATTAAAAGTTGAAAGCAAAAATCGACAATCAAATTTCTATCTACAGCTTGTAGGCGGCTTTAACTCAAACAATGAATGGCTGGGGCAACTGCAAAAAGGAAACTTTGCTTCGCCACGTATTAATCTTGTGCAAAATCAAAATGCGGCGATTGTGTATTCAACCCGATTATCCGAACTGTACGTTGGGCAGCATTGCTGGCAGAGTGCACACAGCCAGTTATGTCTGGATCAGCCTGCACGTATTAGTCAGGCCAAGGGTAATGTCTCTGTCATTACCAAAAATATCGACTTAAATGACTTTACTGCTTTTATGCCAGAAGGATTGGTGGTTACGGGTCAGTTGAATGGTTATGCCAAGGCCTCATGGGTTCAGGGTAACCGTCCAAAAATTGATGCCAGCCTAGTGACACGCAAGGGTGAGATTGGCTTGGCTGCGGATGATCCACAATACCCAGCCACCACCATGAATTATGATGAATTAAGCTTGATTGCCAAAAGTGTCAGCGATGGATTGTTGTTCCGTGTAGACATGAAAACCCCAGATATTGGAACGGGTTATGCGCATGTGATTGTCAATCCTTTTCAGGATAATATGCCAATGCGTGGCGAAGTAGCTTTTGATGATGTTCAGTTAAAAGTTTTTAAACCATTTATCAAGGATGTCCGTTCAATGGCGGGCACGCTTGCACTTGCTGGTAAAGTGAATGGGACTTTAACTCAACCTCAATTCACAGGTGAAATGCGTCTGAAAAATGGTGCCATCAGCATGATTTCATTGCCTGTCAATCTCACCAATATCCAGTTGTATTCCTCAATCCGTCAGGATTCAGCCAGTATTAATGGTGCGTTCAACAGTGGGCAAGGGGTTGGGCGATTAAAAGGTAGCTTCAATTGGAAAGAAGATCCTCATCTCGCGCTTAGTTTGAAAGGTGATAATCTTTTAATTCGCCAAGCGCCGATGATTACCGCAATCGTGCAACCTGATTTAAATTTGGATGTTTACCCATTTAAACAACAATTGAGTTTAAGAGGAACGATTGATGTACCACGTGCTCGTATTTCAATGCCAGAAACCACCGCAACTGTGATTAACGTTTCGCCTGATGTCCGTGTTGTTCAGCAAGGACAGGACTTGTTAGCAACATTAAAGTCAGCAAAACCGTGGGACATTCGTGCTGATATGACCCTGACGTTAGGCAATCAGGTTGTTTTCCAGGGCTTTGGAAGTAATATTCCACTCGTTGGACGTTTGCATCTATCCCAGCGTGGTCTCGAAACCGCAATGCGTGCCAATGGTGCGATTGGGGTGAGCCAGAAAGTGAAAATTGAAGCCTATGGTCAAAGTCTGGACTTGAACCGAGCCATTGCCCGTTTTAATGGACCATTGGCCAACCCAACACTGGATATTGATGCCAATAAACCTGTGCAAGGCAGTATGGTTGGGGTACGGGTAACAGGTACGGCAACTGTACCGAATGTTCAGGTCTATAATGATGCTGGCTTGTCAGAACAAGAGGCCCTCAATGCCTTGCTTACGGGACGTATCAATGAGGGTGGCAGTGGTTTAAGCAATACTGAAGGCTTTAAGTCAGACGTGAACAATACCATTGCAGCCGCTGGTATCAGTATGGGTCTGGGGGGTACACGGGCTTTAACCAACCAGATTGGTCGAACCTTTGGTCTGAGTGGTCTGGCATTGGACGCACAGGGTACAGGAGATGATACTCAAGTCAGCCTGACAGGGTATATCACACCAGATTTATTTATCCGCTATGGCATAGGTGTGTTTACTCCTGTGAATAAACTCACCTTACGTTATCAAATGAACCGCCGTTTATATCTGGAAGCGAGTCAGTCTTTGGAACGCGCGATAGATATTTTCTATAACTGGCGTTTTTAGTATGTAAAAATAAAAACCTGTTTTACAATGATAAAACAGGTTTTTTTAATGACATTTATTTTAAATAAGGAAATATGCTAAAATTAAAATAAGTTATTGAAAATAAAATATTTATGATATTTTTGGGAGGAAAGGGATGAAATCTGTCACTTTTAGTCAGATTTTGGCAATCATCAGCCTTGGGGTGATTGGCTGTACATTTCAAACAAATGCTAAAGAATACTATAAGTGGGTGGACGCACGTGGTGTAACAACATATTCAGCAACACCACCTCCAACTCAGAAACAGGAACCTCAACTCGACCCTGCAAAGAGAAATCCCAACACCGCTACAACCCAGACCGTAACTCATCCAACAACACCTCCGCCAGTAGCAAACAAAGAAGCAAAAACAACTGTAGCGGCGACCAGTGCAAATGCGGTTAAGACCACCACCGCTTCTGCAACAAATTCAGCTAAGCCAGCTGCTGGTGCGACCACTGCCAGTCCATCTACAGCGGCTGCTGTAGCAGCCCTGATCGCTGTAAAAAACTGTAATGGTGTCAGATGCTGGGATTCAAAAGGTAGGTATTATAATCTGGTTGCAGGTAATACCTATCTTTCTGCAACAGGCAGTAAATGCCAAAAGAATGGCAATAATATGCAGTGCAGCAAATGATTTGTATGTTTGTATTGCGGACAGGGCGGTTTTAAATACTTCCTTTTGCAAAATAAACCAGTTTCAGTATGATGTATGCATCAAATTAGTCGCAGTATGATGATGAATAAAGTTTTGTTGATTGCAATAGGTTTGGTCTTGGTCGGTTGTAGCAAAAAAGAGCCACTTACACCTGAACAACAATGGCATGGCTATTGTGTGAGTGTGGGAAATGCCGCGCGTTCGATTACGCTGGATCGTCAAAATGGAATTGAGCAAAAACAGGCAACAGAGCATGCGGGTAAAATTGAGGATGAAACCACGCGTAAGTTTATTTTCGGTATCATTGAAAAAGTCTACGCAATCCCAGCCGAAGAACTTAAGGCTGAACCAGATGCATTACGTGAAAAACTGAAGCAACAATTTACTGAACAATGTTTGGCAACTCCACATGAAAAGCTGCCGAACTATAAACTATTTTAATGTATTAACCGAAAAGACAACACCGTTGTCTTTTTTTGTGGAATTAAATGATTGTTTTACTGGACCTTGGCTTTATACCAAAGCGGTATTTCAAACTGATGGGCATTTCGCTATAAAATAATGGTCATCACGTAGAAATACGCTTGTTGCATTAACTTTTAACTCGAAGTCTAGTAAAATTTTGCTGTCCATATTGCTTGTAAAGCTTACAGAAAGCTGGAACTTACAGGTAATTTTTTAAAAAAGAGGAATAACACCGTGCTAGAAGCTTACCGCCAACACGTTGCAGAACGTGCCGCACTCGGAGTCCCACCGAAGCCACTTGATGATGCTCAAACTGCTGAACTTGTCGCATTATTAAAAAATCCACCAGCAGGTGAAGAAGCATTTTTAGTAGATTTGCTTGAAAATCGTGTTCCAGCAGGTGTTGACCAAGCTGCGTATGTTAAAGCTGCTTTCTTGGCTGCTCTAGCAAAAGGCGAAGCAACTTCTCCACTTGTAACTAAAGAGCGTGCAGTTTACTTACTAGGTACGATGCTTGGTGGTTATAACGTTGCTCCTTTAGTTGAGCTTCTTGACAATGCTGAGCTTGCTGAATTAGCTGCAGAAGCATTGAAGAAAACTCTTCTGGTATTTGATGCATTCCATGACGTAGCAGACAAAGCAAAAGCAGGCAATGCTGCGGCTAAAGCTGTTTTACAATCTTGGGCTGAAGCAGAATGGTTCACGAGCCGTGCTGACGTTCCAGAAGAAATCAAAATCACTGTGTTTAAAGTAACAGGTGAGACCAATACTGATGACTTGTCTCCAGCTCAAGACGCTTGGAGCCGTCCAGATATCCCATTACACGCAAATGCAATGTTGAAAAACGAGCGTGACGGTATCAACCCTGAAAAACCAGGTGAAGTTGGTCCATTAAGCCAAATCAAAGAATTGATCGCGAAAGGCAATCAAGTTGCTTACGTGGGTGACGTTGTTGGTACGGGTTCAAGCCGTAAATCTGCAACTAACTCTGTACTTTGGTTCTTCGGTAACGAACTTCCACACATTCCAAATAAAAAAGATGGTGGTGTGTGCTTAGGTTCTAAGATCGCTCCAATTTTCTTCAATACAATGGAAGATGCAGGTGCATTACCTGTTGAAATCGACGTTGCTAACATGAACATGGGCGACGAAGTTGTATTGAAAATTGATCATGCTGCTGCAAAAGTTACTGCATTCAAAGACGGTGCACAAATTGCAGAAGCTGAGCTTAAAACGCCTGTACTATTAGACGAAGTACGCGCTGGTGGTCGTATTAACCTGATTATAGGTCGTGGTTTAACAGCTAAAGCGCGTGAAGAATTAGGTCTTGAGCCTTCTACTTTATTCCGTACTCCAGTACAACCTGCTGACACTGGTAAAGGCTTTACACAAGCTCAGAAGATGGTAGGTCGCGCATGTGGTCTTCCTGAAGGTCAAGGTGTTCGTCCAGGTACTTACTGCGAACCTAAGATGACGACTGTTGGTTCTCAAGATACAACTGGTCCTATGACTCGTGACGAGTTAAAAGACTTGGCGTGCTTGGGCTTCTCAGCTGACTTGGTAATGCAGTCTTTCTGTCACACTGCTGCGTATCCAAAACCAGTTGACGTAACAACTCACCATACATTACCAGACTTCATCATGAACCGTGGCGGTGTATCTTTACGTCCAGGTGATGGTATTATCCACTCTTGGTTAAACCGTATGTTACTTCCAGATACAGTTGGTACTGGTGGTGACTCACATACTCGTTTCCCAATCGGTATTTCATTCCCAGCGGGTTCAGGTCTTGTTGCGTTCGCAGCTGCAACTGGTGTTATGCCACTTGATATGCCTGAGTCTGTACTTGTTAAGTTCAAAGGTAAAATGCAGCCTGGTATTACTTTACGTGACCTTGTACATGCGATTCCTTACTATGCGATCAAAGCGGGCGACTTAACTGTAGAGAAGAAAGGTAAGAAAAACATCTTCTCTGGTCGTATCTTGGAAATCGACTTATCAGAAATGGAAAATGACTTGACTGTTGAGCAAGCATTTGAACTTTCTGACGCATCTGCTGAACGTTCTGCTGCTGGCTGTTCAATCACGCTTTCTGAAGAGAAAGTTGCTGAATACCTACGTTCTAACATCACTATGTTGAAGTGGATGATCGCAGAAGGTTATGGCGATGCTCGTACAATAGCGCGCCGTGCTGAAAACATGCAGAAGTGGTTAGATAACCCAAGCCTGTTAAAAGCTGATGCTGATGCAGAATACTTAAAAGTTTACGAAATCGATCTTGCTGACATCAAAGAACCAATTCTTTGCTGCCCGAACGATCCAGATGACGCTAAACTTCTTTCTGACGTTCAAGGCGACAAAATTGATGAAGTATTCATCGGTTCTTGTATGACAAACATCGGTCACTTCCGTGCTGCAGGTAAATTGCTTGAGCAAGTACCAGGTGGTTCTTTATCAACTCGTCTTTGGATTGCGCCACCAACGCGTATGGATGAGCATCAGTTGATGGAAGAAGGCTTCTATAACATCTATGGTAAATCAGGCGCACGTACTGAAATGCCAGGTTGTTCACTCTGTATGGGTAACCAAGCACGCGTAGCACCGAACACGACTTGTGTATCGACTTCTACGCGTAACTTCCCGAACCGTTTAGGTCAAGGTGCAAACGTTTACTTGGCTTCTGCTGAGCTTGCGTCTGTAGCTGCGGTACTTGGTAAATTACCAAGCCCTGAAGAATATCAACAGTACGCGTCACAAATTGACAGCGCTGCTGCTGACATCTACAAATACTTGAACTTCGACAAGATGAGCGAATATACAAAAGAAGCTGATCAAGTTGATACCAAGAAAATTCAGGCTGCTCAATTAACTTAATGAGCTAGGGTTAAGAAAAGCCGAAAGGCTTTTCCCTAGCGCAAGCAAATCTATGATTTGTTTAAGCCAAAAGCTAAAAATAAGGGCTGAGTAATCAGCCCTTATTAATATAGAAAATTAAATTTATAATTTTAGATCATAAGGAAAAACTATGCTAACAAGTAATTCTGCCTTGTTTTCTCTTCCTGCTAATTTGGATAAAAAGTTACTATTTACTTTAGATGGTATGCGAGCTGCCATACAAATTATTGACTTTAGTTATAAGCGTTTATGTAAGGGATTGTACGAACTAACATTCTATAAAAACGAATCTATAAAAAATGACACATTTACACCATTACTCTTAGACGCTTGGGCATTTATTGATGCTATAGATAGATTTAGATGTTTGTGGATAATATTAACTAGAACAATGAATATAAATGAAGAGTTTTCTGAATCTAAAGTAAAAGAGAAATTACAATTAGTACGTGAAATTAGAAACGTACTGGCACATGTGGCTCAGAAAGTTGACAGACTAGCATCTCTTAATTCGTCGGTAAGTGGCGAGTTAAGTTGGGTTGTAATTCATAATGAGAGTCCATTAACTGTAAAAACTTATTTTATACGATCTGGGGTGTTTCTTAAAAAATTAAATTTTCAATTTGCCTTACCTGTGGGAAACATACATTTTAATGAGCATAAAATAGGGCTTATTGAATTTAAAGCGGAAGAAAATGTAGTAGATTTAGTAAGTGTATATTCATATACCAATTCAATTGTGAAATATTTGGAATATTTTCTAACAGATATTATTCAGAAAATGAATTTTCAGGATGTATGTTCATCAGAGGTTTTTGGTTCGGCTGAGTTAGATACTAAGAGTTGGGATCGCTGAATTTTTATTGTTTAAAAAATTTCAATATTAACTTCTAGTTATAGAAGTTAATATTATTCAAAATCACCAATAACCCAATAATTTCCACCAAAGTCCGCCAATCACAACAAAGATAACGATATTGACGACACTCATGACAAAGTTCTCTTTCCACCATGCACTAAGAATGGTTTAGTATGATACAAATCACTTATCAAATGCCTGAGCAACATGATACATTTTAACCTGATTTATATAACGATAAATATGGTATGGCTCAATTTTCATGGCAACAGCTAAGACAGTTTGTTTATAACAATCTGCATGATGATGACTATAAAAGTAAGGTGAGTACCTGTGTCAACTACTTACTGATTTCCCTAATCATTGCCAATGTTGCAGCGGTGCTATTGGAGTCAGTGGATGACTTGTATAAGCTATATCAGCCTTATTTCAATATTTTTGAAAATCTCTCAATCCTTATTTTTAGCGGTGAATATTTATTAAGGCTATGGAGCATCGTTGAGAAAAATCCACAGGAATCAGCATGGAAGCAGCGGTTTCGCTGGATGAAAAGTGGCGGGGCGATTATTGACCTCATGGCGATTTTACCTGCGTACTTAAATTTCTTTGTACATCTTGATTTGCGTTTCCTGCGGGTTTTACGACTATTCCGATTACTCAAACTAACCCGTTATTTCGTGTCATTACAGATACTTTTACGTGTCATCCAGCGAGAAAAAGGTTCATTTCAGGCGGTTATTTTCATTTTGGTCATTATGATTGTGATGACGGCATCCGCAATTTACGTGGTGGAAAATAAAGCCCAGCCTGAAGCATTTAGCTCAATTCCAAAAGCAATGTGGTGGGCGGTTGTTACATTGACAACAGTGGGCTATGGTGATGTAACGCCTGTAACCAATTTAGGGCGTATCCTGGGTGCATTCATTACAATTCTGGGTGTCGGTATTGCAGCTTTGCCCGCAGGTATTTTAGCTTCAGGCCTTGCCAATGAATTAAACCAGCGTAATCAAAGCCTGGAACAGGAGTTTCGTGAAGCCTTGCAAGCCAAAGGGCTGGACTTGTTGCATGACCAAGTTGAAATTGAACGAATTCGGAAAAAAGTGGGTTTACCAAAAGAGCAGACCCATGAAATTATCATCCAACTGGTCAGGGAGAAGTTACTTGAGAGTCAGGAACAGGAGAAAAAGAAATATCATTACTGTCCGCATTGTGGTGAAAAATTATCCGAATAAACCGCAAGTTTAATGAAAAACAGCGTTAGAGATCAATTTTAAGAATCGAGTCGTGTTAAGAAAAAATGATAAAATCTAGAGGAGTTGATATGAGTCAAAAACTGATGTTGTGTTGTGCAGCATTTATTCTTATGTTGATTTTAATCATTTCAGGTATTCATCCATTTGACCGTGGTACATGGGTGATGGAAGTTGTTCCTGTTGTCATCGTTTTACCCATCTTATTTGCAACTTATTCAAGATTTCCATTAACTAATCTCTTGTATAGCCTAATTTTTTTGCATGCAATTGTATTAATCCTTGGTGGAGCATATACCTATGCACGTGTACCTTTAGGTTTTGAGATTGCTCAATGGTTGGGTTTAGATCGAAATCCTTATGACAAGATTGGACATTTTATGCAGGGCTTTGTCCCTGCGATTGCTGCACGGGAAATCCTGCTTAGAAAACAGATTTTGATCAAAGGAAAAATGCTCACTTTTATTGTGATCTGTATTGTATTGGCGATTAGTGCGAGCTATGAGCTGATTGAATGGGCTGCTGCTTTAGTAATGGGGCAAGGGGCGGAGGAGTTTTTAGGAACTCAGGGATATGAATGGGATACCCAGTCTGATATGTTCTTTGCCTTAATTGGAGTAATAACTGCCTTGCTATTGCTGTCCAAATGGCATGACCGACAAATTGCAAAGCTGATGAATTGATCTTAATCAATGAATAAATCTGCCGTTAAGACACGGCAGATTGATTTTTTTGAGTGTATTTAGCATAAGCCAGTGCAATTAATAAAATTGCTAGTCCCCCTAAACTTAGTACAAACCCAACCCAGATCGGTGCTAACCAACCCATATTATGGCTAAGTACCCATCCTCCAAGAAATGTACCTAAGGCATTGGCTAAATTAAATGCAGAATGATTTAATGATGCCGCTAATGTTTGTGCATCGTCTGCGATGTCCATTAAATGTGTTTGTAATGCACCACCTAACCCAATCACAGTGAAACCAATCATAAATAAGGCTGTAATCGCAGTATAGAGATTAGACATCATAAAACTTGCAAGTACAAAGGCGAGTGCAGAACTCACCAAAATTCCAATCATCGTTTTAAATAGGCTTTTATCTGCCAGCCAACCAGAAACGAGACCTCCAATCACCATACCAACGCCCCAAATGGCTAGCGCAATCGGGACTATACGAATATCTGCATGGGTATACTCAGTTAAAATTGGAGATACATAACTGTAAACAGAGAACATGCCGCCAAAACCGATTGCACCAACAGCCAGCGTTAACCATATATTGATGTTTTTTAGGCCTGCCAATTCTGCTTTAATACTGGCTGTCTTTTGAAGTGGAATATTGGGCGCGAAAAGGCTGACACCGATTAAAGTAATAAAGGCAAGGACGGCAGAAAACTCAAAACCAGATTTCCAACCAAATTGCTGACCAAGCCAAGTTGCAATAGGAACACCAATCACATTGGCAAGGGTGAGTCCCATCATTACTTGTGCAATCGCAGTTGCTCTACGTTGTTTTCCTGCCAATTCGGCTGCAACTAATGCTGCTACACCAAAATAAGCACCGTGAGGAAAAGGATAAGCCTATGGATGCAATCGGCACAAAAGATTTTTTAGCGATCACAGGATACACCCACGCCATTTTAGAGATGGATGAATGGATCAGAGATAAACCTTATTTTTATCTGATTAAAGATCATTATTTAGTGGATGAGGCAATTCGTGTCGAGTACATTATCATTCAATAGACGCTGTTTTGCTTCAAATAATAGACATAATAATTTTGATTTATTTGTTATCTTTACATTTTTGCAAGAATATAAACTTATGAAAAAATTTTTATTTTTAGGTTTAATCCTGACTTCACTTACAGCGTGTTCATCTACTCCAAATAAAGAACTCACTCCACCAAAAATTGGTATGGTAAATCCAGCAAGCAAGTTTTGTGTAGAGCAGGGTGGTCAGTTAGAGATCAGAAATGAAGCCAATGGTCAGGTTGGCTATTGTAAGTTGGCCAATGGTCAGATTGTTGAAGAATGGGAATTCTTCCGTGCTAATCAACCGAAATGCTTGGCGGATGAAGCACGAAAATTGATTGGCCAGTCAGGTTTAAGTGAAGAACAAATCAAGCAAAAAACCAAATCTGAAATTGTTCGTAGTGTTGGGCCAAACCAACCAGTCACAATGGATTATCGGGAAAATCGTGTGACGGTGACCATTGATCCACAAACTAAAAAAATCAGCAATGCAAACTGTGGTTGATCTTTAGAGAAAGCCTAAGCTCTCAATTAGTGATGATTTAATTGGGAGCTTTTTTATGCAGCTCACACTAACAGCACTTGATAAATTGAAAAAAGTACCCATCAACTTATTTATTGAATTCATTTTATGTATTGTGTCAGCCTAATTGACCAGTTTTTTGCACAAGTTTTTAATTTTGAGATTTGAAATGACTCTACTTCTTATCGTGGTATTTGGCACAATTGCTGAAGTTTTAGTATGGATTGGCGTGGGCGACCTCGTTGGAAGTATGTGGTATGTCTTTTTCTGGTTCATCATTGCATTTTTCATTGGTCTGAACCTTGTTCGCTCAAGCACCTCCAACATTATGCCGCAATTACAGCAAATGCAGATGACTGGACAGCTTGGGAGTGATCCAGCAGTAACCAAGAAGCTGGCAATTGCGATGTCTGGTTTTCTGCTAATGTTACCAGGTTTGATTTCCGATGTACTGGCTGTATTGGTACTTATCCCAGCCGTTCAAACTGCTTTCCGCAACGCGCTCATGAAAACGATGGCCAAGCGTCAACAAGCCCTGATGGACCAAATGATGGGTGGAATGGGTAGCGGTGCGGCTGGTAGACAGAATCCATTTGCTGATCTTATGCGTCAAATGCAGGAGATGCAAAATCAGCAAGGTGGCGGGCAATATCGTGATTCAACTGTGATTGACGGGGAAGCGCGTGAAGTGAAACCTGAGCAAAAGAAAATTGAATTTAAAGATGTGAATTAATTAGCGTTGATTTTAATAAAGGCACACTTTCAAACAGTGTGCTTTTTTATGCCTCATTTTTAGATGGGCTGTCCTTTTTTTGCTCTGGCTGGGTATGTTGGTCTGTTTCTTTTAAACCAGCACGATATTGGTTTGGAACCAGTGTCGTTAATTCATTTTCAGATTGTTTGTATTTACGAGTGCGGTTTGCACGTTCGCGAAATCCACCCTTGTTGATCAATTGAGTCATAACCATGTATCCGAAATGATTGAAATTGTATTTTAGCAAATGCTGTGCAAGATCAAAATAATATAGTTCCCAATGTAAATTTTAGGACATAGGTGAGGAGAGCATAAAAAAGCTCGCGATGAGCGAGCTTTTAAAATGAGGTAAGACGTTACAGTCCAGCTGCATCTTTTAACACATCAACCTTATCGGTTTTTTCCCATGTAAATGCAGTGTCTGAACCCTCACGACCAAAGTGGCCATACGCAGCAGTTTGCTTATACATCGGTTGGATCAGGTTCAACATGCGGGTGATACCGTATGGACGTAAATCAAAGTGTTCACGAACCAATTGAATAATCAACTCATCTGAAACTTTGCCTGTATTGAATGTATTGATTGAAATGGAGGTTGGCTCTGCAACACCGATTGCATAACTCACCTGAATTTCACATTTGTCAGCAAGACCTGCAGCAACAATATTTTTCGCAACATAACGACCTGCATAGGCTGCAGAACGGTCAACTTTTGATGGATCTTTACCAGAGAAAGCACCGCCACCATGACGTGCCATACCGCCATAAGTATCGACAATAATCTTACGACCAGTTAGACCACAGTCACCTACAGGACCACCAATCACAAACATACCTGTTGGATTGATATGGAATTTTGTACCTGCATGGAACATTTCAGCAGGAATAATCGGTTTTACGATTTCTTCAATCACAGCTTCTTTTAAGTTAGCTTGACTAATTTCAGGATCGTGCTGAGTTGATAATACAACTGCATCTAAACGAACTGGCATACCATTTTCATAAGCAAAGGTAACTTGGCTTTTTGCATCTGGACGTAACCAAGGTAAAGCACCTGAACGGCGTAATTCTGCTTGACGCTCCATTAAACGGTGCGCATAAGAAATTGGGGCAGGCATGAGTACATCTGTCTCACGGCTTGCATAACCGAACATTAAGCCTTGGTCGCCAGCACCTTGATCTTCAGGTTTTTGACGGTCAACACCTTGAGCAATCTCTGGAGATTGTTTACCAATCATATTGATCACGGCACAAGTTGATCCGTCGAAACCTAAATCAGAGTGATGATAGCCAATACCATTTACGGTTTGACGCACAATTGCTTCAAAGTCGACATTTGCTGTCGTTGTAATTTCACCAGCAAGAACAACCGCACCTGTTTTTACTAATGTTTCACAAGCGACACGCGCATACGGGTCTTCTTTTAGGATTGCATCTAAAATAGCATCACTAATTTGGTCAGCCATTTTGTCTGGATGACCTTCGCTTACAGATTCTGAAGTAAAAACAGCATACTCGCGCATGAACGTCCTATCATGGTTATTTTCAAAAAGACAGAGTATGTTACATCGACTTGGCGGATAGGACTAGCATAAGCTGACTAAAATGCATGAATTTATTTCATTTTCATTGTGTTTTTATTGATATGCGTATCAGTAAAACTAATATTAATGCTTTAATTAATAAAGTTTTCCTGAATTGTAAATTTTCATATTGGAATGAATGTATTTTAGTGGTTGTTTAGATGGTGAGCATTTATATAAAGAATTGTATTTGAATGATCAAAATATAAGAAATATCGTGTATTGCACTTTACCCCATCTTGTTTTTTTAAGACAATAGTCGCAGTTTTTGAAAGATGATTTCTCATCTTCTCTACATCTTATTGATTTAATCGGATTCTGACTTATGACAACCCCTTTAAATGAACGCCGTATTGCAAATGCAATTCGTGTCTTGGCTATGGATGCTGTGCAACAAGCAAACTCAGGGCATCCTGGTGCTCCAATGGGGATGGCAGATATCGCTGACGTAGTTTGGCGCGAATTTTTAAATCATAACCCAAGTAACCCTCAATGGGTGAACCGTGACCGCTTTGTATTGTCTAATGGTCACGGCTCAATGTTGCAATATGCGTTATTGCATTTGACGGGTTATGAATTATCTATTGAAGATTTAAAACAGTTCCGTCAATTACACTCTAAAACTCCAGGTCATCCAGAATTGGGTTATGCACCTGGTATCGAAACCACAACAGGTCCATTGGGTCAGGGGATTGCCAATGCTGTTGGTTTTGCTTTAGCTGAAAGAACTTTAGCTGCGCAATTTAACAAAAATGGTTTAAACGTTGTTGATCACTTCACTTATTGCTTCTTGGGTGATGGCTGCTTGATGGAAGGTATTTCGCACGAAGTATGTTCACTTGCAGGTACTTTAGGTCTTGGTAAGTTGATTGCTTACTACGATGACAACGGGATTTCAATTGATGGTGAAGTAGAAGGTTGGTTTAGTGATGATACTGAGCAACGTTTCAAAGCTTATGGCTGGCAAGTGCTTCGTGTAGACGGTCATGATGCTGATGCGATTCGTCAAGCAACTGTTGAAGCGAAAGCTGAAAGCAATAAGCCAACAATTATTATCTGTAAAACGATTATTGGTTTAGGCTCACCAAACAAACAAGGTAAAGAAGATTGCCACGGTGCGCCACTGGGCAAAGACGAAATTGCTTTAACACGTGAAGCATTAGGCTGGAAAGAAGACGCATTTGTTATTCCTGAAGATGTTTATGCTGCTTGGGATGCAAAAGCAAAAGGTCAAGCATCTGAAACCGCTTGGAATGAATTATTTGCTGAATATCAAGCAAAATATCCAACTGAAGCGGCTGAATTATTACGTCGTATCAATGGCGACTTACCAGCAGAATTTGCTGCACAAGCTGATGCATTCATTGCTGAAACCAATGCAAAAGCTGAAACCATTGCAACTCGTAAAGCAAGCCAAAATACTTTACAGGCATTCGGTCCATTACTGCCTGAATTATTAGGTGGTTCTGCTGACTTGGCTGGCTCTAACTTAACACTTTGGAAAGGTTGCCAAGGCGTACAAGAAAATCCAGCGGGTAACTACGTGTATTACGGCGTTCGTGAATTCGGTATGACCGCAATCGCAAATGGTGTAGCTTTACACGGTGGTTTTGTTCCTTACGTTGCAACATTCTTGATGTTTATGGAATATGCACGTAATGCAGTACGTATGTCAGCATTGATGAAGCAACGTGTGATTCATGTTTATACACATGACTCAATTGGTTTAGGTGAAGATGGCCCTACGCATCAACCAATCGAACAAATTGCATCGTTACGTGGTACACCAAACTTAAATACTTGGCGTCCATGCGATACGGTTGAAGCGGCTGTTTCTTGGAAATCTGCTCTTCAGCGTAAAGAAGGTCCGACTGCGTTAATTTTCTCTCGTCAAAACTTGCCATTCCAAGTGCGTAATGAAGCTCAAATTCAAAACGTTGCAAAAGGTGGTTATGTACTTGCTGAAGAAAAAGGTGAGTTGAAAGCAATCATTATTGCTACAGGTTCAGAAGTTTCATTGGCAATGGAAGCGTATGCACAACTTGAAGGTGTGCGTGTAGTGTCTATGCCATGTGCTGAAGAGTTTGTGAAACAAGATGCTGCATATCGTGAAGCTGTATTACCTGCACATATCCGTGCGCGTGTAGCGGTTGAAGCGGCTCATGTGGATTACTGGTGGAAGTTTGTTGGTTTAGACGGCAAAGTGATTGGTATGACCACTTACGGCGAATCTGCTCCAGCAAAAGACTTGTTCCAGTTCTTCGGTATTACTACTGAAGCAGTTGTTGCTGCGGTTAAAGAGTTGACTGCTTAATTGAATTAATAGTTAAAAAGCGTCCTGAATAGGGCGCTTTTTTTTGTGAATGAAATTAAATGCTAAGTTCAGTTTGAATCGAAATATTAGACGTTAATAATTTATGAACAGGACAACTTTCCGCAACTTTTAATAAGCGTTTATGCTGTTCTTCAGTAAATTCACCTTTTAGCGTAATCTTGCGCTCAATGTTGTTTTGACCTGCTTCAGGTTCAGCATTGGGATTTAAAGCTAAATCGACCTGAACATGATCAAGCTTAATTCCTTTATGATTCGCATACATCTCTAAAGTAATGGTTGTACATGCACCTAAAGCAGACAAGAGTAACTGAATTGGGTTTGGTGCAGTATCTTGACCACCTTTATCTGCTGGTTCATCTGCATACCAAGTATGACCCGAAGAATCCGTCAACGAAACGCGATAAGGTGTAGATGTACTGAGTGCTTGTGCTGTATGTGTCATGTTTTACCTTTTTGTTTATCTTTAAAAATTTGAATAAAAATATGTCAATTGATGATGTCGTTCTAGCGACAATATGTATAGTACCGAATAGTCTTATGATATTCGTTTTACGTAACAACTGTAACGCTTTTATTGTTGCACTGGTGAAACATATCGTTTTATAAAGAATGGTGAATAAAATTATGTGATCTATAAACTAAACAACATATCAAACAAGGATACGAAAAATGCAGTTTAAAACATTAAGCCTCGGTTTAGCAGTTGCCATCGCAAGTTCAGTCACTTTGGCGGCACCAGTAGACTATAAGATTGACCCAACTCATACAGCGACTGTATTTAGCTGGAACCATTTTGGTTTCTCTACACCAAGCGCGAATTTTACTGATATTCAGGGTGTAATTAAAGTTGATAATGCAAAACCAGCGAATTCTTCTGTTGAGGTCACTATTCCGATCAGTAGTGTAAATACCAATGTGCCTGCCTTGGATAAAGAGTTCCAGGAAGAAGCTTGGTTTAACGCTGCTAAGTATCCGAATATCACTTTTAAAAGCACTAAAGTCGAAACTAAAGACAAAAAACACTTCAAAATTACGGGTGATTTAACTGTTAAAGGTGTAACAAAGCCTGTGGTTTTAGATGCTGTGCTGAATAAACAAGGCGAGCACCCAATGGCGAAAGTGCCAGCGATTGGCTTTAATGCCACAACATCATTTAACCGTTCTGCATTTGGCATCGGAAATTACGTGCCGAATGTAGGAGATAAGATCACTGTCAATATTACCACTGAAGCAACTGCTGCAAAGTAAAATCAAACAAATTATTAGATTGATAAAAAAAGCTCATGGAACTAGTCCCTGAGCTTTTTTTAATTTTGCTTGTAAATTGTAAGCGCCCGCTGAACCCCATGGCTGTTTTTTAATTTTGGTCGGATTTCCAGCGGTGTGGTAGTAATTCTTCGCTTCGCAAGAGATGCGATGGATGTCTGGTTATTTGTAGTCATAAATTTAAGTCCCCACTTATTTTTAACTGGGGACTAAATTAAGGCTTATAGGACAAATTCATAAGGTGTGTTCAGCGGACGCTTACATTTATGGTGAGTATCATGATAATGTTTCATGACTTTTTCACGTAAATCTACAGAATATATTTTAGGCATGAGTGAAGTCTCAAATAAATCCAAGTGTAGCTTATATTTTGCTAATTGCTATATATTGCTTATTATGAAATTCCTTGCATTTCAAGGAGTTTACTATGCCTCATATTGTTGTCATCGGTGCAGGAATTACAGGCGTTACCTCTGCCTATTAAAGAATAAAAGCCGATGTATAAAAACATCGGCTTTTGAAATTCAATCATTCAAGTTTAGTCATATAAACGGTAGATGCCTGTAAAACGTTCGCAGCCTTTTTGATCTGTTTTAACAATCAGTAAGGCCTTTTGAAAATCAAACTGATATTGGCATTTCTTTTCATTATCAGTGATCTGATTTTTTTGTTCAGGTGTACTGTAGGCAAGCAATGACAATATTTGGGTTTCCAGCCGATTGTTTGGGTTGCGATAAGCAATACCCTCAATTTTAAGCTTGTCTTTATCCAGTTGATGAATCTGTAAATGAATGGGTTGAGCGGCTAATTTTCCCTGTTCATATTTTAGATAATGCTGGGTTAGCTTCTGGTTCATTGAGGTATAAAAATTCAGGTCATCCAAACGCAATTCAAACTGTTGTTGATAGCAGGTTTTAGATTTGCATTGCTGTAACTGTTTTAACCATAATCTCTGGGTATCATGTAATAGCTGTAAGGGGGCATCGGTCACCAAATAAGCAGTTAAAAACTTATTGTTGAGTTTAATTCGCTGTTCATCATATTGCTTGGAACATATCTTTTTAAGGGTAAGTGTACGATCTGAGCAATCGATTGATTTCGCAAATGTAAATGTTGAGCAAAAACAACTCAATGTGATGATATAACCGACGTTCTTTAATTGATTTCTTACCGTATTCAACAGCATAATGACGCATACTTTCAGTCTAATTTGCTCAATGTACTATAGCGAAATAGAAAGCCAGAATACAAGATTTGTTCAGTATATTGTAAAAGGAAAATCATATGGTTGCTCACATTCGTATTGGACAGGGAATGGATGTACATGCTTTTGAAGAAGGCAGCTTTGTTACCTTGGCGGGTATTCAGATTCCCCACACACATGGTTTAAAAGCCCATTCTGATGGAGATGTGGTGCTGCATGCATTGTGTGATGCATTATTGGGCGCATTGGCTTTAGGGGATATAGGGCAGTATTTCCCTGACACTGACCCAGAATATAAGGGTGCAGATAGTCGGGTATTGCTTAAGCATGTATATCAGTTGATTTTAGATCGTGGTTATCATCTCAATAATGCTGACATTACTGTGGCCTGCGAACGGCCAAAACTTGCCAAACATAATCTGGAGATGCGTCAAAGCATCGCAGATGTCATGAATGTGGATGTTACACAAATTAGTATTAAGGCGACCACAACTGAAAAACTAGGTTTTACTGGCCGTCAGGAAGGCATTCTGGCAATGGCAACAGTGCTTGTTTCCCATCAGGCAAAATGATCTGCATTGATCAATGACTGCTGTAATTCCTGTGTTGCTTTACGACCTTGCAGTTGTAAGCTAATGCTGTGAATCAGGCCTGTCCAGGTCTCATTCGGTTCCCAGATTTGATGAAGCAACTCTTGGGCAATAGGTAAATCAATATTCATATAAAACTGCCGATATAAATACATCAAGCAACTGACACGCATATTCTGGGCACAATGTAACCAGACAATTTTATTTTGAACCAGATGGTCAATTAAATCCAAAATAAAAAGACACTGTTCTGAGCAGGGAATATCCCAGTCAATGGGGATATGAATATAGTTTAGCCCCAAACCCAGACAAATTTGATCCTGTTGGGATAAGTGATTTTCAGACTTACTCGTCGCAAGGTTAATGACTGTACTACAACCATATTCTTTAATCTGCTGCAACTGCTCAACTGAGGGTTGGGCAGAGCTAAACAGGTGCTCATGCACCAAAGAAAAACCCGGTATCTGAGATAAAGCTTGTTCGAGTGAAGTCATAAGGTTCGCTATACAATGATTGAAGTTCTCATGATATGAGAAACTTATTTTTAAAATGCTGGCTTTACTATAAGTGTTTTTATTTCAGTGTTCAATTTAGATTGGATAAATAAAAACAGCATCATGAGGATGCTGTTTTTTGTATTTAGTCTTTGTTTAAATTCTCATTGAGCAGGAATTCCATTAATGCCTTTTGAGCATGCAAACGATTTTCCGCTTCATCCCAGACCACTGCATTTTTATGGTCCAGCATGTGTTCAGAAATTTCTTCGCCGCGGTGTGCGGGTAAGCAATGCATAAATAAACAATCTGGATGAGCCAGATCCATCAATTTTTCATTCACTTGGAAATCAGCAAATGCTTTTTCACGAAGCTTTTGTTCTTCTTCTTGCCCCATGCTTGCCCAAACATCTGTTACGATCAGGTCTGCATTAACCGCTGCATCTTCAGCCTTGTTGAACACTTCCACACAGTCAGCAAACTCGGCAAGAAACTCAGGTTTTGGCTCATAACCCTCAGGAGAGGCGATCTTGAGTTTAAAACCCATCAGATGTGCCGCTTCAACATAAGAGTTGCACATATTGTTACCGTCACCAATCCAGGCTACTGTCTTGCCTGCAATGCTGCCACGATGTTCCTGATAGGTTTGTAAATCAGCAAGTAACTGGCAAGGGTGGTGATCATCCGTAAGACCGTTAATGACAGGTACTTTAGAATAAGAAGCAAAACGCTCTACGATGTCATGCCCAAAAGTACGGATCATCACAATATCAAGCATGCTTGATATTACGCGGGCAGAATCTTCAATTGGCTCACCGCGACCCAGTTGGGTGTCACGTGGCGAAAGAAAAATCGCATTACCCCCAAACTGGCAGATGCCTGCTTCAAAAGAAATACGGGTACGTGTACTCGACTTTTCAAAAATCATTCCTAAAACTTTACCAACAAAAGGTTGATATACCGTATTGCTGTGCTGCATACGCTTGAGTTCTTGCGCACGATCTAAAATGCGTTGCAGTTCTAATGAGGATAGGTCACGTAAAGTTAGGAAATGCCGAAGCGCCATAGCTACTCCCACAATAATTATTGAATAAAAACAATAATTAATTGTTGTTTGACGAGTGGTGAATAAAAAAGAATTGACTACTATACTATACGCGCAGGAAAATGCAAAAGAATTAGACTTTTTGATGAGCTTTTAAGAATAAATCAACGGAATAATTAATATAATCAGTTATTTCAGCGTCATTTGCTGATACTTCTAAACCCATTAAAAGTCGCCATTCCACATCACGTAAAATTCCGAAATACATCATGGCGGAGAAATGGGGGTTAGAGCAGTATATTGCATTGAGGTCGTTTGCCTGACCTAAAGCAAATGCAATCGTATTCTGTATATTTAAAGCACATTGGTCATAAAAATAGTGCGCTAATTGTATATCTTTTTGAGTTTGCTCTGTGAACAGACGCATAAAGGCAATGTTCTCGGGCTTTATGATATGTTGATAAAAACGGATCAAGGTCTGGTTTAGATAGTTTTTGAGATCAATCTTTTCTGGAATATAGGGTACGCAAACCCCCTTGAAAAAAACTTCTCGCCGATAATCACAAATGGCGGTAAACAAGCCTTCTTTATTGCCGAAATATTTATAGATAGACGTTTTTGATCCACTCGCATGATTGACAATATCATCCAGAGAAACAGCATCATAACCACGTTCCAGAAATAAATCGGTTGCACAAATGAGCAAGGCAAGACGACGTTCCTGTCCACGGCGAGTTTGAGGCTGTTCGCAACTTGGGTAACAAATATCAGTCATTATATTCAAGAGAAGTGGGTTGAGTGATCTGTATTATAGCAAAAACCATATACATTGTATGGCTATGAAGTTGATGAGTGTTGCAAATCCTCCTGATAATAAAAAAGCGAGACATGATTTGCTCGCTTTTTTAATGGCTTAGTCTTTTAGGCTGAACGAATTTCCTCGTCATCATCATCTTCAGATGAATCCATGCCAAGCTCCTTGAGTTTACGTGTTAGGGTATTGCGTCCCCAACCCAAAAGCTCAGCAGCATGACGTTTACGTCCACGTGTTTGTTGGAGTGCGGCATTAATCAATGTGCGTTCAAACATCGGTGTTGCGATATCCAGAATTTTCATTTCACCATTTTTGAGTTTTTGAATAGCCCATTGGCCCAACAACTCATCCCAATGGTGGACGGCAATGCGTTCAACCATTGCTGGGCTGGTCGCTGTTGGCTGCACGGCATCACTTGTTGTTTTTTGGATTGAGACTTGTTTAAGTTCTGCGGGTAAATCTTCAGGATAAACATCGCGACCCGTAATCATCACGGTAAGCCAGCGACAGGTGTTTTCTAGTTGGCGAACGTTGCCTGGCCACGGTAGCTGTTGCATATAATCCGTTGTTTCAGTGCGTAGGATTTTGGGACTTACGCCAAGTTCCTTGCCTGCACGTGCCAGAAAGTGCTGTGCCAGCATTGGAATGTCTTCACTACGATGGGCAAGTTTAGGAATGTGAATACGGATTACGTTGAGACGATGATACAAGTCTTCGCGGAAACGTCCTTCATTAACCAGCTTTTCCAGGTCCTGATGGGTTGCCGCCACAATGCGCACATCTACTTTTACTGGAATATGTCCACCAACACGATAGAATTCACCATCCGCAAGCACACGGAGTAGACGTGTCTGGGTTTCAAATGGCATATCACCAATTTCATCCAGGAATAATGTACCGCCATTGGCTTGTTCAAAACGTCCTTGATGCTGGGTGTTTGCACCTGTAAATGCACCTTTTTCGTGACCAAACAACTCGGTTTCAATCAAGTCTTTTGGAATTGCCGCCATATTCAGCGCAATAAAAGGTTTGGCACGGCGAGGCGAATGTTTGTGCAGTGCATGGGCCACCAGCTCTTTGCCTGTACCAGATTCACCATTAATCAATACAGTAATATGCGATTGTGATAAACGTCCAATGGCACGGAACACTTCCTGCATTGCAGGTGATTCACCGATAATCTCAGTGGATTTTAATGGTGCAGCCGCCGCCGCTTTGCTGGCTTCCTGCTGTTGAAGCTTGGTGATATGCAAAATGGCACGATTGACCAATGCCAGTGCCTCATCAATATCAAAAGGCTTTGGCAGGTACTCAAAAGCACCAGTCTGGTAACTTGATACCGCTGACTCCAAATCAGAGTGGGCGGTCATGATAATCACAGGTAGGTCAGGATGGGTATTCTTTACTTTAGACAGAAAAGTTAAACCATCAATCCCAGGCATGCGAATATCAGTCAAAATGACATCAGGGGCATCATCATGTAAACGTTCCAGCGCTGTTTGTGCTTCTTCAAAATTGGTAACGTCAAAACCTTCTTCTTTAAAAGTTTTTTCGAGTACCCAACGCATGGCACGATCATCATCAATTACCCAAATTTTATTTCGTGACACGGTCTGACTCCCAAGGTAGATATAAGCTAAATACGGTTTTTCCTGGAACGGATTGACATTCGATCATTCCGTTATGTTGATGCATGATGTTTTGCGCAATACTGAGGCCAAGTCCTGTACCTTTCGCTCGTCCAGTCACAAGCGGGTAAAATACCGACTCTAATATACTTTCTGGAACACCTGGTCCATTGTCTTCAATATCAATTCTTATCGATGAGCGATTTAGAACACCGTTAATTGTGACTAAGCGTTGAATGCGCGTTCTTAAAATCAGCTCTGGTTCTGAATCGACAAAAAAATCTTTATTTTCAGTCATTGCTTGCACAGCATTTACGCTGATATTCAGCATGACTTGAATCAGTTGATCACGGTCAGCCATCACATCAGGTAAAGACAGGTCGTAATCACGAGTAATCTTAATTTTTTTCTTCGTTTGATTGACAATAAGTGAACGAACGCGCTCTAAAGGTTCATGCACATTAACTAGCTCATAGCTTGGTAATTGACGTGAACCAAGCATGGTATCTGCTAGATTGGTTAAGCGATCTACTTCACTAATAATAATGTCGGTAAACTCACGATAGCTTTCATCATTTAAGCTGCGAGCAAGTAATTGTGTTGCACCACGAATGCCCGCTAAAGGATTTTTAATTTCATGTGCCACGCCGCGAACTAGTTGGCGGGCAACCTGATGCTGCTGAACCAGATTTTCTTCCTTGGAAATTTTTAGCATCCGATCAATTGGGTTTAGCTCAATCAATAACAGGGGATGGTAGCTCTTTCCTGTATTAAGCTGTGAAACTGTATAATCCACATGAATCGGTTTGAAATTTACATTGATTACCGCTTCACGACGTGTGTAATGCTGTCCACTTTCTAATGTGTTGAGTAAAGCTTCGTGGGTATTAAAGGTATCATCGTGGGCATGCAGTAAATTTAAGATAGGTTGACCTGATGCACGGAGTAAGCTGACATCAAATAACGCTTCACAAGCGGAGTTCAAATAAAAAATATTAAGCTTACTATCGACCAATAAAATGGCAGTCGTTAAATTATCTACTAGGAGTCGATAGTCGATAGTGTGGTGTTGATCCATTTGTGAATCGTCCTGTATTAAAATGGCGCAATAAATATATGTATAAGTGAATAGCCATTCATGTCTAAGGTTTATGTAATGCAAAATGTAAGCCAACTTTTGATAGGCTAAATTTCAACAACTTAGTTAAAAGATATGACGTTTATGCTGTATTTTTCACATAGGTACGGTTTTATCTGGATTTTATAATGTTCTAAATTGGTGCAATGTAGGATTTTATTTAAAATATTGGTTGTATTTTGGTGCATTGATTAAACTGTGCAATCCCCACCTGTTTTTATCACTCGAAAAGTCATACAATACGCCGATTCAAGTGGAGCGCAGATTCATGAAGACCCCCAAAGTCGGTTTTGTATCTTTAGGTTGTCCTAAGGCATTGGTAGATTCTGAACGAATTTTAACCCAGTTAAAAACTGAAGGTTATCAAGTGGCATCAGATTATGACGGTGCTGACCTGGTTGTTGTTAATACCTGTGGTTTTATTGAGTCTGCGGTACAAGAGTCGCTGGATGCGATTGGTGAGGCCATGAGTGAGAATGGTCGTGTGATCGTCACGGGCTGTTTGGGCAAAGACGAAGATAAAATCCGCCAAATGCACCCAAATGTACTGAAAGTGACAGGTGCGGCAGCCTATCAGGACGTGATGGAGGCAGTGCATGAGTATGTGCCTGCACCACCAAAGCACAACCCGTTTATTGATCTAGTTCCAGAGCAGGGTGTGCGTTTAACACCGAAGCATTATGCTTATCTCAAAATATCCGAAGGCTGTAACCACCGCTGTACATTCTGCATCATCCCAAGCATGCGTGGAGACCTTGTTTCTCGTCCAGTAGGGAAAGTATTGGATGAAGCGGCAGCATTGAAACGTGCGGGTGTAAAAGAGGTTCTGGTGATTTCCCAGGATACCTCTGCGTATGGTGTGGACACCAAATATAAGCTGGATTTCTGGAATGGCCAGCCTGTTAAAACCAAATTCTATGATATGTGTGAAGCACTTGGTCAGCTTGGTATTTGGGTGCGTTTACATTATGTCTATCCTTACCCACATGTAGATGCAGTCATTGACCTGATGGCGCAAGGTAAAATCCTGCCTTATTTGGATATCCCTTTTCAACATGCCAGTCCGCGCATCTTAAAATTGATGAAGCGACCAGCCCACAGTGAAAACACCTTGGAACGCCTTAAATTGTGGCGGGAAAAATGCCCTGAATTGGTGATTCGTTCAACTTTTGTTGTGGGTTTCCCTGGTGAAACTGAAGAAGATTTCCAAATACTGTTGGATTGGTTGAAAGAGGCACAGCTTGACCGTGTCGGTTGCTTTACCTATTCACCTGTAGAGGGAGCGACAGCCAATGATCTTCCAGACCATGTACCTGAAGAAATCAAGCAAGAGCGTTATGAGCGTTTCATGGAAGTTCAGCAGGAAATTTCAGCGGCAAAACTGCAAAAGCGTATTGGTCAAACGATGACAGTGCTCGTTGATAGCCTGGAAGAAGAATTCCCAGTTGCGGTTGCCCGTTCTTATGCAGATGCACCAGAAATTGATGGCAATGTATTTGTTGAAGATATTGATAAAAGCGTGATTAAGGCAGGTGACCTGCTTGAAGTCGAAATCACGGATGCAGATGAATATGATTTATTTGCTAAGTTGATTCAGATTAAATCTGCTTAACACAAGATATAAAGAAAATTTTGAGATTGATCGGTTTGGAGTAAAGGTATGTCAGCTTCTAAGAATCCACGTTATGCACGAATTTTGCTCAAGCTTTCTGGTGAGGCTTTAGCTGGAAATAAAGATATGGGTATTGATGCCCAGGTACTGGACCAAATGTCACTTTCGATTGCCCATCTGGTTGGCTTGGGTGTGCAGGTGGGTATCGTTGTTGGTGGTGGTAACTTATACCGTGGTAGCCAGTTGCAGAAAGATGGTCTGGTTGGTCGTGTAACAGGTGACCAAATGGGCATGTTGGCGACGGTGATGAATGGTTTAGCGATGCGTGATGCATTGGTGCGCCGTAATATCAAAACCCGTTTGATGTCTGCTTTGTCAATTGGTACGGTCGTCGAGTCCTATTCTAGCCGTGACGCGATTCGCCATTTAAGTCAGGGCGAAGTATGTGTGTTTGTTGCGGGTACAGGTAATCCATTTTTTACCACAGATACCGCAGCTTGCTTACGTGGTATCGAAATTGAAGCAAACTTGATCCTGAAAGCAACCAAGGTTGATGGCGTTTATAACAAAGACCCAAGTAAATATGAAGATGCAGTTAAATATGATAATTTAACTTTCGATCAGGTTTTGGATGAGAAACTTGGTGTGATGGATTTAACGGCAATCTGCCTATGCCGTGACCACAATGTGCCATTGCAGGTGTTCGATATGAACAAGTCTGGTGCATTGCTTTCTGTTGTGATGGGTGAAAAAGAGGGAACTCACGTTACGAATTAATATACGTGAACCATAAAGCGCTTTATACTACGTTAAATATTTTGTAATACCTCAGGAATAAGTAAGGAAGATCATATGATTAACGATCTCAAAAAAGACAGCGAACAGCGCATGCAGAAAACCCTTGAGTCTTTGGAACAGGGTTTTGCAAAAGTTCGTACTGGACGTGCTCATCCATCTATCTTAAATGGCGTGATGGTTCCTTACTATGGTTCAGATGTTCCATTGAATCAGGTGGCGAACGTGGGTGTTGAAGATTCACGTACCTTAATCGTTCAGCCATTTGAACGTAACATGGTGTCTGCGATTGATAAGGCAATCCGCGAAAGTGACTTGGGCTTAAACCCGATTACCACTGACTCTATTCGTGTGCCGTTGGCTGCCTTAACAGAAGAAACCCGCCGTGACATGCAGAAAGTTGCCCGTTCAGAAGCGGAGAATGCCAAGGTTGCCATCCGTAACATCCGTCGTGATGTTTTAGGTGACATTAAGGCCCTACTGAAAGAAAAAGAAATTTCTGAAGATGATGAGCGCCGTGCAGGTGAAGATATTCAGAAAATCACTGACAAGTTTGTTGCGGAAGTGGACAAACGTCTTGCAGCCAAAGAAGCAGAATTGATGAAGGTCTAATTATATGACCTCACAAGAAGAACAGCTTCTTCCCCAGCATGTTGCCATCATTATGGATGGCAACAATCGTTTTGCCAAAAAAAATCAGATGCAAAAAGGCGATGGGCACCGTGAAGGCAAAAATATCCTTGACCCCATTGTTGAGCATTGTAAAAGTGTCGGCGTAAAAGCATTAACGGTTTTTGCATTTTCAAGTGAAAACTGGAATCGACCACAGTATGAAGTCGATTTACTCATGAAGTTGTTAGAAGATACGATTCATGAGCAACTTCCTCGTATGGAAAAATTTAATATTGCTCTACGTTTCATTGGTGACCGATCACGTCTCTCAGGTCATTTAAGGGATTTGATGCAATATGCAGAACAAAAAACAGCCGCCTTTGATTCCATGACCTTAACTATTGCGATTAGCTATGGTGGCATGTGGGACATGGCGAATGCTGCAAAATGTATTGCTCAGGATGTTCTTGCTGGGAAAGTTCAAACAAACCATATAAATGTTGATTTATTTGATAAATATGTCAGTCTAAATGACCTGCCTGCTGTGGATTTATTAATTCGTACAGGGGGAGATTATCGCCTTTCAAATTTCTTATTGTGGCAAGCTGCATATGCAGAATTGTACTTTACAGAAACTTTATGGCCAGAGTTTACGGTCGAAGAATTGGATTACGCATTTCGTGTTTTTTCAGGGCGTGAGCGACGTTTTGGCAAGACATCCGAACAGATTCAACAAGTGAAAATAGAGAATTAATAATGTTAGAGCGGATAATTACCGCATTGGTATTAGTTGCAGTTGTTTTAAGTTGCATGTTTGCAACGCAATCACATTATCCAATGTTCATGCTTATGATTTTAGCGGCAGGGGTTGCAGGCTACGAGTGGTCTAAATTGATGCCACAGGCGTCGGCGATTGTCTCAAAACCTAAAGCCTGGGTATATGGTGGTTGTGTTGCACTGGTATCAACACTGGCATTGTTTTTTAATGATATTGCCTTACTGCTTTGGGTTGCATCCATTCTTACCTGGCTGGTGAGCATTTACTGGATTAAAAATTTCCCCGATGCTGATAACTGGTACAACGTTTCACTTCACTTGATTGGGTTTGTTTTAATTTCAGCCGCTGTTACCGCAATTTATGCTGTATGGCATAACTCACCGTGGTGGCTGATGTATTTATTTCTATTGGTTTGGGGCGCTGACAGCGGTGCCTACTTTGTTGGCCGTAAGTTTGGTAAAAAGAAGCTTGCCCCGAAAGTCAGTCCAAATAAATCCGTTGAGGGTTTATACGGTGGTATCGCCACAACAGTGATTATTATGCTGGTTGTACAATATTCCTATTTAAATTTAACCGCATTGCAGCTTATTTTATTCCTGATTCTTTCAGTCATTACCGTGTTTGCATCAGTGCTGGGTGACCTGTTTGAATCCATGATCAAGCGTCGTGCAGGGATTAAGGATTCTGGCCGTGTGTTGCCAGGTCATGGTGGTGTGCTGGACCGTATCGATTCACTGCTCGCGTCAGCACCTATTTTTGCTACGGGTATATATATTTTAAAACTGATTGGTGTAGATCTTTAAATGACTCAAGCTGTTTGCATATTGGGTGTAACGGGTTCAATTGGAAAAAGTACTTTAAAAGTATTGGAACAGCATCCAGACGATTACACCGTATTTGCAGTTTCTGCATATAGCCGTTTGGATGAACTTTTAGAAATTTGTAAAAAATACCATCCCAAAATTGTTGTGGTGCCGAATGAAAAAGCATTTGAGTTGCAACAACGTTTAAATCAAGAAAACTTAAAACATATCGAAATTTTGACTGATGAAGCGGGCTTAATCACTATTGCTGAGCATGCCGATGTTGACATCGTCATGGCTGCTATTGTTGGTGCGGCAGGTTTGTTGCCAACTCTTGCCGCAGTCAAGGCAGGTAAGCGTGTCTTGCTTGCCAATAAAGAATCTTTGGTCATGTCTGGCGACATCATGATGCAGGCTGCCCGTAAGCATAATGCACTGTTACTACCCGTTGATTCTGAACATAATGCGATTTTCCAGTCCTTGCCGCATGACTATCTAAATGCTGAAAGGACAGGCCAGCCCCAGTTGGGTGTTTCCCGAATTTTACTGACAGCGTCTGGTGGGCCATTTCTCAACCATTCATTAGAACAATTGCATGATGTAACACCACAACAGGCGTGTAAGCATCCAAACTGGTCTATGGGTCAAAAGATTTCGGTTGATTCTGCGACTTTAATGAATAAAGGGCTGGAATTGATTGAAGCGTGTCATTTGTTTTCAATATCAGAACATTTTGTTACAGTCGTGGTTCATCCACAAAGTATTATTCATTCCATGGTGCAATATGTGGATGGATCAACTTTGGCACAAATGGGTAACCCTGATATGTGCACACCAATTGCACATGCATTGGCCTGGCCTAAACGCCTGGCAACAGATGTTCCTGCGTTAAACTTGTTTGAGACTGCTCAATTGAATTTTCAGCAACCTGATATTGTCAAGTTTCCAGCATTGGACTTGGCTCGTCAGGCGATGCGGGCAGGTGGTTTGGCGCCTACAGTATTAAATGCAGCAAATGAAGTTGCAGTTGCTGCATTTTTGCAGCAAAAAATTCGCTTTACTGAGATTGCGCAAATTGTCGAGAACACTTTGCAAGTTGTACAAAATGCCAAAGCAGAAAACATAGACATCATTTTACAGACTGATATGATCGCTAGACAGGTTGCAGAGAAGTATATTGTGGATATAGGGGGCTAAATCGTATGAATGCACTATTTATGATTGTTGCAGCGATTTTATTACTTGGTCCACTGATTGCAATTCATGAATTTGGTCATTATTGGGTGGCGCGTAAATTAGGTGTCAAAGTCTTGGTTTATTCCATTGGTTTTGGCCCAACCTTGCTGAAATGGCAATCCAAAAAATCAGGTATTCAATATCAGCTTTCTGCTTTGCCACTTGGTGGTTATGTCAAAATGCTGGACGAGCGTGAGGGCAATGTTGCTGAAAAGGACCTGCCTTACGCCTTTAACCGTCAGTCTCCGTGGAAGCGTATTGCCATCGTTGCGGCGGGTCCATTGATCAATCTTATTTTTGCGGTGTTATTGTTCTGGATTTTATTTTTACCAGCCCAGGAACAGTTGAATACCCGTATTGGCAAGATTATGCCCAATACTCCCGCAGCGTTGGTTGATTTGCAAGTGGGTGACAAAATTCTGGCAGTTGATGGTCAAACAACGCCAACATGGGAAAAACTTAATTATACCTTGGTCAATCGTGTGGGAGAGACAGGGCAAGTTTCCATTATTGTTGATCGTGCAGGTACTGAAAAGCAGTTTAGTTTACCAATCAAGGATTTCCTTAAGGATCAAAGCCAGTCACCTTTGGATGTATTGGGCTTCTTGCCTTATCGTCCAGTCATTCCCGCAACCGTGAAAGAGTTGAGTGCAGATGGTGCTGCTTCACGTCAGGGAATGAAAGTCGGTGATCGTATCGTTGCAATTGACAATGTTGTCATGAAAGACTGGTTTGATGTGGTTGATGTGGTTCAGAATTCACCTGAAAAACTTTTGAACATTGATGTGATGCGTCAGGGACAACTGCTGCATTTGCAGGTGATGCCACAAGGTCAGCGTGACAATATGGGCAATATCACAGGTGTGCTGGGGGTGAAGAGTGACGCAGGCAAGATCACCATCCCTGCTGAATACAAACAAACCATCCAGTATTCACCGATCGAAGCGTTGGGTGTTGCGGTAGATAAAACCACACAGCTTTCAGGCATGATCTTTAACTCAATCATTAAGATGGTGCGTGGCTTGATTGGACTGGATAATTTGTCAGGGCCAATTACCATTGCCAAAGTAGCTGGACAAAGCGCTGAAATGGGATGGCAGACCTTTATTTCATTTATGGCCTTGATGAGTGTCAGTTTGGGTATTCTCAATTTGCTTCCAATTCCAATGCTGGATGGTGGGCATTTGGTTTATTACTTTATTGAAGCCATTCGTGGTAAACCTGTTTCTGAACAAATACAGATGTTTGGTCTAAAAGTTGGTATGGTACTGCTCGGTAGCATGATGCTTTTGGCTTTATTTAACGACTTCATGCGTTTATAAAAACGCAATTGGAATTTAACTTACTGGAAAATATATGGGCATGCGTCACACACATTTATTAATGCCTTTGGCACTGGTTAGTGCGATGGCAGTGGTACAACAAGCATACGCAGCAGATGAGTTTCTTGCACGAGATATACGAATTGATGGCCTAGTGCGTTTAACACCTGCAAGTATTTATTCGATGTTACCAATAAATAGTGGCGATAGAGTAAGTGATCCAGTGATCGCCGAGGCAATCCGTACCCTATATGCTTCAGGCTTGTTTGATGATATCAAGGCTTATAAAGAAAAAGACATTCTGGTTTTTAAGGTTGTTGAACGTCCAGTCATTTCCAAGCTTGAATTCAAGGGTAATAAACTCATTCCAAAAGAAGCTTTAGAACAGGGCTTAAAGAAGATGGGTATTGCTGAGGGTGAAGTTTTTAAGAAATCAGCCCTGCAAACCATTGAAACCGAGCTGGAACAGCAATATACCCAGCAGGGTCGTTATGATGCCGATGTGACTGTGGAAACGGTTGCTCGTCCAAACAACCGCGTTGAGTTGAAGCTAAACTTTAATGAAGGTACGGCTGCAAAAGTTTTTGACATTAATATTATTGGTAATACTGTTTTTAGTGACAGTGATATCAAGCAGGTATTTGCCGTTAAGGAAAGTGGCTGGGCCTCTGTGGTGACCCGTAATGACCGCTATGCACGTGAGAAAATGGCGGCAAGCCTGGAAGCCTTGCGTGCGCTGTATTTGAACAAGGGTTATATCAATTTTAATATCATTAACTCTCAACTCAATATCAGTGAAGATAAAAAGCATATCTTCATTGAGGTTTCAGTTGATGAGGGTAGCCAGTTCAAGTTCGGCGAAACCAAGTTCCTCGGCGATGCATTATATAAGCCAGAAGAATTGCAGATGCTTAAGCTGTATAAAGATGGTGAGACCTATTCACAAGAAAAAGTAAACGCGGTTAAGCAACTATTGCTCCGTAAATATGGTAATGCAGGCTATTACTATGCTGAGGTAAACATCGTACCTGAGATTAACAATCAGACAGGTATTGTCAACCTCAATTACTATATCAACCCAGGTCAGCAAGTTACAGTTCGTCGTATTAACTTTACAGGCAATAGCAAAACAGCTGATGAAGTGTTACGTCGTGAAATGCGTCAAATGGAAGGCGCGTTGGCAAGTAATGAAAAAATTGACTTGTCCAAGGTACGTCTGGAACGTACAGGCTTCTTTAAAACGGTTGATGTCAAGCCTGTTCGTGTACCAAACTCTCCTGACCAGGTTGATTTGAATGTCAATGTTGAAGAGCAACATTCTGGCACAACCACACTTGCGGTTGGTTATTCTCAAAATGGTGGTGTGACATTCCAGGCTGGACTCAGTCAAACCAACTTTATGGGAACGGGTAATCGTGTGGCAATTGACTTGTCCCGTTCAGAAACACAGGATTACTATAACCTCAGTGTGACTGACCCATACTTTACCATTGATGGTGTGAGCCGCGGCTACAACGTTTATTATCGTAAAACCAAGTTAAACAAAGACTATAACGTCAATAACTATGTCACTGACAGTGTTGGTGGAAGTTTAAGTTTCGGTTATCCGATTGATGAAAACCAAAGTTTAAGTGCGTCTATTGGTATTGACCAAACCAAGGTAAGAACGGGTCCAAGCGTTTCAACCTATATTCGTGATTATCTACTAGCAAATGGTGGTAAGGCGACGGGTAGCAGTACTTATTGTCCAGAGGACCAATGGGCGAAAGATGCTGATGGAAAATATACAGGTGAGTGTAATCCAGGCGGGGAAATTACCTATGATAATGCCTTTGATGGTGAATTCCTGACCTATACCTTAAACTTGGGTTGGTCATACAATACCTTGAACAGACCAATTTTCCCAACCTCAGGTATGTCACATCGTGTAGGTCTTGAGGTCGGTATTCCAGGCAGTGATGTGGATTACCAAAAACTTACTTATGATGCTCAGGCATTTATGCCATTATGGGGCGGATTTGTACTGCGCGGTTATGGCAAGCTGGGCTATGGTAACGACTTGCCATTCTATAAGAACTTCTATGCAGGTGGTTATGGATCGGTTCGTGGTTATGATAACAGCTCACTGGGACCTAAATATCCAAGTGTTATTTTCCAGGAAATGGGTAAAGATGACTTATCAAAAGAGGAAGTGGGTGGTAACGCACTAGTTCAATTTGGAACAGAATTGGCGCTTCCTTTACCATTCAAAGGAGATTGGACACGTCAAGTTCGACCTGTACTTTTTGCCGAGGGTGCTCAGGTATTCGATACGCAATGTAATGTACCAAAAGGTAATATATTAGTAGGTGCTAGTACTGTTGATATCAAACAATATTGTAATGATAACTACAATTTTAATTTTGACAACATGCGCTACAGTGTGGGTGTTGGCTTTACATGGATTACCATGATTGGTCCATTATCGTTGAGTTATGCATTCCCATTGAATGACAAGAAAGGCGATGATACCAAATCAATCCAATTTGAAATTGGTCGTACATTCTAAGTACGACCTCAGTTTGAACTCTGCAAAACAGATAAGGGATGTAATAATGAAAACATTAACAATGCTTATGTTAGGTTTAGGATTAACGGTTTCAGCAGTTGCAAATGCGGGCGGTATAGGTGTTGTGGACCTGGCTAAGATCGTTGAAAGCAGTACCTATTTAAAACAGCAAAATGACAGCCTGGGTCAATCAGTTAAACCGACTTCAGCTAAACTGGAACAGTTAGGTAAAGAGATTGAAAGCTTACAGAAAAAAGCCCAGTCCGCTAATCAGGCCGATTTACAGAAATTAAGTGGCCAGTATCAGGCCAAGGTCAATGAGTTTAATACGACTCAACAGGGTCTACAGACCAAAGTACAGACGACTTTGCAAACGATGAATACAAATTTTGAGAATCGTGTGAAACAGGCCGCTGAACAATTAAGAAAAGAAAATAACCTGGATTTTATTTTAAATAAAAATTCTACGATTGCCTCTGATGCTCAGTATGATTTAACTGATAAAATGATTCAAAAGGTTAATGCAATGAAATAATCAATGAATAGACGTAGTTATCGTTTAGAAGAAATTGCTCACCTTGTCAAAGGTGAGTATTTCGGTGAAAAAGATTTTCAGGTTTTTAATTTAGCGAGTTTAGAACAGGCACAAAATCAGCATATCTGTTTTGTGAATGGGGATAAATACCTATCGCAAGCAGAAGCAAGCCAGGCAGGTGCTTACATTGTCACCGCAGCGCTCAAGCAACAGCTTTCCTCAAAAAATAACTTTATTGTCGTTGATAATCCTTATCTCGCGTTTGCGACTTTGACCCATATATTTGAAAAGAAAATTATCCAAAGGGGAATTTCAAGTACTGCTAAAATCCATCCCTCAGCCATCATTGCTGATGATGCTTATATTGGTCATTATGTGGTGATTGGTGAAAATTGTGTGGTGGGCAGCAATACCATTATTCAGGCCCATGCCTTTATTGATGATCAGGTTGAAATTGGCAAGGACTGTTTTATTGATGCACATGTCACCATTACAGGGGCTGCCAAGCTTAAGAACCGTATCCGTATCCATGCCAATACAGTGATAGGTTCAGAAGGGTTTGGCTTTGCACCTTATCAGGGGAAATGGCATCGCATTGCACAACTGGGTTCGGTTCAGATTGGTAATGATGTGCGTGTTGGTTCAAATTGCAGCATTGACCGTGGTGCCTTGGATGATACTATTCTGGAAGATGGTGTCATTATTGATAACCTTGTGCAAATCGCGCATAACGTTCAAATTGGTCAACATACAGCCATCGCTGCAAACACGGCAATTGCTGGAAGTGTCCGAATTGGCAAAAACTGTATTATCGGTGGTGGCAGTGCAGTTGCAGGGCATTTAAATATTGCGGATAATGTGACGCTTACTGGAATGTCAATGGTCACAAAAAGTATTTCTGAGGCGGGAACCTTTTCTTCGGGAATTGGACTGTTTGAAAATAGTCACTGGAAAAGAACTGTGGTACGCCTTAGACAATTAGCAGATGTGCCATTGACCCAGATCACCAAAAGGCTTGATCATATACAGGCTCAATTAGAGTCCCTTGAATCAACCCTTAAGTTACGTAAATAATTTATTATGACCGAGTCAACATTTCCAGCATTTACAATGCCTGAATTACCGATGCATATTCTTACCATTCGTGAATATTTACCGCATCGTTATCCTTTCCTGTTAGTTGATCGAGTTACGGGAGTCACTGAGAACAGTATTGTCGGTTATAAAAACGTATCTATCAATGAAGAGTTCTTGCAGGGGCATTTCCCAACCTACCCAATTATGCCTGGTGTGCTCATCATTGAAGCGCTTGCCCAGGTTTCAGGTATATTGGGTTTTGTTTTGACCAATCAGAAGCCGAGTGAGGGTTCCTTGTTTCTTTTTGCTGGTGCAGAAAAAATAAGATTTAAGAAACAGGTTGTTGCAGGTGATCAGCTTATCTTAAAATCTGAACTTGTGATGCAAAAACGTGGTATTTACAAGTACAATTGTACTGCCAGTGTTGACGGTATTGTTGCTGCAACAGCCGAGATCATGATTTCCCACCAAAAAATTGAGCAGACATGACTAGTCAAAATTTAATACATCCTACAGCAATAATTGATCCGTCTGCAAGAATTGCCTCTGACGTACAGATTGGCCCATATTGTGTGGTTGGGCCAAATGTCAGTATTGATACTGGTACAAAGTTACATTCGCATGTGGTCATTGGTGGTTTTACACGAATTGGTAAAAACAACGATATTTTTCAGTTTTCTAGCATTGGAGAAATTTGTCAGGATTTAAAATATAAGGGTGAGGAAACTTGGCTGGAAATTGGCGATCACAACTCTATTCGTGAACATTGTACCTTGCATCGGGGTACGGTACAGGATCAGAGCTTGACCAAAATTGGTAGTCATAACCTGTTGATGGTGAATACCCACATCGCCCATGATTGTATGATTGGGGACCATAACATTTTTGCCAATAATGTTGGTATTGCAGGGCATGTGAATGTCGGTAACCATGTCATTGTTGGTGGGAATGCAGGCGTTCATCAATTCTGCCGTATTGATTCATATAGCATGATTGGCGGGGCTGCACTCATTCTTAAAGATGTGCCAGCTTATGTACTGGCTTCTGGTAATCCAGCACATGCACATGGTTTGAACATTGAAGGAATGCGACGTAAGGGCTGGTCACGGGATACGATTCAGGGTTTAAGAACAGCCTATAAATTGATTTATAAATCAGGTTTGACCAGTGAACAGGCCATTGCACAGATTCGTAATGAAGTTTTAGATAATGTGCCAGAAGCCCAACTGTTGATTGATTCTTTAGAGAAATCAACACGTGGGATTGTGCGTTAGGTTTAATTTCAATATAAAAAAAAGACACTTCGGTGTCTTTTTTATTGGCTTAATTTTCTTCCTCAACAAACTGTTGTCGGTATTTTTTGGGAGACAGTTCAAAGGTGCGTTTAAACGCCTGGTTTAAATCAATCCCTTTAGGTAAATATTGCCTAATTAAACCATTCATATTTTCGCATGTGCCTTTTTGCCAGGGTGAATGTGGGTCACAGAAATATACATCTATGCCTAAATCTTCTTCGAGTGTTTTATGTTCTGCCATCTCACCTCCACGGTCATAGGTCAACGTTTTACGCAGTTCTGCAGGTAAATATTTCAGAGCTTCAGTTAAAGCCTTACGCACTGATTCTGCCTTTGCATCAGGTAATGTTGCCAAGATACAGAGCCGTGTATTTCGTTCAATATAGTCAAATCATTATAAAACTAATACAACTCAGTCTATGAATTATTTCGATTTTTTTTCGAATCCTGTATGGATAATAAATTATTTTTACTATAAGGGTTGCTATCGAACTTTTGATGATGGTATGACAATTTTATATACTCCATAAACCCTTTAAATTAATTAGGTGGTTTATGTCGCACTTCAAGCTTTAGTCTGTCCTTCCCCATGTGAATCATCCAGAAATGACGATTCAGGATATTCAGATCATTGTCATTCAAATGATGATTCCAGTTCAGATTCAAGTGGTTGTGATAGTAGCAGCAATGATTAAAAAGCTCGTACCCCTATGGAAAGAGGTACGAGTTAAACGGATGATTAAGGTAGGTCAAACCAGATCATTTGGCTTTCTTGCAATGCAGTAATGGTTGCAGTTTCATCGAATACTAAAGCATCACCCGCTTTAACCAAGTGATCAGCAATCATCACTTCACCAGAAATCACATGAACATAGTTCACTTTTTTCTTTGCAGTAATCTCCAAGTGTTGATCTTTCTCAATTACCGCCGTTTTCACCTCAGCATTTTGACGGATCAGCATTGGTGCAGACTCATCACCTGCGATCAAATGCCATTGGTTTGGGTGATCTTTCGGATTCAGCTGAATTTGCTGATAAGTCGGTTCAGCATCCTGTACATTGGGTTGAATCCAGATCTGTAATAGATGCACCGCCTTGTCATGCTTGTTCATTTCACTATGGGTGACACCTGTACCCGCACTCATCAACTGCCATTCACCCGCATTGATTTGTCCCTCATTGCCCATGCTGTCCTTATGCGAAATGGTGCCATCAAGCACACAGGTCAGGATCTCCATATTGTCATGGGGATGTGTGCCGAAACCGTTATGGGCGGCAACCGTATCATCATTGATCACGCGGAGTGCACTGACACCCATATATTTCGGGTTGTACCAGCTACCAAATGAAAAGCTGTGGTAGGTATCTAACCAGCCTGCTTTGACATGACCACGGTTTTCACTACGATGTAGATAAGCATTCATCTTTCATCTCCCAGTTATTATATTTTGCTTGATTGTTATATTATCGATTCATAATGGTGATAAATAGTCTTTTATTGCGACATATTGTTCTATAAATGCAATGATTTAATCGTGTGTATGTTTTTGGATGAAATAAAAAAGGCTGAATATTTTATTCAGCTTTTTAGGTGAGATAAATTTATTTATCAAACGCTTATTTTGATTTGTTTTCCAATTGAGGAATTGCAGAGCCTTGACCAACAGCAAGTAAACCTGTTTCAGTATAGATACCGAGTTTTGCACGGGTATCAGTAATGTCGAGGTTACGCATAGTTAACTGGCCGATACGATCCATTGGGGTAAACATCGAATCACCTTTCTCCATGGTCAAACGCTCAGCTTCATAGGTGAGGTTTGGAGATTCAGTGTTCATGATGGTGTAGTCATTACCACGGCGTAGTTCTAGAGTGACAGTACCTGTAATGACTTTGGCCACCCAGCGTTGTGCTGTTTCACGCAGCATAAGCGCCTGAGAATCGAACCAGCGACCTTGATAGAGTAAACGACCTAAACGTAAACCATTAATACGGTATTGTTCAATCGTATCTTCGTTATGGATACCTGTTACCAAACGCTCATAGGCGATGTGTAACAATGCCATGCCTGGTGCTTCATAAATACCACGAGATTTCGCTTCGATGATACGGTTTTCAATTTGGTCAGACATACCAAGACCATGACGACCACCGATACGGTTAGCTTCTAAGATCAGCTCAACAGGATCTTCGATACGTTGACCATTTAATGCAACAGGGAAGCCTTCTTCAAAAGTAATTGATACTTCTTCAGCATCAATTTTTACATCTTCTTTCCAGAATGCAACGCCCATGATTGGCTCAACGATTTTAATACCTGCATTGAGGTATTCCAGATCTTTAGCCTCATGCGTTGCGCCCAACATATTTGAGTCAGTCGAGTAGGCTTTTTCCTTTGACATTTTGTAGTCAAAACCATTGTCGATCAGGAACTGCGACATTTCGGCACGGCCACCCAATTCATCAATAAAGGTTTGGTCTAACCAAGGCTTATAGATTTTAAGCGCAGGGTTGGTCAATAAACCATAACGATAGAAACGTTCAATATCGTTGCCTTTATAAGTTGAACCGTCGCCCCAAATGTTGACGTCATCTTCTTTCATCGCTGTTACAAGCATTGTACCTGTTACTGCACGGCCTAGTGGTGTGGTGTTGAAATAAGGAACGCCACCAGTGCTAATGTGGAAAGCGCCACACTGAATTGCAGCAATACCCTCAAGCGCAAGTTGTAAACGACAATCGATTAATCGAGCTTTGACTGCGCCGTATTGTTCAGCTTTCTTTGGAATAGCATCATAGTCATCCTCATCAGGTTGACCCAGATTCGCTGTATAGGCATAAGGTTGTGCACCTTTCTGCTTCATCCACAATAAAGCTGCTGAAGTATCGAGACCACCAGAAAAGGCAATCCCAACTTTTTTGCCTACAGGTACGTGCTGCAAGATAGTTGCATTATCAGTCATTGCTTGTCCTAACTTTTATGAGTAAAGACCCCGAACAGGTAGTCTTGGAGAATCAAAAATCGGTAGCATTGTAACACTTTTCATTAAGCTTGTTTTCTTCAAAGAAAAACTATCCAGAAAATTTATGCTCTAATGGGTTAAGTTTTTTAGTTTTTTAAGATGGAAAACATGATTGTTACAAGTGTTTTGACTTTAGTGTCAGCACTTTCTCAAAAAAAAGTCATAAACACGCATAAAAATTCAGTTAGAGTATTATGCAACAAGTTGCAAAGCCAAAAATATAGAAGGAATATCATGACTAGCTATGCAAATATTTTAAAGCCATTACATCTCGGATTTACGACCATTAAAAACCGTGTGGTCATGGGGTCGATGCATTCAGGCTTGGAGGATCGTTTTTTTAATTATCCTAAACTTGCTGCTTATTTTGGTGAACGTGCCAAAGGTGGCGTCGGCTTAATCATCACGGGTGGGATTTCACCCAACCGTCAAGGCTGGTTATTACCTGCGGGCGGTACCATGAACACTCTGGCAGATATTCCTCATCACCGTCTGGTCACACATGCTGTGCATAAGCATGGAGCAAAAATCCTGATGCAAATCCTGCATTCAGGTCGTTATGGTTATCATCCATTTTCGGTTTCTTCTTCGCCAATTCAGGCACCAATTAATCCTTTTAAACCACGTCAAATGTCGGATAGCCAGATTTTGGCCACCATAGAAGATTATGCCCGTTGTGCAAGCCTGGCAAAAAAGGCAGGCTATGATGGCGTGGAAATCATGGGCTCTGAGGGTTATTTGATCAATCAGTTTCTAAGCAACCATGTCAATAAGCGCACAGACCGTTGGGGTGGCGATATTGAAAACCGTATGCGTTTTCCCGTGGAAATCGTCAAGGCGATTCGTGCCAAAGTCGGTGAAAAATTCATTATTTGTTTCCGCCTGTCCATGCTTGATTTAGTGCATGATGGCAACACTATGCAGGAAGTGATCATTATTGCTAAAGCATTGGAAAAAGCGGGAATCACACTTCTAAATACAGGAATTGGCTGGCATGAGGCGCGTATTCCGACCATTGTAACATCAGTCCCACGAGCTGCATTCGTGGATTATACCGCTGAGGTTAAACAGCATGTTTCAGTACCAGTGATTGCATCAAACCGTATCAATATGCCAGATGTTGCTGAAGAGATTGTAGCTTCAGGACAGGCCGATATGGTGCAAATGGCACGACCATTCCTTGCTGATCCATACTGGGTTAATAAAACTGCAACCAACCGTGTTGATGAAATTAATACCTGTATCGCATGTAATCAGGCGTGTTTGGACCATGCCTTTAAAAATGAGCGTGTTAGCTGTTTGGTTAACCCACAGGCATGTTTTGAAACGGAACTGGTTTATATCAAAACCAAGAAACCAAAACGTGTTGCGGTTGTGGGTGGCGGTGTTGCAGGGATGTCGGCTGCAACAGTGGCGGCAAGTCGTGGGCATGCTGTGACATTATTCGAAGCAAATAATGATGTGGGTGGTCAGTTTAATTTAGCGAAAGTTGTTCCTGGAAAAGAAGAGTTCCATGAAACTATCCGTTATTTTAAAGTCCAATTAAAGCAGACAGGTGTGGATGTTCGCTTAAATACCAAGGTCAATCGTGAACAGTTGGAACGTGAGGGTTTTGATGAAGTTGTGATTGCAACAGGTGTGGTGCCACGTACCCTAAAAATTCAGGGTAGTGATGCACCACAAGTCTTGTCTTATGCAGAAGTGCTAAAAGGCGCTAAGGTTGGATATAAGGTTGCTGTGATTGGGGCGGGTGGTATTGGCTTTGATGTGTCAGAGTTTTTGCTAAAACCACCACATCAACCACAGCCACAACCATTGGCAGAATGGCAACGCGAATGGGGCGTTGATCCAAACCCTAACTATATTTCTGAAGGTGGTACGCAACGTCCAGAAGTTGAAATGCCAGTACGTCAGATTTATTTATTGCAACGTAAAACAACGCCGTTGGGTATTGGCTTGGGTAAAACCTCGGGCTGGGTGCATCGTGCACAATTGAAAAAGCATGGTGTGCGTATGTTGCGTGGCGTACAGTACAAGGCTGTAACTGACGAAGGCCTATGGGTTGAGCATAATGGTCATGACCAGTTATTGCGTGTGGATACCATTGTCGTATGTGCAGGCCAGGAGTCTGTAAAAGATTTAGTACCACGTGAAAATGAAACCACACTGGCAAAATATCATGTGATTGGTGGTGCTAAGTTAGCAGGTGAGCTGGATGCCAAGCGTGCGATTCGTGAAGGTGCTGAACTGGCGGCTAAACTTTAACAATTGATGAAACAATATGCATTTGAATACATTGCAGTTAAATTTTTCTTGAATAAAGGAAACAAGCTTTGTATTCTTAGGCACATGGAAGCGTGGCAGAGCGGTTTAATGCACCGGTCTTGAAAACCGACGAGGGTGTGAGTCCTCCGTGAGTTCGAATCTCACCGCTTCCGCCAGATATCTAAATAAGCCCTTGTTTTTACAAGGGCTTATTTTTTGTCTGTGCTTTTGTCCCACATTGTAACCCACATTAAAATTCTGATTAAATCAATTGTAACTGGATGAAATTGGTAGCCTTTGGATAGCTGTTAAAAGTTACGAGTTGTTTATCGTACTTCAAAATAAGAAAGGCTCTATACTATGTTCAAATGGCGATTCAGCGTTTAATTGGTTTTGGGAAAAAAGCAGAGTTTAAGGAAATTCTGGCAATTTTAAGAAAGCAGAAGCCTGATAGGATAAGGGTTCTGTGAAATTTGTCGTGTACAGAGAAGTATTTTAATACTTTTTTGAATCCGTCAATGCCTAAGTCCTAAAACTGTCTAAACATAAAGCATTAAAAATAAGGCATTATAAAATAACTCTCTGCCAAGCATGGCGTTTTGTGGAGCCTATGCCTATAATACGCTTACTTGAAAAATCAGTAGACTGTGATTGGTATGTTATATTCATTGGCCCGCCCTTTGTTGTTTACTTTGGCACCAGAGCGTGCACATGAACTCACACTCTCCATGCTTGATAAAGCGCATAAACTTGGCTTTATGCACCAGAAAGTTGCTGCTAAACCCGTAAAATGTATGGGCATTGAATTTCCAAACCCCGTTGGTCTTGCCGCTGGTCTGGATAAAAATGGTGACCACATTGATGCATTGGCTGCCTTGGGTTTTGGCTTTATTGAGATTGGTACCATTACCCCACGCCCACAGGCAGGTAATCCCCAACCCCGTTTATTCCGTATTCCTGAAGCAAAGGCGATTATTAACCGCATGGGCTTTAATAATGACGGGGTGGAGCAACTGATTGAAAATGTAAAAGCTTCAAAATTCAAGGGTGTGCTAGGCATCAACATTGGTAAAAATGCCGATACGCCTGTTGAAGATGCTGTTTCAGATTATTTGATTTGTTTAGAAAAAGTTTATAATTACGCATCCTATATCACGGTCAATATTTCATCTCCAAACACCAAAAATTTGCGCAGTTTACAAAGTGGCGATGCACTTACAGAGTTGCTACAAACCTTGAAAGGTCGCCAACTGGAACTTGCGCAACAATATCAGCATTATGTTCCTTTGGTACTTAAGGTTGCGCCAGATTTAACACCTGAAGACATTAATTTTATTGCAGTGCAATTACTGAAGTTCAAGCTTGATGGCCTGATTGTCACCAACACCACACTTGGTCGTGATGGTGTGGAAAACCTGCCGAATGGCAATGAGGCGGGCGGTTTGTCGGGTGCGCCAGTATTTGAGAAAAGTACCGAATGTTTAAGCCAGTTTGCCGAAGTGCTGGATGGCCAGATTCCACTGATTGGGGTGGGTGGCATTCTATCGGGTGAGCAGGCTGTGGCAAAGCAACAGGCAGGCGCGAGCCTGGTTCAGGTTTATAGTGGGCTGATTTATGCTGGCCCAACATTGGTTAAAGACTGTATTAATGCGATGACAGGGTGAAATGAACACGCTTGATATCATTATTCTGATCATCTTGCTCATTGGAGGGCTGAACGGTTTGCGTCAAGGATTTATCAAAGCCTTTGCGAACTTGGTCGGATGGATATTCGCATTGATCGTGGGGGCCAAATACGCCGTTATATTGGCGCCTGCAATGAGCAGCCTAAGCCAAGACCCTGTCGTGCAAAAAATTGCAGCTTTCGCTTTTATCGTACTGATCATTGTGGTGTGTACCTGGATTGTTTCTGCATTGCTGAATGGCCTCTTGAAAAGCTTGAAACTGGGCCCATTAAATCGTTTAGCAGGTGGGGCATTTGGTTCCCTAAAAGGCCTGCTGATTGTTTTGGTCACCATGCAGGGCGTTGGTCCGTGGGTGGAAAGCTCACCACACTGGAAACAGTCCAAATTTGTACAAATCCTATTACCCTATGCACCTTTAGCAACAGAAATCTCTAAAGATGCTGCAAATCAAGCTTTACATCAAATGACATCTGAAGGTGCCTTGTTACAGCGCCCTTCAACCGAAATGGACGAGTCAGAACGTGCTGCGGTCGATCAGCGTTCTGATCATTCGACGAAAAATCCTTTTTATTAATTGGGGTTAAACCCCGTTCCTAGCTTGTCGCGAGGTTGCTATGTGTGGAGTTGTTGGGATAGCCGGTAAATCGCCAGTGAACCAAATGTTATTTGATGCTTTGACGATGTTGCAACATCGGGGACAGGATGCAGCGGGAATCGTCACTTGTCATCAAGGGCGTTTATTTCTCCGCAAGGATAATGGCATGGTGCGTGATGTGTTCCATACCCGCCATATGCGTGCATTGCTGGGTAACTACGGGATTGGGCATGTTCGTTACCCAACCGCGGGTTCATCCAGCAGTGCGGAGGCACAGCCATTTTATGTGAACTCTCCATACGGTATTACCCTTGCACACAATGGTAACCTGACCAACGCCGAAGAAATTCATGAAGATCTGTTTAAGACAGATTTGCGTCACATGAATACCGACTCCGATTCGGAAGTTCTGTTGAATGTGTTTGCACATGAATTACAGAAAATTGGCACATTAAACCCGACACCAGCAAATATTTTCCATACTGTTTCCCGTGTACATGAACGCTGTAAGGGTGCTTATGGGGTTGTGGCAATGATTACAGGTCATGGTCTGGTGGGTTTCCGCGATCCAAATGGAATTCGTCCATTGATTTATGGTTCACGCGAAACGGAACAGGGCACTGAATATATTATTGCCTCTGAATCAGTTGCGATTACCGCGCTTGGCTTTAAGATTGAGCGTGATATTGCGCCAGGTGAAGCGATTTTCATTGACAGCAAAGGCCAGTTATTTTCAAAACAGTGCGCAGTGGATCCTGAATACCGCCCGTGTATTTTTGAATATGTTTATTTTGCCCGTCCAGATGCCACAATTGATGGAATCTCGGTATATAAAGCGCGCTTGAAAATGGGTGAAAAATTAGCCCATAAAATCCTGAAAGAATGGGGTGAGCAACACGATATTGATGTGGTGATTCCAATTCCTGATACTAGCCGTACCTCTGCCTTGGAGTTGGCGAATATTCTGGGTGTGAAGTTCCGTGAAGGGTTTATGAAAAACCGTTATATCGGACGTACCTTTATTATGCCTGGTCAACATCAGCGTAAAAAATCAGTTCGTCAGAAACTGAATCCTGTGGAACTTGAGTTCAAGGACAAAAACGTTCTATTGGTGGATGATTCGATTGTACGCGGTACAACCTGTAATGAAATCATTCAGATGGCGCGTGATTCAGGGGCAAAAAAAGTATTCTTTGCCTCCGCCGCACCGATGGTAAAATATCCAAATGTGTATGGCATTGATATGCCAGCAAAGTCTGAACTGATTGCATCTGAGCGTACCGTTGAGGAAATCCGCGAAATTATTGGTGCAGACCGTTTGATATTTCAGGACCTGGAAGATTTGAAAAATGCAGTTCGTACCAGCAAGGTGCCTGATTTAAGAGAGTTTGACTGCTCTGTTTTTGATGGTGTTTATGTGGCGGGTGGTATTGACAAGGAATACCTTGCTGAACTTGAGCAAAAACGTAATGACACAGCAAAAAAGAAAGCCGATGGCTATATTGATGTAAATATTGATGCCGCTTCAGTGGACTTAACAGGGATTAAGGAAGAGTAGGCATTTTAATCTCTAGAAAAGCGGGAATTTCCCGCTTTTTTATTTTATGATACTGGAGGCGCTGGAGCCTCTGACAGAAACAATGTAATAAGGAAAATTTACATTGAAAGAAATGAGCCATTATTTAATTGAAAATAAGAATATTGCATGGTCAGTCAGCTTTTGTCTGCTTGCCATGGCATTGACTCTCTTTATTCTCAATTTAATTTTGGGTTTGGTGGTACATTTATTTGACTATACCCAGCCAGTTTGGTGGCATGTTTTAAGTCCTTATTTTATCTGCCTATTATTCTTTATCCTGATTTGGTCTGTCAGTACTGAACTGTATGTACTGCGTGAGGGCGGACATTCCCTGGCAAAACAACTAAAAGCACGCCGCCTGGTGTTTGATGAAAGTACGCCTGAAGAAAGTACTGCTTTAAAAGTGGTGGAACAGGTTGCACGCAGCTTTGCGATTGAGACCCCCGCAGTGTATGTATTGCCTGATGAGGTGGGGGTAAATGCATTAACCGCTGGTTTCAGGTCGCAGGATATCGTGATTATCTTGACCTGGGGGGCATTACAGAATCTGGATGAACTTGAGCTTTATGGTTTGTTGAGTTATGAGTTTAACCAGATTCTATCAGGTGAAGCAGTTGAGAATACCAAACTTAAAATTCTATATAGTGGTTTGACCACATTTAGCCAATGGGGAAGCAAGCTCGCACAGGCAGGTTACAATCCCTATGCAACCTCATACCGTAATAAATTTGAGACCATTTTTGTGGCGATTGGCGGGGTGATTTGGCTGATTGGAAGCTTGGGTATCCTGATCACCCGCTTAATCAAGTATCTCACCTTAAGTGGCCGAACCTTTCGCAATGACCTGAAAACCATGCGTTTGATGAATAACAACGCCAATATTCAAACACTTCTACGTATTTATGTGCATCATTCAGGTTCCCAAATTCACAGCGCATATTCTGAGTCAATTTCGCATATGTGCTTTGCCAACTCACTGAGTCCGCAAAGCTGGCTGAATATTCATCCAGGTATTAAAGATCGTATTTATGAGCTGAATCCAACCCTGTTACAGGATTTGCAACTGGAAAACCTGAGAAAGTTACGCAATCGCCCGCTATTCAGTTTGTTTCGTTCCCTTGAAGAGGAAATAACTGATATGTCGGTGCCATGGAGTTCGCCTCAGCCATTGCCATTGTTGCGATTGTCACCGATTAGCTTTGCCTTGAATGATGCGATCAAGCCACTCAATCCTGAGATGCGGAAAAATAAAAAACGCCCAGAACTGATTCAGCGTGCCATGCAGACCGCGACGGGTTCAAGAGAAGTGATGGTGGCGATTTTGATGATCCGCCAGTACCGTGAGTTTATTCCACAGGATGCGGCGGTGAGTCATGCGATTGTGGATGCATTGTTAAATCTGGATGGGCGGATTCATGTGCAGATTTTCCATGATGCCTGCAAGAACATTGGTCATATGCCCACCAGTATTGCACGTCAGTTTCTCACCAAACTGGCCTGTATTATTCAGGCGGATGGTGAGGTTGGCTTACTGGATGCACTATTGCTGGAGCGGGTAAAATATGAGTTGAACCTGATGCCAGCACATTTGCCCACAGCGTTTGAGGATCTGAAATCGCAAATTGTGCATTTGATTGATGCATTGCTGCATGTACAGCAAATTAACAGTCCAAATCAGCTTGAGGTCCGTGAACGGATTTTGCAGGAGCTTCTTACGCAGGAAGAGTTGCAAACCTATGCTGATATTTCGGATGAACCACTGGATCTGGCTGAAATCCTGAATGATGTTTCAGGTTTGTTATTGCGTGATCGCCTCAATATTTTAGCAATTGCAGAACGCTGCCTATGGAGTGACCGAATCATTACTCAAGATGAACTGGATGTTTTAGAGCTACTGTATTGGCGTTTGGGCTTTGATACCCGTGAGGTGGTTGAGCAAATGCAGAAGAAAAATAGCTTGATGATTATTTAAGATAACTTCCCAAATTTTTATATCTAACAGCATGTTAGGCTAGAATTTCAAAAGCCCCCATATTTTTAAAAACGTTACGTGACAATCACATAAAAAATACCTATTTCAGGGTAAGCTTGCCGTTAATTTTTTTATTGAATTTTAGATGGGGCTTTCGAGTAAGTTATGGAACACATTGAAATTTTAAAGGCGTTGTTTTTAGGGTTTATTGAGGGGCTGACAGAGTTCTTGCCCATTTCAAGTACAGGGCACCTGATTTTATTTGGTCATATGATTGACTTCCATTCAGACGATGGCCGTGTCTTTGAAGTCGTGATCCAACTTGGGGCAATTCTGGCAGTCTGCTGGTTATACCGCCAAAAAATTATTGATCTACTAAAAGGTTTTTTTAGTGGTGATTCAGAAGCACGACACTTTGCTTTTAGTGTTCTGATTGCATTTTTTCCTGCTGTCGTGATTGGTATTTTTGCGGTCGATTTTATTAAAAGCGTCCTATTTAGTCCACTTGTGGTGGCAGTTGCCTTGATTGTCGGTGGCCTCATCATTTTCTGGGTGGAGTCAATCAAGTTTGAGCATAAGACCACAGAGGCAACCAGGATCACCTATAAACAGGCTTTTCTTGTGGGGTGCGCGCAGTGTGTGGCGATGATTCCAGGAACATCACGTTCAGGTGCCACTATTGTGGGAGGAATGTTTTCAGGCCTATCACGTAAAGCTGCGACGGAGTTTTCTTTCTTTCTAGCCATGCCAACCATGCTGGGTGCGGCAACCTTTGACCTTATTCGTAATGCCGATGTACTGACACAGGACAATATGCTGAATATTGCGGTGGGATTTGTTGCTGCCTTTATTGCTGCATTACTGGTGGTGAGTGCCTTGGTGAAATTTGTTGAGCGTCATACCTTACGTGTATTTGCTTGGTACCGTATCGTGCTTGGCGTGATTTTATTATTCATTTTCCTTTAAAATTGAAACCCGTCTCTTTTACAGAGATGTTAAAAGAGGCGGATTCGGGTAAAATTTCCATTCTTTATTTTTCCAATATTTCATATCTTAAAACTGGTTCTAGCATAAGATGACAATAGCTAAAATGAACGCCCGAGACTTGATTATTGATCTACTTTTAGGGCTACAAGGTCGAGAGATCTCAATTAAACAAATTATTATTGCTGCCAAGCTTTTTGAGATTAGTGAAAACAGTATCCGTGTTGCCGTAACCCGTCTATCGGGTGATGGCGTGATCGAGGCGATTGAGCGCGGTATCTATCAGTTCACGGTCCAGTCGCATGAATGGGCCAATGTGATGCTGAACCGTAAGAACGGGATTAAGCAGACCAAGAAATGGACGCATCAATATCTTGCGGTTTTTACAGGTGAACTGGGGCGAGTTGACCGTACTGCACTGAACCGTCGTGAACGGGCATTAAAACGCTTTGGCTTTAAGGAGTTGGAACAGGGGATTTATATTCGTCCCGACAATTTGGCGATTACATTTGATCATCTTTTTTCCGAGTTGAAAGCTTCAGGTTTGGAAATGACCGCCAAGATTTGCCAGATTAGTCATTTTGATGAAACGACTTTGGCAATCATTCCCAGCTTGTGGTCAACACAAACACTCAACCAGAACTATGAGAAATATAGCCAAATGATTCAGAAATGGTTGGCTACGGTTGACCGAATCTCATTGGAGGATGCTGCGCGGGAATCGTTATTATTAGGTCGCCAGACAATTTCTCTGCTCATGAACGATCCTTTATTACCTGAGGATTTTGTTGATGTGCAGCTTAGGGAACAATTCGCCCTGAGTGTGCAACAACTGGATCAGACAGGTTTGGAACTGTGGCGCAAGTTTTATCCATTGGAGCGTAAAACCTCGGGGTTTAGCCCGAGGATATAAGCGACTGGCGTAAGCCATACGACATGAAATGTCGTTTTAAATACTTTTGCTATAATCACTATTAAGAAAAATACGGTTAAAATAATTGTATGAAGACACTCAAATTACGCATAAAAGACAAACATTGCAAGATGCTAGACCAACTAGCGTTGGAGGTAAACTTTGTTTGGAATTATGTCAATGATTTGTGTTTCAAGCATCTACAACGCAAACAACAATTCTTTTCAGCATACGATATTGCTAAATACACAAAAGGCACATCGAAAGAATGTAATTTGCATAGCCAAACGATTCAGGCGGTCACAGAAGAATTAGTGACAAGACGCAAGCAATTCAAAAAAGCAAAACTGAAATGGCGAGTCAGCAATAAAAAATCAGCTAGGCGTTCATTGGGCTG
>NZ_KB849339.1:401065-517854 GCF_000368305.1 Acinetobacter sp. CIP 102129
TCTTGGAATAAGAGAATGGCAGTGCATGGAGTGCGGTACGCTCCATGATCGGGATGTAAATTCCGCACTGAATATTCTTGCGCTCGGACATGAGCGTCTCGCAGGAGGAATCCCCGTCCTTTAGGTCGGGGAGGATGTCAAGAACTGAGTGTCGTGTAAATACCAATTACAAATATTACTAAAAATTTAATTTTAATTTATTGACAGAAATATTACTTAATTTAGAATAAAGTGAATAGTTATGTGGTTTTATAAAAATACAAAAATTGCAGGATAGGATATGAACACACGTACGGCTATTAGTGATTTGTTCACACGGGAAGAAATCACGGAATTGACTGCCAAATCGGATCTGCATGGTAGCTGGGCTGTTTTATCAACCTGGGTGGTGATTGGTGGAACCTTTGCCACTGTTGCTGGCTTTTGGGAATATTTGCCAAACTGGGGCAGGTTGCTCATATGTATTGTAGCCTTGGTTATTCTGGCTGGCCGTCAATTGGCGCTGGCTATCCTTACGCATGATGCTTCACATCAAAGTCTGTTTAAAACCAAATGGCTCAACGATACCTTAACCGACTGGTTATGTGCCCGTCCAGTCTGGAATGACCTGCATAAATACCGTAAGCATCATCTCCGCCATCACAGTAAAACATCAACGGTAGATGATCCAGATTTATCACTTGTTACAGGTTTTCCGACCTCTAAAAAATCAGTAATGCGTAAATTCATGCGTGATTTATCGGGCGTGACTGGTTTTAAATTCGCGATTGGGCGTGTGTTGATGGACATTGAAAAAATGGAGTGGACGGTTTCCAATGACCGTCGTTGGATCGATCAAACAGGACGGCACTGGTCTGATTATCCAAAGGCATTTCTAAAAAATAGCGGTGGGGCCATTGCCACCAATACCGCTTTATTTTCGGCACTTTGGGCAGCAGGACATCCCAAACTCTATGCGCTTTGGGTGTTGGCCTATGTAACGCCGTTTCCACTGTTGCTACGTGTTCGTTCCATGGCGGAACATGCAGGAATGGAAACCAGCAATAGTGCCTTGACCAATACTCGCACGACTAAAGCAGGTTATATCGCAAGGGCTTTAGTTGCGCCGATTCATGTCAACTATCATAAAGAGCACCATTTGATGGCGGCAGTGCCTTATTTTAAGTTGCCAAGAATGCACCAGATGTTACGTGAGCGTGGTCATGTTGCTGAACCACCCACTTATTGGCAAGTGTTGAATGAGCTTTCAGCAAAAGCAGATTAAAAATTGATGATCCTTGTTTTTGTTCAGGAGAAGTAGGTTGCTTTCTGTTCCTTGAGTATAAACTGAAATGGATGATAGGTTGTAGCATTATAGGTTTTGAGAGATATGGCAGCGAATAAACAGGAAATCATTGAGTTTCTGGCTCAGGAATTTTCACAGGCACTTAGAAAGAACACGATTGAAGAGATTACCCCTAAAGGTGCGCAATTGTTGTATCGGGTGGATCAGGATGACCTGCGTCCTGGTCAGACTGTGTCTGGGCCAACCCTGATGCTGGTGGCAGACTTTGTCCTGTATGTGGCAATTATTGGACATTTGGGATTGGTTAAAATGGCGGTCACTACCAACATGAATATCAATTTCTTTCGCAAGCCAGATGGAACACGGGATATCAGGGCAGTCTGTAAGTTGATTAAAGTTGGCAGAACCTTGGTGACAGGGGAAGTATGGTTATATTCTGTAGGTAATGAGGAACCAGTGGCGCATGTGATTGGGACCTATGCGCTTCCGCAAAAATCATAAGTTTTTAAAAATGATAAAATGAAATGCTTAAAAATCATAACAACATTTAAGTATGCGAAATAGTAAGAACATGCTACAACTAATAGCGATCAAATTTATTTGTTCTTACTATTTTTTACTTCTATGACTATACCGCTCGACTTAACCCCTTTATCACAACTTGAACTGAATCAAGAACATATTCTGGCGATTAAACGTAATGATTTATTGCCTTTAATCACTGATCCCCATCGTTTAAATCATTATGCAGATCATTTGGTGCAGGCGCAAAGTGTCCTGTTGAATGGTGTCGATCCGAAGTTAAACCAGCAGCTCAGTGAAGTGATTACCCAGATTGTTCAGCAACTGTCACGCTCAAAAAATTATGTGGGCGGGCGAAAATTTAATGCACTGCAAAAATGGCTGGGGATTGACGTTGAATATGATGCTGGACAGGTCAAATATGTCAAAGATCTGGATCGTTTAATCAGTGAGGCAAACCACTTAAGCCAAAAGCTACAGGTTGAGATTCAGAAATCGCAGTCACGTTTGCAGCAGGCTCTGGGTTTAAGGGAACAGATGGCGGCGTATATATATGCTGCTGATGAGTTTTTAAAAGAATATCCCCAGTTTAGTAAACAGCAGGTACTTGATCATTTCGTTGAGCGTCTATCTAAAAAGATCAATACATTACAAACTTTACAGACCAGCAATGACATTGCAATGAAACAGATGCAATTGTCACAGCAATTATCTTTTAGCCTTTTAGACCGTTTTAAAGAGGCGCAGCAGGTGTTGATTCCAGCGTGGCGTTATTATCTAGAGCAAAGTCGTGAGTCCAACTCATCAAAGACCATTGAGCAGTTGGACAAAAGCCGAGAAGATTTAATCCAAAATCTGAAAAAATCATTACAGAAATAAGAGGGGAATATCATGTCAGATTCAGAACTTATAAAATCATCCAGCGAACTTGCAATGAGGCAGGAGCAGCGTTTTGAACAACTTAACCTAAAAGAGTTAGGCTTGCAGCCACAGGACTTTGCCGAGGTTATGGATGCGCATAAGGAACTTGCAGACATCAGTACCACTGTGGTGGCCGAATACGGTAAAAACATTGCCAATAAAACATCAACCTATACAGATGAGTTGTTGGGTTTGGTTCAAAACAAAGACCTTGATACAACAGGCCAAAAGCTCAATGAAGTGGTTCAGGTCGCGCAGCAACTCAATACTTCCAGTATTTTAAACAAGTCAAAAAGCTCAGGCTTTTTTGGTGGTTTGTTGAGCAGGTTTAAGAATGCCAAGCAAAGTTTTGACCAGCATTTTAATACCACCAAAGAACAGATTGATGTGTTGGTGAAAGAGATTGAAAGCTCGCAATCAGGTCTTAAGGCACGGGTGGGAACACTCGACAAGATGTTTGATGCTGTTCAGGATGAATATAAACAACTTGGTGTTTATATTGCTGCGGGGCAGTTGAAACAGCAGGACATCCAGCAACAAATTTCAAGCTTAAGTACGCAAGAACAGGATCAGCAAACCACACAGCAGATTTATGACCTGAATCACCTGGCCAATAACCTTGAGAAAAGAGTCAGTGATTTACAGGTTCTACAGCAATCTGCGATGCAAACTTTGCCGATGATTCGGATTATCCAGTCAAATAACCTAATGTTGGTGGATAAGTTCTATGCGATTAAAAACATTACCTTGCCTGCATGGAAAAACCAGATTAGTTTGGCAATTTCATTGCAGGAGCAGAAGAATAGTGTACAACTGGCAAAGGCCATTGATGATACTACCAATGAATTACTGCGCCGTAATGCTGAACTATTGCATCAGAACTCAGTCGATACCGCTAAAGCGAATCAACGTTCAGTGATTGATGTGGAAACCCTTGAACATGTACAAAATACCCTCATTAAAACAGTAAACGACGTGATTCAAATCCAGAAAGAAGGGATGCAGAAACGTGCTGAAGCAACCACACGTTTGCGTGCATTACAGGATAGTTTGAATCATTTGGTTCTTGAAAATAGCGGGCAGAATCCCCCGAAAAAACTGAATGAGTAATTTTAAGAGGAAAGATCATTGTCACCCATAGACGATTTGAGTGTACAGCCGATTGATCAGCGTTTAGATATTTTAAAGAAACGCCAACGTCACCTGATGATCTGGTTTTTTCTGACCAGCACATTCGGGGTTGTCATCATTGCATCCCTGTTTTTGCAAAAAGAGTTTATCTATCGTTTCTTTGATCTTTCCGTGCATGTTCAGGCACTGGATTTGCCTTATCATGTTCAAGAATTGGTGCCATTTAAACAACCAGTCGACTATTTTTTTAATTTATTATCATGGTTTGGTTGGTTGTTTCTAAAAATTTTGGTTTCGTTTATTGGGGCATTTTTACTAGTCAGTTGGATGAAGAAATTTAAGTTTTTTCAGCAACGTTTCCAAGCATGGACACAGCGTATTCTGGCATGGGTGATTTCGTTTATCTTGCTTTGGTCTGGTCTGAGTTACATCCAATACGACTGGAAAGATGAAACCAAGCAGGCTTATCAGCAATGGATGAGCTATGAGAACAATATCGTTGAAAGCCAGATTGCGCAGGACCTAAAGCAGGCAAACATTTCATCGACTGAAAAAGCCTATGTGTTGGCACAAGTGGCTTTATTACATCAGCCTGTTGATCGTAAAACTGCCAATGTCTATGTGAATCAATTGATTTTCGCTGAGAAGAATAACCCAGTTCAGTTTAAAGAATATGATTTTAAACCTGAGCAGTTATGGGTCATGCAGCAGCAACTTTATGGCAAAAGCATCACCGCTTTGACACAACCACTGGATTTACGTGCGCAACAGGCAGAGCGTGTTTCACAAATCGTAAATGTGGTTCTGTGGGGGATGATCTTCTTGGTTGCCGCTTTAAGTGCAATTCTATATATCCTCGCCAAGCACCTAAAAAATCGCCGCGTTCGAATTACACAAAAGCTTGATGATTTATAGATTCGCTTTATAACAAGATTTTAAGTTGAATCTACTTAACGTCTATCTAGAATAATGCTGATTTAATTAAAGGTAAAGACAATAAAAGTTCGATAGCAACCCTTATTGAACGAAATACACGGCTCTGTATCTTGGCAACATTACCTGATGCAAAGGCAGAATCAGTGCGCAAGGCTTTAACTGAAGCTCTGAAATATTTACCTGCAGAACTGCGTAAAACGTTGACCTATGACCGTGGAGGTGAGATGGCAGAACATAAAACACTCGAAGAAGATTTAGGCATAGATGTATATTTCTGTGACCCACATTCACCCTGGCAAAAAGGCACATGCGAAAATATGAATGGTTTAATTAGGCAATATTTACCTAAAGGGATTGATTTAAATCAGGCAGATCAGCATTATTTAAATCAAGTTGCCATGTCACTGAATACTCGTCCTAGAAAAGCGTTAGATTGGCTCACACCATTAGGAAATTTGCTCAGTTTGTTGATTATCATAAGGCTTTTAAAACTGTCTCACCTTATGTTTGAATTCGCCATCTATAGAAGAGAAAACTATAAATCACATGCAGTTGATATTATGAGGCAATGATGACAAGACATTATGATTATATTGCGATTGGTGGTGGAAGTGGTGGGATAGCATCTGTTAATCGTGCCGCCATATATGGGAAGACATGTGCCTTAATTGAAAAGGGTGAGATTGGCGGAACCTGTGTCAATGCAGGTTGTGTCCCTAAAAAGGTGATGTGGTACGCGGCCCAAGTTGCGGAAACCATTCACAAATATGGCCCAGACTATGGTTTTGATAGCAGGTTGGATTCATTTGACTGGCAAAAGTTAGTCCGCAATCGACAGGCTTATATAGAACGAATTCACCACTCCTATCAAAATAGCCTAAGTAATAATCAAGTGGATCTCATTCATGGAACTGCAACTTTTATTGATTCACATACTATTGAGGTGAATGATGAGCAATTAACCGCAGATCACATTCTGATTGCCACTGGAACGCAGCCATCGTTACCCAAGATAGAGGGGGCAGAATATGGTATCGATTCGAATGGTTTCTTTGAATTATCGGACTTACCTAAGACAGTCGCTGTGGTTGGTTCTGGTTATATTGCCGTTGAGTTGGCTGGCGTATTGAATGCTTTAGGCTCTCAGGTTGGGCTGTTTATCCGTAAGGATTTGCCTGTACGTCGTTTTGAGCAGTTCATCAGTGAAACTTTAGTTGAGGCGATGCAAACGGATGGTATCAAGGTACATACGCAGGCTACGCCTAAAAAGGTGACAAAGAAGGCTGATGGTTCGGTGATGTTGCATTTGGAAAATGGTGAAAGTCATACAGTAGATTGTTTAATCTGGGCAATAGGACGAGAGCCGAACACTGCAAGTTTGAATCTGGATAAGGCAAATGTTCAGCTTGATGAACGAGGTTATATTCAAGTTGATCAATTTCAGAATACATCACAGGTAGGAATCTATGCAGTGGGTGATATTACTGGCAAAATGGAATTAACACCTGTGGCTGTGGCGGCAGGCCGAAAACTGTCTGAGCGATTGTTTAATCATAAACTTGATGAATATTTGGATTATGACAATATTCCGACCGTGGTGTTTAGCCATCCACCGATTGGAACAGTGGGAATGACTGAAGCACAGGCGATTGAAAAATATGGCAGGCAAGCTGTAAAACTATATCAATCAACATTTACGGCAATGTTTAGTGCGGTTACACAACATAGACAGCTTACTAAAATGAAACTGGTTTGTGTGGGAGAAGAGGAAAAAATTGTCGGTATTCATGGAATTGGTTTTGGTATGGATGAAATATTACAAGGCTTTGCAGTCGCATTGAAAATGGGCGCAACCAAGAAGGATTTTGATAATACCGTTGCCATTCATCCAACTTCTGCGGAAGAGTTTGTGACGATGCGTTAAGTGATTCGATTTTTTTAGTTTAATTTACGATGTTATCTTAAATTAAACTGGATTTAAATAAAGTTAAAAGGTAAAGCGAGTAAGTTTTCGGCAAGCCATAGCTTTTGTGGATATTGATTAATGATTGTGCCATGGGCAATGGTGAGTTCATTGTGAGGTAAATGATTACGCAAAATATCAAATGCCTGTGCCATACGTTTATTAGGATTGGCAGTCATCTTGATTTCTATGGGATATAAGGTTTGGTCATATTCAATCAGTAAATCAATTTCCTTTTGATTGGTATCTCGGTAAAAGTAAATAGGTGGTTCTTTTCCTTGATTATAGAAAGATTTAATAATTTCGCTCATCACAAAGCTTTCAAAAAATTGCCCATTTTTTGCCCCTTGTTGAATGGTTTCAGGGGTTAACCACTTGGTTAGCCATGCCATCAACCCAGTATCTAACATATAGATTTTTGGAGTCTTAATGGCACGTTTAAGATGATTATTGCTATAGGGCTGTAGTAAATAAACAATCCCTGAGGTTTGTAAAATGGTTACCCAACGTTTTACCGTATCGACTGAAATCCCGACATCTTGAGCCACACTGCTATAGTTAAGCAACTCACCACTTCGTGCAGCAATGGCAACCATGAACCGTGTGAAATCAGTAATATTATTGATATGGGTCAGTTGACGTACATCTCGTTCAATGTAGGTGGAAACGTAAGATGCATAATAAATGTCCCAATCTGTTTCCTGTTCATACAGCCGTGGCAAGTAACCTTGATGAATGGTTTTCCATACATCAACTTGCTGTAAATGAGGTTCACGTTGTTGGATATAGTCTAAACTTGGAATAAAAGGCTGATCAAATCGGATGTTTTGAATTTCCCGTAATGATAAACCTGATAATTTTAAAATCGCAATCCGTCCTGCCAAGGATTCACTGACGTTATGCATCAGTTCAAATGCTTGTGAACCAGAGAGTAGAAACATACCATTCTGTTTCTGTTTATCGATTGCGAGTTTTAATAGAGAGAATAATTCAGGGGCATATTGCACTTCATCCAAAATCACATTATTTGGATAATTGAGTAAAAATAGATTAGGTTCTTGCTTGGCTTGATCGAGTAATAAGGGATCATCGAAACTGACATAATGATACTCATGTGCTGTATGCTGCAAAAGTGTAGATTTCCCCACTTGTCTTGGACCAGTAATCAATACAGCAGGGAATTGCCGCATGAGTTTGGTAAGCGTATTTTGTAAATGACGGGGGATATACATGGGAAATCTAGTTTAATTTACGATTAGACCTAATATTAAACTAGATTTTAACGTGTGTCTTCGCTTTTTGTGAACATGAATAATTAGAAAAGACTCGAAAGCCTTTTCTAACTGAATACCTTTATAGATTTGGACTATTTCAATTCGCTTGAAGATTTACCCAATTCACGACGAGCAATAATGAGCTGTTGAATCTGTTGTGTACCTTCAAAAATATCAAGGATTTTTGAGTCACGTGCCCATTTTTCTAGTAATTCATCCTCACCATAGCCCACACTTGCAGCAAGCTCGACGCATTTTAGCGTGATTTCATTACCAACACGTCCAGCCTTGGCCTTGGCAATTGAAGCTTCTTTTGAATTTGGCTTTTTATTATCAGCCATCCATGTTGCCTTAAGTACCAATAAACGGGCAGCTTCCCATTCAGCTTCCATACGGTAAATCTGTGCGGCTAAATTGGAGGTTTGTAAATATGGTGTTTTGTAGTCTGGATCAAGCTGATCTTTAAAAATTTCCTTGATACGCTCTAAAGATGCCTTTGCACAACCAACCGCCATAGCCGCAACCAATGGGCGGGTATTGTCAAAGGTTTCCATCACACCAGCAAAACCTTTAGCAACATCAATTTCTGGATTACCCAATAAATTTGCGGCAGGCACACGGCAATCCGTAAAGCTAATCACCGCAGTATCTGAGGCTTTAATCCCGAGCTTGTGTTCGAGACGTTCAACTTTCATCCCAGCCGTACCTTTGGGTACTACAAAAGATTTAATCGCAGCACGACCAAGTTTTTTATCTAAGCTTGCCCAAACTACAACGGAATCTGCACGTTCACCCGAAGTGACAAAGATTTTCTCACCATTCAGGATATAATCATCACCATCTTTGGTGGCAGTAGTACGGATTGCAGCTGAGTCTGAACCACATCCTGGTTCAGTAATGGCCATAGCAGCCCAGGTGCCTTTGAAACGTTCAAGCTGTTCGTCATTGGCAACTGCAGCAATCGCGGAATTGCCCAAACCCTGACGAGGCATACTTAGCAATAAACCCGTATCACCGTAGCACATTTCAATAATGCCGAGTGCAGCCGACATATTACCACCGTTTACGATGGTATGAGGATTGGCTGTACCACGTTTACTTGCATTGGCAGCGCCTACACCTTCACCACTTTCATTCATACCATCCAATAGGGCAGCGAGCATATCGAGTTCTTTTGGATAGGCATGTTCAGCTTTATCATATTTGCGTGAGATTGGACGTAAAACATTCAATGCTGTTTCATGCGCCTGATCAACCAGCATTTTAAATTTTTTCGGATTTTGTAAGTTCATTATTATTCTCCAAAATTAAGCATGTAAGCCAGAATGTAAAATTGCGGTTGCACGTAGGTCACGATACCAGCGTTCAACAGGGTGTTCTTTGGTAAAGCCATGCCCACCTAGAATCTGAACGCCGTCTGTACCCATCTTCATGGATTTTTCAGCGCAGAGTAAACGTGCCAGATAAGCTTCACGATGGAACGGTTTGCCTGCTTCTGCCAGACTTGCGGCATTGAGCACCAGCATACGCATGGCATCAATCTCAATCGCCATGTCTGAAATCATGAATGCCACACTTTGACGATGTGAAATCGGTTCACCAAAGGCGGTACGTTCATTGGCATACTTGATACAGTAAGCCTTAATCGCTTCACAAGTACCAATAGCCATTGCACACCACATCAAATTGCCAAGGTCAACAAATGCGGTGTAGTCAAAATCTGCATCGCCTAGACCTAAGGCAGGGGTCTGGTTGAATTGTAACGTTGCTGTTTCTGCCGCTTTTAAACCCATTGCAGGATTGGCTTTGATGGAAATGCTTTCATCACATTGCACCACGAAAATATCAGGTTGACCGTTGAACTCGGCACTGACAAGGAATACATCGGCTGTATCACCCAAAATTACCAACGTCTTTTCACCTGTAATGGTCATTTGCCCATTTTGTTCTGTGGCTTTGGTTTTTAACTGGAATGGGTTAAATGCAGGGGTTGCTTCCTGAAAAGCAAATGTTGCGGTAATATCGGTATCTTCTGCAAACACAGGCAAGTACATGGATTGCACTTGGGTAGACCCCCAGCGTGTAATGGCATTAATTACGCTAAATGTGCTGAGTAAGCCAGCCGTTAAACTGAAATCACCTTTTGCCAAACTTTCAGCAATCAGGATATTACTGACAATATTCTGTTCTGCTGCAACACCACCCAATGCTTCAGGAAGTGCGTAGTCGTTTAAGCCTAAATCAACTAAATGCTGCCAAAGTTGTTCTGGGAACTGTGTATTATGGTCAGCTTCATGCGCTAAAGCATATAAAACTTCTTCAGCGAATTGAGACATTGCATCGACAGTCATTTGCTGTTCTTCAGTCAGGCTGAGATCAAACAAATTTTTATTAACTTGATTTGGGAGGCGTTGCTTATCAATGGCTTGTGGTTTAAAAGCTTTTTGTGTTTTATTCAGTACTTTAAAACCTGTTTTTGATCCTTGATAGAGTGATTTCTCTACAAACTTTCTTAATTTGAGTTGGTCAAGTACTTCGCTTCCTGCGATTTTTGTGATTAGTGATAGCCCAAAGCCTTGAGCTTTATTCATCATATTCGACATGATTTTATCCTAGAGGATGGTTGTAAAATTATGCTGACATGCTCTTGTTAAAAAAACTATGTCTTGTTTGACATGCTCATTTGAGAAAGATAAAGGGTAATATAGGGGGGATAAACGAATTATCTTTTTGTTTTTTATTTGTTTTTAAAAATATTAAAAAAAATAGCTGTTAAAAAATTGACCAATCTGACACATCAGATTGGTCGAAATAACTTTTATAAATGTACGTTACGCAAACTCACGAATCATTTTACGCACATTGGTCTTTGCTTCAATCACTGTCATAAATGTATATGCACCAATAAACTTACGGCTAATGAACATAAATTCTTTTGGTGGAACAGAGAAATAACGTGATGCCATAGACTGTGCTGCCTGTTGCATGACGCGGCTATGCAGTTGGCTTTTCTTCCAGTCATAACGATCCTGCTCATCCATAACACCTGCTGGCATGTCTGGATTATTGGCTGGACAGCTAAAAGCTTCTGTTGCGATCAGGAACACATCTGCCATACCTGGTTTGATACTTTCAGGCATTGCATCAAAAAACTCGTAGCCTGTCATCGCTTTAACCATTTCATCTTTGTTATGGTTATAACCAGCATGGATCAGGTTACGTGCAACAGTGAGCAAATTCTCATCGAACTGACGAATTGCACCAAAGTCGAGGAGAACGATTTTGTCATTTACATCATCGCCGTTACCCAAACGAACCAGGTAATTACCGAAGTTTGGATCAGTTTGCATTTCGCCCCATTCAAACAGCTCACGTACTGCAATCTCTAAAGAGGCTTCACCAAGCTTGTTGCGGCGTTCCTGTGGCAGGGAGAGCATGACAGGGCTATTTACAGGCACACCACGCTCAAAGGTCATGCACAGCACTTTTTTAGCGCAAAATTCATCGACAATTTCAGGAACGATATAACGAGAGTCATCTTTCAGACGTGCAGCAAAGCGGCGAGTTGTTGCTGCCTCAATCCCGTAATCCACTTCACGATGCATCATTTCACGGACTTCATCAAACCACTGATCAAATTCGCGTGTTTGCGGCACCATACGGGTGAGTTTTAACATGTTCCTGAAAAGGTTCATGTCTGAATCAATTGCTTCAGCGACACCTGGATATTGAATCTTTAAGACAAGCTCTAAACCATCCGATTTACGTGTGGCACGGTGTACCTGAGCCAGTGAGGCCGTTCCGATTGGTTCATGATCAATGGTCAATTCATCGAGTTTTGAACCCAACTGTTCTTGCAAATGAGCTTTGATTGCAGGCCAGGCCAAGGCAACAGTCTGGTTGTTTAGCGTGTTTAGCGCCTGTGTGATTTCTTCTGGTAGAAAATGTTCGCCGTATAAAGCCATCATTTGCCCAATCTTGACAATTGAACCTTTTAGTTTCCCAATTTCAGAAACCAAATATTGTGCCTGTTCAGCCATGGCCTTTTTACGTTTCTTCTCTTTTTCTTCTTCACTGGAGAAAATAGAAGTCGCACTTGCAGTTGCCCAGCGTGTTCCAGCAAGTAAAGAGGCTTTTGCAATAGATAAGCGGCGATCCACCGATGAAGTTTTTAGGTTCTTAAGCTTATCGTTCTGATCTGACATGAAAGAAAAATCCTATGCTGAAATCGGAGGGGAGGAAAGCCGAGAGTTAAATTTTAGTGGATATTACAGCTTTTGAACGTATTAAAATAGTTCAATCGCTTGAATTATTAGTCTAAATTTGTGAAATAGATCAATATTATTAAAATAGCCTAAGTAAAATTTTTATCTTTAGACTGGTTCCAATATACATTTGTGCTAAATCTTAAACTGAATTTTTAGTGATGACTTCCGCATTAAAGCAGCTCTGTTGGTGTGAATATGCTGAATAAGCATACGCTTCACATGGCTGTGATGAAAACCGAGGGCATGGGCTTTGACAATAATAATACTGGGGAGGGTGAAGAAAAAATACTTAGTATCTTCTAAAGTCGCATCCTTAAAAATACCTTCTTCAATAAGTGTATCTCTCAGAAATTGCTTTTCAGCTTGTATGGTAGAGGATTCATCATCCCAATAATTCTGGCGCATTGCCATTAAATTATTATGTTTGTAACTCATAAATGACTTGAGCCTTTTTCATTTTCACCTTGAATGAATATATGAGGTTCATTGTCCAATTATCAAGATGTGGATTTATATCAAAATAGCCTAAGTAAAATTTAATTATCTATCCAAATTTGCTACACTTATACCCGTTTTAAACCCAGATTTAATTAAACTGAAAAATATGACACCAGCCTGCAAGTTATTAGAAAAGAATAAAATTCCGTTTTCAATTCATGAGTATGAACATGATGGCAATGCTAAAAGCTTTGGTCTGGAAGCGGCAGAAAAACTGAATCTTCGGGTAGAGGAAGTGTTTAAAACCTTACTGGTCACTGATGAAAAAAACTTTTTCGTTGCCATTCTGCCTGTCAATCATCAACTTAATTTAAAGAAAGTTGCCACAGCAGTTGGATGCAAGAAACTACAGATGGCCAATCCAAAAGATGCGGAGCGTTTGACAGGTTATCTGGTGGGAGGAATCAGCCCATTGGGACAGAAGAAACGGCTAAAAACGGTGATTGATGCAACGGCGCAAGCATTGACCAAAATTTATGTGAGTGGTGGAAAAAGGGGATTGGATATTGGTCTGAACCCGCAAGATTTGGCAAAACTGCTTGGCGCAACTTTTTCGGATGTTTTGGATCAGTAAATATATGGAATGGTAGAATTTTAGGCAAATTTACGTGTTGGCGTTACTGAAAATGGAAATATAAGAGAGTCAATGAAATTTATAATAAAAATATTTACGCATACGCATTGATGCTAAAATGATTAAAAAAGAATCATATTTTTTCAAATGATGCAACTATTCTGACCAATAAATAGATATTTATATATAAACTAAAACACATTTGATTGTTTTTTGTTCAGATTTATTTCATTTGTTTACTATTTGAATTTTAAACCTATTTTTTGGTTACCCTATAAAACGTATAACAAAACAAAGGAGTAACAATGCTGATTTTTCATGATTATCCTGTTCAGGGGGCAATTTTTGATATGGATGGAACAATGTTTGATACAGAGCGACTACGCTTTCAGACATTAAAACAGGCTTCTCAGGAACTCATTGGACAGGAATTTTCAGATGATTATTTGATGCAGTGCCTTGGCTTAAGCGCCAAAACTGCTGAACAACTTGCAAAAAAATATTATGGAGACAGCGTTTCCTATCCAGAGATTCGTCAACGTGCGGATACGCTGGAACTTGAATTGATTCGTCAAAATGGTGTTCCAGTCAAGAAAGGGCTGATGCAGGTTCTGGAACGCTTAAGAAAATCTGGTTTAAGAATAGCTGTAGCGACTTCAAGCCGTCGGGCAATTGCGGAAGAATATTTAATTAACGCCAATGTCTATAAATTTTTTGACCTACTGGTCTGTGGTGATGAAGTTGAACGGGGCAAGCCACATCCTGAAATTTTTATACAGGCTGCACAAAAGCTAAATTTACAGCCTGAACAATGCCTAATGTTTGAAGACTCCGAAAATGGAATTTGCTCAGCCTGTGACGCAGGTGGTATTACGCTGTTATTTAAAGATATTAAAGAGCCCAATGATCAGATGCTTTCCAAGGCAAAGTTTTATTACCAGGATATGTACGATTGTCTGAATGCTTTGGATCAGTATATTCCTGAAATGAGCATGCCACAGTTACAGGAACCATTTCCACAAAGCCTGAACCAGTTGACTGTGGGGATTCATGGTTTTGGCGCGATTGGCGGTGGCTATATTGCCCAGATTTTATCTCACTGGGATGGTTTCACCCGACCACAGCGAATTTTGGCATCGACCCGAAACCGTTTATATCTTGAGTCAGTCAATAGTTTTGCCAGCTACAGCATCCGCTATGGCCAATGTTCTTACGATGAGCGGATTGAGAATCTAACAGTAATCAATGCTGACAATGAACAGCAGATGCTGGATATGTATATGCAATCCAGTTTGATTGCACTGTGTCTACCTGAACAGGCGATTGCATCTGAAGCAAAAATCATTGCCAAAGGTTTACTGGCACGTTTTATGTCACAGGACACACAGAACGATGAGCCGATTACATTCCTGATCGTGTTGAACAAGGTTGGGGCCAAGTTCCTGATTCTGAAATGTCTCCGTGAGGCACTGCTTGAAATCACCGATGAGGATATTGCCGAGCATATTTTAAGTGAACACTATTTCTGTGACACTGTGGTTAATCGAATGGTGTCCAAGCTCAGGGATAAGGCACTGTATCGCCAGTTAAACATCAAGCACCGTTTATTTAAGCAATATCAGAATGATTTAAATCAGGACACCATAGAATTATCAGATGAAACGGCGTTGTCTGAAAAACAGGAACAGCAACTTAAGGTGTGTCTGGAAGATATGCGCGGACAATTTCAGGCGGGGCAGTTTTTACAAAATATGGACTTAATTTTGTTCAATAGCGAAGTGGATATGCCGATTTATGTGGAAAATCGTAGTCCGTTGCTGAGCAAAATGCGCCAAATGATTTTGGTTGATCATATTTCTGATATTCAGATCATCAAGAACCGTTTGTGGAATGGTTGTCATGCCATGCTGGCTTGGCAGGCGAGTCTGGCGGGACATGAAACCATCGGTATTGCATTGGCCGATTCAGAACTTAGAAACTTTATGACTAAATTGGTTGATGAGGTGAAGCTGGGTTTGGGAAGTATTGTGCCAAACCAGTCGAAAGAGCTGGATCGTATGGCGGAAAGTTTTTTAAATTCTTGTCGATCAGCTTATAAAGACCCTTGTGAACGTGTCGCAAGAAATCCTTTATACAAGTTAAATGTAAATGAGCGCGTTTTGGGCAGTATTGAGAATCATATTCAGCAACAGCTTCCTTATCAGAACCTATTAACAGGTGCAATTGGGGGTTATGTCTATGCCTTAACCATACTGGCATTGGATGAAATTGAAATTGTGCAGCATCTACAGGGAAATGTTGCAAAACTGGACATTTTAGATTTCCAGAAACAGGCCTTGCTTAACTTGTTATATGAGGGAATTCAGCAACAACTTCAAAAAACTCCACTTTATTCCAATGTCCAAAAAGCCTGGATGACTTCGGCTGAATATGTCTAAATTCAATATTCAGCCTTAAGTTTTTTGGCAATTTATGTTTGAATAGCACAACTTTAAAGTCATTCTAAATGTTGTGTTATTACAAGCATCCAGTCAACTGATCGCTACCGACATTCGAGACTATCCTGAATGGCATCGTGGGCGTTCGGATTATGGGGTGTGGTATATTGAGATTTGCCAACCTGAACTCATCCACTATTTAAATAAGATCAGGGCACAGTTTTCAGATTTATTGATTGAATCGAATCAGCGCCAATATCACATCACACTATTTGTTTGTGGTTTCTTAACTTCTCATCATCCCAATTTTGATGATGATTTTGAAATTAAGACCTTAAATCACCAAATTGAATTACTTCAACAACTACGGCTAGAACCTTTTGAGCTGGAAATGACCCAGATTGATAGCTTTAGTAGTGCATTATTCCTGCATATCCATGATCAGAACAACATCCTAGGCAAAATCCGTAAACAACTTGCACAAAGTTCAACAGAGATTGCAGCAGTTGATTATTGTCCGCATATCACATTGGGGCTTTATAGTGATACTTGGGCCAGTGATTTGGTTCTGCAACGTATTCAAAAACTGCCACGAAAGAACATGAAAATTCAGGTGAACCAACTCACTTTCGGCTATTATAAAGCCCAGATTTTACAAGGATTACTTTATCCTTATCATCAAATTCAATTAGGTTAAATATGTTACAACTGATTTTAGGTGGCGCACGTTCAGGTAAAAGCCGTCTGGCTGAACAAACAGCCAAAGAAAGCGGATTATCAGTTGTCTATATTGCAACGGCGCAGGCATTGGATGAAGAAATGCAGCAACGCATTCAACATCATCAGCAACAACGTCCAAGTCATTGGCAACTCTGTGAAGAACCCATTTTTCTGGCAGATCAATTGCTGCAACTTGATCAGGAAAATCAACTCATTTTGGTGGATTGCCTGACCTTATGGCTGACCAATTTATTATTGGCTGAAGATACAGCATTACAGCAACAAACCGAAAAACTACTGAAAGTATTGCCCCAATTGAAATCAGACATCATTTTAGTGAGTAATGAAACAGGGCTTGGTGTTGTGCCGATGGGTGAAATCAGCCGACGTTTTGTGGATGAGGCAGGGCGTTTACATCAGGCATTAGGCCAATTGGCGGATAAAGCGGTGTTTTGTGTGGCAGGATTTCCAATGATTTTAAAAGGTGAAAAATAATATGGCTGAACAAACTCATTGGTATTTAGCGCCAGTTCAGCATCCTGATTTGGATGCAAAATTGCAGGCTGAGCAACGTCAATTACAACTGACCAAACCGACAGGTGCATTGGGTGATTTAGAACAGATTGCAATGACCTTGGCAAGTTTACAGAGTACGGTTTTTCCAAAAATCAATAAACCGTGGATTAGCATTTTTGCAGGTGATCATGGCGTGGTAGAAGAAAATATTTCGGCGTATCCGCAAACTGTAACCCGCCAAATGCTGCAAAATTTTGCATCAGGTGGCGCAGCGATCAGTGTGATTGCCAAGCATCATCAGGCTCATTTACAGGTGATTGATTGTGGAACTGTTGGTGATGCTTATGAGTATGCAGGCGTTGAACGCCACTGTATTCGTGCAGGTACAGCAAACTTTGCCAAACAGGCTGCAATGACTGAACAAGAGTGTCAGGCTGCATTACAATTGGGTAAAAACAGCGTAGACCTAGCGAAATCGAAAGGGGCTGATATTTTTATTGCAGGTGAGATGGGTATAGGCAATACCTGTTCAGCTTCGGCACTTGCCTGTTTACTGCTAGATGAATCAGCGCAACAGCTTACAGGTGTTGGCACAGGGATTAATCATGAACAATTACAACACAAGATTCAAGTTATTGATCAGACAGTGAAATTACATAAAAATGATGTGACCAATAATCCTTTAAAAATTTTAGCAGCGGTCGGTGGACTGGAAATTGCCGCCATGACAGGAGCATATCTGCGTTGCACACAAATGGGGTTGCCAATCGTTGTTGATGGTTTTATTAGCTCGGTTGCTGCCTTATGTGCGGTTCGTATTCAGCCACAGGCCAGAGAATGGATGTTATTTGGTCATCAATCGGCTGAATATGGTCATCAACGTATTTTAAAAGAACTGAATGCCCAAGCAATTTTAAACATAAACCTGCGTTTAGGTGAAGGCAGTGGTGCAGGCGCAGCATTATCCATGCTTCAACTTGCCTGTGCGTTGCATAATCAAATGGCAACCTTTGCAGAAGCGGTGGTTTCAGGTGATAAAGTTGGCTAAGTTACGGCTGGACTTGTTGCGTCATGGTGAGACAACTTTAGGTCATACCTTGCGTGGCTGGGTAGATGACGAACTGACAGAACAGGGCTGGTCACAAATGCAGGCGACCGTTCAACATCATCTTAATCAAAAGAATTGGGATGTAGTTGTTAGTTCACCCTTACAGCGTTGCCGATTATTTGCCGAAAAATTATCAAATGATTTACAGCGACCCTTATTTATAAATGAATATCTCAAGGAAATGTATTTCGGTGATTGGGAGGGCATTTCAACTCAAACCATCTATGAAAGATTACCTGAGTTATTGGCAAATTTCTGGCAATTTCCAACCCAATATCATGCGCCAAACGGGGAATCTTTAGTCGAGTTTCATCAACGTGTCTTCAATGGTTTTCAGCAGATTGCCGAATATATGCGGCAACATCAATATCATTCTGCATTGGTAGTCACACATGGCGGTGTGATTAAACTATTAAGTTGTTTGGCACAACAACAATGTTTGGATGATCTGCTCAAAATGTCTGCTGAACCTGGGCAATTACATTCCTTTAGGTTGTCTTATCAACCAGCACAATTAGCTTTTGAAAGGGTGGAGTAATGTTGCCATTTTTGATTGCCCTGCAATTTCTCACCATTGTTCCTGTGCAATTAAAGCAAATCCCCACGGCAAGGCAAAATGCACAATCCTTATTATTTTATCCTGTAATTGGTTTATTGATTGGGTTGATTTTATTTGGATTATCTGTTGCTCTGATCAAGTTACCCGCCATTCTGTTAGCCAGTATAGTCTTGGTCATCTGGATTTGGCTTACTGGTGGGCTACATTTGGATGGTCTTGCCGATACCGCAGATGCATGGGTAGGCGGTTTTGGAGATCGAGAACGTACCTTAAAGATTATGAAAGACCCAGCATCTGGTCCAATTGGTGTGCTCAGCCTCATCATAGTGTGCTTGTTAAAATTTGCAGCGCTTTATGTGTTAATTGAACAGCATTTGAATGTATTTTTGATTCTGGTTCCTATGCTTGGACGTAATGTCGCCTTATTTTTGTTTTTAACCACAACCTATGTCAGAGATAAAGGTTTGGGACGCTCAATGACGGATTTTCTTCCCAAAGCTATTTCATGGATAGTATTTGTCATTACATTATCATTGCTTTATCTATTCAAATGGTATGGCTTAGTCGTACTAATTAGCTTTTTACTGTTACTTTTTTATTTGCGTTCACTATTTATCAAAAGAATTGGTGGAATTACAGGCGATACCATTGGCGCAGGTATTGAATTAAGCGAAATGAATGTACTCATTGCATTTGTGGTTGCTTATTTTTATATTGCTTAAAATATAAAAAGACGGGTTGAGAGTGTGAAAACGTTTCCATATTCTCGTTTACAAAAGGCATTACTGGCGGTTGGTTCATTTTCATGTTTAGGCCTGAACTCAGGAGTAGAAACCGATGTTGTTAAAAACGATGCCTTATTATTTATTTAACATAATATACATTATGCGAAATAAAAACCAAATATTTTTCCATCTTAATTTTTAGGATAATTTGCATGATGCTCTGGATCATTTAGGTATCACTGTAAACGATCAGACTTTTTCGCTTCAATAACTTCAGCCCTTAGTTTGTAGAAATCTCTCTATAAAATTTTGGTGTAACACTTGTCCATTTTTTAAAAGCGCGTGAAAAATGTGAAATGTCTGCATAACCTAAACGTTCTGAAATTTCTTTAATTGATAACTGGTTTTCTCTTAAAAGATTTTCTGCTTACTGCCTGCAAAAATAATTCTTTGAAAAGATGTTTACTCATTCGTGAGCTGGCGCTGCAAGGTCCTTTCTGATGTATGTGGTTTTTACGCTACCTGTTTTGATGAATTGCAACATTTAAAATGTCTTGTTCTAGAAAACTTTGATGAAAAAATGCAACTATTAAATTAGACCTCTTGCGAAAGTCGTTATTGCAAGTTCATCCGGTTTACCAGTGCGGCAATTAAGTTAATGCGCAAACCGAATCTTTTCCGTCTATTTCGATAGCGTTCACTGAGTATTCTAAATCTTTTCAATTGACTATTAATGTGTTCGATCACAACTCGTATTTTTTCAATCATTTTATTGTACTTTTTCTCAACTTTAAATAATGGAAATTTTTTCTTTTTTTTGATTGGCATCAACAATTTAAAGCCATCTTGCTCTAATCCGTAATACCCTAAATCGGTCATAACATATTCACAATGTTTGAATTTCTTAACTGTTTTTCTTGCCAATTTAATATCATGCTGACTGCAAGAAGATATATCTACTCCTATGATTTGTTTGCTCTTCGGATGATAGATCACTTGGGCTTTTAGCGTATGTTTCTTCTTTTTACCACTGTAGAACTTACTCTGATTTTTTTTTGGGACGTTCTATTGAACATTCTGTAGCATCAATAATGACCCAGTTAAATTGTTCGTCTGCTGTTGTAATGCTTCGTTTTGGCAGGGTAAAACGCCTTGATTTCATTAATGCATCTTCAACCTTTTTAATGGTTCGATTCACATTACTTTCAGCGATATGGTAATTTGCAGCCAATTCCAATTGAGTGCTGTAATTCCGTAAGTAATTGAGTGTTAATAATAATTGATCCTTTATAGCTAAAGTATGAGGACGCCCAGATTTCTTTTTAAGTGATTCTGCTTCTTTTAAAACTTCGACCATTTCACTAAAAACTGGTCGAGGTACGCCAACCAAGCGCTTGAATTCAGAATCTGAAAAACGGTTTAATTTCTGATATTTCATGGAATCTATATTGAGGCAGTTTTTACTTTCGCAAGAGGTCTATTGATCAAAATATAAAAACCAGACAGCTATTTAGTATTAACTAAATAGCTGTCTTATGGATTTTAATTTTTATGCTGCAACTTATAGCACTCATCAAGAGCAAGCTCATAATAGGCCAATCCTTCTTTGGCAGCTAAAAAAGCCTTTCTCTGCAAAACTGGATCTTTGTCACACAGTCGCTTGATCAGTTCCATAGCCTCATAAGGATGTAGGTCATCATAATGTGCATGTGCTCTTAACCAGGCAAGTGATCGTTTATTAATATTGACTTCTGGATGTTGGGTGTAGGTTTGAATTCCCTTATACACCTGTATAGTCCAGTCCCCTGTTGCCCAATTATATTTCCACTTCAGATAATGTTATTTCTGAAGCACTATAATTTTGTTGTTGAATTTATTGACATCCTCCCCGACCTAAAGGACGGGGATTCCTCCTGCGAGACGCTCATGTCCGAGCGCAAGAATATTCAGTGCGGAATTTACATCCCGATCATGGAGCGTACCGCACTCCATACACTGCCATTCTCTTACTCCTAAGCCTGCTCTACCTTTCGGACTACTACAGCGTGAGCCACAGCACGAACAAGTTTGGGTGGTATAGGCCTCATTGACTTCTTCATACCATGCCCCTGCGTTCTCGCATTTATACTTGAGCATGGTTCTTAGTGTTGTCCAACTTGCATCTAATACAGACTTAGCTAATTTAGTCCGTGCTAGTGCTTTGGCATTCACATTGCCAATGAAGATTGCTGCATGTTCATTCACCAGTTTATGACTGAATTGATGCAACATGTTTTGACGTATATTTTTAATCTTGGCGTGAATCGCTTTGACGCGCTTTTTATTTCTCGCACGTTGAGCTATGCCAAGTTTTTGTTCATATTGCCGATAGATTTTAGGGGCTTTGAGCTTTACTCCATCTGAACAAGTGGCTAAATCCTTTAAACCCAAGTCTATGCCAATTGAGGTTTTAGCGCTGGTTTTCTCTGTTTTAATTGAATCAACTACAAGACAGACATACCAACGCCCACGACTATCCTCTACAAACGAGCCTGTTTTAACATTGTATTTGCTTAGTCCGTAGCTGTCCCATAGTTTGAATTGATGCTTGCCGTATTGAACATAGCCATCAGCATATTTGATTGCTACTTTCTTGAACGGTATCCAGCCCAATGAACGCCTAGCTGATTTTTTATTGCTGACTCGCCATTTTAATTTTGCTTTTTTGAATTGCTTTCTGCGTGTAATGAGTTCTTCTGTTATGGCTTGAATGGTTTGACTATGCAAATTGCATTCTTTCGATGTGCCTTTTGTGTATTTGGCAATGTCGTATGCTGAAAAGAATTGTTGTTTTCGTTGTAGATGTTTAAAACACAAATCATTCACGTAATTCCAGACAAAATTCACCTCAGATGCCATCTGATTTAGCACCTTGCAATGTTTGTCTTTTATGCGTAATTTAAGTGTTTTCATACTTAAAATATATTTGGTCTATGAGTAATAGTCAAGAGATTAGAACAGGTCGCCACTGTGTTTTTAATATGCACGTTCATTTAGTCTTTGTGGCTAAATATCGGCGTGATGTTTTTACTAAAGCAATGCTTGAAACGATGCGTGAAGTATTTGAGCGTGTATGCTTGGACTTTGAAGCTGAGTTGGTAGAGTTTGACGGTGAACATGACCATGTACATTTGCTCGTCAATTATCCACCTAAAGTCGCTATTTCTAGTTTGGTAAATAGCTTGAAAGGTGCATCTAGTCGAATTTTACGAACCAAACACCCTGAAATTAAAAGCAAATTATGGGGTAATGCCTTATGGTCGCCTAGTTATTTCGCTGCATCATGCGGAGGTGCACCTATTGGGATTATTAAGCAGTATATTCAACAACAGCAAACACCGCATTAATGGCTTACGCCAGTCGCTTATATCCTCGGGCTAAACCCCGAGGTTTTACGCTCCAATGGATAATACTTAAAAAGTTTTAAAGATATATTTAAAATACTATTAAAGCCACACATATGATTCATTCTATGTGTGGCCTAATTATAAGCTTATATTAAATTAAGGTTCGATTGGCTGAAATGGTGAAATCACATCTGCGTTCTGTGCGCGATGGCGTAGGAAATGATCCATTAACACAATCGCCAGCATGGCTTCGGCAATTGGCGTGGCACGCACACCCACACATGGGTCATGACGACCTTTGGTTAACACATCCGTATTTTCCCGCTCAATTGTAATGGTTTTTCCTGGGGTGGTAATACTTGCAGTTGGTTTTAAGGCAATCGCAACACGAATGGTTTGACCACTTGAAATCCCCCCTAAAATGCCGCCAGCATGATTGGCGAGGAAACCATCTGTGGTCAGTTCATCACGGGTTTCGTGACCAAACTGCCCTGCAACAGCAAAGCCATCACCGATTTCGACACCTTTAACGGCATTAATGCTCATCATGGCATGGGCAATATCAGCATCCAGACGATCAAAAACAGGTTCACCCCAGCCCACTGGTACTTTTTCAGCAAGAATTTCCAGTTTTGCACCACAACTGGTTCCTTGTTCACGTAATGAGGTTACAAGCTGTTCAAAACGCGGCACTGCATCAACATCCCCACAGAAAAATGGGTTGTTCGGTACTTCCAACCAATCCAGCTTCTCAGCAACTTCATTACCAATTTGTGTGACATGGCCGCGAATATCAATACCAAATTTTTCAGCAAGATATTTCTTGGCAATTGCACCAGCGGCAACTCGCATTGCCGTTTCACGCGCACTTGAACGGCCACCACCACGATAGTCACGGAAGCCATATTTCTGTGTATAGGTATAATCAGCATGTCCAGGGCGGAATGTCTGCGCGATATTACCGTAGTCTTTAGATTTCTGATCTGTATTGCGAATCAACAGGCCAATTGGTGTGCCTGTAGTTCTACCCTCAAAAACACCTGAAATAATTTCAACCTGATCAGGTTCTTTACGCTGGGTCGCAAACTTTGAGGTTCCTGGTTTACGGCGATCCAGGTCCTTTTGTAAATCATCTTCGCATAGTTCCAAACCTGGTGGTACACCGTCAACAATCGCCATTAATCCAACACCGTGCGACTCGCCACAGGTGGTTACCCGAAAAAGCTGACCAATACTGTTCCCTGCCATTTTTAGCCCCTTAATTTTGAATGGATTGCTGGAATAGATCTTTATAACGACGGCATTGTTCAGCAGTTAATGCAAAAATACCAGAACCACCTTTCTGGAAAGTTAACCAGTGGAAATCAACCGTGTTGAAGTTTTGACGCATTGCCCATTCAGAGTTGCCCACTTCAATCACAATCAGGCCATCCTCTGTAAGATAGTCAGCCGCCTGAGCCAGCATTTTACGAACAAGGTCCAAACCATCCTGACCCGCAGCCAAGGCTAACTCAGGTTCATGCAGGAATTCATCAGGTAAGTCCGCCATATCTTCTGCATCGACATAAGGAGGATTGCTCACGATAAGATCATATTGATTTTCAGCAGGAATTTTTGCAAATACATCAGATTCAAGCAATGCAATTTGATATTGCTTGTTATGATGCTCTACATTGATTGAAGCGACTTCGAGAGCTTCTTTGGAAATATCGGTTGCATCCACTTCCGAGTCTGGGAAAGCATAAGCCAAGGCCACAGCAATACATCCCGAACCTGTACACATATCCAGAATACGTTGCGGCGTTTTTGCTGCTGGATTCTCAGGTAAATTATTCAAGGCTTCACGCATCTGCCCATTTTCATCCAGACAATATGGCGCAAAACGTTGTTCAATCACCTCTGCAATTGGTGAACGTGGAATCAGTACACGCTCATCCACATAAAAAGGTTTATTAAAGAAATATGCAAGATTCAATAAATATGAGGTCGGAACACGCTCATTAATACGGCGTTCCAATAAACTTAAAAATTCAGCTTTTTCACTTGGTAAAAGTTTAGCATCTAGAATCTCTGCATCAGCAGACCATTCCAGTGACAATGTTTGCAAAACCAGAGCTGAACTTTCTGCAAAATAATCTTCTGTACCTTGCCCTAAATGTGCATCGTATTGGCGTAATGCGCTCACCCCAAAACGGATAAAATCCCGAATTGTTGATAAATGCTCAGACGCTTCTTGTAAATGTTCAGGGGGAATGGTTGGTCGATCCACGTAGGTCTCCACAGGCAAAGGAAGATTGCAAAACGGCTTATTCTATCGTGTTTTTCAACTATTTTTTAATGTTTCATCATTAATCCACTGAAAACAAAAAATAGATCAATTGGATTGATTAAATACTATTCAATATTTTGATTTAATGCTTTAATGTACACACTATGTGTACATACATTGGAGGCTATGATGAGCACATCAATTACATCTCGTGTATTTATGAATGGCAATAGTCAAGCCGTTCGTATTCCACAAGAATTTCGTTTAAATACCAAGCGGGTAGAAATTTTTTTGAATCAGAATGGAGATTTGGTCATTCATCCTATTGCAGATTTAAATGAAAATCGAGGTGAAGCATTATGGCAAGCCTTAAATGAATTTGATGATGACTTTGTTGAGGCTCTAGAAAAAAATCGTTTAGAGGATAACCAAGTACAAGAGCGTGATGCTTTATGAAATATATGCTGGATACCAATATTCTGATCTATTTCATGAAGAATAAACCCCTGAGTGTGATTGAACGAGTCAATCAACTCTCACAGGATGATGAATTGTGTATGTCATTTATCAGTTATGCGGAATTATTAAAAGGAGCCTACGGCAGTCAGCGAAAGACTGTTGTTTTAAAACAGCTTGAAAACCTGATTCTGCGAATCCCTGTCCTTTATAGTACTCAACAACAACTTTGTGAGTACTATGCTCATCATGCACTATTACTCAAACAAGCTGGAACACCGATTGGTAATAATGATTTATGGATTGCAAGTCATGCACTTGCCGAAAAATGTATTTTGGTGAGCAACAATTGTAAGGAATTTAATCGCATTACAGATTTAACACTGGAAAACTGGGCTGATCCAACATGAATCAGCCTTATGAAGTTTAACGAGATAAATATTTGGTCATATCTTCAATGCCTTTTAGTGTCATTGGATACATATGATTTTCAAAAATTTCTTTGATCCAGTTAATGGTCTGGGTGTAATGCCAGTAACCTTCCATTTCAGGATTTAACCAAGCGGTTTTGTCAAAATGCTGACGTAAACGTCTAAGCCATACTTCGCCCGACTCATCATTCATATATTCAACTGAACCACCTGCCGACTTGAGTTCGTATGGTGCCATACTGGCATCACCCACCACAATCACACGGTAATCACGTCCATAGGTATGGAATAGATCCCATGTATTCATGCGTGTTGAACTACGGCGATGGTTGTCTTTCCATACATAGTCATAAAGACAGTTATGGAAGTAGAAATATTCCAGCGTTTTGAATTCTGATTTTGCGGCGCTAAACAACTTCTCACATTCAGCGATATAAGCATCCATTGAACCGCCCACATCAAACAGCATCAGCACTTTAATGCGGTTACGGCGCTCAGGCACGAGTTGTACATCCAGAATACCCTGTTTGGCCGTTTCACGGATGGTACCATCGACATCGAGTTCTTCGGCTGCACCCTGACGGGCAAACTTACGTAAACGACGCAACGCAATTTGCATCTGGCGTGTTCCCAATACCTGATCGCCATCAAGATTCTGGTATTTGCGCTGTTCCCACACCTTTACCGCTGAACGTTTACGCCCTGGCCCACCGATGCGAACACCTTCTGGATGATCACCAAAAGCACCAAAAGGTGAAGTTCCACCTGTACCAATCATACGATTGCCACCCTGATGTTTTTTATGCTGTTCCCGCAAGCGTTCTTCCAGCATTTTCATCAGTTCTTCAAGCGAACCTGCTTTGAGTAGTTCTGCACGTTGTTCAGGAGTGAGATGTTTCTCCAATAGCTCAAGATCAAACCAGTCTTTTGGCAATTTGTGAACTTGTTTAAGTAATTCATCAAGATCAAAAGTTTCGATGCCATCAAAATAGTCTTTCATGGCACGGTCAAACTTGTCAAAGAAACGCTCATCCTTGACCAAAATGGTTTTAGCCAATTGATAGAATTCTTCCTGATCTGCAAAAACCAGACCTGATGCCACCGCCTGATTGAGATCAATCAGCTCACGAGTTGTTACAGGTACACCATATTTGCGCAAGGTGTAAAACAATCGTACAAACATTGGTAAACACTCTTAGCGGCGTGACATAAATGCTAAACGTTCAAGCAGTTGCACATCTTGTTCATTCTTGATTAACGCGCCATACAACGGCGGAATCGCTTTTGACTTATCGTGATTACGCAACACATCCTCAGGCATATCATCTGCCATGAGTAGGCTTAACCAGTCGATCAATTCAGAGGTTGATGGGGGTTTCTTCAAGTTTGGAATTTCACGTAACTTAAAGAACACCTGTAGGGCTTCACTGACCAAAGTATTTGCGATATTCGGGAAATGAACCGCGATGATGTCACGCATGGTGGCTTCATCTGGGAACTCAATATAGTGGAAGAAACAACGGCGTAAAAACGCGTCTGGAAGTTCTTTCTCATTATTTGAGGTGATGATCACAATTGGACGTTGGGTCGCAGTAATGGTCTCACCTGTTTCATAGACATAGAACGACATTTTATCGAGTTCATGTAACAAGTCATTTGGAAACTCAATATCAGCCTTGTCAATTTCATCAATCAGCAATACACAACGTTCTTCGCTGGTAAAGGCTTCCCATAATTTACCTGGTTTAATATAGTTCTTGATGTCATAAACACGATCATCACCCAACTGACTGTCACGTAAACGTGAAACAGCGTCATATTCATACAGGCCTTGCTGGGCTTTGGTGGTTGACTTGATATGCCAGGTAATCAGCTTTAAACCCAGACTTTCAGCCACCTGTTCTGCAAGCAAGGTTTTACCTGTGCCTGGCTCACCTTTGACCAAAAGTGGTTTTTGCAAAGCACGCGCAGCTTTTACTGCCAGTTTAAGGCTTTCAGTTGCAATATATTGATCTGTACCAGTGAAGTGTTGAGTATCAGCAGACATTTAAACAACCTTATTTTTCTATCTTTACTTTAGTGTGAATATTTAAGCGGAACGTACAGTTTTATTTGCGGAATACTTTGACCAGCAAAATCCAACCAGTAGACCTACACCAATGACAAACAGGATTAATGACAGGTTTGACCAGATTAAAATATGCTCTTTGGTCAATATACCAAAAATCAGGCCAAAGACTGCTGGTGCTAATGCCGAATTAGGGCCCTCGGAAATCGTAGGCGTTGCCAGAATGGCAAATACAATAATCCATAGGATTGCACCGACTGGATTGGGTAAACGCGACATCAGGCGATACCAGCACCATAATGCAATGAGTGTTCCTGTCACATAAACAATGATCGCAACATTCTCTTCAGGGAATTGATCCAGCACTGACAGGATGTTGGACCAGATCGCTGTTAAAGTTTCAAGCACCGCGCAAACCCTCTGGTTCCACCGCATTTGGATTAATTAATCCCTCAGGCGGCATCTGGATAAAAAATCCCTTGGTGTGTAGTGAGTCCAAAACATGAAGAACGTTCACACGGGCAAGCTTGCGCTCACTGTGCAGCTCCAGATGCATGACAAAAGTCGCCTTGCCAAATGCTTGCAACACGGCTTCAGGAATACCATCAAACAGATTTTCTGGTTCCTTGTCATCAGGATAGTTTGGACGAGCAATATACATATACATTTCGTCTTTTTTGCTCGATCTATAAATATCGCAGTGCATGTTTACTCACAACTCTTATCAATCAAAAACAGCATACATGAAAAAAATAACAGGTACATCAAGGAATGTTAACGCAGCAGTCGTGTTTTGTTTACTGGGAAATCTTCATCTGTGTGCCCAAATATTCAATATCCTGCCGCAACAGTTCAATCAATGGTCTGGTTAAGATTTCATAACGCCAGCCCAATAAATAGTTGGGTAAATCCTGCTCATCCAGATGAAAAACCACATGCTCATAAATCGCGTTCAGCCATTTTTTTCGCAGCAAAACTTCTTTGGGAACGGCTGTTTCAAGAACCACACGCTCTATTAAAATCTCTATTTGTGGTGCCACTTCCTTAGAATTACTTTTTACAGGCCGAGCCATTCTTAATGGCCACTCATTTTCAGGTGGCAAAAACTTCAATAAATCTAAAATGGTTTTACCATGTTCACGCACAATATTCGGACGTATGCCTTTCACCTGAGCAAGCTGGAAATTATTACGTGGATTTTTCTCCACCAAATCAATCATGGTGGCATTTTTAAGGATAAAACTGCGTGGTTGATTGAGTGCCTTGGTGATTTGTTCGCGCCAGATGCTAAGTTGCTGTAACTGCATTAGCTCCCTGCGTGAATGGCGGTAATTACCAATATCGGTATAAAGCGCTGCAAGTGGCGTTTCCAGTGCAATTTCTTTGGTGAGATTTTGGCAATCCTCCAATACATATTGATAGAGACCTTTCACTTTTAGGTCATTCTTCAATGCATCAGCAAGTTTGGTTAAATAAAGAACATCATTGGCTGCATAGCTCATTTGCTCCTGAGTGAGCGGTCGAGCCAACCAGTCTGAACGTGTCTGGTCTTTCTCTATATCAATATTCAAACGAGTTTTTAAGGCATTCTGGTAACTGACTTGTAGGCCATGTCCCAAAAAAGCCATTGCCACTTGAGTATCAAAGACATTGCCAAGTGGTTTCTGGTCTGCATAGTGATAGATCAGGTCAATATCTTCCCCACAGGCATGGAAAATGTTCTGTTGTGCATCAAATATTTTTTGCCAGAACTTTACCAAATCCAGTGCAGTTCCATCCAACAAGGAAACCTGGCCATTTAAATTGATTTGGCACACCCCAAGTTTTGGATATAAGGTATCAACCTTAATAAACTCAGTATCTAGTGCATAGATGGAACATTGTTCCATTTGAGTAAGGAGAACAGCTAAATCTTGTTGCTGCTGGATAAACTGAAACATATTTGCTCAAGTAAAATAATAAAGAACCATTAGCAATGGCACTGCCAAATTGCAGTCATTGCTCAAGCGAAATCAAATACAAAAATAAATTTAATCAGTGTTCCACATGCAATACATGATATTACTCCTTTTTCCTTATCATCAAAAAAACGAAAATCCTTTTCGCCTGTCCATAGTGCCACAAATTACAGCAAATATATCAACGATAATGTTAGACAAAATGTAAAACTTAATTATTTGTTTAAATTAACAGCTTGACATCCTCCCCGACCTAAAGGACGGGGATTCCTACTGCTAGATGGCAATGTCCTGCCACGAAACAGATACTATAGTTCTCTGCTTCTTATTCCAATGTAGTCCTACCTTTCGGATTGCAAAGAGTGCACGGATTACAATGGGGAAAACTGTTTTTTTTCGTGTTGTATCAGTCTGCTGACTAAAAATATACAACGTAATTATCATAGCACATGGATTACTAGATTCAAATGTTTTTAGCAATCCTAGCCAATCCCCACAAGGGGGACTAGCGGATTGCAGCCTTATATCCTCGGGCTAAACCCCGAGGTTTTACGGCTATTCGGATAAATTTAAAGTAGATAAAATAATAATGGATAAACATCCTATTTCATCTTCATGCGGTTGTGTACAGCCTGACTGAGCGTATGACTATCCACATATTCAAGTTCACCACCCTGAGGTACACCTTGAGCAATTCGAGTCATGTGAATTGGCAAATGTTTAGTTGCCTCAACCAGATAATGCGCCGTTGCCTGCCCCTCAACTGTCGCATTGGTGGCAAGAATCACCTCTTCAATTTTCCCCTCACTTAGGCGTTGAACCAGATAGGGAATTCCAATTTCCTCAGGGCCTATCCCATCCAACGGTGACAAATGCCCACCGAGTACATGGTACTTGCCACGAAAACTGCCGCTTTGTTCAATTGCCATTACATCCGCAGGTGATTCAACCACACAGAGAAGTTGTTCATCCCGTTCCACAGAGGCACAAATGTCACAAATTTCGTTTTCAGTTAAGGAATGACAAATGCGGCACTCATGGATATGGCTTGATGCCTCATGTAAGGCGTGTGATAAAGCAAATGCACCCTCACGGTTTTTCATCAGCAAATGCAATGCCATACGTTGTGCTGATTTTGGACCAACACTGGGTAATATACGTAATGCCTGAACCAATTGTTCAAATCGTTCACTAAACACAAATAGACTCGATTGTTTTACAAAAGCTTCTCCAGCCTTTTATAAAAGGGCTGGAGATTTTCTTGAATTATAATAAACCAGATAAACCTGGTGGCAAGCCCATACCTGAGTTGGCACCTTGAAGCTTTTCTTCAGAAATGACTTCGGCCTGACGTACCGCATCATTGATTGCAGCAGCGATCAAGTCTTCGATCATGTCCGCTTCGTCCTGTAACAGCTCTGGACTAATTTCGATACGCTTTACAACATTGCGGCAGGTCATGGTCACTTTAACCAAACCACCACCCGCTTCAGCGTGAACTTCGGTTTTTGCAAGCTCTTCTTTGGCTTTTTTAATATTGGATTCCATATCCTTTTGCATGCGCTGGGCTTGCTGCATGAGCATATTGATATTCATAAGTCTCTCTCTTAAATCAAATCTAAACCGCGTGATAAGTCACGAATAATATCATTAATATCTTCCAAGCCAACAGATACACGGATCAATCCTTCTTCAATCCCTGCGGCTTGTTTGGCTTCGGCAGACATTCTACCATGCGAGGTGGTTGCTGGATGGGTAATTGTTGATTTTACATCGCCCAGATTACTGGTAATCGATAGGAAACGCGTGTTGTCAATCACCGTCCATGCGCCTTGACGCTCACCTCTTACAACAAATGAAACCACACCACCAAAACCTTTTTGCTGTTTTTTAGCAAGCTCGTGCCCAGGATGGTCAGGCAAACCTGCGTAATACACTTTTTCAACCTTGTCATGTTGATGCAACCATTCAGCCAGTTTTTGTGCATTTTCACAGTGCGCTTTCATACGGATACTGAGCGTTTCCAAGCCTTTTAGAAAAATCCATGCATTGAATGGACTCATTGAATTACCAAGGGTACGCACAACGCCGTTAATTTCTTCAACCAAATCGTTCTTACCAACAACTGCACCACCTAAAGCCCGTCCCTGACCATCAATATATTTAGTTGCTGAATAAAGAACCAAATCGGCACCAAACTTAATCGGCTGCTGTAACACAGGTGTACAGAAACAGTTATCCACTGCAAATAAAGCACCATGCGCGTGGGCAATATTTGCAATTGCTTGCATATCGCCCACCTGAGCCAGTGGGTTGGACGGCGTTTCAATAAACAATAGTCGTGTATTTGGACGAATTGCCTGTTCCCATCCCTCAAGATCACCCAAATCAACAAAAGTCACTTCAACAGCAAATTTTGCAACGTACTTTTCAAATAAGGCAATGATTGAACCAAAAACGGCGCGTGAACAAATCACATGATCGCCCGCTTTTAAATACGCCATACACATGGCATGTACTGCTGCCATCCCTGAACTGGTTGCTACCGCACGCTCTGCGCCATCCAGAACAGCCAAACGTTTTTCAAAAGCCTGTACGGTTGGATTGGTATAACGTGAATAGGTATTACCTGCAATTTGCCCAGAGAATTTTGCAGCGGCATCAGCTGCACTTTCGCAAACAAACGATGAGGTTAAAAAGATAGGTTCACTATGTTCGCCCTCAAAGGTGCGATCATGCCCTGTGCGAATTGCCAGAGTGTCGAGTTGATATTCTAAATCATCGCTTGGATTCATGGTTTTGTATGCCTTATGATCATCATGCTTCAATATGCCAACATTTTGAGCGTCCAGGGTATTTAAGGTCAAGGCGTAAGATGAAATTATCGCTTAGACTTCGTGCAATCTTGACTCATGATGAGACTTTCAAAGATGAAATCGCTTGTGGAACAACAAAAAATAAACTTTAAACATTTAGCCATGCGTGTATTTGACACAGATCGGCTGGTGCTGTCTCAATCAACCGCCTATCAAGTGATTGCCGAGTTTAAACAAACCCGTGTTCGTTTTTATGCCTCAGAAAACAAACGTTATAAAGAGCCACTGGTCTTTGTTGCGCCGCTTGCGATTAATATGGATATTTATGACCTATATCCTTATCGCTCTTTGGTCAAACATTTCCAGGACAGTGGTTTTGATGTGTACCTGATTGACTGGGGCAAACTCACTTATAAAAACTATCAGGTTAATTTCTTGTCATTTATTGATAAGTTTATTCCACGCTGTATTGAAGCGATTCAAAAACATTCTAAATCTGAAAAAATTTCTCTACATGGCTGGAGTATGGCTGGCATTTTTGTCACACTTTACACAGCCCGCCATCCATCCAATCCAGTTAAAAATCTGGTCGTACTCGGTAGCCCAATTGACAGTTATGCTTCAGGCTATATTGGCAAACTATACAAAACACTGGCATATATTACGACGCGTAACCCAACCATTAAAGATTATGCCTATAACCGTTTGCCAAAGCTGATGATTCATTCACCAGGCTTCCTAAACTCTTTAGGGTTTAAACTACTTGATCCAAAAGGCTGGATTGATGGCAATATCCAATTACTCAAAAATCTGGATAATCTCAAGCTGGTTCAGGAAAATGCCACACTGAGCCATTTCCTGAATAACATGATTGACTATCCAGGTGGTATCAATCAGGACATGCTGTTTAATGTATGGCTACAAAATCCATTGAAGCATGGTGCAATCAAACTCAAGAATGAGACGATTGAACTGAAGAATATCAATTGTTCGCTCTTGGTTGGTGCGGGTAAAAGTGATCAACTGGTGACTTCCGATGCCGCTTTTCCACTGACCCAGTTGACAAGCAGTCAGGATGTCACCTTTACTTTAATCCCTGGCGGACACTTAGGTTTAATGTCCAGTCAAAACAGTTCTATTGAGTTCTGGCCAACACTGACCAACTGGTTGGCCGAACGATCAACTCCTATCAAAAGGTAAACTATGAGTCAATCTGTTGCATTTATCGGTTTAGGCGCTATGGGCTATCGTATGGCAGCCCATCTACCAAAGCATTTCGAGGAAGTTTATGTCTGGAATCGAAACTTTAGTAAAGCTGAACAACATGCAACAGAATATGGAACTATAGCGGTTGAACTGGCTCAGGCAGTACAGGCAGATATTATCTTTTCATGCCTGCCAACAAGTGCAGATGTTGAAGCCTTGATTGATGGTGTGAATATTAAATCAGGTGCAATCTGGATTGACTGTACCAGTGGTGTGCCCGAGACAGCTCGCCGTCTGGCCGAAAAGCTAAAAGTACAGAACGTCGATTTTCTCGATGCACCTGTGAGTGGACAAACCATCGGTGCAGAAAATGCGACTTTAACCGTAATGGTAGGTGGCGATGTTAGTGCTTTTGAGCGTGCTTATTCTGCGATGGCAGCCGTTGGAAAATTGATTCAGCATGTTGGTGATTCAGGTGCAGGCTTTGCAGTAAAAGCCATCAACAATATGTTGCTTGCCGTCAATTTATGGTCAGTTGCCGAGGGATTTACCACATTAAAGGCACATGGTGTCAATCTGGACGCGGCACTCAACTGTATTAATGCTTCCAGTGGCAAAAGTCTAGTCACCGAAAATATTTTTCCTCAACGCGTACTGAGTCGTGAGTTTCCCTGCACCTTTGCCTTGCCTTTATTGGCAAAAGATACAGGAATTGCGCTAGATTTAGTACATAACGCGAAACTTCCAGCGCCTATACTTGCCCTGACCCAAAGCTTGATTCAGGCTGCAAGTTTAACTGCCGAAGCGAATAGTGATTTCTCCGCAGCAGTTAAACTGTATGAATCATGGAGTAAAATTACACTGGAATAGAATTACCATTTAAAAACAATATTTTATATCTAATTAAGATACCAGTCTAAAAAAGCCCGCTTAATAAAGCGGGTCTTGTTTATTCCTCAATTTCTATTGGATCACCATCTTTTGGGCGAATATGCCGTTCACCATCATCGGCTGGGTCAACACTGGAACCATCTTGGGTAATGCTGTTGTATAACTCATCCTCTTTCTTATCATCTATAAATTCCTCATCTTCAAAATCCAGAGGTTCATCATCATCTTGAAAATTTAAAGGCTTATTCTGATCTATCATGTTGTTTTATTCCTTAATCAAGCTATGTCACTTCATGCTTAAATAATTGCCAGACAGATTCAACAGTGAACAGTCATCATTTTTGTAATTATTTGAATGAGTCTATTAATAAATTAAGCAGTCTGGACGCTTCTTCCTCATTACTCTGGTTTACCACGTATGAACCATGACCGCTTGCTGCGGTAACTGTATCAATCGTTATCTTTACATTGCCATCTGGTGAAGTAAAAGTAGAAACCGCCACAATGTGCTGAGTATTCAAATAATTTTCAGAATCAATTTTGACTAACATACTTATCTCCTTAATTATTGGAGAAATATATATCACAAGCATATGTAACGCTTCGTGAGAGCACTGTCATGCATTTGTTTCTCATTTGCCTGTTACGTCTATAAAGTCCCAATACCGATTTCCGAACATTGATTTCTTCTTCAGTAAAAGGCAGATGCAAAACCAACTCTGCAATCGTCAGTGTATTCATCCCATTGATAAATGATCTTGGTCTGGCATAAGATCAAGTTGAAAAAGCTTATTAGATATTCAAATACACTATTGAATTTTCATTAATACGCCTTATATTAGTACTAACGTTGCGACCAAAGCATGTAGAATATTTCTATTCCACAAGACTTTTGGTTTATACCTTTTAAATTAGAGGATCACCTCATGAAGAAGTTTACAGTTGCGGTTTTTGCTGGATTAATAACTCTTACAGGGTTTAGTGTTCAAGCCGCAGCCCCAGAACAAGACTGTAAAAAGTTGCAGGATGACTATAACCTCATTTATGCGTCTAAGGGTTTCTGTTTCAAGGATGCAGATGCTAAAGCCAAGTACGGCAATGAAAACTGCCATACCACCAAACCAAAGTTTTCTGACAAAGAGCAACAACGTCTCGATGAGATTAAAGCTCGCCAAAAAGAGCTAAACTGTAAATAGAAACTGATTATTAGATTTTGTCCTCTCCTTTTAGCCTTTAGGAGAGGAAACTTGAATTATTCATATTAAGGGACTCATCATGGCCTACGATGACCAAAATATTTTTGCCCGAATTCTTCGTGGCGAATTGCCCGCGATTAAAATTTATGAAGATGATCAGGTTCTTGCCTTTATGGATATCATGCCTCAGGCAGAGGGTCACACTTTAGTGATTCCAAAGACTCCCGCAGTGACATTGTTAGACCTACCTGCCGATGCAGCCGCCTACACCATCCAGATCGTTCAAAAGATTGCCCGTGCGATTGAGTCTGCATTGGATGTTAAGGGTATTGTACTCATGCAACTTTCTGGCGAAGCTGCGGGTCAAACTGTGCCACATGTGCACTTTCATTTGATTCCAAGCTCAATTCATCATCTAGGTCGTCATGCGGCTCAAATGGGTGATCAGGAGAAGATTAAGGCGCTTGCTGAAAAGATTAAGGCAGCCCTGTAACTGATAATTTTTTCGTAAACGGAGTTGTTACTCCGTTTTTTTATTTGATAACTATTTAATAATCAATAACAAATAGAATTATTACCAAATATAAACTGTCATTAAATTGTCATTTTCCTTTCACTTCTCTGTCATAAAGTTTGCCGATACTGCATACAAGTCAGTGAGCTGTGTAACTTTTTGTACATAAGCAAGCTTATTACAGTAACTAAGGCATATGCCATTTACAAAAAAGTGTTTTGGAGAAATCTCAATGAAAAAATTGCTTCTTGCTGCTACTGTAGCAACTTTAGCCATGAATGCAGCGCAAGCAGCACCAACATTGTATGGTAAGCTCAGTGTGACTTTGGACAATATTGACAACAACGGCTTTAAAGATGAAAGCGTAACAAAAGTAAATTCAAATGCTTCACGTATTGGCGTGAAAGGCGAAGAAAAATTAACAGATAACCTTTCAGCAGTTTATTTAGCGGAATGGGAAATTAGTGCTGATGGAGACGGTGATGTATTTAAAAACCGTAACCGTTTTGTCGGTATTAAATCTAACGGCGTTGCAACATTAAAAGTTGGTCAATACGATTCTTACTTTAAAACTGCAGCTGGTAATAACCAAGATATTTTTAACGATCACAATGAACTTGACATGACTAAAGTTCTTGTTGGTGAAGATCGCTTAACTAACGTAATTGGTTTTGAGACTGATAAAAAATTACTGGGTGGCTTAGCATTTAACATCATGTTCCAACAAGGTGAAGAATCAGAAGGTGCAAACAGCAAAGCTAAAGGTTACGAAGGTAGTCGTGATGGTTTCGGTGATGGTGTTTCAGCATCTCTTACGTATGAAAACAAAGATATGGGCTTAGCTGCTGCAGTTGCTGCAAACCGTGCGATCGCTTCAAAATTCAATGCTTACTCAGATTTAACTGGTATTTATACCGATGCTGTGCGTGTAACAGGTTCTTTAGACTTGGGCGCAATGGGTGCTAGTGGTTTAGTATTGGGTGCTTTATGGCAAACTGCCCAACCAACTGATGATACTGTTACTGTAACGAAAGGTACTCCTGCTGTTGTAACTTCTTATAAAGGCTTACAAGAAGATGCGTTTGGTGTAACAGCGGCATACAAAATTGGTGCTACCCCTGTGAAGTTAAAAGCACAGTACATTTCTGCAACGACTGAAGTCGATGGTATGAAAGACCGTCAACAAGACCTTTACGGTGTAGGTGCTGACTACCAAATCAACAAACAAGCTCGTTTCTACGGTATTGTTGCTCAGCAAAAACGTGACTGGTTAACTAAAGATGATAAGAAAACCAATATTGGTTTAGGTATGGAATATAACTTCTAATTTGAAGTTCAGTTCTAAATAAAGAAACAAAAGGGCGATATGCCCTTTTGTTTTATCCATTTTATTTCTTTAAGAAACCACTGAGCAAGTTTAAAACTTGTTGAATATCATTGTTGGCTTCCTGTGGATTAGTGTTTCCACCTTGTGGTGTTAAGGAATCAATCACTTGGGGCAAGACTGAAGCAATTGCACCATAAATTGCTGACTTTGGCGTTTGGGTTTGCTGGGCAACCTGCTCCACATCTTGGTCATCAAATAGGCTTTGAATATTTTGCGCTGGAATATCCTGTGCATTTTGCTGTTGTGGATCGACCCAGCTTTGTACCTGATTGGCTAAACCTGCATTTTTCAGTTTATCCAATGCACCTTGCAAACCGCCCTGTTTTTGAATCCATGCAAGAATTAAAGGCAAAACGGCGATTAATAAGGTTTGTGCTGTCTTACCACCTGCCGCATTACTTTGTGTTGAAGTATTGCCATCGCCGCCTAATTGGCCTAGCACAGAACCAAGAATTCCACCTAGACCACCTTGTTGCTGGTTTTGAGTATTTTGTTGCTGTTGTCCACCAAGTTGTCCCAATACCGAACCTAAAATTCCGCCTAAACCACCACCCTGACCTGATTGCTGCTGACTGCCTAAAGCCTGTTTTGCTAAAATTTCAACAATGTTGGTTAAATCTGTCATGACTTATATGTTCCTTTTGAAATTATTTATCCAAAAAGAATACGCTGCTTTGAATACACAAAACAAAATTGAATTGTTAAATTTTGCAAGAGCTTGCGATAAATCTCTATCCAATCTTGCCTATTGAATGGTTGAAGTTCCATAGAAATTAAATCATTGCTGAGATTTACCAGCGGAATTTATTCCAGTTTTCAGGATTGGCCCAGAACTTCGAGTTAAACCAGTCTGGTACATGCTTATAGGTCAAGATATTAAACTGCCATAAGGCAAAATTACTGTCATGAGTCGTTTTATCAATCAATTGGGTAAAACCCAGCGAACGCAAGAGCTTTTCATCATCCAGTTTACTGACCACAACAATTCGTTTTGCCATGAGGTCACGCAACTTCACCAATAACTGTGCCTTTTGCGTTTGATTGATGTCCTGCATTTCTTCAGTATCAAATAATACAAAACCTAAATCATAACGCTGTGTAAATGGCAGATTTAAAAAGTCAGTTACGTTAAAATAATGCCATTGAATTGAAGCATGATGGTCAATGTTTTGACCAATACACAGTGCGGTAGCAATGGGCTGTTCCTTAGATAAATCGTCTAGCATCGAAGTGATGACATTTTGTCCAGCCATAAGCCACCTAAGTTGAAAAGAGAGAGGATGATGGAACTACAAGGCATTTGCCATAAAATGCACGCAGCGCTCAAGACGCATAGTGTACCTGATCAGGCAATACACAAGGCAAATGTTGAATATAAATTTATACTGGATCGTTCAGAAATCGACCTACCCTTTGTCTTGGGTCAGGAGTTGGAGATTGAATGGACAGGTAATATTTTCTGTACCTCATGCGGTGCCAAAACCCCAAAGTCATATTCACAGGGTCATTGTTTTAAATGTTTTAAAACCAAGGCGGAATGTGATTTGTGTATTATGAAACCCGAAACCTGCCATTACCATCTGGATACATGCCGTGAGGATGAGTTCGCGCATAGCGTTTGCTTCCAGCCTCATATCGTTTATTTGGCCAATTCAAGTGCCCTAAAAATCGGGATTACCCGAATTGTGAATATGCCAACCCGTTGGCTGGACCAAGGCGCAACGCAGGCGCTTCCCATCCTGAAAGTGGGTTCACGTCGTTTGTCTGGGCATTTGGAAACTTTGTTTGGCACACAGATTGCCGATAAGACTGACTGGCGTAAATTGCTTAAAGGTGAAGCTGAACCTTTAAACCTGATTAAGCAGCGCGACCAGATTCTTGAGGAATTTGCTCCTAAAATTCAAACAATTCGTGATGAATTTAGTCAAAACCTTGAGTTTAATGAAAATCTGGAGTTTCTGGAAAATGAATTACCCAGAGAATTTATTTATCCAGTTAAGCAATATCCAGAAAAGATTAAATCGTTAAATCTGGACAAGACACCCACAATTCGTGGTGTCTTGCAGGGCATTAAAGGTCAGTATTTATTACTGGATATTGGGGTGATCAATATCCGTAAATATACGGGTTATGAATTAATCCTACGTGCATAAATAAAAAGGTGGCATTTAAGCCACCTTTTTTATACTTCTTCTGTTTTTAAGCAACTCAAAATTGCCTGTACGGGGTCTTCTGTATTTCCTGAGATTAACTGTTTATGCATACTCAGGTGTTGCATCATTTGAATATGTGCGGTTTCGTGATGCATCAAGCGTTCAATTTCTGCTGCCAAATGCTGTGGTGTGGCATCTGCCTGAATCAGTTCCTCAATCACTTTTTTGCCTGCGATAATATTCGGCAATGAGTAATAAGGAATTTTAACCAGAAACTTGGCAATAATATAAGTCAGCCAGTTCAGTTTATAGAACGTCACCATTGGCCGATGCAACAACATGGCCTCAAGCGTCGCCGTACCAGAGGCAAGTGCCACAATATCGCTGGCATTCATCACCATACGACCAATTTTGGATTCTGCATCAGTATTTTCCAGAATATGGATTTTTACCTTTAGTTCGGTATCCATATTCTGAATTCCTTGCTCAATCTGCTGCTTACGTGCGTCATTAATTGCAGGGATTAAAAACTCAAGATCGGGATATTTCTTATGCAAAATTTCGGCTGTACCGATTAATAAAGGCAGTAAACGCTCGATTTCACCCCGACGGCTACCAGGGAGCAACGCAATATGGGTTTTATGGGCAGACAGTCCAAGGTGGTGTTTTGCTTCGGTAATTGAGTTTTTTAAGGGCAATTGCTTTGCCAATGGATGCCCGACAAATGCCGCAGGCACATCATAGTTTTGATAAAAGGTTTTTTCAAAGGGAAATAAGCACAGTACTAAATCAATACTTCGTTTAATGCCATGTACCCGTCCTTGCCGCCATGCCCAGACCGATGGGCTGACATACTGAACGGTTTTAATGGGTAGATTATTTTCCTTGATGCTTTTGGATAAACGTAAATTAAAATCAGGTGCATCAATCCCAATAAAAATATCGACTGGATGTTCAGTCCAGCGCTCAACCAGACCATCGCGGACTGCAAATAATTTTTTCAGGTCCTTTAACACTTCAACAATCCCCATGATGGATAGAATTTCCATTGGGTAATAACTATGGAAACCCTCAGCAATCATTTGTGGACCACCAATCCCCTCAAATTCAGCATCAATTCCTTGCTCGCGAAAACTACGCATAAGCTTTACCCCTAGAGTATCTCCAGAGACTTCACCCACAACAATGCCAATTTTTAGTTTTTGCTTTAACAAGACCTAAGCCCCTTGCCAGTATTTAAAAGTATTCTAACAAAATGATTTTACACCGAATCATAAAAAATCATGTAATTTGTTGATGTGCAGTAGAAATTGCTTCTCATCCAAGATAGCATTAAATAATCCTCATACCATCTGGATTTGCGATAAAGGAACAATTTCTTGAATTTTACTTAAATAATATTATTAACAATAATCATTTTCATATTTTATTTCTTCTCGGCTTAGTGTTTTTATGACTGTTTATGGCTAAATCCACCACACCAACTTTTGTCTATCGACTCAGTATTTTTTATCTTTTTGCTTTCACATTCATACTGGGTGAATTGTACCGGGTTTGTCGGAGACTTTTTTATTTAAGTTAGGCCACCTGACCTAACGGATTAATCTTATCATAGTAGATTGCTTCAAACTCAAAATCGGTGAATTACTTAGCTGATGATCCTGTAATTCAATAATTTCTGCATCCAGCTGTTCCAGCTCTTCATGATGATGGGTCACATAAATCATCGGCACCTGTATTTCATCACGGATGCGAGTAAAAAATGGCAGGATCTGCTGTTTCAGTTTGGTATCTAGGCCAGTCAATGGCTCATCCAAGAGCAGTAATTTAGGACTGGACAACAGCGCCCGCCCGATCGAAATACGCTGTGCTTCCCCACCCGATAATTGCTGAACCCGACGCTGCAATAGATGATCAATTTCCAGTAATTCGGCAATCTCTTTTAATTGGAATTTCTCCTGTTCCAATTTGCCCCATTTTTTGGCATAAAGCAGGTTCTGTTCAACATTCATATGTGGAAACAGCATCGCCTGCTGAAATATCAAAGCGATTTTACGCTGATGGACTGGAATATGAATTTTCTGATTTGTATCAGTCAGGATCTGTTTATTTAAATGAATATAGCCAGATCGTGGTTGATAGAGTCCAAGGAGTAATTTAAGAAAAGTAGTTTTGCCTACTCCCGAAGGTCCAACAATTCCCAGGACAGAATTCTGCATCTGGACTGCTGCATCTAAACTAAAGGCATCCTTTTGATAATGAAACTCACATTGCAGCATTAGCGCTCCTGAATTTTCTGCTGATATTTTTGCATAATCCAGTAATTCGCCAATAATGCTGCAAAAGCCAGACCTAAAGATAAAAGCATTAGTCGTAAAGCCATCTGTTCGCCATCAGGTTGCTGTAATAGGGAATAGATCGCAATCGGAATAGTGCGGGTTTCGTCAGGAATATTGCCAACAAAGGTGATGGTGGCACCAAACTCGCCAAGACTGCGGCTAAAACAGAGAATACCGCCAATCAGAATACCAGGCAACGCCAGCGGTAAGCTGATACTGCAAAAAACTTTATAGGGCTGAACACTCAAAGAATTTGCTACCTGTTCCAGCTGCGGATTAATCATCTGAAATGACACCCGGATCGGTTGCACCATTAAGGGGAAAGCCACAATCATGGCAGCCAGCACTGCACCTTTCCAGTTAAAAGCCAGCTGAATGCCCCACTGCTGCAACCATTGTCCAATCCAACCATTGCCACCAAAGACGATCAATAATAAATAGCCCAATACCACAGGTGGTAAAACCATCGGCAGGTGCAACAGTGTTTCCACCACATATTTCAGACGAAACTCATAACGTGCCAGAATCCAAGCCAATAAAATGGCAAACGGTAAACTGATCGCTGTGGCAAAACCTGCAACTTTTGCTGACAGATACAATGCACTGAGTTCCTCTGGTGTCAGCATACTGGAACCATCCTAGAGTTTAAAACCATAGTGCTGATAAATCTTTTTCGCCTCGGTATGCTGACTCATAAAATGCATGAAATTGACTGCATCGGCATTTTTACTGCCCTGCTCAGTCAAGGCAATTGGATAGACAATCGGGCTATGCGTATGAGCTGGAAAGATCCCAGCAATTTTCACTTTTTTACTCTGTAACGCATCGGTCTTATACACCATCCCAGCCTGACATTCACCACGTTCCACAAAAGCCAAGGCCGAACGAACACTATCTGTTTCGACAATGCGGCCTTGCAGACCCTTTAACCATTTCAGATTGGTTAGACTCTGTTTGGCATATTTACCGACAGGCACAGATTCCATTTGTCCGGTACATACATACCCCTGAAAGGACTGGGCAAAATTAAATTGAGAACTGGCCTGAAAGCTTTGCTGACGCTGTAGAGGAATGATTAATACCAGTTCATTGGTTAATAAGGGCTTTACTTGAGATCTAGCTATTTTTTGTTTTTTTACCAGATAGTTCATCCAGTCCTGATCGGCAGAGAAAAAAATATCAGCCGGTGCGCCAGTTTCAATTTGTCGGGCGAGCGATGAAGATGCTGCAAAGACCAGCACTACTTTGATTGAGGGATACTGTTTTTCATAACGTCTGGCAATCTCCGTCACCGCATTGCTCAGACTGGCGGCCGCATAAACTCGGACGGTACTTCCGGCCTGGACTGAACAGGACAGTAAAACTGCACTGAATAAGATCAATCCCTTTTTCATCGGTGACATATTCCTTAAATAAACAGACCTTGCAGGATCTGACCGGCCTGGATGCTTTGCGCTGCCGGAATACGGACAATACAATTGGCCTGCATCAGGTTACTCAGCATATGTGACTGTTGCTTCGGCAAGCTGGAAAGCTTTAGCATTCCCGAGTCAAAACTTAATGCCATACGCAAAAAACGTTCCCGGCTATCAACTTTCAAGTCATGACTTATTACTGCACTAAACCATTGCGGTAATTGCTTTTGACCTTGTACCGTACTGATTAAGGTTGATACATAGATCTGCATGGCTATATAGACTGCAGCCGGATTACCCGGCAGGCCGAGTAAATAACATGGATTTTGATCGGGTCGCTCAGATTTGGCGAAGAACATTGGCTTGCCAGGTTTCTGTTTGACTTTCCAGAATAACTGTTCAAAACCAATTTTCAGTGCTACCGGGCGGACAAAATCATAATCTCCTACCGATACACCACCAGTGGTCAAAATCAGATCATACTGGGTTCTCAACCTTTGAAATAGCGCGCTGACCGCCTGTTCGGTATCGGCAACATGCATGATCTCAACCTGCTGGTTTCTGGACTGGAACCAGGCTTGAATTAAAGGAGCATTGGCATCAAAAATTTTGCCGGAATTCAGGTCTTCCACAGTGTCAGCCACTTCATCCCCAGTAATCACCACTGCAATTTTAGGATAGTGATAAACTGAAACCTCCTGGATCCCTGCCATACTTAAGGCTGCAATTGTCCCAATACTGAGTTGCTGCCCCTGAACAGCCAGACATTGGTCCATACGAATTTCTTCACCCGCTTGACGAATATCAGCATCCAGTCGCAAGGCTTCAGTCAAGATAATGGTCGAGTCCCTGAGCTGTACAATTTCCTGTCGTGCCACCGTCGTGGTCTGCAACGGAATTTTCGCACCAGTAAAGATGCGTACTGCCTGACCTGGTTCAAGTATCAGATCAGCTCCCTGTCCAGCACGAATTTCCCCGATCAGCTCAAAACTACTTTCTGCTGGCATGTCGGTATCCATACAGATGGCATAACCGTCTACAGCACTTTGCGAAAATATCGGCAGCTGAGTTTTTGAGTAAATATCTTCGGCTACAAAACGGTTCAGTGCCTGACTTAAGGGCAGTGTTTCAACGCCTAGATGATCAGTATGATCTAGAATCATCTGCAGAGCCTGATCGACAGAAATTAGGCCGAGTTCACTGCCACAGGCGGAATGTGCTGTCGTTACAGCAGAGTTCATTGATAACCTCCTGCATGGGGAATATTTTTCTGTACATCAAACAGATGTACGAGTGCAGGTAAAATCGCCACTAAGGATTCTTTAGCCCCTTGGCGGCTACCTGGTAAGGTAAGGATCAGACTGTTTTCAATATAACCTGCGACCCCGCGGCTCAGTGCTGCGTAAGGTGTACGACGTTGACCAAAACTGCGTGCAGCTTCCATCAGTCCCGGAATTTCACGGGTTAGTAAGGGTTGAATAGTTTCCACTGTCAGATCTTTAGGGCCAAGTCCCGTACCACCCACTGTCAGAATTAATGAATATTCATTTTTTTGCTGTTCAATTAAAGCTTTTAGCTGTTCAGGGCTGTCCGAAATCACCTGATAGTGGATATAGCCAAAATTAGCTTCTTCCAGAATTTCCATCACATTCTGCCCAGCTGTGTCGGCTTTCTTGCCAGATGCCACGGTATCAGAAAGTACAATGACAGAGGCTGCTAAAGGTTCTTTCAGAACACGGGTGAAATGTGATTTTCCTCCCTTTTTTTGCCCCAGTTTAACCTGATCCAGACATAATTCTTCCGGCTCACAATGTGGTTTCAGCATATCGTAAAGGGTCAAACCTGTCAGACTGACTGCTGTCAGTGCTTCCATTTCCACACCCGTTGGACCAATCGTTTCCACTACCGCAGTAATCACTACATGGGCTTCTTCAAGCTCATATTCCACATCGGCCCGATAAATTGGCAGTGGATGACATAGAGGAATGAGTTCATCAGTACGTTTTGCGCCTAAAATCCCTGCGATCCGGGCGGTTTTTAGCGCATCACCTTTGTCGGTATTACCATTACGCAGTAATTCAATGCAGTGTGGCGGCGCATGCAGAATTCCGGTGGCAATAGCAGTGCGGTAACTCTCTGGTTTCATTCCGATATCTTTCATGGCTTATCCTTCTTGAATCTTTTCATTTTTTACTCAAACTTGAATTTATAGCGGCCATTGATAAACAGGAACATCTGGCTGGATCAGGTTCAAAGGCAATTTTTCAGATTTATGTGCATCAGTACAGTTATGCGTATGCACATGCTTTCTATGAGTGTGATGATCTGAACCCTGGTCACGACGAATGCAGCAACCTTCGACATATTGGCTACTGCCATCCATATAGAATTCTTCTTTCCAGACCGGTACTTCATGCTTGACTCGTTCCACGACTTTTTCGCAGGCTTGAAAAGCTTCCCGACGATGTGATGCATAGGCCATGGCAATAATGGCGATATCACCAATATCCAGTGAACCGATACGATGTACAACTCGGACATAGGACACGTCATATTCAGCCTGAATTTCCTGCTCGATCTGGCGAATCATCTTTTCAGCAACAGGTGCATAAGCGGTATATTTCAGTGCCTTAACCGCTTTACCTTCATGATGATTTCGTACTGTTCCGACAAAAATACCGATTCCCCCACATTCAGGAAAATATTGAATCCCATCAAATACGTCCTGTTGCAGCGGTGTGTCCTGAATACGGGCAAATTGTTTTAGTTGCATTTCAACCTCCTGCGACCGGTGACAGCAACACTAGAGTACTGTCCTGGGTTAACCGGGTCTGGCGAGAAATAATGTCTTCACCGATGGCACAGGCACAACGCTCTAACAACCTGAAAGCCTCTGGAAAGGAATGAATGACTTCATTGAGTACATCGGCAACCAGACTGTCTATCTGACATTGCACAGTTAAATCTTGAGGCAACTGACGTTCGATCGCACCGAAAGATTCGATTTTGATCATAATCGATGATTGAAGTTTTGTAGTCATATTAGCCTCCTATCATATGCATACTGATTTTTCGGAAATTTGAATGGGTTTTATGGGATGGATTGAACAGTTTTTGCTGAGCCTGAATGGCATGAAAGCCAGCAGCTTTATTCCAGATATAGGGTTGCAGCTGTTGTTGCAGCATGTATTCAGCTGATGCTAGGTGCTGTCTTAACTGTTGAATACTGTTTTTGAGTTTTAGACCTTGAGTTGAGAATAAGCAGTTAAATAATTCACCTTGAGCATTCAGTCGTAAACGGTCACAGTTACCACAGAATGAATTGGTAATCGTTGAAATAATGCCGATCGACATACCTTCAATGTAATAGCTTCGTGCTGGATTAGCCCCCTGATCTTGTCTGATCTTTACTTCAAATGCTTGTGCCAGGTGATCCAGAATGTCCTGCTCGCTAACCACATGATCACGTGACCAGTTCTGGTCGCCATCGAGTGGCATATACTCGATAAAACGCAATTCAACTTGTTCGCGTTTAGCCCAGTGTGCCAAAGACAGAATCTGGTCATCATTGATGCCTTTGATCAGCACCGTATTAATTTTGATTTGAAAGCCATCCTGTTGGGCTGCTTGGATGCCTTCTAATACGGGTTGCAGTTTTTTTCCAGTTAATTGTTCAAATTGCTCTGCATCCAGACTATCCAGACTGATATTCAGGTCATCTAGTCCGGCCTGCTTTAATTCTGTTGCATATTGTTTGAGATAATGACCATTCGTAGTCATTGAAATACGTTTCAGGCCGCTTTTTTTTAGTTGTTGTAATTCGGCAATAAAATGCACCACACCTTGGCGCATTAAAGGTTCGCCACCAGTAATCCGAATCTGTTCAATACCACGGCGAACCATGAATTCACAAAAATGGTAGAGTTCTTCAAAGCTGAGTAAATTGTGTTTTTTCATCCATTCCGGATGTTCTGGCATGCAATAAACACATTTAAAATTACAGCGATCCGTCACAGAGATACGGAGCTTACGCTTATTACGTCCAAACTGATCCCGAAATACTGAGGCCTCAGCCTGCTGTAAAGAGTTGCTGTGATTCATTGCTTATTCCATCAGGGTCGATCATCAACTTTGTTTCTAGCCAAATTTTTGCTGACCGATGCCCTATTAAATTACTATTGCTCTAGTGTTGAAATGCAATAAGTGTTCCAACTTTGCGCAGAAATTGCGGCTTTTTAATATTTGAGTGCGATTTATTGGAGTTTAAGAAAAATAAGAGTTTTAAAAAGGTGTATTGCCCTGCTTTTAAGCACTACTCAATCAGCACTTAGAGAAAATGCAGTTGCTGATGCTGCTGCAACTCATCAAAGGAGTTAATGCTGTGAAAAAACAGTGCATGATTTTTAAATCGCGCCTTTTGCATGTGCATTTTCGCAAAACAATGTCTTAAGCTGCGCTGATTTTGTTCGAGATGCTGAACCAGTGTCGGCAAACTGCTTCGTTTAAGTAAGCAGAATGGATACAACGCTATATCATTTATTTCTACTACAGCCACTTCACAAAAAGGATCTCGCTGCATAGCCCGATATAATCCAGAAATAACCTTTTTTGGAATGTAAGTCACATCACACGGTACAAATAACACATAGTCAGACTGCACATGAGACCAGGCACTTTTCATGCCCATCAAAGGTCCTTGAAAGCCTGGTTCATCATCCTGAAAATAACGGATTGATGGAATAAGCCGTTCATAAATAGAGTGATCACGGTGGCTGTTGATCCAGACCTGACCAACGCGTGATCTGAGCTGCTGGTGAATCTTGATCAGTTGAATTTCATCATCAAACTTTTGCAGCAACTTGTTAATGCCATTCATCCGACGCGCCTGGCCACCGGCCAGGATGACTAAATCGGTGGGTGGATAATTCATATTCTTATGGATTCTTTTCATTATTCGGACTCCGTTTGGCAAGCTTTAATCAGGCCACGAATTTCAGGTAAGCAGGAACCGCAGTTGCCGCCGGCTTTTAGACATGCAGTCACCTGTTTTTCATTGGTGATATTTTTTTCTTTAATCGTCTGGATGATGCGGTTTTTACCGACTTTAAAACAGCTGCACACTAGCTCACCTTCACTCTTGCTCATTGAGATCGCCTGACCAGCCAACAACGCTTTACGGTGCATGGCACTGAGTCGTTCACGCTGAAATAGCCCCGATAACCACTCGCGATCTGGCAACAGCTCTTTTGGTGCGATATACAGGCTGGCAATCAGCTTGCCGTCCTGCAACACTACGCTATGACTGATATGTGCAGTCTGGTCATCCAGATTCAGCCATTCAAAATCTTCTTCAGTAAATGGCAACAGGCTTTTCAGCTGCTCGGTCGTGGTGCTAAATTTCTGACGATCCGCAATTTCATAACGCGTTGCTCGGACCGCTTTGACCTTGGTCCACCAGATGCTCTTGTCAATAAATGACTGCACATAACTTTCAAAACCTTCACGTACATATAGCACGCCCTGCCACTGGGTATGGAATGGCTGGATCAACACTGGCGTATGCTTAAACTCAGGCTCGCCAGAAATGGCATCGACCACTGGATTCACCAGCTTGCCGATACGTGCATCGGATGCCACCTGATCATTCCAATGGATTGGTGCAAAGACCTGACCACGACGGATATTGTCACTAACCTGAGCACGTAAAATACATTGTCCCCATTCAGAACGAACTTCGACCAGCTCACCATCCTGAATCCCGTATTTCAGTGCATCATTCGGATGAATTTCACAATACGGTTCGGCACGATGTGTACTGAGATTGGCAGATAATCCAGTGCGGCTCATAGTATGCCATTGGTCACGAATCCGGCCGGTATTCAGAATTAAAGGATATTCACTGGAAACCTGATTGACCGGATCAATCGCAGTTGTAGCAATAAACTTGGCTTTACCATCAGCATGACTGAACTGGCCTTGGGCAAATAATCGGGCTACAGATTTAACAGGTTGCTGTTTATCCCAAACTGGCCATTGTACTGGTTCTAGCTTGTCATATTCTTGTGCGGTTAAATTACTCAAGCCTTGAAGATTAAAATAACGAAAATATGGGGTTTCTAGACGTTGGGAAATTTCTACATTCTGATAAGCAGAGAGCTCGGCATGCTCTTTAAAAATTTCATGGCTATTGTGAAAATCAAACCCTCTGAAGCCCATTTGCTTCGCCACCTGTGCAATCGCCCACCAGTCGGCTTTGGCTTCACCCGGCGCATCTAAAAAGGCGTGTTGCCTTGAAATACGGCGTTCCGAATTGGTGACGGTTCCATCTTTTTCGCCCCAGCCTAAAGCTGGAAGTAATACATCAGCATATTGAGTAGTATCCGTATCCTGACAGATATCAGAGACCACTACGAATTCACATTTATCTAGAGCACGCTTCACTTGATCCGCATCGGGCAAGCTGACGACCGGATTAGTGGCCATGATCCAGATGGCTTTGATCTTGCCGCTTTCAACCGCCTGGAATAGATCAACTGCCTTGAAACCCGCTTGCTTGGCAATATATGGACTTTGCCAGAAGTTTTGCACTAGCTGTTGATGCTCCAGATTTTCTAAATCCAGATGTGCGGCCAGCATATTGGCCAGACCACCGACTTCACGTCCACCCATCGCATTTGGCTGGCCAGTCATAGAGAATGGGGCTGCACCGAGCTTACCAATTTTACCCGTGAGCAAATGGCAGTTAATAATACTGTTGGCTTTATCTACGCCACGGGAGGATTGGTTTACACCCATGGAGAACAACGTCATGACTTTGTCAGTCTGGGCAAATTTTTCAAAGAATTGACTCAGCTTAGCAGTTGAAATACCGGTGCGTGCCGCAACATCTTTAATCGAAGCTTCCGCAGTACTGCTGGCAAAGGCCTGTTCCAGCCCTTGGGTATGTGCAGCAACAAATTCCTGATCTACATCACCATGCTGATATAAGTACTGTAATAGGCCATTAAATAGTGCAACGTCTTGCCCCGGCAGAATAGGCAAATGCAGATCTGCTGCTTCACAGGTACTGGTAAAACGCGGATCAATCACGACCACGAACAGGTCACGCTGTTCCCTGGCTTTCATGATGCGCTGGTAGAGCACCGGATGACACCATACAGTATTGGAACCCACTAGTACCACCATGTCAGTATATTCAAAATCTTCATAACTGGCTGGAACCAGATCTTCACCAAAGGCACGCTTATGTGCAGCTACAGCGGAAGACATACATAGACGTGAATTGGTATCAATATTTGCCGTGCCGAGATAGCCTTTGACGAACTTATTGACCACATAATAGTCTTCAGTCAGCAGCTGACCCGAGACATAAAAGGCAATGCTGTCACGGCCATACTGCTCAATGTATTGCTGGAATTTATGGGCAATCGTTGAAGTTGCAGTATTCCAATCAGTAACTTCACGCTGGTCTTTACGGCCTAACATTGGATGCAATAAACGGGTTTCCAAGCCTAAAGTATCGGCCAGATTACTGCCTTTGATGCACAATTTTCCGTAATTCGAAGGATGTTTGACATCACCTTCAATAGTCACTTTCGGACCTGATGTGGTCGGCGTTACATGTGCAGTCACACCACAACCCACGCCGCAATATGGGCATGTGGTCTGTGTGGTTTTAGTTTTTAATTTTGTGGAGCTTTCAATTTCCACAACGGGAATACTGTTCATGCATGCTCCTTAGGAGTTGAAACACAATTTAATTTTTTTTCAAAAAAGGTTCATTACAACGATGTCTTTTTAATGCAACTCATTTATTTGGATCAACCTTCGGTTCAACCTACTTTTCTTTTGGGAAAGTAGGCAAAACCTGAGCCACACTGTGGCGTAAGATCCGCAAAACTCGCCCTCATCTGGCATGTATCAAAAAGGTCGCAGAAACATTCATTCTCATATTTTGTACTGGCTCAAACAGTTGCGGATGACGTTTCCGCGGATCTTGGTTTCACCATGACAAATTGATTTTTTAACCTGCTTTCTTTAAGGCAAAATCCCGACCAAAAAGTAGCTTGTTACGAATCGTTGCAATTGGGGCTTGATCTGCAATTAGCTCAGCATACCAAGCACCATCCTCAGTATCACCAAACAGCACTGCACCAATTACTTTATCTTTTTGAATAATAATGCGTTTATAGATCTGACGTTTCTCATCATTTAGCACGATATCTTCAAAATCCTCTTTTGGTTCGAAATCACCTACCGAGAATACATCACAGCCACTCACTTTTAATTGAGTTGGTACGGTTGGCGCTTTGAACGTCAGACTGCCATGCTCGGCCAGATGTGATGCACAAATAAACGCCTGGCCCCAAAGTGGTTCAACCAGACCAAAAGTTTGACCTCGATGTTCGATACATTCACCCACCGCATAAATACTTGGGTCAAAAGTCTGCATGGTGTCATTCACTAATACACCACGGTTACAACGTAAGCCTGCGCTTTGTGCTAAAGCCATGTTTGGACGGATCCCCACAGCAAACACCACCAGATCAGCATCCAGCACAGTCCCGTCTTTGAGTTTGACTTGAGTCACATGACCCTCTTCACCAAACAGGCATTCGGTATTCGCTGCAGTCAGAATTGTGATACCTTTCTGCTCAATTGCTGTTTTCAGCATCTGGCTAGCTTTGCTGTCCAGCTGGCGATCCATGATGCGATCCATCAGATGCAATACTGTGACATTCATGCCTTGCTGTTTTAGTCCATACGCTGCTTCTAGACCTAAAAGTCCTCCGCCAATCACTACAGCATTTTTCCGGGTCTTGCAGTAATCCAGCATGCTGTTGACATCATAAATATCACGGAAGCTCAGTACACCTTTTAAGTCACTCCCCGGAATCGGTGGAACAAATGGTTTGGAACCAGTCGCCAGAATCAGGCGATCATAACTGATCACTTCGCCTTTTTCGGTATATACGTGTTTACGAGGACGGTCGATGCGAACTGCCGGATCACCGGCAATCAGACGGATGCCTTTGTCAGCATACCAGGCATGCGAATGCAGCATGATGTCATCAATGGTTTTCTCACCAGACAATACTGGTGACAACATGATACGGTTGTAATTGCCCCAAGGTTCTTCACCAATCACGGTAATTTCATAACGGTCAGGTGCCATATCCAGCAGGTCTTCCAGACAACGCATACCAGCCAGGCCATTGCCCACCAAAACCAGCTTCATCTTTTCCTGAGAAGTACCATTATTGGTGATATAGGTTTTTTGAGGGGTCGGACTGATCCAGACTTTGCCATTTTCAATCTTGCTCGGAAATACCAGCAGCTTTTGGTCTTTATCTTCCAGACAGCGTCCGGTTGCCAGACTGAAATGCTGCTTGTAAATCGGTGAAGCGACGACGCGTTCCCCTTGCAGATCACCCAGAATCCCGCGTGACATTACAAATGCTTTACTAAATGGATCTTGGTTACTTAAGGCATAAACACGCTTTTCATGTCCTACACGGAACAAAGCAATTTGCTGATTTTCAATTAATGCACCTACACCGGTATTCGGGGTAATATCATCCAGTGCACACACTTCCACCCAATTCAGTTCATTCATATCTTTTAAAATGGTCATCTTCTTTCTTCCTTATGCTTTGAATCAGGCTTCAACTACTGGAATACGTGTGATATCACGTTCAGTTTCAGTTTTCGGACGGATCTGGCCGCGTACTTCAGTAAATTGAACATGAGGATCATTTTGCAGTTCAGCTTTGGCATTAATAAAGGTTTTAAAGCGTTTACGAACTTCAGGATCTTCAATCGCAGTACGCCATTCGTCCTGATAAGTACCCACCACATGCTGCATACGGTGTTCCAGTTCAGCGGCCAGACCAAGCGAGTCATTCACGATGACATCTTTCAAATAATCCAGGCCACCTTCCAGGTTGTCACGCCATACCGAAGTACGTTGCAAACGATCTGCAGTCTGGATATAGAACATGAAGAAACGGTCGATATAGCGGATCAGGGTTTGAGTATCTAGGTCAGATGCCAGTAGTTCCGCGTGGCGGGGTTTCATACCGCCGTTACCGCAAACATACAGGTTCCAGCCTTTTTCAGTGGCAATCACGCCCACGTCTTTGCTTTGTGCTTCGGCACATTCACGGGTACAGCCAGACACAGCCATTTTCAGTTTGTGTGGAGAACGCAGGCCTTTATAACGGTTTTCCAGGAAGATCGCCAAGCCAACCGAGTCATCTACGCCATAACGGCACCAGGTGCTACCGACACAAGATTTCACGGTACGTAAGGATTTACCGTAAGCATGACCTGATTCAAAACCGGCATTGATCAATTTTTCCCAGATTTCAGGCAATTGATGCACTTGTGCACCAAACATATCGACACGTTGACCGCCTGTCAGTTTGGTATATAGGCCATATTCTTTAGCAATCTGACCAATCGCAATCAGGCCATCAGGCGTAACTTCACCACCCGCCATACGTGGCACTACTGAGTAAGAACCATCTTTCTGGATATTGCCCAGGTAGTAGTCATTACTGTCCTGCAAGCCAGCATGGCTTGGTTTTAAGACGAAATCATTCCAGCAAGATGCGAGAATATTCGCTACTGTTGGTTTACAGATGTCACAGCCCAGCCCATGCCCATGTTGATGAATCAGGTCATCAAACGTTTTGATTTCATTAACCCGAACTAGGTGATACAGCTCTTGACGTGAGTAAGCAAAATGTTCACACAAATGGTTATTTACCGTTACGCCTTGGCGTTGCAACTCGGACTTCAATACTTGAGTGACGAGTGGCGCACAGCCACCACAGGCGGTTGCTGCTTTGGTGCATTTTTTCAGAGCGCCGAGTGAAGTTGAACCATCAGCAATCGCAGAGCAGATATCTGCTTTAGACACGTTATTACATGAACAGATGGTTGCACTGTCTGGAAGTAGATCTACACCGCTACCACCTGCTTTAGCAGTCGCCTGATCGAAGCCTGGCATAATCAGGCTTTCAGGATTCTCAGGTACAGCCAGCCCATTCAGCATCATTTGCAGCAGGTCGTTATATTCTTTGGCACAACCGACCAGCACTGCACCAAGCAGTTTAGTTTTTTCTGCGTTTACGACAATTTTCTTGTAAATCTGTGTTGCTTCATCGGCGTAGAAGTAGCTTAGTGAACCTGGTGTCATGGCATGTGCATCGCCCACCGAAGCAACATCTACACCCATCAGTTTCAGCTTGGTGCTCATGTCTGCGCCAGCAAATGCGGCACATTCTTCTTGTAGTACATGCTTTGCAGCGATACGTGCCATGTCATAGCCTGGAGCCACCAGACCAAAAATCTTGTTATTCCAGAGTGCACATTCACCAATCGCGTAAATATCTGGATGAGAAGTCTGACAATAATCATTGATCATGATTCCGCCACGTTCACCAATGGCCAGCCCGCTTTGACGTGCCAATTCATCACGTGGACGAATCCCTGCAGAGAACAGGATAATATCGGTTTCCAGTTCCGCACCATCACCAAACTTCATCACATGTTTGGCATTGGCACCGTCTTCAATAGATGAGGTTGCTTTTTGGGTATGAACTTTAACACCCAGATTTTCAATTTTTGAGCGTAAAACTTTTCCGCCAAGATCATCAATCTGGACTGCCATCAGACGTGGCGCAAATTCAACCACATGTGTTTCCAGATTTAGATCACGCAGGGCTTTAGCTGCTTCCAGACCCAACAGACCACCACCGATTACCACACCAGTTTTTGCATTTAAACTCGCTGCACGAATGGCATCCAGGTCTTCAATCGTACGGTAAACAAAACAATTTTCACGGTCATTCCCCGGGATTGGCGGAACAAAAGCATAGGAACCTGTTGCCAGAATCAGCTTGTCATAAGTTAACTCTTCACCATGCTGGGTAGTCACAGTACGAGTGTGCTGATTTATTGAAACTGCTTTAGTGCCCAAGCGCAGGTCGATCCCATATGCATCCGCAAAGTCGCTACGGCAAAGGGTCAAGTCTTTTGCTGATTTTCCACTGAAATATTCAGTTAAATGAACACGGTCATATGCCAAACGTGGTTCTTCAGCCAGAATAGTGATTTCAACCTCATCGCCCGCCTGTTCAAGTACAGATTCGATAAATTTGTGGCCCACCATGCCATGACCAATCATGATAATTTTCATATGTTTACTTCCTACTAATTTTAAAATATCTGGTCTTAATTTTGCGCTTCAGCAAGGTTGCGATCCTGGATCGCCTGTTCAAACAGACGCTGTTCTTTTTCCTTATGCTCAACCGAGAAACGGATCATCAATACACAGCTCGCAGCAATCACTACCAGCCCACCCAGCACCATTAATGTGGTCTGGATATCCAGCATGCCTTTTAATAAGAAGCCCGCTGCAACTGCGCCTACGTTACCGCCTGCACCGATAATGCCCGCCACGCCACCCAGTGCATCACGATCAATAAATGGCACCAGCGCATAGGTCGCACCGCAGGCCATGTGGGTAAACAGGGCAAATACCGTCATGGTCAGGATTGCCAGCATTGCACTGTTCATTTGTGAGAACACCACCAGGAACACACCTTCCAGCAGGATCATCAGAAACAATACTTTGGTACGGCCATCCAGACCTTTGCTTAGTGCGACTCTGTCAGATACGATGCCGCCCAGGGCGCGTGCAAATAACGCCAGCAAACCAAAGATCCCCGCAGCCATACCCGCTTCTTTCAGGCCAAAATCGAAGTTTTCTACGTAGTACATTGCCACGATGTTATGAATGAAGATTTCGATACCGAAACAGGCAGCATAGGCACCAAACAGGATCCAGACGCGGTAGTTTTTCGCTGCATGCATCAGAATCGCCATGCCGCCTTTTTTATCGCTGCCGACACTGACGCCTTGGGCACGTAATTCACTAAAGTTGCCTTGCGGACAGTCTTGAGTCAGTTTCCAGTACAGGAAGCCTACTATCACCATCATCACGCCCGGCACAATCAATGCAATTCTCCAGCCCATTGCCTGTTCAACACCGAACATCACCAGGGCAGCCAGCATTAATGGCATCAATACCTGCGTGGCGCCACCACCTGCATTGCCCCAGCCTGCAGTTGTCGCATTTGCCGTACCTACGACATTTGGTGCAAACATGATGCTGGTGTGATATTGGGTAATCACGAAGCTGGCACCAATGGCACCAATCAATAAGCGGAAGAACAGGAAGGATTCGTAGCTATTAGAAGCTGCGACACCAAAGACAGGAATACTGCCGATGATCAGTAATGCAGAATAGGTTTTACGTGGACCGTATTTATCACATAAAGGCCCCACAATCAGACGAACCAGAATAGTGATAGCAACCGCAGCAATATTGATATTGGCGATTTGTACTTTGGTCAGATTGAATTCACCCGCAATGACCGGCATCAGCGGCGCACAGGCAAACCAGGCGAAGAAACAGACAAAGAATGCTAGCCAGCTCATGTGGAAGGCACGCATCGCTGCGCTGGAAAAACTGAATAGACTTATTTTTGTTGCTTTTTGAGCTTGTAAATTTGAAGACATGACCATCTTCCTCCAGAACTGAACGTTATAAATATCCTAGCCTGTGGGTTTGGCAGGTCAGAATTGAACAGAACGGACGTCATTGGCCGTCTAAATTTTCAGGTATAAGTCGCCTTTGACTCAGTACTTTTATCTTGTTAAATACTTAGCAGGATCTGTGCCAATTTTATAAAAAAGGCTTTTTTACTTATTTTTTAGGGATAAAGCGCTAGCCCAACTTCTTTATAAGCTTTGCCATCCCGTACGACATTGATGGAATTGCACTGTTTCAAAACTTTTGCACAAAAAAGAATCATAAAAATGCAGAAAACCCTGCTTAATATTGCATAAAAATGGCGCAGAAATTGCCTATAAATGTGTTCAAGATGTACCGATCATTGGATCAAAATAAAGCTGTAATATGTCAAAACTTAAAATTTCACTCATTGATGACAATGCCGAACGTGCTGAATTTATTCAAGATTCATTGACTACGAATGATTTTATCATCGTTGCCTGCCTGATAGTCCATGATTTCAACCTATTACCAGGCTTTAGATCTCGCTGACAATCCAGAACATCGAGCGAAACGAGATCTACATGATGAGCATCATGCTGAACAAATTAAACGAATTTGGAAAGAAAGTTCAGGTCGATATGGTGTGCGTAAAGTCTGGCAAAAACTGAAACGTGAAGGCTATATTATTGCACGCTGTACTGTTGCTTGATTAATGAAAAAGCTAGGTATACAAGGTGTTTGGCGAGGTAAGAACTAACAAACCACCCGTAGCCGAGATGACCAAAAACGAGCACCTGACTTGGTGAAACGGAATTTTAGAGCTGATCAGCCTAATCACTTGTGGGTTGCTGACTTTACCTATATTCAAACAAATTCAGGCTGGGTCTATACCGCCTTTATTATTGATGTGTTCTCACGAGCAATTGTTGGATGGAAAGTATCTACACGGATGAATACAGATATGGTACTCGATGCACTTGAGCAAGCATTGCACGATCGAGGTATGCCTAAGAATGTGATTCATCATTCAGATAGAGGTGTTCAATATCTTTCTATTCGCTATACCAATCGTTTAGAAGCAGCAAATTTACGAGCATCAGTCGGTACAACTGGTGATTCATACGATAATGCTCTGGCTGAAACGGTGAATGGCTTATACAAAACAGAGGTGATTGAATATTTAAAAGCAGATTGGCAAGGTTTAGCAGATGTACAACTTGCGACACTAAACTGGGTAGATTGGTTCAATAAAAAGCGTGTACACAGTGCACTGGGTTATGTATCGCCTTTTAAGTTTGAAGCAATGTACTATGATAAGATTAACCCGTTAGGTCAGTTGGCCTAACTTAAATAAAAAAGTCTCCGACAAGGGTATAGTTCACAATAAAAATATTGGAATGATCAAAAAAAGCTAAAGCGTTTTTAAAATTCTTTAGCTTTTTTTTGCATAAGTAAATCACTATTCATCACAACGAGTTATCTAAAAAAAGCATAAGATATGCGAGTTTTAGCATAATTAGGCATATTGTTGATGTTTGGTCCTATTGAGTTCATTTTAGCTGGTGTTTTAGTTGGCTTCTGTGTGGGAATTACAGGTGTTGGGGGCGGTTCATTGATGACCCCTATCCTGATCAGTTTATTTAAAATTGAACCCCATATCGCAATTGGTACAGATTTACTTTATGCCTCAATCTCAAAATTCTGTGGTTCAGTTGTTCACGCCAAAAAGCTGAATATTGTATGGCCGATCGTGCTCTGGCTTGCATTGGGAAGTATTCCCGCTTCTTTTGCAACCTCCTGGGTGCTGGAGCATTACTTAAGCCAGTCAACACACTATAAAGCTGTATTAACGATGGTTTTGGGTTTTATGTTGACCTTAACAGGGATTTCAATTGTGTTCCGTACCCAAATTGAAAAGTTCTTTGATCGATTTAGAAATCGTGAACAGGTCAACATGGAAAGCGAGCAACATGCACTGCAACATAAACGTTTTTATATCGTTATTATGGGGATTGTACTAGGCGTGTTTGTTACACTATCTTCAGTAGGTGCTGGTGCTTTTGGTATCATGGCCCTGGTGATTATGTTTCCAAATTTGCCTATGATTCGTATTATTGGATCAGATGTGGTTCACGCCGTTTTACTGACTGCTGTCGCTGGTTTAAGCCATATGTCATCAGGTAATGTCGATTTTACATTATTGATGTGGCTATTGGTTGGTTCAATTCCTGCCATTATTGTGGGCACTTTAATTAGCTCCCGTATGCCTGAAAGACTAATTCGTAAAATTTTGGGTATCACATTATTTGCATTGGGGATCAACTTTATGGTCAATCCAATTAAAGCCAAGCCAAAACCAGTTGAAACGCATCAGGCGATGGTGATCCAACAGACTAGTTCAGCAACAAGCAGCGTTTAAAACCCAATTGCCGATTGATTCTGCACAAATCATGCGATTCACTAGTTAATCAATCGGCTTTTCATGCTATATTCGTAGACAAAATAACCTCTTCTTTCGATTGAATTTGTGACAGCAATGAATACTCTACAGCCAAATCCAGTTTCTCAGCCAGATATCAATGACGTTAATATTAAAAGCATTCAAACTTTAATTACTCCAGCGGAACTCAAAGCAGACCTGCCTTTGTCTGACATCGCCTCTCAAACGGTACTGCAAGGTCGTGAAACTGTACGTAATATTTTAGATGGTAAAGACAAGCGTCTGTTCGTGGTGATTGGTCCTTGCTCCATCCACGACCCAAAAGCGGCGCATGAATATGCCGACCGTTTAAAAGAACTGAGTGAAAAGGTCAAAGATACTTTATATCTGGTGATGCGTGTTTATTTTGAGAAACCACGTACCACTGTTGGCTGGAAAGGCCTGATCAATGACCCAGATATGAATGATTCATTCAATATTGAAAAGGGTTTGCATATTGGCCGTCAGCTTTTGCTTGATATTAATGAAAAAGGTCTGCCATGTGCCACTGAGGCGCTTGACCCGAACTCACCACAATATTATCAAGACCTGATTTCATGGTCTGCGATTGGCGCACGTACCACTGAAAGCCAGACGCATCGTGAAATGTCTTCAGGCTTATCTTCCCCAGTTGGCTTTAAGAACGGTACAGACGGCGGCTTAACTGTTGCAACCAACGCAATGCAGTCGGTTAAGCATGGCCACAGCTTCCTGGGCCTAAATGAAAATGGTCAGGTGGCAATTATCAATACCAAAGGCAACCCTTATGCGCATGTGGTATTACGTGGCGGTAATGGCAAGCCAAACTACGATGCTTCTTCTGTTGCGGAAGCAGAAGCAGCTTTGGCAAAAGCCAAAGTCAGCAACAAGATCATGATTGATACCAGTCATGCCAACTCAAACAAAGACCCGTACCTGCAACCTTTGGTTTTAAAGAACATCACGGAGCAAATTCTGGATGGGAATAAGTCAATCGTGGGAATCATGGTGGAAAGCCATTTAAAAGGCGGCCGTCAGGATATTCCTGAAAATCTTTGTGACCTCGTCTATGGTCAATCTGTGACAGATGGCTGTATCGACTGGGATACTACTGAAAAAGCCCTGTTGGAAATGGATGCGGCTTTAAAAGATGTTTTGCCAAACCGCTAATCTTTAAATAGATAAAAACAGGCTCTTATGAGCCTGTTTTTATTTGGAAGTTGAAATAATAATGGATTGAGAATCTGGTTTACCGAAAAACAATCTATGCAATCGCCTAATAAAACTGACTCGAATCCAACATCTGTAAGGTAATCTTTTTTACTTCATCACGACTTTGCATAATATGTGCTTCAATCGCCTGAATGGCTTCATCAACTTTACGATTAAAAATATAACCCAGTATTTTCTGATGCTCCTGATAAGTCGCTTCAACGCGATAATCTTTAGAAAAATCTAAGCGACGAATAATACGAATTCGCTCACTCAAATCACGATGAATTTTCGCCATTTCATTATTTCCTGAGGCACGAACCAAAGCGCAATGGAAATCTTCATCTTGTTGTGACAATTGTTTAATGTCTTTTAGATATTGATGAGGTTCAATCAACCATAAATCTGTTAAAACGCATAATTCAACCGAGTTTTGATGATCAATCTGGCAAAGTTTACGAATGGAATCTTTTTCTAATACGATCCGCACATCATAAAGTTCTTCATAATAACGGAAATTGAGCGGTCGGATTTGCCAACCGCTACGGAAACTCACATCAACATAACCCTCTTGTTGCAAACGATATAATGCTTGTCGGATTGGGGTACGACTTACATCATAAGCTTTTGCAACTTCGGATTCAGTGAAACGTTCACCTGGCATCAGCTTAAAATCAAAGATATCATTCTTGATGCGTTGGTAAACCAGTTCAGACAAATTGTCTGAGCTTTTTGTTGTTATTTTTATTTCTTTCATTCCACCCTATTCCATATACACCAATGGTTCACCACTATGTACGGTTTGCCCTGCTCTACAAATAATAGCTTTTACAATGCCATCTTCTTCTGCATAAACAGGAAGTTCCATTTTCATTGCTTCAATAATAGCAATAGTTTCACCTTTTTTAACCTCTTGACCATGTTCAACAAAAATTTTCCAGATATTACCTGTCATCGATGCATTTAATGATGCTAAATGACTGTAATCAGCATGGTTATTTTCTTTAATCTGTTCTTCAGGCTGAGCAGCAAACTCCTCTTTCCAGCGATCCACTTCAGTTGTGAATGCTTGTTGTTGCTTAGCTTTAAACTCGGCAATACTTTTAGCTTCATTCTCTAAGAATTTTACATAATCCGCATAATCGAACTCTGTTTCTTCAATCTTGATCTCAGCACGACCATTTTCAAAGTCAGCGCGCCATTGATTCAGTTCTTCTTCTGTCACTTCAAAATATTTGATTTGATCAAAGAATTGTAAGAACCATTGTTTATTGCCAAATTGTTTGTTTTTCTTAAACTTGTTCCAAATTGGCAAAGTACGCCCTATCAATTGATAGCCGCCTGGTGAATCCATGCCGTAGATACACATGTACATACCACCAATACCGACTGTTCCCTCTGCGGTAAAGGTACGAGCTGGATTATATTTAGAACTGAGTAAACGATGACGTGGGTCAATCGGTACGGCACAAGGTGCTGTTAAATACACATCACCCAATCCAAGAATTAAATAGTTTGCATCAAAAATAATGTCTTTGACTTCATTTCGATCTGTTAAGCCATTTATACGTTGGATAAAATCAACGTTATTTGGCAACCACGGTGCTTTAGCGCAAACACTTTCTTGATAGCGTTCAACAGCTCCTAAAGTCGCACTGTCTTCAAATGCCATCGGCAAATGTACGATACGAGATGGGATTTTTAATTGGCTCAAATCGCCCATTTCTTCTTCAAGTTGAAGTAATTGAGCAATCAATTGTGATTGTGGAATTACTAAGCCATCGTATTTAATCTGTAGTGAACGAACACCTGGTGACAGTTCCAATACGCCTGCAATTTTTGCATCACGAATCATTTGAATCAGTTGATGCACTCGTAAACGTAAAGCTAAATCTAAAACATTTTCGCCGTATTCTAAGAGAATATAACTATCACCTGCTTGGCGATACACTGTTTTTGGCGATAATTCAGTTGGTTCACGTTGTGCCAAAATCGTACTGACAAGCTCTTGAATTGGCTCAATTGTTTCTACAATTTTGCTTGCTTCCGCAAAGTTTTGGATATTTTCAATTTGCTGACGTTCCAGTTGATTGGCTTGTTCAACACTAATCGGATAGAAACGAATTTTATCATCGGCTTTAAGTTGTCCCACTTTCCAAAGTTCGGCTTTGGCAATCGTCACAGGACAAACGAACCCCCCTAAACTTGGACCATCTTTTGCCAGAATCACAGGGAAATCGCCTGTGAAGTTAATTGCACCGATCGCATATTCACAGTCATGGACATTGGATGGATGTAAACCTGCTTCACCACCATTTTCTCGTGCCCAGCTTGGCGTTGGTCCTGATAAACGCACACCTAAACGATTTGAGTTAAAGTGAACTGTCCACTCTGATGCAAAAAACTCTTCTACATACTCAGGTTTAAAGAAATCTGGTGCGCCGTGCGGGCCATATAAAACCGCAATTTCCCATACATTACTATATTCAGGAATCAAGTCAGCCGACAACGCTTGCGGTTCGTCATGTGCAAGTGGCAATTCTGCACTAGCAAATGCTGGATCAACCATTTTAATCATGTCGCCGACACGTAAAGTACGACCTGCATGACCACCAAAATTACCAAGCGCAAAGGTAGAGCGACTGCCCAAATATACTGGAACATCCAAACCATTTCGTACCGCTAAATATGTACGGCAACCTGATTCAACTTGACCGATTTTTAGAATTTGTCCTGCTTTAACTTCAACAGGTTGCCAAAAATCAATTACCTGATCATCTAACAACGCAGTACAGCGTGCTCCCGCCAAAGCAATAATCGTATCTGTATGAAATTTTAAGGTTGGTCCAACTAAGGTAAACTCAAAACCTGCGGCTTTAGCATCATTTCCAACAATACGATTGGCAAGCTGAAATGCATAATCATCCATTGGACCTGATGGCGGTACACCAATATCCCAGTAACCTGTACGACCTGGATAATCTTGAATCGAGCTGAGAGTGCCAGCCTGAATCACTTCAATCACATTTGGCGTGTAGTTGAAATCATCCAACATTCTTGTCCAAATTTGCATAGATTCAAAACGCTGATCTGAAACGATGGCACGTGCATAATCCAAGTTGGTACTAATGCCATTTAAGCGAGTTTCCGCCAATACCGTTTTGAGTTTTTCAATCGCAGCCGCACGATCATCAGCATGCACAATAATCTTGGCAATCATCGGATCAAAGTATTGTGAAATTTCGGTGCCTGTGTTGACCCAAGTATCGACACGAGTTCCCTCTGGAAAACTAACTTCAGTTAATACACCTGGACTCGGTTGGAAATTCTTCACAGGATCTTCGGCATAGACTCGTACTTCAATCGCTGCACCCTTCGGCTGAATATTACTTAAATAGTCCCAGTCCAGTTCGTCACCTGCTGCCACTTTCAGCATACATTCAATTAAATCTAAGCCAGTGACCATTTCCGTGACAGGATGTTCGACCTGTAAACGAGTATTCACTTCAAGAAAATAAAACTCATCTCGATTGGCATCGTAAATAAACTCTACTGTTCCCGCACTACGATAATTAACGGATTTCCCCAGTTCTATGGCTGCTTGATGTAGTTTTTTACGTGTCGCTTCAGGTAAATTTGCCGCAGGTGTTTCCTCTACGACTTTTTGGTTACGACGTTGCAAAGAGCAATCACGCTCACCAAAGGCAACGACTTGCCCTTTTCCATCACCAAAGATTTGTACTTCAACATGACGTGCTTTATCAATAAAGCATTCAATAAATACACCTGCATCCTTGAAAAACTGCTCGCCCAAACGTTTTACACTTTCGTAAGCATCGGTTAACGCTTGTGGCGTATCACAACGGGTCAAACCAATACCCCCACCGCCAGCGGTGCTTTTCAGCATAATTGGATAGCCAATACGATCTGCGGCAGTCAGTGCCTCTTCTAAACTATCCAGCAATCCTGTTCCTGGAGTCATCGGCACATCAGCAGCAGCAGCCAATTCACGAGCACGGTGTTTTAAACCAAATTCTAGAATTTGCTCAGCCGTTGGTCCCATAAAAGCAATATTATTTTCTTCACAAGCGCGAGAAAAATCAGCACTTTCAGAAAGAAAGCCATAACCAGGAAAGATTGCCTCAGCACCAGTTTGTTTAGCTGCCTGAATTAATTTTTCGATACTCAAATAAGTATCGGCAGGCTTTAAACCGTCTAATGCAATTGCAATATCAGCATCTTCAACATGTTGCGCATAACGATCACTATCCGAATACACAGCAACACTGGTTACACCTAATTTTTTAAGTGTGCGAATCGCTCGAACAGCAATTTCACCACGGTTTGCAATAAGTACAGTTTTAAACATGATGATTTCCCCCAATTAATTCGCTGTGTTTGCTGCTTGGCTGTTACGATGCTGGATATAGGCTCTCCATCCACCAAAATGACTAATATTCTCTGCATCATCTATGCCATAAGGCTCACAGATAAAACCTTTCACCCAGCGCCCATCTTCCAGTTCGACATTGCCCATGCCTAAAGGTGTCGGAATTTCAGCCACAAATTCACCAAATCGAGCAGTTGGAACATCCCAAAGTTCTACAATAATGCTTTGTCCATCTTGCTGCCGTGCTAAACCGGGTTTCGGCGGGACGGTACCGTTCAATGCATAAAGCGCATAATTTTTAGAGGTTTTGGTGGTTTCGATATGCACAGCATCACGTGTGGTAAGCTGAAAATTCAACGGCATACCAGTTAGATGAGCACCAACGACTGCAACACGAATATGATGCGGAGAAACAGATGTTACAGAACTTAAAGGCAGACTTTTATCCAATGCGCCCAATTTGAGAGCAAGATAGTTTTGCCATGCCTTACCAAAATGCACCAATGCCGCATCGTGCCAAGCTGGCGCAATTAGAGTGATTCCAAATGGTAAATGGTCAGCCCTAAATCCTGCTGGTAAAGCTAAAGCGCTCAAATCTGCCAAGTTGGTAAAGTTAGTGTAGGTTCCTAAACGAGCGTTATATTCAATCGGATTTTGTTGAAGCTGCTCAATGGAATAAATTGTAGGTGCGGTTGGAACAATTAAGGCATCAAAGTCAGCCAGTCTTTGTTGAATTTTTCGAGCTAAATCTTGTTTTAAATACTCTGCATTGTAGGCATCCACCGCTGAATATTTTTCGCCGTTTTTAATAATGTCTAATACCGTTGGATCAAATGCATCAGGATTAGTTTGCAGTAAATATTCAACGGCTGCGGTACGTTCTGCCACCCAACAACCTTGATAGAGTTGCACCGCCAGTTGCTCAAAGTCTGAAAAATCAATCTGGCTAATTTCAGCATTTAAACTTTGCAGTAATTGAACTGTTTGCTGAAATGCTTTTTCAGCCAGTTGATCGCCAAAGAAATTTAGTTTCTCTGGAATGGCAAATTTTAATTTGCTAGAGAAATGCGCTGGAACATTCTTTGGATGTTTACGTGAATAACTATCCAATGGATCATAGGTTTCTAAAACATTTGCAACCAAGTCTGCATCTGCAACGGTTAAAGCAAAGATCGAAATACAATCTAGACTTTTACATGCAGGCAATAAACCACGATTTGAAAACCGCCCTTTGGTTGGTTTTAGCCCAACAATATTGTTAAACGCTGCTGGTACACGCCCTGAACCTGCGGTGTCTGTACCCAATGCAAATGGGACAAATCCACGAGCAACCACACTGGCAGAACCAGAACTTGAACCGCCACTGATATATTCAGGTTTAAAACTGTTTGGTACTGCACCAAAAGGTGAACGCGTTCCCACCAAACCCGTTGCAAACTGATCAAGGTTGGTTTTACCAATCACGATTGCACCAGCTTGCTTCAACAAACGTACTGTTTCAGCATCTTGCTCTGCAATTGTGGTTAAAGCCTTACAAGCTGCGGTGGTTGCAAAACCAGACACATCAATATTGTCCTTAACTGCAAATGGAACGCCGTAGAGTGGAAATTGTTTTACTAAACTCTCAGCTTCCTTAGTTAATTCATAGAGAAATTGAATTTGCTGTTCAATCTGCGCTACTGTGGCAATCGAAATCCACGCATTATCTTGAGGATCAATTGCTGCAACCAAATGCTTTAAAGTATCGAGCTGAATCTGATTGTTTAAATACGCCGTTTGCCATTCTGAAATTGTCCAGCCTAGAGTTTTTATCTCATGCATTTTATGAATCCCATCTTGTATACAAGTTTGGATGAATCAATGCAGAAAATGTGCCAGATATATTTTTTATTATAAATTAATAACTTATTTTTTATTTAATTGATTTTTGATGAATAGATTTAGCTTTGGTGCCAAAACGGCTTCATTTTAATGCCTATGCCCCATAAATCAGCATAAGATTATTTAGGTGATTTTAAATAGCTGGATAATTCTTGAAAATTATGTTCAAGTCCTTTGGCTGCCTGCTGTTCGATTGCCCTAAATTTTTTCAGAATCACTTGCCTCAATTCAGTGATAACCGCACCACCACCATGTGTTCCACCTGAAACTCTAGGTGTTTGGTATCAAAAATACTTAGATCAACAAAATCCTGTCAAAGTACAACAGATATCTGATCAAGAAAAAATGAAGCAAATGGAACGTGAAATCAAAGAATTAAAGCGTGCGAATGAAATTCTACGTAAAGCAGCTGCTTTTTTCGCCTAGGCGGAGCTCGACCGCCCACACAAATAATGGTGGATTTTATCCATAACAATAAGGCGTTATATGGTGTTGAGGCGATTTGTAGAATTTTACCAATCGCACTTTCAACCTATTACCGGACTTTAGATCTCACAGTTGAGAAGCATTGCTTCGCAAGGGAACATCGAGCGAAACGGGATCTGCATGACTTTCATCATGCTGAACAAATTAAACGAATTTGGAAAGAAAGTTCAGGTCGATAGAGATGATTGAATATTTAAAAGCAGATTGGCAAGGTTTAGCAGATGTGCAACTTGCGACACTAAACTGGGTAGATTGGTTCAATAAAAAGCCTGTACGCACTGGGTTATGTATCACCTTTTGAGTTTGAAGCAATGTACTATGATAATATTAACCCGTTAGGTCAGTTGGCCTAACTTAAATAAAAAGTCTCCGACAAACCCGGTACGGTTCAGTACTGTCTTTAGTATCTATCTTCACATTCTGTTCACCTTAACTCACCTAAAGTATAAAAACAAACTGTGAAGATGGACAGTAAACATGAATCAAGTCAAAACGTTAATGGCAATTGCCTTATCCTTACCCGTGCTTTTCCTGTCAGGATGTAAAAGTGTTCCTCCTTATTCCTCTGATTATGCAAAGGCTAGAGCGAGTATTCAGGGAATACCCTTAGATGATGCAAAAGCACTAGAAATCGGCCTACGCTTTACCTCAGCATTTAATACCTTGGGCACACCTAAATTCGTTGAAAATGCTGGAGCACTGTATGCAGATCAGCTTTTTATTAACGATACTCTGTCGCAATTTTCATCGCGTAAAAAACTGCTTGAACATTTTCAAGGGATGAACCAGCGTGTCAGTAACGTGAATGTCAAACTATTAAATACCTCCTATTACCAAGACTCTGCCTATGTGCATTGGCATATGGTTTATGATTTTAAAATGTTCGGCAAGACACGAACAATGGATTCATTTGGGATCAGTGAAATCAAAGTCAACCCAAACAATAAGATTATTTTCCAACAAGACTTCTGGGATCCCGCCAATGGTTTGTATCGTTCTTTGCCTTATGTAGGAGGAACCTATTCATGGGTACTGCCTTTCAAAAAGTAGCCATAACCACTGTACTGGTGCTTGGGAGTTTCGGTTCGTGGGCGCATGCACAGACCTTAAATAAATGTGGTAATGGCCCACTCATGGTGGGACAAAAACAGGTCGGTGTGGCCAGTTACTTTGCGCAAAACTGTAATCAGCCTTGGCAAGGCCAAAACATGCAGATGGATTTTTCCTATACCCAGAATATTCCAGAATGGGCATTCAAACGTGCAGCCAGACATCTACTCCAACGTAATATCAAAGATCAAAAGATTCAGGCTGTTTTCAATCCAATCACCGATCTGTATCGTCCAGTCAGATCTGGTGACCTGTACAGTCTGAAATACAATCATGCCACGCAAACTCTAAGCTTATCCCTCAACCAGCAAAATCTGGGCCAACTGCAGCACCCACTGGCTCAGCAATATTTTAATATATGGCTAGGTCCTCAGCCATTTAGTGTTAAATTAAAACAGCAATTAATAAAGTAGTCTCTACAGTTATGTCTAAACATTTTATTTTGATGGTTGAAGATCATTACGAACTGGCATCTACCTTATGCGAGTTTCTAGAAGAGCATGGTTTTGTGGTCGATCATGCTCGAAACCTAAATGCTGCACGCCAATTGCTCAAGCAGCAACGCTATCATATTTTACTTTTAGATATTAACTTACCTGATGGTTCGGGTTATGAACTATGTGAATGGCTACGAAATAAAGAAGCTATGGACCTCCCTGTGCTGATGCTCACCGCACGCGATACGTTGAATGACAAACTCAAAGGTTTCAATTCAGGCACGGATGATTATCTAGTCAAGCCATTTGACTTTAATGAGCTGGTGGTTCGAGTCAAAGCTTTGATCAAGCGCTCATTGGGTGAAGTCTCCTCTGGCCGTCTTCAAATTCATGATCTGATTCTGGACCCTGCAACACAGCAACTGACTCGTGCAGGACAACCCATTGAACTGCCTCCCATTCAGTTCAAACTGCTGATGCGTCATTCGCCTAAAGTTCTGACTAAACAGGAAATTATGATAGAGCTTTGGGGGGATCAAGAGCCTGAAAGCGATGCCCTGCGTAGTCATATTTATAATTTGCGTAAAATGGTCGATAAGCCTTTTGAGCAAAAACTAATTCACACCATATCTGGTGTAGGGTTAAAGATCACTTTAGAAGCTTAAGCTCTAGAAGCCCAACCTTAATTTAAATACACGACGACAATCAGTCCAGTCGTCATCGCCAGATCAACATCCTGATGGGTATTGAGATAATAATGCCGATCAAACAGCTCCACCCGCCAGCCAAGCTGCTTGCACAACTTCTGTACCAATTGCAGCCCAATGCCATGACCTTTGATCTCTAATTGCAATTGTTGCCCTGACAGTTCTTGCACCTTTGAGTTATTCGGTAAAGGAATGCCGACACCATTATCTGCAATCAATACTGTATTTTTTTGCAAAATGACATCAATTTCTGTGCCTTGTGAATAATTCAGTGCATTCCGCAAAATATTGCCAAATACCATTTTGGTCATCGACGGGTAAAGTTTACGTCGCTGTTCGTCTAGATCTTTTTGCAGGTCTATCTGCATGCCTTTGTTATGACTAACACTCTCCAGATCCTGCACCAGATTGTCCAGACATTCTGAAAGCATGGTCGGTTCAGCAGTTAAAGTGTTGGTGGTATTGCGGGCAATGGCCAGCAAGGTATCGACCAGCAGCTGCATGTCTTCAATGGTGTTATGCAGGCGGGTAAAGGACTTGTTGTCGCCATAGCGTGCCTGACACAGCTGCACATTGCCTTTTAAAATGGTCAGTGGCGTGCGTAGCTCATGGCTGACATCTCCGGTAAATTCACGCTCACGCTGAATAAATTCGCTTAATACCTCATGATATTTTTCCAGCGCCTGCTTGAGGTATTCAGCTTCCAGATTAGAGTCGGTGCGGATGTCCTGAAATGGCGAAGCCTGATTTTTCTGATGTTCCCAGTCGATATAGTCAAACTACTTTATTATTCATACAGGATTCGAAAAAAACTCGAAATAACTCATCGACTGAGTCGATCAACCATTCTTTACGCTTACGTTTAACCCATGCCCACATCTGTTCTATAGGATTTAAATCAGGGCTGTATGCAGGAAGCCAAAGAATTTTATGCCCTTGTTGTTCCAATAATTCCTGAATATCTGCTCTTTTATGAAATGCTGCATTATCCATAACCACTACACTATTTTCAGGTAATGCTGGTATCAGGAATTGCTCAATCCAAAAATGAAAAACATCTGAATTGATTTTGCAATCAAATAAACCGACTGAAAATAAATCCCCTTTATGGATTGCTCCAATGGCATTGGTCTGATTCTTTAATTGCCAATTATATTGCCCTAAACAGGGTACTCCTTTTCGTGAATAGCCATGAGGTCTATAATCATGTGACTTAAAACCACTTTCATCCAGATAAATAATCGGGTGGTTTTTTTCTAATTCTTTCACTTGCTGAATAAATTTATCCCTAAGCCTTGTATCTGCTTTAGGATGGCTTAACGTCTTTTTTTAACTGTAATATTTAAGCGCTTTAATGCAGCACCAATAGATGAAACACCACAATTAAAACGTGCAGCACGTTCATATTGATAAGCATCAGGATACTTTTCAACATCTTCACGTAAAGCATCATCGTTAATTTTAGAAGGTTTACGTACACGAGTTTTTTTAATCTCTATACGTTTCTTCCATTCAACAATGGTATTTTTATTAATTTCAAATTGTGCAGCTACCGCTCGAATAGAATAACCTTCCTCAAGCTTAGCTAAAATTTTACGTCTAAAATGTTCTGAATAACTCATTGCACCATTGTATTAGTTTTATAATGATTTGACTATATATTCCAGCGCATTGGCCAGACGGGTAATCGGGGAAAAATAGCGTCGGGCCCGACGGTTCCACCACCACAGCACACTATATAGCACAAACAAGCTGACCATCAGCGGTGCCAGACCAAATAGCCACACCAGCTTGTTGACGTTGCTTTCGCCAAAAACCAACAGCACATGCTGCCCGTCTTTTTCACCATAAACGGTCATGCGTTCCTTGCCATCGACAAAATGCCGATTCACCCCTTGCTCAAGCGGCATAGTCTTAAATTGGGGCGGTGGCACAGTGTTCCAGCGGTAACCATACAGATTTTTGGTGTCGGGCAATTCTGCGGCAGGATTACGTTCTAATCGCTGCCAGTAGTGTGACATTTCCTGTTCTAGCGCTGTTCTGAGCAAAGAACCTTTAATCACCCAGGCACTGAAGCCAATCCCAATCACCACAGAAAAGGCAATGAATCCGATTTGCAGCCAGTAGTAGCGGTTAAACACCTCACCCAGAGGATGATCACGTTTGTCCCTAAACAGCTTTAACATTGATGCATTCCCCGCTGGCCAATCCCATTGTTCAATTATACGGCTTTCTTCTTTAACAGAAAGTGGCCAATGACCCACTCGCGTCCATGGTCATAACCAAATAGCTCGGCACAGGCCATAAAGAAAATCCGCCAGCGCTGCCACCAGATTGCGGCATCCGCGCCATAAGTTTGTTCAAATAAGGGCTTTAGCTCGGCCTGTTTAGCATCCATATTTTCTAGCCAAGCATTTGCGGTACGTTCATACTGCGTACCCGCCCATTGCCAGTGCTGTTCTAGCTGTAAATGCTGCTGAAAATGTAGGAAAGTTGAGGCTGCTGGCATCAAACCACCACTAAAGAAATATTGCGACATCCAGTCAAACTCATTTTTAACTTCAAAAGGATAATGCAAGAAACGATGACAGAAAATATGACACCACAATAAGCCATCTGGTTTGAGCCAAATACTGATATTTTCAAACAATTTTTGATAGTTGCGTACATGCTCAAACATCTCCACTGACACCACACGGTCAAAGGAGGCAGGTTCAAGTTGCAACACATTGACATCACAAGTGATCACATTAAGGTTATCCAGTTTTTTTAAACGGGCTTGTTCCTGAATATACTCGCGCTGCGTTGAAGAATTTGACACGACTGTAATACGGGCCCTTGGATAACGCTCGGCCATATATAGACTTAAAGAACCCCAACCGCAGCCAATTTCCAAAATATCCTGCCCGTCTTTCAGTTGTGCTCGCTGGCAATAGCATGCAAGAGCAGCTTCTTCGGCTTGGTCTAGCGTCATATCGGCATGTTCAAATAGACTCGCGCTATATTTCAAACGCTTACCGAGTACTGCCTGAAAAAATGCGGTCGGCAGTTCATAGTGCTGCTCATTGGCTTTGTCTGTCTCAATGGCAATTTCGCTGTTTTTCAGCATGGTCAGCACATCCATATAGCGCTGCGCTGCCAATGCGGGGTTAAACCGACCTTCTTGTGCCAAACGTTTTTTGCTCAAGATTTTAATACCAGCACGAATCACTGGGTCTGGCACCTTGCCATTTTCGATCAGTTCTAAGGTTTTTTGAATCATAAAGTCCATGTATTTACCTACTCTTTGGGTGGCCACGGAATAAACATTGAAGTTCGTCGTTGATAGTCTTTATAGTTGTCGCCGCGATGTGCCAGCGCCTGTTTTTCACTAAAGGGAATACCTGTAAAGTAGTACAGGAATAGCCACATCAGCAGTGGATAAATCCATAATTCATAGCATCCTGCTGCCAGACCGAGCACTGGATAGGCAAACCAATGCAGCCATTCAAAAAAATAATTCGGATGGCGCGAATATTTCCACAAGCCCTGATCCATGGTTTTACCTTGATTCTGTGGATCTAGCTTAAAACGGTAAAGTTGCTGATCTGCAGTGCTTTCGCCTATCAAAGCCGCGAGCATGATCATACCCGCCACAATAACAGTGACCAAAGTCCAGTCATTCCATTGCTCGGTCGAGATACTTAACAACTTCAGCATTGGGTAAGAAAACAGTAGAGCCAAACCTGCCTGAAATATAAAAAACACCAGAAAACCAAGATGCTGATAATCCCCCATCGCTCGGCGCATGTTGGCATAACGCGTGTCTTCTTGGGTCTCATTGGAATAGCGCCGTAACAGATGCCAAGTCAGCCGTGAAAACCAGATCCCACTCGCCAGTCCCAGAAATAACCGAACCAACAGTGGTGCACTGTCAATCGCCCAAGCTGCAATAATCACATTGAGCGCAATACTAAAACTCCATGCAACATCAACCAGCCCTGCTCTGCGGTTATAGGTCACCAACACCCAGCTACAGAGCATGATGAAGACATTGAGCAAAAATAAATCTAGCAGCATGTCGCCCTCCTGTTTTATTTCTGCTTAGTAAGCACTGGCTTCAAACAGCAAATGCACATCACTGATCACACCTTCCCTAAAACCACCCTCGCAATAACACAGATAAAAATCCCACATGCGGATAAAGCGCTCATCAAAACCAAGTTGCAACACCCGATCACGTTGCTCCAGAAAACGCTGGCGCCAACACTTCAGGGTTTGTGCATAGCTTTGACCAATATCTTCCAGATGTTTGAGACGAAGTTTTTGCTCAGAAGCCGTTTGCGTCATCACACTGATACATGGAATAAAACTACCGGGGAAAATATAACGCTTAATGTAATCCACCGTATTTAAAGCTTTAACATAGCGTGCATCTTCAATGGTAATCGCCTGTATCAAGGCTAGACCATTCGGCTTGAGGAGCTCGCGGCATTTTCGGAAATAAGTTGGTAAATATTGCTCACCCACTGCTTCAATCATTTCAATGGACACCAATTTGTCGTATTTACCTTCGAGTAAACGGTAGTCCTGAAGCTGTACAGACACCCGATGAGACAGCCCTGCTTCAGCAACTCGGGCGAGTGCTTCATCGTACTGAGCTTTGGAAATGGTAATGGTGGTCACCTTACAGCCATAATGCTGAGCCGCATAAATGGCAAAGCCTCCCCAGCCGCTGCCAATTTCAACCAAATGGTCCATCGGTTGCAATTGAAGTTTTTGGCAGATCAGTTCTTTTTTATAATCTGAAGCTTGTTCCAAGCTCATACAGGGTTCTTTAAACACCGCACTGGAATACATCATGCTGGAATCTAAGAACAATTTAAAAAAATCATTGCTCAAGTCATAATGCTCAGCAATATTCTGACGACTACCATCAATTGAATTCTTGCGGGATTTATACCAAGCCTTAAGTACCAACTGGCTAGCTTTTGCCACTACATTTTGATTCATCCGATCAAGCACATCACGATTACGCGCTAGAATACGAATTACATTGACCAGATCTTCACTGCTCCAGTAACCACGAATAAAGCTTTCTGCTGCCCCCAATACACCATTACGGAACAGCAAATCCATCAGACGGGTATCATGAACCTGTATCACCGCCTGCAGATCACTGTTTTCACCAACTGTCCCGTTCCAGAGGCCTTTAAAAATCAGCTGACCATGGCGTAATTTCAACAGGTGGCGCAGCACCACGGGCAGTTCGGTATGCTCTCCCATTAACAGTGTTTTCATAGTCATGTCTTTCCTTTTTCTTTTTTAGGATGCCGATAAAACGGAATTTTCTTTTTCCATAACCGCAAAGCATGTAGATAAATCCCGCTCACCATCCTAAAGGGCTCAAGAACTTTTAATACAGCATATCGATGTTGCTGTGAAGGAAGTGTGATGGCTTGCAGCTTAAATTTCATGGTGGCATCAAATTGCAATATTTCTTGTTCAAACAACTGCATATGAATCATATTTTGCTGTTCTGAAAAGCTAAAACGCCAACGGTAATCCAGTGACATTGGCATGAATGGCGACACATGAAAGGCCTTTTTAAAGTCAAACTGATGACTCTGGTACGGCGCATGTTCGTCTGCATTGTTTCGGCAGTCGTGAATGTACACCTGACGTTCATTCCACGGTGTATTGGTGATTTCACTCAGTATAAAAATCAGTTGATCGGTCGTATCAAAGATCAAATAAAACACCACAGAATTAAAACGAAAACCCAGTGTGCGTGGTAAAGCCAGTACACGAATAGATGCAGCATGTGGTAAATGATAGTTTTCGTGTTTGATCAGTAACCGTGCAACTTTCTGCCGAATCGAGCCATATTCCATGTTTAGAAAGTCACGTTCATCCAAGGTCAATAAATTCCAGCGACTAGAAGACCAGAACCAAGATTTTTGGGTAAAATTTGCCAGTTGATCTGGATCAAAGCATAAATAGCTAAGCTTCACCTCAAAAGCATGCGATTTGGGCAAATAGCGACGATGGCGAATTTCGGTAGAAGCCATAGCCAGTGGATACATTTGCATTCTGTACTCCTAAGCCGCTTGCTCAGTGTGTTGCAGCAACTGATTTACAACCCATGAAGCACTACGCGCTCCATCTTCATGAAAGCCCCAGCCCCAGTAGGCACCACAGTATGACGTCCGGTTCTGACCATTAACCTCAGCCCAACGTTGTTGTGCCTCAATCGCGGCAGCATCAAATACTGGATGACGATAATATCGTTCTACCCATATTTTTTTCGGATCGAGGTTAAAGTTAGGATTGAGTGTGGCAAAGATTTGGGTTTTACAATTCAGGTTTTGCAACTGGTTCATCCAATAGCTAAAACCATAGTGCATGCCACTATGCTGGAATGGCGTCTGTTCAGATCCTTGACTCGAAGTTACATGCACATGCCAACTCGCCCATTGGCGACGAGATTTGGGCATAATACTACTATCTGAATGCACCACCATGCGGTTATCCTGATAGCGAAACTTACCGAGTACGTCCAACTCCTGAGCAGAAGGGTCTTTCAGTAATTTCAGACTATCATCAGCATGGCTGGCAAACACGACCCAGTCAAAACGTTCGGTGCCCTGTGTCGTTTCAACCAGCACATCATTGGCACTACGGGATACATGCAGGACACCCGTTTTGCGGAAAGTGATATTCGATTGGGCCTGAATCGCACGAACGTAACGCGCTGATCCCCCCTTGACTGTAAGCCATAACGGCCGGTCTTTTAATTGCAACATGCGATGATGCTGGAAAAAACTCACCACAAATTTATAGGGAATTTGTCCAGCTTGCTCCACAGGGCAGGACCACAGCGCTCCACACATGGGATAGAGATGTTCCTGACGAAAAGCTGTGCTATATCCATGTTGATTTAAATACTCATCAATACTGAGCTGTGCATCGACCTGTTCCACATCCAGATCTTTATTCGCCACATAGAAACGGAACAGATCCGACAACATCGCGCGAAAATCCGCATTAAAAAAGTTTTGCGGTCGGAATAACAGCGAGAATTTTTTTGAAGGATTGTACTGTAAGCCACTGACCTGATTATTCACCGAAAAGCCCATGTCACTGCTTTGCGATTGAATTCCAAGCTCTTTTAGCATCGAGCAGAACAGCGGATAGTTATGCTCATTAAACACGATAAAGCCACTGTCTACCGCAACCTGTTCACCATCGATATTTAGCTGATGAGTATCAGTATGACCACCAAAGTAGTTATTCTTTTCAAAGATGGTAACGTCATACACTTTACTGAGTTTCCAAGCTGCATACAAACCAGAAATACCTGAACCAATAATCGCAATTTTCATGGTGATTCCTTAGAATGAATAGTAGGTGCGCCTGTTTTGGCTGCTTTTCTCTGTTTTCGAGCTTGTGCAATTTTACTGACGTCATAGACCCGCGCTGGAATTGGCTTTAAGCCCCAGACTATCCCGAGCCAAGACATAATTTTTAGAAGGTAATAGGTCACATCAATCTGCCACCAGTAAAAACCCTGCCGGGTACTGCCAGCATAGTAATGATGGTTGTTGTGCCAACCTTCGCCCAAGGTAATGATGGACAGGAATAAGTTGTTACGGCTTTGATCATCAGTGTCAAAATCACGGCTACCGTAATGATGCGCCAGTGAATTGATACATAAGGTCGCATGGATCAACAACACCGTGGAAACCACAAAACCCCAGACCAAAAGTTGCAAGCCGGAGGTCCCAAGTTGTGGCCAAGTGATTGCCAACCATTCACCTAGTACATAAATCCCGCCGGCAGTCAGCAGCACAACAATCAAACTGAAACGGTCTAGCCAGATCAGCTCTGGATATTTCAGCCAGTCCTTGATGACTTCTTTACGTGTAGCAAAATTATATTCATTCAGAAACCAACCAACATGGCTATACCAAAAACCATGCGTCGAGGAATGCGGGTCTTTCAAGGTATCGGTATAGCGATGGTGATAGCGGTGATGCGCTGCCCACCAGAGCGGACCACGCTGCGCGCTCATGGTGCCAATCAGCACAAACAGAAACTGTACTGGACGCGAAGTCTGAAAAGTTTTATGCGATAAATAACGATGAAAAAAAGCAGTAATTGAAAACATGCGGACCAGGTAGAATGCCAACATAAAACCAATTGCAAACCATGACACTCCCACCCAGAACACTGCTAGACAAGCCAGATGCAATAAGATAAATGGTAAGATCCTGAGCCACTGAATTTTACTATTTTCAGCAGTCTGGGTTTTGGGCGCTGAAAGTGTAGACCAGCTGTCTATCCATCGCATCAGACTTTTCAACATCGACTCACCCTAAATTTTTGCAACTATATTTATTCTATTTGATGAGTTTAATCAGTCAGATATGAATTTTATGTGAAGTAAATAAAAAAAACCGAACTGTAGAGAGATTTATCAGTTCGGCAAAAGGTTAGCAGATTAATGAGGCAATTTTATAAGTTTTGTGACGTCGTAACCATAATGTTTTGCAGTTTCCAGGTAGGACTGATAAGTTGCTTCATCGAGTTGCGGTTCACGTGACAAAATCCATAGGTATTTATTACTTGGGCCCCCCACGAGTGCCACTTTATATTCTGGATCTACTCGCAATACCCAGTAATCACCTTTGCTAAATGGTATCCATCTTAAACCTGTAGGCAAAAAGCTGACCTTCAGTTTGCTGTTCCCCTGATTTTGCGAATACGCAACACCTTCAGAGCTAATTATCTCGCCATTGGCAATTCGGCAGCTATTCAATACCCCGATAGTTTGATCGGCATTGACGCTATATTGTGCCGTGATATTAGCTATACATTTACGCTGAAAATACATCGGTAAATGTGCAATTTCATACCACTTGCCTGCATACTTCTGGACATCTACCCGATCAACTGCCTGAGGCAAAGCAGTTTCTGCTTGAGTCGTTGTAAAGCTGATGATAGACAGTGCTATCGCTGCAAAAGCAGACTTAAATCGCATCTTCATTTTTTAGCCTTGTTGGATCTCAGGATTAAGATAACCCAAGTCGATGTGAACAAAGTGTGAAGATTAAATGCAGGATGAATGTAGGCGAAATTTCAATCTTACAGCCTGAGAAAATGGAGAAAATCATTTTTCTTGGATCCCCTTTTAACGCGGTAAATTGGTTTTTCCAGATTTAATGTAGCAATATTGTCGGTAATATTTTTTAAAAAAGTCAACTAGATCAACATATTAAATCCAGATCCAGTCATCTTTTATAAGGTAATTAAATATACATATAAAAAAACTTGATTAATTTTATTTTTAAGGTATAGTTAACTCAACTAGAAAAAAGTCTTGTTGCATTAAATCTCTCTTAAGTATCGTCGTTTTATTCATAATTCTTCGTTTTTTCAGATTTTAAGTTTCATTCTTTATTATTTTCAAAGTTATATGCAGTCAATAAAATGACTAAAAATTATTAAAAAATCAGTAGGATTTATTATGTCAAACTCAAATGTTGTTAAAGGTACCGTTAAGTGGTTCAATGAAACTAAAGGTTTTGGTTTTATTCAACAAGAATCAGGTCCAGATGTTTTTGCGCACTTCAGTGAAATTGCCAACTCAGGTTTTAAAACCTTATTCGAAGGCCAACAGGTTGAATTTAGTATTGCTCAAGGTCAAAAAGGACCAAATGCGGTCAATATTATTGCTATATAAGCACTAAAATACGAGTTGAAAAAGCACTACTCAGTGCTTTTTTAATTTTAAAGAAAAAGTTGTTGTTCCATATTGGAAAAAATCATAAAAACAGGATATAAATTGTTAAAAGTTAATGAATTAATTGCAAAATCTAAAAATGGTACTGAAATTCTCGTTTCTTTAATTCCCTTAAATAAAATGCAGAATACACGTCAAGGTTTTAAAGAAATTGAAGTGGGTAAAAGAGTTCTGCTGGAATCTGGAATTGATGTAGATTTAAATTTAGATGGTCGTACATTTTATACGTCTTTAAATCAATTATTTAAGCTAAATCATAAAGTGATTTAAATAAAAAAACTTCTGAATGATGAAGCCATGTAATGGTTTCTCTTTCCTGCTGTTATTCAAGGTACATCTAAGTATTCCCTGCCTATTCAGAATGGTGTCTGTTTATAGAGAGTTCCTTTTCTAGATGAGCTAGATTGCCGTTCTTATTTCAGCCAGAAATTCTCATCTAAACTTTCAAACCCTGCTCTTTTTAAAATTTCAAAGCCACTCTTTGCTGTCATCTGCTACAGGAGTACCGTGCATCACATGCTGAATCATTGCATAGGCGATACTGCCCTTAAACGGAATCTCGGGTAACTGATCAAATTTAAAAAATTGCGCATCGCTGAGCTCATCTTCCTGAATCTGAATCTCACCCGAGTGATACTCCGCTCTGAAAGCCATCATCAGGTTGCTAGGAAACGGCCAAGGCTGGCTAGCCAGATATTGAATATTCTTGATCTGCAGCCCAACTTCTTCCAGTGTCTCACGGCTTACTGCCTCTTCCAGGGTTTCTCCAACTTCAACAAAGCCTGCAATCAGGCTGTACATCTGGGTTTTGTTGCGAGCATTTTTTGCCAGCAGAATTTCATCTTCGCCGCGGGTGATGATAGTAATCACACAAGGATTCACCCGCGGATACTGGTTATAGCCACAGGATGGACAGATCATGGCATACTGGCTGGCATGCTGCTGGGTAGCATAACCGCATTTACTGCAAAAGCGGTGGTTACGACGCCACTCCAGTAACTGCACAGCACGGCTGGCCTGTTCAAACTGCGACCTGCTCCAGACCTGCACCAGTTGCCGGATCGGGACCAGTTGATAACCTTCGGGTAGTGATTCATTTTCTTTTAGATCCCGTGCAATGACTTGGCCATTTTCCGACAGATCTAAGTCGTGCTGCAGTTTTTCTACCTGCGGCAACTGAAAATGTTCATCCACCAGTAATTGCTGGTGTCTAAAAAGATACGCTTTTGAATGCATACTCATGACATCCACTGATTAAAAAAATCCCATACATAGAGGTGTATGGGACAAAACTAAGGAAGCTTACATAGAGTAACTTTAAACAAAATACTAGGGGCCAACTAATGAAATTACAACCATAATAATTTGTATATTTTTGATTAAAATCACACAACTTTCACACCACTTTTTACTTGGCGCAAGAAATGGCACCTCTGCTGGGAGGAAGTACAATATTGTTCTGAACGATGTAAACGTGAGTCCAGACAGCTTTCAAAATCAAACGCTTAGAAACGCTTGTATTGGCGTGAACAATAGGCCCGTATCACGTCGGGTGAACGCAGTTGCAGATGTTTGGTTTTTCGGCCAGTGACGCGTTCACGCCACATTTTAAAAACTCGATGCTTTCATATTTTGCCGCATCAAGAAAACATGGTATTCGATTTATGTTTGGTATCGACTGTAACCGTAAGGTTTCCCCAGAGAAAGGACAATGGTTTCAACTGCGTTTATTGCCGAATTTCCATCAGGGTCAAGTGGTCTGGCTCAAAGATTTTGGCTTTGTACCGTACGTTGAGATACAAAAGAACCAGTTTGAGGGGATCTTTGAAAATGTATATCGTTGGCAGAAGAAATTATTTAGACCAATGATCAAAAACTTCATTGATGACTTTATTCTCGATAAAAATCATCTGATACCACAGAGAGTCTATAAATGATAGTGCGTAAGTCCTAATATAGCTAAATTCTAAAAATATTAGTACATGGAAACATTTGTAAAACCTGATTTCCTATGGTTTTAGGTGTAATGATAAATTACGTATTCAGCTATAGCTGGATAATTCTTGAAAATTATGTTCAAGTGCTTTGGCTGCCTGCTGTTCGATTGCCCTAAATTTTTTCAGAATCACTTGCCCCAATTCAGGGATAACCGCACCACCACCATGTGTTCCACCTGTCTGTGTTTCGACCAAAGCAGGGGTCGTCTCAGGAAACGGAAAATATAGCACGCTAAGGATTTTCACTCCGACTTCTTTTAACGATATCCAACACGGTATTTTTGCTTAGATTGACCAGCCGACCGACTTGTCGATAAGAGTGTCCAGCAGACACCAACTCCAACACTTTAGGTGCCAGACGATCTGACTTGGTACGTTGACCAGGACGACGACCAAACACAACGCCACGCGCTTGTGCCGCTGCTACACCAGAGCGCACACGTTCACGTAGTAAATCTCCCTCAAACTCTGCTAATGCAGACATCACAGAAGCCATGAGCTTTCCCTGAGATGTGGAAAGGTCAAACTGCAAACCTGTTTGTGCCACCAGAGATACCCCGAAATGCCCAAGATCTTGTAATGACTGTACGAGATCCACGGTGCTTCTGCCCCAGCGTGTCAATTCCGTCACCAAGATGGCATCGATTTCACGAGATTGCGCCATGGTCATCAAGTATTTTCTTTGCAATCTCTCATCCTTACTGCCTGATGCAGTTTCTTTCCAAACACCGACAACATCGTAGCCGCAACGATTGGCGTAGGCACGTAGGTCATATTCCTGTCGTTCGCAGGACTGATCGTTCGTTGATACTCGGCAATAAATGGCCGCATTCTGTCCCAATTGAACCTCCTTGCGAAATTGCAGCGCAAAGCTAAGCGTGGCGGTACAAAATAATGTACCTTTAATAGTTTAGTTTATTTGGGACTAATGAGCCATGCCGCGCCATTCTATTTTGTCGTCCACGGAATTGGGAAGCCTGTTCGAAATTCCAGATGATAGAGCTTTTATGCTTCAGCATTACACTCTGAGTGATTCTGATAAATCCATAGTCCATCAACATCGAGGGGCATCCAACAAGCTAGGCTTTGCAATTCAACTTTGCTACATGCGTTACCCTGGAGTGATATTGGGTATTAACGACGAACCATTCAAACCCTTACTTTTCATGATGGCTGCTCAACTTAGTATATCAGTGGACTGCTGGAATGATTATGGTCAGCGCGAGCAAACAAGACGAGAACATATTGCCGAATTGAAAAAAGTTTTTGGGTTCAAACTATTCACCTTGAGTGACTATCGGCAATCGGTCAATATGATGGTGGATTTGTCCCTTCAGACAGATAAAGGTCTTATTTTAGCCACAACTCTCGTTGAAAATTTACGACAAAAATCAGTCCTTTTGCCAGCTATAAATGCAATTGATAGTATTTGCGCAGAAGCAATCACATCTGCCAACCGCATAATTTATACTGCTTTGACGAGCTCACTTTCAGAAACTCATCGTCAAAATATAGATGCTTTGCTGAACCGTAAAGAGGGCAGCAAACTGACAATATTGGGGTGGCTTAGACAGTCACCAGCTAAACCAAACTCAAAGTACATGCTTGAGCACATTGAGCGGCTGAAGTGCTTACAAGCCATCGATCTACCTGAAGACATTGGAAAACACGTTCATCAAAATCGCTTACTGAAAATTGCTCGCGAAGGTGGGCAAATGACTCCTGCTGATTTGGCCAGATTTGAATCTCAACGTCGATATGCCACTTTGGTAGCAATCGTTGTGGAGAGTATGGCCACGATCACCGACGAAATTATTGACCTGCATGATCGCATTATTGGAAAGCTATTTGCTATCGCAAAAAATAAACACCAGCAACAATTTCAATCATCAGGTAAAGCGATCAACGACAAAGTGCGTTTGTATGGGCTTATCGGGAAAGCCTTGCTAGATGCCAAGCAAAATGGCAGTGATCCGTTTGCCGCCATCGAAACTGTTATTTCATGGGATGCTTTTGCAGCAAGTATTACTGAGGCAGAAAAACTGGCGCAACCCGAAGACTTTGATTTTTTACCACGAATTGGCGAGAGCTATGCAACTTTACGCCGTTACGCGCCAGAACTTCTTGCCATACTTAAATTGCGTGCTGCCCCAGCAGCAAAAGATATGCTTGCCGCTGTAGAGTTGCTCCGCAGCATGAATGTTGATAATACACGAAAAATCCCCTCTAATGCTCCAATAGCGTTTATCAAAAAACGGTGGGCAAGACTAGTCTTTACCGATGATGGTATTGATCGCCGCTATTACGAAATATGTGTGTTATCTGAACTTAAAAACTCGCTACGGGCTGGGGATCTCTGGGTACAAGGCTCTCGCCAATTCAAAGACTTCGATGAGTATTTAGTGACTGCTGATAAATTTAATCAGCTAAAACAGTCCAATGAGTTACCTCTAACCATTACTACTGATTGTGATCTATATTTGCAAAGTCGCCTTTCACTATTGGAGCAGAAATTAGCAATCATTAATCGCATGGCAGCGACCAACGATTTGCCTGATGCGATGATCAATCAATCTGGTCTAAAAATAACACCTCTCGATGCCGTGGCTCCTGATACAGCCCAAACTTTAATTGACCAAACAGCAATGCTGTTACCACATATCAAGATCACCGAATTATTAATGGAGGTCGATGAATGGACAGGCTTTACTCGACACTTCACTCATTTGAAAACGGATGACACTGCGAAGGATAAAGCGTTATTGCTCACGACCATACTGGCTGATGCAATTAATTTAGGGCTGACGAAAATGGCCGAATCATGTCCTGGTACAACTTATGCCAAACTCTCATGGCTACAGGCTTGGCATATCCGTGATGAAACTTATTCAACGGCATTGGCCGAATTGGTGAATGCTCAATTGAAACAACCTTTCGCTGAAAACTGGGGAGATGGCACTACCTCCTCATCAGATGGCCAACGCTTCCGCGCAGGTGGCAGAGCTGAAAGTACAGGACATATCAATCCAAAATATGGCGCAGAGCCTGGAAGGTTATTTTATACACACATTTCTGATCAATACGCACCATTTAGCAGTAAGCTGATCAATGTGGGCGTTCGTGATTCAACCTATGTTCTTGATGGGCTGCTGTATCACGAGTCTGATTTACGCATCGAGGAACACTACACCGATACGGCTGGATTCACCGACCATGTTTTTGCACTCATGCACATGCTAGGGTTTCGATTTGCACCACGAATTCGTGATCTGGGCGATACGAAACTCTATATTCCAAAGTCAGACATAGACTATGCCGCACTTAAACCCATGATTGGCGGCACACTGAATATCAAACAGATTCGTACTCATTGGGACGATATTTTGCGTCTGGCCGCATCAATCAAGCAAGGGACTGTCACAGCGTCGCTAATGCTACGTAAACTCGGTAGTTATCCACGACAGAATGGTTTGGCATTGGCATTACGAGAGCTGGGGCGTATTGAGCGCACACTGTTTATCTTGGATTGGTTGCAAAGCGTAGAACTACGCCGTCGGGTTCAAGCTGGATTAAATAAAGGTGAAGCCCGTAATGCATTAGCGCGCGCCGTTTTCTTTTATCGATTGGGTGAGATTCGAGATCGAAGCTTTGAGCAACAGCGTTATCGAGCCAGTGGCTTGAATCTAGTGACCGCCGCCATTGTATTGTGGAACACGGTTTATTTAGAGAGAGCGACTAACGCCCTACGAGGGCATGGTCGCACAGTCGATGATACCTTGCTGCAATATCTGTCACCGCTGGGGTGGGAGCACATCAATTTAACTGGGGATTATCTATGGCGAAGCAAAGCCAAGATAGGTGGTGGAAAATTTAGGCCATTGCGCGCAATTGAAAAACCTTAGCGTGCTATATTTTCCGTTTCCTGAGACGACCCCTACAAGGGCCGTAAGCCGTCACTGACTCCTGAACAAGTGGCTCTGCTGCATCAACGTCTTGAATCTGGCGACTACAAAACCAAGCGAGCATTGGCGAAGGAGTTTGGGATTTCTGCGCCAACGCTGTATCGGTATCAGTAGTAGTTCCAGCTATTTGATATTATTTGTCTATCTATTGAAAATTTTTCTGAGTAAAACAGGGTCGGCATCCTGAACTGAGCTTGCTCCAATTTTATTTGCTGCTAACCGTAAACAGGAATCGACCGATACAAACCAACTTGCCATCAAGTAGTAACTGAACCGATACTGTCGTAATGCGCCGACCCGCACGAACAATACTGGGGACTGCCTGTAACGTACCTATAAATGCTGGCCGCAGGTAATCAAAGGTCATCGTGGAGCATAAGGGCAGCTCATTATCACCACGCTGACGGGCAAGATAGGCGGCGGCGGCCACTTCACCAAAACTCGCGAGAATGCCGCCATGAAACGTGCCAATCATCGGGTTGCCGATATGCGAATCACGAAAGTCCATAAAGTACTGTATTTCTCCATGTTGCATTTCCTCACGAAAACCTAGAAAATCGACAAAAGGCTCGTCACACAATTTTAGTGGGGGTGTTTCCGCGCTCATCTGATTTACTATACTCATATCACTCGCCTCGCGCTTCATTGCTGTCAAAAGAGGGTCCCATCGTGCCGATTGCGAAAGAACCAGTGACAGTAGCCAGTAGCTCACCACTGTCTTCTGCAACCGCTCGGCCCGTGATAAAGGCCACCGTATCGGTTCTACCAATGCAATCCACTATCGCCTTTAAACCTACCGCAGAGGGAATACGTCGCAAAAAATCGACACGCAAATCAATAGTGGCAATCGGCTCTAACGACCGCAATGACGAAAAAATAGATAAGCCGCAAGTCGTATCCAGCAGCGTCACCAAAGCCCCTCGATGCAGTGAGCCTTTACGGTCAGAGAGTTGCTCAGAGAAGGGCATCGTCATCTCGGCATGACCATCGCTCACTGCACCAACACTAATATTGAACATATTGAATAAAGGGTGATTAGTACCAAAAAACGCCTTAGCCATGGTCAGGTGTGCCGTGTTATTACTGTCCATTTTTGAACTCCCGCCATTGCTGGCTGATTTTATTGCGAAAAAATTAGCGGCACGTCTCAAAGTGCAAGGGCGGCATCTGTATAATTACGTTCGGCCTGCATCACCGCCACAATGGCCTCTTCAATGGCGGCATATGGAAAGTTTGTGCTTTCCGAGGCAGACTTCAAACACATGGCTAATGCCGTCCATGCTTTTTCGCAAGCCCTCATTAACAGGGGCAGTCGATATTGCTGTACACTTGCGTCATAGTGAACCGCTTCATCAAGGAATTCAGCGTACATTTTGCGGAAGCCGCCGCCACCTGTGCCACGCTTTTCAATAATTTGGTAGGCAAATCGGGTCGTCCAGTGCCAATCGCCTGTGGCTCCCCAACGACTCAGTTCGGCCAGCCATGTTTCCAGTGCCGATATGCCACTCACAGCTAATGACTTGGCGTTGTCATGGATGACACCGGTAATCATCTCGGGGGTAATTTCGCCTTGAAACGCGGTGGGCGTGAACATATTGCCATAGTGAATAAATGGGGGCTGTGTAGAAAAACGTGCGCGGGTCAGTGCCTCTCGCGTCACCGACAAAACACTCGGACGCTCGGTATCGGTGACAAATACCGCACCTGTCTCTGGATTTCTCGACCAAGCGGCTATGGCGTGACCGGGAAAGTGCGTGCTGCTGTTGAAGTAAGGTAAATAAAAAATATCCGTCAGCAACAGGGTGGGGTGACCCGCATCCAAACATTTCTCCAGCGCGGTGGCTGCCGATTCGGGTGACTCGAAGGTTTGCCACTCAAAGGGTATACCGATACTTTCAAATACGCGCGCTTCAAACCCCAAAGACCGCACATGCACTAAAAATGGCACAGGGGCGTCAGCCATTTCCAAATAGGTCACGCCAAGCCCTGAGCCTAATCCAAAGCACATGGCCTCGGAAATATTCAGCCCATTAAACTCGAGCAAATCACGAATTGCGGAGCTGCCACAATGCCTCCCGATGGCGTGCGTGATACGGGATGGAGTCTTATAGTTGGTCACAGGTTTTTTGCCTCTTCGTGAAAATCTGGATTAAGGATGCCTCTTGTCATCATCTGCCATATCGCATCCGCGATCTGTTCAAGATTGTACTTACCATTTTCTTTATACCAAGTGGCAGCCCAGTTTATTGCTCCTAGCCCAATCAGTCTTAACAGATCTGCATCCACATCGTTTCGGATACAACCATAAGACTGCAGATCATCAAGAATTGTCTGCCAATATCGCTCGTATCTGTCTCTCTCAGCAATAATCTGCTCACGTGCGACTCCATGTACCGAGCGCCACTCAAACAACAACACATAAACCATATCGTCACCCGACATAAGGATATCGACATGTGTCTGCAGTGCCGATTGCATTTTTTTGAGTGGATCTTGAATCGCGGAAGTCGCCTCAACAATCCTGTAAATAGTTCTCTCAATAGCAAGCCGCATCATATCAACCAAAATATCGTCTTTACTACGATAGCGGTAATGCAGACTGCCTGGAAGAATACCACAAGCACTGGCAATTTCTCGCACACTGGTACGCTCAAAACCCTTTTCTCGAAACAGCTTGGCAGAAGCGGCTAATACTCTCTCGCGGTCAGCAACTTCGACTCGCGTAGATTCACTACTCAACATAGTTTGACTCATAACATTATATCAATAAGACAGGTTACTCGACTTGGTCAAGTCGAGTCGAGTCTTTCACGGTCTCTCCTGATCTATACAGCTTTTGCAATGGGGACATTAAAAACAATTCGTGACGCTTCCATAGGGTCTTGATGCTTATCATATTCAGCCAGCCAAGAATTAACCTTTTCTGGGATTTCGGTGTCGCTAGGATGGAAACCTGGCTTAAACCAGTCCAGATAGCGTGGAATAAGTCTGGTAATCAGGCCACGTGGTCCATAGAGGCGATAAAATCCCTTAGCAAGCACCAATGGCTGACCTTGTAGTTTGTCAATTTTCAACATATGCCAAAGAACTGAGCCAACCACCGCATGTACCAGTAGCGTTCCGATAATCAAAGCAGATGCGCGGGTGAAATACCCCCCACCTGCCGCTGTTTCGTAAACATCAAAGGCTACTGTTTTGTGTTCGACTTCTTCTACCCCATGCCACATGAACATGGCACGCATTGCGGGATGAGCATTCTTGAACATCTCACCCTCACCCTCCATAGCACCCTCGCCTAGTACAGCAGTAATATGTTCAAAGGCAGCTGTCATGGCCAACAGATACTTGGCGGGCAGGTGTTTTTGGGAGAGCCGAATAAATAATTTGAATCTTGCGATGACCTTTTCGACATGAATGCCTTGCGACTGCATCACCGCATTATACTGGTCATGCACAATGCCATGTTGCGCTTCTTGGCGAAAAAAGTTTTTGATATCTTCTCTCAGTTTAGGATCTGTGACCAGATCCTGATAGTTACGCACCGACTGAATAAAAAAACGCTCTCCATCGGGGAAGTGAATAGAAAGTGCATCAAAGAAGCGTGTTAACACCGGGTCACCGTCGTTCCAAAAAACTGGAACATCACTTAAATCAAACCGCGGCTTACGTGGCTGGATATTGATCATATGAGTCATGGCGAGAGTTTCCTTGTAAAGGCATCGAATGTCTGTAAACCTGCTATCACATTTGACCTTGAGCAATATTTTTCACCTTGGTCAGGCACAGCAAATATCACACAAGAATTCAACGGGTATTGGTCAAATGACCAAATGCATATTTTGAATATATTGGTCGATTGACCAAATGTCAAGCCTGTCCTCAAAATTTGATAGAATGAGTTAACAACGCAGCAGGTGAGCCAGATCATCTTTGACATCGAATATAGCTACCAGACCTTTTGGCAGAGGTGTTTTTTTAATGTTAGTTTTTTTACATTAGAGTGTGTTGACGTTTGAAAATATTGATTGCAAATTGGAGGCAGACTCAGAGAATTAAAGCTCTCCCCATCCGAGTCCACCATGCCACGCTTTATGCTGAACGACCAACATTGAGCAAAGATTTCTCCTATGCTCAAGCAACAGGACATTGATCACAAACCAAATTTACGGCTCACCGTAGAAGCCATGCTCTACAGAATGTGGGTGAAATGTCCATGGCTAGACCTACCTCCTGACTGAGTTTGGTCAGCAGCCTAATCTCTACAAAAGATACAACGACTGGTCAGCAAAAGGTTTTTTCCAAAGCATACTCAGGGTTTTATCTACTGACTCTGATATAGAGTAGGGGTTATGGATAGCAATTACGTCAAGGCACATCAACATAATGCACGTGCTGCAACTCACGATCAGGAGGCGATTGGCTTAAGTCGAGGTAGCAAGACAAGTAAGATCCATCTTGCCGTAGATGGGTATGGATTACCCATCGTGTTTGCGATCACGGGTGGTGAATTACACAAAGCCAAAGCTGCACCTGACTTGCTCTCACAGGTATCTATCGATGCCATTCTGATTAACATCTGAATCAGCGTAATGCAAATCTAGCCTGATGTAGTTTTAAGCTACCCCATCAACGCCTGTACCGCAATCGACTCATCCGCCAACCGCAGTGGATCGACCGCCGTACCAGCCGTGATCAGCTTTTTGCTTAGCATAAACTCCTGCGGACGATTCACACAATCCGCCGCAATCAGGCGACCCGCCTGCAAATAAAACGCTGCAAAGCTACGCCTTTGCTGCACATCACCCCGAATCACGATCTGATCATACCCCTGACTGAGTCCCGCAATCTGCAACTTTAGATCATACTGATCTGACCAAAACCAAGGCAAACTCTTCGAGGTCCGCTGTAAGCCACACAAGGTCGCCGAGGCAATTTTGGCCTGTTCATTGGCGTTTGGTACCGACTCCAAGCGCATCCGCCGCTGATAAATCGGATTAAACGCATTGGCACAATCCCCGATGGCCACAATCTCTGGCGCACTGGTACGGCAATACTCATCAATCACAATACCATTGTCCACCTGCAAGCCCGCGTCCAGCGCCAACTCGATATTCGGTACAACCCCGACCCCGATGATCACCAGATCTGCATCGAACATCGAACCATCGGCACACAGCACCGCTTGCGCCCGCCCCTCACCCGTGATCGCCGTGACCGACACACCGGTATGAATCGTCACACCCTGTTCGCGATGAATCCGCGTATAAAAGTCCGACACTTCCGGTGCAGTTACCCGCTGCAAAATCCGCTCGGCGGCTTCCAAGACCACCACCTGCATGCCCTGCTCGGTCAATGCGGCGGCTGTTTCAAGACCGATATAGCCACCACCGATCACCACTGCTTTGCCGTTGGGTTGTACAAATGGCTGGATAGCCTGTACATCGCTGATATTTCTAAGATAATGCACACCTGCCAAATCAGACCCAGCCAGCGACACCGTCCTGACTCGTGCACCGGTACACAGCGCCAACTGGTCATACGCAAGCGTACTGCCATCTTGTAGTGTCACGCTGCGCGCTGCCCGATCAATCGCAACCACCCGCCCGTGCCGAAATTCGATCTGATTTTTTTGATAAAAAGCGGCTGGCCGAATCAATAACTCATCGACCAGTTGTGCACCGCATAAAAAGGTCTTGGACAACGGCGGTCGATGATACGGCAAATACGGCTCATCGCCGATCACCACAATCTCGCCCTGCCAGCCATCTGGCCGCAGACTTGCCGCCAACTGCGCCGCAGCATGACTTGCGCCAATGATGACGATTGTTTGCATATGAATTCACTCAGTTCATGGTTGATGCACAGCATCAATTGTTGCCGACGACAGTTGCAAAATGCCTCTGTCGCCTATTTTGATACCTACGCTTTGGCAGTCAGTTTGACCATCATCTTGGCATAGCCGCGCACAAAATTAGATTGCACAATTTCTGGCTCACCCAAAACCTCAATATTTTCAAAACGCTGAAGCAGCTCTTCCCATAAGATTCGCAACTGCATCTCGGCCAAGCGATTACCCATACAGCGATGCACACCAAAACCAAATGACAGATGATTACGCGCACCTTTACGATCAATGATCAATTCATCAGGTCGCTCAATCACTCGCTCATCGCGGTTGCCAGAAACGTACCACATCACCACCTTGTCGCCTTTTTTGATGGTCTGACCGTTAAGCTCTACATCTTGCTTGGCAATCCGACGCATATAGGCCAGCGGGGTTTGCCAGCGAATAATTTCGGATACCATGTTCGGGATCAAGCTCGGATTGTTTTTGAGTTTGACGAACTCATTTGGAAACAGGTTAAGTGCGTATACCCCACCCGTCATCGAGTTGCGTGTGGTATCGTTGCCGCCGACAATTAGCAAGACCAAATTGCCCATAAACTCCATCGGCCGATAAATCAGGTCTTTAGTCGCTTCGTTTGACTGCATCAAGCTGATCAAATCATAGCCCATTTCAGCGCCTGCAGATTTTTGTGCGGCTTTTCTATGCCATAACTCCGCAAAATGCTTTGCTGCATCGACTGCTGCATCAAAAATCTCATCCAAATTTGTCACTGTCCCACCTGTGGCCTCCGCAGTGCCAGCCATCAAGTCTGACCATTCAACCAATTTGTGCCGCTTTTCGTATGGGAAATCAAATAATGTTGCCAACATACGGGCTGTCAGCTCAATCGAAACATTCTGCACCCAATCAAACGGCTGATCCGTTGGCAACTGATCCAAAACCTCTTGCACGCGTAGCCGAATCAAACCCTCTAGCTCTTTGAGATTTTTTGGTGCGACTACATCCTGTACGGCCTGCCGCTGCACATCGTGCTTGGGTGGGTCCATTGCAATAAACATTTCAGCATCTAACCCAGGAGGGGTGTTGCCAATCGCGATCACAGGTTCAGCTGAAAAAATCTCATGATTTTTATCGACATAGACAATATCATCGTAACGCGTGACCGACCAAAATGCCCCAAACGGACTGTTGGCTTGATAATGTACCGGTGCTTCATCACGCAGCCGCTTAAAGTAAGACTGCCATTTTTTTTGCTTGTATAAAAATGGGTTGCTAACATCAATCTCAGCAAGTGCCAGTGTTGCAACTTCTGGAATCGGTTGCTCGATAAATGCAGGAAATTCTTGCACGTTAAACACACGGAATTTGGCTTTTTGCATCCACTGAATGCCGCGAACCTGCGTGTGCAATGGGACAAAACGGGTCACTTGACCATGCAAAAACTGCTTGCCCGTTTGAAACTGCTCATTAGACTTGACTTTATCCGTAACCGTGGTTGCTACGTCTGCAGCGGTGCTGGTGACAGTTTGGGTTATTTTCTCAAAAATTTCTGCGACTGAGTTCATGATGGTCTCCTGACTGAGCATCGTTGACGAGGTGTGTTTGTTAAGGCGGTTGATCCGCTGGGTTACAGCTGACGTGTTACATCTGAAACTCAGGCAGATGTACCGTCATGCCATCCATTGCATCGGTCACTTGGATACAACACGCCAAACGTGAGGTGGCAGCACGCTCTGGGGTCATTTCCAACATCTGCTGCTCATTCGCTTGTGCCGTACCCGCAACATCCGACCACTCAGCACTGACAATCACGTGGCAGGTACCACAGGCGCATTCGCCACCGCAATCCCCATCAATTCCGGCAACACCGTTTTCAACCGCCAACTGCATTAGTGACTTACCCGCTTCGATTGCAACGCTGGTTTGTGCACCATCGTGGGCAATAAATGTAATTTGGCTCATGGCTACGACTCCGATTTGGCTTAATTTCACTGTTCAAGCTCAAGATTACGCACTCTCTGCGGTTCTGTAGAGGTTATTATTTGACAAATAGAGGTCATAAAAAGACAATATTACCTCGTCAGCCAATAAAGCATATTCCATGTATCAGACTCACTCAGGCAAAGAACCCGCGATCATTCCGTGTAGCTATACCCGTTTGATCGGTCGAGAACTGGACTTACAAGCGCGCGATCTGCCGAAATTATTAAAATTCACTGCGCTGACCACTGAGCAACTGATGCGTGATGACACCATGATCACGGCCAGCCAACAAGCTCAGATCCTGCAAAACAGCATAGATCTATCAACATCTGAACAGTTCGGTTTGCGCTTGGGTCAGCGCCTAACTCCCTCAACGCATGGTGCGATGGGCTTTTTAATTAATAGTAGCCCGAACTTGCTAGCCGTGTTACATGCGTTTCAGACATTTTTGCCGACGCGTATAAGTTTGATGCGACTTGAAGCACATACCGATGCTGCGTGGACGAGCTGCATGATTTTTTTTGAGCAAACCCTGAATAGCGCAGTACATCGGCTACTGTCCGAAACCGTTGCAGTGATTTTTTCAGAATTTGCTGAGTTTATTGTTGGAAGACCATTGACCGAGGCAGTGATACAGTTTAGCCATGCTGCACCCGATCATCATGCCTGTTATGCGGATTATTTGACTGGTGAGTATCAGTTCGATCAGGCACAATTTTCGATCCAAGTGCCGACCGAACTGTGCTTGATTGCCAATGCCTCTGCGCAGCACGACAGCTATCTACTGGCGATGCAACAATGCGAAATGATTCTGAATCGGCTCAAGACCCAGCAACACAGCACCACTTACCAAGTGCAAAAAGCCATGCTGTCCTATCCGCTCGGGCAACTGAGTGAAGAGGATCTGGCTGCAGCCTTGTTTATGAATAAGCGTACGCTGGCCAGACGTCTGGTCAAAGAGAACACGAGTTACCGGCTGATTCGAGATCGGATTTTATCTGAGAAAGCCAGTAGTTATTTACATGACCCTCAAATATCGGTCGAGGCAATTGCCAGCTTACTGAATTACCACGACTCTGCTAATTTTCGGCGCGCGTTTAAACGCTGGTTTGGTGTATCACCAAGTGCTTATCGGCGAAAAATCACCCATCGGCAAGAAGAAAATGACCTGAGAGAATGAGGTTGTTCGTATGATTGTTAATACGTTGAAACATCAATACGCCCTAGAAAAATACCTTAAAACGCTATGTCAGAGATGGCAATCATATGGCAGCCCTCCACTTCCAATCCGATAACCTCAACTCAACCCAACGCTTGCAACCCGCTGTGAACTCTGTAGAGGTTTTAATTCCCATTGCAGCCCATCCACCGTCAATGTCTTCAGTTAGGGGTCGTCTCAGGAAACGGAAAATATAGCACGCTAAGGTTTTTCAATTGCGCGCAATGGCCTAAATTTTCCACCACCTATCTTGGCTTTGCTTCGCCATAGATAATCCCCAGTTAAATTGATGTGCTCCCACCCCAGCGGTGACAGATATTGCAGCAAGGTATCATCGACTGTGCGACCATGCCCTCGTAGGGCGTTAGTCGCTCTCTCTAAATAAACCGTGTTCCACAATACAATGGCGGCGGTCACTAGATTCAAGCCACTGGCTCGATAACGCTGTTGCTCAAAGCTTCGATCTCGAATCTCACCCAATCGATAAAAGAAAACGGCGCGCGCTAATGCATTACGGGCTTCACCTTTATTTAATCCAGCTTGAACCCGACGGCGTAGTTCTACGCTTTGCAACCAATCCAAGATAAACAGTGTGCGCTCAATACGCCCCAGCTCTCGTAATGCCAATGCCAAACCATTCTGTCGTGGATAACTACCGAGTTTACGTAGCATTAGCGACGCTGTGACAGTCCCTTGCTTGATTGATGCGGCCAGACGCAAAATATCGTCCCAATGAGTACGAATCTGTTTGATATTCAGTGTGCCGCCAATCATGGGTTTAAGTGCGGCATAGTCTATGTCTGACTTTGGAATATAGAGTTTCGTATCGCCCAGATCACGAATTCGTGGTGCAAATCGAAACCCTAGCATGTGCATGAGTGCAAAAACATGGTCGGTGAATCCAGCCGTATCGGTGTAGTGTTCCTCGATGCGTAAATCAGACTCGTGATACAGCAGCCCATCAAGAACATAGGTTGAATCACGAACGCCCACATTGATCAGCTTACTGCTAAATGGTGCGTATTGATCAGAAATGTGTGTATAAAATAACCTTCCAGGCTCTGCGCCATATTTTGGATTGATATGTCCTGTACTTTCAGCTCTGCCACCTGCGCGGAAGCGTTGGCCATCTGATGAGGAGGTAGTGCCATCTCCCCAGTTTTCAGCGAAAGGTTGTTTCAATTGAGCATTCACCAATTCGGCCAATGCCGTTGAATAAGTTTCATCACGGATATGCCAAGCCTGTAGCCATGAGAGTTTGGCATAAGTTGTACCAGGACATGATTCGGCCATTTTCGTCAGCCCTAAATTAATTGCATCAGCCAGTATGGTCGTGAGCAATAACGCTTTATCCTTCGCAGTGTCATCCGTTTTCAAATGAGTGAAGTGTCGAGTAAAGCCTGTCCATTCATCGACCTCCATTAATAATTCGGTGATCTTGATATGTGGTAACAGCATTGCTGTTTGGTCAATTAAAGTTTGGGCTGTATCAGGAGCCACGGCATCGAGAGGTGTTATTTTTAGACCAGATTGATTGATCATCGCATCAGGCAAATCGTTGGTCGCTGCCATGCGATTAATGATTGCTAATTTCTGCTCCAATAGTGAAAGGCGACTTTGCAAATATAGATCACAATCAGTAGTAATGGTTAGAGGTAACTCATTGGACTGTTTTAGCTGATTAAATTTATCAGCAGTCACTAAATACTCATCGAAGTCTTTGAATTGGCGAGAGCCTTGTACCCAGAGATCCCCAGCCCGTAGCGAGTTTTTAAGTTCAGATAACACACATATTTCGTAATAGCGGCGATCAATACCATCATCGGTAAAGACTAGTCTTGCCCACCGTTTTTTGATAAACGCTATTGGAGCATTAGAGGGGATTTTTCGTGTATTATCAACATTCATGCTGCGGAGCAACTCTACAGCGGCAAGCATATCTTTTGCTGCTGGGGCAGCACGCAATTTAAGTATGGCAAGAAGTTCTGGCGCGTAACGGCGTAAAGTTGCATAGCTCTCGCCAATTCGTGGTAAAAAATCAAAGTCTTCGGGTTGCGCCAGTTTTTCTGCCTCAGTAATACTTGCTGCAAAAGCATCCCATGAAATAACAGTTTCGATGGCGGCAAACGGATCACTGCCATTTTGCTTGGCATCTAGCAAGGCTTTCCCGATAAGCCCATACAAACGCACTTTGTCGTTGATCGCTTTACCTGATGATTGAAATTGTTGCTGGTGTTTATTTTTTGCGATAGCAAATAGCTTTCCAATAATGCGATCATGCAGGTCAATAATTTCGTCGGTGATCGTGGCCATACTCTCCACAACGATTGCTACCAAAGTGGCATATCGACGTTGAGATTCAAATCTGGCCAAATCAGCAGGAGTCATTTGCCCACCTTCGCGAGCAATTTTCAGTAAGCGATTTTGATGAACGTGTTTTCCAATGTCTTCAGGTAGATCGATGGCTTGTAAGCACTTCAGCCGCTCAATGTGCTCAAGCATGTACTTTGAGTTTGGTTTAGCTGGTGACTGTCTAAGCCACCCCAATATTGTCAGTTTGCTGCCCTCTTTACGGTTCAGCAAAGCATCTATATTTTGACGATGAGTTTCTGAAAGTGAGCTCGTCAAAGCAGTATAAATTATGCGGTTGGCAGATGTGATTGCTTCTGCGCAAATACTATCAATTGCATTTATAGCTGGCAAAAGGACTGATTTTTGTCGTAAATTTTCAACGAGAGTTGTGGCTAAAATAAGACCTTTATCTGTCTGAAGGGACAAATCCACCATCATATTGACCGATTGCCGATAGTCACTCAAGGTGAATAGTTTGAACCCAAAAACTTTTTTCAATTCGGCAATATGTTCTCGTCTTGTTTGCTCGCGCTGACCATAATCATTCCAGCAGTCCACTGATATACTAAGTTGAGCAGCCATCATGAAAAGTAAGGGTTTGAATGGTTCGTCGTTAATACCCAATATCACTCCAGGGTAACGCATGTAGCAAAGTTGAATTGCAAAGCCTAGCTTGTTGGATGCCCCTCGATGTTGATGGACTATGGATTTATCAGAATCACTCAGAGTGTAATGCTGAAGCATAAAAGCTCTATCATCTGGAATTTCGAACAGGCTTCCCAATTCCGTGGACGACAAAATAGAATGGCGCGGCATGGCTCATTAGTCCCAAATAAACTAAACTATTAAAGGTACATTATTTTGTACCGCCACGCTTAGCTTTGCGCTGCAATTTCGCAAGGAGGTTCAATTGGGACAGAATGCGGCCATTTATTGCCGAGTATCAACGAACGATCAGTCCTGCGAACGACAGGAATATGACCTACGTGCCTACGCCAATCGTTGCGGCTACGATGTTGTCGGTGTTTGGAAAGAAACTGCATCAGGCAGTAAGGATGAGAGATTGCAAAGAAAATACTTGATGACCATGGCGCAATCTCGTGAAATCGATGCCATCTTGGTGACGGAATTGACACGCTGGGGCAGAAGCACCGTGGATCTCGTACAGTCATTACAAGATCTTGGGCATTTCGGGGTATCTCTGGTGGCACAAACAGGTTTGCAGTTTGACCTTTCCACATCTCAGGGAAAGCTCATGGCTTCTGTGATGTCTGCATTAGCAGAGTTTGAGGGAGATTTACTACGTGAACGTGTGCGCTCTGGTGTAGCAGCGGCACAAGCGCGTGGCGTTGTGTTTGGTCGTCGTCCTGGTCAACGTACCAAGTCAGATCGTCTGGCACCTAAAGTGTTGGAGTTGGTGTCTGCTGGACACTCTTATCGACAAGTCGGTCGGCTGGTCAATCTAAGCAAAAATACCGTGTTGGATATCGTTAAAAGAAGTCGGAGTGAAAATCCTTAGCGTGCTATATTTTCCGTTTCCTGAGACGACCCCAAAGCAGACTGAAAACATTGATTCATGGTATCCACCAGTTGCCAAGCACGTCGGTAATTCATATTCATGGATTTTCGCTCAGAAAAATCGAAAGCTATATACTGGATGTTGGGCAATCACGATAATATGTGTAAGTCGATTGGACTAGCGACATCATTCATTTCTCCTCTTTTTATAATTAAACCAAGCCAATTTGTTGAAAGAACTGTTTGTAAATGTCCGCTTTTTTTTCCAGTGCCAATGGATAGGCCCGTGATGATGAAGGCAACCGATATAAGCTTAGCTCACGATTATCATAACCCACCTTTACCGATTGACCGATCATGGGCTTGATAGGCTGATCTGGAAAATGCTGCATCAGCGTATCTGTAGCCTTGTCTCCCGTTGTCATAATGGTATTACACATTGGTATTTGCTCAAGCAAAGCTGACAAATCGGTTGGAGTCACAATTTCCAAGAACTTGTCTGAGGCATTGCCCTGCAAGCGTTTAATTTGATAGGCCGTATCAAATATCCCAATTCCAATTTGGAACAAAAACTCACGGATTTGAATTTCCTTAAAATTTTTATTGGGTAAATCTAAAAAGTGGTTTTTATCACTGAAAAAAATCAGGCCAAAAATTCTCCACATATCGTTCTGATAGTTTGGATAATAAAAGTTCATCTTCCACCGATTCTGAGGCGGTGGAAAGCTTCCCAGCATCAGCAGTTTTGCATTGCCAGGCAAAAAAGGAGTGAGAGGGTGTGTTTCTATATCTATCATCGTACTGCTTAGAGTTAATTTTTTAAATAAATTGAACTTGAGTGTGACTTTGTTTTTTAATCAATTCAAGACTATTTTAAAAGAATACAAGTAATATAACCATTTTAAATATGGCTTTATATTATTGGAGAGTCATTATAGGTTTAGGCTGATTTAAGAAGGTGTAAATAATTCTGTGTAAATGCAATTTTAAAAATACTTGGTTACACGCTCTTCAAACATGATACTAAAGTGCTTCAATCTCGCAAAGGCATTTTCCACCAAGTGCCTAATTTTATATAAATTCCAGTCTATATGATTATTGTTGGACTGAGTGTTTGATTTTCGTGGAATTTTGGCTTGAGTATCTGTCGCCCTTATTTGCTCTCGTAATGGTTCAGAGTCATAACCCTTGTCTGCACATAGAATTTCGGTTTCTTCTAAATCTAATTTTGCGACTAGCTCAGGCGCAACCTTAACATTATGTGTTGTTCCATTTGTGATCATAATTTCAATTGAATTTGTATTACCAAAATCTACAGCAAATGTCAACATTTCCTAATTGAATTTTATAAATTAATTTATATGATGTTATTTTTTCTTCGATTCCTTAAATATACTTAGGCTATTTATAATCGAACTAAAAAGAAACCTTATTGCAAAAATAAGGCTTCTTTGCGAATCAGCTTAGGACTTGAAATAATTTAATGGTAATTTCAAATAACGTATTCCATTGGATTCTGGTTCAGGAAAACGTCCTGCATCCATATTGATTTGTATGGAAGGTAGAATCAATTTGGGCATTGTTAATGTCGCATCACGCGCCTGACGCATATGCACGAAATCCTGTTTAGCTGTTTTGGCATTTAAATGAATATTTCCCTGCTTTTGTGCTTGAATACTGGTTTCACACACAAACTCAGTTCTCCCATCAGGCTTATAATCATGGCAAAGAAAAACGCGAGTCTGTTCAGGTAACTTATAAAGCTGCTGCACAGAATCATATAAGACTTCCGCACTCCCCTTTGGAAAGTCACAGCGTGCTGTCCCATAATCAGGCATAAACAACGTATCACCCACAAAAACTGCATCACCAACCACATAACTTAGACAGGCTGGCGTATGACCTGGTGTTGGAATATTGTAGGCATCCAACTCACCAATTTTAAAATGCTCATGATCCTTAAACAAATAATCAAAGGTTTGATGGGTATTAAAATATTTAAGATCAATATGATAGATTGCACTAAAAGTTTCCTGCACAATTGCAATCTTTTCACTCATGGCAATTTTTCCACCCAACCTGCTTTTTAAATATTGCGAAGCGGTTAAATGATCCGCATGAACATGAGTTTCTAAAATCCACTCCACCTTGAGCTGATTTTCTTCAATGTATTGAATAACTTCATCTGCACCCTGAGTCGATGTTGAGGCAGATGCCGCATCATAATTCAACACACTGTCAATTATTGCGCAAACCTGTGTACCTGGATCAGTGACCACATAACTGAACGTATTAGTCTTCTGATCAAAAAAAGCCTTGACTTGAGGATGTTGCATAAGTATATCTCCTATCGTTCAGCCCATAAGCGATGTATAAACATTCCAAACATCATTGCAGCAATAAAATACCAGGCTTGTGAATAACCCAGTCCAATTAAAGTAATTGCAGGTGCTGGACAAATACCTGCAATTCCCCAGCCGATACCGAACAGTACAGCCCCAATCATCAGTTTTTGGTCAATTTGGTTATTGTTGGGTAATAGCATCGTTTCACCCAATAAAGTTTTAGGATGTCGAATGGCTTTTTGAAATGGAATGATTGCCACCGCAATTGCACCAATCATGACAAACATCAGGCTAATATCCCAATCGCCGAACACATCCAGAAAACCCAATACCTTTGCAGGGTTTGACATGCCTGAGACCATTAAACCTAAAGCGAATAAACCACCAAACAGGAAAGCAAACAGGTTTTTCATGAATGGACTCCTATGACATGACGCACAATATAGACGGTGATCATTCCTGCAAGCATGAATGTCACCGTTGCAATAATTGAGCGTAGAGACAATCGGCTGATACCACAAATACCATGCCCACTGGTACAGCCTGAACCTAAACGTGTTCCAAAGCCAACCAAAAGCCCTGCTACAATTAAAGTGAATGGCGAGGATTCAATGATAATTTCAGGCTTTACAAATAATTGGTAAATAAACGGTGTGAGAAATAACCCAAGTAAAAACCAAAGTGCTGGATTCCCACTCAGAGACTTTGGTTGTAATAACTGGGCAAGTAAACCACTCATACCTGCAATACGACCATTGATATATAAATAGCCCACAACGGCAATGCCCAAAACTCCACCACCGATCAATGCTAAGAGAATACTAGACATCATTACACCATATAATATTATATGTTTTTATATTATGTTAATTAGGTGATAAAGCAAAGTTATTTTTTACGCATCTTTTAACCAATTGATTATTAGTATGTTATTAAAAATCAGATAGAACTTTTTCGACAAACCAAAGTGGAAATTCAGTCATATTCTCATTAAGTTTTAACACTTCGGCTTGTTCAATTTCCGCTAGAAAAGCAGCCTTTTCACCATCAGATGAATTATCAAATAAATAAGTTCGATCTGTGACTTCGACTGCTTGCATAAGCAGATCCAGGCTACGATAATAGCGATCACGAATCTTTTGTTCTGGTACAGGATGCCCACCTATACTTACCCGATATTGGACACGTGCGATATTAATTTCAGGATTCACTGTTGCAACATAATATAAATATGTTTTAAACCCTTGTTCTTGTGCATCTTTTAAAAATTCAACTTTACTGATGTGAGACATTACTGTCTCAAAAGTAAAACTGATCTTTAATCTTAAAAATTCTAAACGAATAAAATCAATGATTCGGGCTGCAAGATAAGAATCGACATCAACTTTTGCAAAAAGGATTTGTCTCTCGGCAAATAATTCAGGTTCCTGACTCAATAAATCACATATTTGTTGATTTATCTTTTTCTTTTTGGTCTTTAAAAAATCAATGAGTTTTTCGACATCCAGCAACTCATGATAACTATTCAGATCAAGAATTTGTGTTTGATTTAAAACTTTTTCAAGCTCATCTGCATTTAAATATGCCCCAATATGTCGGGGCAATAAATAGTCCTTGATGGTACTTTTTCCAGAACCATTTGGTCCTGCAAACATACGAATACGTGGCTGTCGCATATCTCTAAACAGTCACAGACTTTTTCTTACGTTTGAAGATACGTTGAGAAGTTGCAAGTGATTGATACGATGTTGAAAGATCTTGTAGTACTTTGATCTCACCATTAGGGAACCGCTTTAACAATTGACGATCTTTTACATAAACAACTTCAGAACATTCACTTGCCTGCTTAAAGGCATTGCGGAACGCTTGTACAGCAAGGTCAGGAAGATGATCTTCTTCTTGTATACTCATTTGCATGATTGTAAAAGCTGTCATTGATGACTCCTCCGCATGATTGCGCTTATAACTATACTAACATAAATGCTCATTTTGTCCATTTTTACAGCTTGGCATTAATGTACTAAATCCTCAATACCAATTAATTTCGGTATGTTTTCAATCAGCTTATTTAACTCAATATTTGCTGGTGAAATACAGCCTATATAGTGACTTAAACGTGTTACCGTACCATCAGGACGTTTCCACCAGAAATATGCACTTGGTTGATCGGTTGCTGTTTGCTGACATCCCGTAGTCTTTACATTTGCTCCCGTTTCAGGACGATAGCTTTGTAATTCTTGCTGAAGTTTTTTATAAACAGATGGGCTTACTGTTAAATCTTGGGTTCCTGTTACTTTTGTATATTGTTTCCCATCAAAATGCACCGCTCCAGATGGAGAAATTTCCACTGAGTAAATTGGACAGGCACCAAAACATGGGCTAGATGAATAACGAATAGTTTCCTGCACCATATCCTGAGCTTGCGGTGGTGTAGATGCACAACCCACTAATGTAAACGTAAAAAGACCCGTGATTAATAATTTTTTCATTTGTTGATCCGTTATAAAGTATGTGGTTCAAATTTAACAAATAGTGAAATTGTTGTGATTTACATTGATATTAAAATATTAATATTCCACTAATTTCACTTAGGCTATTTAACTATAAATTATGTAAAGCAAAACAGATTAAAACTAGTGAGAATTTTGTGATTGCAGAATTAATCGGGCAAGTTCCAGATCATCGGCATAGGTAATTTTGATGTTGTCTGAACGACCTTGCACCACTTGTACAGGCTGATTGATATATTCTAAAGCACTTGCCTCATCAGTAATTACAATGTGATTAGCTAATGCTGTTTCAAGCGCATTTTTTAATATCTTTAATTTTGCCATCTGCGGGGTTTGTGCCTGCCACAACAATTCACGGCTGACTGTTTTCTCAATCTGATTTTCAGTGTGCACCAGTTTTAAGGTATCACGAACTGGGATTGCTAAAATTGCACTTTGGTTATGCGCTATTGCAGTATTCACCAATAGCTGTAAATTTTCCTGCGTCACACATGGGCGTGCTGCATCATGCACCAATACCCAATCATCTTCATCGGTAATTTCAGATAAATAAATGAGGGCATTCAGTACAGAATGAACACGCTCTGCACCACCTAAGCAAAAATGTAACTTATCTTTATGCTGAAAAGAAAGTGTTTTGGCAAAATGATCCTGTTCGCCAATTGCAAGCACACATCCTGCTAAATCCAAGCTATTAAGACGATTTACAGTATGTTCAAGTACAGTATGGTTTTGAATATATTGATATTGTTTTAATTTAGTTTTTGAAAAACGACTGCCCGAACCTGCTGCTGGCACAACCGCCCATAGCCTAGTCTGGGTTTTCATTGGTTGCGACATCTACTTTTGCATTTGGATCGATATAAATTGGTTTGTAATGGGTACTGATGGTACTCATTTGCACAAAAGTTTCATTTGGCTTGATTAAACCTAAATCTAAGCGTGCATGTTCTTCAATCGCTTCCGTTCCATTTTTTAAGTCGAAAACTTCGGCCGCTAAAATACGATTGCGCTCTTTAAGCTCCGTATTTACTTCTGCTTGCTGCTTAATTTGTTGAGTTAAAGCCTGATGAGGGAGGTAGCCTCCCTCACCCAGCCAAAATTGATACTGTAGGCTTGCAACCAAAGCAATCACAAGCAACAGAATCAATTTACTCGAAGTCGATCGAAACACATCTAGCATGAAAAACTCCCCACATCCCTCTTGAAAGGAAAACCTGTCACAAATTCTATAGGATTCTGAATTCGTGAAGTTTTTCTCTTTTGTAAAGAAAGGCTCTCAAGAAGTTTTAACATGGCTAAAGCTTGACCTTATTTTAGACCTTTGAACTCAGCCTTACCACGATAAGCGGCATAGGTTAATTCTTCAATACGAAGCAATTGGTTGTATTTCGCAACACGGTCAGAACGGCAAAGTGAACCTGTCTTGATTTGACCTGCTGCTGTACCGACTGCCAAGTCAGCAATGGTTGAATCTTCAGTTTCACCTGAACGGTGTGAGATTACAGTGCTGTAACCATTCGCTTTAGCAAGGTAGATTGCATCCAGAGTTTCACTTAATGTACCGATCTGGTTGTACTTGATCAGAATAGAGTTACCTACTTTCTCATCAATACCACGTTGTAAAATCTTAGGATTGGTTACAAATAAATCGTCACCCACCAACTGGATTTTATCACCAAGAATTGAAGTCAGATAGCTCCAGCCTTCCCAGTCAGACTCATCGAGACCATCTTCAATCGAAATGATTGGATATTGATTTACAAGACCAGCTAAATAATCAGAGAATTGATTGCTTGTGAATGCTTTATTACCTTCACCTGCAAGAATATATTGACCATTTTTGTAAAATTCTGAAGATGCACAGTCAAGTGCTAACATAATTTCAGAACCCGCTTTGTAACCAGTTTGACCAATCGCTTCAAGAATAACAGTGATTGCTTCTTCATTTGAACGCAAGTTCGGAGCAAAACCACCTTCATCACCCACAGCAGTATTTAAACCCTTTTTGTTTAAAACTGATTTTAGAGAATGGAAGATTTCAGCACCCGCACGTAATGCTTCAGAGAATGAAGTGAAGCCTACTGGCTCAATCATGAACTCTTGAATATCCACATTGTTGTCTGCATGTGAACCACCATTGATGATGTTCATCATTGGCACAGGCATGCTCAAAGTTGTTTGACCACGCAAGTCTGCGATGTATTGGAAAAGAGGAATTTTCTTTTCAGTAGCAGCAGCGCGAGCAGCAGCCAAAGAAACAGCTAGAGTTGCGTTAGCACCTAGTTTTTCTTTGTTTTCAGTACCATCAAGCTCGATCATCGTGTTATCGATGTCTTTTTGTTCAAATACTGATTTACCCACTAAAGCATCACGGATTAAAGTGTTTACGTTATTAACCGCATTTTTAACACCTTTACCCAAGTAACGCGACTTGTCACCATCACGCAGTTCCAAAGCTTCACGAGAACCAGTTGAAGCACCAGATGGTGCACATGCACGACCAACAACCCCAGATTCCAAAATTACGTCTGCTTCGATGGTTGGGTTACCACGAGAGTCCAAAATTTCACGTGCACGAATGTCAACGATTTGGCTCATGAACAATTCCTCTGTTGAATGAATAAAAAGATGCAACTGAATGCATCAATGGGTATCTAACTTTTTGAATCCTTTAACTAAAGTATCCAATTCTTTTAATTGCGCCAAGAATGGCTCAAGCTGTGATAAACGCAACGCACATGGTCCATCGCATTTTGCATGTTCAGGGTCTGGATGTGCTTCAAGAAATAATCCTGCCAAGCCCGTTGCCATACCTGAACGCGCTAAAGTCGTGATTTGGGCACGGCGACCACCAGCGGAATCAGCACGTCCACCTGGTGTTTGTAAAGCGTGGGTCACATCAAAGAATACGGGTACATTCATTTCTTTCATGATGTCAAAGCCCAGCATATCAACAACAAGGTTGTTATAGCCAAATGCTGAACCACGTTCACAAAGGATAAGTTTGTCATTTCCCGCTTCTAGACATTTATGCAGGATATGGCGCATTTCATGTGGGGCAAGAAACTGTGCTTTTTTGATATTGATAATGGCTTGGGTTTTTGCCATTGCTTCAACGAGATCAGTCTGGCGACTGAGGAATGCAGGAAGCTGAATAATGTCGGCAACTTCGGCAACGGGTGCTGCCTGATACGGTTCATGCACATCAGTAATGATTGGGACATTAAACTGTTTTTTAATCTCCCCCAGCCATTCGATGCCTTTTTCCAGGCCAGGTCCACGAAACGAGTTCAGGCTGGAACGGTTGGCCTTGTCAAAACTTGCCTTGAACACATAAGGAATGTTAAGGCGTTTACAAATATCAATATAGGTTTCAGCAATTTCAAATGCTAAATCTTTTGACTCTAATACGTTCATTCCGCCAAATAATACAAATGGCAAATGATTTGCCATTTGTATATCGCCTAAACGTACAACTTCTTGTGGTTTTAATTGTGACATTCAAACTTTCCCAGTTTATTTAAAACTTAGTACTTACTTTTGATGCTGTTTTTTTGCAGCTTCAATGAAACCAGCAAATAATGGATGACCATCACGTGGCGAGCTTGTAAATTCTGGGTGGAATTGTACCGCAATAAACCAAGGATGTTCAGGAATTTCTACAGTTTCAACCAAATGTTGTACTGAAGAATAGCCTGAAATCTTCATACCTGCCTGTTCTATGGTCTCAATAAAACGATCATTCATTTCATAACGATGGCGATGACGCTCAATAATTTCTGATTGACCATAAATTGTACGAATTTTTGCACCCTCAACCAATTCAGACTTTTGTGCACCCAAACGCATGGTGCCGCCTAAGTCTGATTCAAGACTACGGTGTTGTAATTCGCCACGCTCATCCAGCCATTCAGTAATTAAGCCAATGAGTGGATATTTGGTGGAACGGTTAAATTCAGTTGAAGTTGCTTCAGGCAACCCTGCGACATGACGTGCATATTCAATCACCGCCAATTGCATACCTAAACAAATACCCAGGAAAGGAACCTTATTTTCACGTGCATATTGAATCGCACGCATTTTACCCTCAGTACCACGCTCACCAAAACCACCTGGAACAAGGATTGCGTCAGCCGTTTCAAGAACCGAAATATCCTGACCCTCTAGAGATTCAGCATCAACATAGTCAATCTGTACTTTAACGCGGTTTTTAATGCCTGCATGTAAAAGTGCTTCATTGACAGATTTATAGGCATCGGGTAACTCAACATATTTACCAACCATTGCCACGCGAACGGTGTATTCTGGATTGAGTAATGCTTCAACCACATTATCCCAGTCTTCAAGATTGGCTTCTGGCAAGTTATTAAAACCAAAACGTTCACAGATTAAATCATCGACATTTTGTTCGTAGAAATTGCGTGGAATTTGATAAATGGTTTTTGCATCTGGACATGCAATAACTGCACGTGCTTCTACATTGGTAAATAGTGCAATTTTACGAATGGTGTCCGCATCAACTTCATGTTCAGTACGGCAGATCAGGATGTCTGGCTGGATACCAATCGAAAGCAGTTCCTTAACAGAGTGCTGGGTTGGCTTGGTTTTTAGTTCAGCCGCAGACTTAATATATGGCAATAAGGTTAAGTGCATCAGCATGGTACGTTTATGACCCAGCTCAACCATAAGCTGACGTACCGATTCCATAAATGGAAGTGATTCAATATCACCCACTGTACCGCCAATCTCAACAATTGCAACGTCATAACCCTCGCCTGCGCGAAGTACACGTTCCTTAATATTATCGGTAATGTGTGGAATCACCTGAACTGTACCGCCCAAGTAGTCACCACGACGTTCTTTATTGAGTACGTCCTGATAAACACGACCACTGGTGAAGTTGTTCAGCTTGGTCATTTTGGCGCGACGCAGGAAACGTTCGTAATAGCCCAAATCTAAGTCAGTTTCAGCACCATCCTCTGTGACGAAAACTTCACCGTGCTGGAATGGGCTCATGGTACCTGGATCGACATTAATATATGGATCCATCTTTACCATCGTGACTTTTAAGCCACGAGCTTCCAAAAGTGCGGCAACAGAAGCAGCAGAAATACCTTTACCTAGTGATGAAACCACACCACCAGTGACAAAAATAAAATGGGTCATTGAGTTTCTCGTACAATCGAGCCGAAATCGGCCTACAATGTTGGGCAATTTTACTGTACTCTGCACCAAGAAAGCAAAGTCAAACCGCACCAATTCAAAGAACTATAAACAATCGACTATTCTATCAGCATTTTCGATAAAAATTTATGGGATTTGTGGATTTTTCATCCATACATGATATTTGGCTGATCAATAGCATGGAACAAATACCGCAATTTTTCCCCAGATTTACTGTGATTTTATTTTAAAATAGCGCTCTCTCAGCAAACATTTATAAAATATCATCAAAGCCGATAACCGTAGGGATTTCTTCACCTGGTTTTATTGCTATAATCCGTGCTGTCCTTATTCAATATGTTGTTTTAGCAATGGCAAATAAAAAACTTTTAATTTGTGCAGCACTTGCGACTGGTCTTTTATTAACTGCTTGTGTGAAAAAAGAAGAACCGAAAGAAGAGCAGCAAGAACAGGCAACCGAGACACAAACGACTCAGCCTGAACCTGAAAAAATTCAGGAATTTGAGTCTCTAGAAAGTGCGGAACCCGCACCTGAGCCAGTGATTGAAACAAGCCGTGAGGAAACACCAAATACGACCACTGAAATTCGTGGTGAAACACGCCCTACTCAGGCACAAACTTCTACAGATACAAGCACTCAACCTGAAACGCCACGTACTGAACAGCCTAAACCAGCAGTTCAGGCTGAGCAAAAGCCTGCTAAAACAGAACAACCAAAAACTGAACCTGTAAAAGCACCAAAGCCATCGACACCAGCCCAAAGTGAAGATGATGCTGTTGCTGCCGCAATTGCCGCTGCAACCCCTGCACTGAACAATTAATTGATTGTAGTCAAAAGCCAGTTGAATTCAACTGGCTTTTTTACAGCTAAACTTTATGAATAACTCTTAAAAAAATCTGACATCAAGCGTGATGCCCATGATTTCACTGCTAAGCTTTCATAAAAACCACAATGACTGCCCTTTTTGGTAGTCACTACCACAACATTTTCCATCTGCTGAATAGTCTCTTTATAAGGTTCCAGATTTTTAATGGAACAGACAGGATCATCTTCAGCATTCAAAATCATCAATGGAATTTTAACATTCTCAAACACATAAATCGGGTTAATGGCTTGGCAATAACTTTGATAATCCTGAAAGCCTGCCATTTCAAAATATTCTTTTTCAAATTCTTCCAAACTGGTCGTGGTGAGCACTTTTTTAAGAGAAGCAATGTTGCTCCATGTATTTTGGTAAGGATGAATAAAATACTTAAATAATTTTTTGGTCATCATTCTACTATAAAAAGGATGTACATTTTTAAAGCTAAGTTCAGTGTTATAACCTGGACACATGGCAAAAGCGGCCTTAAATGGCGTATCTTCGCCTTGTTCGCCCAAATAGCGGACCAATAATCCAGTCCCAGCCGATGAACCCACCGCATATAAGTCTGAGTCTGGAAATAGGTTTTGAATATGTCCAAGTTGTTCTTTTAAGTCATGGGTTGAACCAAACAGGGAAATTTGTGGCACAGGCATCGGTAAGCCTGCATGTCCACGGCGTAAACAAAGTGCAATCCGCCAACCCGTATATGCATGTAAGTCTTTAACAAGTTCACGCATACTTTCAGGTGTACCTGTAATAGTATGCATGATCACAACAGTTGGGGTATCGACTGGCAAATCATAGCCATACCATGCGATTGCAGTAACACCACCATCCTGCATGGTCAACTGATCAATACGATCATACTCAAGCTTGCTGGTTTTCTTCTTGATTAAATCAAAATATAAAAGATGAACATGGCTATTGCTGAGCCAAAAAGTTGGGCGATATTTCTGTTTTAACTGTGGTAATCTTTCCAGAACATCTTTAATTTTCCCTTGCGGGTCATAATACATTTTCGGTTGCTCAGCACCAACGACTGAATCCAGTACGTCCAAAGCTAAAACTTTAAGCTTGTTTAAAACAGATCCGCCCATGTTCAATTACCGTCTCTGACTATGCGTTAAATGTTTGTCGCACCAATGCTGCGACCTGTTGCCCCCAAATTGCATAAATTTCTTTACTTGGATGAAAGCCATCACTGGCCATAGGTAAATTCATCGCCTGAAAATTTTTAATATCGTATTGAATAAATCTAAATTGTGGCTGTGGAGCTAACCACTGTTTTAATGCGTCATTCATTTGTTCGGCATATTTTCCAAACAGCCAAGCCAATGGCTGAGGTAGTGCTGGAAAATGTTGCATGGGTGGCACACCTGACACAATAATCAGTTTTGGCTGGAAACGGTTTTGTATTTGAGTAAATAATTGTTTTTGTTGTTTTATCCAAGTTTTAGCAGAAATTAATTTGGTGACATCATTCACACCTATGGAAGTAACCACCACATCATAGCTTTGTGGTTCTAAATCATGGATCGCCTGTAAAACCTGTTTTGTGGTATCACCTGTTTTGGCATGCAGCTTCCATTGCAACACATACTCATTCTGCAACTCGGCAATAATTGCACCTAACAAAGCTTCCTGTTGTGTTTCCACACCAACACCTGCTGCTGCTGAATCACCCAGAATCAAAAGTGACAGGGGTTTTCCCTGCCCAGTCTTGCCCTCACGATCACCGCTTGCTTCTGGCAGACGTGGTGTATTCCTACGAACTTTTGTGCCTTGTATCAGCAATACAGGTAATAATCCGAAAGTTGAAAGTTTTAACCACATACTAATGATCTTAATATTACTTAGGCTATTTTGTATTAATTAATTTGGTTGATATTGAGCAAATCTTGCGCTCATCTGTTCAGCCAATGCCGCCAAACCACTCATTGGGCGAATCATCACTTCAAAATCAATAATTTTGCCTTGTTCATTAAAGCGAATCATATCAATACCTTTTAATAATTTTCCGCTCACATTGGCACTAAATTCCAGTACCACATTTTCCCCATCTTCGGTATAAAATTCACGGTGATAAGTAAAGTCCTGAAAAACTTGAATTACATTGGTCAGGATAAAAAATACCACATGCTTGCCCTCATAAGGTTTGTATGCCACAGGCGAACGAAACACGACATCATCTGCCAGTAATTCATTTAAAGATGACATATCACCTGTTTTGATCATCTGATGCCATTTTTCTAGCGCTTGCTTAGTTGTTTCGATTGTCATTGTAATTTCCTTATATTTTAGCTAATGAAGTTTGAGACATTCTCCTAACATAGAGAATGTCTCATCTTTTACTTATAGAACTGCTGCTAACTCAGCACCTTGACGAATCGCACGTTTAGCGTCTAATTCACCAGCTTCCTTCGCACCACCGATCAAGTGAACATTCTTACCATCTGCTTTGAGTTGATCAAACATTGCTGTATATGATTCTTGACCAGCACAAATCACAACATTATCAACATCTAACACTGTGGTCTGACCATCTACAGTAATATGTAATCCTTGATCATCCACTTTGTCATAGCTTGCGCCTGCAATCATTTTCACATCGCGATGTTTTAAGCCTGTACGATGAATCCAACCAGTCGTTTTACCTAATCCAGCACCAACAGCGGCTGTTTTACGTTGTAATAGGTAAATCTCACGTTCAGATTTCTCTAGCTCAGGTTGCTTTAAACCACCTACATGGGCATAGCTTGTATCAATACCCCACTCCGCATAGAATTTTTCAGGATTTAAACTGCCGCTATCACCTTCATGGGTTAAATACTCCGCTGTATCAAAGCCAATACCACCAGCACCAATAATCGCAACACGCTTACCGACTGGAACACGCTCTTTTAATACTTGGATGTAGCTCAATACTTTTGGATGATCAATACCTTCAAATTGTAATTGACGCGGTGTTACCCCTGTTGCAACAACAATCTCATCATAATTAGCCTGGCTGAGTTCTTCATAAGTCACTGTATGATTGAGTACCAGCTCAATATTCGGCTGTAACTCAATCTGACGTTTGAAATAGCGTAAAGTTTCGTAAAACTCTTCTTTACCAGGAATGGTCTTAGCAATATTAAACTGACCACCAATCTGATTATTTGAATCAAACACTTTAACTTTATGACCACGACTCGCTGCATATGTTGCAAAACTTAGACCCGCTGGACCTGCACCAATTACTGCAATATTTTTTATTGCATTTGTTTCTTTAAAAATCAGCTCAGTTTCATAACATGCACGTGGATTAACTAAGCATGTTGCAATCTTCATCGAGAAAATATGATCTAAACATGCTTGGTTACAACCAATACAGGTATTAATTTCATCACTACGACCTTCACTCGCTTTCAATACAAAATCGGCATCAGCCAACATTGGGCGAGCCATCGAAATCATATCTGCATGACCTGAAGCCAGTACATGTTCAGCCATTTCAGGTGTATTGATACGGTTCGAGGTGATTAAAGGAATTGAAACTGAGCCTTTTAGCTTTTCAGTTACCCATGTAAATGCAGCACGTGGTACTTTAGTGGCAATGGTTGGAATACGTGCTTCGTGCCAACCAATCCCTGTATTGATAATAGTTGCACCTGCTTTTTCAATTTCTTTAGCAAGTTGAATCACTTCTTCCAGACTTGAACCGCCCTCAACCAAATCCAGCATCGATAAACGATAAATAATAATAAAATTTTCACCAACAGTGGCACGGGTACGTTTTACAATTTCAATTGGGAAACGAATACGATTTTCGTAGCTACCGCCCCATTCGTCATCACGGTGGTTGGTACGAGCAGCAATGAATTCATTGATCAAGTAACCTTCTGAACCCATGATTTCAACACCATCATACCCTGCATATTGTGCAAGCTTGGCACAGTTGGCAAAGTCATCAATCGTTTGTTGAACTTCTGCTGAACTGAGGGCTTTTGGTTTAATCGGATTAATGGGTGCTTGAATCGCTGATGGCGCAACATTGTTTGCTTGATAAGAATAACGCCCCGTATGCAAAATTTGCATTGCGATCTTTCCACCAGCTTCATGTACAGCCTGAGTAATAACTTTATGTTTTTCAGCTTCTTCGACGGTATCTAATTTTGTACCGTGTGCAAATACAACACCATCATCATTTGGAGAAACACCGCCAGTTACAATCAGACTTACACCACCTTTGGCACGTTCTGCATAAAATGCAGCCATACGTTCATAGCCTTGAGGTGCTTCCTCTAAACCAATATGCATAGAGCCCATAAGCACACGGTTCTTTAATGTGGTAAAACCCAAGTCAAGTGGTTGTAATAAATGTGGATAAGCTGACATGTTTTCTCCTTTGGCTAGCAATCTGCTTGCTAATGCAACTTGTTGCATAAACTTATAAACAAGATTTGATTTTTATGCAACATATTGCATAATTCTGATGAGTCATTTTTTATTACGGATCATCATGTCACTTGCCCATGTTTTATTGACAAGCTTATTAGAGAAACCAAGTACAGGTTTTGATTTAGCTCGTCGTTTTGACCGTTCAATGGGCTTCTTTTGGAACGCGACTCATCAGCAAATTTACCGCGAACTCAATGGAATGCTGAAAAAAGGATGGATTTCTACATTAGAAGAACAGGCTGCAAACAGCCGAAAAAAAACCTATCAAGTCGAAGCACTAGGCAGAATAGAACTTGCTGAATGGGTTGAACAACAAAGCGAGCCTGCCCAGCTGCGTGATGACCTGATGGTTAGATTAAGGGCCGAAGCACAACTTGGCGGCAATAATATTTTGCCTGAACTTGAACGACATCTAGAACTTCATAAAGAAAAACTTAGTCTTTATCAAACCATCCATGATAAGGATTTTAAAAATAATGAACCTACTAATCGTGTCTTATTTATTCATAAAATGATTCTGGAACTCGGTATCATTAAAGAAATCGAATGGATAAGATGGTTAGAACAAATGATTCCACAACTTAAAAAGTTTGAAAAAGCCAACGGAGCTAGAGAAAAATAATGCCGTTTTATACCATGCCTGATCAGGAAAAATTGTTTGTCAGACGTGTTGGTGAGGGCAAACCTGTACTCGTCCTGTCAGGATTGGGCATGCAAAGCTGGCTATGGCTTCCATTTTTATTTGCAACCCGTAAAAAATATGAATTTATCATTCCCGACTGGCGTGGTTTTGGTGGTTCAAAAGATTGTGCCATTCCTGAAACGGATGCGATCTCAAGCCACTGGAATGATGTCGATACATTGATTAAGCAACTTAAACTTGAGCAGTTTATTCTGATTGGCTATTCAATGGGTGCAACCACAGCCATGCACGGGTTTAAACATGGCGGTCTGGCACAAAAACTAAAAGCCTATCTGCATATTGATCAAACACCAAAAATTCCTGTCGATGATTCATGGCAATATGGCTTATTTGGACAAAAACATGAGCAATTTAAATCGCTGCTACTGGATATTCAAAATGTCCTTTCAGAAAACAGACAGGCGATGAAACTTGAAGATTTAGCTACATCCGCCCGTGATAAACTGGTCAAGGCTTGGGGAAGTTTTCTTGAGGTACAAAGTAGTAATTCTTATAGCCCAAAACTATTTATAGCGGCACTCAACTGTCCTTTTCTACAAAAATATTTAATGCCCATCCAACGTCTTGATTACTTACTTTGGTATGTGGAAAATTATCTAAATCATGATGAAGACTATAGAGAAGCGATTAGCCAAGTAAATTGCCCGACGACTTTGTTTATTGGGCGTAGCTCAACACTTTATCCTGAAACTGGACAAACAATCATTGCTCAAAGCCTGTCCAATGCCAAAGCTGTTTATTTTGAACACTCTGGACATACACCACTTATTACTCAGCCTAGAAAATTTAGTCAGGAAATTGGCAAGTTTTTAGAAAATCAAAGCCAGTAGATTACCTTATTGATTTTAGATAGCCTATAGTCAAATCATTATAAAACTAATACAACTCAGTCGATGAATTATTTCGAGTTTTTTTGAATCCTGTATGGATAATAAAGTAGTTTGACTATAGTTAATTAGGCTATTTTTACGCAAAAAATAGCCAGCTTATTCATATAGTCAAAACATTATAAAACCAATACAATGGTGCAATGAGTTATTCAGAACATTTTAGACGTAAAATTTTAGCTAAGCTTGAGGAAGGTTATTCTATTCGAGCGGTAGCTGCACAATTTGAAATTAATAAAAATACCATTGTTGAATGGAAGAAACGTATAGAGATTAAAAAAACTCGTGTACGTAAACCTTCTAAAATTAACGATGATGCTTTACGTGAAGATGTTGAAAAGTATCCTGATGCTTATCAATATGAACGTGCTGCACGTTTTAATTGTGGTGTTTCATCTATTGGTGCTGCATTAAAGCGCTTAAATATTACAGTTAAAAAAAGACGTTAAGCCATCCTAAAGCAGATACAAAGCTTAGGGATAAATTTATTCTGCAAGTGAATGAATTAGAAAAAAACCATCCGATTATTTATCTGGATGAAAGTGGTTTTAAGTCACATGATTACAGACCTCATGGCTACTCACGAAAAGGAGTACCCTGTTTAGGGCAATATAATTGGCAATTAAAGAATCAGACCAATGCTATTGGAGCAATCCATAAAGGGTATTTATTTTCAGTCGGTTTATTTGACTGCAAAATCAATTCAGATGTTTTTCATTTTTGGATTGAGCAATTCCTCATACCAGCATTACCTGAAAATAGTGTAGTGGTTATGGATAATGCAGCATTTCATAAAAGAGCAGATATTCAGGAGTTATTGGAACAACAAGGGCATAAAATTCTTTGGCTTCCTGCATACAGCCCTGATTTAAATCCTATAGAACAGATGTGGGCATGGGTTAAACGTAAGCGTAAAGAATGGTTGATCGACTCAGTCGATGAGTTATTTCGAGTTTTTTTCGAATCCTGTATGAATAATAAAGTAGTTTGACTATA
>NZ_KB849340.1:0-58648 GCF_000368305.1 Acinetobacter sp. CIP 102129
CTCAAATAAACTTCGAGTAATTTCTACCATTCAATCAATGATAATATATCGATCAATCAATCAGTAAAAATCCACACAAGTTGTTCTTCTATTCTCTTAATGATCTTCTCGATGATTCGTCATCATCAAGCTAGGTCGGCTATGTTACTCTAATCTAAATTAAAGTCAACAGGCAATTTCGATATTTTTAAAACTTATCAACCAACCCAAGAATCTAACAAATTTAGTCAAACCTTTGTTTATCAACAAGTTTTTATCTGCTTCACCGCCGATGAGTGGGCATTCTACAGCATTTCAGAATGGATGCAACCCTGTTTTTTATTATTTTCTTTTGCATGTTTCTTTTTTCTACAAAACTGATGTTTTCGGCGTTTTTATCATCTATTTATGTATAAAAAGCAGGCTCATGGCCTGCTTTTTATTATTTTTATTTGGATTTAGTCAATGAAAGTCACTCGTGCAATGGCTTTTTTACCCGATTGAATGATTAAAGTGACATTCTCTTTTACAGAGTAGCTCATATCAACCACATTCCAATCGACTTTAACGGCACCACGGCCAACTGCATCTTTCGCAGCCGCAGCATTCGGGTTTAAGCCAGCCACACGAAGAATAGTTGCAATGAACAATTCACCGCCAAACTCAGCACGGGAAATGGTCACTTCAGGTGTATCTTCTGGCACTTCGCCATCTGTGACACGGTTGCCTGCACTCTTGTGTGCATTTTCTGCCGCCTCCTCATCATGGAAACGCTCCACCAGCTCAAGTGCCAAAATACGCTTAATCTCCTGTGGATTGCGCCCTGCCGCCATTTCATCGAGCAGGCCTTGAATTTCGTCCAGCGACTTAAAGCTGAGTAAGTCAAAGTAACGTTCAATCAGGCTATCTGGCATTGACAGGATTTTTTGGTACATCGCGCCTGGGGTATCAAACACACCAATATAGTTGCCTAAAGACTTAGACATTTTATTGACACCATCCAAACCTTCAAGAATCGGTACGGTAATGCACACCTGTGATTCCTGACCGTAGCGGCCCTGTAAAGTACGTCCCATCAGCAGGTTAAAAGTCTGGTCTGTACCACCCAGCTCTACATCCGCCTCAAGCGCAATCGAATCATAGCCCTGAACCAATGGGTAGAGAAACTCATGGATCGCAATCGGTTGGTGGTTGCTATAGCGCTTGGTAAAGTCATCACGCTCCATCATACGTGAAACAGTTTGCTGGCTTGCCAATTGAATCAGGTCCGCAGCTGATTTCTGGTTGAACCATTCTGAGTTAAAGACAACCTTGGTTTTATTAGGATCAAGAATTTTAAATACCTGTTCCTGATAGGTTTTGGCATTGGCTTCAACCTGTTCACGCGATAACGGCGGGCGCGTTGCACTCTTACCTGTTGGGTCGCCGATCATTGCGGTGTAGTCACCAATCAGGAAATAAACCTCATGTCCCAGATCCTGGAACGTTTTGAGTTTATTAATCAGGACCGTATGTCCCAAATGTAGGTCAGGAGCCGTTGGGTCAAAACCTGCTTTCACACGGAGTGGACGATTCTCTTTCAGTTTTTTCAATAAATCTTCATCAGAGATAATCTCGTGCGTGCCTCGTTGAATGAGAGCAAGCTGTTCTTCGGCTGGCAAGAAATTTGACATCACAAAACCTAAACACATCAGTTATTCAATTTGTGCGATATACTAACATTTTTTCAGCGTGTTGCAGGGAGAAGTTGCGGTGAACGCAATCTATATTGGTGTAATGACAGGCACAAGCATGGATGGTGTGGATATTGTCGCAGCTTCATTTGGGCCGCTCACGTTACACGCCACGCTGACTGTGCCTTTTGAACCAGAGCTACGTGATGAGCTGATGGCACTGACCTTGCCTGATGACAATGAAATTGACCGCATGGGCAAGGCGGATGTGGCTCTGGCGCAAATGATTGGTCAGGGTATCAATGAACTGATTGAAAAGAATAATTTAGACCGCACTCAAATTAAGGCTATCGGTTCACATGGGCAAACCATTCGCCACCGCCCTGAACATGGCTTTACCCTGCAAATTGGCGATCCCAACATCATCACTGAGATCACGCAACTTCCTGTCGTTTCTGATTTCCGTCGTCGTGATATGGCGGCAGGTGGACAGGGTGCGCCTTTGGTTCCCGCATTTCATCAGGCACTGTTTCAGCATAACAGTATCCATCGGGTGATTTTGAATCTGGGTGGCATTGCCAATGTCAGTATGTTGCCTGCCAATAACCTAAACGGCGTCTATGGTTTTGATACAGGTCCAGCCAATATCCTGATGGATGCATGGTGTCATCGTCATACGGGGCATCCATACGATGAAAATGGTGACTGGGCGGCCTATGGCAATCCCATTCGTTCTTTATTGGATCGTTTACAGAATCATGAATTTTTTGCCAAAGAGCCACCGAAAAGCACAGGTCGTGAAGATTTTAACCTCGAATGGCTGGATGAGCAGCTCAGCGATTGGCGCAATGATCTGGAATATGACGAACTGGAAGATACACCTGAGAATGTGCAGGCCACACTGATGAAACTGACAACACGGGCCATTAAGAAAGCGATTTACCGCAGCAAGGAGCTGATGCCTACAGGTGAAATCTATGTCTGCGGTGGCGGAGCCTACAACTCTCATTTACTGGAACAGCTACGCTGGCGTTTACGCAAGCATAATTGGTCTGTACAAACCACTGATGCTTTAGGATTGGCACCAACCTGGGTGGAGGCAACCGCTTTTGCATGGTTGGCCATGCGCTTTGTTCAGCAGCTCAGTGGCAATTTACCCGCTGTTACAGGCGCGTCAGGTGATCGTATCCTGGGAACCATCACTGCTGTTTAAGGCTAAAGCAATAAAAAAGCTTCTCGAATTGAGAAGCTTTTTTATATTTATATTCTATTAAATCGAGAAAGATGAACCACAGCCACAGGTCGTGGTGGCATTCGGGTTTTGGACCACAAAACGAGAACCTTCCAATCCTTCAAGATAGTCAACCACTGAACCAACCAAGTATTGATAGCTCAGGGAATCAACCAACATTTTTACATCACCATTGCTGAATTCAGCATCATCTTCATTGACACTTTCAGCAAAATTAAAGCCATAGGAGAATCCAGAACACCCTCCACCTGTGACATAAACACGCAACATGAGATCGTTATTCCCCTCACTCTCGCGTAACTGGCGAACTTTTTTGGCAGCATTATCTGACAATTCAAGAGCTTGGGCGTTCATGACGATGTTCCTCAGACTTCAATATGTCTTTAAAAAAATAAAAGACCCGATATTTAGTATAGCATACTCAATATCGGGTCTGTATTTGAAGTTTAAAGTAAATCTATTCATTTAATGTATTGATTTATATTTATTTAAATTATTTTTAATATAAATATACCGTCAAATATACCGACATATAAAAAAAACCAAACGATCATTTTTTAATCACACGATAAATTGTCGCAATACCTACCCCGACAGCTTTGGCAATTTCGTCTTTCGTCATATCACCTTTACTCAATAATTGTTTGATACGCTCATGTTTTGCTGTATTCGCTTTCTTTCCAGTCGGTACATATCCAGAACGTGCCAAGCCTTGCTTGATTCGCTCCTTACGTTTGTCATTGTCCAGTTTTGCCATTGTTGCCAGTAGATCAATGAGCATGGCATTAATGACGTTTAGAATCTCTCCAGTCATTCCGCCATTTGTTGAATGCGTTGTTGGTAGATCAGCCACAACTAAACGTAAACCCTTAGCCTTAATTTGTTGTTTCAATACGTCAAAGTCATCTTGTGATAGTCGGCTCAATCTATCCACGCTCTCTACAAGCAAGATGTCATCCTTGTTGGCTTCATTGAGTAATCGGCTTAATTCTGGACGCTCTAACTTCGTACCTGAATAGTTTTCAATATAAGTACTATGTCGCTCTCCATAGCTCTGACTAAACTGGAGTAGATCAGCTAGTGCCCTTTCTGCATCTTGATCTTTGGTACTTGCTCTCACATAAATACGAATTGTCATATTATCAGTCCTTATCATATAGCTATCATTTAATAAGGCTTATGATAAATCTATCATTTAACTAAGTAAATAAGTTAAATGATAGAGTGAGAAATATAATTATCAATTTATCTTTTGGGTATAGTCTAATGATAGGGTTTCAATGAGTTGAACCGCCATCACTTGCCTATGCCCTAAACAATCATTGATCAAAGTTTTGCGCCGTTTGGGCTTTGGCAAAAGTAAGTTTTCTCTTTCGTTTTTTTGTACTCACCTGACCACCTGACCACCTGACCACCTGACCACCTGACCACCTGACCACCTGACCACCTGACCACCTGACCAAAAGGATAGGTGCGCCGTGCCACTGGTCAAGGGGATATGGGGTGTAAAGTCTGAACGCCCATACATGAAAGGACCGTCTCCCCATGAAATTTTTACGTGGTCATAAGTCCATATAGGGGTATACCCTTTTAATTCATATAGTTAAGTTAAACTTATGAGTTTTTAAAATCATTCATTTTTTAGGGGTTACGTGGTGTTACAGGGGTTACAGCTTTGTATTTAAAAGCTTTTTATAGTTTTATCTAAAATACACATAGGCTAAATAATAGTATTTAATATATTATATATTTATAAATTTTATTATATATCAATAAGTTATATTTATTCTATTCTTTATTACTACTCTATTTACTTACAGTATTCATTATATGTATTTTTTTAGGTGTTACAGGTGTTACAGGTGTTACAACATTGAATATAAATAAGTTTTAGCGTAACACTTTTAGATTTTTAGCGTGTTACAAGGGTTACTTATCAGGCTTTTGAATAGGAATAAATCGTTTTAGCCGATGCTGTAGCTAGGCTGGGGGGTGCAAAAATTATTCAGGATTGCCCTAAACGGACACCACCCACTACTCTCATTTATAAAAAAATTCCTGATTCTAGTAAAAGTAAATAAATAATGATCTGAATTTTAATAGTTTTTATCTTTTCAACCTATTTTAGAGTCTATATCTATGGATACAGTGCCAGTATGTGCAGATACGGCGGAAAAGATAACCCCTCCGCCTACGGCTTTAACACGGCGTTTTTATGGTTGTAGTTTGTCCAGATTGTAGTGGCTAAATGGCTGTATCGCTGAATGGTCATAGTTTGGAAATAGATAGAACTTGAAACGGCTATCATAATTAAACATACCTTGACCGATCATATTGTCTAAATAGCTTTGTGCCTGATATTGCTGAATACCAAGTTTGCCCATCAGGTCGCCCATGTAATCCTTTGGCGTAACTAAAGCATTTTGGATACTGCCATTAATCTTTCTTAAATTTTGCCGTTTGTGATCAAGGCGATCAAAGAACACTTGTACAAGTTGATGCTCAAAATCTCGAAATTGTGCTTGCCCTTGCTGGTCTTGTTCTGTGGACGGCGTTAAATATGCCAGTATCTGCGGTTTTAGCTGCTGTATCTGGGTAATCAATTGATCAGGAATATGGTAGGCATGGTCGAGTCTCAATTGCTGCCCATCAATCACCTCAATATTTGCTCCATATTGGTAAATGCTATCAATCAGGTCAGATATGGCACATTGCTGTAAATACTGGATGATTTCAGGTTTAAATTGGCGGATTTGTGTAATTAGGGCATCAGGGACATGATCAGCATGATTTAAGCGTAAACCTTGCCCCTCATTTAATTCAAATTTTGCCCCATATTGCTGTGCCGATTCATAAAGCTGCTGTGCAATGTTCATATTTAGGATAATCCATACAAAAACACGGCGGTTTTAGTCCCTGCCGTGTATTGGTTTTGATTAAATATCTACGGTTTTACCTGTGTTTGGTGGCTGTGCGTATGGGTTGGTAGCCTGTTCAATGTCATAGGTAAATACTGATTCATTAAAAACATACATCCTTACAGGCTTATTGGTCTCAATCCCTCGTACTGGTTTGGTACTTTTGCCCTTTTCATGGTCTAGCCACTTGTGTTTTACAAGGGTTTTAGCGACCTTTTTAGGGTCAAAATCACCACAAACAGACTCTTTAAACTGCTGGGAATGGACTAAGAACGCAACCAATTTACCTTGCTGGTTCAGTTGCCGATAACCGACACGGTACAAGGTTTTTGCTCGGATGGTTTGCTCGCTCTCAACACTTTCATTCATTTCAGAATATTCAGTCGGCGTGATTCGCCCTTGTCTCAAGGTATCAAAGCGTGCGTTGCCGTTTGCTTCAAAGAATGAGCGTACACGTTGCAATATTTGCCGATCTTCAAAGTCGCCGACCTGTTCAAAGTTGCTAATCCATAACTGGAATACAGCATAAGCTGCTTCAAACGCTCGCCCCTGTCGCCATCCTGTAATGCCTGCCTGTGTTGCTAATTCGCCTGCTACGGCGATAATGGCAAAGCTATTGGCTACACGCTGAATATGTCCCTCTGGGTAACTGCTACTTAGGTCATGCTGGTATTGCTTTAGCAGTTGTTTTGCCTGTTTGGTGACAGCATCTTTATGACTGGTTAAATATTCAAGCCATGCAATGCCAGCCACGCCATAATATTGATTTGCTCGTTCGGTAATCAATCGTGATTGCTTTGCTCCATCCTGTGCAAAGTCGATCTGATCAAATACACCGTATGGCGAATGATCTACATCAATATCCAGTAAACGGATTTCTTGCCCTAGCTTGGTTCGCTGCCCATGTTGTTCCATGATCTGCTTTAAGCTTTCCTCTCCAGTCGATAAAAACATGATCAGCCATTCATAGGTCGCTTTAGCGGTTAAGCTGCGACTCATTCGGGATTTGCCTACGCCGTTGGCTAATGAATAGGCAAGGTTGCCAAGTTCTTTCGGGTTGGAGATTTCGCCGATCTCATCCAGTCCTAAAAAGCCGTCATTGTGCATGTGTGCAGTATGATCTAGGGCGTTGCCTGTGGCTTTCCATGTCCGATAAAAACGGCGTGGTGAACCCCATACGCTATTGGCTACATACAAAGCGGTTGTTTTACCTTTAGATGAACCGCCTTTATAGTGAACCCCTGCCCCTTGTGTCTGCTCTAACAGGGTTAAAAGCTGCCCTGAAAATGCCGTACTAAGTGCAAAAACAAGCTTACTATGGCTCTGTGCCAGTTCAGATACTTCGGTTCTCCATTGCTCCAATGTGCCACTACACTGATAACGGCTGTCTATGCCACTCATGGACTGGTAAACAATCAATTCACCATCTTTGGGCTGTCCGATCACCTTGTTAGGCAATACAAACGCCTGCCCACTCCATCCCACACGATCAACACATAACGCCATTTTTTCGGCTGGGTAGCTCATCAGGTAGCATTGCAGTAAATCACGCCCACGTTTGTCAGGTACGATCTTCAAGCCATTGCTTGCCAATGTTTTACGCAATTCTGCCCCATCGGTTTGAAATAGTTCGGCTGGAACTGCCCATGTATGTAAATGGTTGGCATCATCTCGCCACTGGAGTAGGTTGCCCCATCCACCTGAATCTTTATCCCTTGTTTTGGCTAGGACTAAAATCGGGCTGGAAATGTATTTTTCGTGGTAATTGCCATTTTTATCCACGTCCACAAAAAACAAGCCTTTTTCAGTCACTTCAAAATGTCCGCGTTCCCACTCCATTGATTCAGCCAGTAAACCATTAGGCAAGGTTTTAGTTGGTTCAGGTGGCATGTAAGGGATGCGTTTAAGCTGCTGTAAATCGTCTAGGGTTGGATGCAATCCATTGGTTTGCTGGGCGTTGTGCCAGTCCACAATATCGCCTTTTTCGGGCAATTTAAGTGGGTCTAGGTCAACAAACTGCACCTTACAGCCAATTTGCTGCAATGCCTGTGCTAGTTCGTCACGGCATTTAAACCCAGCTTTGTCATTGTCCGCCCATATCACTACGGTTTTATCCGCTAATGGCTGTAGGTGGGTTGCTGCTACGTTGCCACTTCCGCCGCACGTGGATGCAATAACGCCTAATTGCTGGGCTAAATCTGCCTTTTGCTCGCCCTCAAATAACCATATTTCCGCATCTTTTGGGGCTTGGTCAATCTGTGCCAGTGCATACAACGGCTTTTTACCGTTGGCCACTGGATACAGGGCGTTAAAATCAGGCTCTTTGGTGATAAAACCACGTTGACCTTGTGAAAATATCCGTATCCATTTATCACCTGTATTGTGATTCTTGAGGCGTATTTTCCAGTAAATCGGCGTGTTTTGTTCATCGGCATAGGTGAATAGGTATTCATACTCAAAACCGTTCTGTGCTTCACGCTGTGCCATTTTAAGGGCATGTTGTTCCGCCTTTACCTGAATAGTGCTATGGTCTGTCATGCGTTGTTCTCCCATGCGCCCAAGTCTTTACACGCTTCAATGAATGGCTTGCCTGTAAGCAATTGATGAAAGGCGATCAAGTCACCGCCTTTGGCTTCACAAGACATACATTTAAAGCATCCTTTACGGCTGTGGATGCGTAAACTTGGGGTGCTATCATCATGGAATGGGCATAACATGACACGCCATTCGCCACGCCCTTTAGGGGCATAGCCTCTAGCGGTGAGGTATTCGACCACATCGGGGAGTAAGGCACGGTTTAAGCCGAACTTAGCCCCATCTGTACAATTGTTTTTATATTTCCCTAGCGTAGGGTGCGCTTTCTTCATAGAGCTATACCTCTACCATAAATAGATCAGGGTATAACTGGGAAAGTACGTCCAGCTCTGCTTCTAGGTCACTAAAGAAATTGACGGCCAAGCGTTTAATCACACTGGTTAAGTGATTAAGTAGCTGAAAGTCATGGGATGGATTATGGCGTTTTAGTTCATCCACCTGGTCACATGCCATCACTGCGATATTTTTTAAATCATTGGCATGATCTTGGTAAAATCCATAATCATCATAGACACAGCAAGCCGTTGTTTCTGCGTACTGTGGTTCGGTTTTATCAATGGTGTCTTGCCACTGTTCAAGATCATCCAGCCAATGCTGTAAAGCGTGATGGTTTGTTGAACATAGGCTTGCAAGGTATTTAGGCTTACCAATTAACTCAATACCTGCCATATCCTCCGCCTGCATCTGTACAAGCTGATTCAGGCTTATGATTTCTTTTAAGCGTTGGATGTAGTCGGTATTGCTGTTATACATCTCTGCCAATGCTTTGCTTGCTTGGTTTTGGCTGCTTTGGGTCATCGTCATGTTATACGCCCTCACGCTGTGCCATCGCTACGGCTTTCTGAATATCCAGACATTCCAGTGCTTCTACTGCTCTAACCAAAATATCTTGTACAGCTTCAACCTGTTTACCTGCAAAGCCATCTAGGTCGTTGCGATCAATGCCTTGTAGAATGGCAAAAGCCTGCGCTACAAGCTGTATAGAGACTTCCTTACAATCTTGTGGTGTTGCATCATCTGGAGATACGAAAAAAGCTGCTGTGTTGTTGCTACGGTGAGTCGTCACAGTTGCATGAATTGAATGTGTAGTTTGATTAGGCATGATCAGTGCCTCCTATGGTTTTGAGATTTTGAGATTCACCAATAAAAATATTGGTGAGAGGATTCACTCTCGGTCCATAAGTACCGCCCCACATATTCACCATTGCTGACTTATTTTGTGGTGTCATCCCCTCATAGAGGGATTGCAGCCTTGTTTGCGTAGCTGTAACGCTTGCGCCCTGTAAATGCAAAGATTGAGAGCCTTTGCAGAATTTAGGCACAATAAAACCTGAATGACGTTCAGGGGTGACGCTTATGGATTTTGAGAGAGTTACAGCATATAAAGCTTTGGCTTGCTTTGCAAGGCTTGAATGCAATAATGCACCCAAACCATAGCCAGCTTTTAAGAGGTTCATACTGGTAAACCTCCTGTATTGGTATTAGCTTTTACTACATCTTTTAGGCGTTTAACGGCTCTCAAGTGAAAGGCAATACTGTCTTGCCCCTGAATACGGTGTTTTCTTGCATCTGCACGTAGCGTATAGGTAATTAGGTTAAAGAAATATCCATCTACACCAATACAAGGGCTGTCATAACGTGGGGTTTTATCCATCGTATATCCCAGATGGATATAATCGTTGTAGTCCTGTGCAAACTCTGCATAACTGGAAAGCGTTTCTATAACATCCAATGGCAAGATAATGGCATTTTCCCAGTTATAACGCCCCTGACTATTGCGCCAATCTATTAAAACCTCTGCATCATAAACAGGAATACAATCAATGACCTGAATGGCTATCCTTTTTCCAGACGTAAATATAAATCCATCTTGGATATAGTTTAAATTAGGGTTAAATAAGGCATATTCTTTGTGTGCAAAGGCTGAATGAGATTCATGGGGTAAATCCTTATACGTCACCAGTAAACAAAATGGCGATTTATTGCCTATGTTTAAGATAGCCGTAGCTAGATAGTAATAACCTTTTGCTTTGAATTTATCACCTGTATTTACTGCACTGTATTTAATGGGTTTTGGAGTCTCATTTTTCATCATTCAGCCCTCCAATCCCTGTGATTGCATCCAGTTATTAATATCAGATAAACGCCAAACGGTAATATTTCCGCCTATGCGTATAGGTTGGGGAAAAGCCCCAGTTTTTACCCATTCCCATATTGTTTTCTCAGATACGCCAATCATGCCCTTGCTTGCTGGGCGTGCGCCAATCACTCGCACCTTGCCCTTGTTTGCACCTGTTTTATAGGTGTGTGTCTTTGGTTGGCGTTCGGGAATATTGGCAAGGTCTTTGATGCGTAAATAAGCATCTACGCCACTTGGGTTATATAAATTTGAGGTTGTCATATTTGCACCGTTTCACATTGGGATAAGGTGCATTATTTATTGATTTATAATTATTTTTATAATTTTACTGGTAAATAAATATTTATACTGTAGGTTCATCTTTCTACTAGTAAAAATTAAAGACTACTAGTAGGTTTCATTTCTAAAGATTCTTTTATCCATGCTCTGACTCTATTTAAAGTTAGTAAATTTTTTAAATCACTATTTTTTGAAAAGTATTCTCCGCCATAGTTTGTTAAAAAATGTAATGCAAAACCATCTCTAGATTTTCCTAAGTTGTGTTTTTTTCTATATTCGAGATCATGATATAAATTCAATGCTTTAAATTTTATAGGCTCTAATAAATCATTATCATTTTTGTGACGTATACTCACAATCCTTGATTTTTCATCCGAATGTATTAATTTATTTATCGTTTTACTTTCAATCCCTAATAAAGTTCCATAATTTCTATTAGCTTGACATAAATAATTTAGTCCAGTTTTCCAGTCACCACCATTTAAAGCATATTTTGAAAATGCCAAATTAGTTGCAATTTCAAAATATAAGCGTTCTATACTATTGTTTTTATTTGTGGAATTTTTCCTTAATAACTCTTTCATTAGTGGTTCACGATGTACTTTATCATTTTTAACTCTATTAAGAATCTTATGCACCCATTTAAACATAATCATTGAATCCTCAAAGGTGTAAAAATCCCTTTGATCAATATCTGCATAAAATGAGGCTAATCTTTTACCTAAACCAATCTTCATATTATCAAGGATTATTTTTAGGTTATCTATTGATAAATCTTCTGTGTTTTCCATTCCCAACCCAATCAAACATATAAAAATATCGTCAAGAATCTTTAGCTTACATCTAAGATACTTTTAACCAATAAAAACTGTCTTAAATCTGAGTTATTGGCTGTGAAAAATATCAACTTAATAACTTGGAATATCATTGACTGGTAAAATTAAAGTCAATGGGTAATCATTTGATGATTTAAAACCTAGTGACTTATAGAAATCTGCTGCCTTTTCATCTTTGGCATGAACCACAACAAAAGTAACGCCGATTAACTGGGATGTAATACTAATTTGTCTTAAAGCATGTGCTAACAACTTCTTACCTATGCCCTGCCCCTGTACATACTTACTTACAGCAAAACGTCCAATCACAATGCTTGGTATTGGGTAGCGTGGTAGTTTCTTTGTTAAATGGCTATCAACATATTCAAAGTCTATGGATTGACTGGATAAGCAATAAAAGCCAATTACAGCGTTTTCGCCATCCAGTGCTACATAGGTCTTACTTGTTCCAGTCTTATGATGCTGCAAAGCAAACTGTTTGATAAAACGATTTAAATCAGCCTGCCCACAGTCAAAAGTGGTCTTGTCATGGCTTTTCTGTAAAATCTCAATCTTCATCAAGCAAACTCATCAAGTCTTTCAAAGCTTGGTTCGCTGGGCGTGGATTTTCCAACATCTCTAGCAGCATGTCATGATCCGCACGGCTTAAACGCAAATTTTGATGATCCTGTATGAGTGCCTGTGCTTTTTCATAAGCGAACTGCACCATAAAGGCATTAACTGTTAAGCCAGTGATGCTTGCTGCCTGTTCAATGATGCTTTTCGCTTCGGGTGTGGTGCGTAAATTGATACGCTCGGATGCTGTGCTCATATTATTCACTTGTACACTATGATGATGTACAAAATTATAAGCAATTTTTAACTACAGTGCTATACATTGCAATAACTGATTACTTATTAGCTAAAAATGGAAAATAATAGCTACTTAATTTTTTTGTCATTTTGGTCAATTTAATATTTTAAAAGCCTAATAGGTAGCTTGTTTTAAGATTACGCTTAATTGGCTCGCCTATGCGTTTTTACCGTCTTTTTTATGATTAGGTGTTACGTTTGGCTCAAAAACACTTGTTTTTTATGTTGTTTTTGACCTATTAAATTATTAAAAATCAGCAATGTAACCCATGTAACACGTTAGATTTTCCAGCCAATTTGTTAAAATTCCTTATAATACAAGGCTGTAACCCCGTAACCCCTGTAACACTTAAAAAAAGGCTATATCTGAAAAATAATAAATTTAGTAATTTTAGGAAATAGGTGCAAAAATGGCTAATTGATTTTAATGTCATTTCAGCCAATTCATATAATCCAATTATGCCGATTCTCTGCGTGTAAATTGAATAATATTATCCATCTCATCATCTTGAGGTTTGAATCTGGATACATCCTGATCCAGTCTAAGCGCATCCAAGTAGTCCGCCCACACTTGCATCATCTTTTGGCGTTTCTTGAGAAATTTAGTGCGGTTATACGCCGTACCATTCGGGTCTTTAACCTTGTGAGCTAATTGATGCTCAATAATATCGCTTCGGGTGTCCAGTTCCTCATCAAGTAACGTTCTCGCCGTTGCCCTAAAACCGTGTGCCGTTTGCTTACCTCCAAAACCCATACGCTTTAGCGCCCCTCCCATTGTGCTAGGGGAAAGGCAATAAGCATTGTTTTTAGGACTAGGAAAAACATAAATTGAATTGGTGTTCATTTCCTGAATCTGTTTGAGGATTTCATAAGCCTGACTAGATAAAGGGACTATGTGCGGTTGCTTGGTCTTACTTGCTGTAAATGTCAAATAGCCCTTATCAAAGTCCACATGCTCCCATAACAATCCCCTAACCTCATTAGGGCGCTGAAAAATATAGATTGCAAACTTAATGGCTAGCTCAGTAATTTTATAGTTTCTGTGGTTGTCCTCTGTGTATGACCATATTTTTTTAAGTAGGAATGTTAGCTCTAGCTCGCCTGTTATGGCTGGATTATTGCCTTTCTGTGGTCTCGGTAATGATATGTTTTCTGCTGGGTTATATTGAATGAGCCGTTTTTTTAAAGGAATATTTAAAACCATCTTCATGACTTTCTTCGCCTGTATAGCAACAATAATTGCGCCCCTAGCTACAATTCTATCGGTTACATCTTTTTCTAGTTGCTCTGGAGTCATTAATGTTATTGGCATATCACCAATATAGGGCAATATATCAATATTCAACATTCTAATGTTTTCAGCATCCTTTCGCCCCTCTATTGCTCGCTTATCCAGCCAATCTTGGACATATCGGCTAAATACATTTTCTGCCTGTGCTTTTTTCTTCTCTTTATTGGCATTACGATCTTCGGCTGGATCAATTCCATTCATCAGCATCTTTTTAGCGTCATCACGTTTTATTCGTGCCTCTTCCAAACTAATGACGGGATATGTACCTAATGCAAGCGTATTTCTTTTTTGGGTGACTGGACGGCGGTAATCCATCCGCCAATGCTTTGAGCCATTCGCCGTAATCAATAAATATAAGCCACTACCATCAGCATATTTGTTACTGCCCTCAGTGTCATAGCTCAGATTTTTGACCGCTTTGGCAGTCAGTTTATTTGATAATCTTGTCATGTTGTGTTTGACGGTATATGAATTGATACCGTCAAATATACCGTCAAAAGTTAAGTGATAGCAATGCACTTGCATACAGGCAACCACATTGCAACCACAAAAAATATTTTTATCAATCAACAACTTAGTAACTGCATCACATGATATTACACTGCAAAGCTGCTAAGAAGTTTAAAGTGCGTTTAAAGACTTTTTACAAGATTATTTATAGTTTTCATCTTGTAGCGCACACTCAAAGTTCTTGGCATCCTCACGACAGCGGAATTGCCATAACAATTTCATCATACGCTTGTCATAAATACCTTTTGCAGTCAGGTTGATACGCGCTTCACGCATCAGCTTTTGGTAGCCAGGCTTGTCAGCCGCAGGAACTTCCATCCAGTATTTTTGTGGAATATCCGCTTTCATCTTGCCAAGTATGCCAAAAGCACGTGGTAACTGTCCCTTGACCCATTCTCTTGATTTTTGACCAAAACCAGCAGGGAATTTCTCAGGATGAATAATCAGGTTACCCGTCACCTGCAAGATTGGGTAATTGACAATTGCACCCTTAGTACCCAGACCTTTGTGAAGTTCTAAAGGCTTAAATGCTGCTGCTGGCGCACCAATGATATCAACCTGACCATTGTTGAATTTCGCACCAAAGTTGGTGATGTCAGAACTAACCGCCTGAGCACCCACCTGAGAAGCCATAATTTTTTGTGCTTCATCATAGTCCAGAACAGCGATTTTCTTACCTGCCGCTTTGGCGACAGTATTGATATTACGGTCATTAACCAGCAGATAAGCATCCCCAATCGGAATCACGCCCACAACCTCATATTTGCCATTCACCATGGCCTTGGCAAATGCTGGGCTTGCCAATCCCTGCATCACTTTTACCGCAAGTTTCAGGTCTGTGATCGCACCAATCGCGTCCAATGAGCCTGTAAACTGGTTAAACTGGCGACCACGCATGCCTGTGATACTAACCCCATCACATTTACCTGCCTTGAAATCTTCCGCTATCACCGCTTCATTGGTGCCTACTTTCAACTCAATGTCCGCACCCCAGGTTTTTGCGGCAAGCTGATAGTCTTTCATCAGTGCATAGACATCGCCACTTTTACCGACAATGTCAAATACACAAATGGTCTGTTTTGCCTGAGCGCCCGCAGATACCGCAGCAATACCTGTCGCCAGTAGGAGTGTTTTAAACCATTGCATCTTATTTTTTCCTTTGCATCCATGGTGATTGTTGTTACATAACGTTCAACACTAAAAAGTGCGTTATATCTTTCCAATATCTTCAAATGAACAATAGATTTGAAAATAGCCATCATTGCTTTTGATGGCTTTAATATATTCTTAAATCTTCTCTATTCCATTTGATTTCTTATGTCTCTGTATAATCATAATCTTAGCAGCTAAAGACAATGACTTAAATGACAATGCTTAAAAAAACAAAAAGCCTAGATAAATCTAGGCTTTAAGTGTTTACTTTAGCAATTACTGATTATTCACCAGGTAAAGCACATTCAAAGTTCGCCTTGTCTACTGAACAACGAGCTTTCTTCAATACAGACATCATGCCTGCATCGTAAATACCACGTTTAGTTAAGTCCATACGACCATCACGCAACAATTTTTGATATTTTAATTTGTCTTCAGCACTTAGGTTCATTTTGTATTTTGCTGGAATCTCAGCTTCGTAACGTTTGATCATTGCGAAAGATTTTGGAAGTTGCTTCACAAAATAATCACGAGATTTTTGACCAAAACCAGCTGGGAATTTTTCTGGGCGTAACACAAGATCCGCAGTTACTTGTAATACTGGGAAGTTGAACATCGCACCGTTAGCACCTAAACCTTTGCTCAACTCTAATGGCTTATATGCATAAGCAGGAGCGCCTACCATGTCTACCTGACCATTGTTGAATTTCGCAGCAAAGTTAGAAATATCAGAAAGTACAGCTTGTGCACCTACGCGTTGTACCATAATTTTTTGCGCGTCGTCATGACCCAATACCGCGAATTTTTTACCCGCTGCTTTTTCGATTGAGCTAATGCTCTTATCACGCACGAAAATATAAGCCGCACCTAATGGAGCAATACCACCAATTTCGTATTTATTACCACCAAGATTGGTGGTCATTTTTGCTGCATTACGTGCATCCAGTACATAGGTAATCGCACGTTGAGCCGTTTCATTACTTGGCGCACCGCCTAAAGAGTCAATAGAACCCGCAAACTTGTTGTACGGACGTGCACGCATTGCTGTCATTGCCACAGCATCACATTTACCCGCCTTAAAGTTGTTGTCCGCCACCTGCTCATCAGTAATTGCCTGAAGGTTAACGTCAGCACCCCAGCTTTTTGCAGCCAGTGCCCAGTCCTGCATCATTTTGTATGATTCACCTGACTTTCCTAATAAGTCGAATACACACACATTAACTGCCGCCTGAGTAGAGGCAGATACACCTAAGATTGAAGTTGCTGCAATAGCTAACGCAATTTTTTTCATATTTTCCATCCTTTCACAAACTTTATGTTTGTCTCCTTGTTCGAAGCAAATATTAATCATGTTTCTTGAAAAAAAATAGAGCTAGTACTCTATTTTTATGTCAATATTGTTTATTTTTTGATCTACCTTATCTTATTCACTCATTTTCATGGGTAAATTTGTTATAAGCCGCACAATTTTTTTGTAAATTGATAATTTTTACAGGTCTTATTCACCACTGAGTGAACACTCAAAATTGGTCCTCTCCACCGTACAGCGTGCACGCTTCAGCACGCTCATCATGCTGGCATCGTACACTCCCTGTCTGGTCAAATTCATGCGTCCATCACGCAGTAGTTTCTGATAGCGGATCTTGTCTTCATTGGACAGGGTGATTCTTCTGGCATCCATGCCAGCCTCTAGACGATGTACTGTTGCGAAGTTGCCTGGTAATTTGTTGATGAACCACTGACGTGACTGTGTACCAAAATTTGCAGGGAATTTTCCAGGCTTGATAATTAAGTCGCCCGTAATGTTAACCGCTGGAAAATTGAATAATGCCCCATTTGCCATACCCTTGCTAATTTCCAGAGGTTTATATGCATAGGCAGGTGCGGCAATCACATCGACCTGACCACTGTTAAACTTCTTCACAAAGTCTGAAATGTCGGATGGCACGGCAATCAGATCAATGCTTTCAACAATCGTCTTTTGTGCCTGGTCATAGTGGAGGTAGGCGAATTTTTTGCCTTTGGCCTTTTCAATGGTGTCAATATTTTTGTCCCGAACAAAAATATAGGCCAGTCCGACTTGAATAATCCCTGCAACCTCATGTTTCTCACCCCCAACTGACGCGGTAAGACGATGCTTGTTGCGATTATCCAACACAAAGCTAATGGCTTTTTGGGCAATGGCATTACTGGTAACCGCGCCCACAGCATCAATTGAACCCGCAAACTTGTTGTATTTACGGGCACGCATGGAGGTCATATAGACACCGTCACACTTCCCTGCATCGAAATCCTGTTCTGCTTTTTTCTCATCCTGATAAGGAATCAGCTCTATATCACCCTGCCAGTTTTTGGCGGCCAGCTTCCATTCCTCGATCAGTTTGTAAGACTCTCCAGCCCTACCCAACAAATCGAATACGCAAATTTCTTGTTTTGCCTGTACAGGAGTAGTCATGACAAATAGAGTCGCAGCACTCAATGCCAAAAGTCCTTTTTTCATTTTGTTTTCCCTTATTTGCTGTTTTTGCATATTTTTCCACTAGCGAAAGACGAATATAGTCAGATCTTGACTAAAAGCCTAGTCCTTTTATTTACATACATCGGGTTTTACTGATTTTTAATAGCACTCATCATATTTTACTCATTGATAAAATATCTATTTTCCCTATCAAATGATTTGTTCAAATCACCACACAATTCAATCTGGATTCAGATTTTTATTCACCTCCCAATGAACATTCAAAACGGGTTCTTTCCACTGAACAACGTGCCCGTTTCAAAACGCCCATCATCACTGGGTCATAAATACCATCTTTGGTAAAACGGATTCGTTGCTCCCTGAAAAGTTTTTCATAATTCTCAACCTCTTCCTTAGAAATCGAATATTTATATTTTGTTGGAATGGCATCCTCAAGCCGTTTAATAATGGCAAAACTTGTTGGAATTTGTTGTATAAACCATTCCCGTGAATTCAGAGAGAAACCTGCGGGAAAAGAATTTGGGCGAATAATCAACTCAATCGTAATATTCACAACAGGAACGTTGTCAAACATTGCCCCTGTTGTTCCCAATCCTTTCTCAATTTCCAGAGCTTTATAGGCATAGGCAGGCGATGCAATCACATCGGCCTGATTGGTATTAAATTTTTTAGCAAAATCAGAAACGTCTGATGGCAATCCAACCATTCCGATTGCTTTAAGAATTTTCCTTTGTGCATCATCATGTTTCAGATAAGCAAATTTCTTGCCTTTGGCTTTAGCAAGCGAGTTGATACTTTTATCATGTACAAAAATATAGGCCAGACCAAACTGGGAAATCCCTGCAACCTCAAAGGTATCTCCATCTATTGTTGTGATCAGACGGCGTTTATTACGCTTATCCAGCGCAAAATGGATCGCTTTTTTTGCCACCTGATTATTGATCACACCACCAATTGCATCTATTGAACCTGCAAACTTGTTGTATTTACGGGCGCGCATGGAGGTCATATATACTCCCTCACACTCACCAGCTTCAAAATCAATCTGTGCCGTGGCTTCATCTTTATAAGGCACCAATTGAATTTTGGCTTGCCAATTTTGTGCAGCCAGCGCCCATTCCTCCGCGACTTTATACACTTCTCCCGCTTTTCCCATCGGATCAAACACACAAATTTTTTGTTTGGCCTGAGTTTGACCCGCAACGCTGAACAATGTTGCGGCAGCTAAAGCGAATAATCCTTTATTCATTACATTCTCCCTATAGAATTATTTAATAATCAAATTTTTAAAATCTATTCACCACCCAGTGAACATTCAAAACTGGTCCGATCAACCGTATATGGTGGCGTCATAAATACCCTGTGAGGTCAAGCCAATACGTGCCTCACGCAAGATTTGCTGATTCTGGTAACTCAGCAAAGTGATGTCACTGCGCCATATTTTGGCAGCCAGAGCCCACTCCTCCATCGCCTTATAGGCCTCACCAGATTTTCCTAAAAAGTCAAAAACACAAATTATAGCGTCTGCGTTGGCCTGCATACTTGCCCCCAGCATCAGCATTGCCCCACGGCAAAAATCCCTTTCCTCATCCCTAATCCTGTCACTATACTTCTAATCTTGTTACTTACTTTTGCATTAAAACTCAATAATAATCTGATTTGCATCACAAAAATAGAGTAAAAACTCTATTTTTAATGATTGAATTGCTGGATTCAATCAAATTGATCTTTAGGGCAGATGGATTACGGTAGTTAGATTTCATAACAGAGTCGACAAGGTTTGAAGCCAGAATATAATTTATGAATGAATATTGAATGGCTACCAGATAAAAATTTGCTTTCATGCACGTTCACCTTAAAATGCAGCCAACTCTTTGTAATTTTGCATGCTCATGATCCAGTTTGACCAAGTTTCATTGCGCCGTGGTGGGCGAGTCCTCTTTCAGAAAGCATCAATGCAGCTCCATCCTGGCTGGAAAATTGGCCTTACAGGCGTGAATGGTGCGGGTAAATCGACTTTGTTTGCCGCATTTCTGGGTGGCTTGGTTGCAGATGAAGGGAATCTAACTCGTCCAGCAGTTTGGACTGTGGCACACATGGCTCAGGAAATTAAAGCCTTAGAAATGCCAGCGATTGACTTTGTTTTATCTGGTGACGAAGAATATTGGGACATTCAAGAAAAATTAGCACATCCAGATCAACTGAGTAATGATGATTTAGCCAAATTACATGGTCGATTTGATGAAATTCATGGTTATGCAGCACCTGCGAAAGCAGCCCAATTAATGGCAGGTTTAGGATTTCTTGATCATCAAATCCGTTTAAATGTGGCAAGCTTCTCTGGTGGTTGGCGGATGCGTTTAAATCTTGCACGCACCTTAATGAGCCGTTCAGACTTAATATTATTAGATGAGCCAACGAACCATTTAGACTTAGATGCTATTTTATGGCTGGAAGACTGGCTCAAAGCCTATGAAGGAACGCTGGTGCTGATTTCACATGACCGTGATTTTCTCGATGCCATTACGGATCATATTCTTCATATTGAAAATCAGGAATTGACGTTATATACAGGCAACTACTCCACCTTTGAAACGACACGTAGCGAACGCTTGGCACAACAGCAACAGGCTTTTGAGAAACAACAGGAAACACGCGCACATATTCAAAAATATATTGACCGCTTTAAAGCCCAAGCAACTAAGGCTCGCCAAGCGCAAAGCCGTATCAAACAGTTGGAACGCATGCAACAACTTGCACCTGCCCATGTCGATACGCCATTTACCTTTAGTTTTCGTGAACCCACGAAAATGAGTTCACCGCTGTTAAGTCTGGATATGGCGACAATTGGCTATGGCGATAAAATCATTGCGGAAAAAATCCGTCTGCAAATCACCCCAAGTTCTCGGATTGGTTTGTTGGGAATGAATGGTGCAGGTAAATCAACCCTGATCAAAACATTGGTGGGTGATTTACCGCTCTTGGCAGGCGAGCGCAAAGCCTCTGAACTCTTGAACATCGGTTATTTTGCCCAACATCAAATGGATGCACTGGATGCCAATGCCAGCCCAATGCTGCAATTGGCCCGCATTGCAGATAAACAAATCAGTGAAGCTTCCTTGCGCGCTTTTTTGGGTGGGTTTGGCTTTAGTGGTGAGCGTATGGACACTCCATGCGAGAGCTTTTCAGGTGGTGAACGTGCACGTCTGGCATTGGCCCTGATTGTATGGCAACGCCCAAATGTGTTGATTCTGGACGAACCCACCAACCACCTGGATCTGGATATGCGTCATGCCCTGAGTATGGCATTGCAGGATTTTGAGGGTGCTGTGGTGCTGGTCTCACATGAACGCCAACTGATTGCCAGCGTTTGTGATGACTTGCTGTTGGTTCATGCAGGAAAATGCACAGAGTTTGAGGGCGATTTACAGGATTATGCGAAATGGTTGCGTGAAGCGCGCCAACAGCTCATTAATTCACAGAATGCAGTACAGCAACAAACCGTAGCGTCTCAAAATACAGCAGCGAAAGTTGATAAAGAAGCTCAACGTAAAGAGGCTGCCCGTCGCCGTGAACTGACTCGCCCGATTCGTAAGAACATTGAAAAGGTTGAGGCACAGATTGACAAGGTTCAACCGCGTTTAGCTGAGATTGAACATGCTTTAGCGGATAGTGCCCTGTATGAATCGAATCGCAAAGATGAGTTGATCAAACTGATGAATGAGCAAAATGATTTAAAGGCAAAATTGGAACAATTCGAAGAACAGCTTTTAGAATTGATGATGGAGCTGGAAGAACTAGAAAGTTCATTCGAAACCTAAAAACTAAAAAAATATCAGCCTAACTGGCCAACATCGTCTGGTTAGGTTGGCGCTACTTAAACACCAATAAACATGCCATGCAACCACCAATAATTTCAGCTAAGCTGGAACTGGAATTTGCCCTTAAAATTGAGCTTTGGGTTCAGGCTCACTATATAGTCAAACTACTTTATTATTCATACAGGATTCGAAAAAAACTCGAAATAACTCATCGACTGAGTTGTATTAGTTTTATAATGATTTGACTATATACGTTTCTTCCATTCAACAATGGTATTTTTATTAATTTCAAATTGTGCAGCTACCGCTCGAATAGAATAACCTTCCTCAAGCTTAGCTAAAATTTTACGTCTAAAATGTTCTGAATAACTCATTGCACCATTGTATTGGTTTTATAATGATTTGACTATAAGCCACAAACCTCTCAATAATTTCCAATAAAACAAAAGAATCAAAGACGGGGCTAAAATGATTAGCCCCGCCTTTAAAATAAATTTGAAAAATGCCTAACTTACTTAAGCATCAATATCGGCATTCAACGCATTTTCCTCAATGAATGCACGACGTGGTTCCACGTCATCGCCCATGAGGCATGAGAACATACGGTCTGCCTCAATCGCATCATCAATGGTGACCTGCAACATATTGCGGTTTTCAGGGTCCATTGTAGTTTCCCAAAGCTGCTCGGCATTCATCTCACCCAGACCTTTATAACGCTGGATCATCATGCCACGGCGTGAGTCCTGCAAAATATGCTGCCATACCTGATGGAAACTGTTGACCTGAATACGGCGCTCACCTTTTTGCAGGTAAGCCCCCTCCTCAAGCAACTTGAACCAGCTCTTGGCATTTTTCAGCAAACGTGCATATTCAGCAGAATTGAGCAGACCTGCATCCAGCAAATAGGCATGTGGCAAGTTATGTACATATACCGTGACACGTGGCCAGTAGTGTGCCGATTTTTCACCTAGGGAGTTTTCACGTTCAAATGATTCCAAGGTAATTTCAGGGCGCAAACTTGGCTGTAGTTTTTCAATTGCCACACGCAATTGCTCAGCCCATGATTCGACATAGTCACGCTCATGGTTGTGGTCAGCCTTAAATGCCTCCAGCTCAAGCAGGGCATCCAGCAGGCTTGCAGGATAACGCTGGGTCAGGCGCTGCAAGCTCTTCTGTGACACCTGATAATCCGCAATCACACTCGCCAATGCCGCACCTGTAATTGCAGGTGCTTCCGCACTGATATGCAAGGCAAGCTCATCAATCGCGTTGGAGATCAAAAACTCTTCCAGTGCATCATTGTCCTTGATGTACTGTTCGTGCTTGCCTTTCTTCAATTTGTACAGTGGGGGCTGGGCAATATAGATATAACCACGCTCAACCAGCTCTGGCATTTGACGGAAAAAGAACGTCAGCAACAAGGTACGGATGTGTGAACCATCCACGTCCGCATCAGTCATGATGATGATTTTATGATAACGTAACTTATCTGGATTATATTCTTCACGCCCGATGCCACAGCCTAAAGCCGTAATTAGCGTCCCGACTTCCTGACTGGAAATCATCTTGTCAAAGCGGGCACGCTCAACGTTGAGGATTTTACCTTTCAACGGCAAAATCGCCTGCATCTTACGGTTACGACCCTGCTTGGCACTTCCACCCGCAGAGTCACCCTCGACCAGATACAGTTCAGACAAGGCTGGATCTTTTTCCTGACAGTCCGCCAATTTTCCTGGCAAACCCGCAATATCCAGCGCACTCTTACGGCGGGTCATTTCACGGGCCTTACGCGCCGCATCACGGGCACGCGCTGCATCAATGATCTTACCTGCAATCGATTTCGCTGCTTGTGGATTTTCCAGTAAATAAGCAGAAAACTCTTTGTTCATGGCCTGCTCCACCGCAGGTTTTACTTCACTCGACACCAGTTTTTCCTTGGTCTGTGAAGAGAATTTTGGATCTGGCACTTTCACTGAAATAATTGCAGTTAAGCCTTCACGCGCATCATCACCTGTAACAGCAACTTTTTCTTTCTTTAAAATATTTTCACTTTCAAGATACTGGTTCAAACCACGGGTTAACGCCGCACGAAAACCTGCAAGGTGTGTACCACCATCTTTTTGTGGAATGTTGTTGGTAAAGCAGCGTACATTTTCCTGATAGCTGTCATTCCACTGCAAGGCAACTTCGACGGTAATCCCGTTTTCAGCATCAGCCGTGAAATGAAAAATATCATTCAGATGGGTCTTGCCTTCGTTAATGTATTTAACGAATTCAGACAGGCCACCCTCATAATCGTAGACGTGTTCAAAGTTGATCCGTTCATCACGCAATACAATCCGTACACCTGCATTGAGGAATGAAAGCTCCCTTAAACGGCGTGCCAGAATATCAACATTGAAAATGGTCTGGCTAAAGGTCAACTCACTTGGCCAGAAACGTACAACTGTACCTGTACGCTCTGTTTCACCCACCACCTTTAATGGATATTGTGAATCACCATGCTGATATTCTTGCTCGTGAATTTGACCCGCACGATAAATCGTCAACTGTAGTTTTTTCGACAAGGCGTTGACAACCGACACTCCTACACCATGCAAACCACCCGACACCTTATAGCTATTATCATCAAACTTACCACCCGCATGCAGAATGGTCAAAATCACTTCTGCCGCAGACACGCCCTCTTCAGGGTGTATGTCGGTTGGAATACCACGTCCGTTATCCGACACGCTGACCGATTCATCCTCATGGATGGTCACCAGAATTTCGTCACAATGACCCGCCAGGGCTTCATCAATGGCATTATCCACCACCTCAAACACCATATGGTGCAGACCAGTACCATCATCGGTGTCACCGATATACATCCCAGGACGTTTACGAACCGCGTCTAATCCACGTAATACTTTAATACTAGAGGAATCATAAGCCTTTTCATTTGTTTGTTCTGTTTGAGAGACTGATTGAGACTCTGAACTCATGGTTACTCCCTAGTAATATTGATCTATTTAAAGATGAGAAAATAAAATTATGGTGCAGCAAGACTGACTTGACCGTGAACAACATGGAATAATTGAAAAGGAATCGACAAATCATGTAAGTGTTTTAATACCGACGCATGGTCCAGGGTGGTCATAAAAACCTGACTTCCCAGCTGACTCAGTCGCTCAATTAAACGCTGTTGTGCGGCTACATCCAACTCTGCTGTCAGATCATCCAATAATACCACAGTTTCCTTGTTGCTCGCATGCAGCATTGCAATTTGTGACAGTTTTAATGCCATGATTAACAACTTTTTTTGCCCACGGGACAATACATCCGCAGCATCACTGCGCAGGGCATCGCCACCCGTTTTTAAACGCAGGTCGGCACGGTGTGGACCATACTCAGTATAGCGCCGTTCCAGGTCTTTTTGATGCTGCTGCACCAGATCGTGTAGCAGTCCCTGCTCGGTATGAAAACCTGGATTGTATTCCAGCACAATCTCCAGATCAGGCAACAACTGCTTTAAATCTTCCTGAAAAAAATAGTTCCATTGCTCCACAATGCTGACCCGTTGTGAATTCAAAATTTCACCATAGTCACTCAGCATCTTGTTCCATGGTTCCAAATCAGCCAAGGTCAAGTTACGCCGTGACTTCAGCAGACTGTTCCGCTGCTTTAATGCACGTGAATAATATTGCCAGGCAAAATAGAACTCAGGTTCCACGTGGAACATCAACCAGTCCAGCAGTTGCCGCCTTGGTTTAGCTCCATGATCAATGATATCTGTACTTTGTGGGTCAATATGCTGCAAAGGCAGCAGTTTTGCCAACTGCCCCTGCGTGGCAATGGTATCACCATTGACCTTGATCAACTGCTCACCAGAAGCCAGCTTTTGCATACCAATCCGTTCACTGGCGGATTGGGCAAAAACAAGCGCATCGTCTGCATTGTACTGAATGTAATGTTTTGGTATATGGGTACGGAATGATCGGCCTGTCGCCAATAAATGAATGGCTTCCAGAACTGAAGTTTTTCCAGAACCATTTGCGCCGTAAAAAATATTAAACGGTTGCAACTCGCCGAGTGCAACCGCCTTTAAATTACGTACACGTTCGATATTTAAACGCGTGATTTGCATGTTTTAAAACTCAAACCATCAATCGCAATTAAACCCGCATCGGCATTACGACATAGGTTTGGTCTGGATGGGCTGGGTCTTGCACCAACACCGACTGATTGGCTTCGGTCATGCTCATCTTGACATCATCACCATCCAGCACACTCAGGACATCTAAAATATATTGTGCATTAAATGACATTTCCAGCGGCGCATCCTGATATTGAATGACCAGATCTTCACTGGCCTCATCCTGCTCAGGGTTATTGGCACGCAACTGCAAGGTATCCTGGCTAAAATTCAGGAAAACCCCACGCAGCTTCTCATTACTCAGAATCGCCACACGTTGCAGTGAATGTTTAAACACATCATGGGCAATTAGCACATGCTTATCACCACCACGCGGAATCACACGGCGATAATCTGGGAACTTGCCATCAATCAGCTTGGTGGTAAAACGAACAGTGATATCACCCTGCTCCTTATCACGGCTTGGCGTATTGATGGTGATATTTAACAGTTCACGGCCAATCAACAAGGTCAGTTGCTCATCCTCAATGCTGAGCAAGCGCTGTAATTCACCAACCGCCTTGCGTGGAACAATCGCCTGAATCGATGCAGATGCTGTCGATGTAGCCGACACTTCACACAATGCCAAACGGTGACCGTCTGTTGTGACTGTACGCAATTGATTTTGATCAATTTCCAACAATGTACCCGTCAGATAGAAACGAACGTCCTGAACCGCCATGGCGAAAGAGGTTTTTTCAAACAATCTTTTTAATTCACGCTGTGTGACCTGCACCTGTGTACCCTGACTGTTTTCAGTCGTCAGTAATGGATAATCCTCGGCAGGAAGCGTACCCAGAACAAAGCGGCTATTGCCTGATTTCAGGATACAACGCTGGTCTTCAGTAATTTGTAGGTCAATCAAGGCTGCTGTCGGGAGGGATTTACAAATTTCGACCAGTTTACGTGCTGGAACAGTCGTTTCGCCAGCCTGCAAACAGGCACCCTCAGCCAGCGTGGTGCTTGCCACCAGTTCAACTTCCAAATCAGAACCCGTAATGGTTAAAGCCTGTTGAGTGGTTTGAATTTTGACATTAGAAAGAATATTCAAGGTGTGACGACGCTCAACCGCCCCCACCACATGCGATAAAACATTGAGTAAACTTTCTTTAGCGATTTTCAAACGCACGATTTATTCCTCTTACAACAGAAGCCGATATGAATGTTAGCAGTGTACTATGCTGCACTTAAAAGCAGTTTGCAACTCTGAAAAATGAATTAACTTTGTAAAAGACGCAGCAGGTTTTTATAGTCTTCATTAAAAATTGGATCTTGCTCACGTAGGCTAGCCACTTTTTCACAGGCATGCATCACTGTACTGTGGTCACGCCCACCAAATGCCATGCCAATCTCTGGAAAACTGTCGCCTGTCAGTTCACGCGCCAACCCCATTGCCAACTGGCGTGGGCGTGCATAGATACGAGTACGTTTTGGCCCCACCAGTTCCTTGAGTGGAATACGGAAATATTCACTGACCACACGCTGAATGTTTTCCACACTGATGGTACGGGCACGAATTGCCAACACATCTTTCAAGGACTCACGCACCACATCCAGATCAATGGCTGTCCCCTTGAAACGGGAAATAGCCACCACCTTATTCAATGCCCCCTCAAGCTCACGCACATTGGCAACCACTTGCTGGGCAATAAACAGGGCACAGTTGCGGGGTAAATCGACACCACTGTTTTCAGCTTTCTTCAATAGAATTTCAATACGGGTTTCAATATCTGGTGGTTCAACCCCCACCGACAATCCCCATGAAAAACGAGAGACCAAACGCGGATCAAGCTCAGTTAATTCTTTTGGATAACGGTCAGATGTTAAAATAATTTGTTTAGATTCATCGAGTAAAGCATTAAAAGTATAGAAAAACTCGACCAAACTCGCCTCTTTACCTGCGAGTAAATGAATATCATCGACCAACAACAAATCTAAAGAACGACAATTTTTCTTAAATTCTTCGACCTTACCTTTTTGTAGTGAACTGACAAAATCCTGTACAAAACTTTCCGAGGTCATATACATCACACGCGCATTTGGCTTGGCCTGCAAAAGTGCATTACCCACCGCCTGCATCAAGTGAGTTTTCCCCAGACCTGTTGGACCATATAAAAATAAAGGGTTGTGCTGAGACGCACCAAGCTGGGTCAAAACCTTGCGGCAGGTTTCCGCAGCCATCTGGTTGGAACGGCCTTCCACAAACAGTGAAAAAGTAAATTGCGGGTTGAGCTGTCTTTTCTTTGGTGTTTTCGCTGTGTTTTGACTTGGCTGGACCAGATCAGGCTCTTTCTTGATACGTGTTGGAGTGGTCTGGGTATTTAAAGCGGCAGTCGTGGTTGCTGGCTGTTCACTGGAAGACAAAATCGTACCAGGGCGGGAATCAACCAGGATCTCAACCTGACGAATCCGCCCTTCAGACAACTGTTCCGCCAAAATTGAAATGAGTTCCAGATGATTATCTTGAATATAACGTGTCCAATAAGGGTTAGGTGCGTATAAACGCATGACTCCATCAACCTCTTCGGCAACCAAAGGACGAATCCACATCGCAAAGACGTTATCAGAGAGCTCTTGTCGCAAGCGAGTTAAGCAGTCTGTCCAGAGCATGTGCATCCCCTATCTATCCATTTTAAATTCAAAAATAAAAACCGTTACCCTCATCTTTCAAAGGGGTCGCCATTCTAACCAAGTTATCCACATCTGTCAGGACAATTTATGAGACTTTCGCTGAAAAAGACAGCATTTGTTTATAAATTTAAATTCAAAACCGCATGTGTATAACTTTTTGCACAAGCTGTGGATAATTTTAAGCTCAAAGTTATCCACAAACTATATTATTGATAAAAACATGCTTATCCACAGCATAAATTTATGTTTATTCAAAAAAAAACACCACTTTCCACAGAATAAATCCACACTAATAAGAATAAATTTAAATTTTAAAATTTGAATTTACTTATAAGGTTTACCTGTTTTGTGGATAACTGAGCATATCGAAATTTAAATTCAAAATCCAAGAATTAAATTTAAATTAGAAAGCGGGTTGTTGATAAACCTGTTTGTAAACTGGGAAAATAAACGAATGCTGATATAATTTAACCAGATAGCTTGTGTATATTTTTTGTTTTCAATAAAAGCATGTAACTGCATGCAGGTTTATTGCTTCAAAACAGAACAAACAAAATGTAAAGTTTTTGATTTTCCATTGACAGCGTAAACATTGCACAATAAAATCGCGGACCTTTATAGAAAGATCATTTTGGGAGTTTCGATATGAAACGTACTTTCCAACCATCTGAATTAAAGCGTAAACGCGTTCATGGTTTCCGCGCTCGTATGGCTACTAAAGCAGGTCGTCAAGTTTTAGCTCGTCGTCGTGCAAAAGGTCGTCATAGCTTAACCGTTTAATACTGTTAAGCTGACCAGACTTGGGTGATGGCACTTTACAGTTTCGGCACTGAATCCCGTATTCGCTGTGCTGCAGATTATAAAAGTGTGTTTGATGGTGCACTTTTTAAAGTGCACCAGCCCCATTTCCTTTTTTTAGCAAAATTAACCGAACAGCCAAATAGCCGTTTGGGTATTGTCGTTGCTAAAAAGAAAGTACGTCGTGCTCATGAACGAAATCGAATAAAACGTCTTGCTCGGGAGAGCTTTCGCTTACACAAAGTGCAATTTAATGCTGATATCGATATTGTGGTAATGCCTAAAGTTGGTATAGAAGCAATCGCAAATCAAGAATTACATCAACAATTAGAGTTTGCTTGGCAAAAATTACAACGCTTAGCAAAAAAGCATTCAAAAGCTGTTATAACATCTTCACAAAATTAGAGATCTCCAATGGTACAATTACTACATTGGTTGATAAGATGTTACCAGATTGCTATTAGTCCATTATTGGGTCCTCGTTGTCGCTATATTCCTACCTGCTCGCAATATGCGATTGAAGCATTGCAAACACACGGTGCGGTCAAAGGTGTCTGGTTATCGACTAAACGAATTTGCCGTTGTCATCCTTGGGGCGGCTCAGGCTACGATCCAGTACCACGCAAAGCACTTCGTTTTATTTCGTTTCATCAAATAGATTCTCAAATGCATCACGTTGCTGTACCCTTTCGTGATCGTTTATTCAAGCAAAATCTCTCTAACCATTTGGGATTATAGATATGCAACAATGGGCCAGATTTGCAATTCTTGGAGCCATGTTTGTTACCGCATATTTGCTTATTTTGGCTTGGCAAAAAGATTATGGTCATGCTGCACCAGCACCGCAACAACAAGCGGCTGCTGTGACTGCACATGAAGTATCTGCAGATTTGCCAAACGCTCAAAATGCAACAGCGGCTTCAGACTTGCCACAAGCAAATGTGACTGCATCACAAACCACAGAACATAATACATCTGTGAGTCAGCAACTGATTTCAGTACAAACTGATCTTTATCATCTGTGGATCAATCCAAAAGGTGGTGATATTGTCCGTATTGAATTGTTAAGCCATGATGAAAGCAAAGACAGCGATAAACCGTTTGTCATGCTGGAAAGCGATGCGAAACGTACCTACGTCGCTCAATCGGGGTTAATTGGTTTAAATGGACCAGATAGCAGCCGTGGCGGTCGTCCAATGTATGATGTTGAGAAAACAGCATACACCTTGGCAGATGCGAAAAGTGTAGCGTCGAAAGATGGTAAAACACATCAAGTATTGACTGTGCCGTTGGTATTTAAAACACCTGAAGGTGTGGAAGTGATTAAATCGTTCACTTTCACGCAAGGTGATTACCCAATTACTGTTAAACATCAAGTTGTTAACCGTAGCCAGCAAAACTGGCAAGGTCAAATGTTTGGTCAGCTGAAACGTGATAATTCTGATGATCCAGGGAAGTCTTCTCAAGGTATTTTCACACTAGGTACCTATCTAGGTGGAGCATGGGGTACACCTGAAGAGCCATATAATAAGTTAAAATTTGCCAATTTTAATGACGAAAAATTAAATGTTGAAGCCAAAGGCGGCTGGGTTGCCATGGTTCAGCATTATTTTGTGAGCGCATGGATTCCTGGGAATTTAAAACTCACTCAGGCCGATGGTCAGCCATATAATGCAAAATTAGAGTCACGTCAGTCTACGGACGGCATGAATATCATAGGCTTCACCTCTCCAGTGATCAATGTACCTGCAGGTACTTCAATGGAAGTGGATGCTAAACTGTATTCAGGTCCAAAAATCCAATCTGAACTCAAAGACTTGGCTGCTGGTTTAAACCAAACTGTTGATTACGGTTGGTTATGGCCAATTGCGAAATTATTGTTCTTGGGCTTGCAATTCTTCCATAACATTATTGGTAACTGGGGCTGGTCAATTATCTTATTGACGATCTTGGTGAAGTTGATTTTATGGCCACTTTCTTCAAAAAGTTATCGTTCGATGGCGAAAATGCGTGTGATTGCACCAGAAATGCAACGCATGAAAGAAGAATTTGGTGAAGACCGCATGCGTTTCTCACAAGAAATGATGGCGCTCTATAAGCGTGAACAGGTTAACCCTCTGTCTGGTTGCTTGCCATTGCTATTGCAAATGCCAATTTTCCTAGCCTTGTATTGGGTATTGATGGAATCGGTTGAACTGCGTCATGCACCGTGGTTAGGTTGGATTCAAGATTTATCTGCGATGGATCCATGGTTTATTCTGCCGTTGATCATGGGTGTCACCATGTATGTTCAGCAGATGCTTAACCCACAACCAACGGATCCAATGCAGGCAAAAGTATTCCGTATCATGCCAATCATGTTTACGGTATTCATGTTGTTCTTCCCTGCGGGCTTAGTGCTTTACTGGATCGTCAACAATAGTATTACCATTTTGCAACAATGGTTTATTAACAAAAGCGTCGAAAAAGACCGTCTCAACAAGGTTGAGCCGAGCGCTTAAGTCCGAACTTTTACTGAATAAATCCGCTTAAGATGGTAATCTTGGGCGGATTTTTCTTTGTCTGTATTTAGGGTTCCTGTTTTATAACCCTTGTGTTTTTTAGGTGAATTTAACATGCAACATCAAACCACAATTGCTGCGATAGCTACCCCATTAGGTCGTGGTGGTGTGGGCGTGATTCGACTTTCTGGACCAAAAGCTTATGCGATTGCAGAACAGTTGACCCATAAACAATTACCTGCTCCACGTATGGCAGGTTTCCGTCAGTTTTGTGATGCCGATGGCTCAGTGATGGATGAGGGGATTGTGTTGTGTTTTCCAAACCCTCATTCGTTTACGGGCGAAGATGTGGTGGAATTACAGGGGCATGGTGGCCCTGTTATCCAAAATGCTTTGCTGGCACGTTTGCTCGATCTCGGCGCGAGTGCTGCAAAAGCGGGTGAGTTTTCTATGCGTGCCTTTGAAAATGGCAAAATGGATTTAGTACAAGCAGAAGCAATTGCCGATTTGATTGATGCCACTTCACAGGCGGCAGCACGTTCTGCCGTTCGCTCTTTGCAAGGTGTATTCTCAACCAAAATTAATACAGTTTTAGAAAAACTCATTCACTTACGTTTGCATGTTGAAGCTGCGATTGATTTCCCTGAAGAAGAAATTGATTTCCTTGCTGATGGCAAGATTTTGGCTTTGTTGGATGAGGTACAGGACTCAGTTCAAGCCGTACAGCAGTCTGCTCGTCAAGGACAGCTATTACGTGAAGGTTTACAGGTGGTAATTGCGGGTAAACCAAATGCGGGTAAATCGAGCCTGTTAAACGCACTGGCGGGCCATGAACGTGCTATTGTGACGGATATTGCAGGCACCACCCGCGATGTGCTGCATGAAAAGATCAGTTTGAATGGTTTGCCGATCACCCTAACTGACACTGCTGGTTTACGTGAAACAGGCGATATTGTCGAGCAGGAAGGGATTCGTCGTGCGATCAAGGAAATTGAACAGGCGGATTTATTGCTGTTGGTGTATGACTTGAATCAAGGTGATGAGCCATTGCAATTAGCGCATGAATATTTTTCAGAGCATCTTGAGCCAAAACGTTTGCTATTGATTGGCAATAAATGCGATTTAACGGGGCAAGATGCCACATTACGTGATTATCAAGGCTTCCGTCATATCAGTGTCTCCGCAAAACAAGATATGGGGGTTCAGGCACTCATAGAGGCGATTACAGCGCATGCGGGCTTCCAGCCTGAAGAAGACACCTTTATCGCCCGAACACGTCATTTAGATGCAATGAAGCGTACTCAGCGCTATCTTGCAGAAGCACGTGAGCAGTTAGTTGTGTTTAATGCAGGTGAATTGGTCGCAGAATCATTGCGACTGGCTCAAAATGCGTTGGGCGAAATCACTGGTGATTTCAGTGCTGATGATTTACTCGGAAAGATTTTTGGTTCATTCTGTATTGGAAAGTAATTTGAACCTATTTTATTGGCTCTAGACTAGCAGATTACCCTTAATTTTACCTAATGAGATTCCTTGAAAATAGTTTTTATCAAAACGAATTTTAAGCATCATTGTGAATCTGGATATGACCCAATGAACGCTTGTGGTGGAATTATTCCAAAATTTAATGCGATGATCTACCTTATTCTGGTTTTATATTTATATGTCAACATGTTGTGATATTTATTGTTAGTTTATTACCAAACTGGAATGTGTATTAAGGAGTTTCTTTGAGAATTAACGGAAGTGTTTCACGTTGAACACAGATACAACTGGGTCTTTGAATATGAAAATCTATGATTTTAGAATGAATGTTCCACGTGGAACTTTTTGACACAGGTTAGATTTTGGTTGCTGCTCGGTAAGTTTAGCTGTTTGTGAAATGGAGCTGGATTACAATAACCAGCGTCACAGTGCGTGAGTGAATATCCATGTTAAAAAAAATTGCCATGTTTTCATTATTGAGCTGTTTTTCAGCCATCAGCTTGGCCAATGTGGAGACATTAAAAATCAATTTAAGCAGGTATTATCCCAATATTCAGGTCAGCAACATTCAGGCCACGGAAATGCTAGGTCTATACAGCGCCAGTCTGGATAACCAGATTATTTATCTGGATGAAAATGCGCAATATATGTTGGTTGGATCAATGGTGCGTTTAAAAGACCAGAAGAACCTGACCAAGGATTTAATGCTCCAGCAAAACTCGGTGGATTGGAAGCAGCTTCCATTCAAGGATGCCATCAAAACTGTTAAGGGGACAGGAAAAAGTCAGCTTTTCATATTTTCAGACCCAAATTGTCCTTACTGTAAAAGACTGGAGGTGGAGCTGGACAAGTTGAATGATGTAACTATTTACACCTTGATCTATCCATTAAAATCTCAATCCATTACAGTGTCTAAGCAAGTTTGGTGTGACCCGAATCAGGCCTATGCATGGAAAAACCTGCTGCAAAAAAATGTTCAGCCTAAAGAAAAAACCTGTGCCAACCCGATTGAGCGTAATCTGGCACTGGGACGTAAACTGGGCGTTGAGGGCACCCCTACCCTGATTTTTGAGACGGGTTTTAAAATGACGGGTGTACGGAGTGCCGAGGAAATTCAGTTGATCTGGAAAGAACTGGGCTTATAAATAAACAACTCCCAAACCATTACACCATGAATTGGGAGTATTCAAACGGTTTAGGCTTTTTTGCTGACCAGATTGTAAATAAACAGAACAATCACTGCACCAATCACAGAGGCAATAAATCCTGCCGCCGAATTTTCGCCGTATAGGCCCAGCAAACGGCCACCGTAGGTTGCCAGCAACGAACCTGCGATACCCAGCAGGGTGGTTACAATAAAGCCTGCCTTGTCATCTCCAGGGTGCAACGCACGGGCAATCAAACCCGCAAAGAAACCCACTACAATCGCCACAATTAGAGACCACATTGTCTTTTCTCCTTGTTTTAACAACGGTATTCATAATTATCCTGCTTGATTAGAGCAGCTTTTGTCTGTAGTGGATTGCCCACTTATGTCGTATTTTTGTGCAGTCTTTAGCAGTGTTTGATTAACAAGCTAGAATAAAAAAGGCGCTTTAAAGCGCCTTTATAATTGATCAAAGACCAATCTCACCAATAAATGGCAAGTGACGGTATTTCTGGTCAAAGTCGAGGCCATAACCCACAATAAAACGGTCCTCAACCTCAAAGCCTAAAAACTTCACTTCCAGGTCAATCTCACGGCGTGATGGCTTGCTTACCAGCGTACACAGTTCAATTGAGTTTGGATTACGGGTTTTAAGCATCTCAACCACTTTGCTCAAGGTATTGCCCGAATCAATAATATCCTCAACTACCAGCACATCTTTACCATGAATCTCACCATCCAAGTCTTTCAGAATTTTGACATCACGGGTTGAAACAGTGCCACCGCCATAGCTTGAAATGGTCATAAAATCGAGTTCATGCGGTTTTTCAATGGCACGGCACAAATCTGCCATAAAAATGACTGAACCACGCAGTAAACCAATCAATACCAGTTCCTTGTCACTTTGAGCATAGTGTGCATTGATTTTTTCACCGAGTTGTTTCACTTTGGCTTGAATCTCTTCACTGGAAATCATAATGCGCATTGCAATGGTCATTGGCAGATTCCTAAAACGTAAAAAATGGGAAATAAAAAAGGTGTTGACCTGCAACACCTCGAAATCTTGAGCGAATATGCGAATTTTAAAACAAAATCACCGTTCATGCACCTTTTGATGGTGCAAAAAATGTATCCTTTTTCGGCTGATGACTGTCACGTCTCAGTAGTGCAGCACAGCAGCTTACCAATAAAATCCACCCAATTTTTCGTTTATTCAAAACTTTAGCTTTGGCTATAGGCTTTTTGTCCATAGATATAGGTTGCCTCAATATTTCGGTCATCGCCCATGGTAAACAAGGCAAATAGACTATCTTCAAGTGATTTAGCACGCGACTGACGTAATTGCTGCAATGCGGTTGGCTTGAGATTTAACACCACAAAATCAGCTTCTTTACCGACATTAAAATTACCCAGTTTGTCATCGAGATCTAAGGCTTTTGCACCACCTAAGGTCGCATGATACAGCGATTCGTAAGCTGATAATTTGTCACCCTGAAGCTGTTGAACTTTGTAAGCTTCATTCACAGTTTGTAATAGACTGAAAGAGGTTCCTGCTCCAACGTCAGTTCCCAAGCCGACTTTAACCTGTTGCTGCCATGTCTTTTTCAATGGGAATAAACCACTGCCTAAGAACAGATTTGAGGTTGGGCAGAACGCAATTGCAGAGTCAGTCTCATGCATACATTGCCATTCAGCATCTTCCAGATGCACACAATGTGCAAACACCGAACGGTTTCCTGTTAAACCATAATGATGATAAACATCTAAATAACCCTTTTGTGCTGGGAATAAATCTTTAACCCATGCAATTTCATCTTTATTTTCGCTTAGATGAGTATGTACGTAAACATCAGGATATTCAGCTTTGAGTTGCCCAGCTCTTTCAAGTTGTTCAGGTGTAGAGGTTGGAGCAAAACGTGGTGTAATCGCGTATAAGGCACGACCCTGACCATGCCATTTTCCAATCAATGCCTTGGAATCTTCATAGGCACTCTCGGCTGTGTCACACAGTGCTTCTGGTGCATGACGATCCATCATCACCTTGCCCGCAATTAAGCGCATCTGCTGCTGTGCTGCGGCTTCAAACAAGGCATCCACCGATTCAGGATGAACTGTACAGAATACTAAGGCTGTGGTTGTGCCATTTTTGAGCAGTTCATTTACAAATAACTTTGCAATCTGTTGTGCATAGGCTTTCTCCTTGAACTGGATTTCGGTGGGAAAAGTGTAGGTATTGAGCCAGCTTAATAACTGTTCGCCATATGCCCCAACCATTTCTGTTTGTGGGAAATGGATATGCGTGTCGATCATGCCTGGAATGATCAATTGCTCTGGATAATGCTGAATTTCAACGTTTGCAGGAAGATGGTCTTGAGCGTCGTTCCACGTGCCAAACCAGAGAATTTGACCTTGTTCAGCGATTAGTACGCCATCTTCGATATAACGAACCTGATCAATAATATCTTGTGCCTGGGAAACAGTTTTTTGGATATCCAGGAAGCGACCACGAACGACCGTGATGGGAGTAGTCAAAGTCATAACAACCTACAATGTTTTTCGTCGATTGTACCCGATTTTATTCAGCTTACTGGATTATTCGCCTAATTTAGACTATTAAAACGTATGTAAATGTGAGTAATGGATTGAATCAATTCACTTTATTTTTGGGCGGAAATGGGTAAATTGTCAGCAATAATTATACCCTTTGAGAAAAATACATATGTATTACTGGAATACCAAGGCTTTCCCAGATCCATTCCCACGGGTAAAGCTTAAACAGGTTATGAATCGGGCGATTGTTCAGGTCAACAAAACCCTGCCCATCCCAGCCAATATTCTCCATCGACAGTTCACAGACCTGTAGTTGCGCCTGATAAGCGGTATCCATCAGGTATTCCAGATTGCCCCAATCTTTTGGTGCTCAAGCTGCCAGTCGGTACGCGGTGCGAGGATTTTTCTTTTCATACAAAATTTCAGTTTTCCTGATCAGCCACCAAACGAAGAACCACCACGGCCAAAACCACCACGAACAGGTGAGGAGGCAGAGTAACTTTTTGCCGTGGTTGAGATCATGGGCTGCCCGACACTAAGGTTGCTGCGCGGACATAGGGTATTGCCGCGAAAGGATACTTCCCGATTGCCCTGATAATACTGTGGGCCGAGGTAACGTCCAGAACCAAAACTGCCGTATTATGTTTCTGATTAGGAAAGATAAAAGCTTTAAGCCGCCATATGATATTGATCTGTTTTTTTATGGACAGTCTATTTTTATGATTTAACTGTTCAGGCACCCGAATTGATCAAATGCCTGAATTCAAATGATTAAGATTGCAACTGCTTTTTATTATGACGTAATGATAGATAAGCGGTGATACTGAGCACCAGCACAATAAAGCCCAATGAAATCCAGATTGGCATGTGGAACACATCCAGCAATAACATTTTCGCACCAATAAACAATAAGATGATGCCCAGTCCATATGGTAGGTAATGCAGTTTGGTTGCGGCACCAGCCAGCAGGAAGAACATGGCACGTAGGCCTAGAATTGCCATCAGGTTTGCAGTCAGGACAATGAACGGATCACTGGTGACGGCAAAGATTGCAGGGATGGAATCCACTGCAAAGATCACATCGGAACCTTCAACCAAAATCAGAACTAAAAATAATGGTGTCGCCCACAACAAACCATCACGGCGAACAAAGAATTTTTCACCCTCAAGCTGTGGGGTAATCCGCATATGTTTACGTAACCATTTTAAAGTTTTGATATCTTCGATATTGGTTTCTTCGTCTTGTCCTTTTAGGAATTTGAAACCTGTATAGACCAAGAACGCACCGAAGATGTAAAGAACCCATGAAAACTCTTGAACGAACCATGCACCGATAAAAATAAAGATGGTTCTTAATACGATTGCACCTAATACGCCATAGAGTAAGATTTTACGTTGCAGTGCAGGTGGAATGGCAAATGCGGCGAAGATCATCAGCCAAACGAAGACGTTGTCAATCGCCAGTGATTTTTCCAGTAGATAACCTGCGAAGTATTCCATGGTTTTTTGATTCGCAAGGGTGAGCCCTACTGTTTGCTGTAGATAGAGCCACAAGCCCCCACCAAATAGCGTTGCTACAGTGACCCAAGCAATACTCCAGTAAGCGGCTTGCTTGATTGGAACATCTTGATTTTGTTTTTGTTTAAAGCCTAAAAAATCGACCAAAAGCATGACTGTGACAAGGCCGAAGAATACGACATACAGCCATAGATTACCAATAGTTTCCATCACAACTCCCTATCTAGCAGCTGGACATAAAAAAACCCTGACCAGTTGCCAGATGAATTAAATAAAACATCTGTTTCAACATGATCAAGGTCTTGCCTACACCACGATAGATTGTGATGCTCAGAGTCCGACTTTTTGCAAAGTGTAATGACGAAGCTCTGACACCTAAGTATTTAAACTACACTACCTAGGTTTGGAGGAGGCTACTCCCCTTGTCAAATTCTGTATGGATGGTGACATCCAAAGATGTGTATAGAATTACATATTTTTAAACAATGTGCAAATCTTTATCAAATAAGTCAGGATTAAAAATCTTTAAAATCTCAGTCCGTAAAAATTGGTGTCGTGGGTTGTGTTTGACATGTTCATGCCAGTACATGCCCATCCTGATTTTGGGCAGTTCAATCGGTAAGGCATGGATATGTAAATCCGTTGAATAATGTAGATGTTTGAGGATACTTTGTGGAATAGTCAGGATGGCATTTGGATATTGCGCCAGTACCTGCAAGGCGGTTGCATAGTGCTGGCAACGCAGGAAAATTTGACGGGACAATTGTTGGCGGTTGAGATAAATATCTTCAAGCAATAAGCCTGTGCGCCTTGATGATACACCGATATGTGGTGCGGAGAGATAGTGTGTTAAATCCATCTGCATTTGCTGTGTACACACCACAAAATAATCGTCAATTAAGTTTTCAAACTGTAAATTGGCTTGATACGGCTGCACCAGATCAATCACAAAATCAATTTGTTGTGCTGCAAGATCAGCCAGCATATTTTTTCGATCAAGTTTGGAACTCAAAAACTGAATATTGAGATTGAGTTGCGCGAAATGATGAACCAATTGTGGAAAAATGATCGGTTCAATTTCATCATGAATTGCGATTTTCAAGCTTTGCAGCATGCTTGGTACAAAGTCTTGCTGTGGAATCGCAATATTCTGAATCGTGAGCAGCGCATTTTGAATCGGCTGATAAATTTGCTCGGCAAAAGGTGTGGGAAGCATTTTTTGCCCACTGCGCACAAATAATTCATCTTTAAGTTGCTGACGCAAACGTTGTAAAGCATGACTGACCGCAGATTGACTAATACAAAGAAGTTGAGCGGCCTTAGAAATACTTTTTTGTTCAAAAATCGCAATAAAAAGAGGATACAGATTGATATCAATACGATGAAAATGTCCCACTTCGAGTGGGTTGGTATTATGAATCTGATTCATAGTTTTGCATAAAATAAAATCATTTCATTCATAATAAATTTTCGCTTATGGTGATGTAAAGCAGCGAATCAAGCTTCGCCAAATTTTTACTTTAAGGGAAATGATGATGTTTGCATTATCTGAACGTGCGCAGGATTTTATTACACGAACGCAAGCTTTTATTCAACAAGAAATAGAACCCATTGAAAAAGCATTTTGGGATGAAGTGCATCAACTCAATGTCGATGGTGACTGGACTAAATGGCAGTGGCCAGCTCAACTCGAACAACTCAAAACCAAGGCTAAAGCAGCAGGCTTATGGAATATGTTCTTGCCTGATACTGAACTGGGTGCAGGTTTATCGGTACAGGAATATGCACATATTGCTGAATTGACGGGACGAAGTTTACTGGCTCCGACAGTATTTAACTGTAATGCCCCTGATAGTGGCAATATGGAAGTGTTATGGCGCTATGGTAGCGATGAGCAAAAACGACAATGGCTACAACCCCTGCTTGCTGGTGAAATCCGTTCAGTGTTCTGTATGACTGAACCTGCGGTCGCGTCGAGCGATGCGACTAATATGCAAGCCACTGCTGTGGTGGATGGTGATGAAATTGTTCTGAATGGGCGTAAATGGTGGTCGTCTGGTTTGGGTGATCCGAATGCCAAAGTGATTATTTTTATGGCTTATACGCCAGACCCCAACAAAGATCGTCATCATCAACACTCAATGGTATTGGTACCGATCGACACGCAAGGCGTGAGCATTGAACGAATGCTACCCGTGTTTGGTGACTATGATGCACCGCATGGACATGGACAGGTCAGCTTTGACAATGTACGTGTACCTGTCGGTAACTTTATTGGTGGTGCAGGACAAGGTTTTGAAATTGCGCAAGGGCGTTTAGGGCCTGGTCGTATTCATCACTGTATGCGTTGTATAGGTGCAGCGGAAAAAGCCTTAGAACTCATGATTGATCGTGGCATGTCACGCAAGGCATTTGGTAAAGAAATTCTTAAACTTGGCGGCAATTTAGAACGTGTCGCGGAAGCCCGTGTGCAGATCGATCAAGCTCGCTTATTAACCCTGTATGCAGCTTATAAGATGGATACCTTAGGCAATATGGCAGCACTGACCGAAATTTCTGCCATTAAAGTGGTTGCGCCAACAGTCCTACAAAATGTGGTGGATATGGCGATCCAGATTCACGGCGGAGAAGGTGTATCACGCGATACTCCGCTGACAGCATTTTTCAATCAAGCACGTAGTTTACGTTTAGCTGATGGACCTGATGAAGTACATAAGGGCATGATTGCTAAATTAGAATTGAAAAAACGTGGCTATGGTCGTTAATAAGGATAAAAAAATGACAATGATTGATATCGGCGGTCAGGTTCGTCACGGTGAAGAATTGGATATTTCCGCTGTTGAAAAGTGGTTAAAGGATCAAGGTGTTCAACTGCAAGGTCAAGCACAAGTCACTCAATACTCAGGTGGCGCTTCGAATTGGACCTATCGTTTGCAATACGACAATCAAGATTTAATCCTACGACGTCCACCGAAAGGCACTAAAGCCAAATCAGCGCATGATATGGCGCGTGAATACAATGTGCAGAAGCATCTTGCACCGTTCTACCCAGTCCTACCTGAAATGGTTGCATTGTGTCAGGAAGAGAACGTAATAGGTTGTGATTTCTATGTGATGAAGCGGATTGAAGGCATCATTCCGCGAGCTAATTTACCCAAAGAATTACAATTGGATCAGTCACAAGTTCAACAGTTGTGTTTGAATGTGCTGGATAAGCTGATTGAGTTGCATCAAGTGCCGTATCAGGGTACTGAGCTGGAAAAACTGGGCAAGGGCGATGGTTACTGCCGCCGTCAGGTGGAGGGTTGGGATGCGCGTTATCAAAAAGCCTTAACACCGAATGTTCCCGATTTTTCTTTTGTGCGCCAGTGGTTGCTGGAACATATTCCTGCCGATTCTAAAACTTGTGTGATTCATAATGACTGGCGTTTTGATAATGTCATTTTAGATCCACAACAACCGACTCAGGTGATTGGTGTACTGGATTGGGAAATGGCGACACTGGGCGATCCGTTGATGGATTTAGGCAGTGCCCTCGCCTACTGGATTCAAGAGGATGATGATGCTTTGATGAAATCCAGCCGCCGTCAGCCGACCAACTTAAAAGGCATGCTGACACGCCAGCAGGTGGTGGATTACTATCTCGATAAAACAGGCCTACAACCAGAAAATTGGGCTTTCTATGAGGTGTTTGGCCTGTTCCGTTTGGCGGTGATTGCACAGCAGATTTATTATCGTTATTACCACCAGCAAACCGATAATCCTGCCTTTAAGGATTTCTGGATTTTGATTCATGCCTTGCATATTCGGGCGTTAAAACTGATTGCAGCAAACAATGCTGAAGCACAGCAATTGATTCCTGAATATGGCGCAAAACTACAGGATATTTTAAAACGATGAGCACAATTTATCTGGTGCGACATGGGCAAGCCTCATTTGGTGCGGCAAGTTATGATCAGCTTTCGGCCAAAGGTGAACAGCAGGCACAGGTGGTGGGTGATTTTTTTAAGCAAACCCTGAAACATCCCCCACTGGTGGTTGCAGGTTCAATGCAGCGTCATCAGCAAACAGCGCAATTGGCCTTGTCAAAAAGTTTCCATGATGTACCGATTCAAACCCAATCATCATGGAATGAGTTTGATCACCAGCATGTGTTTTCCCAATACGAACCACGGTTTAATCAACCTGAATTGCTGAAACAGGATGTTGAACTGGTTGCCAATCCTCGTGCCTATCTGGGCAAAATTTTTGATGGTGCGATTGACCGCTGGATTGGAGCGCAATATGACCATGAATATCATGAGACTTGGTTAGGCTTTCAGACCCGTGTAGAAACTGCTTTGCAAACCCTGTGTGAGCATCTTGATGCGACACAACAGCGTCAAGCCGTGGTATTTAGTTCAGGCGGCGTGATTTCTGTGGCGGTTGGCAAGGTTTTGGGTTTGCATGCCAAACAGATTTTTGCGCTAAATTGGTCCATCACCAATGCCAGTATCACCACGCTGCGTTGGGTGGATGGGCGTTTGCAGTTACTCAGTTTTAATGAGCATCACTACTTAAAGGCACATGATGCTGAACTTTTAACATGGATTTAAAAAAACAATAGGTGGCAGACATGGCAAAGACGATTTTAATTACAGGTGCAAGTTCAGGTTTGGGTGCAGGTATGGCACGTGAATTTGCAGCCAAAGGCTATAACCTTGCGTTGTGTGCGCGGCGGCTGGAACGGCTGGAAACACTCAAACAGGAGCTACAAAGCCAGCATTCGGTGCAGGTCGGTATCAAGGTACTGGATGTGACTCATTATGATGATGTGTTTACGGTGTTTAAAGCCTTTCAGCAAGAATTTGGGACGATTGACCGTATTATTGTCAATGCGGGTGTGGGTGATGGCCGCCGTATTGGTAAGGGCAATTTTGAGGTGAACCGAGCAACAGCGGAAACCAATTTTATTTCGGCATTGGCGCAGTGTGAGGCGGCTGTTGAAATCTTTAGGGCGCAGAATAAAGGGCATTTGGTGGTGATTTCTTCGATGAGCGCACTACGTGGCCTACCAAAGCATTTATCGACCTATGCGGCCAGTAAGGCAGCGGTTGCACACTTGGCAGAGGGCATTCGTGCGGAGCTGTTGAATACGCCAATCAAGGTATCCACGATTTTTCCAGGCTATATTCGTACGGAAATGAATGAGGGTGCGAAAAAGCTACCATTTGAGGTGGATGAGAAAACGGGTTGCAAGGCTTTGGTGAAAGCGATTGAGAAAGCCCCTGTAAAAGCGTATGTACCACAGTGGCCGTGGTTGCCAATGGGGATAGCCATGAAGATTTTGCCTTTAAAACTGGTGAATAAATTGAGTTAAAGATTACTGTGGAGTCTTGCCGAGTTCTCATCTTATTTCAGGATAAACTTTCAGTTCGACCTACTTTTGTTTCGGCAAAAGTAGGCAAAACCATTGTCATCCACAAAACCTGACCACTTCTTTCAATAAATGAATTAATTGCAAAAACGGTATCTTTTTTATACCCCGCAGATTGTGGATGACATTTCCGAGTAGCATGTTTTTTGTCGAACTTAGGTTAAATTAATTTTTTGCTGATATTTACTATAGTGACGGCGGCATGGATGCCGCCTGTTTGGCAGGGGTCACATGGATGTACCCTCTGCTAAACAAAGGATTTTTGCTTACTTTTCATCCCTGAAAAGTGAGATATGCCTATACAAAAGGTATAGGTTTTTTCCTAATAAATGAGGCCGTGCAATACCTGTATTTACTAAGACAAAGCCGTAATCAATTTTTGGTGTAAACCACCAAAACCACCATTGGACATGATCACAACAGCATCGCCCTCGCCTGCTTCATTCACCACACGGGCAATGATCTCATCCAGCGAACGGCTGACTTCGGCCTTGTTTGGCGAAGCCGAAATCACAGGTTGTAAATCCCAGTCCAAGCCCTCTGGTTGATACCAGATCACTTCATCGGCTAAACGGGCAGAATGCGCCAACCCATCTTTGTGGCTGCCCATACGCATGGTGTTGGAGCGTGGCTCAATGATCGCCCAAAGTTTACGCTCGCCTAAACGCTTACGTGCGCCGTCCAGTGTGGTTTCAATCGCCGTTGGGTGATGGGCAAAGTCATCATAGACTTCGATGCCACGAACCGTTCCTAACAGCTCCATACGGCGTTTTACCCCACCGAAGTTGGATAGGGCTTTACAAGCCTGTTCAATCGTTACACCCACATGCTGAGCTGCGGCAATGGTGGCCAAGGCATTGGCAACACTATGCTGCCCCGTCATATTCCATTTCACTTCGCCAATTACTTTGCCGTGTTCAAGCACGTTAAAATGGCTGCCATCGGCACTGATCAATTCAGCAGATAAAGCGGCTTGGTCATTTGCTTCAAGACTGGTACGAATGACAGGTGTCCAGCAGCCTTGTGCTAATACTTCATCAATATTGCTTTCAGTAATCGGGGCAATAATACGACCCTCACTTGGAATGGTACGCACTAAATGGTGAAACTGTTTTTGAATTGCGGAAAGGTCATCAAAGATGTCAGCGTGGTCAAATTCAAGGTTGTTTAAAATCGCCGTTTTAGGGTGGTAATGCACAAACTTGGAACGCTTATCGAAGAAAGCAGAGTCGTACTCATCTGCTTCAACACAGAAGTATTTGCCACCACCTAAACGTGCGCTTTCGCTAAAACCCAATGGTACGCCACCGATCAAAAAACCAGGATTTAAACCTGCCTGATCCAGCACCCAAGCCAGCATGGTCGTGGTTGTGGTTTTACCATGTGTCCCCGCGACACCTAAGACATGTTTACCTTGTAGCACATGATCAGCTAAGAATTGTGGGCCAGAAATATAAGGTAAACCTTCATTGAGCATATACTCGATGGCATCAATACCACGTTTCATGGCATTGCCGACGATTACAAGATCGGGATGTGGTTGCAAATGGCTACGATCATAACCTTGCATCAGTTCAATCCCTGCATTTTCCAGTTGAGTTGACATGGGTGGATAAACATTGGCATCTGAACCTGTGACTTTGTGTCCCAAATCTCGTGCCAATAGAGCTAAAGAGCCCATAAATGTGCCACAAATACCCAAAATATGCAGATGCATCGTGCTTCTCTCTTCTATCCAATCACGCAATCAACGTGTGTCATGCAATTAAAAGTTTGCCTCAAAAGATAGCAAGGCTGCTATGGAAAAGATAGTCAAAATTCGTTGTTGTTCTTTACTTATAATGACGTTGAGGAATGATAAAATTCCAGTATTTTTAAAATATTATTTTACAAAGGACATTATGTTGAGCTTCCCTCTGCTGGCGTTATGCCTATTGATCATTTCCAACTGTTTTATGACTTTGGCATGGTATGGGCATCTTAAAATTTTACACGATGCCCCGCTTTGGCAAGCGATCCTGTTTAGTTGGTGTATTGCCCTGCTGGAATACAGTTTTATGATTCCTGCAACCAAACTGTTAAGTCAGCATGGCTGGAGTCTGGGGGAAATGAAAATTACACAGGAAGTGGTCACGCTGATTGTATTTGTGCCCTTTATGATTTTCCTGTTTAAGCAGCCTTTTAAACTGGATTATGTCTGGGCGATGTTTTGTTTGATGGGCTGTGTCTATTTTGTGTTTCGTAACCAAAGCTAATTTTTCGGATACTGCCCAGATGTTCTTTATTTGGGGATGCCTGAAAAAACCGCTATAATATTTGCCAGTTTATTCCTTTGTGCTTGGCGTGAGTCGAGACATTTTCCTATTTTTATCATGTTTTGGAAAAGCCAATGAATGCGGTCGCAACAGATAGCCAACCTTTAGTCGGAATTATCATGGGTTCTCAATCAGATTGGGCAACCCTTGAACATACCGCTAACATGCTCAAACAATTGGGTGTTCCTTTTGAAGCTGAGGTGGTTTCTGCGCACCGTACCCCAGATCGTTTATTTGAATATGCTGAAACAGCACGCGATCGTGGTATTCAGGTAATTATTGCAGGTGCTGGTGGCGCTGCACATTTGCCTGGGATGTGTGCTGCTAAAACTGATTTGCCTGTGCTTGGCGTGCCTGTTAAATCTTCAATTTTAAATGGCGTGGATTCATTGCTTTCGATTGTACAAATGCCCGCGGGTATTGCGGTAGGTACTTTGGCTATTGGTCAGGCTGGTGCAACCAATGCGGCAATTCTTGCAGCGCAAATTCTAGGTTTAACCCGCCCAGATATTGCTAAAAATGTAGCTGATTTCCGCACCGTTCAAACGGAAAAAGTATCGAACAATAACATTCCTGGTCAAGTATAACGGGGCCAATCATGAATAAAACCATCGGTATTTTTGGTGGTGGACAGCTTGGCCGCATGATGGCGCAAGCAGCTTTACCACTCAATATTCAATGTAGCTTTTTCGAAGCCGAAACAGACTGCCCAGCAGCTATTTTAGGTCCTGTATTTTCAAGTAAAAATCCAGAAGCATTACAAGATTTCATCGCAAGTGCCGATGTATTCAGCCTTGAATTTGAAAATACGCCTGTTGCTGATGTAGATGTTTTGACCCAAACTAAGACACTGCACCCTCCTCGCCTTGCCTTGGCGACGGCACAAAATCGCTTGGCAGAAAAAAGTTTGTTTGACGAACTTGGTATTCCAGTTGCGCCGTATCGTGCTGTGGATAGCTTGGACAGCTTAAAACAAGCGGTGACGGAATTAGGCTTACCTATCGTATTAAAAACCGTAACAGGCGGCTACGATGGTAAAGGTCAGTTTGTATTACGTTCAGAGGATCAAATTGATACGGCTTGGGCTGAATTAGGGCCTGCAAAAAGCTTGATTGCAGAAAGCTTTGTGAAATTCAGTCGTGAAGTGTCGATTATTGCGGTACGTGGTCAAGATGGTGATGTCAAAACTTGGGCACTCGCCGAAAACCATCATCACAATGGTATTCTCTCTCACTCGATTGTTCCTGCACCAAATAGCACAGATTTACAACCAGTTGCACAAGACTATATTACCCGGTTGTTGAATCATCTTAATTATGTGGGTGTGCTGACGCTTGAATTATTCGTGACTGAACAAGGGCTTTATGCCAATGAAATGGCATGTCGTGTGCATAACTCGGGTCACTGGTCGATTGAGGGCGCAATTTGCTCACAGTTTGAAAATCATATTCGTGCAGTAGCAGGCTTGCCGCTGGGAGCAACCGATGTTGTGCGTCCAACAGTGATGATCAATATCATTGGTCAACACCCTAAATCAGAAGATGTTTTAGCACTCAAAGGCGCGCATTTACATCTTTATAATAAGTCTGAGCGTGCTGGTCGTAAGCTTGGTCATATTACTTTGATGCCAAACAATAGTGATGAATTGACCGTGTTATGCCGCCAATTAGCTCAGATTTTACCTGTGCCATTGGCATTAACAACGGATATGAACCTCTAAACTTATCCACAATAGATAAAAAAGCGATCTTCGGGTCGCTTTTTTATTGGCTGATGTTTAAATTTAAAGTTTTAAATTCAAAACCTGAAATGGATGCAAAATATTAAGCTTGTGGATAACTTGGTTTTGCAATTTTGAATTTAAAACGACGTAAATGGATCATTTGCAGTTTAAATTCAAAATATGTGTCAGTTTTTAAATTTAAAATCATGATGGTGCTTTTATTTTAAGTTAAATGATTAGTCTGGATTGTGGATAAATTTATTTTGTGTTTTTGAATTTAAAGTACAGGGTGAAATTTGAATTCAAAATATAGGAATTATTTTTAAATTCAAAAATGATTGCAGGTTTTAAATTTAAAACACAATAAATGAATTCAAAGTTACGATTGCAAACGGAACATGGTGCAGTTGCATGTTAAGGTGAATAAGAAATTTAAATTTAAAAACTCTGGTTAAGACATGAAACATCATTTTTGTTTATTTATAGGCACTGCCTTATTTGCTTTCTTTAATCAAGCACACGCAGAACTCATTATTAATGGTGCAAAGGTGGCAAGCAACACCGCTACAACGGTGGCACCGGTAACAGGCAGCTATACGTCAACTTCCAGTTTTCAGGGCTGTCTGGCAAATTTACGCTCCCAAGCAATTGCTTCAGGTGTTTCTGGCTCAACCTATGATCGCTATACGCAAAATTTGGCAGCAGACTATTCAGTCATTGATAAATTAAATTATCAGCCTGAGTTTTCGACCCCGATCTGGGATTATCTGTCTGGGCTTGTGGATAACGAGCGTGTGCAGGCTGGGCAGCAGAAATTGGCCCAGCATCGTGTGGTGCTGAACCGTGTGGAACAGGTTTATGGTGTTCCTGCTGAAACGGTGGTGGCCGTGTGGGGTGTGGAAAGTAATTATGGTGACATCTCAGGTAAATATCCTTTATTACAGGCTTTGGGGACACTGAGCTGTGAGGGTCGCCGCCAAAGTTATTTCCGTGGCGAGTTCTTCGCCACCATGCGGATTTTACAACGCGGTGATTTAAATCAGGATCAACTCTATGGTTCCTGGGCAGGTGCTTTTGGTCATACTCAATTCATGCCATCCACCTATGAGCGTCTGGCGGTGGACTTTGATGGGGATGGCCGCCGTGATTTGGTTTCAAGCACCACAGATGCTCTGGCTTCAACTGCCAATTTCCTAAAACGGGCAGGGTGGCAAACTGGCATGCCGTGGGGCTTTGAAGTCAAAATTCCACAAGGTGTGTCAATTGCAGGCGAAAGCCGTCGTAATAAAAGGTCACTGAATAGCTGGATTGCGCAGGGCGTAACCCGTACGGATGGTACGGCATTGATTCAGGGCAATTTGTCAGGCAGTACGCCCGCAGGACTGATTACACCTGCGGGTGCTAATGGTCCAGCATTTTTGGTGTTTAAAAACTTTGATGCAATTTATAGCTATAATGCAGCCGAAAGCTATGGATTGGCAATTGCGCATCTATCCGACCGTTTAAGGGGTGAAACACCGTTTTTAACTGCCTGGCCAACAGATGATGCTGGTACCTCACGTGCAGAACGTCGTGAAATCCAGCAGTTCCTGATTCAGCGGGGCTATGACATTGGGGCCATAGATGGTTTGATTGGTGATAAAAGCCGTCAGGCCATTCAGAAAGAACAAAGCCGTTTAGGCTTAAACCCGACAGGTCGGGCAGGGCAGCAGATTTTACGGGCGTTCCGTCAGGAACAAGCTAAACAAATGATGCAATAATAATGTGTTCATCAAAAAAGGTCTGCAAAATGCAGACCTTTTTTACTTATGGCGCATCGTCCAGTTTAACCGCTTCCAGAATATCAAAAATCACCGCGGTCACATCCTGACTTAAATCACGGTCATTAAAAATTTCATAGGCCGTGATGGTCACATCAGTGTCACTTGGCAACTGTTTTTGTTCTTCCTCAATCAAGTGTTCAATCGGTAAAAGGGTCTGTTTCACTTCCAGATGCAGGATTTCGTCATAAGTAACGTTTTCGTCCTCAAGCTCGATTTCCTGCTCATTGAAATAAGGTATTAAAATAGAGTGGAGATAAGGACTAATATCCTGAATATCCAGGATTTCAACATCACGAGTCTGTTCAATCGTACTGATGTGGTCATTCACTTCAATGAGGATATGATAATAACTCATGCTGATCTCCATTAAGACTAAGATGATGTTTTGACACCACAATAACATGAATAAATCAAAAGAATCGACTGATTGTTACGATCTTTTTAAAAACATCAGCTTATAGATTTCTCATATCCTTATAACAGAGACTTAACGAGAAAAGCTGAGTAGTTCCAGATCGACATCTGCGAGTTGGAAGTTCTTCGCATCTTGTTGCTTGATACGTGGATACATGAGGGATTTTGGATCGTGGGTGTGTTTTACTTGCAGCTGTAATCGACTTATATTCACGCAAGATTGTGGGTTACAGTATGTCAAATCGCATGACTGCAGATTTGGTGTGTACAGCGTTACAACATGCGATTACGACACGACAACCGCCTAAAGGCTTGATTATGCACACGGACAGAGGCTCAGAGTAGTGCTCGACGCAATATCAGGATTTACTCAATAGATATAGGATTGAGTGCAGTATGAGCCATAAGGGGCTTTGTTACGATAATACGGTAATGGCACGATTCTTTTTAAACCTGAAAATGGAACGTGTTTGGTGGCAGGACTATGCCAACCATGATGAAGCGATTACAGACATGATGCACTATATTGCGAGGTTTTATAATCAGGTGCGATTACATTCCACACTCAATTATTTGTCCCCCAATTTATTTGAACAAAAAATGAGTGATTTTGAATATGCCTGTGTCTGATTTTACTTGACCATTACAATTTCCATCTTTAATAGAGTCGGACTATGCGGTAATTATCTTGCCAGCAGTAGGTCGCGGTCTGCTTGGGTTAAACGAAAGTGGGCAATATCCTGATCTTTCATGACTGGATGCATCAGTGCATGGGGATCATCAGTATGTTGCAGACCCAGCGCGTGGCCCAGTTCATGTGCCAGTGTCAGGCGTAGGTCATCCTCCGATTCAAATTCATAGATCAGGATTTGTTTGCCATTAAATAGACCTTTATGAAATAAATGGGGCTGAAAACGCTGTTTATATTGCTTAACAGAGGCATTTAATTGCTGGTCAAGCGCATTCAGTTCATCAATTTGCTGGTTGAGTTGACTGATTTTTTGGTTGTATTGACCAATTTCCTGCTGTAGTTGCTCGACATTCTGTTGTAGATGCTGTTGCCGTTGCTGGAAGTATTCTGCATTGACAGAAGAGGAGGGACTGCGTTGGGCAATCTGTCGTTCCTGATTATAGTATTGAATCTGTTGGTCAAGTTGTAGCTGTTTTTGATCCAATATCTGTTTATTTTGCAGGACTTCCTGTTCGATCTGGTCAAGCTGCTTCTTTTTATTTAGCCATTGCTGTTGATTGGTTTCGAGTCGGCTTAAATGTTCCCGACGTTGTTCACTTTCATATTGCCGTTCATCATAGATTAAATGAATCGTGAGCTGTGCATTCGGGTCATAAACAAAGTAATCCTTTCCAGTGCCATCTTTCCAGACCTGTGTGGCTTGCTGGCTAATCGCCCTGACCTGTTCAACACTGAGTTTAAAACGTGGATCAACTTCGGCAATACGATAACGTAGCCGTGTATCAAGAGGGTGGGTGATACGATCTGTGAGCGAATTAAACTTGAGTTGAGGATGTTGGCGGGTTTGATAACCCGACCACAATAGAAAAAATGCCAACCCCAACATTAAAAAAACACGAGTCATTCTATTTTATGTTCTTCTGGTTAATATGATGCAAAACAGTGCAAGACATCTCTGTCTAAACGCTCAGTCGGTCAACTATAACAAAATTGCAAGAACACTGAAAAATATATAATCATTCTTCTGATTCTGTTTTAATGAATTGATAAAACATGGATGAATAGAAAAAGACCAAGGAATAAGGATGCTGAAATATTTACTTAAAGCTCCCGAGGCAGGATGGGCTGCTGCATCGCCCGCTCAGGCAACAGTTGAAAATTTAAAAATCAGGTATTTGGGGACAGCGGGATTTATCCTGTCTGACCAGCATCGCACGGTGGTGCTCGATCCCTTTATTAGCCGTCCAAGCCTGTGGCAGACCTTTACCCAACCTTTATTGAGTGATCCAGCATTGGTAAGGCAATATATTCCCCAGGCGGATGAGGTGCTGATTGGCCATGCGCATTACGATCATATTCTGGATGCACCAGAGGTGTGTAAACAAACGGGTGCGCGCTTAATTGGTTCACAGGCCAGCTTAATGTATGGACGCTCAGCAGGGCTGTTTGAACAGCAGATGCTTGAAACAAAAGGGCGGGAAACCATTGACTGTGGAAAATGGCAAGTTGTGGGTTTGCCATCCATTCATGGCAAAGCCTTGTTTGGTCGCGTGCCTTTACCAGGGGATATGACCATACCTCCGCCTTATCCGCCGAAATTTCATCATTTACGGCATGGTCAGGTCTTCAACTGGTGGATTCATACGGGCAAGCTCAGTGTGGTGCATATTGATTCAGCTGATTTTATTGAACAAGAATTACAGGGGAGGCAAGCAGATATTGTTTGTCTATGTGCGATTGGACGCAAATATCGCCCGAACTATGTCAAAGATGTCGTGCGCTTGCTGAAACCTAAATATATTATTCCATGTCATTGGGATACGATGCTCACGCCTATTGATCAACCACCAAAATTATTACCTGGTGTAAATATTCCCGAATTTTTAGAAGAAATAAAAGCTTCTGGAGTCGAACCATTATTTATGCCGATTTTGGGTGAGTTGTATTTTGATCAAAATAAATAAAATAGAAAGTATAAAAACCGCGCTTTCGCGCGGTCTTTTGTTAAAGAGACAAATTATTTTTTGTCATCTTTCACCTCTGTGAACTCAGCATCTACAACGCCATCGTCAGCTTTTTGTTGTTGACCCGCATCACCACCTTGGAATGCATTTGGATCAAAACTTTCTGCGCCGCCAGCACCTTGTGCTTGTTCATAAGCACGTTGAGTGATTGGCATCAAGATGTTTTGTAAAGCTTCAGTTTTCGCTTTGATGTCTTCAACATCATTTTCTTTCGTTGCTGCTTCAAGCTCAGAAACCGCAGTAGCGATTGCAGTTTTTTCATCTTCAGTCACTTTGTCACCTAGATCTTTAACTGCTTTGTTCGAGCTAGAGACTAAAGCATCTGCTTCGTTACGCGCTTTCGCTAACTCTTCAAATTTACGGTCTTCTTCAGCATTCGCTTCAGCATCTTTAATCATTGCTTCGATTTCAGCATCAGACAAACCTGAGTTCGCTTTAATCTGGATTGATTGCTCTTTACCAGTACTCTTATCTTTAGCTGATACTTTCAAGATACCATCAGCGTTGATGTCGAACGATACTTCAATTTGCGGTACGCCACGTGGAGCAGGTGGGATATCGCCTAATTGGAAGTTACCCAACAATTTGTTTTGTTGAGCCATTTTACGTTCACCTTGGTAAACCGAAATATCTACTGCAGGCTGGTTGTCAGCAGCAGTAGAGAACACTTGTGATTTCTTCGCAGGAATCGTCGTGTTCTTCTCAATGATTGGTGTTAATACACCGCCCATTGTTTCGATACCTAAAGTTAATGGTGTTACGTCTAATAAAAGAACGTCAGTTTTGTCGCCAGACAATACTGCACCTTGAATTGCAGCACCAATTGCAACAGCTTCATCTGGGTTCACGTCTTTACGTGGCTCTTTACCAAAGAATTCTTGTACTTTTTGTTGTACAAGTGGCATACGAGACTGACCACCAACCAAGATCACGTCAGAGATGTCAGAAGTCGAAAGACCAGCATCTTTAAGCGCAATACGGCAAGGCTCAATCGTACGAGCTACTAAGTCAGCAACTAAACCTTCAAGTTTTGCACGCGTTACATTGATCACCAAGTGTTTAGGACCAGTTGCATCAGCGGTGATATATGGAAGGTTGATTTCAGTTGCATTTGATGAAGAAAGCTCGATTTTTGCTTTTTCAGCAGCTTCTTTCAAACGTTGTAACGCAAGTGGATCATTTTTCAAGTTCACACTTTGTTCTTTCTTGAACTCTTCAACCAAGAATTCAATCAACGCGTTATCAAAGTCTTCACCACCAAGGAACGTATCACCATTAGTTGATAACACTTCGATTTGTTGGTCGCCATCAAGGTCTGCGATTTCAATGATTGATACGTCGAATGTACCACCACCTAAGTCGTAAACCGCGATTTTACGGTCACCTTCTTTTTTGTCCATACCGAACGCAAGAGCCGCAGCAGTTGGTTCGTTAATGATACGTTTAACATCAAGACCTGCAATTTTACCTGCATCTTTAGTCGCCTGACGTTGAGCATCGTTAAAGTAAGCAGGAACGGTAATTACCGCTTCAGTAACGGTTTCACCTAAATAGTCTTCTGCAGTTTTCTTCATCTTTTTCAAGATTTCAGCAGAGATCTGTTGAGGTGCTAATTTTTTACCGTTTACTTCAACCCAGGCATCGCCATTGTCTGCTTTGATGATTTTGTAAGGTACAAGACCGATATCTTTTTGTACCGCTTGGTCTTCATAACGACGACCGATTAAACGCTTAATCGCGAATAATGTATTTTTCGGGTTGGTTACAGCCTGACGCTTAGCACTTTGACCCACTAAGATCTCGCCATCTTTATAAGCGATGATCGATGGAGTTGTACGTGCGCCTTCAGCGTTTTCGATTACTTTTACTTTATCGCCTTCAAGTACAGCAACACATGAGTTGGTAGTACCTAAGTCAATACCAATAATTTTCGCCATTTGGTGTGTTCCTCTAAAATTTTGTTGCAATGTTTTGCTTGTTATTTGATATGAGAGTCAATTGGTTTTTTTCAAGCATTTTTATGAAAAAAAATCAAAAAACTTTCAAAATTCTACATTTTTGAGCAAATAAATACTTTGCTCTGTGGATTATTGACCCACCATCACCATCGCTGGGCGGAGTAAACGTCCATTCAGGGTATACCCTTTCTGCAACACTGTACCAATCTCATTGGCCTTGGCATTTGGATCGATACCTACCGCTTGGTGTAAGTCGGCATTGAAGCCATTTTGGGTATTCGCCTCAACCACGCCAAATTTTTCCAGTGTGGTCAAAAGCGATTTCAGGGTCAGTTTAACGCCTTCGAGCACAGGTGTCTGTTCTTCACCAGCCGCCTCAATCGCACGTTCAAGGTTGTCGACAGAATCCAACAACTGTTTTGCAAACTTTTCCAGCACCGTATCTTTGTGCTTTTCCGATTCACGCTGGATACGCTCCACACTTTTTTGTGCTTCATACACAGCATTTGCGGTACGCACCTTTTCAAGTTTCAGGCTTTCTTCAAGCTTGCTAATCTGAGCCTGTAAATCTTCAACGCTAAGCTCGTTTGCCTGCTCTACACTTTCAGCTTGATTTTGTTCAGTTTGTTGCTCATTTTGAATGTCTTGAGCTTGCTCATTGTGCTCATTAGCCATTGATGATCTCCGTTTAAAAAAGTTCTCAAACATGTACAGTCCTTTTGGCATAAGTGCTCATCGGGTTAAACCTGAACTGCCACATATTGGTCATTCATAGATACGGATGAGGTATGGGCAACACGACAAAATTCAAGCGTTCAGGTTCATTTAAATCTTTTAATTATGCTGATTTAAGTAAAAATTCAGGTTTTCAATCAAGAAAGCAATAAATTCTTGTGTGATTTTCGGTAAATGTTGCCTTGATGCATAGACTAACCACAAGGTTAGGTCAGGTGCAGAAAAATCTGTAAATAACTTTTGCAAACGTTGCTGTGCAATATCCTGACGCACCAATAGCGTTGGTAACATGGTAATGCCTTCCTGCTTTGAGACACATTTGACTGCTTTGAGACACATTTGATACAGCGCAATCACATCATTACTTTTAAACGTAACATTTTATGGATAATTTTGTGGTTGCTGATCTGTATCACACAGGGTCCAGTACTGGTTATGGGTATGATGGGCAAGGCAGACAAAGACCTGAATGGATTTTAAGGTATCCGTGTTTATTATGATTGTTGTAAGATGTGCAACATTTTATCTTAATCCAGGGTGTTTATTCAGCAATAATTGCAATTTAAAGTGTTTCCTATTAGAGGAGACAAACAAATCAATACTAAGCCTTGATAGGCAAAACCGCAATGATGTTGCCCTACAGACAAAAAGTTTGTATTCGATGTTATTGAGGGAAAATATATGAAGCAAATCACTTTTATTGACATAAAAAGCAGGTATAGATAAGCAAAATGGTTAATGACTTTTTCAGATATGACCTTTAGTTTACAAGATATTTTTTAAATGCTTGATCTTGATCTATGACTTTATTCAGGCATATAGTCAAAGAGGACAAGAACAATGGACAGAGCGGAACAGGGGAAAAACGTGTCAGCATTACCTCAGAAAATTCAAACACTTTTAGATAAAAGACAAGGTCCTGCTGCACGAGCACTTGATAAGCTGCCCAAGATTGTACAAGAGTCGATAGCCAAGATTTTAGGATACCCTTACCAATATCCAGACCTGGACGCATTTACCAAATGTATTGTGGCCGCTCAGATCAAGCAGGGACGTATAGGCTTTATTGGTGATGATCCGATTGAATCAAGACGACAGTTCGATGCACAAATGCTTGCGATCCTAAATAAACCAACCTCTATTGAATCTGTTGAAGATATCCGCCTACCTTTACAAAGCGGAACCGTATTTGCGAGACACTACCATCCCGCACCCAATAGAAAACTCCCAATGATTGTCTACTATCATGGAGGTGGGTTTGTGGTGGGTGGCTTGGATACCCATGATGAAGTCTGTCGCCTTATTGCCAAGTATGCAAAAGTACAAGTGCTCAGTATTGACTATCCCCTTGCCCCTGAGGCATCACCACAACAATTGATTCAATCCTGTGAGGACGCCTTGGCGTGGGCTTACCAGAACCGCCGTCAACTTAAAATTTATAAAAACCGTATTGCTGTGGCGGGCGACAGCGCAGGAGGTAATATCAGTACCGTGGTTGCACAGCACGCTGCTGGAAAATCCTATGCACCACAGGCACAATTACTCATCTATCCTACGGTTGACTTCAAAAGTCGTCACCCATCTTTCTATGCCTATGGTCAGGGCTTGGTCCTTACCAGTAAGGATGTCGATTACGTGACCGAATACTATGCAACCCAGCACAATGTTGCTTTGGATAATCCCCTTGTTTCTCCCACCTATGGCAATCTTAAAAAACTGGCGCCTGCCTATGTCCTTACTGCTGGACATGACTTGCTGCATGATGAAGGTGAGATTTATAGCCACAAACTCAGACAGAATGGCGTCAAGGTCCAGTATGTGGACTACCCAGACCAGAGTCATGGCTTTATCAACATCACGCCAATTTCCAGCAAGGCAAAACGCAACACCATCGAGATTGCGAAAAACTTCAGAAAGTTTTGGGATAAGCATAGTTAATTCATGTATGAACCCATGTTCCACGTGGAACATGGGTGTTTTATTGTAGACAACAAATAAAAATAGCAAAAATGGATTTGCAAAACATAAGATGATGGGCTACAACAAATCTATTTTACAGGTCGAGAAAAGCAATTATGAAAAAGCTGTTCATTGCAACAAGTCTAATTCTGGCAAGTGGTTCTTTATTTGCAAATACGCTGGTCGATATGAAAACCAGTATGGGGACGATTGAAATAGAGCTATATGATGATCAAGCACCTATATCAGCAAAGAACTTTGAAAATTATGTGAAGAGTAACTTCTATTCAGGAACAATTTTTCATCGCGTTATTCCAGGTTTCATGATTCAGGGTGGCGGCATGGATGTAAACATGATTGAGAAGACCACAAAGGCCCCTATTGTAAATGAAGCGAGTAATGGCCTGAAAAATAATCGTGGTACTTTGGCAATGGCACGTACCAGTGATCCCAATTCTGCAACAAGCCAGTTCTTTATTAATGTCGCTGACAATAACTTCCTCAACCGTTCAACGATGGATGCAGGTTATGCGGTATTTGGTAAAGTCACCAAGGGAATGGACATTGTCGATAAAATTGTAAAAGTACCTACTGGAAACTATGGAATGCACCAGAATGTACCAAAACAACCAATTAAAATTATCAGTGTTCAGATAAAACACAAAAAGTAAAAAGCAAAACAGAAATATAAATAAAATATTTCTGCTTTATTTTCATATAAATGAAATAAAATAGCGGTAAATATAAACATTTTTATGAGTAAAAAAACAACACTCAATAAAACAGTGCTTTGAAAACACTTGCGCACCAAAAAAAATCTCCTATAATGCATACATCCCAACGCAATGAAGCAAAAGAACTTAGCTTTAACGGTTAAGTTGCTAGATATTCATTGCGTTTACTTATCGCTGACGAAGCGGTGAGAAGATCATTAAGAGAATAGAAGAACAACTTGTGTGGATTTTTACTGATTGATTGATCGATATATTATCATTGATTGAATGGTAGA
>NZ_KB849340.1:64460-468579 GCF_000368305.1 Acinetobacter sp. CIP 102129
ACGCCAGTGGCATCGCCGGGTAGCTATGTTCGGAAGGGATAACCGCTGAAAGCATCTAAGCGGGAAGCCTACCTCAAGATAAGATTTCCCTAGGAATTTATTCCTCTAAAGAGCCGTTCGAGACCAGGACGTTGATAGGTTGGGTGTGGAAGCACGGTGACGTGTGAAGCTGACCAATACTAATTGCTCGTGAGGCTTGACTATACAACACCCAAACAGTTGTTGTATTCAAGATAAATTCAATACACAACTTGATTTAGTGTGAAAACTAGTTAAAATGCTGAACACAAAGTTAGACTCAATATCTAATCCGTTAATAACTCTTTGGTTCGTAAGTAAGGCAGACATGAAGTGAAAACACAACATGATCAATAAGACCCCAAAACACCACAACAGTTTGCTGGCGACAATAGCAAGAGTGAACCACCTGATCCCTTCCCGAACTCAGAAGTGAAACCTCTTCGCGCTGATGGTAGTGTGGCGTTTGCCATGTGAGAGTAAGTCATCGCCAGCTTTTAAATACTAAACACCCCCTCCGCAAAAGCAGAGAGGGTGTTTTTTTATGCGAAAAGAAAATACAGAAAAGTATAAACAAAGAAGATTGTGAAATTCCTCAATATTATTTGATTTCTAGGTTAAAAATGCAAAAGCAGGAAAAGTGTAGGGTTTTCATCGGCGAATTGTATCTCGATGGATACCCTGTCAAATTCTGTTACAGGGTGAGAATAATAAAAAAAAGAAGCCCGATCATCCTGACAGGGCTTCTTTTATATTCAGTTTATTGTCGTTTATTTCCTATAAGCAACCACATCCTGTGCATCTTGTTGTTTTGAATGAGACTTCCTGTCTCTCTATGTTTTATATGATAGTGAAAATCTCCAGATGGGTATATTCGCCAATCTCTGCGATTGTTGTAGGTTTCGGCTTACATTGAGGTTTAGGAATCTATATAGCTAAATTCTAAAAATATTAGCACATGGAAACATCTGTAAAACCTCATTTCCTATAGTTTTAGGTGTGATGATAAATTAAGTATTCAGCTATAGTTTTAGATATAAAAAACGGAATCACTTGATTCCGCTTTTTAATCTGGCTTGATATTTAGAAATGGATATCTAAGCCAATATAAGGACCCTTGAAATTAAATTTAAGGTCATTTTTTTCGTAGTCGTCCAATTTAATGTCCAGAATACGGTAACCTGCCTTTAAGCCCACATCAACCAGTAGGTTATCGATAAAGTTGTACTGTAGTTCTGCCTGGGCATCGGTGATCTTGGCATCATTGAAGTTGCTATACAGCACTTCGCCCTTGGCACTTAAACCTGTAAATGGAAGTTTTGCACCTGCTGTTGCATAGATCACAGGAACTGTCTTATCAATATCTGTTTTGCTGAGAGCAAGAGTGGTGACATGACCGTTCAGGGTGGTTGCACCCACACCAACATCTGCATTTACGATATTATCCAGAATTTCATAGTATAGAATGAAGTCTGCATGATCCATGTTAATGTCATAGACTGGTTGTCCAGCAACTTCATTTTCAGTTTGGGTTTTTAAATTTACATAGCGAATTTTGGCATTGGGAATAAGTGGAACAGGATGCTCGATTGCCAGTGATAGTTGGGCTGCACCTTTACGCTCAAGGTCCTGATCACTTGCCGCTGTCTGGGCAGCCATGTTGGCCTGACCATCGTAAGCCCAGTAACTTAGGTCACCCTTGACACCAATGACATCTGCCTGTGCCAAACCGCTTAAGCCCATTCCTAGAGCAAGCAGTGATAATTTTAATACTTTCATTGAATTTTCCTAATTAAGTCGCTAAAAAAGTAATGAATTGTTGTGAATTCATCTAAGATTGGGCGAATCATATAGTGATCCAGAAAAATATGCAGTAATCTAAATTTAATTTTTTAAAAAGGAAATAAAAAGGACAAATGCAAAAGGCGTAGGTGGAAGAGGATTTTACTTGAATATTTTATATGCTGGACGGCAATAATTTGACTATACGGTTAAAATAACATTCAGTTGAAAAATAATCAATTATTTAAAAAACATAATTTTTCAGACAGAAATTACAGTAAAAAGAAATAAAAACAGGTATTGTTCGGCTATTAAAAAGCAGAAAAACAAAATCCAATCTTTAAGGAAGATGGTTTGGTTTTTGCTTGTTTGTTCATGAAAATGAGAGGCCCACAAGGTTGAAATTTCATGCAAGCAAAACAGGATTTTTATGGCACTTTTCATGTCTGTTGGATAATAAAACCTAACGCAGTATGAAAAATGCCAGCGGTATATATTTAGGTGTCATATGGCAGATTCTCGTGAAAACTGGACATCACGATCTGGTTTTATTATTGCAGCCGTTGGTTCGGCTGTAGGTTTGGGTAATATTTGGCGTTTTCCTTATGTTGCCTACGAAAATGGTGGTGGTGCGTTTCTTATCCCCTATTTACTCGCACTGATTACAGCTGGTTTACCTCTTTTATTCTTGGATTATGCAACTGGTCATCGTGCGCGTAATTCACCACCCAAAGCCTACCGTGCCCTGTTTAAAGGCGGCGAGACGCTTGGCTGGTGGCAGGTGTGTGTCTGTATCATTATTGGTTTGTACTATGCCAGCGTCCTGACCTGGGCGGGAAGTTATATCTATTTCTCAGTCGGTCAGGCGTGGGGCAGTGATCCAGAAAGTTTCTTCTTCAATACTTATTTACAGACTTCAAAGGCAACGGGTTTTGATTTTCAGTTTGTCAGTCACCTGTTTTGGCCAATTGTGGGAATCTGGGCGCTGACCTTGGTCATTCTATATGGTGGTGTGAAAAAGGGCGTTGAATTATCCAACAAGATTTTCATGCCATTGCTGTTCGTACTGTTCACCATCCTTGTGATTCAGTCACTACGCTTGCCTGGTGCGGTTGAGGGCTTAAACGCATTCTTTACTCCGAACTGGTCTGCGATGATGGACTATAAAGTGTGGCTGGCGGCGTATGGCCATACATTCTTCTCTCTATCCGTTGGTTTCGGGATCATGGTGACCTATGCCTCCTATCTCAAGCCTAAAACCAATTTGACAGGTTCTGGCTTAATCGTTGGCTTTGCCAATGCGTCAACTGAAATTCTGGCGGGTATTGGTATTTTTGCGGCATTGGGTTTTATGGCGCATACCGCAGGCAAGGAAGTGCAGGATGTGGTCAGTGGTGGTATTGGCCTTGCATTTATTGCATTCCCAAAAATCATTTCAAGTCTGGGTGCGGGTGCTGACCTATTTGGTCTATTGTTCTTCTCCTCACTGTTTGTGGCGGGTATTTCTTCCATGGTCAGTATTCTGGAAGTGCCAATTGCGGCAATGCAGGACAAGTTGAAATGGGGCCGTAAGAAAGCAGTAACCATCATTGGTGGGGGCAGTGCACTGGTTTCAGTGATCTTATTCTCAAGTGTGAATGCGATTAAACTGGTGGATATCGTCGATCACTTCATCAATAACATTGGAATTATTGGTGGTGCATTGATTTCAATTATCAGTATTGCGTGGTTTAAACGTTCAGCCCTGCTTGAGCTTCGTGACCATGTCAACCGTATTTCAACGATTCAACTCGGCAAGGGATGGGATTTTACCCTCACCGTGATTACCTCACTGATCCTGCTCACCACCTTAAGCATGACGGTATTTAATCTGGTGAAAAATGGTTACGATACCTACAGTATGAGTTTACTGGGCATCTTTGGATGGGGCAGTGTGATTTTCTGTGCTGTGGTTGCAATGGTGCTCAGCAAGATGAAAGATCGCTAGGAGTCTAGAATGAATACTTCCGCTATTATTATGATGATTGTTTCAATGGGTTTTATTTGGGGTGGGCTGGCTTTTTCCATTCTGCATCTGATGAAGCATCCAGAAGAAGCAGATGATGTTCTGGAAGATGTAAAAGACCAGCATACGCTTTAGTAAATGAGTAAAAAAACAGCCCTCAATGTAGGGCTGTTTTTTATACGAATTCAAATCAGGTGGAGATTTACAAGGGAATCGGCAGGACACAGCAACAGAAAGCATTCATGGGCTGGGTGGGATATGTAGCAAGGGTTTTGGCAGCCTGATGGCAACTGGAAAATTGTCGGTAGATCGCAGGCAGGCCTGAAATCAGTCCCTGTTTCTGAACAATATTTTTGACTGCACCTGAACAGGTCGTGCCACCATAAAGCTGACCCGCGGCGCATTTAAATCCCTTTATGGGTGAGAGGTGTTGCTGATAGGCTTCAATTGTTTTAATTGCCAGTGTATCGGTGAGTTTAGACAGAATCGCCATTTAAAATACCCATTATAATTGTATTTGAGCTACCCAAATTAACTGATTTCCTGAAATAATTAGGTTAAAGCCTGTTTGCTTTTTATGATGAAAATGCTGCGAAATAGCAGCAATCGTAACCATTTAAATTGTTTGAATTAAATCAACAAAAAAAGCAGGCTTTGAAGCCTGCTTTTTTATTAGCCTAATTTCTTAATCTGACAATAGTAGAAACCATCACCTGATTGTGCAGTTGGTAATAATTGACGACCGTAGGTCTGTTCAATGCCCCAATTGGCTTCGATTTTGATTTCCTCTGCATCTGCATGTTCCGCAAAGAATGCAGCCATTTGCTGTTCATTCTCAGCTTTTAGAATGGAGCAGGTGATATACAACAGCGTTCCACCAACTTTGAGCTGTTGCCACATCTGTTGAAGAATCTGTTTTTGTAATTCAACTGTCTGTGCGATATCAGTCGATTGTCTGAGCAGGCGAATATCGGGGTGGCGACGAATCACACCTGTTGCAGAACAAGGCGCATCCAGCACGATACAATCAACGGGTTCTGGTGCCTGCCAAGTGGTTGCATCAGCTGTCACGATCTCAACATTATGTTGATCTAATACAAGACGTTCTAAATTTTCAGAAACTCGCAGTAAACGTTTGGCATCATGATCCAGCGCAATCAGTTTTTTCGGGTTAAATCGCTCAAGAATATGCGCAGCTTTACCGCCTGGCGCAGCACAGGCATCGACAACCACTTGGTTATCTAAATTGGGTAAAAGCATCGCGCACAATTGGGCATGTTCATCTTGAACAGAAAAACCACCTTCTTCAAAACCTGGTAAATGGGTAATATTGCCTGTTTGTTCCAGAACAATACCCACATCTGAAAGCGTGCAAGGACGGGCGTCAATCTGTTCTTCATCTAAAATATCAAGATACTCATCACGACTGATTTGACGTTCATTGACACGCAGGGTCAGAGGGGCCACTTGTTTTAAGGCTTGGCATAGAGTTTCTGCTTGCTCAGGCCAATCTTTTTTGAGTCGCTTGAATAACCAGCTTGGTAAACCATGCGTATTATTCAACGCTGTTTGAAATTCAGCTGTTTCACGTGAAACACGACGCAGAATTGCATTGACCACGCCACTCATGGGTTCGAAACCGAGTTGCTTAGCCGCATTTACCGTTTCTGAAATCGCAGCATGTAAAGGAATACGCGTACATAAAATTTGATATAAACCTAGATATAAACAACTTTCTAGCGCTTCATTGTCCAATGGCTTCGTAAGTAAGGGTAAGGTAATTGCTTTTAAAGAAAACCATTGGCGTAAACAACCTAAAGTAAGTTCGTGATATAAACCACGGTCACGTTCAGAAACAATATTGATATGTTGATTTAAAACAGAAGCCAAAGATTGCCCGTTTTGAACCGCCAAAAGTGTTTTGACCACTTGTGCGCGCAGATTCAAATTTTTTGCAGATGATTGATTCGATTGGCTCATGGGAGAATTTGTCCAAGATGTAATTTTTGAGTTTGGGCAATTTGTACAGGATTTAGGGCCTTGCCACCTGGCCATTGCAGACTGGTGAGGCACACCGTGGTATTGTCGCCACAGGCAACATGTACGCCTTGTTTATCAATTGCAAGAATTTCACCGACTTGTGCATCTGCCTTGTTGTGTTCAGAGAGCATTGAACTCCAAACACGTAAAGCATTATTTTCATCCAATTGAATAAAAGCCACAGGCCAAGGATTGAACGCTCGAATATTGCGGTCGATTTGGATTGCAGTTTGTGTCCAATCAATTCGTGCTTCTGATTTCACTAATTTATGTGCATAAACCGTGAGGGATTCATCTTGAACTTCACGTTTTTCGATAAAATCCTGCAAGCTTTGCTCTGACTCAAGCACGGCACAAATCGCTTCAGCACCTTGAAGCGCCAACTTGTCATGCAAGGTTGCAGAGGTATCTTCTGCAGTAATTGGGCAATAGGTTTTGTACATCATATCGCCTGTGTCCAAACCTGCTGCCATTTGCATGATGGTGATACCTGTTTCAGCATCTCCTGTTGCGATTGCACGTTGAATCGGAGCTGCTCCACGCCAACGAGGTAATAGAGAACCGTGAATGTTTAAACAACCATATTTAGGGGTATCTAAAACCGCTTGCGGTAAGATTAAACCATAGGCTGCAACCACCATGACATCAGCGCCTAGAGCAGCAAGTTCTTGTCGAGCTGCCAAACCTTCTTCAGTAGACGCTTTAAAATTCAAAGGTTGATAGACAGGTAAATTGTGTTCAAGTGCCAATTGTTTAACAGGCGATGGTGTTAATTTTTGTCCACGTCCTGATTTACGGTCAGGCTGGGTATAAACCGCAATGATCTGGTGTGATGTTTTTAATAATGCCGCCAATGCGGTTGCCGCAAATTCAGGCGTACCAGCAAAAATGATTTTCACAAATGGAATCCAAATAAAACTTATCGCAAATTATAAGCGAAAACGTGACGAGTCCCTAATTCACGGGCTGAATTGCATTTGTGTAAAAAAGATAGGCCTGTTGGTCATCAGTTAAACGATAACTTGTAGTATGATGGAAACAGCTCAGTATCATTTCGCCAGAGAGAATGTTCTATTCTTCTCGAGCACAAACTTGTTGGGAATCAAAAATGCCTGATTATCGTTCGAAAACATCAACACATGGAAGAAATATGGCTGGCGCGCGCGGTTTATGGCGTGCGACAGGTATGAAAGATGAAGATTTTGGCAAACCAATTATTGCGGTGGTCAATTCATTTACCCAATTTGTTCCTGGACATGTGCATCTTAAAGATTTAGGGCAACTGGTTGCACGAGAAATTGAAGCTTCTGGTGGTGTCGCAAAAGAATTTAATACCATTGCCGTTGATGACGGAATTGCCATGGGTCATGACGGGATGCTGTATTCACTACCATCACGTGATTTAATTGCCGATTCTGTAGAATACATGGTGAATGCACATTGTGCCGATGCAATGGTGTGTATCTCGAACTGTGACAAGATCACACCAGGAATGCTGATGGCTGCAATGCGCTTGAATATCCCAGTGGTGTTCGTATCTGGCGGTCCTATGGAAGCGGGTAAAGTCAAATTCCGTGGTGATGAAAAGGCAATCGACTTAGTTGATGCCATGGTCGTTGCAGCAGATGAAAGCTATACCGATGAAGAAGTTGCAGCATTTGAGCGTTCGGCATGTCCAACGTGTGGTTCATGTTCGGGTATGTTTACTGCAAACTCAATGAACTGTTTAACTGAAGCTTTGGGTTTATCATTGCCGGGTAATGGTTCTATTGTTGCAACTCACGCTAACCGCAAAAAACTATTCCTAAAAGCAGGTCGTTTAGTCGTTGAACTTGCGAAGCGTTATTATGAACAAAATGATGACAGCATTCTGCCACGTTCAATTGCAACCAAAGCAGCATTTGAAAATGCGATGACTTTGGATATTGCAATGGGTGGTTCTACCAATACCGTATTGCATTTGCTTGCTGCTGCACATGAAGCAGAAGTTGATTTCACTATGGATGATATCGACAATTTATCTCGTAAAGTACCTGTATTGTCTAAAGTTGCACCTGCAAAGTCGGATGTGCATATGGAAGATGTACACCGTGCTGGGGGTATCATGGCGATCTTGGGTGAACTCGATCGTGCTCACTTACTGAACACCTCTTGCCCAACGGTACATGAACCTACTCTCAAAGATGCTTTAGACAAGTGGGATATTATCCGCACTGAAGATGCAGATGTTTATGAGTTCTATCGCTCATCACCGGGTGGTGTTCCAACTCAAGTGGCATTTTCACAAAACCGTTATTATTCAACTTTGGATGGTGACCGTGAGAAAGGTGTGATTCGTAATGCTGAACATGCTTTCTCTAAAGATGGTGGCTTGGCAGTCCTTTACGGCAACATTGCTTTAGATGGTTGTATCGTGAAAACTGCGGGTGTGGATGATTCGATTCTTAAATTCACGGGAACGGCTCGCGTGTTTGAAAGCCAAGATTCAGCGGTTGAAGCGATTTTAGATCATAAGATCGTGGCAGGTGACATCGTTGTCATTCGTTATGAAGGCCCACGTGGTGGTCCAGGCATGCAGGAAATGTTGTACCCAACCAGTTACTTGAAGTCGAAAGGTTTGGGTAAGGACTGTGCCTTGATTACCGATGGTCGCTTCTCTGGTGGTTCTTCAGGTTTATCCATTGGTCACGTGTCTCCAGAAGCAGCGGAAGGTGGTGCAATTGGTCTGGTTGAAGATGGTGATACCATCCAAATTGATATTCCGAATCGTAGCATTCACCTTGATGTTGATGATGCAACGATGGCACACCGTCGTACGGCACAGGAAGCCAAAGGTTGGCATCCAGTGGAAGAGCGTAAACGTAAAGTGTCTAAATCCTTGAAGATTTATGCGATGCATTCAACCAGTGCCGCAAAAGGTGCGGTACGAGTTTTGTAAGCCCATTCAGTCCCTTTTGATAAAAAAGGGACTTTTTTCTCATTTTATAATATAAGATACTGAATACACTTGATTCTCATTTGCCAGTAAACTTGAGAATATAATCTACTTTTCTATAAATTCATTACGCTTAGAGGCGATTGACATGTCTTTGTTACGTCGTTGGTTTGATCCCATCCGATCGAGTTGGTTCTATCAAAAACCCTCTCGTCAGGCGGTGTTACCCACGGAACAGGGTTTAACGATTTACCTCCGTTTGGATGATGTTTATAGCTATCTGGCAGTGCAGCAGCTTGATCAACTCAATGAGATCTTGAGTGATGAACTCAAACCCCTAAAAGTCATTATCTCAAGACAGGATGCAGAACCCCCGAATGGCATGTCCAGACAGGATTGGCAAAGTTACTGTCTAAATGATGCAAAAATCCTCGCCAAACAGCACCGTTTTGGTTTTGATGACACCCCAGAGATTCCTAGTGCAGAAGCTTTACAGCAGGCTGAGACAATTTTAAGAAATACCCCATTACGAGAACAAAATTTCCTGCATTTGCTTGAAGATGTGTTTCATATGCTGTGGCAGCAGCAATATGGAAAGTTGCGTACCCTGTATGCCATGGCAAGCCAGCATCAGGCGCCACAGGATTATCCTGAGCGTATCTTTAAAGATGTACCTGTAGCCGCCAGCTATTTCGAATTTGGCGAACGTAAATATCAGGCTGTAGATGATTTGCTGCGTCTAACCCGCCGTCTTAAACAGCAAAAACTGCTGACGGGCAATCCAATTTTCCTGATCAACCATATTGAATGGCGTGAACATCTGATCAATGATGGTGAGGCACTGGCAGAAGTTCAGGCATTGCAACCAGAGCTGGATTTGTATATTGCGCTTGAAGACCCGATGAGCTGGCTGTTGCTGGCCTATATCAAGGAAGAGCTGGCCAATTATTATAATATTCAATTGAGCGTTTATCCGCTGAGCTATCATGGGCGAGACTGGTTTGACTGGAGTCTCGCGACTCGTGTTTCCAAACGTACACAGGTGGCATTCACCCCATTCTGTCGTCCAACCAAAGAAGCCACCTATGAAATGGCGAAGCTGTTTTACAGTGTTGCAGAGGAACAGCAGGTGGATGTGATCCACCAGATTTTGGAAAGCGTATGGACACGAGGCAAGGATTTATCCTTTAAGGCGCATTTTCAGCGGATGCAAAAGCGCTTGCAGATTGAGCAGGTCACCGAACAGGATGTTGAGGTCTTATTAAAACAGAATGATGAGCTATGCCAGCAGAAGCACCAACCCGACTTTCCTGTACTGGAATTACGGATTGATGGGCAAAGCTATGTGTTTAATAGCCTGTATCGAGTTTGGATGATTGAAAGTATTATCAGTAATGTACTGGAAGAAAAATATAAGCAGGAAAGCCAAGAATAAATAAAAAAGGCAGCCTAAGCTGCCCACGATTTTAGTTTTTATCTTTTAAGCTAAACAACAAATTCAGGAAAATCGCTGCAAACGTTGCTGTGCCAATCCCACCCAGATTAAAGTTGCCAAATAGCAGTTCAAAATTGCCTGCACCTAAAATAATGGTCACTGAAGCCACAATCAAGTTTTTATTGTTGGAGAAGTCAACCTTGTTTTCGATCCAGATTTTCGCTCCAGCAATGGTGATCAAGCCAAACACCACGATGGAGGCACCTGTCAGAACCGCTGTTGGAATGGTGCTAATCACCGCGCCAAACTTTGGTGAAAGCCCCAGAAAAATGGCGAACACACCAGCGATTACAAACACAATGGTTGAATAGACACGGGTAACGGCCATCACTCCAATATTTTCACCATAGGTGGTCATGCCAGGCGCACCGACACTACCTGACAGGGTGGTGGCTAAACCATCGGCAACAAAGGCCTTGCCCAATTGTGGGGTCAGGTTTTCGCCTGTCATCGCTCCCACTGCCTTGATATGGCCTAAATTCTCGGCAACCAGAATCAGTGCCACAGGGGCAATAATCAGAATTGCATTCATGTCAAACGCTGGATGTGAGAAGCTTGGAATACCGAACCATGGCGCGGCTGCAATCTGAGAAAAATCAATGGCTTTGCCAAAGCCGAGCACATTGGTTGCAACGGCATACAGTCCGTAGGCAATCAACAAGCCCACCAATAAAAGTAAACGTTGTAGCAGACCTTTGGTGAAAACTGCGATAATACCCATACACAGTACTGTAATCAGTGCCATCCACATTTCAAAAGGCTGTCCCGCCACACCCTTGATGGTCACAGGGGCAAGGTTGAGACCAATGATCATCACGATTGCGCCTGTCACCACAGGTGGCATCAGTTTTTCAATCCAGCGCGTGCCTGTGAGCATCACGGCAACGCCAATCAGGGCATAGAAAATACCACAGGCAACAATGCCGCCGAGTGCAATCGCAAGGTTTGGATTTGCCCCCGAACCTGTAACATGACCTGTTGCGGCCGCCACCACACCAATAAAGGCAAAGCTTGAACCTAGGTAACTTGGAACACGTCCACCTGTGATCAGAAAGAAGATAATGGTACAAATCCCTGACATTAAAATGGCAAGGTTGGGATTGAATCCCATCAGCAATGGGGCAAGTACGGTTGCGCCAAACATTGCAAATGCGTGTTGAACCCCGAGCACCGCACTTTGTAAGGGCGGTAAATATTCGTTTGTCGCAACAGGGCGATGATCAATCTTTCCCTGATACGGCTGCCATTTTGGAAACCAACTTGACATAGATAAACTCTTGATCAGATAAATCAGCCGCTATGATACTCTGCCTGATCTGCAACTTTCATCTGGTCATGTTGGGCAATGGCTGCAATATCGTGGTTTTAAATACTTATTTTTATCATTTGGTAAAATAAATTTAAAGCTAAGCACCCATATTCATTGTGGATTTACACAAAGTTGACTATTTCACTCAACAAATAAAAAAGATGGGTTTTTAGCAATAAAAAATGACTGAATAGACATGCGGCATCTGCAAGTGACTTTACAGGTGCCGCGCCAGCTTAAATGATTAACCTGTATTTCTTAACCCTGCCGCAATCCCAGCAATACTGACCATCAAGGCATGATCGACAGGGCTATGTTCAGTTTGGTGCTGTGCCAGATACAGACGACGACGCTTCATCAATTCTGCCTGTAATAAATGCAATGGCAATAAATATGGTTTACGCACCTGCATGGACTGGTCCAGCACTTCATTATTACTTAAAAGCTTAGACTCACCTTTTAGACTCAGCAGGGTATCCACCGCATTTTGCAGGCGTTGGCGTAGCTCAATCCCTAGAACTTTTAAGTCCTGATCTTGGGTGAGATGAGATTCATAGTACAACGCAATATCTGCATCAGATTTGGATAAAACCATTTCCAGCATATCAATTAAAGTTTGGAAATACGGCCACTGTTCAAGCATTTCATTTAAGGTGTTTTGGTGTTGTCCATGTACCTGATTGATCGCCGTGCCTGTACCCAGCCATGCAGGCAGCATCAGGCGAATCTGGGTCCAGGCAAACACCCACGGAATGGCGCGTAGTGATTCAATGCCACCGCTAACCTTGCGCTTGGCTGGACGTGAACCGAGCGGTAACATTTGTAGCTCCAGTTCAGGGGTAACGGTACGCAGGTAGCTGACAAAATTTGGATTTTCACGCACAGTTTGTCGATAAACCTGTACCGATAAATCAGTCATTTGATTCATTAAGTCTCGCCATTCTTTCTTTGGCTCTGGCGGTGGTAGTAGTGTTGCTTCTAATGTTGCCGCTGTATAGATTTCCAAATTTTGTAGCGCGATGCCTTCTAAACCAAATTTAAAGCGAATCATTTCACCCTGTTCAGTAACACGAATTGCTCCAGAGATTGAACCTGGTGGCTGGGAAAATAAGGCTTGCTGGGTCGGTGCGCCGCCACGGCTGATCGAACCACCACGTCCGTGGAACAGGGTCAGTTGTACGCCATGATTTTTGGCAATCGCGGTCAGTTCCTCCTGAGCGCGATATTGCGCCCAGTTGGCCGACATAAAGCCCGCGTCCTTGGCTGAGTCTGAATAGCCAATCATCACTTCATGTTTACCCTGAATATGCTGTTTGTACCAATGCACATTAAACAGGGTGTTCATGGTTTTGGCTGCGCCATCCAGGTCCTTTAATGTTTCAAATAAAGGCACCACACGAAGCGGATGCTGAATCCCAGCTTCTTTTTGTAAGAGTAAAACAGCTAAGACGTCGCTTGGATATTCTGCCATCGAAATAATATAGGCACCCAAGCTCTCAGCTGGTTGTTCAGCCAGGGTACGCATGGTGGCAAACACTTCCAGCACATCTGGATGCCGAATCAGGCTGCCCTCTGGTTCATTCAGATATTTAGGGAGTAAAGGACGTTTGCTCTGCAGCTCTTGGATCAGGAAATTTTGACGAGCCTGTTCCGTCCACGATTCAAAATTGCCTAGACCTAGATATTCAGTAATCGCTGAAATGGCTTGACGATGTCGACCTGATTCCTGGCGGATATCCAGTTTCAGCAGTTCTATGCCAAAACAGTTGACACGGTAAATGAAATCCAGCAACTGGCCATTGGCAATTTCAGCTAGATTGCTGTCAATCAGGGAGCGATAGCACAGCAATAAAGGCTGTAATAGTTCATCTTTAGTCTTGATGATTTGACTGTCATCCGCATCCAGTCCATGTAAACGTTGTGTCAGCCAGTGACGAGTAGCTTTGAGTTTTTCACGTGTGGCTCTTAAATATTCACGATAGGGTTCAGGGTGTTCATAACCTAATGCTTGAGTGAGTTCATCTGAACAGGTTTGAATCGACAGTTCCCAACGCAGGTTTTCAATATCACGTAGATAGAGGTCGGCCGCCTGCCAGCGCGACAGCCACAACACCTCCTGTGTCACCTGATGGGTAACATTGGGGTTGCCATCACGGTCGCCACCCATCCATGAGGCAAAACGAATCGGGGCAATATCCAGAGGCAGGGATTGCTGGCAATGTTGCTGGGTCAGTTCATTCAGTTCACGGATAAATTTTGGAACTGCATTCCATAAACTCTGTTCAATGGTGGCAAAGCCCCATTTCGCTTCATCCACAGGAGTAGGGCGATGCTGGCGAATCTCATCGGTTTGCCAGGCTGAACTCACCAGTTGCTTGAGTGTGGCAATGGTCTGCTGGCGTTCTCTCGGTGTGAGTTTCTGTTGATCAAGCTGTGATAGGCAGTCGGTAATATCATCATATTTCTGGATCAGGGTACGGCGGCTGACTTCGGTCGGATGTGCGGTGAGCACCAGCTCGATGTTGAGGTCGCAGATCTGCTGGAACAGGTGCTGTTCACTAATCTGTTGGGTTCTGAATTTTTCAAAGAGATGCGTCAGTGGGTTTGGACTGGATGTCTGCTCGTCAAACTCAGCCTGACGGCGGTTACGCACCACATGGTACTGCTCAGCGATGTTGGCAAAGTTGAGAAAATATGAAAATGCACGGGTCAGGGGCAAAATTTCTTCATCTTTTAGGCCGAGGAAAAGGTGTTCGAGCTGTTTTTCCGCCTCGATTTGACCATCACGGGCACCCTTGGCCAGGGCACGAATCTGCTCAACCTGATTAAACAAATCCTGTCCTGCATGCTGCTTTAAGGTTTCGCCCAGTAAATTACCCAGTAAACGAACATCTTCTCGTAATGGCGCAGTGATTTGTTGTGTCATTATGCTTCTCCTCTGCTCATGTCTTGACTATAACCTGATTGTCAGACATTCCAAGTGGAGAACGTAAGGAAATGTGAAATTTCTTTAAAATTTAGGTTGATATTTAAGCAAAAAAAGTTCAATGGCCTGTTCAATCATCTGCTCAATTTCAACCGTGGTTGGCACCGAATCCAGACCCAGTAAAACCTTGTGATGACGTGTGCCGAGCATCAGCGCCACGATCAGTTCGGTTTGTTTGAGGGGATCATCTGCCTGAATAAAGTTGAGTGTGATGGCCTGCTCAAAAAAACCACACCAGACATTGCCCATACGGCTATGTGATGCATCAAAAAATTGTTGTGTAAGTGGACTTTGTTCAGCGGCAAGTTCAAACAGCACCCGATCCAGCTTCATCGCTTCAGGCAGGTAAATAATGCTTAAGGCACGCTGACACATTAAATATAGTGCCTGCCTAAAGTCGGACTCAGGTGTGAGTTCAAACTGCTTTGCCCGAATGGACTCCTCACAGCTCTCCTCAATCGCACAGGTAAACAGATTGGCCTTGTCAAGAAATGGTTGTACACCGTGAGTTTGGTGACAGCCGCCTCTTTGGCAATCTGGTCCATGCTGGTGGCGTGATAACCCATTTTTAGAAAAATAGATTTTGCAGCCTGCAAAATTCTGGCTCTTTTTTCTAAATCTTTGGGACGACCACTGGTTGTCTGCACGTTATCGTTCTCTTTTAATTCAATTAAAAAATCAGGTTGCTAGATTTAATTTTTATTTAATGTACTCATGAGTATATTAATTAAAAATTAAACAATTTATGATAATGCCCATATCACGCCCTAAAAATCAATTTGAATAAGAGCGCAAAATAGATGAATCAGATCAATCGTATCATATTGGGGTTAGTCATTGTCAGTAGTGTCATCCTCAGCGCATGTCAGAAAGAGGTGCCCAGAACTGAGGAAATTCCTTATGTCATGGTGACGCAGCCGAGTAGCAACCATATTGACCAGAAAAGCTATGCAGGTGATGTGCAGGCCAGACAGCAGACCGCACTGGCATTCCGTGTCGGGGGCCAGATTACCGAACGTTATGCCGATGTTGGAGATCGGGTTAAGGTTGGGCAGGTGTTGGCAAAACTGGATGTGAAAGATGCCCAGTTGCAAATGAATGCGGCCAAAGCCCAACTGGACAGTGCACAGGCCGCCGCAAAAATTGCATTGGAAGAATATAAGCGTTATCAACAACTTTTGCCTGTCAATGCGGTCAGCCGTTCACAATTTGATGCTATTAAAAACCAGTATGAGTCGGCACAGGCAACACTGCAACAGGCCCGTTCAAACTATGAGGTTTCCTCTAACCAAACAGGCTATAACCAGTTGGTCTCCAATAAAAATGGGGTGATTACCCAACGCAATATTGAAACAGGACAGGTGGTGGCGGCAGGGCAGGCTGCCTATCAACTGGCGATTGATGGGGAGCGTGAGGTGGTGTTTGGTGTGCCTGAACAGGCAGTCAGTACCATTAAAGTCGGGCAGCCTGCCTGGGTCACCTTATGGTCTCAGCCAGAAGCACGTTTTGCCGCAAAAGTCCGTGAGGTCTCACCAGCCGCTGACCAGTCGCGTACATTTACTGTCAAGGTCTCCCTGCTTGAGGGACAGTCCACGATTCAACTTGGACAAAGCGCACGAGTGTTCTTTGTGGCAAATGAAAACAATGTCCTGAGCGTGCCTTTATCCAGCGTCACTGCCAATGATCAACAAGCTTATGTCTGGGTGGTCAATGCCAATCAAACCTTACGTAAAGTTCCTGTGACTTTGGGAACTTATGGCCGTGACAGTGTGCCTATTCTTTCAGGTCTAAAAGCTTCAGATTGGGTTGTGGTCGGTGGTGTGCACCTGTTGCGTGATCAGCAAAAAATTCATCCTGTAGACCGTGATAATCGTGAAGTCACGGTAAAAGCGGGAGGTTAAGCATGAAATTTAACCTTTCAGAATGGGCGCTGAAGAATAAGGGCATTGTTCTGTATTTTATGCTGTTACTTGGCATTGTTGGGGTGATGTCCTATTCCAAGCTGTCACAGAGCGAAGACCCACCTTTTACCTTTAAAGTGATGGTGGTGCAGACCTATTGGCCAGGCGCAACCGCACAGGAAGTTGCAACTCTGGTGACAGATCGCATTGAAAAAGAACTGATGACTACAGGGCAATATGAAAATATTCGGGCATATTCACGGCCTGGGGAATCTATGGTGACATTTATCGCCAAGGATTCTTATCGTTCCAGTGAAATTCCTGATGTTTGGTATAACGTGCGTAAAAAGGTCAATGACATTCGCTCGCAACTGCCAAGCGGTGTGCAGGGGCCGTTCTTTAATGATGAGTTCGGCGATACCTTCGGCAATATCTATGTCCTGACGGGCAAAGATTTTGACTATGCGGTAATGAAAGAATATGCCGATCGTTTGCAACTACAATTGCAACGGGTCAAGGATGTCAGCAAGGTGAATCTTGTTGGTCTACAAGACCAGAAAATCTGGATTGAGCTGTCCAATACCAAGGCGGTGCAGCTTGGCGTCCCTGTCACAGCCATTCAGGAAGCGATTCAAAAGCAGAATGACATGGCAGGTGCGGGCTTCTTTGAAACAGGCACAGACCGTATTCAAATCCGAGTTAGCGGACACTTACATAGTGTCGATGACCTTAAAAAAATGCCGTTATTGGTGGGTGATAAAACCATTCAACTTGGTGATGTTGCTGAGGTCTATCGCGGCTTTAGTGAGCCTGCGCAGCCACGTATGCGTTTTATGGGCGAAAATGGGATTGGCATTGCGGTGTCCATGCGTAAAGGTGGGGACATCATTGCATTGGGCAAAAATTTAGAAACCGAATTTAACAGTCTACAAAAAAGCTTACCTTTGGGCATGAAACTGCAAAAAGTTTCAGACCAACCTGTTGCAGTACAACGTAGTATTCAAGAGTTTTTAAAAGTTTTAGCTGAAGCGGTCATTATCGTTTTATTGGTCAGTTTCTTCTCACTCGGTTTTCGTACAGGGCTTGTTGTTGCATTGTCGATTCCATTGGTTTTAGCAATGACCTTTGCTGGGATGAGTTTATTTGACGTTGGCTTACATAAAATCTCATTAGGCGCATTGATTCTTGCGCTGGGTTTGTTGGTCGATGATGCCATTATCGCCGTGGAAATGATGGCGATCAAAATGGAGCAAGGCTACAGTCGACTCAAGGCCGCAGGTTTTGCATGGCAAACCACAGCTTTTCCAATGCTCACAGGTACCTTGATCACCGCGGCAGGCTTCCTGCCGATTGCCACCGCGCAGTCAGGAACAGGTGAATACACACGTTCTATTTTCCAGGTAGTCACCATTGCCCTGATTGTGTCGTGGATTGCGGCGGTATTGTTTGTACCTTATCTGGGTGAGAAGCTACTGCCAGACTTCACCAAACAACAGCAGAAAGCGGCATGGTATCTGCGCCTATGGGCGCGACTGCGTAAGCAACCTGAACCTGTGGTCGAGGCACATGGAACGCATCACGATCCTTATCAATCCAGGTTTTACCAGTCTTTCCGTAATGTGGTGGAAATCTGTATTACCTATCGTAAAACGGTAATTGCTATTACGGTGGGTATCTTTGTGTTGTCTGTTGCGATGTTTAAGTTGGTACCGCAACAATTCTTCCCCCCATCGAATCGTGCTGAAATTTTAGTGGATTTAAAGCTGGAAGAAGGGGCTTCCCTAACGGCGACAGAACAAGCAGTACATAAGGTAGAACAATTCCTATCCAAACAAAAAGGGATTGATAATTATGTCGCTTATGTCGGCACAGGTTCACCACGTTTCTATCTGCCTTTAGATCAACAATTGCCACAGGCCAGCTTTGCCCAGTTTGTGGTCTTGGCTTCTTCTCTGGATGACCGTGATGAAATCCGCCGTTCTTTAGAGACACAAATTAAGCAGTTGTTGCCTCAGGTGCGTACCCGTGTGTCCTTATTGGAAAATGGCCCTCCTGTGGGTTATCCATTGCAATATCGGGTCTCAGGTGAAGATTTGGCGACGGTTCGGGCAGAGGCTCAGAAAGTGGCTAAAGTGCTGAGCGAAGACCCAAACACCACTAATGTACATCTGGACTGGGGTGAACCAAGCAAGATTATTGCCATTGAGATTGATCAGGACCGTGCGCGTCAAATGGGCGTTTCCAGTGTTGATCTGGCCAATTTCCTCAATGCCTCAGTGACAGGCGCGGTGATGAATCAATATCGTGAAAAACGTGAACTCATTGAAATTCGTTTACGTGGTGATAAGTCAGAACGTGTCGAAGTGGCTTCGTTAGCAAATTTAGCCGTGCCAACCACCAAAGGAACCACTGTACCTCTAGCACAAATAGCAAAAATTGAGTCACGTTTTGAAGAAGGTTTAATTTGGCATCGTAATCGTTTACCGACGATTACCGTTCGCGCGGATATTCGTACCCATTTACAACCTGCAACAGTGGTTCAGCAATTGGCGGAAAAGATGCAGACTCTACGTGCCGATTTACCAAATGGCTATTTACTTGAGGTGGGTGGTACAGTTGAGGAGTCGGCCAAAGGTCAAAATTCTGTGAATGCAGGTATGCCACTGTTCCTTGCGGTGGTCATGACCCTGTTGATGATTCAGTTGCGTAGCATGTCTCGCGCGACCATCGTCTTGCTGACCGCACCGCTTGGCCTGATTGGGGTGGTGGCGTTCCTGTTGTTGTTCAATAAACCGTTTGGTTTCGTGGCCATGCTCGGAACCATTGCCCTGTCTGGCATGATCATGCGTAACTCGCTGATCCTGATTGACCAGATTGAGCAGGACATTCAGGCGGGGCATGAACCGTGGGAGGCGGTGATTGGTGCCACCATGCGCCGTTTCCGCCCGATTGTGTTGACGGCCCTGGCTGCGGTGCTGGCGATGATTCCATTATCACGCAGTATTTTCTTTGGTCCGATGGCGGTTGCGATTATGGGCGGCTTGATTGTAGCCACCCTGTTGACCCTGTTTTTCCTGCCTGCACTCTATGCGGCGTGGTTTAAGGTCAAGAAAGCAACACATCTATCGTAATTATTTTGTGAATAAAGGTGCGAAATATTGAAAATTTTAATATAGTAGCACCTATATTTTAAGACCAAAAAATAATTGAATTTCATTGCATGACTGTTTTGGCAAAATGCGGTGAATGAGGTGATCTAGAGCATGGGGCAAGACAGTATTGAGCAGCATCGCCGCTATGTGGCGATATCTTATGTGTTCATGTTTCTTGCATTATTTACAATCGTGTTTGCAGTGTTTGCGTATCTGCTGGCACGAAAAGTTGCGACTGCGAATAATGCTGAAGTATGGATACACGCGCATGCACTGTGGATTATGCGTAATGTGCTGCTGTTTATTCTGATGGCTTTCTTTGCTGCCCTGTGGTTTATTCCACTGTTCTTTTTTGTCTGGAACAGCGCCCTCTGGGTGACCGCCATGACGGTTGTGGGTGTGGTGTTTAGCTCGATTGCATGGCTATTTCTGTTGAATGCATGGCTGAAAGGTATTGCCAGATACTTTAGAAATAAAGCGGTTTTCTAAATTTATCGCTTTTTTTATCACAATCACTCTTGTAAACGTATTGTACAGGCCCTATTAAGGCTTTGTTGACTTTAGAAATAAAATGTCAGCAGAGCCTATTTGTTTTTTCAAGTTTGAATAAATTCCGTGAGGAGCATCGCCAACCATGGCTAAACGTGATTATTATGAGGTTTTAGGCGTTTCGAAAACCGCAAGTGATGATGAGATTAAAAAAGCCTATCGTAAGTTGGCGATGAAGTATCATCCAGATCGTAACCCAGATAACGCTCAGGCGGAAGAAAAGTTTAAAGAAGCAGCAGAGGCTTACGAAGTACTTTCTGATGGCGAAAAACGCAGCATGTATGATCGTGCTGGTCATAGTGCCTTTGAGGGTGGTTTCGGTGGCGGTGGTGGTTTTAGTGCGGAAGACATCTTTAGCCAGTTTGGTGATATTTTTGGTGGTGCTTTCGGTGGTGGTGGTCGCCAGCAACAACGCCAGCGCCGTGGTTCAGACCTCCGCTATGTGATGGAATTGACGCTTGAAGAAGCAGTCAAAGGCGTGAAAAAAACGATTACTTTTACTGCACCAGCGCCGTGTGAAACATGTGATGGCAAGGGTTCGAAAAATCCAAATGATGTGGAAACCTGTCGTACCTGTCATGGTGCTGGTCAAGTACGTATGCAGCAAGGTTTCTTCTCGGTTCAACAAACTTGTAGTACTTGCCGCGGTCAAGGCAAAATCATCAAGAATCCATGTAACACCTGTCATGGTTCAGGCGTTGCAGACCGCCAGCAAACGCTTGAAGTCACTATTCCTGCAGGTGTGGACAATGGCGATCGTGTTCGCTTAACAGGTAAAGGTGAAGCGATTCGTGATGGTCAGGCGGGTGATTTATACGTTGAAGTCGTAGTTCGTGAACATGAAGTCTTCCAACGTGACGGTGCAGACCTGTATATGGATGTGCCTGTCAGTATTGCAGATGCTGCATTAGGTAAAGAAATCGAAATCCCGACGCTGGATGGTCGTGTCAGCTTAAAAATCCCAGAAGGTACTCAAACAGGTAAGCTATTCCGCTTACGTGGTAAAGGTGTTCGTCCTGTACGTAGCAGCATGGTCGGTGACTTATTGTGCCGTATCGTGGTAGAAACACCTGTGAATTTAAACAGTCGCCAACGTGAATTGTTGAAAGAGCTGCAAGCGTCTTTTGATGGTGATGGTCATGCTTCATCGCCAAAGAAAAAATCATTCTTTGATCGCTTATTTGATTAATAGACGGCAACAGAAAAACCTGCTGCGGCAGGTTTTTTTATGGGAAATTTTTAGCGTAGGCACAGAGTTTTGCTATAGTAGCGGAATTGTTTAAATAAAAGACTGGGAAAAAATTATGTCAACTTCTCCACGCATTGGAATCTTGGGTGCAGGCGGACGCATGGGGCGTATTCTGATTCAAGCAGTACAACAAGCAGGCTACCAACTGGCAGCAGCTGTTGAACGTCCAGAAAGCAGTTTGGTGGGTGCAGATGCAGGGGAACTTGCGGGTGTGGGAAGTCTGGGCATCAAGGTGGTGGGAAGTTTAAGTGAAGTTTTAAAAGACTGTGATGTGGTGATTGACTTTACTGCACCAGCCGCCACCGAACAGCACTTGAAACTGTGCCGTGAAGCGGGTGTGGCCATGGTGATTGGCACCACAGGCATGAATGATGAACAGAAAGCATTTCTGGATGAAACGGCGACACAAACACCAGTCGTGTATGCCGCGAACTATTCTGTGGGTGTAAACGTTTCCATTAAATTACTGGAACTGGCGGCAAAAGTGTTTGGTGATACCGTTGATATTGAAATCATTGAGGCACATCACCGTCATAAGGTGGACGCGCCGTCAGGCACCGCGTTTATGATGGGTGAGGCAATTGCTGATACCTTGGGCCGTAACCTCAAGGAAGTGGCGGTGTATGGTCGTGAGGGCTATACAGGTCCACGTGATCGCCAGACCATTGGTTTTGAAACCATTCGTGGAGGTGACATCGTCGGTGAGCATACGGTGATGTTTATTGGTGAAGGGGAGCGTGTGGAAGTCACCCATAAAGCCACCAACCGTATGAACTTTGCTTCAGGCGCAGTACGTGCAGCCGCCTGGGTAGTGGGACGTGAAGCTCGTAAATATGACATGAAAGATGTTCTGGGCTTTAACGATATTCAGGTATAACACATCAATTTTCGCACTATCCAGCGCCTGGCGAGCCTCCATTTGTAGGGGTGAAACAGGCACTCACGACCATTAAAATAAATTGAGCATGACATGAAAAAAAAACATATTGTTGCCGCACTTCTCAGTATCACCAGCCTGACAGCCACGGCTGCAACAGACGCAGCCAAACTAAGCCTAAACCGCAATAACATTAAAGTCTGGACCTATCAGACAGAGAATAATCCTGTCTTTCAGTACAAAGCAGAAACAACTTTTGATGTGCCATTAGAACGGGCTGTAGCCGTAGTTCTAGATGTTGAACGCACCCCACAATGGGTTCCTTATGTGGGTAAGGCTCAACTATTATCTCGAGACGAGAAGAGGGGTGAGTTCACGTTATATATGGTGCTTGATTTTCCTTTTCCATTAAAAGATCGCGATGTGGTGATAAAAGGGAAAATGAGTAAAAATGCGGATGGCAGTATTAGTATTAAAAACAATGCCATTAAAAATAACTATCCTGAACAGCCTGATGTGATTCGTTTGAATCAATATACAGGAGATTGGACGTTCCAAAGACTTGCCAATAATAAGGTTAAAGTTATGACTAGTGGTTATGCCGACCCAGCAGGTTCGATTCCATTGAGTTTTGTGAATATGTTTGTGCAGCAGCAACCGTATCAAATGCTGATGAAAATGAAGAAAGAAGTGAATAATCCATTCTATGCACAAGCACATTTGCCTGAATTGCTTAAATAAATCTAAGAGTAAAAAGCCTGATTCAATCAGGCTTTTTTATTGGCATTTAACTCTGAGGACATTGCTGTAATGTTGAATCTGCCTTGGTGGATAATTTGATCTGGATAAAAACACCAAGATTAAACCAATCGCTGCCAACACCGCCCCAATCCCTGGATGCTTTTGATAGTGCAGTATTAAGAAAACGAGGAATGATTGCAGCTCCATTTCATCTGATGGAAAGCCAGTTTGATCTTGAACATACTCGCCACAGATCAAAAATAGGGCTACTGACTACAATATTTGCTGCTTTAACATTATATGCTTTGATGCTTGTAAATGGATATAAGTCTGGGATTCAGCAGATTTTAAAACCGATTGAATTAAAATCTGCTTAAACCGAATTCACTTTAATCAAAGTCTGCCTTGAGCACGATACGATAACGCGCCTGCCCTGAATGCAGTCGTTCAATCGCTTCATTCAGTTGCGACATCGGATAAAGTTCAATCTGTGGGGCAATATTTTTACGGGCCGCAAATTTTAACAGTTGGCGCAGGGCCAAAGGTGAGCCTGTCGGTGAACCTGTAATGGATTTGGCACCATCAATCAGTGAACCCACACCAACAGGCACAGGTTCAAGCGTGAGGCCTAAAAAGTGCAGGGTGCCATTGGGTGCAAGGGTGCTTAAATAAGCCTGCCAATTCAGCGTTACATTAACGGTGCTGAGTAATAAATCAAACTTGCCCCGTTGCGCCTTGATTTGCTGCGCATCACGGCTATTGACCACATGATCTGCGCCCATGGCCTTGAGCTCTTCGGTTTTGTCTGGATTGGAACTAAAGGCTGTGATTTCACAGCCCCATGCCTTGAGCAGCTTGATCGCGATATGTCCCAGTCCACCAATGCCAATGACACCAACATGATGTGTTGCTTGGATCTGATGTTTAAGTAAAGGATCAAACACGGTAATGCCGCCACAAAGCAATGGTCCTGCACTCTCAGGATCCAAACCCTCTGGTAGAGGAATGACCCATTGCCAACCTGCGCGAACTTTTTCTGCAAAGCCACCCGCATGACCAACGATAGTCGCAACGCTGCCACCGGTACATAAAACTTGATGACCACCAATACAAGGATCGCATGCTTGGCAACTTTCAGCTGTCCAACCAATGCCAACACGTTGACCAAGTTTCAGTCCTTTGGCTTCTGAACCGAGTGCGATAATTGTGCCAATAATTTCATGTCCAGCGACAGCAGGATAAACGGATGAATGCCATTCATTATTGATCACAGACAAATCTGAGTGACATAAACCGCAGTATTCAACTTTAACTTCAACCTGATGTGGCTTTAATTCACCTGCATCAAATTGATAAGGAACCAATTGCTCTCCTGCTTTCATTGCAGCATAAGCACGAATTTGGTTATTGCTCATTCGATAACTCCTTGGAAAGCAAAATAAATTCGTATTATTTAAAATGACAGTGATTTTCGTGATCGTTGACCATTCCTACCGCTTGCATAAACGCATAACACGTTGTGGGACCAACAAATTTAAAACCACGTTTTTTCAGTGTTTTTGAAAGTTTTTGACTGATTTCGGTTTGTGCAGGTGCATCACGATAATGAATGACATCGTTATTTGGTGTTTGATGGTCAACAAAACTCCAAAGCCAAGTGGAGACATCATCCACCTCATTCTTAAGCTTGAGCCATGCCAGGGCATTATCACGAATGGCTTTTAATTTGCCTAAATGACGGATAAGGCCTGAATCGCTAAGCTTATTTTCCAGTTGCTCATCGCTGAGGGTGGCAATCTGCGTGATGGGATATTGAAAGAAATGTGTGCGGTAGTTTTCACGTTTTTTCAATACGGTAATCCATGACAATCCCGCCTGCTGCCCCTCAAGGCACAGCATCTCAAACAGCTGTGCTTCATTATGCTCGGGCTTGCCCCATTCTTTATCGTGGTAGGCGATATAGAGCGGATCAGAGGAACACCAGCCACAGCGTTGAATTGTCATATTGGATGCTTCCTATTGTTATTATCAGGGAAAAATTTAGAGTTTGAATGTGACCCAGTCATCTTGACGGGTATCCCAATAATACAATTCCGCTGTGGTTAAATCAGTAAATTTAAGCCAAAAGTCCTTGCCTGATTTATCTGCAAAACCTGTGCTAATCAGCAGAGCATCTTCGGTAATTTCCATAATCCAGCCTTGATAGCTTGTACCATTGAGGATGATTTTCTGTTGATTTCCAGACTCTGCAAATTTAACCAGTCGTTCAATCAATGCTTCTGACATGCTGTGTTCCTAACGTAAATATGAGTATGGATTGACTGCTCCACGCCCTTTGCCATTTAAATAAATACCATAATGTAAATGTGGGGCAGTGTGGCGGGCATTGCCTGTATTGCCCACATAACCAATGAGGTCGCCCTTATGAACATAATCCCCGACATTAAGCCCCCGTTTATGACCATCTAAATGGGCATAGTAGTGCCATGAACCAGAGGGGCCAAGAAGCCAGATGACCTTACCACCTAAATTATTATTACGTAAATCAGCCACTAAGCCCTCAGTGGCACTATACACTTTCGTGCCACGCTCCGCCATGATGTCAATGCCTTCATGGCTGCGACCATGACTGCGTGCCGAACCCCAGGTATCACGCAATTGATTGCGACTGATCCCCTTGACAGGAACAGGCAGGCGGCTGTCCAGACGCATCATTTTAAGTTTGTTCACCTGTGCATTTGGCAAGGATGCAGGTTTCTTTGGTGCAGTGGTACATGCTGAAAGGATCAGCATCAGCATGGCAAGAACCGTATAGCAAATCGGGTAACGCACACAAACTCCTTGCGTTCGAATTTACAGCATGCAGGTTTTAGGCCTTTTGTTTGGCTGTAATCAGTTTTTTCATGGCCGTTGGAATGCCTTTGGCAATCGCGGCTTCTGGACAGAGCCATATTCCATTCAGTTCAATGCTGAGCTGTTCTTTTTGGTCATGTTCCACGTGGAACAGTTTTTCATTGAGCACCCATGTGAAATGAGTGAAACTATGGCTAATCTGCAAAGATGATACTTGAGCTTGCAGCTTAAAGTGCTGCTCAATCTGTTGTAATTCGGTTGCCTGCTCAATGATCGGCAGGCAATACAATCCGCCCCATAACCCATGTGCCTCACGCTGTTGCCAAAACCATTCATCACCCGACTGGATCACAACCACATCAGCCGTTCTGACAGGAACGGGTTTCTTGGCCTTTTTGAATGGCAGTTCCTGTTCAAGCCCTTGTTGATAGGCCTGACAATGTTGCTGCATCGGGCAGTAAAGACATAAAGGCTTTTTCGGGGTACAAATCGTTGCACCCAAATCCATGATTGCCTGAGTATAGTCATGGTTGCGCTGTTCAGGGCAAAGTTGCTCGGCAATTTCCCAAAGCTTGCGTTCATTTTGCGGTTTGGACAGGTCATCTTCGATGGCAAGGAAACGGGATAATACCCGTTTGACGTTGCCATCCATAATCACGCCATATTGTCTTAAACCCAGCGACATCAGCGCACCCGCAGTTGAACGACCAATGCCTGGCAGCTCAATCCATTGTTCCCGCGTTTCTGGAAATTTACCTTGTTGACTGACAATGGCTGCGGCTTTATGCAGGTTACGCGCACGGGCATAGTAGCCTAGACCTGCCCAATAAGGCGCAACATCCTCCCAACTGGCTTGGCCTAAATCCTGTACAGTCGGAAATCTTTCAATAAAGCGATCAAAATATTGCAGAACAGTTTTAACTTGAGTTTGTTGCAGCATGATTTCTGAGACCCAGACCTTGTAGGGATTATCGGCAATTTGCCAAGGCAGGTTATGGCGACCATGTTGGTCGTACCATGTCAGGAGTGCGTCAGAAAATGAAAAATCAGGCATGAATCAGAACAATCAAAAGCAGAGGGGTAGTATAGCGGAAATGGGGAGAGGGGTTTTGTTACTTTTGACCCGTCAAAAATAAGGCATCGCTTACGCAAATTATATTTGATTTCGTATGGCTTATGAGGCTGTATAGTTTCTTCTAAATGGAGTCATGCCGAGTACTCCTCCAATTTTAGGATAAGCTTTCAGCTGGACTTACTTTTCAAGGATGAAAAGTAAGCAAAAATCCTTTGTTTGGCTGACGGCACATCCTTGATGCCGCAGCCAAACAGGCGGCATCCATGCCGCCTTTGCACGAGCAAATATTTTCAAAATTTTAGATCTCAGATTTGCACTAGCAGCTATTTCCGAGAACCTAAATTTTGTATTTACCGATTATTTTAAATACCTATCCAGTAACTCATACATGGCTTCAAGGCCCTGACGTTCAGCCTCGGCGTTATAGCCTAAGTCAACATTATTGGCTTTGGCCCGTTCATCAGCAAGCGGATTACTAAAACCGTGTTTGGCATCCTCAAAAATAATCACTTCATGATCCACTTCTGCGTCATGCATTTCCTGACGGAAGCTTGCCACATCGTCCAGTGTCACCATGCTGTCGAGCTCGCCATGCAGTACCAGAATCTCAGCTTTCACCTTACCTTTCTCTGCTGGAGTGCCAGTCGCCAACACGGCATGGAACGTTGCCACTGCCTTGAGATCAGCACCAGAACGTACCAGATCAAGTACCACCTTGCCGCCATAACAGAAACCAATTGCAGCCAGCTTTTCCGCATTGACTCCTGGTTGTGCTGCTAAAGCATTCAGGCCTGCCTGAGCGCGGTTGACAATGGTGTCTGGTTGTTCAAAAGTCTGGTTCATCCATGCTGAGGCTTGTGGTACATCCGTAGTAACTTTCTTGTCGCCATACATGTCAATCGCCAGCGCAGCAAAGCCATGCTCCGCCAACTCACGGGCGCGCTGTTCTGTATAGTCATTACGACCCCACCATTCAGGTGCAACAATCACACCTGCAACAGGTTCATCTGTAACAGGTGCAGCAAAATAGCCAATAAGGCGTTCGCCATCTGGAGCGCTATATTCAATTTCACGGGTATGGATGGCAAAGTTCATTCTATTGTCCTGATCTGTATTGTTAGAATGCATTGATTAAAACATAAAAATAATGGTTTGCTGGAGAAGAAATAAATAGAAACATGATTTTTATCAATAAAAAAAGAAGAATATTAAATTCTTCTTTTTTATTCTCTCTAAAATTTTTTTAGACTCGACCTCTGGAAATAAAACCAACAATTGCCAAAATTACGGCAACCACGAGTAAAATCACAGCAAAGTCTTTAGATAAACCTGCAACACCACCAAAACCCAACAAGCTGGCGATTAATGCGATAACTGCAAAAATAATAGCCCAACGGAACATATTAATATCTCCTCAATTTTTCGTTATGTTTAAAATATATCTTGACTTTTCTGAATAAAATGTACTGTTTCTGTGGTATGAATGTGTAATAGTTAAAGAATTGTTAATGAACAGATCACTGCGCTGGCCCATCAGAAGTCTGGTCAATGTTATAATCAGCTCAAACTGAAACTGAAAAACGGCCTATGTCATCTGAACTCCGTCCAAACTTCTGGAAACACTACCCACTTGAGCAGCTTAGCCTGACTGAATGGGAAGCCTTGTGCGATGGTTGTGGTTTGTGCTGTCTGGTCAAGCTTGAGGATGAGGACACTGCTGAGGTGGCCTATACCAAGGTGGCATGTAAATTACTGGACTGTAAAACGGCACGCTGTTCAGATTATCCAAACCGCCAGCAACGGGTGCCTGACTGTATCCAACTCACACCAGAACGCTTGCAGACCATTTCATGGCTACCTCCAAGCTGTGCTTACCGTCGCTTAAAGGATGGGAAAAACCTGCCCTCCTGGCATTACCTGAACACAGGCTCACGCCAGAGTGTGATCAAGGCGAAGAAATCGGCCGCTGGACGCTGTATTCCCGAAAATGAAGTCGATCAGGAACAGATAGGGGACTATATTGTGCGCTGGGTGCGTTAAGCACAAATTTAACGGTTGGTATTGCATAAAGCAACATTTCTACAGCATTGTTACTGGCTAATCTCCGTAAAATAAATCGTATAAACAGGGAGATAGACAGTGATTAAATGGATGGCAACCCCTTTTCTGTGCAGCAGTTTTTTATTTTTGCTGGCCTGTGGTTCCAGTGAAACCAATTCAGGAACTCCTAAACAGGACGCGGCACAAACAAGTGCCCAAAACAATATCGCACAAAGCTATCGTGTTGAAACGATTGCCCAGTTCAATGAACCGTGGGCCATCACCAGCTTGCCTGACCAGCATCTACTGATCACAGAACGTAAGGGACAATTAAAGTTATTCGATCCAAAAACCAAAAGTATTGTCAATGTCAGTGCTGTTCCTGCGGTGAGTTATGGTGGACAAGGCGGCTTGGGCGATGTCATTTTACATCCTGATTTTCAGAATAATCACTGGCTGTATTTAAGTTATGCCAGCAAAGGACAGGATGGCTATGGAGCGGAAATTTCACGGGCAAAGCTGGATTTATCCAATCCTGCACAGCCAAAACTGACCGATTTAAAAACCATCTGGCAACAAGTGCCGAAAGTCTCAGGGCAGGGGCATTACGGCCATCGGATGATGTTTGGGCCTGATGGAAAATTATGGGTCAGTTCAGGCGAGCGACAAAAATTTGATCCTGCTCAGGATATGCAAAGCAATCTAGGTAAGGTTCTGCGTCTAAATGACGATGCTACGCCAGTCAAAGATAATCCATTTATCCAGCAAGGCGGTGTCACGGCGCAAATTTGGTCACTGGGTCATCGTAATCCACTGGGCATGGCCTTTGATCCGCAGGGGCAGCTTTGGGTGGTGGAGATGGGGCCAAAAGGCGGTGATGAGCTAAATCGTATCGTTAAAGGAGAAAATTATGGCTATCCGATTGTCTCCAATGGTGATCATTATTCAGGCTTGCCGATTCCTGACCATCATACCCATCCAGAATTTAAGGCACCTGAGATTGACTGGACACCTGTCATTTCACCCTCCAGTCTGATGATTTATACAGGCAATCAATTTCCCTTATGGCAACAGAAAGCCCTGATTGGTGGCTTATCATCCGAGGCGATTATTGTGGTTGACCTAAATGCTAAACCCGTTAAGGAAGTGCAGCGACTGGAAATGAAACAGCGTATCCGTGGCCTGCATCAGGCACAGGATGGTTCAATCTGGGTGATTGAAGATGGCCCTAAAGCAAAATTACTTAAACTGAGTGCCAAATAAACTTAATTACTGATGTTACGCAGTAAGTGCATTTTTGGGCACTTTCACCACAATATGTTGTGTTTGAATTTTTGAAAATTTACAACATATAGGCTAGGTGCGTGGCATCAGTTATTCATGTACCTGAACAGCAGCAATCGCAATATGCATGAGGCTATAAAAATGATCAGCCGATTCGAGTGTCAGCAGGCATGTTTGATGCTGAAGCTGATGGCATAAAAAGCACCAGCTCGGATATGCTGAAATTTCTGGATGTCCATATCAATGTGCAGCAGTTAAAACAGGTGCCACCAATGGCTTTGCTGCTCATGTCGCCTTTATTCCCCAGCAAAAAATTGGCCTCGTGAAGCTTGCCAATACCAATTTCCCCAATGAGGCAAGGATTAAAGCCAGCTATGAAGTGGTGCAGCAGCTCATTGAAGCAAGCAGTGCGCAATAGAATGACGCAGTGCATGCAGATTCAAATTGTAGATTTGCGCCAGACGCAATAGACTAGGATAAAACAGCAGAAAGCCCTTGATGATGTCAGCTACGCATATTCCACTTCCTGAACGCTTACGTCCCCGTGATTTATCCGAAATCATCGGGCAGGATCATTTGCTGGGTGAGCATGCACCCTTGCGCCAGATGATTGATCAAGGACATTTGCCATCGATTATTTTCTGGGGGCCGCCAGGCGTGGGTAAAACCACGATTGCCTTGTTATTGGCGCAGGCGGTGGACCGTCCTTTTATTAGCCTGTCTGCATTGAATACAGGCGTGAAAGAGCTGCGTGAAGTGATTGCTGAAAGTGGTGATCTGCTCACGCCTGTGGTGTTTATTGACGAGATTCACCGTTTTAATAAGTCGCAGCAGGATGCCTTACTGGGTGCGGTGGAGAAAGGTAAAATTACCCTGATTGGGGCCACCACTGAAAATCCATCCTTTGAGGTCAATAGCGCATTGTTGTCCCGTTGCCAGGTCTATACGCTGAATAGTCTGGATGCAGAGGCGATTCAAACCCTGATCAATAGGGCGATTCAAACTGATTCATTTTTAAGGCAACGGCATATCCAGATTGAGGAATATGATGCGTTGGTTCAGTTTGCCGCAGGAGATGCCCGCAAGGCACTGAATCTGATTGACCTAATCGCCAGTACCTTTGAGCCCGATATTGAAAATATTGTCACCAATGCCATCGTGGTCAAGGTGGCGCAGCAGAATATTGCACGTTATGACAAGTCAGGCGAGCAGCATTATGATCTTGTTTCAGCCTTTATCAAGTCGATTCGGGGCAGTGATCCAGATGCAACATTGTACTGGATGGCTCGCATGCTCAAGGGGGGCGAAGACCCTGTGTTTATCGCCCGTCGCATGTTGATTGCCGCTTCAGAAGATATTGGTAATTCCAATCCCAATGCCTTGTTGCTGGCAGGCGAATGTTTCCGTTCAGTACAGGCGGTGGGTATGCCAGAAGCTCGGATTATTCTGGGGCAATGTGCGGTGTATTTGGCCACCAGCCCGAAAAGTAACAGTACCTATTTAGCCATCAATCGCGCGCTGGAACTGGCAGATAAAACAGCGAATTTGCCTGTGCCTTTGCATTTACGCAATGCACCGACCAAGTTGATGAAACAGCAGGGCTATGGCGTGGATTATCTGTATCCACACAATTTCCCAGAGCATTTTGTGATGCAGGAATATCTGCCGCCTGAGTTAAAAGGCACTAAGCTGTATGAATCTGCCAGAAACAAGCGTGAAGTTGAGGGCGAACGTTTGCAGCAACGTCGTTGGCAGCAGGAACAGCAGCAGCAATAACTCTGAGCTGGTCTGGGTCTATAATGTAGCAGGCAAATGGACAGATATTTTTATAGTGATACTAGACACTTCATATAAAACAACGCATCATCGCCGTTTATCACGGATGATAAAGTTCCATCAATGTCCACCCAAAAAATTAATGCTGCGGAAAGTATACGGGGCCTTGCCTGTCTTGCGGTGGTGTTGTCACACCTGTCGCTGACATTCTTTCCACAACTTCATAATTTTGGTGAAAGTGCGGTTCCGCAATATGCTCTTTTCGCCCAGTTGCACAACTCGCCGCTGGCATTTTTCTATTCAGGAACAGGCGCGGTTTTTGTGTTCTTTGTCCTGAGTGGTGCGGGACTATGGGCAAGTCTTTTTACCGTGATCATGAGTATTATGCTGGCATATCCGTATAGCCGTTATGTGGATGATGCAGCAATCAAGATTTCAAACCAATTGGCGAGTCGGTTCTAGGTTCAATTGACCGATAATAAAAAACCAGCCTAAATGGCTGGTTTTTTATATGAAAACTTAAGCTCTATAAAAGCTTAGATATCATCTAGGTTGATGCCCAAACGTGCAGCAACTTCTTCATAGGCCTCAACTACACCACCTAAACCCTGACGGAAACGGTCTTTATCTAGTTTTTTCTTGGTGTCTTTATCCCATAAACGGCAACCGTCTGGAGAGAACTCATCACCTAGTACAATGCGGTCATGGAACACACCAAACTCAAGCTTGAAGTCAACCAGAATCATGTTGCCTGCGTCGAACAATGCCTTAAGCACATCATTCACCTGATAAGTCAGCTCTTTCATTTTTTCAAGCTGTTCAGCATTCGCCCAACCCAACGCAATCGCCTGAGACTCGTTCACCATTGGATCGCCAAGCGCATCGTCCTTAAAGAACAATTCGAAAGTTGGTGGCGTCAGTTCCTTGCCTTCCTCAACACCCAAGCGACGGCACAGTGAACCCGCAGCATAGTTACGAATCACACATTCAACTGGAATCATCTGGAGTTTCTTAACCAGCACTTCAGTTGGAGAAAGCAGTTTTTCAAAATGCGTCTCAATGCCAGCTTCAGCCAGTTTTTCCATGATAAAGGCGTTAAAACGGTTGTTGACCTTGCCTTTACGATCTAGTTGTTCGATTTTTTCGCCATTGAACGCAGAGGCATCATCACGAAAGACTAAAATCAGGTGGTCAGCATGATCTGTTTCATAGACAGATTTTGCTTTACCAGTATAGAGCAAGGTTTGTTTTAACATGGGGGAACCTTTATTTAGAAAATGCCTAGTCAACCACTAGGCTGGCCAATTTTGGTAAATCTGGGTTAACACTTCCGTTGCCGTGGCTTGGTCTGCAAAGGTGGTGTCAAGTTTAAACAGGGCAACAGTGTTGCTTGTGCCTACGGCAGAGAGCTTGAGCAGGTAGTTCTGGTCGCCTACCTTGATGGTTGCCTCATAACCATTCTCCGCCTGTGAAACCACCTTGTAGTTGAGGCTGCTCAAGGTTGCAAAGGTATACTGCCAGGCGGTTGCGGTTGGTCCATCTACCTTAAGCAGTGGATTCTTGTTGCCATCCATCACCAGTTGTGGACGACCTAAAGTCGCAGTTGTGCTTGCAGCAGGATTGCCTGAACTCTGCATTGCCTCTGGACGGGGAAGCGCATAACGGTTGCCCGTCTTGTTTACAAAATTTGGCGCATGCTCGATGGCAAGCGCGTCAACCGTAGGAGCTGGATACAATGGTGTAAATGGTCTGACCGTTGCATTGTCAGGGAATTTGAGGGGTTCAAGTGCCTGCGCCTTTTTATAATCCAGAGAATGGTTATTCAGGGCAAAACGACCACAACCAGCCAAACTTAAAGCTGAAATGACCAGGACAACACCAAGACGTAATTGCATCATAAATTGCTCGTATTAGATAATTCCCGCAACTTTTAAACCATTGCGAAGAGGTTCACGATATTGTTCCGCAAGCGGGGTCAAAGGCAGGCGAATGCCTGTACCTATGTAGCCCATCTCATGCAACGCCCATTTCACAGGAATTGGGTTTGATTCGCAAAACAAAATATTGTGTAGATTTGCAATTTGCTGATTCAGGTCTTGCGCTTTCGCCTGTTCTCCCGCCAGTGCGGCCTCACACACTTCACTCATTTGCTTAGGTGCAACATTTGCGGTGACGGAAATATTGCCTTTGGCACCCAGCAGAATCAGTTCCCATGCGGTTGCGTCATCACCTGAATAAACGGCGATCTTGCCATTTAGACCGTTAATGAGTGCCTTGCCACGAGGAATGTCACCCGTTGCATCCTTAATGCCGACGATGTTCTTGACATCAGCAAGGCGGATCACTGTCTCATTTTGCATGTCGACACCAGTACGGCCTGGAACATTGTAAAGAATCTGTGGAATTTCAACCGCTTCAGCAATGGCTTTATAGTGCTGGTATAAGCCTTCCTGTGTCGGTTTATTATAGTAAGGCGTGACCAAAAGCGCTGCATCAGCGCCAACATCTTTGGCTGCCTGAGTCAGTTCAATCGCTTCACGTGTCGAATTCGCACCTGTTCCAGCAATGATCGGAATGCGTTTATTGGCAACACGGATCACTTCCTGAATGACCTTGATATGTTCTTCCATACTCAAAGTTGAGGCTTCGCCTGTTGTGCCGACAGCGACAATGCTATGTGTGCCTTGCTGGATGTGCCACTCAACAAGCTTCTCAAGACTCTTCCAATCCACACCACCATCTTCAAACATAGGGGTAACGATTGCGACAATTGAGCCTTGAATATTCTGTGCTAGCTGAGTCATTTTAAAAAAATATCCTATTTTCCCATCCGAATTTGAAGTGAATAAAAAACGAAATAATGGATGGTTGCAGTATTTTGATTGGTCATTCAGCAATGAGCTTGGTTGAATGACAATTATGCAAATTATGACTGATCGAGCGCATAAGAACAATATGCTTTAGTCAAACTGTGGAAAACTTTAATTCATCTCGATAAAAATTCAGAGAACAGTGGCGGTAAAGTCAGCAGCAGGGTAAGGTAAAAACAGCAGCTTAAGGTTGAATTATAAAATGCAGAAACATTCCAGACATAGCGCATTGATCGTGGTCGATGTCCAAAATGGCTTTACGCCAGGCGGTAATCTGGCCGTCGCCGATGCGGACCAGATTATTCCATTGATTAATCAGTTGGCGCAGCAGTTCGATACGGTTGTGCTGACACAGGACTGGCATCCTGAACAGCATATTTCCTTTGCGGAAAACCATAAGGATAAAGTGCCCTTTGAAACGGTTGAACTGGCTTATGGTACGCAGGTGCTATGGCCAAAACACTGTGTGCAGGGCAGCCATGATGCTGAATTTCATCCTGATCTTGATGTTCCAACTGTACAACTGATAATTCGTAAGGGCTTTCATCCAGATATTGATAGCTATTCCGCCTTTATGGAGGCTGATCGCAAGACACCCACAGGTCTCAATGGCTATTTAAAGGAACATCAGGTGGATACCGTTTATATTGTTGGAATTGCCACGGACTTCTGTGTGGCATGGACGGCTTTGGATGCTGTACATTTTGGATTTAAAACCTATGTGGTTGAGGATGCCTGTAAGGCGATTGACTTGAATGGCTCACTGCAAAAGGCCTGGCAGGAAATGTCTGGGCAGGGGGTTCAGCGGATACAGTCATCCAACCTGCTTGCCTAGGCTTGTGACGGCCATGCTAAAAACGTAAACTTTTGTTCACGAGTAAATGCCTTATTGTATTTGCGGACTAGAATAGTAATAGAGGGTGTTATGACTGAAGAAATAGATAATTTTGACCGCAAAATTATTCATCACCTCCAGCTTAATGGACGTTTGGCCAATCAGCAACTCGCTGAGTTGGTGGGCTTGTCTACTTCCCAGTGTTCACGCCGTCGGATTAACCTCGAACAGAAGAAAATTATCACAGGCTATTATGCGCAGATTGCCCTGGATGCTGACCCAACGCCGATTATGGGGATTATTGAGGTGAAATTGCAGAATTATAATGATGCAACCCATGATCGTTTTGTTGAGTTTCTTTTGCATGAGCCCGCAGTTAAAGATATTCATAAACTTACAGGCAGTTATGATTTTGTACTCAAAGTTGCGGTCAAGAGTTTGGATGAAATGGTGAAATTGATTGGCATATTGTCATCCAGTAACTTTGGAGTCAGTAATTTAAATACATCTATTGTTTTAGAAAAATTAAAGGAAAATGGCATTGCGATTAAATAATAAATACTTTGCTACCCTTATAATGCCAGTCAAGATAACGCTATCACAGCGCAAACTTTTTGTATTTTAATGTGTTATTTTAATTATAAATTGCATTTATGATAAAAATATAATAATAAATTGCGTAAAAACTATAAAAATGATCAAATATATCAATCCGCATCCATATTCAGGATGCTCTCCCTGCTGTTGTCTTCTTTCTTGAGTTATACCGTTATGAATACTGATCAACATGTGTCTTTGCTAAGCCCAGCCGTGCCTGTGGTAGACCAACACTCAAGAGTGGAGGATGCTCTGGCGATGTTGATTGGAACATTTATTTTATCGTTTGCCATGACCCTGTTGCAGCAGGCAGGCATTATGACAGGTGGAACGGCAGGATTGTCGTTGTTGATTCACTACATCACTGACATCAAGTTTGGCGTGTTATTTTTGCTGATCAATATTCCATTTTACTATTTTGCCTATAAAAAGATGGGTATGGCCCTTGTGGTGAAAACCTTTGTCGCGGTGGCGTTACTGGCTGGGTTTACAGAAACCATTCCCCATAGAGATGGATCCGTAAATTTGAACAACTCCTATAAGTGATATTCTGCTCCTCAAATGATGTTATAAACATCAATATATGGAGTATTTTATGGCACGTAGACCAAGAAGAAATCATTCAAATGATTTTAAAGCTAAGGTAGCACTTGCTGCGATTAAAGCAGAAAAAACACTTGCTGAATTGAGTGCTGAATTTGATGTTCATCAAAACCAAATTATTGACTGGAAAAATCAATTGATCTCAGCTTCCTCGCAAGCTTTCGATCAATCAAAAGCTCCAACAGAACCACCCATCGATCTAAAAAAACTACATGCAAAAATCGGTGAGCAGGCATTAGAAATTGATTTTTTAGAAGGTGTGTTGAAGAAACTGGGCCGCTTCAACCACAAAAGTTAATCGACGACTCACTTCAGATTTCAGTATCTAAACAAGCTAAGCTGCTGAAAGTCTCCCGTGGTTGTTATTATTATCGCCCAAAACCTGTTAGCTCATCAGATCTGAAGCTGATGCGATGTATTGATGAATTACATATGCAATATCCTTTTGCAGGCAGTCGTATGATGCGTGATTTGTTGAATCGTCAAGGGCATCATATAGGACGACGTCATACACGTACTTTAATGAAGAAAATGGGTATTCAGGCGTTATATTGCAAACCAAATTTAAGCCGGGCTAATCAAGCTCACCGTAAATATCCATATCTGCTCAAAGGGTTGGCTATTCAGCGCAGTAATCAAGTGTGGTCTACGGATATAACGTATATCCCTATGGCAAAAGGCTTTGTTTATTTATGTGCTGTGATTGATTGGCATAGCCGCAAGGTACTTGCGCATAGGGTATCGATTAGTATGGAGGTGGATTTTTGTATTTCGGTTTTAAATGAAGCGATTGAAAAATATGGATCACCTGAAATATTGAATACAGACCAAGGCAGTCAGTTCACCAGTGATGCATTTATTGATGTATTGAAATCAAATGGCATTCAAATCAGTATGGATGGTAAAGGTCGATGGGTAGATAATGTGATGGTTGAACGATTATGGCGGAGCGTTAAATATGAAGAGGTGTATCTCAAAGCTTATAGCAGTGTCACAGATGCGAAAAAGCAATTAAGTGCATATTTTGAGTTTTATAATTTGAAACGACCTCATTCGAGTCTAGACAAAATGACACCAAATGAGTTTTACTATGATCAGCTACCACAACAAAATAAGGTAGCTTAACTAGAGCAGAATATCACTTATAAATAAGCTTTTAGTTGTTCAAACATGTGGGACCACCTCTGCATAAAATAAATTTTTTAAATTCTTAATTTATAGTTGAAAATGATGGTAAAGGGTAGAAGAAAGGCGAACTGTATGAAAGTAATAAAGTTTCATACTAACCTAGCTCTATCTAATTGATATTTATAAACTGTAAATAATTGAAGAAAAAATAAAGTTTCATACTAAACATCATTTTTTCTTCAATTTTTACTATACGTTGAGTAATAAAGTTTCATACTGAAATGAAACTTTAGACTCAGTAAATCACCTTTCATTTTATCTCAATGATGTTAAAAAATCAGTGTAAGCTTTTAGTTTTTCAATATCTTGAAGTAATTGGTTTTTTCTTCTCAAAATATCTGTTTTTAGTTCTGGAAAGTCTATAAGAGCTTGTTCGGAAGCTTTGATTTGGTTTTCATATATCTTTTGCTTTTCTTTTAATTGTTTGGCCTTGAATTCAAGTTTTCCCGCATCATTTTTTACGGTTTTAATATCAAATTGCTTTTTAAAAGTATCCATGCTTTTTGTTTCAATAAATGTTGAAAGTCTTGGATTATCTAAATGAATGTTTTTAAGTAAGTGGCCTTGTTGTACAAGTTTCCTCAGAAGTCTATAAAGTTGTTGTTGGTTAGCTCGTTGTTTTTCTTCTTTAGAAAGATTCAAATTGTTCCAAATCTTGTTTGATGTCCATCCATCAATTTGATTTTTGTCTAGAAGGTAAAGAAAAGATTGAAAGAAAGGAGAAGTAATTTGTTTCATGATAGAAAGCTGGAAAACTTAAAAAGAGGATTATAGTCCGTGGATATGTAATCCTCAAATGGTGATAGTTCTATTTTTTAAGCATTTGAATGTTTATGTCAGAACTTACTATTCAATTTGGTCAATTGGTTCGCAAGTACAGAAAAGAAAGAAACATGTCACAAGAACAATTGGCATTGCGCTGTAACATGGATCGAAGCTACTTAGGGCGAATTGAAAGAGGAGAAGTTAATCCTACCTTAGAAAAAATTTATGAGTTGGCTGATGCTTTAAAAATTTTACCTACAAGTTTATTACCAGTAAATTAAACTTTGAGTTCAACTTCGTAAGACCATAGTCTTTTTAATCCTTGAGAAGTTTCACGCGAATAACTTAAGCATTCTGGTAATAAAATAGTTATACCTCTGTCTCTGCCCTCTAACACCCAATAAATGGCGAAACCTAAAGTTTGAGCTTTTGTTGAAAGAGGTGCTAAATAGATATTATTTTTTCCATTAAAATTTAGATCTAGCTCTTTAACCAAGTCACTAATAACTTGGGCTGTAGCAAATGGATTATTAGCAGGAGAAAATTTTCTTTTAGTTATCCAATCGGAATTTTGAGTAATGCTCCCACTTAAAGCTGCTCTCATAGAACTTTGTTGATACATGTCAGCGCTTAATGATGGAAATGAGAATACAGGGTGATAAGTGGCACCATCTTTGTAAGATGCTATTTGTGATAGCATTTTATGGTCATAACCAATATTAATTATTAGATGATCTTTAAATTCAGAGTTCGATGTAGCAGAAATCCCACTTATCGATTTAACAATTGATGAAGTTGTTGTGCTAAAATTCGTATTATCTCCATCAGAATAAAACTTTGGTTCAGAATAAATAGCTGTGAATTTATCTACACCATTATATTTTAAAGAAGCCACTAAAAATATTAACACATGCCGCATAAAACCAGTAATATCGATACAAATGTTTTTATCACTTAAATCTCCAATTCTAGATAATAATTCATTAACTTGAGAAATGTCAGTGATATCAGATGGAATGATTACTTCATTTACTTCTGCGCTAGGTATTTCTTCATTACTAAAATGATATTCTGGATGGACTAGCCAAAATTTTTTAGTAGAAGTTATAGACTCAAATAATGTTTTGACTCTTTCACTATCATTAAAAGCAGAAATAAAAATATCAAAATTAGGAAGGTTCTCTGAAATTTTTGTATATTCAATTGGGCGAGTATAAAAAATAGAATAATCAATCATATGTATTAAACTTAAAAATTAAAAAGATCGTTATGTGCCAAAGATGATTCATCTCTAGTAAATGGTTGATTCCATTTGATATTATAATTTTTTAATAAAGCTTCAAATTCCTTAGCCCGATTAAAATCAAAAATAGCATTTACTAAGTTTGGTGGTAGTCCAATATCACCACGTTTACTAATTGGAAGACCATATATAGGTGAAATCATTGGATTGAGAGAAAATTTTCGATTAATTTTTAAATTATTTCTATTTGGTCGGCCATTTTTTATTTCAAATATAAATGAATAATTTAGTGCACTTTGCAAAGTTTCTTTAGATTGCTTTGTTAATCCTTCATCTGAAAAACTAATTAGTAGTGGGGAAACTTCTGGAATGTTTAAAGCAAATCTAGCTACACGTAGTAATTCACATAAATTTTTTACAGCATCTCTAGCAAGATCTGAAGGTCTGCCAAAATTTGAATCTTGTTCAAATATAAATCTCGCTGAATCTAAAACAGCTTTACTTTGGTCTTCTATAGATAATGGTTTTCCATTGATAAAATCTATATTTTTAAACCTCGCCAAATCATATGCTGCACCTAAAATACTTAGTAAGTTACGAGGGTTGCCAGATGACATTTCAATAAATGTATCCAGTCCAGCATAAATCATGGGTTTGGAAGATTCTTTATTTAATTGAGCAATTAAATCTTTTCTCCAACTAGAATATGAATCTCTATAAGACTTAATACTAGGATCTTTGGGGTCTTGAATAAAGAGAGTACAATCATTTCTAATTTTATTAGCTGTAGCTAAATAAGATTCATCACTTTTATATTCTTTTGCAAACCTAAGAATATTGTGTTTTTTTAAAATTATTGAAAAATCTCTGGTTAAAATGTTTAATAGTTCTTCAATATCGTTAGGTTCAATAATGTTGGGTATTTCTTTGAGGGTTTCAATAAATCCATTAATAAACTTAAAATCTTTTCCATTGTTAAAGTTTAAATAATCAATAAATTCTTTATAATGATTATTTTTATTAACATTTTCAAAACATTTAGATAAGTTGAAACTGTTGCTGTCAATGATTTTTTCATAAACTAAGCGTTCTTTAACAAAAGAATAGGCAAAGTCTTTATAATTTGAAACCTCTTGAAGAATATCATCTAAATAGGTTTTTTTGAACTCAACATCTTCTCTATTTTCTTCGCCATTCCCAATAGTACTATATGTTTTAAGAGCATAAAGCCTACCACTTATTCTAAAAGTTACACTACCAGAACTATATCTAATTAAGGTATTAATGATCTCTTGTTGGCTTTCAGTATAAAAATTTTCTATTTCATCAATTAAGTAAAGGAGTGGTATATTTTTAAATGAAGGATGCCAAATATCTATTGCATTCTTAATTTTTATAGAGAAAGTACCTAGTGAAAATGGTGGAATTATGTCTAAGGATTTAGTAAATGCATAGGCATTAATTGCATTATCAATTTTTTTTAATTGTTGGTGAATCCAATTTTTAACAGAAATTAGATCAACAAGATTAGAAAATTCATTTTCATTAAGAACATAAGTGGATAAGAGTTTAATAAAATCATGATTATTAAACTTAACATTAGGTGTGGTTTTTTCTATATCGATTAATATCGAGAATAAATCTTCGGCTAATTTCAGTTCTAGATGAACGCCAAACAGTTGTTGCCATTTTGAGATATCGATATCATTCAAGCAAATAAAACGGCTAGCATCTAATGCATTTGCTCTTAAGAAAACACCTAGTGACTGATGTTGATTTACAATAGACCTCTTGCGAAAGTATCTTTAATGACTATTTTAGATGTTGATATTTATTTAAAAATCAACGCTTATCACTGATTAAATTTTGACTAACGCAAGAGGTCTAATATCTAAGCCAGTTAAATTTGAACTTCTTAATTTCGTTGCATTATAAGAATAATGACGAAGTAAGTGTGTTTTACCTGTTCCTTTACCACCTAAAATAAATTTAGACTTTCTTAAAGTTGGTTCGATAACTGCTTCAACAAAATTTTCACTAATATCGATCCAAAGTTTATTAATTTCTTCGTCAGAGTAATCTGATGCTTTTGCAAATGAGAATGGATTCGAATTTATCATGTTTATGATCTCACAGAGCCATAATTTTTTTCAAATCTTTTGAAAATAGGAAACCAAGAATTACTCGTTTCTGGTATATAACCATCTTTCCAAAAAACTGGTAAAGTATTATTAGGGGTATTGTGAGAAAATCCAATTAATAGCTCACAATCACTATGACCGAATGGATTTGAATAAAGAGGTGAACCATAATGTTCAATTATTTTTTTAAAATTTTCCATATTAAACCAGTCAACTTTTTTGAAATATCTAGCTCCAGTAGTACAACTCTTATAACTCTCATCAAGTTCAAAAAGGCAAACCGCATTTCCATTAAAAACATTATGATCATTAAGAACTTCTAGGCCTTGACTCGTAGAAAATATTGACATAAAACTAATTTGTATATGTGGATTATTTTCTCTAATATTTGCAAGAGTATCTTTTAAATAGCCTGTTATTTGGGTTCCCCCTCCTACAAAATCATCAAAAAAAACATATCTTTTAATATTAATGTCTCTAGCAATCCATTTAATTTTACCATTTTCATCTGATTCAGCTTTAAATGCATGATAAAGATCTCTAAATAGAAATTTTTTTAAATCATTAACTTGTCTGAAAATATATAATAAATGAGCTCCACTTTCGGCAGGATTACCTACACTGATGAAACGTGATAATTTTAATTCTTCTTCAAATAAATTATTTAAAAGTTCAAAATTAGTGGTGTGGTTATTTTTTTTACGTAGTTCATGAATAATAGGTGTCCGAAAGTAATCCCGATATAGAGATATTAGCATTTCTCTAATCATACGTTGACTGAAAAATATAAACTTTGAAAGTGCTAAAGTCATATATAATTTTTCTTCTTGTTCACTCAGTATTTGGCCAGTAAATTGAGATAGCCACTCTTCAATCTCTGGCATTTTTATTGCATTATCCCATATATCTGAAGCTAAAATTTTTAACTTAGATTCTATTTCTATATAATCCACACTGGAAAAAAAGTCATTCATACTTTTACTTTTCAAATACTAAAACGGTTTCACGAGATATTATTGACGCTGTTCGATTACGCTTTGTCATTAGCCCTCTAGATTTAATATCATCAATAAGAACCAGTTTCAATCGTAACCCATATTTTTTAAAGCAATAAGTCATAAACTCATCATTTCTTAGAGTCTCACCACATACCTGATTGTTTCCTAACACGAAGATGATACGTCCTTTAGGGGCTAGGATACGAGAAAGTTCCTGTGCTACTTGTTCCATCTCAATAAGATATTTCTGAGTTATTCTGGCTCTACTTATGTTGGTTTTGGCTATTTTCTCAATAAGATGAGTATATTTTTTTGGTAAATCGCCTGCCTTTAAACATAATAGTTCCGTTATTAAATGTTCTCTACCTATAGATTTTTCTTCTAAAGATCTTAATCCTTTTGGTGGAACAAAGCCTAACCAATTCAATGAAAGACTAGTAGATCGTATATATTTTTGTGCACTGCCATATGGTGGAGAAGTAATAATTAGTGGTACTGAATTATCTGGCATCTTCGTAGTCAGATCAAAATCTTTAAAAATATCCCTTGCATCTATCCCAACCTTTAACGCACTAATTCTTTTTGGAAATTGAGCGTTAGTCTGTCTAATACGTTCGATATTTGCATCTACAATACTTTTGAATTCCTCTATGACATTAAGATTTTGTATCCAGTCTAATCGCTTCTGAATTCGCTGATTCGTAGCTTCTGAAAATTTTTCTTTGGTTTTTAAACGAACAGGAACACTAATGGCTGGATCTGCATAGCTAATTTTTTTTGCCAAAGATGAAAAACAGACTTTAAAAAAGTCCTTTTCATCGATTTCATCAATTTCATTAATAGCTCTTAAAATAATTTCTAATTTGCTTTTATGTTCAGGTAAATACCACAGATGTGAATTCACCACATCAACTGCAGTGGCTTTTTGGTATCTTTTAGCTTTGACTAGAACTTTTTCTTTAATTTTTATTAGCTTATCAATCGAATAAGATGTTGTTTTTACCTTTGCAATTAATAAGGCAAAAGGATTTGCATCAGCTACCAAGGGTAAGAAACCCTGCATGGATGATTCTAAAGCTACTGTACCTGAGCCACAAAATGGATCTAATACAATTTTATTCTTAAAATTACTATGAGCTTTTAAGAAGAAATTAATTATGTGGGGAAGCAACTTTGCGGGGTATGGGTGAATTTGATGTGTTAACTGATCCCCAGCTTTTAACCAATACACAAGTTTTCTAAAATCGACATTGATTGGAGTTCCAGTAATAGAATACTCAAAAATCATTTTATCTAAAATTCTTTGGACGTACTCATCCTTCGGGGGAGAGTCTTGAAGAATATCTATTTCATATTCATCAGCAGTCATGTATCTATTGATATTCAACTCACCCATTTAAAAGATTGAACTCCATGAATTTTAAAGAAATCTAGCATAATGAAGAGCAGCTTAAATTATTAAACATATTTGGGCAAGCTAATCTTAATTAAGATTAGCTATACCTGTGAAATGTCAGTTTTTATTTTTATTGATAAAGATAGTACAGAGTCTGCTTGACCAGTTGTTTAATTCAGATTCTGAGATTTCCTGACGTTTACTATCCATTCTAGGATGGTTTAATGTACTATTTTTATAGCAAATATTTTTAAAAATTCCTTTTGGCCACCTTAAACATTGAGTGACTACAAGTTCCAGTACTTTAGCTCTATCACTAGTATTCCACTGATTTGTATCTTTAATGAATAGAACACGAGTCGAAAGCGGTTTTTTATTGTCAGATGTATCTACCTCTAAGATCACAATATTTTGATTATTAAGCTGGAAACTCACTTCGGCTACACATCTAGGATTGCCATCGGTTTTTACATGTTTGGAATGACCTTGAATGTTTGGTAGTTTGTGTAATTGAAAGCTGAAATTCTTGATAGGGTTCTCTTTGCAAAACAAATCAATCATTTGTTGAAATGCAGAGAATCGATCAAGATACAGGTGAAGGTCTTCAGTCTCATCTTCTGCACCGTTAAATTCAGCAGAGGGAACAGAGCCTTCAGAAACTGGCTCGTTAGTACTAACACCTGATGATTCATTAGCAGATGGTAGGTCTTGATCTTTTGTACCGTAATTTCTATGGCGAGATTTTTTTGATGCTTTCCTTGTCTCAATTGCTTCAAGAAACTCAAAACTAGTAGGAACTACATCAATAATTTGCACATCATCGTTACTACCTTCTTCGTCATCTTTAATTGTCGGTTCTTTCCCATTATTTTTAATGCCTGAAGAGCTTTCAGTTTTACCACCTGATTTTGACTCTATGAATTTATCGCTATAGAACTCAACCTCTTTTGAGATATGGCTTGAGATTTTTTGAAATCCTGAAATTTCATTTACAAAGAACTCAGAAGTTTCTGCTCTGTAGTAACCATAGGTGTCAAAGATTACGCCATCAAGTTGAGGTGGGTTAAAACAAAAATTCCAGATACGATATTGATCAAAATCATAGCCATATTGGGTGAAAAATTGGCTGATACTTTCGAAAGATTTCCTAATATCACTATCAAGTAGAATCCAAGATAAGATTCGTCGTATGCCAGCATCGTTGAAATGAGAGGTAGGATAGGAGCAAGCAGGCAAAATATTGATGAGGTAGTGATCTGGGTTTGAAACAATATCAAAATCAATACTTAGACTATTTTCTAAAACTGCTGATCTTGCAAGATATGGAGTATAGAAAAAGAGCGATCTAGCCAGTTCAAATTGTGGAAGTCGAACTTTGATTGTTTCGGACATTGGCTGCCCAAACTGATCGACTCGAACAGCATCAAACAAGAAATAATGCTCTATAAACTTTCCTTTAGGTAGGTTTGAATCATAGACAGAGGATAGCCAATCTTGTGTTGAACTAATTTTAAAGCGTAAATTATAGCCTTTAGGGTATTCTTGTGTAGGGTTGATGTGACTATTTTTTCTTAATAACTTTGCATTAGAAAAGTTAGTGTAAGTTGTCTCAGTTACTTTATTTTCATTTTCCAAAGCTAGATTTATTGCCCAACTGCCTGAATTATGTTTTTTAAACAAAGAGCCAATCTTTTTTATTTTCATATTCTTAGCGATGTGACTTATTTTAGCCATGATTCATCCTTTTCATTTGATTTAGGAATTTGAGGGCTTCATCTGTTAATCGTTCTTCACTTAATCCTGAATGTCGTAATAATTGCCAATTCGCTGGGTGTTGATTCATTTTTTTAAATTGAATAATTGTTCGAGTGATTCTTCGGATTTGATAACTACTAATATCTTCTGAAAACGTGTTCAGAAATTTATGTGTTAAGGGCAGCTGATATAGGTTTTTCTCTACGGTGGAGTGTTGCGGTAGTTGCCTGAGATACCAGTTTCTAGATTGCCTAGGCAAATTCAAATCATTCAATGATTGATAAAATATTTTGAATAATCGCCTCACCATTTGCCAATCTCTCAGAGGCCAATTGATCTTCTTACGGCCTAGTGTCGGTAAAACGTGAAATTTTCTATTTTTATTTAACAACCACATTTTATCATTGCGATAAAGCCATGCGTATAAGGCGGCATTTTTGACTCTAGATGGCTTTATTCCATAATTTTGAATCAAAGACATCCATTCATTACGTTTTTCTTTGAGCATCAATATGTCTTTATACTTATTTTTTAGAATTGATGTATCAAGCTTAAAGGGATTAGAAGGTAACTGATGGATTTCACTTAGAATGGCAGTCCATGTCCAGTTTTTAGTGAAAAACGTCTCTAAGACGATAATATGTTCAAGATAACTGAATGACTTACGATGCTTTCTAAAGATAGCTTTAAGCCAACTTGTTTCAGATTTCAGTTTATCTAGGTGATGTTCCTGTAGCCATTTTAGATCCCATGTTTTTATAACTGCTGAATAAATTTTTGAATGATCAATATGACTAGAACCTTTGTTGAAACCTAATCGCTTTGCAATAAGTTGATAAAATTGACTCCATTGATGAAACGTAGGAGATGTTGATGGAGGAAGGTTTAACAGTTCATCAACATGCCTACTCACGATTAGATCTAATTCGTGAGCAGGGTTATGAGATTGCTTGTGATTCAGAATAGAACTTGCAGGAATAAATTGATGTCGTCCATTCAAATGGACTGGTTGCAAAAATTCTGACAATTTAACCTTATGTTTGCTACAGCAATTTGCGCCTTGAATGTACCAAAGTCTTGACCAAAAAAATTCTCCATATTGATCATATTGCTCTTCTAAGCAATGTCGACAATATCGATGTGTTGATATCTGCTTAACTTTGGATGCCGCCACTCCTAATGTTAAATGAATAGAACCTTTTGATTGATTCCTCATCCATTGAAGGCATTTTAAACGTGTGTTTTCTGGAGAAAATAAAGCGTGGATGGGAAAAAGCGTATGTTTATAAGCAAGATTTTCAAGCGTGTAGTGTGGTGGTAAATGCTTTAAAAGGCATCTTAGATGGCTAGGTAAATCAATCGTGGCAATAACCTTACGATTAGCAAACACTTCTTCAAGTAATTGTTTTGGACTTGTAATAGCATGGTGAATTCCAGCTCGTGCTATCGTGCTGTAAATTAACTCATTGGGATATGGTGTAGGAAAGTTCAACATGACAATTCTACTATTACATTGATTGTATCCAAGTTTGCGTATCAAAAATCAACTCACTTGATTGAAGAACGTCATAAAAATTTTGTGATTTTTGCTTTTGCGAAAACTTAAACCTTAAATCATCTGACGGTAAGGTTATCCATTCGCTCTGTTTTATTTTTCTCAGATTCGTTGTTTCAGGTTTGATTTCTTTATCCGCCTCAACTTCAGTGAGCCAATTCGAAACGATAGGCATGAGTTCTTGCATATTGAGATGAGGAAAATCGATAAAGGCTTTTTTTATTACAGAAATTACTTTAGATTCTGGATATCCAGTGGCAATCAGTAGATTATGCAATCTTTGTGCATGTACATTTCCATTATATTGTTCAACTTTTTCTTGTTCTTCCTCTATTTTTTTCTGAAGTAGAAGTAAAGTTTTGTCCACATATGGAATAGTTAAGTCAGAATAGAGTGCGATGCGATTAGGATCTCCAGACTTGAGTGCTTCTATCATTGGATGGACAAATTTGAGTTCATCCTCATAGACTTGTCTAAGCAAATTTGGCGTTATTCTTTCTAATCCTGTCATGATCGCTCGACACTGAGCCAAAACAAAAAGTTTGACGACAATATCCAGTACGCCTTGAGACAGTTCATACCAGCAGTCTCGAATTTCGTCACTCAGTTGTTCTTTATTCGTTAGCCATTGATATTTCCAAAGGGCATTGGTGAAAGCCATCCATTCTGTTCTAGTCGCAGTATTTGATAATGGGGGATTGTTCTTCATAGGTTCCCATATAACAGCCCCGAAACCAGCCCCACGACGCGCTGAACGCAAATCACCATCAAATATAAACTTAGCTTTAGGTGTGCCGACCATAACCACTGGCAAACCTACAACATTGATTAAGGTGACAAAGAAGTTCAGCATTTTTTCAGCACCACCTGAATTTTTAACACTCAGGTGTTGGATTTCATCAATGACAAGAACACCAATAGCGTAGGTGTTGGTAATTTGACGCATATAGTTGAGTAGAGCTTCGATTCCTAATCTTTTTAAGGCTACTTTTCTTTCAAAATCTGTTCCTAATGCAACATCAATCGCCTTAAAGAAATGCAAACATAGATTTTTTAATGAGCCATCATGAGGGCAGTCTATTTTGAGATAAACGAGTTGAGTGAAGTTATATTTTTCATGATAAATAACTTGAGGATAAAGGTTTAGAATTCGCTGTAGGGTTGTGCTTTTGCCACTTCCTGAACAACCGATCAATGAATAGCTTAAAGCTGTAGATTTTGGTGCATCAAAACGAAAGGCATTAATATCTCCCGACATAATACGTTCATAACCATTTTGCAAATGCTGGTGTAATTTCCCATCAGCAATATTGCGCCCGACATAGCCTTGACGAATTAATATTGCAATTTTTTGTTCTAATGAAATATGCCGAGTAATCGGTTGAAAAAATTGATGAAGAAGTTGAGACGAAAGATGAATTCTTTCGTTCTTAGATCTCAGAATATCCTCAGGGTTAAAATCAACTTTACCAATCAGATTAGCTTTGATATCTGCAATTTCCTGCATGATTGGTGGTAGGGCTTCAATAAATGGATTGTCTTTATATTCACCAAAACTAGACGTGTAACGTGCTTGAATAAAATTTAATGGCAAAGTCATTTAGTCATCCTCACCAAATAATTCGTCTGTTAAGTCTGGATAATGAACTGCTTCAGCATCTTGAGGCTTAATTGAGGTTTTCAGTTTAGGCATTGGAATAATATTTGTATCCATTATTCCTTGCTGTTTTACCTTAGCTTTGCGTTCACTATTTTTTTCTTTTGCTTTATTTTCAGTTATTTCAGCGATTCGCTGAGATGATTTAATTGGACTCTTCGGATGCTTAGTTTTAAGTTTTTCACTGATAAAAGCTTCAAGCTCTCTTCGTTTTTTCGAAGCCTCTAGTTCGTGCTGTGCAAGGTGCTCTTTTTGGGCTTTTTGCCTTTCTTTAACTTCCCACAAAGTACAATCCATAAATTCTCTCGATCGATCGGAGAGAGACCCTATCCAATATTCAAGACTATTATCTTTTGGAAAAATATAAATTTTATTCATTGAGCAAGGATCATATGCAGCTTCAAGGTTTTGAGGACGAGAACTTTCTGTCTTACGGTGTAACCAACCAAGATCGAGTACTTCTTTGGCTAGGTAGTAAAGACCAAATGCTTTGATGCCTAAGTCTGATATTGTGATTTTAGTACGTGGCAATAATGCAATTCTTAGTGCTTCCTCTGGAACACTCCTCAATTTTCCAGTTCTGTTTTGAATACCCCAATTCCATAAATGTAAGGGAATGGTTGGTAAGTCATTAGGCATGTCTGGCTCACGATCATACGTCTTTAGCACATGAAATTGATTATGCGAGATGATGCAAGCAAGAATGATTTCAGTAAATTGGTGAATATTTAATGTGGCATCTTGACGGTAATCATTACCACCAGTTTTTTTTACAGTAGTGCCTTCAACAACACCTTTTCCTTTACCTTCTTTTTTAAAATAAGCCTGATAGGTATTGAAAGCTTGTTCTACTATGCCTTTAGCATCGCCACGTCTAGCTGGTGCATTTTCAAGTCTTACAGCGAAAGTTTTTTCTAATGCTTCAATTTGATAGCCTAATAGTTCTCCTCGATCCGCGAGTAAAGCATCGGGTAAACCAACTGCTGGCCAATCTTCTGGCTGAATTGAGATCCCATACTCAGCACAATACTTAACCTTGTTGGTCATCGCTATATTCAATGCTTGTATAGCAGCTAAATATGAAGGTGATTCAAAACCGATATAAAAGCCTGCGACTAATCTACTGAAGACGTCAATCACAAAGTAAATGGTGGGTCTACCAACGATACTTTCTGGATTTGAATTTGAAACAAGATAAATATCAGCGATCGTGGCATCAATTTCATAACGTGCACCAGGGCCTAAGGCTTGAGCGTTAGATGTTGATTGCAAAGGACGATAGTCTTTGCGGTAGTTGGATGTACCAATACGAGCTTTTACGCTTTCAATTTTTTTGAATTCTTTTTCGTAGTAATACTTAAACTGCCATATTGTTGGAATATCTGATTCTGCTATATCGGGATATAGATTTTTATAAGTGGTTTGAAATTTTCGATATACAAATGGGAGTGAATGTTTGTTGTCTTTTAAAAAGAATAATTTAATGGTGCGATAGAAAAGCTTTTCAATATCTTCATTAACATTAATGCCTTGTTCACTATTATAGATACGAGGTCGACCTAATTTTTTGTCTTTAGCTGTTCTTTTTTGACCCTTAGCTCCACTATTTTTGTAATCAGGAAGTAATGCATTAGGAGTTTGTCCTCTTTGCCAATATCTGCGAGCTAAGCGATAAATAGTTGGTTTGGTGACGTCATGTTTATCCATGATTTCCCTAATTATTTTTCCTCTTTTGAGCTGGAATATAAAATAACTCATGAGAAATTAGAGGGTAAATAAGAGCATAATTTTGGTCACGTTTTATTTCTTGTATTGATTCCTTCTTCGGCTGAATGAAAGCAAGTGGCTCATGTGGGTCTATTGCTCTTTTAATATTGCCATCTTCCAAACCTTTTAAGATTTCTGTTCTACTAACTTCAATTGGAAAAGCATTTTCCAAGTCAAGATTAATCCAAATCACAGAGTCAGGTAGGATAGTTAAAATCCTAAATAAAGAGCTTTCAAAACTTAATACTTCATTAATTTTCAGCATGAAGTACCTCATTCCAAATATTAAGCTCGCCCAATTGAATATGATCTGTATTCAAATCCTTAAAAGAAATATTAAGATCAAATATGAAATACCGCTGAGCCAGCAAGTCTCTAATTTCTCTTAAAGATTGTCCTAACTCAAAATGATATTTTTGATCAACAGTTCTCGCTAATTCATTAATCTTTTTAGATTTATTTTTAATAAAAATATCTGCATAAAAGTTAAGTTTATCTAGCGTATCTTGTTCACTCAGTTCCATAGTATTTATTGAACTGTATAACCATTGAATGTTCTGGCTGACAGTTTTAGGAACTTGATACTCGGTAAAAATATAAAAAGGTATGTTTTGCTGTTTCCAATATTGTCGTTCAATTTCTATTTTTTCTATTGTGCGTGGGTCATTGAGAGCATTTGAATATTTAACTTGGACTACAAACTTAGGTGTTATTGAATTATGTGTATCCACTAAAAAATCGCTTGTCATGATTTGATAGTGTTTCCCAAATCTAGGGTGAGGGATTCCAATTGTCTTCGCAATTTCTAGAGTTTGTTCGAGGTCTAAGGGATATTGTTCTCGAATATCGATAGTCGTTGAATGCCATTCTAGTAATAGAAAAGTAGAAAGTTCTAGATCAGAGAGAAGGTGATGAGTTCTTTGGCTTTTATGACCAAAAACTCGGTGAGATCGACCTTCTGAACTCACATCTCGAATTGTGAGCCAAGGCTTATAGTTATTTCCAAAACCCTGTCCTCGTCCTTCTTTAATCCATTTTTGAATTTTGAGTTCATGATTTTGTGTGTTCTTAAAGTTGGCCATAAAAAAATCCACACATCATGCTGTTTAGAGCATAGCTTGTGTGGATTTTTTGAGCAATTCGGTATTACACTTTATTACTCAGTATGAGACTTTATTACTTAGTATGAAACTTTATTACTCTCATACAATTACTCTCATACAACTTTATCATTTTACTCTACAGTCACACTCTTCGCTAAATTACGTGGCTGATCGACATCAGTTCCGCGTAATACCGCAACATGGTAGGAAAGCAGCTGTACAGGAATACTGTAAACAATTGGCGCCAGCCATTCATTGACAGATGGAATGTGAACCACATGCTGACGATCTTTACCGTGAATACCACTGTCTTGGTCAGCAAATACAAACAGCTCACCGCCACGAGCCTGAACTTCTTCCATGTTCGACTTGAGTTTATCCAACATCTCATCCTGAGGAGCTAGGATCACCACAGGCATTTCATTATCGACTAGAGCCAATGGGCCATGTTTCAGTTCGCCTGCTGCATAACCTTCGGCATGAATATATGAAATTTCTTTCAATTTCAATGCACCTTCCAGCGCGATTGGGAAATGTGTGCCACGTCCCAGGAAAAGGCAATGGTTTTTCTCAACAAAGAGGGTCGAGAGACGCAAAATCTCAGTATTATGCTGCAAAGTATCCAGAATCACTTTTGGACAATGCCATAATGCTTCCACAATCTCATTCAACTGATCTGTCGCAAGCTGCTGTTTGACTTGACCAATTTTGAGAATGAGCAACATTAATGCGGCAAGCTGTGTGGTAAATGCTTTTGTTGAAGCAACCCCGATTTCAGGACCAGCCAGTGTCAATAAATGATGATTGGTTTCGCGCACCATCGATGAGGTGGCAACGTTACAGATTGTCATGGTGGTGATGTCAAGGTTTTGTACCTTGGCGCGTTTTTGTGTTTCACGTAACGCTGCCAGCGTATCCGCTGTCTCACCAGACTGGGAAATACAGATATACAGTGTATTGGCCACAATCACTGGCGTGCGGTAACGGAATTCACTGGCGATCTCGACCTGGCAAGGTACACCGATCAACTGTTCAAACCAGTACTTGGCAATCATGCCCGCATGATAACTGGTGCCACAGGCAATAATCTGGACTTGCTGAATTTTGTCAAAATCCGCATTGGCATGATTAAGGAAATCGTCACGTAACGTATTACCATTCAATGCCTGGGAAATCGTTTGTTGAATTGCTTCTGGCTGCTCATAGATTTCCTTGAGCATATAATGCTTATATTCACCTTTAGACGCATTGCTAATCGTGGCATCCAGTTCTTTGACAGGACGTTCGACCAGTTCACCATTGACAAACACTTCAATACTGGTACGGGTTAAACGCGCAATGTCGCCTTCTTCCAGATAAACAAAACGATTGGTTACAGGCAATAAAGCCAATTGATCAGAACTAATAAAGTTTTCACCAATCCCGACTCCGATCACCAGAGGGGAACCTTCCCGTACAGTGATCAGCTCATCGGTATGACCCGTATGAATAATCCCCAGTGCATAGGCACCCTTAAGGCGAGGAACAATATTCTGTACGGCTTCAAGTAAACTATCGGTTTGCTTAAGTGCATCATGCACTAAATGTGCAACCACTTCGGTATCGGTCTGGGACGTAAAGATATAGCCCAAAGCCTGTAATTCTTCTTTGAGTTCCTGATAATTTTCAATAATACCATTGTGTACAACCGCCACATCACCTGAAACATGTGGATGAGCGTTATTTTCAGTTGGTTTACCATGGGTTGCCCAACGGGTATGTGCAATACCCACATGACCAGTCAAATGCTGTTCAGATACTGCTTCAGCTAAATTTGCAACTTTACCTACACGACGTTCGCGTAAGATTTGTTGATTATTCAATAACGCTAAACCCGCAGAGTCATAACCGCGATATTCAAGACGTTTTAATCCTTCAATCAGAATATCAGTTACACATCGTTCTGCAACGCCACCAACAATACCACACATAATTTTATCCTCTTATTTTTTCAGCTTTTGGGGACGTTGATAATTTGCTTTCTCAAACTGTTTAGATCGTTCGACAGCTAAACTATGCTCAGCCACATTTCGAGTTAAGGTTGAGCCTGCACCTGTGGTTGCACCTTGAGCAATTTTGATTGGTGCAACCAATGAGTTATTGGTACCAATAAATACATTGTCTTCAATAACAGTGCGATGTTTATTTGCGCCATCATAATTACAAGTGATTGTCCCTGCTCCAATATTACAATCCGCACCGATGTCAGCATCGCCCAGATAAGTAAAGTGATTGGCTTTTGAACCGACACCGATATTGGAGTTCTTTACTTCAACAAAGTTTCCAATGTGCACATCATTGGCCAGATTTGCGCCAGGACGTAAACGGGCAAAAGGCCCAATCTGGGTATTTTCACCCACAACCGCATTTTCAAAAATGCTATAGGCTTGAACTTTGGTACCTGCTGCAATACGGGTATTTTTTAAAATACATCCCGCACCAAGCTGGACGTTATCGCCAAGCTCACAATCCCCTTCGATGATCACGTTCACATCAATCTGCACGTCCTGACCACACTTAAGGTTGCCACGTAAATCAAAACGGTTCGGATCGATTAAGTGAACGCCCTGTTCCATCAGTTGTTTGGCTTGTTGTTGCTGAAATTGACGTTCCAAAGTTGCAAGTTGTATGCGGTCATTCACACCATCAACTTCAAACGCAAAATCTGGTTCAACTGAGGCAACTTCCAGACCATCCGCAATCGCCATCGCAACAATATCGGTCAGGTAATATTCACCTTGCGCATTTTCATTGGAAAGTTTTGGTAGCCATTGATGCAGCTTGGCATTGCTAACGCAATAAATGCCTGTATTGATTTCCTGAATCTGGCGCTGTTCTTGATTGGCATCTTTATGTTCAACAATGGCCTGAATTTTACCGTCTTGGCGGACAATGCGACCATAACCTGTTGCATCTTCTACGGTAAGCGTAACTAAGCCAATGCCTGTCTGAGTAGAGGCATCTAATAGTTTTTGTAGGGTATTTGCATGAATACAAGGTACATCACCCGATAAAATCAGCGAAATACCGTCTTGAGGTAAAACAGGTAATGTCATTTGCACTGCATGACCTGTGCCCAATTGTTCGGCTTGTTCAACCCACTCAACCTGTTCATTGGCAAAACTTTGCTTAACCAGCTCACCGCCATGTCCATAAATGGTAATAATGTTTTCAGCATGCAATTTTTTTGCGGTTTGAATCACATGTCCTAAAAGTGGTCGACCTGCAAGGGGTTGTAGTACTTTTGGTATTTGTGAACGCATTCGCGTTCCTTTCCCTGCGGCAAGAATAATAACAGTTGTTGACATAACTAACCCTAATATCAATGGTTTAAGTCAAAAAATAAAAATGAATCATAAAAATACAAAGCGCAGCCCAAAGACCTGCAATGATGTCATCAAGCATAATCCCTAGACCACCAGTAACTTTTTGGTCTGCCCAACTAATCGGAAATGGTTTCCAGACATCAAATATACGGAATAATACAAATCCAGCAATGACCCACAACCCATTCATTTGCTGTAAATAAAGCAAAGGCAGGAAAGTAATGGACTGTCCTGCGAACTCATCCCAGACAATACGTCCGTCATCATGCACATTGAGGACTTTGGCGGTTTGTCCGCAGATATAAATGCCCACAACCGACATGATCAGGATGGCAATCAAGCTGCCATAGAAACCCAATTGTAGCCACAATGGTACAAACAGCAGGGCAAAGGCTGAACCAAATGTTCCAGGTGCCTTGGGTGCTAAACCAGAACCGAAACCGACACCGCAAAAAACGATGCAACGGTTGAACCAGCTCATTTGTTTAAAGTGAATCGGTGGCTTATGCAAAGTGTTGATATCCCTGAACAGCTAATGGGTGATTTTCGCCCATATACACAAATGACAATCCAGTTTGTTGGGTGATTTTACCAATTATTGTAAGCGGAACATCTAATTGTTGTCGAAGTAGTTTTTCAAAATTTTGCGGTGATATTGTAAAGCACAGCTCATAATCGTCACCACCCGCAAGGGCGTAGTGCCATGCTTGCTGCTTTTCCAGATTTTTGAGTGATTCATCAATCGGAAGCTGATCAAGTTGTAGTTTTGCACCGACATTGGACGCCTTCAGAATATGTCCCAAGTCCTGGGCCAATCCATCCGAAACATCAATCATACTGGAGGCCAGACCTTTGAGCTGTTGTCCTAAAACACAACGTGGCGTTGGATAATCAAGTCGTTGCTGTAGGGCATGGCCAAGATGCTGTAGCCCAAATGCGGCATCGCCAATCTGACCACTGACACAAATGTAGTCACCCACTTGTGCACCTGATCGGGTAATGGCCTGACCCTGTTCAATCCAGCCCAGAGCCGTGACCGTGATGGTCAGTTGGGAATTCTGTGTGGTATCACCACCAATCAGACTGACACCAAATTGATCGCAGCAATCGAACAAGCCCTGACTAAAGCTAGCTAGCCAGCCATGATCAACTGTTGGTAGGCTTAATGCCAGTAAAATACTATGCGGTTTTGCACCCATTGCAGCGAGGTCAGATAAATTGACCGCCACACTTTTCCAGCCGATGGCATGGGCAGAGGTATCGGTTGGAAAATGTCGACCAGCAACCAGTGTATCGGTACAGATCACCAGTTGCTGTGAGGGAGCAGGAGTCACAATCGCTGAGTCATCACCAATTCCTAAACTGACATCGGATTTTGATGCACGTTTAAAGTATTGATCAATAATTGAAAACTCAGCCATGACACAAGCCTGTTATTTAGCTTGCTGTTTTTCAGCTTCACGAAGCTTTGAAGAAAGACGGTCCAGTACACCATTGATGTATTTATGGCTGTCCGCACCACCAAAGTGTTTTGCTAGCTCAATTGCTTCATCAAGTACAACGCGGTATGGAACTTCGAGATGATCTCGTAATTCATAAGCACCAAGTCGTAAGGTTGCAAGCTCTACACCATCGAGGGCATTTAACTCACGATCAAGTACAGGGATGAGTAACTCATCCAGGGCGTCATGTTGGGCAACCACTTGAGTGAGCAATTCATGGTAATAGTTAAGGTCAACCTTGTGCATGGCATTTTCAACACGGGTGCGTGCCTCAATTTCATGGACAGGGTTCTGACTCATTTGCCATTCATAAATCCCTTGTACAGCAAAACGACGTGCTTTGCGTTTCGCTGCATAAGCGGCCTGAAGTGTTTGCGACATGCTTTAAATTGCCTTTAATAAGTTAACCATTTCGATAGCAGTAAGAGCAGCTTCGCTACCTTTATTACCTGCTTTCGTACCTGAACGTTCAATCGCTTGTTCGATGCTATCGGTAGTTAAAACACCGTTAATCACAGGCATTGTGCTTTCAAGTGCTACAACACCTAGACCTTTCGCACATTCACCCGCAACGAAGTCAAAGTGTGGAGTGCTACCACGAATCACTGCACCTAAAGCAATGATGGCATCAAACTTGTTTGAGGCAGCTAGCTTTTTCGCAACGATTGGCAATTCCCACGCACCTGGTGCATGAATCACGGTAATCGCATCTTCTGCAACGCCATGACGTTTTAAGGTGTCAATCGCACCTTCCAGTAAATGTTCAACCACGAAGCTGTTGAAACGACCAACCAAGATCGCATAACGACCTTCGCTTGCGAGATGTAGTAAACCTTCAATTCGGCGAATTGCCATAACAACCTCGATTATTTTGCTGTGACTTGATCGGCAGTGATGTATTCCACTACCTCTAAATTAAATCCTGATAGTGCATTGAAACGAAGTGGTGAACTCAACAGTTTCATTTTCTCAACGCCCAGATCACGTAAAATCTGTGCACCAACACCAATGGTCTGATATTGCTGGGAGAGGGCGGCATTGGATTTCAAAGGCATTGGCTGATTCAGGTGATGAATTGCATGACCCAGATCTTCCAGATGGTCCTGTCCAATCCATACCAGCACTCCACGGTCGCTCTCTGATATGGTTCTCAGTGCGAGGTCCAGACTCCATGCAGTGGAACCATCTGCTTTATTGAGTTTTAGCAAGTCACGTACAGGGTTGAAACCATGCACACGAACTGTGGTGACCCCTTGTTTTGGTTCACCTTTCACTAACGCCAGATGGATGTCTGGACTGCCGATTTCACGGTATTTGTATAGCTCAAACGCACCGTATTCAGTATCAATGGTTTCCTGGGACAGGCGTTCAACCGTTTGTTCATTGGTCATACGGTAATGGATCAGATCCGCAATCGTACCGATTTTTAAGCCATGTTTCTCTGCAAATACTTCTAAATCAGGGCGACGCGCCATAGTGCCGTCATCATTAATGATTTCACAGATCACGGACGCTGGCTCAAGACCCGCCAGACGGGTTAAGTCGCAACCTGCTTCAGTATGGCCTGCACGGTGCAGTACGCCACCTGGCTGTGCCATTAATGGGAAAATATGGCCTGGCTGAACGATATCGCTTGGCTTGGCATGTGCCGCAACCGCGGTACGGATGGTATGCGCGCGCTCAGCAGCGGAAATGCCTGTGCTGATGCCTTCAGCTGCTTCGATTGAGAGGGTGAAGTTGGTCGCGTGCTGTGCGCCGTTCTGGTCAACCATCAACGGAAGATTCAGTTGTTTACAACGGTCACGGCTGAGCGTCAGGCAGACCAAACCACGTGCATGGGTAATCATGAAGTTAATATCTTCAGGGCGCACATGCGTTGCGGCGATGACCAGATCACCTTCATTTTCACGATCTTCATCATCCATCAGGATGACCATTTTGCCTGCACGAATATCTGCGACAAGCTCTTCAACACGACTCAGCGGCATTCGCTTTCACCTTTTTATTGCCTTTCAAGGCACTCATATTCGATAAACCACGCATAGTTTACCGCATTTTAACAAATTTCGCCTGTGCTTCTTGATCAATTAAAAAGCCTGATGCCTTAGAAAAGCGATCAGGGTAATCAGGAAACAGATGATAATGGATTATGACGCTGGAATATCAGAAGATTCACTTGAAACTTTTGCTTTCTTACCCATCAGGATTTCAGTGCGAAGATTTTGCGCCAAAGTGGCACACTGCTCATTCATCCCATTAATCATAAAGGCATGACGGGTCATGATATTGCTTGGGTTTGGCATTGCCACCAGTTCATAACTGTTTTGAATGGTTTTAAGCTGGTCATGGCTCAGGTGCAAAGCAGCCTCTTTTGCATGCAAATGCTGGGTAAGGCGTTTAGATGCCTCAATTGCGTCCAGTTGCATCGCATCCACCGCACTTGCCACCGCGCCACGGGTCTGTAGTGCAAAGCGTTTATCTTCACGGTATCGCTTGTACAGCACCTCTGCCAGCAACTGGAACACTGCACCCACCATCATCAGGCATTCAAGCGCATGTGGCTTTTCCAGTGTGGTTGATAATGTGGCACCCTCGGCATTAAATTGCTGTACCACATGAATATGTGAGGCATCCATTTGATAATGTCTACTACACAGATCAATACTTTTATCTAAAAATAACTGGCAAAGCTTGAAGTAGGGAACCGAGACTGACTGGTTTACACTGCTTAGCAACTGCTTTGGATCATAAAACTGGATATTCAGCGCCAGCGTTGCGTGGTCAAGCTGGGTTTGTTCGGCTGGCTTCTTTTCAATCCGTGATTTTGGTTGTGCTTTTGCCTGTTGCTGGGCTTGTGCGACCAGCGTCACGGTGTTCTGTTTTTCCAGTACCAATGCCTGAGTTAAACGCTGAATCTCATGTTTAAGATGATTTTCCTGATTGATACGGGCTAAATATTCACTGCGTGTTGGACGGGCAATGGCACGGTAAGCCAGCCAAATCAGGAAGTGGATAAACAATGATGCTAAAATCGCCAGCCATTGTGTGCGTAAGATTTCACCAATACTTGGCTGGATCAAGGTGATTTCGACCGTTCCTACTTTCTTTTCATTTTGTAGGGCATCACGCACAAAGACTTCACCCTGACGGGTTTTGGCCATACCACTGGTTGCAAGCACCTGTTTATTGGCATCGAGGATACGAATGGATGCGACACTTGGGTTGGTTGCATAACGGTTGGCCACCAGTGCCAATGAGACCGTGTTGGCGGGTTCCAGTTCTGAAAGGCTATCTGCCACAAGCTGACTGGTCATCAGTTGTCCCTGACTGGCGCGGTTTTCATTGAGTTGATGTGTCGTTGCAATCACCAGTAAAAAGGTATGCAGTGCAAAACTTACGATCAGCAGGCTAGCAAATAGCCCTTGGCGTGGCGCATTCAAGTTAAACTTCCAAGATAAATAAGAGTCAAATAGATTCAGGTCAGGTTATGTTATGATTCTTACATACAATAGTTGTCGCTCAACCACGAGTCAATTCATGCGAGAAATCATTCTTATATCCTTTTTAGGACCAGATCAACCGAATCAGTTTACTCGATTAATGCAGGTGCTCTCCGTACATTCTTTGCAAATACTCGATGTGGGTCAGGCTGTTATCCATAATCAACTCACCCTTGGGATTGTTGTGGCATCGGATAATGAGACTGCAACCGCATTGGCAATGAAAGAGATCCTGATTTTAGCACATGATATTGGCTTAACTGTGCGATTTAAACCAATCTCTAACGCAGAATATGAACAATGGGTGAGTGAGGGTGGACGAACCCGCTATATCGTGACTGCGCTTGCCCCAGAACTCACGGCGGCACATTTGCAGGCAGTGACCAAAATTGTGTCAAGTCAGGGCTTTAATATTGAAACAGTGACACGTTTGTCGGGTCGAATGGATCTGGAAACCAATAGCCCATTTCCGCGCCGTGCCTGTGTGCAGTTTGGTTTAAGTGGACAAATGTTGGATGCACAAGCGATGCGAGCTGCATGTTTGAGTTTGTCAGGTGAGCTGAATATTGATGTTGCGGTACAGGAAGACAATGCCTATCGCCGTAACCGTCGTCTGGTTTGCTTCGATATGGATTCAACCCTGATTGAGCAGGAAGTGATTGATGAGTTGGCGCTGGAGGCGGGTGTGGGTGCTCAGGTAGCTGAAATTACTGAGCGAGCCATGCAGGGGGAGCTGGATTTTCAGCAAAGTTTCCGCGCCCGTGTTGCCTTGTTAAAAGGTCTGGATGCTTCGGTTCTACCAAAAATTGCAGAACGTTTAACTGTGACCGAAGGCGCAGAGCGTCTGATTTCAACCCTGAAAGCATTAGGCTACAAAACCGCTATTTTGTCGGGTGGATTCCAGTATTTTGCTGAATACCTACAGGCCAAGCTCGGAATTGATGAAGTGCATGCCAATATTTTAGATGTGCAAGATGGTTTAGTCACTGGTGAGGTTAAAGGTGCGATTGTCGATGGCGCACGAAAAGCTGAATTACTGCGTCAACTTGCCGATAAAATGGGTATTTCACTAGAGCAAGCGATGGCGGTAGGCGATGGAGCAAATGATTTGCCAATGCTGTCTATTGCAGGCTTAGGTGTGGCGTATCGCGCAAAACCATTGGTTCGTCAAAATGCCAATCAGGCAATTTCAAGTGTTGGTTTAGATGGTGTGTTGTACTTATTGGGTATGCACGATAAAGACTTAAATCGCGCTTAAAAGCTTAAAACACTTCCTGTGCATCATGTCGTTTTGTCACGATATGGTGCATTTTTATGGTGTCATGATTTGTTCATAATCATGTCTAAATGTATAGAAATACAACGATAAAAAAATTCAAGAAAAAGTTTTTCTACACAAAAAATATCGGCTATTTATTTGTAATGACACGCGGTAATTGATGCCATATAGCAATATTGATGTTTGATGATTTTAAAATGTGTAATGACAAAAACATATTGCGACAGCTTGTGTCGTAGCATTGGTTTTTACCTCTTTTCTTCTTAAAAAAAACTTCCATAATGCATAAAGACCTAAATGCAATGAGTTAGTAAGCGTTAGAAATTACACAACAATAGCGGTCTGAACAGAACAGACTAATTTTTTTAAGACGGAGGTTTCTATGGAAGCAGCGAATTTCACCATGTGGGTTGGATTTGGCTTGATCGCTGTCGCAGTTATTGCTGTTTTCTTTTCTCCTTATCGTCGTTGGTTAGGTTTTATGTTGGCAGGTATGCTGTGCTGGGGATTGCTGGAAATGGTGCGCTTTGGGGTGCAAACCATGTTCGACATGTCGGTCGCCTATAGTTATTTGACAGCCTTAAGCCTTGCGATGGTAACGGTTACATTCATACTTTTACGTGAAGACAAACAAACACAAAAGCAATTGGCGAAACGTCAGTATATTGAACACACCCCTGTGTACAAGGATGACCAACAACAATGCTCTAGCAGATAATCCATAATAATATCAATTATATCAAAGGCATGCTTAACATGCCTTTTTTGCACTAACTTTCTGAAACAAAGCTTTTACCGCCTTTGCAACAATTGTGCTAGGATACAGTTGTCTTAATTTTCATCATAATACTGTGGGCATAAATGTCATGAAGCTTTCTTCTTTACCTGTGATTCAGTTACCTATTGTTGATGTAAGCACTGATCCGTTAGATTTGTTGGTGACAGGTTTGGCGTTACGTATGAAGCAATTGGCACGTACTAGCCCAAAGTTTATTGAATTGGTTCATGATCGTGAATTCCGTATCCAGATTGGTACGGATGCAGGACTGGCACGTCAGATTATTGTCAACCGTGGCAAGATTGATACGGTTGCAGGCAGTCCAGAAAAGGCTGACTTTATTTTACAGTTTGCTTCAAGTGAGCAGGGCGTGAAAACCTTGGTGAAAGGTGATCCAACGGCTTTCATGACAGGCATGCAGGATGGCAGCATTAAAATGGAAGGTGACTTTAGCCTGCTGGTTTGGTTTAACCAGGCGGCAAAATTGATTCCACCGAAAGTACCAAAAGCTGTAAAAGAAAAAATTCGTCAGGCGCGTGCCTTTATTAAAGAAAAAACAGGCAAATAAGCCTAAATAAAAAAACTCCCAATTCGGGAGTTTTTTATGGCTTAAACTTATTCAATTTCCAGATTAAAGGTTAATGGGCCATCATTGACCAAATGCACTTTCATGTCAGCGGCAAAAATACCTGTTTGGACATTTGCAAATTGTTGGCGTGCATATTCCACCAGTTGTTCATACAGCGCTTTGGCTTCGGCTGGCGGCATGGCAGACCCAAAGTCAGGGCGTAAGCCTTTTTGTGTTTGCGCCATCAAAGTAAATTGTGAAACTAATAAAAGTCCGCCCTGAGCTTGGCTTAGATTCCACCCCATCTTGCCATTCTCATCATCAAAGATTCTATATTTTAAAATCTTGTCAAGCAGCTTCTGGCCTTTTTCCAGGGTATCTTCTTTACCGACTCCCAAAAATACCAGTAAGCCTTGTTGAATCTCACCTGTGGTTTGGCCCTCAACCACGACTTTCGCTTCTAAAACTCGTTGAATTAATGCGCGCATAACATTGAAAGATAGATGAAAAAGACAGGGAATTTTAGCAGACAAATGGTCCTGAAAATTGACTGTGCAGCAAAAGTCTACTATTCAATCCCAGCCATTTGGTTGTATAACAACTTATATTATGCAAAAGAATTGGTTAAAACCATCGCCTATGTCTGCCGTTATTCAATCTTTACTGGACACCGACCTGTATAAATTCACCATGCTGCAAGTGGTGCTGCACCAGTTTCCACAAACGCACAGTGTTTATTTATTCCGTTGCCGAAATCTGAAGGATACCGCCTATCCCTTGACGGAAATTTTGGGTGATCTCAACCATCAGCTCGATTTGCTGTGTGAACTTCGCTTTAAAGAGGATGAATTGCAGTATCTCCGTTCACTGCGCTTCATCAAGAGCGACTTTGTTGACTATCTGGAGTTGTTCCAGCTCAAGCGACGTTTTATTCAGGCCAGTATTGATGCGGCAGGGCGGCTGGATATTCGGATTGAGGGGCCGATGGTGCAGGCCATGATGTTTGAAATCTTTGTCTTGGCCATTGTCAATGAACTGTATTTCCGCCGTATCCGTACCGATGAGGTTTGGGCTGAGGGTGAGCGCCGACTACAGCACAAGCTGGTGCAACTGCAACACTATGCCCAGCAACAGCAGGACAATGATCCCCCATTCTTGGTTTCAGACTTTGGCACCCGTCGCCGTTATAGTTTTGATTGGCAGAAGCATGTGGTGCAGGCGTTTCATGATGCTGCACCGCAAGTATTCCGTGGCACCAGCAATGTACTGCTGGCGAAAGAGTTGGGTATCAGCCCGATTGGAACCATGGCCCATGAGTTTTTACAGGCATTTCAGGCACTGGACGTGCGGTTGCGTAATTTCCAGAAAGCTGCCTTGGAGGCATGGGTTCAGGAGTATCGGGGTGACCTGGGGATTGCCTTGACCGATGTGGTGGGGATGGATGCGTTCCTGCGTGATTTTGATCTTTATTTTGCCAAGCTGTTTGATGGTTTGCGCCATGATAGTGGTGATCCCTATGGATGGGGTGACAAGGCCTATGCACATTATCGTCAATTAAAGATTGATACTAAGACCAAAATGCTAACCTTTAGTGATGGTCTTAATCTGGAAAAAGCATGGTTATTGCATCAATATTTTAAGGACCGTTTTCAGGTTAGTTTTGGAATTGGCACCAACCTCACCAATGACATGGGGCAGACACCGCTGAATATCGTGTTAAAACTATTGGAATGTAATGGGCAGTCAGTGGCAAAAATTTCCGATAGTTCAGGTAAAACCATGACCGATAATGAAACATTCCTTGCTTATTTAAGACAAGTGTTTGAGATTGAGCCAGTGATTTAGTTTATATCTCCTTTTTTGCTAAACCAATGCAAAAAATCAGACAAAGATAAAAAGTAGGCTATGTTAAAATCATTGCAGTGCTGTGGCGACAAGACCCCCTAACCATGACAGATGTAGACTTTAAACTTGATTTACTGATTGAACCTGAGCAGCTTGTGCCCTACTTGGGGCACGAGTTGATTCGTATTGTTGATTTAAGCCGAGCATCGGTTTATGAGCAACTACATATCCCGCATGCGATTCATTTGCAGCCAAAGTATCTGGTGGCGCAACAGGAACAGGCCAATGGTCTATTGCCCGATGTACAGGGATTAAAAACCCTGATTGAAAAGCTGAATATCTCACCGCAGCATCATGTCGTGGTTTATGATGATGAGGGCGGTGCTTGGGCGGGGCGGCTGATCTGGAATTTACACTGCCTTGGTTTTACCCGTACCAGTTTGATCAATGGCGGAATTCATGGCTGGTTGGGCGCTGGTCTACCCACCACCGCAATGGTTGAAAAAGTCATCCCTGTCGCTGATGTGCTACAGGTTGATCTGGATAGTGTGCAACAGCATCGGATTGAATACAACGAGCTATTGCAGCAGGTTCAAGAACAGAATATTCAGCTCTGGGATTGTCGTACCAATGAAGAATATACTGGACTACGTTTAGCTGCGCGTCGTGGGGGTCACATCCCAAATGCACTGCATTTTGAATGGAGTACTGCCCTTAATCGTGAAAATCATCTAAAATTGCACCCGCTTGAACGCACTCAACAACGTTTGGAGCAATTAGGCTTTAATTTACAACAACCTGTGGTGGTGTACTGTCAGTCGCATCACCGTTCGGGTTTGGCGTATATATTGGCAAGATTGCTCAATTGGCAAGTCAGGGCCTACGATGGTGCGTGGAGTGAATGGGGCAATCGCCTCGATAGTCCTATTATTTCAGGGGAGTCACCGTCTTGAGTTTTTCAGCAGATTTTAAAAAACAACTTTTTATCAAAGCACAAAATTTAGTACCGCAACATCAACTGAGCCGTGTTATTGGCAAAGTTGCAGCAAGTGAAAACGTTTTGGTGAAAACTGCTGTGATTCAAGCGTTCAAAGCAAAATACGGCATTGATATGAGCATTGCCGAACAAACGAATCCGAATCAGTATAAATCATTTAATGAATTTTTCACCCGTGCATTAAAACAGGGTGTGCGTGGTGTAGATGAGCGTGCCGATAGTATTGTTAGCCCTGCGGATGGTGCGATTTCGCAGTTAGGTAAAATCGAATCTGGCGATATTTTTCAGGCCAAAGGTCAAAGTTTTTCTGTTGAGAAATTGATTGGTGATCCGCAATTGGCCAAACCATTCCAGAATGGGCAATTTGCAACGGTTTATTTATCACCGAAAGACTATCACCGCGTACATATGCCATTTGCTGGAACATTAACGGAAACCTTATATATTCCAGGCGAGTTATTTTCAGTAAACCAAACAACTGCGGAAAATGTCCCAGGCTTGTTTGCCCGTAATGAACGTATGGTGTGCCTGTTTGATACTGAGCTGGGCCGTATGGCGGTGGTGTTGGTGGGTGCGATGATTGTGGCTGGCATTGAAACCGTTGCGACAGGTAAGGTGAAGCCATCAGGTAAAGTTGAGTTACAGCATCATCAACTGCAACTGGATAAAGGTGCGGAGCTTGGACGTTTCTACTTGGGTTCAACAGCCGTTGTTTTATTTGAACAAGATAAAATGGTGTGGGAAGAGCAGTTTAAAGCCAATTCAACTGTGGTGATGGGTGAGCGGTTGGGGCATTCGGTTTAATTTAGAAGTGATTTTAAAAAGCCCTTAAAACTTAGGGGCTTTAATTTTTTATGTATTTCGCATAAGGCGTATTATGCTAAATGGGAGCCACCAACAACGGTAATCCCCCCAAAAAATAATTGAGTTTAAAAGTAGAAAACCGAATAACCTTGATTTAAGGAGATTTTCTATGAAAACATCTAAGTATTCAGACAGCTTGATCATGAATATTTTGAAGCAAGCTGAAGCAGGAACACCCATACCGAACTTGTGCCGCGAACATGGTATGAGCTCTGCTACATTCTACAAATGGAAGTCCAAATATGGCGGCATGGATCTTTCAATGATGACGCGGCTTAAAGAGCTTGGGGCTTCAAACTCTGCTTTTTGTATCTGCGTAATATCAAAAATTATCAGTGGAATGAGGAGCACTGCTCAGCAAGGCGTGTCTATCGCATTTATAAGGAGCTTGAGCTTAATTTAAGAATCAAGCCTAATAAGCGGATTAAACGAGAACAGCCTCAAACCCTTGCAGTACCGACAGCTGAGAATGAATCATGGTCAATGACTTTATGCATGATCAACTCAGCGATGGACGTAGTTATCGAGTTCACAACGTGATTGATGACTATAATTGCGAGTCATTGGATATGTTGATTGACTTTTCATTGCCAGCAGAACGTTTGCTGAGAGGACTTGATCAGCTCATTGACTGGCGAGGTAAACCTAAACGCATTAGAACCGACAATGGCCCAGAGTATATAAGGGAGCTGATGGAAAAGTGGTGTGATCAGCATGGTATTGAGCATGTATTTACTCAACCAGGCCATCCACAGCAAAATGCATATGTTGAGCGATTTAATCGTAAAGTACGTTATGAATGTCTAAATCAATATTTATTTCGAGATCTGAGCGAGGTGCAGGACTATACAACTGACTGGCAGTACTTTTATAATCACGAACGACCTCATATGTCAGTAAATGGTTGTTCACCTATTTTTAAACAATAACAAGGGCTTTAGATTTTCTACCCATTAATTCAATTAAAAATGGGGATATTACCTTTGGTCTACAGCGAAAAATCTAGACAGGATAATAGCTAAATTTAAACGCAGAGGGAAGGGTAGATGCCCTAAACTTTACAACATTCGGTACAAGCGTTCTTTCGGAAAAACCGCAGTAAAGGTTGAACCCTCGTTTTCTTTCGAGCTAATTTCCAGATGTGCACCATGCTGCATCAGCACGTGTTTGACAATGGCGAGGCCCAAACCTGTTCCCCCTGTCTGGCGGCTACGTGCACTGTCCACCCGATAGAAACGTTCGGTGAGGCGAGGCAGGTGTTTGGGGTTAATACCAATACCAGTGTCCTGCACTGTAAAGTAGGCGTGATCACCATCTTCATGCCAGCCAATGGTGATAATGCCACCTTTAGGGGTGTATTTAATGGCATTGGTAATCAGGTTGCTGAATGCACTGGCAATTTCCATATCTGAACCGATGAGGTCACAGTGGCTATCAATATCCAGATTCAGGGTATGACCATAATCCAGATTATAGGCACGGGCATCATCGAAGATCTGGTTCATTAAATTGGCCATATCAATAATCTGATTTTTTGCCACTTTCTTATTATTTTCTAAATTGGAGAGTAATAATAAATCGTTGACCAATGCATTCATCCGCTTGGTTTGTGACTGCATTTGGGTAAAGGCACGTTTCCAGCGTGGGGTAATGTCATCCTGATCGGTAAAGGTTTCGATATAGCCACTGAGCACGGTCAATGGCGTTCGTAGTTCATGTGAGATGTTATCGACAAAGTCCTTACGCATTTGTTCAAGATTGTGCATGCGGGTAATGTCATAGGCGACCAGCAACCGACTTTCACCCCCAAAACGGGTCAGTTTCACCTGTACATAATGTTCTTCATCCATTTTGACCTGTAGACGAATGCCATCGGGTGCCTGATCACTATGCTTGAAATATTCAATAAATTTGGGTTGGCGTAAAATCGCCAGCAAGTTACGCCCTCGGTCCAATGGGCTAATCCCCAGTAATTTTTCCGCAGCGGGATTCCACCATTCAATTTGATGCTGGTCATCAATCAAAACCACTGCCTCAGCCAACGCCACCAGAGATGATTGGGCGCGGTCGATCAGTCCGACCATTTCCGCCTGAACAATACGTTCCTGACGCTGGGCACGGTAGACATTGAACAGCAATGCACCCCAGATACCATTGAGGTTGGGTGGCACATCGTAGGGGCGATTGGAAATCCAGTCATTGACCAGATAAAGCGAGCGTAGCTGGAGGGCAAAAAAAACCACGAACGCGATAAAAACACAGCTCCAGAAGTATCCGACCCCGAATCCAATCAAGCTTGCAATCAATAAGAAAAACAGCAGCAGCCTTAAATCCTGTTTTGCAAACGTCCATAAACTGCTGTAGCGAAAATGCTGGTATTCACGTGCCAGTTCAGGGACGGGATAGGGTTCATACATAAAGTATTTTAACCTGCTGCCAAATCAGCGCGTGTAGAGAAACGATAGCCTGTACCGCGTACCGTCTGTACAAAACGATCAACACCAAATGGTTCTAACACTTTGCGCAAACGACGAATATGTACATCAATAGTACGGTCTTCGATATATACATTGCCTCCCCAAACTTGGTCAAGTAATTGAGCACGTGTATATGCACGTTCAGGGTGAGTCATAAAGAAAGCAAGCAAACGATATTCAGTCGGCCCCATCTCAAGGATACTGTTTCCAAAACTCACACGCTGGCTGACAGGATCAAGCATTAAGCCGTTGGCATCAATCACTTTTTCACCGCTGAGCGCATTGGCACGGCGCAACACCGCCTTGATGCGTGACACCAGTTCACGGGTGGAGAATGGTTTGGTCATGTAGTCATCCGCACCTGCATCGAGACCCTGTACCTTATGGTCTTCCTCCCCACGAGCCGTTAGCATAATGACTGGGATTTCTGCCAGATTTTCATCACGTTTCAGGCGACGGCACAAATCCACACCGCTGACTCCCCCTGGAAGCATCCAGTCCAGCAAAATAAGTGCGGGGCGCTGATCAACGATGATCTGGTGCGCCTGTTTGGCATCTTCCGCCTGTAGACACTGGAAGCCCGCCATATCCAGAGAGGTATGGATCATTTCGCGGATTGGTAGCTCATCATCGACAATTAAAATATAGTCATCTTTCACAGCGCAATACCCTTAAATATGGTTTTTTAGTTATGACAGGCTTATTACAAAGATTAATTATGACAATATCATTGCAAAAGAGCTGATAAAGTCGAATTTAGCAATAAATTGTGACAGTTTTGGGGCAGAGCAGTGACCAAATGATGACAGTTAAACGATCAATAAAGCCATGCAATTCATTTGCTTAACTCTACCTCGGTTTTAGGGCTGTATCTGTCATAAAACTGTAAAACGACTTTAATTTTTTTTGGCTGTGGTCTCGATAAAGGACTGGAACACTGCACAGCAGGCCGCCAAAACATCCTCCAGTGGCTGCTTAAAGCCCTCGGAAACCCAACGGATAATGATATGCGTGACATAGCCATTCAGCCCTGTTGCCATTAAAGACACTCCTTCAGCACTCTGTGGGGCATTGGGCATGGTGATCATCACGAAGCCCTGAATAATACGGTCAAACTGGGTCAGGGTTTCCTGAATGGTGGCCTGGTTATGTAAATCCTGCACCAGCATGGCATCAATATAAATGATCCGTGCCATGCGTGGATCATCCTTAATGGTACTGAGTAAGGCGGACAATCCCGCCGTGACCATGTTGTTCGGTTCAGGCGCAGCCATGAGTACCGCCTGGGTCAGGCAGGTCTGCATTTTCTCGATCATTTTCAGGAAAACCGTCTGAAATAGTTCCTCACTTTTCTTAAATGATTCATAGAAATAGCGTTCAGTCAGCTTGGCTTCATTACAGACATCCTTAACCGTCACGGAGAAGAATCCCTGTGTGCCATACGTGGCAATGCCTGCCTCAATCAGTTTTTCGCGGCGTGCTTGCTTGCGCTCAGTCAAGGAGAGACCCTTGAACTGACGTTCTTTACTATCAGTCGTATTTTTCTTGCGTATCGATCGATCTTGAGTTGCCATTGAGAAAACCGTTCCTTAATAAAAAGTCTTTAAATCATGTAGATCATGGTTATCTGTATTTCAACAATGTTGTGCTGACCTGGCATAACCAAATTTTGAAAATCCACCTTGTCTCTTTTAACCATGTTCGGCCATAAAATGTAAATAGGCCTATTATGACATGTAAGGTGTTGGTTATTGCCATTTGTCTTAAAGGTCCATTGTACTATATTGACAACATGTATTGTCAAAATTATATTGGTTACAGCTTAAACTGCACATGATAACGCATGATTGGGGCGAACTATGTGCATCTCATTCATAGGGTCTGTTGGCATTTCACAGACCCTTATACAAAGGATAGGCAATGAAAAACTTTAAAAATAAAGTCGCGGCGATCACAGGTGCAGGTTCTGGGATTGGGCAGCAACTCGCAGTTTTATTGGCTAAACAGGGCTGCCATTTGTCATTGAGTGACATCAATGAAAAGGGACTGGCGCAAACTGTTGAGCTGGTAAAACAATATCCAGTGACTGTAACCACCAAGGTGCTTGATGTTTCAAACCGTGATGCGGTGAAACAGTGGGCGCAGGAAACGGTACATGATCATGGTGGAGTAAATATGATCTTCAACAACGCGGGTGTGGCTTTGGGCTCAACTGTGGAAGGTGCAAGCTATGAAGATCTGGAATGGATCGTAGGCATCAACTTCTGGGGCGTGGTTTACGGCACCAAGGAATTCTTGCCATTCATTAAGCAAACCAAAGATGGTCATATCATCAATATCTCCAGTATTTTTGGTTTAACCTCGCAGCCAACACAGTCTGCCTATAACGCAACCAAGTTTGCGGTACGTGGTTTTACTGAATCATTACGTCAGGAGCTTGATATTGAAAAGAGTGGCGTAAGTTCTCTTTGTGTACACCCAGGGGGTATCCGCACCAATATCGCAAAAGCGGCGAAGATGAATGACAGCCTCAAAACTTTGGGTATGGATCCAGCCAAATCCACCCAACAGTTTGATAAACTTTTACGCACACCGCCAGAAGAGGCAGCGCGTCAAATTTTAAATGCGGTGTTAAAAGATAAACGCCGTTTGTTGATTGGAACTGATGCACGCGTGATTGATGCATTTCAACGGTTGTTCCCAACGGGCTATCAACGTCTTGCAGCGATTGCAACGAAAATGATGTAAGTTTCAAGCATAAAAAAGCCATTCTTAAAGAATGGCTTTTTTATTTGAGGATCAAAGAAATTTTTAAATAAGGACTTTGATCTTGGTTTTCTTCCAAACGAACTGATAATAAGAGGCTTGTAATACACATAAGCAGACAAAAGAAAGTGCGTAAGCCGTCCAAATGCCCGTTAAGCCCCATAACGAACTAAACCAATAGGCACAAGGAACTTCAATTAAAATAATGGTCAGAATATTGATCATCATTGGGACATTCACTGTACCACTAGCCCGCATGATTGATGCAAAAATCGCGCTAGCCCCAAAGAATAAAACAGCCCACAGTACAATAAACAACAGTTGCTGCCCAAGCTCAATCACGCTGTGATCGGTAATAAACAGCGCCATTAAATATTTGGAAAATAAGTAAGCCAAAGTGATCAAACTGCCAGTAAATATGACATTCATTCCTAAAGCCGTTCGGGTGACTTTGGCCAGTAAATCGGGCTTGCCAGCACCAATCGCCTGTGCGGCAAAAATAGAAGCCGCAATTGAAATGGATAGCGCTGGAAACTGGATATAGTTGAGTACTTGGTTCACTGCACCATATGCTGCGGTCGCATGTGCACCATAATGATTAACCAAACCAATAATGACTAAGCCTGCCAATGAAGTTGTCACCATTTGGACGCCTGTTGGGATACCAAGCTTTAGGATTAGTTTACTTATTGTTGCATCATGGCGAATGCTTTGCAAAAGTCGCGCATCTATTTTCAGTGGATGGTTTTTATAATTGAGATAAAACCCTAGAAAAATCAATACGGCTGCATAACCCAGAATGGTTGCGATGGCTGGTGCAACAATCCCGAGGGCGGGAAAGCCAAAATAGCCTTTCAGCAACACAGGCGTAACCGCCAGACCAATCAGGCTGGTTAGGCTCAATGCGATCAGCGGTGTCACACTGTCGCCGACACCGCGAAGAATTGAGGTGTAGATAATATAGACAAATAACAGTGGGCTACCTGCCAGCATCCATTGCACATAGGGTAGCGACAGGTGCATGACCTTGGCATCTGTACCCAGCAATTTCAACATGGGCTCAGCCATCATCACGCCTAAAACCGCAATCACACTCCCGCCAATCAGGGTCATGAACAGGGTTGAACCAATCACACAGCGCACTTTCTCAAGATTCTGGGCACCCCAGGCCTGTCCCACCAACACGGTTGTTCCCGCCGAGATCCCAATCACAAAGGCAAGCAGAAAGAACAGGATTGGAAAGAACACTGAAACTGCGGCAATGGCATCCACGCCCATCATTTGACCCACAAAGATGGTATTAATCGTTCCCGACAGGTTTTGCAAAATATTGGTGGCAATCAAGGGAACCAGAAAGACAAAAAAGGTTTTCCAGAGGTTTGGCTGCATCACCAGAGGTTGGTGTGGTGTCATTCAGTTTGCTTCATCCTGAAACATCTATTTTTTTCACCATACCATCATCAGTCAGGTGGAAGTCATGATTGTTCGGTTTATTTTTTTGTTGATCAGCAACGCACCAGAATTTCACCTGCATGTTGCAGCGTTTGGTCGGTTTTGGCAAAGCAGAAACGAATCAGGCGTAGATCATCTGGTGCATTTTTATAAAATACTGAGATTGGAATCGCGACGATTTTATGCTGTTCCGCTAAAAACTGGCACATTTCAATGTCATTCAGGTCAGGACGGATTGCACTGTAGTCCAGACTTTGGAAATAAGTACCTTGCGATGGAATCAATTTGAAACGTGAGTTTTCAATCTGGGCATTAAACAGGTCGCGTTTCGCCTGATAAAAGTTCGGGAGTTCCTGAATGTGCTCAGGATGTTGCTGCATATAGTTCGCTAATGCTATTTGGCAAGGTGTGGTTCCGCAAAAATTGGCAAATTGATAAATTTGACGAAACAAACGCATTAAATGTGGTGCTGCAACGCAATAGCCCGTTTTCCAGCCCGTCACATGATAACTTTTGCCAAAAGAGCCAATTACATAACTACGCTCACGCAGTTCTGGAAACTGTAGCGCGCTGTAGTGTTTCTGTCGATCAAATACCAGATGTTCATACACCTCATCAGATAGCACCACAATATTTTTATCTTGAATGAGTTCAATCAGTTGATGCCAGTCTTGTTCTGACCAAATCGCACCAGTCGGATTATGCGGTGTATTGACGATAATCATGCGGGTTTTGGCATTGATGCGGTCTTTAAGCTGTTGCCAGTCCACCTGAAATGTTGGTGCCTCCAGATGGATATGAATGGATGTTCCACCTGCAAGCTGTACGGCGGGAGCATAACTGTCATAGCTCGGGTCAAAAATAATCACTTCATCATCTGCATGAATACAGGCCTGAATGGCACAGAAAATTGCGATGGTTGCGCCTGGGGTAATGGTGATCTCAGTGATGGGATCAAGCTGTAGCTGGTCACGCTGTAGAAATTGCTGCGCCAGTTGCTCACGTAATGCCAGTAGACCATCACCCGCAGAGTATTGATTGTATCCTGACTGGGTGGCCTGACAGAGGGCTTCAATCAGGGCAGGCGGTGCTGGGAAATCGGGAAAGCCCTGTGACAGGTTCAGGGCATTGAGCCGTTGTGCAAGTTCAGTCATCACGCTAAAAATGGTCACGCCTTGGCTCGGGAGTTTTGACTGAAGCTGCAACATTGTTTTTAACCTGATTGACGTTTTGTTTTGCAGTGATTGTATAGTAAATGTTGAGGTTTGCCGTTAATTGACTGAAAAATGTGGCTTAGGTCAGTAAAAACAGGTAATTGTGTCTGAATAAAAACAATAGTGACGGAATTGGTCATTTTTTATTGAAAATTGTCTAAAAAATTTGTTGTTTTTCATGATGATACGCTATTTTAGTTGCTGCTGTAAAGCGCTATAATTTCTATCGAGCGGTTCAATTAAATACCAATTATAGTGAAATGGGACATCAGCCAATGGACAGTTTCGATTTAAAAATACGCTATCCGCATCATATTGATCTTAATGATGTGGAGCAGTTTGGGACTTTGAATACCATTGGGATATTGACCAGATTTGACCGAATGGGCTGGAAACAGCAGTTAAGCCGCTGGTTGCAACTGGATGGTGCTAGTCCGACCTTTACCATTACCGATGAGAAGACGGAACAGACCATAGAAATCGTATTGAATACTTATGGATCATCTCAGGAACTTAACTTTATCGTCAAGACAGACATTCCTGTAGTTGTTGCTAAAAAACAAATATTTGGATTAATTACGCTTCAGGCGAAAGAGACGGTTCAATTTAAGCAGCTTTCTCTGGTACAGGTCAAAACCTACCTCACTGCGTTCCTAAAGCAGGACACCGATGCACTGGTTCGATATTACCAGCAAAGCAAGCAACAACTTGCGCAATCTGCATAACGATGAGGAGTAAATCCCCCATCGTTCCGTTGCTATTTATAAAACATTTTCAACAATCGCACGAATCACACCCAGTGCCAAGCCAATAAACGCCCCGACAATCACGCCATTAACGCGAATCATGTGTAAGTCACCACCGACCTCACTTTCGATTTTGGCAATCATTTCGCGTGAATCCCACTCGTGGATACGTTCGCTGATATAACGGATGATCTTGTCGCTATATTGTTCGCTAAAGTTGGTTGCCAAACCGACCATTTTCTCATTCAGAACCTGACGCACTTTTTCATTCTGAACCAGGCTTTCGCCCAACTGTTGTAATGCCGCCTGTAAATTGCTGGCAATACCTGAATCTGCCTGCATCAAGTCGGTTTTGACCGCATCACAGAGAATGGCAATTGCACCACTGATAAAGTTCAGCACCTGTGGACTGTCCAGCACATCATCCTTGCTCTGGTTTAAGCGCTTGCTGGCTTCACTGTTGCTGTCCGCAAGCTGCAACATCAGATTATGCGTGGTGGTTTCAATGTCCTGCCGCCACGGATGTTCAGGATTAGCCAGCATGGACTCAACCTTTTCAATCAGTGAGTCAATGGTGCGCTGCTGCACATCAATGCCAATCCAGCTTGCGCCTTTGGCAAGTTTCCAGACACCGAGTTCCTGAAACAGTTTGCGTGACAGGTTGCGTGCCTCTTCTGGATGCGACACAATCCATTGATGGGCCAGATCAAGGCCACGCTGTAGCACATCCTGATGGAAGTCATTTTCCAGAACGGCACGTAACATTTCGCTGGCTAATTTATTGATTTTGGTACTGCGTACCCATTGCACACTATTGTTTTGCACAAAGTGGGCAATTTGATCTTGGCTCACAAATTCAAAAATTTTCGGTACAGTATGTTGAATCATCTGTACGACTTGCTGATTATTTTGAGGGGTAGCTAGCCATTGACCAACGGCCAAACTGAGGTCGGCATTTTTTAAACTACGTTCAACAATTTGAGGAGATAAAAAGTTTTCTTGTACAAAACGACCCATTGATTCTGCAATTCGAGCCTTATTCCGTGGAATGATTTCGGTATGGTCACGCAATAGTTTGGGTAAAGGCATTTTTCCAAAAGGATTGCGGAAAAGCACAGTGACAGCGTACCAATCAGCTAGCCCACCAACTACACCTGCTTCCGCACCTAACATAAAAATATGAATGACCCATTTATATTCAGGTAAAAAATGCGCCGCGACCATTAAGCCAATCCATGCTATAACCGCAATGATCAATGCCATAGTGGCGAAGTACTTACTTTTTTGCAGGCTCGGTACGTGAATTTCTTCGACTGAATTCATTGAGTCATCCTTATCAATTTACTTTTTGCTTTGAGATGGCGCAGCGGGCTGCAACACGTCTCCTGTTGGACTCAATCCGTATTTTTGCCCTAATGATTGCAAAATGAGGTGCGCATCAAATGCGTCAGGCGATTGCTGCTGAGTCTGAAAACACTCAATAGTATACGACACTTGGATGGGATCAAGATTGACCACTTGAGGCATATCATAGAATGGATCAGGCCAAAAGGCAGGATGTCGTCGATAATAACCATATGGGTAATAAGAGGGTGTCGGATAAATCACAGCTTGGCGTTGTGTCTTGTGACGTGCATTACTTGGATCATCAACAACGGTAAAATAACGGAAACCGTTTTTGACAGTGGTTTGTGCCGCCTTTAACAAGGTTATCTCCTCGGCTGTACCATAACTCAAATTACGATCAGCCTGAAAACCCACACGGTAAGTTTTGTTATTTAATGGATAAGCGGTGAACTGTCCAAGTTGATCGAATGTTCTGGGTTGTGATGGGACACTGGCACAGCCTGTAAATGTCAGTGCGACAAGGAGCGGTGTGCACATCAATAAGGTTTTCATAGGCAATTCCTGTTTTTCAGCGTCTGGGAAGATGGCCCTAAAAGCTACTGTTCGGTTGGGTTAAAAATTCAAGTTCCTCTGCGGTTGAGCTTCGCCCTAAAATCGCATTGCGATGTGGATAGCGCCCAAAACGGTCAATAATCAGCTTATGCTTTTTCTCAAAGCTGAGATTGATTTCATTGCCCAGTCGTTGAAACAGCTTGAGTGCAAACTCATGTATGAGCTTTGATTCACTGTGCATAAATGGCATATATAAAAATGAGCGATGATCAGGGCTGAGCTGGGCATCCAGTTGCAGGCTGATTGCCTCCTGTGCCAGCATCAGTGCCATGCTGTCATGGGCAAAGGCCTGTGGCTGGTCGCGATACAGGTTTCGGGAGAATTGATCTAGCACAATAATTTCTGCCAAGCGTCCCTCGGCGGTCTTGCGCCATGACCACAGTTCAGCCTGTATAGCCTGATGATGAATTGTTTGAAAACGCTCACGAATTTTTGCATCAAATTCATCACTTTTGGCGAACCAGAGTGAACGGTGGTCAGGATCAAACCAGAAATCAAGAATGTCTTGCGCTTGCATGGGTGGATATCCATCGGAAGATTTATTTTTAATAAAATCACAATTTCAGCGTGTTTTATATAATCGGATTGTGTTAAAAATTGCCAAGCTAAACCAATACAATCAGGTGACTAGGCCATAATTGTCGTTATAATTGGCTGAGTCGAAAGGATTGCTATTATTCAAATCCAATCTACTCGACAAAGTCGTTGCCATTTCGTTGGTCGGCTGATCTTGAACAAGCGAGCATATAATATGAATCAACCCAGCACACTTTCCGCCTCTGTGATACCAACGTGGGTAGATGCCTCGCTATTCAAGGGGATGCTGCGTGGTATAGAGCGTGAAAGTCTGCGTATGCAAAGCAATGGATTTTTATCACAAAAAAATCATCCAAAAGCTTTAGGCTCGGCACTGACCCATCCACATATCACCACAGATTACTCCGAAGCGTTGATGGAGTTTATCACCAACCCACAAACCAGCATTGCCGCCGCGTTAAATGAACTCAGGGATATTCATAGTGTGGTGCATCAGCAGCTAGAAGATGGTGAGCGTCTATGGCCACTGTCCATGCCGTGTATGTTGGATGATAATGAAGAAAATATCCGATTAGCACAGTACGGCACTTCTAATATTGGCCGCTTTAAAACCTTATACCGTCATGGTTTAGGTGTGCGTTATGGTCGCCGTATGCAAACCATTTCTGGTGTGCATTACAATTTATCTTTCCCTGATCAATTATTTGCAGTATTGCAGCAACATGAAAGCAATCCAGAATTAAAGCAGCTCAGTCCGCAAGATTATCGTAGCCACCGCTATTTTGGCCTGATTCGGAACTTTATCCGACTTACCCCATTGGTTATGTATCTGTTAGGGGCAAGCCCATCAGTATGCCGCTGTTTCCTGACAGGCCGTGAGCATCATCTACAGCCGCTGGTCAAGGGCACTTTATATTTACCCGAAGCCACTGCATTACGCATGGGGCGCTTGGGATACCAGAATTCAGCACAAAAAGAATTGGGCATTCATTATAACGATCTACACGATTATCTTGAGGGATTACAAAAAGCGGTACATACCCCTTATCCTGAATTTACCGATTTAGGTCTGGATGATGAGAATGGTGAACCGATTCAGATCAATGACCATGTGCTGCAAATTGAAAATGAATACTACAGTCTGGTTCGTCCAAAACAGGTACCTCAGGCAGGTGAAACTCCATCACAAGCATTGAAGAATCGTGGTGTTGGATATGTAGAATTACGTGCTGTAGATGTGAACCCTTATAGTGCGATTGGAATTGATGAAATTTCAGCGGGTTTTCTTGAAAGTTTAGCATTGTATTGTTTATTAAATGACAGTCCTGATTTGTTTGCAGAAGAGCAAGAGCAAATTGATCATAATCAAACTGAAGTGGTTAATCGTGGACGTGCAGTAGATGCTAAAATTATAGAAGGTGAAACAATAGTTTCACTTCATGATTGGGCACAGCGTCATTTAAATGCGATTCAAGACTGCGCTATTTTGTTAGATCAAATGGATGGTTCACAGTTATATTCTGAGGCAATCCAAGTGATGCAGCAGCGTTTAGATCATGTTGAAAATACGCTTTCCGCGCATGTGATTAAAGATACTTTGGATAATGGTGGTACGTGGAACTTTGGTAGCATGATGGCGCAGCTGCATGTCAACAGTTATGATCAACATCCATTAAGTGTGGAAAGACAACAATATTTTGCAGAATTAGCGCAAAGATCGGTGCAAAAACAGGCGCAACTTGAACAAGATAACGACATCAGCTTTGAACAATATCTTGCACAATACCGTTAAAATTTTAGAGGACTTCCCATGCGATGGACTTACCGCTTAGTTAGTGCATTATTGGTACTAACGAGTATTATTGGTATCTCGTTTGCGTTGTATTTAGAACATGTGCAAGGTTTAGAGCCTTGCCCACTGTGTATTTTCCAGCGTATTGGCTTAATTGGAATGGGATTGATTGCCTTAGTCGCATTTATTCATAATCCGATTTCAAATGGCTTTAAACGTTTTTATGCACTATTAGCGACTTTATCCATCGGTTGGTCAGTCAGCGTGGCATCTCGTCATGTTTGGCTACAGCATTTACCACCTGATAAGGTGCCAAGTTGTGGTCCAGGCTTGGACTATTTAGTTGATGCCCTGCCAATGAAAGCGGTGTTTAGGGAAGTGCTTTCAGGATCGGGTGAATGTGCTGCAATTGACTGGACTTTTCTGGGACAGTCATTGCCTGTCTGGTCTTTGCTCTATTTCAGCCTGATTCTGTTGATCTGTTTATGGCAACTGTTTAGAAATTATCGTGCAGCTTAAATAAAAAAAGCTCGGCTTTGGCCGAGCTTTTTACTTTAAGTCTCAACAATGCCGTCTAAATCATCGAAAGTATAATTATGTTGCATATTCACCATATGTGTTTGAACGCCTTCTTCAATCACTTCACCCACTTCAGGATATAACCAGCGGGTAATCTGCTCCGCAACACTGGAATGATACTGAATTTCAAAGTGATTCAGTCCATAAAACACAGCTTTATGCGTTTCTGGTAATTTAAGCTGGAAACGAGGGTTTGGATGCTCTCCCAAAGCACTCTTGACACTGACCATTGAATCTCCAATCACCTTGAGTGCCTTGTTGCGCAACTTCTCAAACTCCAGTGTTCCCGCGATCAGGAATGTGTTGATATAAGAAGGTAAAGGCGCAGGTTTGCGGTTGTCGTCTGCAAACCCGATACGTGCGTCATTATGTTCCCAGTCGTCATCACGGACACTGCCATAGCGCAGATCCAGAATACCGTTACTACGGATATTGACCAACTGACCAATCAGGTTAATAAAAGGAAATGCACCAAGTTTGTCCTGCAATACAAAACCGAAACGCTCAAGCGCTGCACCATGGTGAGGTGAACCAATGCAAACCAGATTCTCAACCATATGAACCCATTGATACAGGTTCTGTTTGCCATAGAACAGCGCGCTGCGTGAAACCAGCCCACCCATACTGTGGCCAATCAGGTCGATACTGGTGATGCGTGGATTGCGTTGCACCAGATCTTCAAGCGTATCGGCAAAACTATGGCCATTAGCGGAAATGCGTCGTCCTGTATTGTAGTTCAGGTACAGCATGGTGTTGTTGTCACGCTGTGCCAGTAACCGTTCACCGATACCGCCATAACGCTGATTTGACCAGGTTAAATGGTTCATGCACAGACCGTGGGTCAAAATCACCACACGCCCAGTCAACTCACCTTGCTGTAGTGATCCATAATGGTCATACAGCACCATCGGCAAAGCCATTGGATTATGCTGCTTAAGGAAAAAATCCCCAAAGATCCCATTCAGCGCCCCCACCACGAAATGTAGGGTCGGGGTCAGTGGTTTGTCATGTAGGACTGGGAATCGTTCAATGATGCGGCGCAGACTTGGTGCAAGAAAACAGCGACCATATTTTTGGATGGCATCATAGGAAAAATGATAAAACTTTTGTAATTGTGGAAGTTTTTGTAAATTTCTGGCTTTTTGTGCACTTAAACCGAGCGTAGTCCGTAACACTTCAGTTTGTACCAACTGCAACAATTCATGAACCCCGCTTAAACTAGTACTCACAAGTTGTGCGAAACCTTCCAAAACATCTGCCTGACTTGGGGGGGTACGGTCCCACTTACAGTAGGTTTCATGCAGAGGTGTTAAACTTGGCATATTAATTTCCCCATCCTTTTGTATACCGAAGGTTTGATGTTATTCAGTTTAATACTGTTTAGATAAACTACAACAAACGCTTACATCTTATTTGTTTCATAAGTAATTTTTTTAGAATACTGATGAACGGAGTGCACTATCGTTTTTTATGTCAGACAATATCAAGCTTAAATGTAATTTATATTGTTATTTGATTAACTGTTGTGCTTAATAATGTGATTTATTTTACTATAAGTAAAACTGCTGTCTATTTTGGTGCATATGCAAATTATTTATTTACATGGCTTTCAGAGCAGCCCCATGTCAAAAAAGGGGCAACAATTACAACAATATTGCACAACTGTCGAGCATGCTGATGTGCATTTACCTGATTTAAATAAACCGCCTAAACACGTTTTAAGAGATATTTCTAAGTTGATTGAAAGTTTACCACTCGATCACGTTGCATTGGTTGGAAGTAGCTTAGGGGGATTTTATGCGACATATTTTGTCGCTAAATATGCTTGTCCTGCTGTACTGATTAATCCAGCCATGCAACCATGGCAACTGTTTAAGGATTTGTTTGGGATTGAGCAAATTCCACTCAAGGTGACTGAATCATGGACACTTGATACTGACCAATTGCAGCAACTACAATCCATTGCCAACACCAGACTGAATCATGCTGATAAAATTCTGGTGCTGTTGCAACAAGGCGATGAAGTCTTGGATTATCGCCAGGCACAACGTTATTATAGTGCGGCGCAGCCATCATCGTTGATTTTAATTGACATGGATGGCAATCATGCAATGGATGATTTTGAAGAAAAACTACCCTTAATCCTCGAATTTTTATCGGCAGCCCTCTAATAAGGAAGTCAGACCAAGTGACACAATACACGGCACAATCCCTTGAAGTTCTTTCTGGTTTAGACCCAGTTCGTCGTCGTCCAGGCATGTACACCGATACCTCGCGTCCAAACCATTTGGCGCAAGAGGTGATTGATAATGCAGTGGATGAAGCACTTGCAGGACATGCCAATCAAATTTGTGTCACCGTATATGAAGATGGTTCATTGTCAGTCGAAGATAATGGACGAGGTATGCCAGTCGATATTCATCCTGAATATGGACAAAGTGGGATAGAAATTATTCTGACTAAACTGCATGCAGGCGGTAAGTTCAGTACCGATAACTATCAGTTTTCAGGTGGGTTGCACGGTGTCGGTATTTCTGTCGTGAATGCTTTATCAACACGCGTTGAGGTTGCTGTACAACGTCAGGGTAACTTGTATCAAATGGCCTTTGAACAAGGTGAACCTATTGCACCATTATCGGTGTTAGAAGGTAAAGTTGCGAAACGTGCGACAGGAACAACCGTTCGCTTTTGGCCAGAAGCAAAATACTTTGATAGTCCAAAATTTGCACTAAAAGCATTGAAGCATAATTTGAAAGCTAAAGCCGTTTTAGCGGCAGGTTTAAAAATTATTTATGACGATAGAATTAATAACGAAAAAATTGAATGGCAGTTTGAAAATGGTCTAGTCGACTATTTAATGGATGAACTGCAAGATCGTGAAATCTTGCCAGATCCTGCTTTTGTCAGCAGCGGACAGGCAGAGCGAGCAGCTTGTGAATTTGCGATCTGTTGGAATGTTGAGGGTGGTGAACAAATACAAGAAAGTTACGTCAATTTGATTCCAACTGCACAAGGTGGTACGCATGTCAATGGATTGCGTTCAGGGGTCACGGAGGCGTTACGAGAGTTCTGTGAATTACGCAATTTGTTGCCGCGTAATATGAAACTTTCGGCAGAAGATGTTTGGGATGGGGTCAATTTTATTCTATCTTTAAAATTCCAAGAACCTCAATTTTCAGGACAAACCAAAGAACGTCTATCGAGCCGTGAAGCCTCCAATATTGTGCTCAATATTGCCAAAGATGCGTTTGCTTTATGGTTAAACCAACATGCTGAGATTGCAACGCAGTTAGCTGAAATGGCAATTGCCAAAGCTGGACGTCGTTTAAAAGCAGCTAAGAAAGTCGAACGTAAGAAGATTGTGGCTGGTCCAGCATTACCTGGAAAACTGGCAGATTGTGTGGGTTTAACCCGTGAAGACAGTGAGCTGTTTATTGTCGAAGGAGACTCTGCGGGTGGAAGTGCAAAGCAAGCGCGTGACAAGAATTTTCAAGCGATTATGCCGATTCGAGGAAAAATTCTAAATACATGGGAAGTATCTTCGGATGAGGTGCTCGCTTCTCAAGAGGTACATGATATTGCGATTGCCATAGGGGTTGATCCAGGTAGTGATGATCTATCTGAATTACGTTATGGCAAAATCTGTATTCTTGCCGATGCAGACTCGGATGGTCTACATATCGCGACATTACTCTGTGCGTTGTTTGTGAAGCATTTCCCGACTTTAGTTGAAGATGGTCATTTGTTTGTCGCAATGCCACCACTGTATCGTATTGATATTGGTAAAGATGTTTATTATGCGTTGGATGATAGTGAACTCGAAAGCATTTTGAAAAAAGTGAAAGGCAATAAAAATCCGCAAATCACTCGATTTAAAGGATTGGGTGAGATGAATGCGAGTCAATTGCGTGAAACCACGATGGATCCCAATACCCGCCGTTTAGTCCAACTCGATTTGGATGATGCGCATTTTACCGCAGGATTATTAGATAAATTGCTGGCAAAAAAACGTTCGAGTGATCGTAAGCATTGGTTAGAGCAAAAAGGTAATTTAGCGGATATAGTTGTTTAATTCTTTTTAATTGAAAGATTAAAAGCCAAGCTCATGCTTGGCTTTTCTTTATCTAGGGTCTAGCCATATTTAGGATAAATTAATCTGCATCATTTTAGTTCATCCCGTTCTTTTTGTATGCAATGTTGTATACAAGATTGGATTCTTATTTATCTTATCTTATAAATATTAAAATAAAACAATGATTTAAATTGTTGGCATAGAAATTGAATAACTCCACTCAGTAAAAATCACAATATCCATGTGTGGGGAGAAACAAGATGCAAAATAAATTATCAATGTCCGTTCTTATGGCAGCCATGATGGGGGTAGGACTGGTCGGTTGTTCAAAACCAGCAGAAAAAACAGAACAAACAAAAACTGAAACGAAAGCTGCACCTGCAGCAAGCGGTGACACGATTAAAGTGGGGATTTTACATTCACTCTCAGGCACGATGGCGATTTCTGAGACTTCTCTGAAAGATACTGCATTGATGACCATTAATGAAATCAATGCCAACGGCGGGGTGATGGGTAAAAAACTCGAACCTGTCATTGTTGACCCAGCATCGGATTGGCCGCTATTTGCTGAAAAAGCGCGTCAGTTAATTACTCAAGATAAAGTTGCCGTTATTTTCGGTTGCTGGACATCAGTATCACGTAAGTCGGTTCTTCCTGTGGTTGAAGAGTTGAATGGTTTATTGTTCTATCCAGTGCAATATGAAGGTCAGGAACAATCAAAAAATATTTTCTATACAGGCGCAGCACCGAATCAACAAGCCATTCCTGCAGTTGAGTATTTGATGGGAGAAGAGGGCGGTAAAGCACAACGTTTCGTTTTACTTGGTACAGATTACGTCTACCCACGTACGACCAATAAAATCTTACGGGCATTCTTGAAGTCTAAAGGCATTGCCGATGCAGACATCATGGAAGAATACACACCGTTTGGTCATAGCAACTATCAAACCATTGTTTCCAATATCAAGAAATTCTCTGCAGGTAAAAAGACTGCGGTGATTTCAACCATCAATGGCGATTCCAACGTTCCTTTCTACCGTGAGTTGGGTAACCAAGGTATTAAAGCTTCCGATATTCCAGTGATGGCATTCTCGGTGGGTGAAGAAGAATTGCGTGGTATCGACACCAAACCATTGGTTGGACATTTAGCTTCATGGAACTATTTCATGTCAGTTAAAAATCCGAAAAACACCGAATTTGTGAATAAATTCAAACAATATGCAGTGGAGTACAAGCTTCCAAATGCCGACAAAGTTGTGACCAACGACCCGATGGAAGCGACCTATGTGGGTATCAATATGTGGAAACAAGCGGTTGAAAAAGCAGGTACAACGGACGTTGATAAAGTTCGTGATGCAATGGCAGGTCAAACTTTTGCAGCACCATCGGGTTATACCCTCAAAATGGATGAAACCAATCACCATTTACATAAGCCTGTGATGATTGGGCAAATTCGTGGTGATGGGCAATTTGATGTGGTTTATAAAACGCCTCAAACCATCAAAGCTGAGCCTTGGAGCCCATACATTCCTAAATAATTTTCCTATGCAACCTGCTGTTTCGGCAGCAGTTTTTTCTTGGTTTTATTTCTGATTGATTGGTTTAAATAGAAAATATAAGGGGAGTCTTATGGCGAAACACTATGTTTTGGCAATGCTCTGCATCATGGCACAGATCATTTTTAATCCTGCATGGGCAGAAGTTACTTCACCAACAACTGTGACGTCTACAACTTCTCAGGATGCCATCCAGACTTTTGTTAAATCTGACTTTGCTACTCGTCGTACCATGTTGAATCAATGGCCAGCCAGTATTGAGCAACTGGATCAATTGGTCGCGTATATTGATCAAAATGAGTTATATACTGATGGTTCAGGTGATACTTACATTTTAAAAAACGATGAAAAATTATTAAGTTACCCACAATTGCAAGCCATCGAAACTTGGCCTTCAGACTTGTCTCAAGTGACTTTGGTTAATACATTACGTAAGGCACTGAACTTTGGACAAGCCAAAGTTAAATTGAATTCTGATGATGCATCACAACGTTTAGCCGCTGTTGATATTTTAGAAAATAACTTGGATGAGCTTGATGTCGCAACGATCAAACAACTCTATCTCAATGAAAAAAGTGAAAGTGTTAAAGCCCGTTTAGCACAACTGAAAGCTCGTTTAGATTTTAATAGTTCAGATGAATTTACCAAAATCGAAGCGGTAAAAGTTTTGGCAGATTCGAACCGTCCAGATGTATATGCTTTAATCACACAAAGCTTAGAGCAACCGCAGAGCAATCCAGCACTCAAGACGGCTCTGGTTGAAGCACAAAATAAAATTAAAACCCGTTTGCAAATCAGTGAGTGGTCAGGGCATGTATTTTCGGGTCTCAGTACCGCAAGTATTTTACTTTTAGCAGCGCTTGGTCTTGCGATCACTTATGGTTTGCTTGGTGTCATCAATATGGCACATGGTGAACTCATCATGATCGGTGCTTATACCACTTACGTCATTCAAAGTTTTTTTAAAACGCACTTTGCAGGCTTAGTCGATTGGTATTTATTGGCTGCGATTCCTGCTGCATTTCTGGTGAGTGCGCTGATCGGCATGTTGATTGAGCGTACTGTGATTCGCCCGTTGTATGGTCGCCAATTGGAAACATTATTGGCAACCTTTGGGGTGAGCTTAATCTTGATGCAATCGGTTCGGATGATCTTTGGCGCACAGAACGTTGAAGTGTCGAATGTCGCATGGCTCAGTGGTGGTATTGCCCTGACGCCAAGCCTGATGTTGCCGTATAACCGTATTGCGATTATTGGTTTTACTGTGGTGGTGTTACTGCTACTCGTTTTCTTATTAAACAAAACCCGTTTCGGATTATTTGTCCGTGCTGTGACACAAAACCGTCAAATGGCCCGTGCCGTGGGCATTCGATCTGCACGTATTGACATGCTGGCATTTGGCTTAGGTTCTGGCTTAGCTGGATTGGCAGGTTGTGCGTTAGCACAAGTAGGGAATGTCGGGCCTGACCTCGGACAAAACTACATTATTGATGCTTTTCTTGTTGTTGTGGTTGGCGGCGTGGGGCAAGTGTGGGGTGCGGTACTTGCAGCCTTAGGTTTAGGGATTAGCGGTACAGTTTTGGAGATTGGTTTAGGTGCGGTTTTAGCAAAAATTATTCTCTTGGTTCTTGTGATTTTGTTTATCCAAAAGCGTCCACAAGGTTTGTTTGCCATCAAAGGTCGTTTCGTGGAGTAAGCCAATGAAAATCACTTCTTTATTTGCAGATAAACCCTATAGTGCAATCGCGATTGCCATTTGTTTTGCTGTGTTATTGAGCTTGCCGTGGTTGCATTTGTTATCCCCTGATTCGGCATTTTATCTGTCAGCGTATTGGATTACGTTGATTGGCAAAATCATGTGTCTGGCATTAGTCGCGTTGGCACTGGATTTGGTGTGGGGCTATGCAGGGATTTTAAGCTTGGGGCATGGCTTATATTTCGCCTTGGGTGGTTATGCTTTCGGTATGTATCTGATGCGCGAAGCCGCAGGCGATGGTCTGCCTGATTTTATGCGTTTCCTCAGTTGGACAGAACTCCCTTGGTATTGGGTGGGCACAGAGCACTTTGCTTGGGCGATGATCTTGGTTTTATCTGTGCCTGCCTTAGTTGCCTTTATTTTTGGTTTCTTTGCTTTTCGCTCAAAAATCAAGGGTGTGTATTTCTCAATTATTACCCAAGCCATGACCTTTGCAGCGGCACTGTTGTTCTTCCGCAATGAGACAGGTTTTGGTGGAAATAATGGCTTCACGGGTTTTAAAACCTTACTCGGTTTTGATATCACCTCTGCGCCGATACGTGCCACTTTATGTTTTGTCACTGCTTTGGTGTTAATGCTGTGCTTTATCGGCTTACGTCAACTGATGAATCGTCCTTATGGGCGTGTGTTGGGGGCGATTCGTGACAGCGAAAACCGTTTGCAATATTTGGGTTATCGTACGCTGTGGTACAAGCTTTCAGCGTGGGTACTGTCTGCGGTAATTGCAGGTATCGCAGGGGCGTTGTATGTGCCACAGGTGGGCATTATCAACCCAAGCGAAATGAATCCAGTCAACTCGATTGAAATGGCAGTGTGGGTTGCCGCAGGGGGGCGTGGTACCTTGATTGGACCGATTCTTGGTGCAGGTTTAATCAATGCGGTGAAGACTTATTTCACAGTTGCAGCACCAGAAGCTTGGTTATTGATCTTAGGTGCTTTGTTTATCGTAGTGACGATTTTCTTACCGAAAGGTGTGATTGGTTTATTTGACCGTTTTAAAAAGGAGAGCAATTAAATGAGTGATTTATTCGTAGACTCAGCTCAACATGGCGGTCAACTCGGCGAGGGCTATGGACGCGCCAAAACCGAAGGTGCAGATTTTAGTCATGGCATTGCCTTGTATTTAGAAAGAGTCAGTGTGTGGTTTGATTCGTTTCGTGCCCTCAATGATTTATCGCTGTACATCGCCGAAGGTGAGTTACGCTGCATCATTGGACCAAACGGTGCAGGTAAAACCACACTAATGGACGTGATCACAGGTAAAACTCGTCCGACTACTGGCACAGCATTTTTTGGACAAAACTATGATCTTGCTAAAATGAGTACAGAGCAAATTGCGGAAGCTGGGATTGGGCGCAAATTTCAGAAACCAACGGTATTTGAAAATTTTACAGTCATGGAGAATTTACTGCTCGCTGCACCACGCGATAAGCGAGTGAAAAAAAGCTTGTTTAGTCGACTTGATCCAGAAGCGCAGTTAGCACTGGAGGAAAGTTTAGAGCAAATCCGTTTAAAGGAATTTGTGAAAAAGCCCGCAGGATTATTATCGCATGGTCAAAAGCAGTGGTTAGAAATCGGCATGCTATTGATGCAACGTCCGAAGCTGATTTTATTGGATGAGCCTGTGGCAGGAATGACTGATGCGGAAACAGAACGCACTGCTGAATTGTGTCTGGAATTGAAAAAAAATCATACGCTTGTGGTCGTAGAACATGACATGAGCTTTATTGATACCATCAGCGAAAAAGTGACGGTATTAGCACAGGGCGCAATCTTGGCAGAAGGCACATTGGCAGAGGTACAAGCCAATGAAGATGTGATTGAAAAGTATTTGGGACGCTAGGAGACTGCCATGTTAGAAGTGAAAGAAATTAACCAGTTTTATGGTGGTAGTCATATTCTTCGTGATGTGTCATTTCAAGCGCCTGTAGGTGAATGCAGTGTGATTCTAGGACGGAATGGCGTTGGTAAAACCACGTTGCTGAAATGCTTGATGGGGATTCTCCCGATTAAATCAGGACAGATTTTGCTAGATGACAAAGATATTGCCAAAATGTCGCCTGAGCAACGAGTACGTGCAGGATTGGCGTACGTGCCGCAAGGACGAGATATTTTTTCAACTTTAACTGTAGAGGAAAATATCTTAATTGGTATGGCGAAATTTTCAGGTGCAAAAACTCGAAAAGTACCGAGCCATCTCTACGAAATTTTTCCTGTTTTGGATGAAATGAAACACCGCCGTGGTGGAGATTTATCGGGTGGTCAGCAACAGCAGCTTGCGATTGCGCGAGCGTTGGCTTCTGAGCCCAGTGTTTTGATTTTGGATGAGCCAACTGAGGGGATTCAACCCTCGATTATTAAAGATATTGGCCGTGTGATTCGTAAACTGGGGGATCAGGGTGAAATGGCGATCGTTTTAGTTGAGCAGTTTTATGATTTTGCTGAAGAGCTTGCGGATAACTATACCGTGATGGCGCGTGGTCAGGTGATCGCACATGGGCAAGGGGCAGAAATGCCTGAAAAGGGGATTCGGGAGTTGGTGGCGATTTAATAAAAGCCTCGAAAGAGGCTTTTTTATTGAGTGGTTGAAAGTTGTAACTGCATCCACACCAAGTCACGCCATTGCCCAAATTTTTGTCCAACCTGTGGCATATAACCTGTTTGTACAAAACCAAGCTGTTCATGTAGCACAATAGAACCTGTATTTTCACTATCAATCGCAGCCACCATGATATGCATGTTTTGTTGTATCGCGAGATGGATCAGTTGTTGCATCAAGGCTTTGCCTAGACCTTGACGTGCATAACTTGGGTCAACAAAAACAGAATGTTCGATACTCTGACGATAACCGCTGATACTTCGAAATGCAGCATAGTAGGCATAGCCAGCAACTTTATTATGGCATTGGTCTTCAACCACAATCATGGGAAATTGCCGCTGTTGCATGTCTTGAAAACGTTGTTGATATTGTTCTAAAGCAACGGCATGATCATTCCAGTTGGCCGTCCCTGTGAGGATTTCATGATTATAGATCGCGAGAATTTGTGCTAAATCATCCATTGTGGCAAAACGAATCTGATAACGGGGATTCAAGTTGTGTGCTGCGAGCTTAAGAACGAATGACATGAGAAAATAAAAGAAAGTTCACATCTTCTAAATATGCGTGATTGAAAAAAACAGCAAGACTAAGCTTGCTGTTTTTCAATTGACTGACTGTTTAGAAATGATATTTCACTAACGCACTGACATTGTTTTCGTCACTACCTTTAATACCAAACTTGTTATTCCAAACCGAATGTTCAATACCTAGATACAGGCGTGTTTCTGGTGAAATATGCTTACCGACATTCCACTTGTATTGGGTGGTCCAGTTCAGCTCGCTGGCATGATCTTTCTCACCTGTAGACCAGTCAAGAAAGCCATCCACCAGAAAATCCTCATTTGACAGTTTAAATGGCAATGCGTAGGCAATGGTCATTTGATAGTCATCAGCAGTGTTTTCATTGCTGGCACGGTAGAAATTGACATTCGCATATTGGAAATAAGGAATTGCAAGATCGAAACCTACGCCGTATAAGAAGTTATCAAAACTAGAAAAGTCATCATTATTGCTTTCCCAAGTGGTTGAGATCAACACATCTTTAATCGGACCAAAAGCAAGTTTCTGACCTGAAACCTCACCCAAGCTCAAGCGTGGAGAAAGCTCGAAATAAGTGCTTTTATGATCGTCGCTACCACGCATACGATCCATAAAGAAGAACACATCGGCATATTTTACTTTTGCAGCGTATTCAGTGGTTAAAGTCGTTTGCTTTTCATCGACAACTTCGTAGTTTTCGCCGTATAAACCAGTGAGGCTAAAATCTTGCCAAATAGGCTTTGCCTGAACGAAAGCTGCTGTAGATACCAATAAACAAGTCGCTGCAAGTTGCTTCAATTGCATTTAAAAAATTCCCCCAAAAATGGCGTGTCAAGCATACAAGGGATTAAGCAAAAATAAAGCCAAATTTGACCAAATGCTCAAAAGAATTGTATAGAGCCGACCAAAAGAAAAAAGCCAATGAATTTAAAAATCTTTTTGATCAAGTTTTAATAAAAATGTCAAAAATCAGCTTGCATATTTGTGATGAAAGACAGATATTAGAGTTATAGTAGAACTTCTTAACTACTGAAAAGCAACAGATGCGAAGCAAGGAGACCACAAGCATTTACATAATCAGAATATACAACTGCACTGAATGAATGCATGCTCAAAGTGTGCCAGATAACAAAGTTTTGTAGCACCGTCTCAATAGAAAAGAGAGGAAGATATTTATGAATATTGAAGTCCGTACAGATAAGAACATTCAAGGTGGCGAACGTTTAATTAGTTATGTCCGTGCAGAACTTATGAAAGAATTCCAACGCTATAGCGAACGTATTACACATTTTTTGGTTTATATTAGTGATGAAAATGGGGAAAAAAAGGGCGATGATGACAAACGTTGTACGATCGAGGCTCGTCCAGCAGGCCTGAAACCTGTTGCTGTGACAAACAAGGCGGCAAATGTTGATGCCTCCATCCACGGTGCGATTGATAAACTAAAACGCAGTTTGGAACATTTATATGAGAAAAAAGAACATCATCGTGGTGGCTTGCCAAAATATATTGATGTCGATGATGACGTAGACCTGAAAGAAGCATAGGTAGATATGCATAAAAAAAGCCCAAAGTGGGCTTTTTTTATGTGTGTATCAAATTTATACATGATTTTTGGGCTGTTTTATAAAAACCTGTTGGGATATTCGGCATAATAGAAACATTAAATATATTGTGAGAATTGGTCATGTTAAGCAATCAGCAGCAGGCCTTGGTGCAAGCCATACAACAACTCGATTTAGCCCAAGTGCAATCTTTACTTGCTGAAGGACTCGACCCGAACTTTATTGATCCAGAACATGGTTTCCCAGTCTCTATTCTATGTGATGGCTTATTTGTCTGGTGGGAGAATGTCTGTGAAGCTTATGAAGCAGGTCAGCCATTGACTGAAGCAGACAAACAACAACAATTACAAGTTTATCAAGACATTTTAGAAGCATTAATTCAAGCGAAAGCCAATCTTCATTTATGGGATGCCGAGGAATTTTATGGACCACTTTGGGATGCGGCAAGCTCGGCCTGTGTGCCTATGGTACAGCGTCTACTGGATGAAAAGGTGGATCCAAACACAAGAGATGAAGAGGGTCTCACCATTTTGTCATCCATTAGCCAGTTATTCTTTGACTGCGATTTTGATGAAATTGACTGGTCGGAGTCCTTGCAGGAAGAGCGTGAAACACTAGAATTGCTACGTCGCCATGGCGCAAAAATGTCAAAAGAGTTAACGGCATAAGCCTAGCCAACAAGATATAAAGGGGAGAACAATGAAAAAGTTTCAAGTATTAGGCTTGATTGCTGCATCAATCATGACAACTGCAACATCTGCAGCAGAATTTTCTTTTGACCGTCGAGGCTCAGGTATAGGTACGGGTATTACACCTGTAGGTCACTTGGCGTGGGAGCAAGGTCTACCGAGCGTAAGCTATCAAGAAGGGACCGTCGATGGCGTAAAAGATAAAACGCTTACATTAAACGCTGACATGCTTTTACGCACAGGTTTAGCTGATGGTCTAGAACTGCAACTGGGTTGGCAAGGCCCTGTCTGGCAGCAAAACAAATATGCGGGCATGAAAAAGGAAACTCATGGTTTGGGTGATGTTAGCATTGGCTTGAAAAAGGCGATTGACCTAAAGGATGACCGTTTAAGCATGGCGTTGCTGGCTGAGGCGGTTATTGCAACGGGCAATGACGAGTTCACTGCACATGACGACATCTATAGCCTGACTTCGGCAGTGGCGTATGAGCTGAGTGACTTGGTTGGTACATCCATTACCATGCGTTATGAGGCGCAGAACAGTGATTGGGCAGTCACCGCCGTTCCGACCATTGACTATAAAATTGCAGGTAAATTGTCTGGTTTCTCAGAGTTTATCTACCGTAAGGCGGAAAGTCAGGACTATGAATATGGTTTAGGTACGGGTCTGGTTTATGCCATCAATGACCGTGCTCAACTGGATGCCAGTGTTGGTGTCGATTTAAATGGCAGTGGCAAAAGCTATAACGGTGGTTTTGGCGTTTCGGTCCTATTCTAATCAAACCTCTCTCCATGTTCCTCCCTTGAATTCCTGTTGCGCATAGGGAGTGCTGGAGAGAAAGCAGAGAAAACATAATGAAAAAGTGTGTTCAGGGCGGCTACAGTTTTCAGCTGATCCGTTATTTTCTTGGCAGTTTACTGTTGTTATGTGGGACGGTCATCCATGCCCAGGACAATGTTTCAGCGCCATTGCTCAGCCCAGAACAGGCATTTACATTTTCGGTTGAATCGACCAAAAACAATGAAGCGCGTCTGCATTGGACCATTCAGCCCAACTACTATTTGTATCAACACAAATTTGAGGTTCAGCAGGGCAATAAAGCGGTCGCCTTGAATTTACCCAAGGCGGTTGACCAGTATGATGAAAATTTTGGTCATACCCAGGTGTATTACCAGCAGGTTGAATTCAGTATTGCCACGCAGGCATCACAACATTATCGGGTGAGCTGGCAAGGCTGTGCCAAAGACCGTATCTGCTATCCACCGCAAAACATTGAGTTCCAGACCGATGCCGATGGCTTGGTCAGCATGGAAAATACAGGTTTAAACTCACAAAAACGCTTTCTGGATGTCGCCCGTTCCGCCAATGCCTTAAATGCCCAGACAGCCGCAAATGACAGGGCGGAAACATCAGACGCTACCGTTTCTGTATCTTCCAACAATTCAACTGGTATGGCGCAAGATCAGAAATGGTCAAGCACGCTGGAACAACATTCCCTTGCCTACAGCCTGTTGTTGTTTCTCGGTTTAGGTATTTTACTGGCGTTTACGCCATGTTCGTTGCCGATGCTGCCGATTTTGACTTCATTGATTGTTCGTGAACATAAAGGGGTCAAGGCATGGACAATTGCACTGACCTTTGTGCTGAGTATGGCGATGGTCTATGCGGTACTTGGCCTGATCGCCTCGGCGGCTGGACTGAACTTCCAGCGCTGGTTGCAGCAGCCTGCCACACTGGTTGCTTTCAGCCTGTTGTTTGTACTGTTCGCCTTAAACCTGTTTGGCCTGTTTGAGATCAAGCTACCGCAAAAACTGCTTAATCGGCTGGATCGTATGCAGTCGGTACAGCAGGGTGGAACCCTGATTGGTGCCAGTGTCATGGGCATGATCTCCGCCTTGCTGGTTGGGCCGTGTATGACCGCACCCTTGGCAGGCACACTCCTGTTTATTTCCCAGACCCAAAACCAGTGGCAGGGCGCATTATTGCTGTTTACGCTGGGTTTTGGCATGGGGATTCCACTGTTGCTTGCCAGCGTGTTGGGGGCGAAAGCCTTGCCGAAAGCGGGTGAATGGATGCACCAGATTAAGGTGATTTTTGCCTTTTTGATGTTGGCTTTAAGTATTTATTTTATCCGTCCGTTGTTGCCTGAATTAGCGATTCAAATACTTAGTCTTATATTGGGCATGGCATTTATTGGTTTCGCGATATATCGTCTGTTTGTGAAGAAAGGACAATTACAGTGGTTATATGCATTGTTGCTGATGATCTCAGTTCCGTTTTTAGCTTTTAACCAATATCAACATATTCAAAATTTAAGCGCAGTTCAGGCAGATAAATTAGCAGAGTGGCATGTCGCAACAACCGCTGTTGAGTTTGAGCAGATTCTAGCTAACGCACCAAAAGATCAGGCCGTTGTGATTGATGTGTATGCAGATTGGTGTGTGGCTTGTCAGCCGATTGAACATCGCATCTTAAAGGATGCTGAGGTGCAACAGGCTTTAGCTCCTTACTATTTGATTAAACTGGATTTAAGCCATTATGATGCCTCACATCAGGCACTGCTCAATCAATGGGATATTTTAGGCCCACCGACCTATCTATTCCTGAACTTTCAACAACAGGAAATCCGTCCGCTCCGTTTGACAGGCGCATTTAAAAAGAACGAATTATTACAACAACTCACGACATTAGACAGAAATTTTAAAGCTGAACCCAACAGCTAAGGTTAGTGCTGTTGGATGAGGAACTGGTGGTTTGGGACAGTCTGGCCATCTGTGAATATGTGGCACGGATTGAGCAAATCTGGTCTGAACGTCCAGCTGAGGACAGCTTTTTATGTGGTGAGTTTAGCCTTGCCGATGCATTCTATGCACCTGTGGTGATGCGCTTTGAGTGTTTTAAGCTGCCATTATCGGCGTCAAGCCAGGCCTATATGCAAAAGATATTGTCTTTGGCATCCGTGCAGCAGTGGATTGCGGAAGTCAGACAGGAGCAGATGTTTGTGGCGTTTGATGAGCCTTATCGAAAAAGTCGTGATGAATATTTAAAACCCTAAAAATCTGGAAAAATTGATAAATAAAGCCTAGGGATATATCGAAGTTGAATAGAACTCCAACCTGCATAATATGAAAAATTTCCAGCCATTTCCCCTAAATGGCTGGAAATACCTTTAATCAATGGCAAGATCAGTAAAGATTTTCACCTGATTCCGTCCATCTGCCTTGACCGCATATAAAGCCTGGTCGGCCTGACTAATGATTAAATGGGGTTCATCCGCACTCACTGAACTGCTAATGCCAAAGCTGGCGCTGACCGAAAATTCCTGCTGATATTCCGTGATAAAGTTCAAGTGGGAGATTGCAAGACGGCAGCGTTCCGCCACACTTTGTGCCTGTGCCGTCGTGGTGTTCGGCAGTAGCAAAATAAACTCCTCACCACCAAAACGCCCAATCACATCCAGGTCACGAATGTTGTATGCCAGACATCTTGCCACCTGAACCAACACTTGATCGCCCATGCTGTGCCCAAACTGGTCATTAATATTCTTAAAGTGGTCTAAATCGAGCAGCACAATTGAATATAACGGGTCTGGCTGCTGATGCAGCTTTTCCAGATAGCTGCTAATACTGCGTCGGTTCAGCACATTGGTGAGGGGATCAAGACGGCTGAGGAGCTGAATGGCGGTTTCCCGTGTGCGCCACTGGGTCAGCAAAACCTCAAACAGGAATAGGCAGGCCAGCATAATCGGAACAAGGAAGAACATCATGCTGCCCACCCAGAAAGGATGCATGGCAACCTTGTTGATTTCCGCCATCTTAAACAGAGGGGCGTAGGTGAGTGCCCCGATAATGCTCATATAATTGCAGAACAACAGGGCAATGGTGGCAGGCACAAGGGCGTAGTAAATCATTTTACGGTTAAACAGGATCAAGCCCACACCCACCACGCTGACATAACCCACCATGGTTGCTGGACTAAAGCTTCCCACCAGATAGCTGTTGTGGCAAAGCATTGCGGTAAAGACCTGCACCGTAATGAGGGGAAGAAACTCCTTTGCCCATTTCCGATCCCTATAAAAGTGGCAGGGAAAAATGATGGCCACTAAAACCACAAGCATAATCAGGCTGGTCCATAACTGAGACCAGACCAGGTTTAAATGTACCCATGCTGAATATGCTGGATGGGTGAGGATAAAAATATCCCAGCTGATCCAGAACAGGTTCATAACAGCAGCAAGTATCAGTAATAAAATACTTTTTTTAAGTATGGTCCAATTGACTACAATTTGATGTTCCAAAAAAAGCCTGAGGCCCCATCTCTTTTTGTCAGTTGGCCTATTAAAACGAATCTTGACCATTGGCATGCATCCTTATATGCAATGAGATTCCGTAGAAACTGTAGAGTTGTCCTCAAAATATTGAAGAATAATAATTAAAATAACAATAACATCTTTGGAATGAGAAAAAAGTCTAGTTCTAGGCTTTTTAATGCAAATTATAACGGGAAAATTTTTTGAAAAAAGGGGGGTGATGTGAATATCCAATCAGATTTATTTTATGATGACAAAATTAAATTAACAGTGACAATGGTCAGCCATAGCTGACCATTTTTGCATAAAATTTAAGCGGCCTAGTCACGGTCAAGTGAATGGGCGAAATCCGCAATATCCGCCAGTGCCTGTTTTGCTTCAGGGAACCATGCATTGAACATCTGGAAATTATGCCACATGCCTGTGTAAAGTTTAAAGTGTACTTTGACTCCAGCTTTTTCAGCTTTTTCTCTAAAGCGTTTTGAATCATCCAGTAAAATTTCTTTTGAACCGACTTGCACCAGTGTTGGCGGTAAGCCTTTAAGATCATCAAATAGAGGAGAAACACGCGGATCATCCGCTTGTACACCATCTTTTAAGTAATGATTAATTCCTGCTTGTAAGGCTTCAATAGAGAGCAGAGCATCATGTTTTTGGTTAAAGCGTAATGATTCACTGGTGAGGGTCAGATCTAAATAGGGTGACATTAAAATTAAACCGCTTGGCATGAGATCAGGTTGTGCTTTTAATCGTAAGCACAATGCCAACGCGAGATTGGCACCACAAGAATCCCCCGAAATAATAATATCTTTGGGTTGGATACCTTGTACCAGAAGCGCCTGATAGACATCAAAAATGGCGTCAATTGCCTCAGGGTAGGGATGTTCAGGCGCAAGCGGATAATCCATATGAACCACTTGCATTTGCGTGCGCGCAGCAATATCAGTCATGAGGGCCCGATGCGTACTTAAACTCCCCAGGAAAAAAGCACCGCCATGAATATGAAAAATAAGTTGTGTGGCAGACGCTTGTGCCTTGATTTCTTCACCACGCACGCCTGCTAAGCGCAATGGTCGAATTTGTACTGTGGGATTTTGGGGGAATAGACGACAAAGTTGGTCTAATAAAGGTCGCAAAGCATTCGGGGCTAAATTAAACTGACTCGGCGTACGAATGGTCGCTTTTAGTAATGATTCAGTAAAATAATATTTCCAAACAGTACCAAATTTCATAATTTTTCCATATTGTTAGTTCAGTATATAACTAAGAGAGTTTTGACTCATGTGCCTTGCGCTGTAATTACAGCAATGTTTTGTTGTTGCTCAGGCTATACCCAATAGTCATAATCAAGCATTGCAATATTGATAGAAATTCTCAATACTCTTAGTCTTGAAAAGACCCCTTAAGGATATTACAAAAATGAAGAAAATTGCTTTAGCATTTGGATTGCTCGGTTTAACAACTTTTGCCAATGCGGCAGATGCATTAAACGGTAGCGTTTGGCAGACAATCGATGATGAAACGAAGCAGCCAAAGGCGATTGTGAAGTTTACTGAGCAAAAGGACGGTTCGTTAACAGCGTCTATTCAAAAGTATTTAGTTCCAGGGCAGGAAGATGCCTGTTCTAAATGTGAAGGAACCTACCACAACAAACCTCTTAAAGGTATGGCGATTGTGCGTAATCTGAAGAACGTGGGTGGAACAAATTATGACAATGGCACAATTATTGATCCTAAAAATGGCAAGACCTATAAGTTGAAAGCTCAAATCATCGAGGGTGGTAAAAAGCTTAAACTGCGTGGCTATATTGGTGTAGCCGCTCTAGGCCGTAACCAGACCTGGGTTCGTGCCAACTAATTTGAGTTTGAACTGAAAAAAACCGAGTCCTGAGACTCGGTTTTTTATTTTTTCTGTTTAAGCGGAGAGATTCTGGTAAGTCGCCTCATCAAAGCCAATAATAAAGCCCTGTGGAGTTTGTAGCACTGGACGCTTAATCAGGCTTGGTTGGGCAATGAGGGTCTCAATCAGGTTTTGCTCGTTGCTGCTGGCATGGGCCTGTTCTGTTTCAGATAACTTGCGCCAAGTTGTACCTTTTTTATTCAGCACCTTATCTGCACCCATTTCTTTCAGCCAAAGCGCTAAAGTGGCAGCATCAATTCCCTGTTTTTTGTAGTCATGAAATTCATAGGCAATACCCTTTGCCTGTAAGGCATCAAAGGCCTTTTTCATCGAATTGCAGTTTTTAATACCATAAATTTTAAACATACTGGAAACCATAGAAAACAAGAAAAGATATGACTGAAAGCCTAACGCAAAAAGCTGGTCATTTGCCAGTTGAGTTTTTTAGCCTATAACTCAATGCATGTTTGAAATGGTCAACAGACCCTGTTTATCAAGTAAATTGATGCATTGTGTTGAGCAAAATTAAAATGATCAAATCAATCATGCTTTTTGATGAAAAAAGCTAAAGATAAACGGGGTGAAAAATATTTAAGATTAAAAAAGAGAAAACCCACATTTAATCTTCCTGATCATGCGGGTCTCATTTCAACGTCCAATGTCTCATCCATGCAAATAAACTTAAACTAAGTTTATTTTGTCTTCCTACGGCTTCCTATCCTTTTTTGGTCATCCTGACCGCTTCCTTGTGCCGTGGTGCTATAATGCCGTTACAGCCGATAAATAAAAATACACAAAAAACGACACAAGCTGTCAGCCAAAGAGGCGGTCAAAGTGAACAAGTGTTCACTTATTCGTGTATTTTATAGTCAATTATGACAGGGGCATGGTCGCTAAACCATTGTTCTTTATACACCCATGCGTTTGCAGTCCGCATTTTCCAGTCAGGTGAACAGGCCTGATAGTCAATCCGCCAACCCACATTTTTTGTACGAGCCTGCCCACGATTTGACCACCATGAATACAATTCCGCCTCTTTTCGCACTTCGCGGAATGTATCGACATAACCCAGTTCATCATAAATATGATCAAGCCATGCCCGTTCATGCGGTAAGCAGCCTGAAGATTTCTGGTTGCCTGACCAGTTTTTAATATCAATGCGCTTATGCACGATGTTGTAGTCGCCACATACGATGATCGATTTATTTTCATCTCGCCATTGTTTGAGTATTTGGGCGTATTCTTGAAGAAATAAATCTTTACGTGCTTGTGCTTCATCGCCACTTGAACCTGATGGCAAGTATAGCGAGGCAATATGAACAGGCTGTGACAATCCTAGATCGAATTCAGCCGTGATAAAACGCCCCTGCGAATCAGCCAGTTCAAAACCCAAACCGTTTTGTACTGAAACAAATGGGAGGCGGCTGTAAATCGCCGTACCTGCATAGCCCGCACGTTCGGCAGGGAACAGGTGGGTATGCCAGCCTTTAGGCTTGAATTTATCGGTCCACTGTTCATGGGTAATGCGGCTTTCTTGCATACACACCACATCGGCATCGGACTGTTCCAACCATTCCAACAGACCTTTGGTCACAGATGAACGTAGACCATTTACGTTAATTGAAACCACTCGAAGAATTTTTACATCACTTGGATAGCTATCCTTTGGTATCATACGTCTGTTTAACCTCAATTAAAGAATCTGGAGCACCTTATATGACAACGCCTGTGTCATTTCATCCGCAAGCTTTTATCGAACTCGCATTATCACGTGGTGTGCTTAAATTTGGTGAGTTTACCTTAAAATCAGGTCGTGTCAGTCCTTATTTCTTTAACGCAGGTTTACTGAATGATGGTGAGGCACTGTCGCTGTTAGCGCAGGGCTATGCGGATAAACTGGTTCAGTGTGACAATGTTGGGGTGATTTTTGGTCCAGCCTATAAAGGTATTCCGTTCGTCGCTGCAACTGCGGTGGCATTGTCTCAGGTGCATGGTAAAAGTGTACCTTGGGGTTTTAACCGTAAAGAAGCCAAAGATCATGGTGAGGGTGGTGTGTTGGTTGGCGCATCGGTTGCTGGCCAGAAAGTCTGGATCATTGATGATGTGATCACCGCGGGGACTGCGATTCGTGAAGTTGTGACCATCTTAAAAAATGCGGGAGCAACCATTGCAGGGGTTTTGGTGGCGCTAGATCGTCAGGAACGTGGTCAAGGTGAGCTTTCTGCAATTCAGGAAGTACAAAAAGAACTGGAAATCCCTGTGCATGCATTGATTACCATGAAAGATTTGATGGATTATCTGGATGCAAAAGGTGAGAAAGAAGCTTTAGCAAATATGCAGGTCTATCGTGAAAAGTATGGCATCTAAGTTTTAGGTGTAGGAAAGGAAGCTAAGGCTTCCTTTTTTGTTGAGTTTAATTAACGAATTATTGGAAATAATGATTAAAAAATAAGTGTGGAACGTGACAAATCATGTAAAAGCCGTTTCAGTGCGCTGAACCCTAGAACGACTTTAACTAAGATATTGATACTTATATGAAAATTTAAAGCATTTCGTATAAGGCGTATTATGTTAATTTTTAGATACTCTTAACTTATGAAAGAAACCTCAATTTAAGTGAATTTATTTAAATTTTTCCATAAGATATATCAAATTGAAGATTTGTAATGCATCTGATATAAATAACATTTTGAGATATCTGGTCTTTATATGGGCTTACCAAGAGCATTTGTAGGTTTTAGTAGTAGTGATATTCGTTCTTATCATTTAATGAAAGCATGGAAAGCTAATACTCGATTCGACTTCAACTTCTCAGATTGCCAGTTACATACTGCAATTAACTCCACTAATGAAGCTTATATAAAAAGATTATGCCGAGAAAGAATAAATATGGCAGGAACTTTTATATCTTTGATTGGACAAGATACTAGATTTAAGAAAACATTTGTAGAGTGGGAGATCGAAGTAGCTCTAGAAAAAAATTGTAGAATTATTGCTGTCAATCTTGATCGAAATCATCATGATGGAAGACGTATTAATAATTTTTTGACTCCAGAGCCTTTAAAAAATGTAGGTGCTGTCTTTATTCCATTCTCGCCAGATATCCTTGCTTTTGCCTTAGAAAATTATACGAAAAAACCTAATGATAATTATCACTATTTATCTCATGTCTATGAACGATTAGGTTATAAAAAAATTTTAGGTCTTGAATGATGAATAAAGTTCTTAAATTTCCGACATTGTTTTATCAGGCTGATAATTTATCAGACTCTTCTCAGAAAAATTATCTATTAAATATTAAATTAACTTTTATTTTGAGCTTAGTAAGTGCTGTATTAGGATTTTTTGGATTAACGAGCTCTAATCTTGCCTTTACTAGTGCAGCTTTAATATTTTTTTCAATACTTGCTACAATTTACTTAGTACTATCTAAAAAAGACCAAACTTGGTATAGATCTAGAGCACTCGCAGAATCAGTGAAATCCATATCTTTTAAATATGCTACTGGTGCTGAACCATTTTCTTTACAACTAGAAGCTAAAGTTGTGGATGACAATATTATAGATAAATTAAATGCCTTATTAAAAGAACACCAACAATTATCTGAAGATTTTTGTCATATTGGATCAGATATAAATTATATAACTAGTGAAATGAAAACTATTAGAAATCAAAATTTTGAGGAAAGAAAAGATTTTTATCTTAAAAATAGGATTCAAGACCAACTAGATTTTTATAATGTAAATGCAGAAAAGAATCGAAAAAAATCAAAAATCTGGTTTTCTGTAATGATTATATTTCAAATTTTAGCAATGTTATTTGCAATTCTAAGAGCTAAATATCCAGAAATAAATATTTGGCCTGCAGATGTATTTTTATTAGCTAGTTCATTTGTATTTACTTGGTTAGTTACTAAAAAACATAGAGAGTTATCCGCTAGCTATAGACTCACTGCATTTGAGATTTCTAAAATTAAGGAGAAATTTTTAAATATTTCAGATGATAAAGAATTTGAGATCTTTGTAGCAGATAGTGAAAATGCATTTTCTCGAGAGCATACGCAATGGTTAGCTAGGCAGGATAGTCTATAATATGTCCATCCAAACAGATCAAAACTTAAATAGGGTTTTTATTAGCTATGCTAGTGAAGATTACAACAGTGCAAAAAAAATTTACGACTTCCTAAGTTGTACAAACTATGAACCATGGCTAGATAAAGAAAAGTTATTACCAGGACAGGATTGGGATTTAGAAATAAAGGAAAATCTTTCGGCCGCTGACTTTATTATTTTTTTAGTTTCGACTACTTCATTAAGAAAAAGAGGATATATTCAAAAAGAATATAAACTTGCAAGAAGCTTAATGGAATATAAGTTAAATAATGATATTTATATTGTTCCCATTGCTTTAGAAGATAATCTTACAGATATAAATTTTAAACATATACAACATATTTTTATTGATGATGTGTACTTTGAGAAAAAAATTCTTAATAGCCTAAACTTACAACGTAAAAAATATTTTCAAGAAAACCATCAAATTAATTCAATAAATGATACTTATATTAATCAAGAAAATAGATATAAATTTAACATACACGATTTCAAAATTGATTTCTTCTGTGAATTTCCTGAATTTATTGATAATTATTTTTTTGACGCGAATGAAATAAATAATGTAATTCAAGGAAAAATTATAGAAGAGATATTTGAGTATAGAAATTTCGTTTTAGAAGATCCTGAATATTTTGAATCAGATGTGATGAGAAGTTCAAGTTTTGATTTGCAAATTGTTGGAAATATAGTTTTCATATCAAATAACATTATAAGTATTTGTATTTCAATAAATTCTTACTTTGGTGGAGTCCACCCTAATACTTATATAAAATCCATTAATTTCCAAATTCCACCTTTAAGAACATTGAAATTTAATAATCTATTTAAAGGTTATCGAAGTTGGGACGAAACGTTAATTTTATTAAAAAAATATACTAATTTTGTAGGTTTGACAGAATATTTTCAGTATATAAATGAGGAAAATATTATTTTTTCCATTACAGAAGATTTTTTAATAATAGAATTAGCAAATTTCGTACCTAGAGTAATTTTAGCTGAAGCTAGAATTGAAATTCCCATTAAGGAGATAGATTTACAAGTTAAATAATAAATATAGATATTTTCTATAGTTTTTTATTTAACATAAAATCTCTTATGCGAATCACTCTTCCTCACATTTCTTACATTCCAGCATCGCCCCTAACTTTTCCCTACGCCCTTGCTCCGTCAACACCCAAGGGCGATTTTGCCACGGTGGATCATGGCGCACATGCTGCCCATGCCCGCAGGCAAGCTCTGCCACCCAATGATTTTCTTCATCCAGATGAAATCCCACAATGGCTTGCTGCATTTATTCACCCAAACTTTCAAGTTTAGAATCCTCTAAACCCTTTAAAAAACGATGGCATAGATTATGAATCGCCACCAAATCATTGGGCTCAATACCCAAAGAGCAGGCGAGTTTAAAAGGAATCAGGGTAATTTCATCTTTTGCCGAAAGCGCTTTTTCCAGCAAAATGACTTTTTTCATGCGTTCATCTTCTTTAACCGCAACACGCTTTAAAAACTGCTTTTCTTCCAGTTTTTTAATAATCGGCGTTAAGGTTCCCGAATCAAAAAAAGTCTTTTGTCCGATTTCAGACAAGGTTACGTTGTCTTTTTCATACAACGCCAGCAACACAATAAACTGCGGATAGGTCAGGTCATATTCCTGAAGCAATGGACGATATTGACGAATCATGGCATTGGTGGCGGAGTACATGGCAAAACAGACTTGATTTTCCAAGTAGGCAATCTCAGTCATGATCCTGTCCTTAACCTGCAATAACTATAAAATAGTATAAATTGAAAAATGCAAAAAGTATATTGTGTATAATTAACTTGTACGCAATATAATTGTGTGCAATATTGTTTGTGCTATAGCTTAACAAATAAACAAAGCTACTTTGGGAATGGCACAAGTTTTATTGCAGAGAGAATTTTTATGACCAAGATTTATGATTTTCAGGCTGAACTTTTAGAGGGTGAGCAAAAAGACCTCGCAGACTATCAAGGCAAAGTGCTGCTGGTGGTGAATACTGCAAGCCAGTGTGGCTTAACCCCACAGTTTGAGGGCCTGGAAAAGCTATATCAGGACTATCAACAGCAGGGCTTGGTGATTTTGGGGTTTCCATGTAACCAATTTGCCAACCAGGACCCATCAAGCAATGAGGAAATCGGCAGCTTCTGTCAGCGCAACTATGGCGTGTCATTCCCCATGTTTGCCAAGGTTGATGTCAATGGACCAACTGCCCATCCGCTTTATCAGTATTTAACCTCAGAGGCCAAAGGTCTTTTGGGAAGCAGTATAAAATGGAATTTCACCAAGTTTTTGATCAATCAAAAAGGTGAGGTGGTGAAACGTTATGCGCCAATCACCAAACCAGAAAAAATTGCCAAGGATATTCAACGTTTATTGTCATAAGGCAGTATTCGTATGGGGGAAATGTATCTGGCTGGAACTCAAATGAGTCAAACATTTCCCAAACTTGCCCATAATTGAGAAAGAAAGATGATAATGTTATAGCTAATTGAATAAAATAGATTTTTCATTATTTAATATTTACATAACTTGTTCAGCCATAAGCAGAAAACTTGTTTATACTTTTCGGTAAGATTAAAAATACGAGCGTCAGGTTATGCGTGTACTTGTGGTGATGGACCCAATTGAAACTGTGAATCTCAAGAAAGATTCAACCATGGCAATGCTATGGGCGGCAAGCCGTCGTGGACATGAGCTGGGTTATGCACTGCAACAGGATTTATATATCGAACAAGGCAAGGCATTCGGTCTGATCTCACCATTAAAGGTGTTTGAAGACTACAGCCATTATTATGAGCTGGGCGAGAAACAAAAAGAGTCACTTGCTACTTATGATGTGGTGCTGATGCGTAAAGACCCACCATTCGACATGAACTTTGTCTACACTACCTACATTTTGGAACAGGCGGAGCGTGAGGGTGCATGGATCATCAATAAACCCCAGTCATTACGTGACTGTAATGAAAAGCTGTTTGCGACCCAGTTTCCAGAACTTCAAGTTCCGACCTTGGTGACATCACAACAAAGCCTGATTCGTGAGTTTATCAAGGCGCATGGTGATGTGATTGTGAAACCTCTGGATGGCATGGGGGGCATGGGAATTTTCCGCCTGTATCAGGACGGTGTGAACATTGGTTCGACTCTGGAAATGCTGACGGAAATGGGAACACGTCCAATCATGGTGCAACGTTATATCCCTGAAATTGTCGAAGGCGATAAACGTATCCTGATGGTCAATGGTGAGCCAGTTCCTTATTGTCTGGCGCGCATTCCACAGAATGGTGAGGTGCGTGGCAATCTGGCGGCAGGTGGTTTGGGGCAGGCACGTCCACTGACTGACAATGACAAAATGATTGCTGCAAAGGTTGGACCTTTCCTGCGTGAAAAGGGTCTGGTGTTTGTCGGTCTGGATGTGATTGGAAATTATGTCACTGAAATTAATGTCACCAGTCCAACCTGTATTCGGGAGATTGATGCCCAGTTTGGCACCTCAATTGCCGATGACTTGTTTACTGTGCTTGAGGCTGGACGACAGAACTAGACTCCCTGTTTATTGACCGAATTGCCCATTTGTTTTTGACGCTGATTGCAAGGTAAATGGGCAATGGGATGTAGTGCTCCCCTGTTTTTAATAAACAATTGAAAAAAGCGGGGCTTTCTGTTGTAAACAGGTGAAATTCGCTTTTCGTGAATGAAGCTTTAGGATTAAAATAACTTCCGAAAACAATAGACGATAACTTTCTTTTTTGAGTTGAAGAATTAGACCGTGACCAATTCACCGCAGAACAAACCCAAACATGTCATGATGATGGCCGCTGGTACAGGTGGGCATGTTTTTCCAGCACTGGCTGTTGCAAAACAACTTCAACAGGAAGGCTGTCAGGTGTCGTGGCTTGCGACGCCTACAGGTATGGAAAATCGGTTACTCAAAGACCAAAATATTCCAATTTATCAAATTGACATTCAGGGTGTGCGTGGCAATGGCCTGTTGCGTAAAATCAGCGCACCTTTCAAGATTCTCAAGGCGACCCTGAGCGCAATGCGCTATATGCGGCAGCTCAAGGTTGATGCGGTAGCGGGCTTTGGTGGCTATGTGGCTGGACCAGGTGGTTTGGCTGCACGTATCTTGGGGATTCCGATCCTGATTCACGAGCAAAATGCCATTGCGGGATTTACCAATACGCAGTTGGCACGTATCGCAACAACAGTTTGTCAGGCTTTTCCAAATACTTTCCCAACTAGTGATAAAGTGGTGACCACAGGCAATCCTGTGCGTGCGGAAATTTCTGCGATTTTGAATCCATCATGGCGTTATCAGACCCGTGAACAGGAGCAGCAGCCCCTTAGTGTTCTGATTGTCGGAGGGTCTCTGGGTGCGCAGGCTTTAAATGAGCGTTTGCCTGAGGCGTTAAGCAAGGTGAATATTCCTTTAAAGGTGTTTCACCAATGTGGGCAGAACCAGCAGGATTTAACCCGTGTTCGCTACCATGATGCGCCTAAAAGCCTACAGGTGCAGATTGAGCCATTTATTCATGATATGGCAAAAGCCTACAGTGATGCTGATTTAATTATTTGCCGTGCTGGCGCATTAACGGTTACAGAAGTCGCAACTGCAGGTCTTGCTGCGGTGTTTGTTCCGCTACCTATCGCAGTGGATGATCACCAGACTGCAAATGCGAAATTTTTAGCAAATGTGGGTGCTGCGAAGATTTGTCAACAAGCAGACATGACACCCGCTGTTTTAGATGAATTGTTAGCCACATTATTAAATCGCCAACTACTGTCTGAAATGGCAATTAAAGCACGCCAACAAGCACAACCGAATGCAACTCAGCATGTGGTTGATCTGATTAAAAAATTGTAATTCGAGTTTATCTATGTCTCCTACAAATCCAAACCAATCCAAAAAGCTGATTAAAGTGCCAGAAATGCGCCGTATTAAACATATCCACTTTGTTGGTATTGGTGGTGCAGGGATGTGTGGTATTGCCGAAGTTCTAAAAAATCAGGGCTATAAAATTTCGGGTTCGGACATTAAGGAGTCCAAAACCACCACGCATCTCGAAGCAAATGGCATCAAGGTTTATATTGGGCATTCAGCCGACAATATTAAGAATGCCAATGTATTAGTGGTTTCAACGGCAATCGACCCTGAAAATCCAGAAATTAAAGCCGCGATTGAGCAACGTACCCCAATTGTGCGCCGTGCGGAAATGCTGGGTGAGCTGATGCGTTACCGTCATGGCATCGCGGTTGCGGGTACACATGGTAAAACCACCACCACCAGCTTGTTGACCACCATGCTGGCTGAGGAAAACCTTGATCCAACCTATGTGATTGGCGGTTTGCTAAACAGTACAGGGGTTAATGCGGCACTGGGCGAAAGCCGTTTTATTGTGGCGGAAGCTGATGAGTCGGATGCATCATTCCTGTATTTACAGCCAATGGCGGCGATTGTCACCAATATTGATGCCGACCACATGGATACCTATGAGGGTAGCTTTGACAAGTTAAAGGATACGTTCATCCAGTTTTTGCATAACCTGCCGTTCTATGGCTTGGCGGTGGTCTGTGGTGATGATGCCAATATCCGTGAGATTCTGCCGCGTATTGGCCGTCCAATCCTGACCTACGGTTTTGGTGAGGATAATGATATTCGTGCGGTTGAGGTGGTGCAGGATGGCATGCAGTCGCACTTTACTGTGTTGCGTAAAGACCGTGAGCCATTGCGTGTCACCATCAACCAGCCAGGTTTGCATAATGTCCTGAATGCATTGGCGGCTATTGGTGTGGCAACTGATGAGGGTGTTTCTGATGGAGCGATTTGTCGCGCATTGGAGGGCTTTAGCGGTGTCGGTCGTCGCTTTCAGGTTCAGGGTGAGTTTGAAGTTGGCGAGGGTTTGGTGAAGTTGGTGGATGACTATGGCCACCATCCAAAAGAGGTTGAAGCAACGATTAAGGCGGCCCGTGCCAGCCATCCAGATCGCCGTTTAGTCATGATGTTCCAACCACATCGTTTTAGTCGTACTCGTGATTGTTTTGATGATTTTGTCGATGTGTTATCGCAAGTGGATCAACTGTTATTACTGGAAGTCTATCCAGCGGGTGAAAAACCGATTGTGGGTGCGGATAGCCGTGCTTTAGCACGCAGTATTCGTTTACGTGGTGAAGTTGAACCGATTTTGGTTGATCCCGTTGAAGGTAATTTGCCAAATGTTTTACAAAAAGTGTTACAAGCGAATGACTTGTTATTAACACAAGGCGCGGGTAACGTGGGCGCAATTTCGGTAGAATTGGCTCAGCATCGCCTGTATGCCAAATAATTTATTTTCGTGAATATAAAAGTTTTACAGTTTTAAGGATATAAACGTGTCAAATGCTGCAAAATTCGGCAAAGTTGCTGTGTTGTTTGGTGGGAAGTCAGCTGAACGTGCTGTGTCACTGGATAGTGGTCAAGCCGTTTTAGAGGCTTTGTTGCGCTCAGGTGTGCAAGCAGAGGCATTTGACCCACAGAATCGTAGCGTGACGGAACTGGTTGGCTATGACCGTGCCTTTATTGTGCTGCATGGTCGTGGTGGTGAGGATGGCCAGATTCAGGGTGTTCTTGAATGGCTCAATATTCCATATACGGGGACTGGTGTACAGGGTTCCGCCATTGGTATGGACAAGGTCAAGACCAAGCAGGTCTGGCAGGGCAGTGATTTACCAACAGCGCCTTATCGCATCGTCACCAAGGATTCTGACTTAGATGCGATGATCGCGAATTTAGGCCTGCCTGTGATTATCAAGCCTGTGCATGAAGGCTCAAGTGTCGGTATGAGCAAGGTTGAGAAAGCAGAGGATTTTGCCAACGCAATTGAAAAAGCCACACAGCATGATGCGGTGGTGATGGCCGAAAAATGGATTACAGGCCGTGAATTTACCATTTCATTCCTGAATGGTCAGCCATTGCCCGTGATTCGCTTGCAGCCGCCAGCAGATGTTGCCTTTTATGACTATGAGGCGAAATATCAGCGTGATGATGTGCAGTATGGGATTCCTTGCGGTTTAAGCGAGGCTGAGGAGAAAAGCCTACAGGCGCTTTGTCTGCGCGCGTTTCAGGCGGTTGGTGCAGAGGGCTGGGGACGTATTGATGCCATGCAAGACCAGGATGGAAACTTCTGGTTGCTGGAGGTGAATACCGTACCAGGCATGACCAGCCACTCTTTGGTGCCTAAGGCGGCCCAGGCGGTGGGCTATGGTTTTGATCAACTGTGTGTTGCGATCCTAGAGCAAACCCTGGCGAAGTCGGCTTAATTCATGGCTCAACTTCCTGCATCCATGCGCCGCAAACCACGGGCAGCAATCAGTTCTATCCACGAGAAACCGCCATCACCCAAGCAAAAAATGGTGAATGCGGGAGGGTGGATACTGTTGCTGATCGCTTTCGCTGTGCTCGCAATCGGTCTTTATGGCTTGTATAAAGTGATGACTGATGCAACCGTGGCGCAATTGCAGATTGTTGGGACCAATTCAGATGTTGAAAATCAACAGCTGGCACAGCACTTAAGTCCGATTATTAAACACAACTACTTTACTTCAGATTTAGAACAAATTCGGGACCAGGCTTTAAAGGTCTCATGGGTTGACCGTGTGGTGGTGTCACGAGCTTGGCCAAATGCGATTCGGGTGCGGGTGATGCCACGCCACGCAATTGCACGCTGGGGAACAGGGCGTTTGCTTAGTGACAACGGTGAGGTGTTTAGCGAGGCGGTACCTAAAACACACCCAAACCTGCCGCTGCTTCATGGTCCAGTCAGCCAATCCAAAATGATGATGCGTCGCTATAATGAAATCAACCAGTTGTTTCATCCAGCGAACCTGCGTTTAAAAGAACTGTATTTAACCGAGCGCATGACATGGTTTATGCAGTTTGATTCGGGTCTGCGTATCATTGTGGATCAGGACCAGACCATGAACAAGTTGCAGCGACTCAGCCATTTGGCACAAACGGATCTTAAACCTGTATGGTCAAACATCTCGGCGATTGACCTGCGTTACCGCAATGGCCTTGCCATTCAGTGGAAGAACGCGGCACCGCCCAAGATTGTCAATGGTCAGTTAGTTGTAACGATTGATGACACAAAGCTTGCAGGTGCAATTCAGGCAAAGCCATAATACGTGGCTTAAAAATAACGGGAGATTTTCCCCCGTACTACACAACAAAAGATATGGTATTGAAGTAATGAGTGAAGCTGTTCCCTCAGTTGTTGCGATTGATATTGGGACCCATAAGGTCTCAGTCTTGATTGGTAAGATCCATGCGCCAGATAAGATTCAGGTCATTGGCATGGCAACTGCTCGCAACCGAGGTATGGTTAAAGGCAAGATTGTCAGTCTGGACAAGGTGATTGCCGCCATTAAAAATGCGGTATCTGAGGCCGAGGATATGGCAGAGTGCCGTATCCACAGTGCGTGGGTGTCCATTCCAAGTACAGAGTTGCAGAGTTTTTATGCTTCGGGCCGTACCCCTGTGTCCAACCATGATCATATTATTACAACCAATGAAGTGGTGCGGGCTTTGGAACTGGCAAAAGCCAGCCATATCTCGCCAGACTATTATCTGGCCAGTGCGGTGCCGCTTGGTTTTGAGCTGGGCAACTCTGGTGAGTGGGTGCAGAACCCAGTCAATATGTCGGCGCATAGCATGACAGGGCATTATCAATTGATGATGATGCCGATTAGTACCATGCAAAACCTTGATCGTGCCATGAAAGGTGCGAATATCGGGGTAGAGAAAATGGTGGTATCTAGTTTAGCTACGGCTGAAGCTAGTTTGCTCAAAGATGAAAAAGAATATGGCGTGTGTTTGGTTGATATTGGCGCTGGCACTGCCAATCTCGCCGTCTATCTTGATGGGCGTTTGGCATTAGTACGTACCTTGCAACGTGGTGGTGAAAATGTGACCCGCGATATTGCCGCTGTTTTACAGACCACCACTGAAGAAGCCGAACGTATCAAGATTCTGCATGGCTGTGTAGACCTGAGTGTGGTGAAGCCAGACCACATGATTCAGGTGCAGGGCATTGATGGCACACAAACCATCAGTCGCATTGAGCTTGCAGAAATTATCATTGCACGTTATGAAGAAATCTTCACCTCAATTCGTGAAGAGCTGGAACATAGTGGCGCGATTCATGGCTTGTATCATGGGGTGGTGCTTACAGGCGATGCCTGCCAGATTGAGGGTATGGTCAATTTGGCCCGCCGTATGCTTGGAGTGTCCGCACACCTCGGTAATCCACCCTTGCAGGTTTATGCCGATGACCAGCACTTGCCAGCCTTGCGCCGTTCCATGTACGCAACGGCTGCGGGTTTGCTGATGTTTAGCCAGAGTGACTTGCAGGATGCGGTGGAGGAGCCAGAAGAAGCAAATGACCGTAGCTTTATGGATCGGGTTGCCAATGGCTGGAACGCATTGAACAGCAAACTGAAAGCGATCTTTTAAGTTGTAGGGATTTTGGGGGAAATTGTTAGGAAGTTGTAATCGTAAGTCACTGGACTTGACAAGCTCGGTATTATTGAACAGCATCCTAAACATCAGTTGTTTTAAAAATCAGGGCAGTAACGGGCTGAAGTAACTGCCATTTATATATTAGGAAATCTAAAGGTCATGGCCTCATTTGAATTTATAGAAGATGAACTAGACGATGACAACGGTCAAGCCCGTTTCACAGTATTTGGGGTTGGCGGTGGTGGTGGTAATGCTGTCCAGCACATGGTGCAGTCTGACATTCAGGGTGTAAAGTTTGTCTGTGCCAATACAGATAAACAGGCACTGGATAGCATGAATGCACCTTTTAAAATTCAGATTGGTGAACAAAGTACACGTGGTTTAGGTTGTGGTGGTAAACCAGAGATGGGGCAAATTTCTGGTGAAGAGAGTCGTGAAGTGATTCGCCAGCACCTTGAAGGCACCGATATGGTCTTTGTCACCGCTGGTATGGGTGGCGGTACGGGTACAGGTGCCGCTCCAGTGGTTGCAGAGGTCGCCAAAGAAATGGGGATTCTGACAGTTGGTGTTGTAACGACCCCGTTTAATTTTGAAGGTCGTCGCCGCCAAAAGTTAGCAGAAAAAGGTATTGAAGCTTTAGAAGTGCATGTTGATTCATTGATTATTATTCCAAACCAACGCTTACTGAGCGTTTATGGTGATATTTCAATGAAAGATGCCTATAAAAAGGCAGATGATGTATTACTTAATGCGGTACGGAGTATTTTTGATCTTGTAGTGAACCATGGTCATATGAATCTCGACTTCGCTGATCTGAAAACAGCTATGAGTACTCGCGGTTACGCAATGATGGGGTCGGGTACAGGACGTGGTGAAGATCGTGCTCGTCAGGCGGCTGAACAGGCTATCCGTAGTCCGTTGCTTGATAATGTGAACCTCACCAATGCAAAAGGTGCCTTGGTGAATATCACAGGTGGCGAAGATATTACTGGACGCGAAATTGACATTATTTCAGAAGTAGTCAACCAGATTGTTGATTTGGATGAAGGTGAAATTTTCTATGGTACAGTGTTTGATCCTGATGCGCGTGATGAACTGCGTGTGACTGTAATTGCAACAGGTTTGACACGTAATGCGAATGATACCGAACCCAAAAAACGTACAGTCACTCATACGCCAACAACAATCGCTCAAACCCAACAACCTGTGGATGAAGATGATGTACCTGCGATCAGTAAGCGTACCACGACTGAGGCGCCTGCAACCGCGGCACCGAGTTCCACGCCACGTTCATCGCCTATGAGTATTCAGGATTACTTGAAAAATCAGCAGCGTAAATAATAAAATCATATGTTTAGAGAAAGGGGGCAAATAATTGCTCCCTTTTTTATTTTTTAAAAATGGCAAAATATGCTAAGTTATATCGGTTTTTGCAAATGAAGTTAGCATGGCATGGTGAAACAACGTACTCTAAAGCGTGTGGTGAAAGCGAGCGGTATTGGTCTGCACAGTGGTCAAAAAGTGCTGATCAATTTTGTTCCACACCATATTGATGGAGGCATTGTCTTTCGCCGCATTGACCTGAACCCACCTGTTGACATCCCTGCAAATGCCTTGCTGATCCAGGAAGCATTCATGTGTTCCAACCTTGTCCGTGAAGACATTAAGGTGGGAACCATTGAGCATGTCATGAGTGCGATAGCAGGGCTTGGCATCGACAACCTGATTGTTGAGGTGTCTGCCTCTGAAGTACCCATCATGGATGGCAGTGCGGGACCATTTATTTATTTGCTCATGCAGGGTGAACTTGCCGAGCAAGATGCCGCCAAAAAGTTTATTCGCATTTTAAAACCTGTTGAGGCATTGCTTGATGATAAGCGTGCGATCTTTACCCCCCATGCAGGTTTTCAGCTGAATTTCACTATTGATTTTGACCATCCTGCTTTTGCCAAGGAATACCAGTCGGCCACCATTGATTTCTCAACGGAAACATTTGTTTATGAAGTGAGTGAGGCAAGAACCTTTGGTTTTATGAAAGACCTGGATTACTTGAAAGCCAACAACCTGGCACTTGGTGCTAGCCTGGAAAATGCCATTGGCGTTGATGATACAGGCGTGGTCAATGAAGAAGGACTGCGTTTTGCAGATGAGTTTGTAAGGCATAAAATTCTGGATGCGGTTGGTGATCTGTATCTGCTGGGACATCAGGTGATTGCCAAGTTTGATGGTTATAAATCGGGGCATGCGCTGAATAACCAGTTGTTGCGCAATGTTCAGAATGATCCAGACTGCTATGAAATTGTAACATTTAATAACGAGAATGACTGTCCGATTCCTTATGTGAGTGTGACGTAAGTCATTGTCTTTTCTTGGTAACATTATATTGTATCAATGTAAACTGAGATTTTTGTCACATAAGCAGATTTGTATTGCAATGCTTAAGATAAGCGATTTACTTTTTATTGCTTGCCAAACGTAGTAAAGCTTGGCTAAGCTTAGGGTCGCTCACATATTCAGCGGCGCTGCGTAACTGCTCTTGGGTTTCTGAAGAAAGTGTTTTAGATAGTCGAGGAGGTTCACGAAGAACATTCATTTTGTTTCTTAGGCGAACTTGAATTTTTCGTAATTCTCTGAGGCTTTCTAATTGAGCTAACTGTGCAACGTAGTTGCTTTGTAAATAACTGAGTTGACTAATCATTGCTTGATTTTCACCAGTTATGGTCAAGACACCATGTTGATAACAAACAACCTGCCATTGCTCGGGTTGGGGCAGCAAGGGTTGAATAATTTTGGTAAGTTGTTTCCATTGGGTAACTTGCGTCGTTAGAAACGTTAAGTTTCCAGTTTTTACGTGTTGTCCTTTTTGTTGAAAAACGTTGCTAGGTTCAGACATGTGAACTTCCTCGGAGGTTGTGTGTCCATCTTAAGCGTTTAGTTCGACTCTGATCAAGGAACAGATGATAAAGGGACTTTTTAAGGACGGTTTCAAGAGGTTTTTTATGCATCATACGCGTCGTATTTTACTGGCATTTTCATTGGCTGCTTCAGCTGCTTCAGTTGCTTTTGCAGACTACCAGAATATCACCCAGGCAACAGAGGGTGACCGTTTAGAACAGTTGTCGCAAACCTTGGCACAGGGTTCATATACTCATCCAGATGATCTGGATCTGCCAGCCATTTCGAACGTGTCTCTTAAACTACGTGAAAAAACCATTGAACTGAACAACGCAACCATAGAGAAGAAGTATGGTCGTTCAGCAATCTCCCCTCAGGACAATGCACCGACATTCTCTGCAAACACAGGTTATTCGTGGATGGTGAGCCATCCATTACAGGAAGGACGTGTGAGTTCCACTTGGGGAACCCGAACCTTATTGGGTTCAACCCGTCATCATTCAGGTGTTGATTTATCGGCACCATCAGGTACACCAATCTACTCTACAGGTGCAGGTGTGGTAACCAAATCGGGTTGGGGTACAGGTTATGGGCAATATGTTGAAATTGATCATGGCAATGGCTATATCACTCGCTATGCCCATGCATCACGCCTATTGGTGAATGCAGGCGACCGTATCAATGCAGGTGAGCATATTGCCAATGTCGGTTGTACAGGCCGTTGTACAGGACCACATTTACATTTTGAAGTGGTTAAGGATGGTCAACGTAAAAATCCATCAACCTATCTTGCAATGTTACCGTAATTTAATTTGTTAATAGTTTTATATAAATACTCTGAAAAATCGCCTTATTGGCGATTTTTTTTATTTTTGTTTGAATTAGGTCAATGACTATTTAGTAAGAAAATAATAAGGAGTTTTATATTCATCTGGGGCAATACCCTTATCAAAGTAAAACATGATAGAAATAGTACCGACAAAATGACTTAAGGGAAAAGGTGAATTGTATGGCGTTTTATGGCGACTCTGACGCGCAGGAAACCCAGGAATGGCAAGAAGCATTTGATTCAGTACTACAACATATGGGCACGGAACGCGCCGCTTTCTTACTAGAAAAACTATATCAACGGGCAATTGCAAAACATGTTCCAATCCAACGTCTCAATACACCTTACCTCAACACCATTTCAGTTGAAGAGCAACCTGCGATGCCAGGTGACCAGGACATGGAGCGCCGTATTCGCGCCCTGATTCGCTGGAATGCCCTGGCGATGGTGTTGCGTGCCAATAAAACCGGCGATGACCTCGGCGGACATCTTGCCAGCTTCGCATCCTCCGCCACCTTGTATGATGTGGGCTTTAACCATTTCTTCCGTGCCGCCTCGGATAATTTCGGCGGTGACATGATTTATTATCAGGGCCATTGTGCACCTGGTATCTACGCGCGTTCTTTTCTGGAAGGCCGTTTAACCGAAGAACAGCTCAATAATTTCCGCCGTGAGGTGGGGGGTAATGGTCTCCCAAGTTATCCGCATCCCTACCTGATGCCTGACTATTGGCAGTTCCCAACCGTGTCGATGGGGCTTGGCCCCATTATGTCGATCTATCAGGCACACATTCAAAAATACCTGATGAATCGTGGCCTGATCAAGGAAGAAGACCGCAAGGTTTGGGCTTATCTGGGTGATGGAGAAATGGATGAGCCTGAAAGCCTGGGTGCCATTTCACTGGCGGGTCGTGAGAAGCTGGATAATTTGGTTTGGGTGGTGAACTGCAACTTGCAGCGTCTGGATGGACCAGTGCGCGGCAATGGCAAGATTATTCAGGAACTGGAGTCGATTTTCCGTGGCGCTGGATGGCGTGTGATTAAGGTGGTCTGGGGTCGTCACTGGGACCCGTTACTTGCCCAGGACACTTCAGGGGCATTAAAGGCACGTATGGAAGAAGCAGTGGATGGCGATTACCAGCGCTATCAGGTGAAAGGTGGTGCCTATGCCCGTGAAAACTTCTTTGGCAAATATCCAGAAGCGGCTGAACTGATCAAGAATCTCAGTGATGAAGATATTGATGCACTCAACCGTGGTGGACATGATCCATACAAGGTCTATGCCGCCTATGCGGAGGCAACCAAGAGCAAGGGACAGCCAACCGTTATTTTAGCCAAGACAGTTAAAGGCTATGGTTTGTCCGATGAAGTCGAGGCGGTCAATAAAACCCACCAGATCAAGAAAATGCAGCTTGATTCATTGAAGTATGTACGTGACCGTTTTAATCTGCCGATCAATGATGAACAGCTTGAAGAGCTGCCATTCTATCGCCCAGCGGAAAACTCGCCTGAGCTGAAATATATGAAAGCACGCCGTGAGGCGTTGGGGGGTTACCTGCCTGCGCGCCGTAAGAACAGCACCTCTCTACCAATTCCAGAGCTTTCCATTTTTGATGCTGTATTGAAAGGCAGTGGTGAGAAGCAGCAGTCCACCACCATGCTGATGGTGCGCCTGATCTCGGCATTATTGAAGGAAAAGGCCATCAAGGACCATGTGGTGCCGATCGTACCCGATGAGGCACGTACCTTTGGTCTGGAGGGGATGTTCCGTCAACTGGGCATTTATGCGGCACACGGACAGAAATATACGCCCGAAGACAATGAGCAACTCATGAACTACCGTGAGGCCAAAGATGGCCACATGCTACAGGAAGGCATCAACGAGGCGGGTGCAATGAGCGCATGGGCGGCATTGGGCACCAGTTATTCAACCAATAACCTGCCGATGATTCCAATTTATATGTACTACTCCATGTTTGGTTTCCAGCGTATTGGTGACATTGCATGGGCAGCGGGTGATGCACAGGCGCAGGGCTTCCTGCTTGGCGCAACCGCTGGCCGTACCACACTGAACGGTGAGGGCCTGCAGCATCAGGATGGCCATTCTCATATTCTGGCGAGTACCATTCCAAACTGTGTTGCCTATGATCCCTGCTTTGGTTATGAGCTTGCGGTGATTGTGCATGATGGCCTGAAGCGCATGTATCAGGATCAGGAGCGGGTGTTCTATTATCTTACGGTGATGAATGAAAACTATGAGCATCCTGAAATGCCAGCGGGGGTTGAAGAGGGCATTAAACGCGGCATGTATTTATTAGAGAAAGATGAGCAGGCAACTGTTCAATTGCTCGGTTCAGGTGTGATTCTGCGTGAAGTGATTAAAGCCGCGAAAATTTTGCGTGATGAATATCAAATTCATTCCAATGTGTGGAGTGTCACCAGTTTTAATGAGCTGGCGCGTGATGGGATGGCATGTGATGAATATAACCGTCTACATCCACTGACAGAGACAGCACAAGAGTCATGGGTATCAAAACAGTTACGCCATACTGATGGTATTGTGGTTTCTGCGACAGACCATATGCGTGCCTACAGCGAGCAAATCCGTGGCTATCTACCAGACAACCGTCCATACGTGACTTTGGGTACCGATGGTTATGGCCGTTCGGATACCCGTGGCAACCTGCGTAGTTATTTCGGTGTAGATGCGGCCCATATCGTGGTAGCAACCCTGAAGAAACTGGCAGATGAAGGTGAGGTGGAAAACCGTCTGGTCAAGGATGCGATTTCATCATTTGAGCTGGATACAGATCGTCCAGTGGCATGGGCACCGCAAGAGCATCCTCAGGTGCAGGCGGTGGCTGAATATCATGAATATCAAGCAGGTGAGGGGAACTGATTATGCAAATCCAAACACCTGATATTGGCGTAGATAAGGCGCTGGTTGCGGAAATTCTGGTGAAAGTCGGTGATCATGTTGCGGTTGATGACAGCCTTTTGGTGCTGGAGTCCGACAAGGCAACGGTCGAAGTGCCAAGCACCAAGGCAGGCATCGTCAAAAATATTTTGGTTCAGCAAGGCGATCAAGTTACCGAGGGCGTAGCACTGATCGAGCTGGAAGATGAATCTCAAACTGCTGAATCACCTGCGCAGGATAAGCCAGAGTCCGATGCAGCAAAAGCAGAACAAAAGCCTGTGGTGGAAGCAGAACCAGAAGCTAAGCCAGCAGTTGAAACTACTCAGGCAGCAGCTTCCAGCCAAGTGCTTGATGTGAAAGTTCCAGATATTGGCGTGGAAAAGGCGCTGGTTGCGGAAGTGCTGGTGAAAGTCGGTGATCAGATTGAACCTGAACAGAGCATTGTGGTGGTTGAGTCGGACAAAGCTACAGTGGAAGTACCCAGTACAGTTGCTGGTATTGTTGAGTCGGTCCAGATCAAGGAGGGCGACAGCGTTAAGGAGGGTGTGGTATTGATTCAGGTCAAGACTACACACACCGATACGCCATCTGAACCAGAAACCAAACCAGATAAAACGCAGGACATTGACTCGTCCAGTACAGAAACAGGTAAACTGGAAATTACCGTGCCTGATCTGGGTGTGGAAAAGGCATTGGTTTCAGAAATTCTGGTGAATGTGGGTGACCATGTCGAAGCACAGCAAAGCCTGTGTGTGGTTGAGTCTGATAAGGCCTCGGTTGAGGTGCCAAGCCCATCTGCGGGTATTGTGAAAGCCATCCATGTGTCACCGAATCAGGAAGTCCGTCAGGGCATGGCGCTGGCAATCATTGAGGTGAGTGGCGAGGAGGTTGCCCCAGCAAAGCCCAAGGCAGCGGCTCCAGCAGAAAGTAAAGCCACAGCGAAGCCACAACCGACAGCATCGACACCAGCCACTCCTGTGCAGACAGAGAAACTGACCAAGGCACAGGAAGCAGATAATGCCAAAGTCTATGCAGGCCCCGCCGTGCGTAAACTGGCGCGTGAACTGGGAGTGGTGCTTGCTCAGGTAAAAGCTTCGGGTGAGCATGGCCGTGTGATGAAAGAAGATGTGTTTGCCTATGTGAAAACACGACTCACCGTGCCACAGGCTGCGTCCTCATCCCAAGCGGCAGCAGTCACTGCTGGTTTACCAGCATTACCAGATTTTAGTGCCTTTGGCGGTGGTGAAGTAAAGGCAATGACACGCTTGCAGCAGGTGTCTGTGCCGCAATTGTCATTAAATAACTTCATCCCTCAAGTGACACAGTTTGACTTGGCGGATATCACTGAACTGGAAGCATGGCGCGGCGAACTTAAAGACGGCTTTAAAAAGCAGGGCATTAGCTTGACCATCCTGGCCTTTATTGCCAAAGCGGTTGCCCATTTGCTGAAAGAGGAGCCTTATTTTGCTGGGCACTTGGCAGATGACCAGAAGTCGGTGCTGCTGCGTAACGAAATTCATATGGGCATTGCGGTGGCAACCCCTGATGGATTGACCGTTCCTGTATTGCGTAATCCTGACCAGAAATCCATTAAGCAAATCGCGATGGAATTGGCTGAGCTAAGTCAAAAAGCGCGTGATCGTAAGTTATCACCAAAAGACCTACAAGGGGCCAACTTTACCATTACCAGTCTGGGTAGTATTGGTGGAACAGCGTTTACGCCATTGGTGAACTGGCCTCAAGTGGCAATTCTGGGTATCTCACCTGCAACCATGCAGCCTGTGTGGAATGGCAAAGACTTTGATCCTCGTTTGATGTTACCTCTGTCACTGTCCTATGACCATCGGGTGATTAATGGTGCGGATGCGGCGCGTTTTACTAATAAATTGACCAAGCTATTAAAAGATATTCGAAGTTTGTTGCTCTAACGAATAATTGATTTAAGAATACCTCGCTCAGGCGGGTTTTTCTTTTTATGATGATCATTTATTTGGCAATTGCGATAAAATAAAAATTCATTATTCAAAACAATTTTTAGAATTGGTGCAAGGATGTTGGTGATTTAGCGGGTGATGCTGCCATTGCTACTCATTGTTTTTATCCTGATGGGATTGTGGGTCAGCTTCCTGCATTTTCCATGCAATTGGGTGATGTATGTGGTCATGGGGTTGGAAATGCTGGTGGCGACGGTGGTCATGGCAATGGAATATCAGGCACAGCATATGGGTGGCGCAAGTGGCTGGGGCAGCTTTGGTTTTCTTGGCCTGAGTGTCTATTTGGCTTTTTTACTGGGTTGTTTTCGTGTGTTGATCTGGGCTTACCAAAAATTTTGGGTTTGATGATTTAAAACGATTTAATTCTTTGGTAAAATAAAACCACTTCATTGGGGAGTAGCCGCTCTTTACGCAAAGTAGAGAGGTGATGATCAACATAATTGTTCAACAGAACATGGTCATCATAGCAAAGAACCAAAAACAGCTTTTCAGCTGTGCTTTTGTTGGCAAGACCTTTGATTTATCACTCTGCAATCAATCCATTTGATTTTGGCTAGCAGGAGGGATAGGTCATCGGTATATTTTGCTAGCCAGAGCATTCAACCATGTATGAATTTCTCATCTCCACCTCAGTTGTTGCCCTTGCTGAAATGGGTGACAAGACCCAACTGCTGGCATTGCTGCTTGCGGCGCGTTTTCGTAAACCGATTCCCATCTTAATTGCCATTTTACTGGCTACCACCATCAATCATGGTCTTTCGGCTGTGTTGGGACAATGGATCACTACAGTATTGAGTCCTGAAATTCTATTGTGGATTCTTGCCCTTGGTTTTATTGGCATGGCGATCTGGATGCTGATCCCAGATGAACTGAGTGATGAAACTGAAAGCATCAATAAATGGCAGAGATTTGGTGTGTTTGGTGCAACCTTTATCCTGTTTTTTCTGGCAGAAATTGGTGATAAAACCCAGATTGCCACGGTTGCCCTTGCGGCACGTTTTGACAGTGTGTTTTGGGTGATGTGTGGAACAACGGTAGGGATGATGATTGCCAATGCGCCAGCAGTATTTATTGGCGATAAACTGGCAGATAAGCTCCCCATCTCATTGATTCATAAAATTGGTGCCGTGATCTTCCTTGTTGTGGGTATTTCGGCATTGGTGCAGCATTATTATTTCTAGTACCCATTCCCAGGCATATAAACAGGACCCATACCTTGTTATGGGTTTTTTCTTATAAATTACGATAAAAGTCCAATATTAGATTGAAACATGGGCTAAACCCCATTATTTTGTTATGGAATTAAAATATTTCATATCTAAAGGTTTTTTCTGGGGTTGTTATGAGCTTTGAGCGGACTACATCGCAAATATTATTTGATAATGGCACACATAAATGCATTAGTTTTACCAGTTTGGTGAAAGGTGAGGGCATTCAGGCCAACCAGTTCCTGATTATTGACCATGATCGCGCCGCAGTGCTTGATCCAGGGGGAGACCTGACCTATGTGCCCTTAACCATGGAGTTAAATCGCTATACTAAACTGAAAAACCTGGACTATGTTATGGCATCGCATCAGGATCCTGACATCATTACCTCAATGCCGCGCTGGCTGGTCTACACTGATGCCAAGGTGGTGGCATCCAAGCTATGGGCACGCTTTTTACCGCACTTAAACTCTGCATTTATGAGCGACCGCATGAAAGGAGACTGGGAGGAACGACTGATTGAGCTACCTGATACAGGTCAGGTGATTGCATTGGGTGAGTCTGCGATTGTTGCCATTCCAGCCCATTTCCTGCATTCGGTGGGTAATTTCCAGTTTTATGATCCAGTCGCCAAAATTCTTTTTTCAGGGGATATGGGCGCCTCAATTGTTGATGATGCCAACCAGCCGATTACCGATTTTGAAGCTCATATCAAGAAGATGAAAGGCTTCCATCAGCGTTATATGTGTTCCAACAAGGTCATTCGTTTGTGGGTCAATATGGTTCGCCAAATGGACCTCGACATGATTGTGCCGCAGCATGGCACCGCATTTGTTGGAAAAGAGATGATCAACCAGTTTCTGGACTGGATTGAGGGCCTTGAATGTGGGGTGGACCTGATGAATGAATATGTGTTCAGTATTCCAGCCGAGATCAGTTAGAATTTTTTAAGGCAGGACAGGGATAGTCAGTGCCTATAAATTATTTTCATCATAGAAAATGAAAATCACGGCAAAATTTGTTTATAATAGCTCACGGAAATTACCAGTGAGATTGTTATGCTGACCATCGTTCAAGAAGCCTTGACCTTCGATGATGTCTTATTACTTCCTGCCTACTCAACTGTTCTCCCAAAAGATGTCTCCTTAAAGACACGTTTAACTCGCGGAATTCAACTTAATATCCCTCTCGTTTCTGCTGCAATGGATACGGTGACTGAGTCTCGTATGGCGATTGCAATGGCGCAAAATGGCGGTATTGGTATTTTGCATAAAAACATGGATATCGCTGCACAAGCTGCGGAAGTACGCCGTGTAAAAAAATTCGAAGCTGGAATGGTGAAAGACCCAATCACAGTAACGCCTGAAACGACAGTACGTGAACTTATTGCAATTACCCAAGCCAATAATATTAGCGGTGTACCTGTTGTAAAAGATGGCAAAGTTGTGGGGATTGTCACAGGTCGTGATACTCGTTTTGAAACCAATCTTGAACAACCCGTCAGCAACATCATGACGGGTCAAGACCGTTTAGTGACTGTTCGTGAAGGTGAGTCGAAAGAAAATATTCAAGCATTGCTACAAAAGCATCGTATTGAAAAAGTTCTAGTTGTTGGTGAACACAATGAACTCAAAGGTTTGATTACAGTTACTGACTTCCGTAAAGCGGAAAGCTATCCAAGCAGCTGTAAAGATGACCTTGGTCGTTTACGTGTTGGTGCCGCAGTTGGTACAGGCGTAGAAACACCAAGCCGTGTGGAAGCATTGGTCGATGCGGGTGTAGATGTGATTGTCGTGGATACTGCACACGGTCATTCAGCGGGTGTGATTGAACGTGTACGTTGGGTAAAGGCAAACTATCCTCAAGTTCAAGTGATTGGTGGAAACATTGCAACAGGTGATGCAGCTTTAGCATTGTTAGATGCAGGTGCAGATGCCGTTAAAGTGGGTATTGGCCCTGGTTCGATCTGTACCACTCGTATTGTGGCAGGTATCGGTATGCCGCAAATTTCGGCAATTGATAGCGTTGCCAATGCATTAAAAGATCAAATTCCATTGATCGCAGATGGCGGTATTCGTTTCTCTGGCGATATGGCGAAAGCGATTGGCGCAGGTGCGAGCACGATCATGGTCGGTTCACTCCTTGCTGGTACTGAAGAAGCGCCGGGTGAAGTGGAATTCTTCCAAGGTCGTTACTATAAAGCGTATCGTGGTATGGGTTCGTTAGGTGCAATGGCGGGAGCAACAGGTTCTGCTGACCGTTATTTCCAAGACTCTAAAGCAGGTGCTGAAAAGTTGGTACCAGAAGGCATCGAGGGTCGTGTTCCATACAAAGGTCCAATGGGGAATATCATCCATCAAATGATGGGTGGTTTGCGTTCTTCTATGGGCTATACAGGTTCATCTGTGATTGAAGATCTTCGTCAAAATGCAAAATTTGTGAAAATTACTTCGGCAGGCATGTCGGAATCACATGTTCATGATGTGACAATCACTAAAGAAGCACCAAACTATCGTGTAGGTTGATCTTTAGTTATTTTGGCAATAAAAAAACCGTCAGTCCACTGACGGTTTTTTTTGTTTTGGTGTAAAGTAAAACAGATGAAAAATAATATGACGATACGTCATATAAAGATAAGAAAGCGAGTAAAGAATGAGCTATTTTGGAACTGATGGAATTCGTGGCAAATTTGGACAAATGCCGATTACCCCTGAATTTGCATTAAAATTAGGATTTGCAGCAGGAAAAGTATTAAAAAGAAATAGTCCTAAAAACAAACCAATTGTGGTTATGGGTAAAGATACGCGTTTATCAGGCTATATTCTGGAAGCGGCTTTACAAGCAGGCCTAAATGCCGCAGGTGTCTATGTGCATTTACTTGGGCCATTACCAACACCTGCAATAGCGCATTTAACACGTGCTTTACATGCACATGCAGGTATTGTGATTTCAGCATCACATAACCCTTACTTTGATAATGGGATTAAATTTTTCTCAAGTGAAGGTAAAAAACTCCCAGATGCCTTACAAAATGAGATCAATCAAGAATTAGAAAAAGATTTAGTGATTGATGATACGGCTAACCTAGGTAAAAGTGTTCGTGTAAAAGATGCAAATGGTCGATACATCGAATTCTGTAAATCAACATTTCCATATCACTTCGATCTTAGTAATCTCAAAATTGTAGTGGATTGTGCTAACGGCGCAGCATATAGCGTTGGTCCTTCAGTTTTTAGAGAGCTAGGTGCAAAAGTAATCCCGCTTTTTAATGAACCAGATGGTTTAAATATCAATGAAAATTGTGGATCAACCCATCCTGAATTTTTACAAAAGGCCGTGGTTGATCACCAAGCCGATTTAGGTATTGCGTTTGATGGTGATGCAGACCGTGTGGTGATGGTGGATAAAAATGGTCAATTGGTTGATGGTGACCATATCCTGTATATCCTTGCTACTCAGGCTAAAAATAAACCAGCAGGTATTGTTGGAACAGTCATGAGTAATATGGCACTTGAGTTAGCATTACAAAAAGCGGATGTCGGTTTTGTGCGCGCAAAAGTCGGTGACCGCTATGTATTACAGGCATTAGAAGAAAATGGTTGGGTCACAGGTGGTGAGCCTTCAGGTCATATTCTAACATTGGATAAGAGCACCACAGGCGATGCGATTATTGCTGCCTTACAAGTGCTCACGGTGATGGTTGAGCAAGCCAAAGCATTACATGAATTAGTTGCAGACTTTGAATTATTTCCACAGGTGTTAATCAATGTTCGTTTGCAACAGATGATTGAGCCCTACTCAATCCCTGCGCTGGTTGAAGAGTTTGAGAAAGCTGAACAACAATTGAAAGGTCGTGGACGTATTTTGATTCGTAAATCAGGTACTGAACCTGTGATTCGGGTCATGGTTGAGGGAGATCAACAGCAGGAAGTGGATGCCATCGCAAATCATTTAGCCGATGCAGTCAGAGCTCATGCTCAAGCTGCTTAAAGGAGAGTAATAATGAATGATGTCATTAAAGACCTGAGTGAACTTCGTTTAAGTTATGAACAAGGTGAGTTACACGAATCCCAGATGAGTGTAAATCCCCATGAGCAATTCTTGAATTGGTTCAATCATGCACTCACTGCTCAATTACATGAACCGTATGCGATGTCTTTGGCGACAGCAAATGCTCAAGGTCGCCCACACGTGCGAACTGTTTTGTTACGTGGTGCGACAGAAGCTGGTTATGATTTTTACACCAATTATGATAGTCAGAAAGGATTAGACCTTGCGGAAAATCCTTATGCTGAAATTTTATTTTACTGGCCGAGTTTAGAGCGTCAGGTGCGTATCGGTGGTCAGGTTTCCAAGATTCCAGAACAGGAATCGACGGATTATTACCACAAGCGTCCACGTGATAGTCAAATTGCAGCACATATTAGTACGCCACAAAGTGGTGTCATTGAAAGCCGTGAGTTATTACAACAGCGTTTTCAAAACTTACAAAATCAAGTACATGAAGCTGAGTTGGATAAACCCGAATTTTGGGGTGGTTATCGCTTAGATGCTGATTATTATGAATTCTGGCAAGGGCGTCCGAATCGTTTACATGATCGTTTAAGTTATGAAAAACGTAACGGACTTTGGATTATTCAACGCTTGATGCCATAAATGACCATGATTCAAATTCAACAAAGACCATTTTTGACACGCCCTGAACAATTTCAGGGCGTGCCTACGTTTATTGCTGAGATATTGGCGAGACGTGGAGTGCAATCGGAACAAGAGCTTGAGCTAAAACTCAAGCATTTATTGCCACCTGATCTCAAAGGATTAGATCAAGCCGTTGAATTAATTGATCAAGTGATTGATCAAAAAAAACAGATCGTAATTATTGGTGATTATGATGCCGATGGCGCGACCAGTACTGCATTGATGATCTTAGTTCTTAAAGAAATGGGGGCGAACGTTGAATATTTAGTGCCTGATCGCTTTAAGTACGGTTATGGACTCACGCCTAAAATTGCTGAACTGGCACAGCAGACCTATCAGCCAGATTTACTGATTACCGTGGACAATGGTATATCGAGCCATGCAGGGGTGGAGACTGCCCAAGCTTTAGGGATGCAGGTCATCATTACCGATCATCATTTGACGACAAAACCTACGCCAAACGCTGAAGCAGTGGTCAATCCGAATCAACTGGGTTGCATTTTTCCAAGTAAAGCACTTGCAGGTGTTGGCGTTGCTTTTTATGTACTAGCAAAATTAGCCAGTTACCGTTCTCAGCAGGGAAAAAGTACTAGTAAAGTCACTCAGTATTTAGATTTGGTTGCATTGGGGACTTATGCTGATGTTGCATCGCTTGATTATAATAACCGTATTTTAGTGGATGCTGGCTTAAAACGAATTCAGCAATATCAATGTCGTGCAGGAATTTTAGCATTATTGGATATTGCTAAAAGAGATGCGGCAACCTTAAAAGCACAGGATCTGGGTTTTGTGCTTGGACCACGTATCAATGCGGCGGGTCGCATGGAAAGCATGCGAATCGGGATCGAGTGCCTGCTTGCGCCTGATATGGCAACTGCCTATCCAATTGCCCAGCAATTAAACCAGTTAAATATCGAGCGCCGTCAGGTTGAGGGCGCGATGAAGCAGCAGGCGCTCAGTGCTTTACAACATATTCAACTGGAAACGGAACATTTACCCGCGGCTTTGGTGATGTTTGATGAACAGTGGCATCAAGGGGTAATAGGGATTGTCGCTGGGCGTCTAAAAGAACAGTTCCATCGTCCCAGTCTGGTGTTTGCCCCTGATGAGGATGGCATTCATATCAAGGGTTCGGCGCGTTCCATTGAGGGTATTCATATTCGCGACACCATTGAACAGGTGGCGGAGCAGTATCCCCATTTGGTCAGCCATTTTGGTGGACATGCCGCTGCCGCTGGCCTTACCCTGAATAAAGCCCATTTTGAGGAATTTAGGCAGATCTTCACCCAATATATTGCTGAAATGGATCAGGAGTTGTTTCAGGCAACCTTGTGGACGGATGGGATATTACCTGATATGGCGGTAAGCCTTAGCACACTGGACCAGATCGAACAACTTGGTCCGTGGGGACAGAAGTTTCCGTTGCCACAGTTTGAGGGAAGCTTTAAGGTCATCGACTATCGCTGGTTGAAAGACCAGCATTTAAAGCTAAAACTGGCGCTCGGACAGCAGGTTGTGGATGCCATTGCTTTCAATGCGGCAGACCGTTTTGAGTTCAATCCGATGCTGAGCTATGTCGACCTGGTGTATACGCTGGAACGCAATGTTTTTAATGGTATCACCAGCCTGCAACTTCAGGTTGTATATTTAAGCCAATAAAAAATCCACCCATAAAGGGTGGATTCCTTAGCGTCTGTTTAAAGATCAACAGACCCTATATTCTCTCTGGAGAGAATTAGAAGCGGTACGCACCACGTACACCGAAAGAATTTGCATCATCAACAAAATTGATATTGCCTTCTACACTGATTTGTTGAGTGAAGAATTTCTTCGCACGGATAGAGAATACGCCGTCAGCACCATCAACACCGCTATCTGCATAACCAGCACCTACGCTGAAAGTTTTGTCTAGGTAAACATCACCGCCTAGGTTGAATGCAGTGTCGTCACCAAATACTAAACCACCTTCAAGATTTACATCAAAACCACTAAGGTTAGTGACATATTTAGCACGTAAAGTTGGGTCAGAATCGTTATCACCGCCATCAACATCTGCACCAGCAATACCAACTGCTACAAGGAAGTTAGACGCAGGTAAATAACCAACTTCGGCAGCGTATGTAGTTGTATCTGCACCATCAGTACCCAAGTCAGCACTTAGATAAAAATCAGTGTTTGGTACATAATATTCTACACCAGCAGAAACCGCAGTATCTTCAGACAAGTCATCATAGCTAAGTTCACCATGAATATTGCTTGCACGATTTAAAAATGCAGCTTCATTTAATGGACCATTTTTAGTTTGTACTGGTGCGAAGTAGTAAGTACCATCAACACCAACAACAGTTACGCCGTCAGCTGCGTCGATATATCCTAAAGAACCACCAACTTCTGCTTGATAAGCATTTGCCCCCATAGCGAATACTGAAGCTAGAACAGCAGTAGCAAGACTTAATTTTTTCATGGCAAAAACTCCGTAAAGGTTTTCAAATATTTTGTTACATAATTTCAGTGTAATAAAAAATAAAACAATGTCAATCGCTGGAAAGTAATTTAACATTAAAAATGTAAGTGAATTGTAAAATTTACATTTTATCTATTTGATTATTACTCATAATTTTTAAATGTTTTGATTTATTAAAACTTAGGGGATATTGTGTACATTGGTGTTTGTCGTGTAATTTTTACTCATTTCTATGAAAAAAACAGATAAGTATAAATATTAATCCATTAGAAAAACTATTCTGAAAAAATTCTTCTTATCAATAAAACTTGTCAAAATCAGGTGGCTGTGTCGTATAGGGCAGTTATGTTAAAATAGTGAATTGTGTGAAAAATATTGAGAGAAAAGACGCGTGGAAATTAATCCGTATTTAAACCAATTGAAAGATTTATCTGATCGTAGCCAAACACTACGGAGGTATCTTTGACTACGATCTAAAGGCTGAGCGTTTAGAAGAAGTTTTAAGAGAACTAGAAGACCCAACGATTTGGAATGATCAGAGTCGTGCGCAAGCGATTGCGAAAGAAAAGGGCAGTTTAGAAAATACTTTAGGTGTATTTGATCGTCTTGCAGAGCAGCTAGATGATGCCAAAGCCATGCTTGATTTGGCTGTAGAAGCCGATGATGAAACTTTACTGGAAGATGTTCAGGCTGAATTAGACAGTGCGGAAACAGCATTAGCCAATCTCGAATTCCGCCGCATGTTTAGTAATCCAATGGATCCAAATCCATGTTTCCTTGAAATCCAATCAGGTTCAGGCGGGACAGAGGCACAGGACTGGGCATCCATGTTATTGCGGATGTATCTGCGTTGGATCGAACGTCATGGCTTTAAAGCTGAATTGATGGAAGTGTCTGATGGTGACGTAGCAGGCATTAAATCTGCAACCATCCGTGTTGATGGCGAGTTTGCTTATGGCTGGTTACGTACCGAAAGTGGCGTACACCGTTTAGTGCGTAAATCACCATTTGACAGTAACAACAACCGTCATACCTCATTCTCGGCTGTATTCGTATCGCCAGAGATTGATGACAATATCGAAATTGATATTAATCCGTCGGATGTCCGTACAGATACTTATCGTGCGTCGGGTGCGGGTGGTCAGCACATTAACAAAACCGATTCGGCAGTTCGTCTCACTCATGCACCAACAGGCATTGTGGTAGCGTGTCAGAACCAGCGTTCACAACACGCCAACCGTGACCATGCATGGAAACAGTTACGTGCCAAGCTCTACGAACTGGAAATGAGCAAACGTAATGAAGCAGCTCAAGCATTGGAAGACTCGAAGTCAGATATTGGTTGGGGCAGTCAGATTCGTTCTTATGTCCTAGATGATTCACGTATTAAAGATTTGCGTACTGGTATTGAGAATTCAAATACGAAAGCAGTCTTAGATGGTGATTTAGATCGGTTTATTGAAGCAAGTTTGAAACAAGGTCTATAACTTTAAAACGGCATTTTTGTTCAGCAAATTTTAGTTAATCGGAAAAATATGATATTAATATCGGAAAAAATAGATATTAATATTTATTAAATTCGATATACTGATTTTAGGTGCTGAACGAAGTTTTGCCTGTTGAAAATGTGATGAGTCTATGGATATTGATATCATTAGCAAAGCCTTAGCCAATCCATTACGTCGAGAAATTTTGCAATGGTTAAAACAACCAGAGCAGTTTTTACCGGTACAGGAATGTGGTGGCAGTTTTGAACGAGGCGTATGTGCAGGTCACATTGAACGCTTAGGAAAAGTTGCACAGTCGACTATGTCAAATCACTTGTCTGTCTTACAGCAAGCGGGTTTGATTAAGGTTGAAAAGTATGGGCAATGGTCATATTTCACCCGTAACGAAGCTTTGATTCAGCAATACATCGAACATTTAAAACAAACACTTTAACTGAATAAGTGTAAATTGAGGCGATCATGGCTGAACTAAATTCTGCGTTACAAGTGGGTGATTTTACGATTAAAAACCGTTTGGTTTTATCACCTTTGACCAGAGCTCGTAGTGGTGTTGAGCGTATTCCAAACGATTTAATGCTGGAATACTATCAACAACGTGCCAATGCGGGCTTAATTATTACTGAAGCGACAGTGATTAGTCCGAAAGCTGTTGGCTACGCCAATACGCCAGGCTTATGGTCACAAGAACAAGCTCAAGCTTGGAACAAAATTGTTGAAGCAGTGCATGCGCAAGGTTCAAAGATTGTGGTTCAGCTATGGCATGTCGGTCGTATTTCGCACCCTGATTTATTGGACGGTGACACGCCTGTAGCACCTAGTGCCATTCGACCCGCAGGTGAGGTCAGCTTACTGCGTCCGAAACGTGCTTATGTGACCCCTCGTGCTTTATCGCATGAAGAAATCCAAGAAATCGTCGCACAATATAAACATGCGGCTGAGTTAGCGAAAGCAGCAGGTTTTGATGGTGTTGAGTTGCATGCAGCCAATGGTTACCTGATCGATCAGTTCCTGCAAAGTAGCACCAATATTCGTGATGATGAGTATGGTGGTTCAATTGAAAACCGCGCGCGCTTGTTGTTGCAAATTGTGGATGCCTTTATTGAGGTATGGGGTGCAGGTCGGGTGGGTGTGCATCTGGCACCGCGTGGTGATTCACATGACATGGGTGATGATAATCCACTCGCGACTTTTGGTTATGTGGTTGAACAACTGGATCAGCGCAATGTGGCCTTTATCTTTACCCGCGAGTATGAAGCTGAGGATAGTTTACAACCAAAGTTGCGTCCTAAATTCAAAGGTGCCTGGATTGCCAACGAAAAATTAACGCCAGATTCAGCCAAGCGTATTTTAGCAACTGAACAAGCGGATGCAGTTGCATTTGGTTTAGCATATATCGCAAATCCTGATTTATTCAAGCGTTTGGAAAATGATCTACCGCTTAATCAGGTTCAATTCGACACCTTGTATGGTCCGAGTGCCGAAGGTTATACCGATTATCCTGTTTTTGAACAACTCGAAGCTTAAGTTGTTTTTAGAATTACTCATGTCATTTACCAAAATGGCATGAGTGTTATAGGTTTGCTAGAAGAATGTAAATCGTTAGATTATAGTATTTTATGATTAGGTCTGTTTATAATCAATTTATCTGCTGAGGCATCTATTTTTACTGACATTTACATAGAAAATTTTTTTTAATAGAGCATGTTATGAATATTAGTAAATAGTAATATCCATTATAAAAAGATCGGTTTTACCTGACGCAAGCGATCCGTATTAGATAATAGTTTTTTTCAGTTTTTATTGTTGGTGGGTTTAATTCATGTTTTCATTTTTTAAGAAGAAACCAAAAGAAGATGGTATACAGCCTCTTTATTTTAAAAGTAATGAGGCTGCATTTGAATTTGCAAAATCAACTTTTGGTTTAACTCCTGATGATTCCTTAGTTGCTGAACAATTTTATTTCGGTCGTTTACTTGAAGACTATAATGGGGTGAATCACGAAAGAGATCCAATTTATATTGAATTACCATCGGATGCTAACTCACTTTGTTTTGCACTGTTTCCAAAAAACCATCCAAAAGTTTACCCAAAGAATACTTTGATTTTTTTTAAACCTATACAGCGTGAAACCGTCGATTCAATAGAATCATGGCTAGGTTTGGTTTATGGCGTTATTGAACCAACTTTCCATCCGAAGAAAGGTTGGAAGTTTATCGAACGTTTTTTGGATGAATAAATAGCAGTATGCGTTGTCTTGTTGTAACCGGAAAATATATAGATATTGGTTGTCTCCTTGTTGTAAGGAGGAGTTACAAAATTTGCTAGAGTTTAACGTGTCTAATTAAAAAGAATAATTTAGACGAAGAACAGTATGAATGCCTATGCATTTGTAACACATCAAAAAAAGTACAACTGTTAAAAAATCATAAATTTCCGCATAATGTGCTGAAATCAAATCGAAATATATGGTCTAGGATGGCGCAGGAAATCGCAGCACAACAAACACCATTTTGGTATAACTTTTTACTGGTATGTCTCAAACCGCTCTATCGCTGGAAAATAAGACAACGGGCTGAAAGTGATGCGCTATTTCAGCAAGAATGCCTAGAGCGTTTTGGACCGTTTCAACCCCCTAAAAATTTAAATACGATTTGGTTTCATGTAGTATCAGTTGGAGAGACGAATGCTGCTCAACCTTTGATTGAGCACTATCTAAAACTTGGACATTCGGTTTTAGTAACCAACACCACAAAAACAGGGCAAGCCAGAGCCAAGAGTTTATTTTCCGAAAAATATTCGACACTTTTTCAGGCAGTCTATTTGCCTGTTGACCAGAAGCCGTTACTGAAACAATTTTTTGAGCTGTATCAACCGAAACTTCTTGCTTTAGTTGAAACTGAGATTTGGCCAAATTTGATCGCACAAGCCAAACAGAAGCAAATTCCATGTATCTTATTGAATGCTCGTCTTTCAGAAAAATCAGCGAAAGGTTATGGCAAAGTTCGTCGTTTAACACAGCCGATGTTGCAGCAACTCACATGGTTATTGGCTCAAGATATCGCGACACAACAGCGTTATGTGGATTTGGGGTTAGATCAAAGCAAAAGTCAGGTTGTTGGAAATATTAAATTTGATATTAGTGCTCCGACCTCCTTTATTGAGCAAGCTGAACAGTTAAAACAGGAATGGCAGTTAGAGAAACGCCAAATAATTACTTTAGCCAGCACACATGCACCTGAAGAAGAACAGTTACTTAAGCAATTACAGCCACATTTAAATTCCAACCCTGATTTGTTATGTATCGTTGTACCACGTCATCCAGAGCGCTTTGATGAGGTGTATAAAATTTGCCAGAGTTTAAATTTAAATACGCAACGTCGTAGTCTTAAACAGCCAATTCAAATCGATACACAGGTTTTTCTTGCCGACAGTATGGGTGAAATGTGGTTATGGTATGCCTTGAGTCAGGCCTGTTTTGTCGGTGGTTCATTGAATGAACCTGGGGGAGGACACAATATTCTGGAACCGATGGTGCTGAATATCCCGACAGTCATTGGTCCTCGCTATTTTAATTTTCAAAGTATTGTCGATGAATTTGTGGCAGCGCAGGGAATTTTAATTGGAGAAAATGCAGCACAAGTGGCACAGCAACTTTTAAGCTGTTTGGATGATCCAGTGCAAACCCAACAACAGGTTGCGCACGCTCAACAGGTATTGCAGCGCAATAAGGGTTCTCTACAAAAACATATCCAGTTGCTTGACCATTATTTACAGCAAACCGCATCATCATGAATATTGTTTTACTTGAAGCTGAACAAACCCAATCCGAGTTCTGGAAAATTGACAATCCAAGGCAAATACAACATTTAAGCCAGCATGTGCAGTTAAATGCTGGAGATACCTTAAAGGTCGGTATTCGCAATGGTGAACGCTATCTTACGGAAGTAATATCTGTTTCTGAACAACAGATTCGCATAAGACCGATTCAACTGGAAGCAATTCCAGCAAAGTTACCTGTGCATTTAATTCTTGCTTTACCACGTCCTAAAGTATTACGTCGTATCATTATGGATGCTGTGACTTTGGGCGTGGAACGGATCAGTTTGATTCATAGTTATCGCGTGGATAAAAGCTATTGGCAAAGCCCATTCTTACAGCAGCTCGATGATTATGTGACTTTAGGTTTAGAGCAGGCAGGTGACACGATTTCACCTGAAATTCAAATGTATAAACGCTTTAAACCTTTTGTTGAAGATGTTTTGCCTACATTTATTTCGGATCAAAAACCTGCTTATGTCGCACATCCTTATGCAGAGCAGCAGATGCCACATGCGATTCAGCATTCATGTTGCCTGATCGTTGGGCCAGAAGGCGGATTTATTCCTTTTGAGGTTGATCTGTTCAAAAAAAATGGCTGCCAAGCAAGGCGCTTAGGCAACCGAATTTTACGAACTGAAACGGCGGTATCGCATATTTTAGGGCGATTATTTATCTAGGTAGTTGGTTCGTTGATTGGTTCTGATTGATCACCACGATACACTTTAACTTCCTGTACAGGGTAGGGAATTGAGATACCCTGTTCATCAAAGGCTGCCACCACCAGTTCCTGAATCTCACTAATAGATGCAGATGTGGTGGTTTCTGTAGTATTCACCCACCAGCGTACCGTCAGGTTAATCGAGAAGTCGGCCAGTGCGGTAACATTTACTGAAAAGGCAGGCTGACTCAGCACGTTACGGTTATGGTCCAGAATCTTCAGGATAATGTCCTTGGCCTGCTGGATATTGTCTTCATAGCCAATACCCACCATAAACTCACAACGGCGGCGCTGGTAGGCATTGTTTACCGTCACGGCACTGGTATAGACCGTCGCATTGGGAATGACGATACGGCGGCCATCTGGAGAACGCAGGAATGTGGCACGAATCTGGATATCCTCAACATTGCCCTCCATGCCATTCACCACAATGTCATCACCAATGCGGAAAGGTTCACTCAGTAGAATCAGCACGCCTGAAAGTAAATTCTGGAAGATGTCCTTAAATGCAAAACCAATGGCGACCGAACCAATCCCCAGTGCCCCAATCAGTTGGCTCGGGGTAAAGCCTGGAATGGCAATCACCAGCGCAATCAGGAAACCAAAAAACAGGATAAAAGTGCTGCCGACCCGATTCAGTACCAATACCAGGTTCTGGCGGGTGTAGCTGCGATTTTCCAGCGTTTTGCGAATAAAGAACTTAAACAGCTTGGTCAACAGCCAAAAAATGATAAACACCGCAATCGCGATGCAGATATAGGGAACCCGCTGCCAAAAACTGTCGATGATCTTGTCAATCGTGGTATAGGCATCATGGTATTTTTCAGTATGGGCCAATACAGTCTGCGTGGTTTTGGCACCTGCTTTCTGGATCAGTTCACCTGTGTCCTTGGCGACATTGGTCAGTGTTGTTTGTTCATTTGCCACAGAAAAATCTCTATTTCGCAAAGTGGGAATGGAGTGGGAAGCAATCATAATGAATTTATCGCAAATATGCATGTAAAGTTCAGTTGTTGTTTCACCCTACTTATGCTCTGGAAACCTAGAAGTATCCAGTGGTGTTCTGGATCATCTGTGTTGGCCCCTCCCATAAGTCTGGGCTGGCAAAATAATAGAAAAACATGAAGATAAACAGTAGCATCAAGATACTCAGGATGATCACGATCCATGCCAGCAGCTTTTCCCATGTGGTGGATGGGCGGATATCGCCATAATCATTGCGATAGGGCGTACCTGGGGCAAGTAACACATAGAATGTAAACAGCAACTGGATAAGGGGGACGAGCAGCAGCAGGCTCAGCCAACCTGTTTTATTCAGATCGTGTAAACGTCGGATCAAAAAAACGATCTGAAAATAAAAGCCAGCAAACCAGAGTGCAATCAGCGCAAATCCTCCGATTCCTGAAAATGCAGATAAGATCGGTTCATGAATCTGTACATTATTTACACTTAGACTCGCCGAAATTGTGATAATAAGAATGAAAAGAACCGTCCAACTGATACTCAGGAAACCATACCAACCTAGATAGCTGAGTCGGTTAAACCGCCCCTTGGCGGATAAGGGATGGTCATTGATAGGCTGTGTCTGGGAGGAGAGGGGAGGATTCAACATCATATTTTCCTATTTTTTGTTTATTAAATCTTTTAAGGTATGGCCAATGATCAAAATAATCACTTATTTTAAAAACAAAAAACATAGACAAGCAGTTCAAATTTAAATTATTTTGAGTAAATTTTTGAAAATAAACTGAGCGTAACATTCCTACGACCAAAGGCGCATTGTTTAGTCTTGTAAATGTTGTCCATACTGCAAGAGAGAACAAAACATACCAGAAGAATAGATGTGATCATCTAGGGTATGAAATAAAAAACCAAGGAAGTAAGCTATGAAAGACATCTACCCAGTGCCTGATAAATTCAAAGAAACGGCAAGAATCTCGGAAGCAGACTATTTCAAACGTTACCAGCATTCCATTGAGCAGCCTGAAGCATTTTGGGCGGAAGAAGCGCAAAAGATTGACTGGATTAAGCCCTTTACCCAGGTCAAGAATACCAGTTTTAGTCAGGATGACTTCAGGATTGAATGGTTCGCCGATGGTGAGCTGAATGTCTCCGCAAATTGTCTGGACCGTCATCTCAAGGATAATCCATTAAAACCTGCCATTATCTGGGAAGGTGACCATCCATCACGCCATAAAATCATCTCCTTTGCCGAATTGCATGATGAGGTGTGCCGTTTTGCCAATGTGTTGAAGAAACAAGGAATTCGAAAAGGCGACAGAGTGGTGCTGTACATGCCAATGGTGCCTGAAGCTGCGATTGCCATGCTGGCATGTGCCCGCATTGGTGCGGTGCACTGCGTGGTGTTCGGTGGTTTCTCACCCGATTCACTGGCAAGCCGTATTGAGGACAGTCAGGCCAAACTGGTGATTACCGCCGATGCGGGAATGCGTGGTGGCAAGCTGATCCCATTGAAAGAAAATGTTGATGCCGCCCTGGATATTCAGGGAACAGACAGTGTAGAGAACGTAATTGTGGTGCACCGTACAGGCAACCCGATTCAGTTTAATGAGGCGCGTGACATCTGGTATCACCTTGCCATTATGGAAGTGGATGAGCACTGTCCGCCTGAGCCGATGAAAGCGGAAGACCCACTTTTCATCCTTTACACCTCTGGTTCAACAGGCAAGCCAAAAGGGGTGCTGCATACCACGGGTGGCTATCTGGTTTACGTCAACACCACCTTTAGGGAAGTGTTTGACCTTAAAGAGGATGACGTGTACTGGTGTACCGCAGATGTGGGCTGGATTACAGGGCATAGCTACCTGTTGTATGGTCCACTCAGCAATGCCACCACAACGGTGATGTTTGAGGGGATTCCACAGTATCCAACATGGGCGCGTATCGGCCATGTGATTGACAAGCACAATGTCACCATCCTCTATACCGCACCAACTGCCATTCGCGCCATGATGCGCGAGGGTGATGCCTATGTGCGTGAAAGTGACCGCAGTAGCCTGCGCCTGTTAGGTTCAGTGGGTGAGCCAATCAACCCAGAAGCGTGGAACTGGTACTATGAAGTCGTTGGTGAAAGCCGTTGCCCGATTGTGGACACATGGTGGCAGACTGAAACAGGTGGAATCCTGATCTCACCACTGCCAGGTGCAACCGCATTGAAACCAGGTTCTGCGACCCGTCCATTCTTTGGGGTGCAGCCTGCCCTTGTTGACGGTGAGGGCAATGAGCTGGAAGGAGCGAATGAGGGCAATCTGGTGATTAAAGACTCATGGCCAGGTCAGATGCGGACTATCTGGGGCGATCCAGAGCGCTTTATTGAAGCCTATTTCTCCACCTTTAAAAACTGCTATTTCACTGGCGATGGTGCGCGCCGTGATGAGGATGGCTACTACTGGATTACGGGCCGTGTGGATGATGTCCTCAACGTTTCAGGTCACCGTTTAGGTACAGCAGAAATTGAAAGTGCCCTGGTTGCACATGAGGCGGTTGCCGAAGCTGCGGTAGTCGGAATGCCGCATGACATCAAGGGACAGGGAATCTGTACTTTTGTCACCTTACAGGCTGATGTCGCTGAATCAGAGGAATTGCGTAAGGAGCTGGTCAACTGGGTGCGTAAGGTACTTGGACCAGTGGCAACGCCTGATGCCTTGCACTGGGCACCTGCCTTGCCAAAAACCCGTTCAGGCAAGATTATGCGCCGTATCCTGAGAAAGATCGCCGCCAATGAGCTGGATACACTGGGTGATACCTCAACCCTGGCTGAACCAGCGGTGGTGGATGCCCTCATTGCAACGGTTTATCCAGACAGATAAGCCTTATCCAAATAATAAAAGACAAGAGCGTTCAAGTGAACGCTCTTTTTTATGAGCAGCATTTAATGGTCAGCCAGGAAAATTGAAACCTGCCGAAAATAAAAAGCCCCAAGCCGAGTCATGGGGCAATAATACTTGCCATTACTTTATTTTTCTTCTTATCAAGTCTAAAAACGAATTATTTCTTTATGCAACGTGGTTTAGATTTTTTTGTGGTTTTGGATGGAGGCGTGATTCTGCCGCATCCAGATCAGGTACTGCCGCTGAGGGGAGTACATCCGCCTGTTCAATCTGTTTGTTAATGCCGAGATTCTGGTTGGCCTGTTCGGTTTTTGCCCTAGTTGCCGCCGCACGCTGACCCTTGGCAGGCGCCCACTCCAGAATTGGTAAGGCACGCGCTACAGCCAGGGTCACACGGTCTGACAGTTGCTCACTTTTTACCGTGTATTCAGGTGTAAAGTCCCGATCGGTGGCATATACGCCTATCGGTAGGGTCTGTGCCTGAAAAAAGCTAAATAGCGGACGTAGCTGATGCTCCAGCACCAGTGCGTGCCGATCACTACCACCTGAAGCCGCCAGCAATACAGGAACATCGACTAAAGCAGTCTGTTCAACAAAGTCGAAGAAGTGTTTAAATAAACCAGTGAATGATGCACGGTAAACGGGTGTGCCCACAATCAGGGCATCTGCCGCCTCAACTGCGGCAAGGTCATCCTGTACACGCTGTGGCAGTTGGTTACGGTAAATGGCGCCACCCAATAAAGGACCAATTTCACTGAGTTTAATGAAATGCACCTTAATGCTGATTGCTTCTGAAAGTTCATCAAGGATGGCCTGAATTAAACTTTCAGTTTTAGAGGGGCTATTTAGGCCCCCTGAAACGGCAACAATGTTGAGGGGAGTGGCGATTGTCTGGTGATTTGGCATGGTTGGGCCTGGACAGTTTTCCTGAATTGCCCCTATTTATCTACCTGAATATGCTGACTGTAAAATAAGGAAATGCTGCAAGCTTATCTTTTTTATCGATATATCTAAAAATAATGATAGGCTTGAATTTAGTTGTTTTTAATTGCATGTTTCTATTCAATATTTCTTTAAGGGCTTTATTCTTGAATAAATAGGATATGGATTATATAAATATTCGATTTATTTTGCTGGAAAAGGAAATAAATCAGGTCTTGTGCTTGACCTGCGGTTTATTTAAAAATAGGCTAGGATAGATTGAATTTGAATAAACACAGTACATTGACGTACTTACAGATTGCGTAAAGCACTTATGAATATTTTAATTGTAGATGATCATCCCTTATTTAGACATGCGTTGATTCAAGCGGTTCGTTATAGCCTGCCACAGGCACAGATTCAGGAAACTGCTGATGTTGACGAATTCTATGCGCGTCTGGAGCATGGGGCGGAACCCGATCTGGTATTGCTGGACCTGAATCTACCAGGTGCCTCTGGATTTTCTGCACTGGTGTATGTACGAGCACAGTATCCAGCGATTCCGATCATTATTGTTTCTGCCCATGAGGAAGTGTCGATTATCCAGCGGGCAATTGCACACGGGGCAATGGGATATATTCCAAAATCCTCACACCCCAGCCATATTGGCGAGGCCATTAAGCAGGTGCTGGAGGGTGAGATCTGGCTGCCACCGAATTTACCGACTCATGCGGGATTTGACCCAAGGGCTGCGGACGAAACCGCACTGGCAGAGCGTTTACAGTCACTGACCCCGCAGCAGTTCCGCGTGTTGATGATGGTGGCTGAGGGGTTGCTAAATAAACAGATTGCCTATGACCTGGAAGTTTCCGAGGCAACCATCAAGGCGCATGTAACCGCCATTTTCCGTAAACTTGGCGTACAAAACCGTACTCAGGCGGTTTTGGCGATTAGTGCCTTAAATATTGAAGACAAGAAGATGTAGTCTTGTAGCTGGGAACTGAAAGACTTTTCCGATTCTTCTAAAATAAAAAACCAGTTCAAAATGAACTGGTTTTTTTATGATCAATCTGGGTTCTGGATAGAACCGCAATTCAATCTTAGAAACGTAACTTCGCGTTTACGCCAACAGTTTGCATATCTGCGTCAGAACCTACAGCATTCGCATTTACATAGCTTGCACCAACCGCAATCGCTGGAGTGATGAAGTAGTTTACATTCACACCCCAAGCTGAGTCTGGTGAACCAGCAAAGCTAGATTCAGCATAAGAAACACCAGCATTAAATTGTGAGTTTAGGTACAAATCAGTTTTTAACTCGTACGCAGTGTCCTGACCGTAAACGATACCTGTTTCGAAACCAATTGACATTGGCGTACCTGTGATCGCGCCAACGTATTTAGTACGTGCAGTGATTGCATCCTGATCTTCAGCAATGGTTGCTGTTTCACCAGCCGCTTTGGCAAAACCACTGTTTAGGATTGTGAATGTATCTAAAGATGTTTGTTCAACAACGTTGGTATAACCTACAGCCACAAGGAAATTTGGTGCGATAACAGAACCATACTCAACTGCCCAGCGTTGACCACGGTCATCAGAAAGACCATATTTACCGTCATTGTCAGTTGCGCTGTAGCTTAAGCTTGCATATGCAGGCATATATGATGTTGGCAGGTAAGCTTCAGCCTTAATACCCACGTTTTGAGATTTAACGTCGTCAAGGTTTGCAAAGTTATATCCAACAGCAACATTTGAAGCCTGGTTAAGGAAAGCAGCTTCTGCCAAAGGACCTTTAGATGCATCTACATTATTGAAATAGTAGGTTGCCTGTCCACCCACAGTAAAGTTGTTATAATCTCTGTTTTCATCATTTGAATCTAGGGCTTCAGACTGACCTTGAATTTCGAATTGGTAAGCGTGAGCACCGGTCATGGCTAATACTAAAGCAGTGGCTAAACCGAGTTTTTTCATACGAATTTCCAGCATTAATAAAAAAAGATATACATTTAAAAACAGGATTCATTGTATTGTAACAAAATATGAAGTCAATGTAATAAATGGGTTACTCCGATAAACGAACAATCAAGGGCTAAGGGATGCTTAAAAAATAGACAAATATATTTTATTTTGGCAACCTGACACGAAATATATAACTAACAATGAGATAGATGGATTTTTCATCTTTGAAATCGCTGTAATATGATGGTCATAATCGTTTATTTTTATGGGTTTATTCGATGGTGTTAATCGTTTTTTGCATTTAATCTAGGCAGAAAAATTACATAATTAAGCTTAAAAAGTGTGAATAGAATCTACTTTTCCTGTGTTTATGTGGTTTGTTTTTATAATTTAAGCGGACTATCTGGATAAGATAGATAAAACCAGGTTAACAAAAGGCTGGATTTTTTAAAAAGGATTAACAAAAACGATGAAAAATTTAAATCTGATCTGTTTAATCGACTTTACTTTTTGAGATGTGTTTCACATAATAGTGAGGAAGAGGTGTGGTATTTGCATTGTACCTCATAACATTTTCTCGAGTATTCGATGTGTCATGCATCCTTTTTTACTAGCTCGGCTTTCCCCAAGGCTGAGCTTTTTTTTGCCTGTATGGTCGTGATTATCCTGTCGATCCTCTATATTTCCATTCCACTTATTATCCAGAGTCATCAGGAATATATTAAAACCCAACAGGTGCTGACTGAGATTACCAGTTTGCGTGCCCCCAGCAACAAGCTGATGTCGAGCCATCCAAAGGAACTGGATAAAAATAAAAAAGAATTGCAGACATTTAGGCAGGTGGTGGATGCTCAAATTGATGAAACCATCCTCACACTACAAAACAACGGCTTTGATGTAATCGCGCTGCAATTGGGGACAGATTTAAAGCCCAAACTGGCAAAAGCATCAGCTCAACATTGAGGGAGTTGGCGTAAATTTAAGCTGGTGAGACAAAATCAACCGAAATTTACGCCAGTGTTTGAGAACCTGTTAAATTTATTTCAACATCGGCTTTAAGAAACGCCCCGTATGTGAAATCTCAACCTCAGCGACTTGCTCAGGTGTACCCTCTGCAATGATCTGACCACCACCAGAACCACCTTCAGGCCCTAAATCAATCACCCAGTCAGCCGTCTTGATCACATCCAGATTATGTTCAATCACCACAATGGTATTTCCCTTGTTGCGAAGCTCATGCAGGATATCCAGCAACTTGGCAATATCATGGAAATGCAGGCCAGTGGTCGGTTCATCCAGAATATACAGGGTTTTACCTGTATCACGTTTTGCCAGTTCACGCGCCAGTTTTACCCTTTGCGCTTCACCACCTGAAAGAGTGGTTGCTGCCTGACCTAGACGGATATAGCCTAAGCCCACCTGCATCAATGTTTGCAGACGACGGTGAATCATGGGAATCGCGCTAAAGAACTCAGCAGCATCTTCCACGGTCATTTCCAGCACATCGGAAATGTTTTTGCCTTTATAACCCACTTCCAGTGTTTCGCGATTATAACGCTTGCCATGACAGGCATCACAAGGCACATACATATCAGGCAGGAAGTGCATCGCCACCTTGATCATGCCATCGCCTTCACAGGCTTCACAACGTCCGCCTTTCACGTTAAATGAGAAACGGCCTGCGCTATAGCCCCGTGCCTTGGCTTCAGGGGTTTGCGCAAACAATTCACGAATCGGGGTAAATAAACCTGTATAGGTCGCAGGATTGGAACGTGGGGTACGTCCAATCGGACTCTGGTCAATATCCACCACTTTATCCAGATGCTGCAAGCCATCAATCGAATCAAATTTTTCCGCAGTGAGTGTGGTTGCGCCATTCAGTTGCGTGGCAGCCAAAGGCAATAAGGTACGGTTAATCAGCGTTGATTTACCAGAACCTGAAACACCTGTTACACAGGTCATAATACCTAATGGAATGGTCAGATCGACATTTTGCAGGTTATGTCCACTAGCGCCAGACAGCTTGATCACCTCATTTGGGCGGGGCGATGGGGTACGTTGTTTTGGCACTTCAATTTTTAATTTGCCTGATAAATACTGACCTGTGAGGGAGTCGGCATGGTTGGCCAGTTCCTCATAGGTTCCTTCGGCAATAATCGCGCCACCGTGAATCCCCGCACCTGGGCCAATATCAATGATATGGTCAGCGGCACGGATCGCATCTTCATCATGCTCGACCACCAATACGGTATTGCCCAGATCACGTAAGCGAATCAGGGTTTGTAACAGGCGATCATTATCACGTTGATGCAAACCAATGGACGGTTCATCAAGCACATACATCACGCCCATCAAGCCTGCACCAATCTGTGAGGCGAGACGAATACGCTGCGCCTCACCACCTGACAGGGTTTCGGCGGAACGCGCCAAACTCAAATAATTCAGGCCAACACTAACCAGAAAGTGTAAACGCTCACGAATCTCCTTAAAGATTTTATCGGCGATTTCACCTTTGGCACCCTCAAGATTCAGGTCCTGATAGTAGTTTTCTGCATCGCCAATTGACATCTTGGTGATTTGTGCAATGGTTTTATCCTTGACCCGAACATGACGTGAGATTTCATTCAGACGTGAACCACCACAGGCATCACAGGCGGCATTGGAAAGATATTGCGCCAGATCATCACGAACGTAGTTTGACTCGGTTTCACGGTAACGACGTTCCAGATGTGGCAGGATTCCTTCAAACGGTTGCACACGGTTGTGCTTACGACCACGTTCATCAATATAACTCAGGTCGATTTTCTCTTTGCCTGTGCCTTGCAGGAATTTTTTCTGGGTGTCCTTATCCAGCTTATTCCACTGCTCATCCAGACTAATGCCAAAGTGATCAGAGACTTTTTGCAGCATGGTGTAGTAATAAGGACGTTGTCTGTCCCAACCACGAATTGCACCCTGACTGATGGAAAGCTCAGTGTTTGGAATCAGCTTTTCTGCACTAAAATGGCTACGTGTGCCTAGACCATCACAAACAGGGCAGGCACCAAATGGATTGTTAAATGAGAACAAACGGGGTTCAAGTTCAGCCACCGCACGGTCACATTCAGGACAGGAGTGCTTTGCAGAGAAAACCCGTTCAGGATGTTCGCCATTCATCCACGATAAAACCGCAATATCACCACCTAAACGTAGAGCAGTTTCAAAGGATTCTGCAATACGATTGCCAAGGTCATCCCGTACCTTAAAGCGGTCCACCACCACTTCAATGCTATGTTTTTTCTTTTTGTCCAGTTCAGGCGGGCTATCAATATCAATGATTTCACCATCAACACGGGCACGAACAAAGCCTTGTCCCTGTAACTGTTCAAATAGCTGGCTATATTCACCCTTACGCTCACGCACCACAGGCGCAAGCAGCATCAGTGCCGTGCTTTCGGGCAGTGCCTTGACTGCATCAACCATTTCTGAAATGGTCTGGGCCACCATTGGCAGGTCATGTTCAGGACAGTATGGCGTACCGACACGTGCATACAGCAAACGTAGGTAGTCATAAATTTCGGTAATGGTTCCCACGGTTGAACGTGGATTATGGCTGGTCGACTTTTGCTCAATGGCAATCGCAGGAGACAAGCCCTCAATTGAATCGACCTCAGGTTTTTCCATTTGTGACAGGAACTGGCGTGCGTAGGCTGAAAGTGACTCAACATAGCGGCGCTGACCTTCGGCATACAGGGTATCGAACGCCAGTGATGATTTACCTGAGCCAGAAAGTCCCGTAATCACCACAAATTTGTCACGTGGTATATCGAGTGACACATTCTTTAAGTTATGGGTACGTGCGCCTCGAATACGGATATGACTTTGACTCATAAATACATCTCGAAATTGTGCGAATAAAACGTGTATATAATAGCGATTTAAAATTGTTCAAGCTGTAACAAAACGATTTTAAACGTCAGATTGTGTCGGATTAATGATTTCAAATATATTTTTAACATGAAATTCTTATCTGACCCAAAGGTTTATCGCTGAGATTTACAGACCATTTATTCAAAAATAAATTCCAAAAATTGAGGGCATCATGTCAAAAAAACTGCAAGTTTCTATTATTGCGATTGTTCTACTGATTTTCGCTTTTGTATATACATCTCCCTATCTGGCAATTTACCAAATCCGTCAGGCATTGAAGAATGAAGACAGTGCAGCACTGGCAGCCTATGTTGATTTTCCCAGTGTTCGACAGGGAATCAAGGATCAGTTGAATACCGAACTCGTAAAGAAATTTCCAGAACATGCACAGGCATCGGAGGGTGGCTTTGCCGCTTTCGGTGCCTTACTGGCGTCTTCGATGGTGGATAAAATGGTGGATGTGATGGTCAGTCCGCAAGGAGTTGCCATGCTTTTACAGGGAAAAAAGCTAAAAGAAAGTTTGCCATTTCAAACCCAGCCTGAACAATCCGAACAACAGCAAACACAGGCAGGAGCGCAAGCAAAGGAAAAGCTGTCTTATCGAGGTAAATATCAGGCATTTAATCGTTTTGTGGTCCAGATTCAATATCCGTATCCAAAACCTCCTGTTACAGTCACAATGCAGCGACAAGGCTTAAGCTGGAAAGTCACACAAATCGTATTGCCGATTGAGCAATTGAAATAGATCAGTGCTACATTTAAATCCATTGTATAAGCGGTAGAACAAGGAAAAAATAAAATGTTGGGAACAATTTTAATTGCGTTGATTGCTATATTGCATGTTTATATTTTAGTGCTGGAAATGTTTTTATGGGATAAACCCTACGGTTTAAAGGCTTTCGGCAATACATTAGAGAAAGCTCAACTGACCAAGGTTCTGGCACAAAATCAGGGCCTGTATAATGGCTTTCTGGCAGCAGGTTTGTTCTGGTCATTACTGGCACCCACAGCTTGTGCAGTTGCAATCGCCAACTTCTTTTTAGGCTGTGTGCTGGTTGCAGGCATTTATGGCGGGCTGACCGCCAGTAAAAAGATTATTTATATTCAGGCTGTACCTGCATTGATCACCTTAATTGTTGTCAATCTTTTTTGATAAGGCTCAACAATAAAAGTATTTATTCAACTTTATTTATGCTTTAATGCATTCAGTTTGAGATGAGCCTCATACAGTATATCGGACAATACGATATACGACTAAGCCCCGAATAGGGGCTTTTTTACGTCTATATCAATTGTTTTAGGCGTGATCCAACCCAAACCACTCTCTTTGCTGATAGGCACTGTCCCAGAAGAGCCATTCCAGTTTTGCACCCATGCTATAGGCTGCATGCATTTTTGCCAAAGTATCCGCATCACAGCGTGCGGCCACTTTATCAACGGTTGCAATCACGTTGCGTACGGCTGTATGAAACTCTTCACCTGAATAGGTATCCACCCATGCCTGATAGGGATTATTTTCCACAGACTGGCTGACAATATCGTTGCCAACCTCTGCATAAATCCAGAAACAAGGTAACAGGGCGGCTAAAACCACAGGGTAGCTTTCCGACCAGGCCGTTGCAGTTAGGAACGATGTGTAATGATGACAGGCAAGGGTTAAAGGCGTGCTTTCAAACTCAGTTTTAGTGATGCCAAATGCCTGCATGAAATCCTTATGTAGGCTGCGCTCCACAATAATCGCAATTTTGGCGGCCTCGGAAAACTGGATCACGTCATCTGCGTCAAAGGCCTTTGCTGCGGCAACAGCCAGTGCGCGGCCATAAGCCAGTAAGTAATGTGCATCCTGAATGACATAATGGCAAAACGCCTTACTGTCTAGTGTGCCAGCGGCAAGCTCCTGATTAAAAGGTAGTGCCAATATTTTTTGATATAAATCGAGATTACGTTGCCAAACCTCTTGGGAAAACGTCATGAACTGAGCCTATGCGAGTGTTATTCCATCAATGATTTTCAAACTATAGCAGAATCTTGACGGGCATTTGTTTTGAATCCATTGGGAGATTTAAGCCTATTTTCAGTTGAACCAGATAAATTCAAAAACGCTGTGGAATTTTCTACTCGATTTTTCATCATCTCCTTACAACCTTTGTAGGCGAATGACTTATAATTCGCTGAGTCAGTTACAGTGTCTTATCAACAATGAATGCTTTAGAACGCCGTTCAACCTTTGCCCTAAGTAGCATTTTTGCCTTACGCATGTTGGGCCTGTTCATGATTATTCCTGTGTTTTCAGTGGCAGGACAATCCTATCAATATGCAACGCCAGCCCTGATTGGCTTGGCTGTCGGGGTGTATGGCCTAACCCAGGCAATCCTGCAGATTCCATTCAGCCTGTTGGCCGACCGCTTTAGCCGAAAACCCCTGGTTGTTTTGGGCCTGTTGCTGTTTGCATTGGGCGGGGCCATTGCTGGCTTCTCTGACACCATTTATGGGGTGATTATTGGGCGTGCCATCGCAGGCGCGGGTGCGGTGTCAGCGGTGGTGATGGCATTGTTGGCGGATGTCACCCGTGAGGAGCAGCGAACCAAAGCAATGGCTGCGATGGGCATGAGCATTGGATTGTCCTTTGTAGTGGCATTCAGTCTGGGACCGTGGTTGACCAGCATTGTGGGAATTTCAGGATTATTTTTTGTCACCACACTGATGGGACTGGCGGCAATCCTGATGTTGTTATTGGTTCCGAAAGTGACCCGACATCATCGAAACTTTCAGCAGGGCTATCTGAATCAACTGAGGCAGGTGATGCAGATGGGAGACCTGAACCGTTTGCATGTATCGGTTTTTGCCCTGCACCTGTTGTTAACAGCCATGTTTATCTATGTGCCATCACAGTTGATTGAATATGCGCAAATTCCACTTGCCAAACATGGTCTGGTCTATTTGCCACTATTGGTGATTAGCCTGTTTTTTGCCTTTCCAAGCATCATAATTGCGGAAAAATACCGCAAGATGCGAGGCATTTTCCTGTCTGCAATTGCGGGGATTATTGGTGGTTTGCTGATCCTGATCTTCGGTTATGAATCCAAATATGTACTGCTGGCTGGGCTGGGCATTTTCTTTATTGCGTTCAACGTGATGGAAGCCTTGCTGCCATCCTGGTTGTCCAAGGCCGCACCCCTCCAGTCCAAGGCCACCGCAATGGGAGTAAACGCCAGCAGCCAGTTTTTGGGTGCATTCTTTGGCGGTACGCTGGGTGGACAGCTTTTGATGTTACAGAATACTGCGCTCGGGTGGAGTGTGCTGGCGGGGATTGCTATACTATGGCTGCTGATTAGTTTTGGGCTGGCGCAGCCAAGATATTTATCCTCGATTGTATTGCCTCTGCCTCAGGGGGTACAAACAGATGAATGGACTTCAAAACTATTGGCAATTCGTGGTATTGAAGAAGTGGTGGTGATGCCCGAGCAGCAGGTTGCCTATATTAAGGTCGATAAACAGTGTATTGATGATGCTGGGCGACAAGATTTAACGCACTTGTTGGGCAAAGAGGTAGCCATTTAAGCATAACTCTTATAAAGTAAAACACAGAAATACATAGGATGAATACAGCTAATGCGTGGTGTAAATAAAGTTATTTTAGTCGGTACTTTAGGTAAAGATCCAGAAACTAAAACCTTTCCAAATGGTGGATCATTAACCCAGTTTTCGATTGCAACAAGTGAGTCGTGGGTAGATAAGAATACAGGTGAGCGTAAGGAACAAACGGAATGGCACCGCATTGTGCTGCACAACCGTTTGGGTGAGATTGCACAACAATACCTGCGTAAAGGCTCAAAAGTCTATATTGAAGGTTCATTACGCACACGCCAGTGGACGGACCAGAATGGTCAGGAGCGCTACAGCACCGAAATCCGTGGTGACCAAATGCAGATGCTAGATTCACGTCAGCAAGGTGAACAGGGGGTTGCGGGTGGCAATGACTTCAACCAGCCAAGATTTAACAACAATAACAATCAGGGTGGCGTTTACCAGGATACGGGCTTTAACAATAACCAGAATGGTTATGGTCAAGGCGGTGGCTTTGCTGGTGGAAACCAGGGCAACTATGCAGGTAGCCCACAGGCGGGCAATGGCTTTAATACACCAAAAGCAGCACCACAACCTGCGGCGGCTGCCCCTGCGGATTTAGATGATGATTTACCATTTTAGATCATCGTAGAACCCTCAAGAAAAGGCATAAAATTAAATTTTATGCCTTTTTTATTTTCATTAGCTTCTTCTTTTCCAGGAGATTGTCTCATTCATATTTGACTTCGGTTCTCACAAACATACCTCGTTCTGTACATAGGACCATGTGTTGTATTTCCATAGCTATAAGCCTGAACTTGCAAGGCGTAAAATCAAACCCAAAACCAGAACTTCTAAATGAATAGGAGTACAGAGATGAAAAAGATTATTGGTATCTATGAAAATAAGTACATGCATTGGGTGGGTGATGGCTTCCCAGTCTACAACCTGTTTTCCTATGATCGCCTAGGGCAAAGCATCAGTCCTTTCCTGTTGCTGGATTATGCGGCGCCTTACCGTTTTGCCCCAACAACTGAGCATCATGGAGAGTTATTAACTAGGATAAATCAGCTATTTATATAAGAAAGCCCATCACTCTGTTTGACTGATGGGCTCTCGCTATAAGGTTCTCTATTGATTTTTTTAATATTTGGTCACTTATTCTTGTACAGTTTATTATGTCACTCTGTTCTCATTATTGTTTAATCAGAATAGCGCTAAAATTATACTTTGCAAAGGCCCCTATAGTGCAAAAAATGGATATATAAAGTACGATCTGTATGTTTTTGTGGGTTTTGATCTAATAAAGTTTTATTTTTCATCTATTTAGCGTGTAAAATCAATTTTTGTCAAAATGTAAATATAACCGACAAATAATTGGTCGACAAAATTCTGGCCTAAATGCTGAATCTGGTATTTTTTAATACGGCGTTTGAGCCGATGATCAGTCATAATCAAGAAAAATCATCAACTGATGGGACATAATTTTGGATATTGCAATTATTGGCAGTGGAATGGCAGGGCTTGCTGCCGCCAGAATCCTACAGGATGCTGGACATCAGGTGACTATCTTTGAGGCCCTATCTGGTCGAGGCATGGATAGTCACAGTATTGATTTTGAAGGAGGCCTGATTGACGCGCCATTACGGGTGATGAATCCGAAGCTTTGGAAAAACACGCTCAGTCTGGCAACCTATTTAGGCATAGAAACCTTTCCAGTACGAACCTTTATGGCCTGTAGCTGGCTGTTTGAAGATAAAACCGATACATGGTTGACCACCTCGCGTAGCCGTATTGGCAATTTTCCGATTATCAACAACCGCAAGGGCATACAGCAGTATGGCTGGCGTTTGGTCAAGGGCATGCTGCAACTCAAGACCGCCATCACCCAGTTCTTTAAGTCGGACAATCAGGACATCACCCTAGCTGAGTTCATGAATCAGTACCATATTGAGGAAGTGTTCTGGCACGGCACGGTAATGCCGGTGCTTTATACAATTTGCACCTGTCATCCAAAAACGATTGGTGAATGGCCTGCCAAACCTTTACTGGAATTTATTCGCCAGCTCACTGAGGGTGAGGCACTGTTGCGTATGAAAGGGGGCACACCTGCATTGGTGGATCGCCTAATCGCGGGAATCAGCATTTATAGTGGTTCAGCGGTTCAGAAAGTTGAAGAGCAGGGAGACAAGGTAAGGGTTGAAAATACGCTGGACGAAAGCCAGTCATTTGACCGTGTGGTGATTGCCACCCCAACGCCTGCCATTGAGGGTTTCCTCAAGCAGCCACAATTTGCTGAAGATATTGCCCTGTTAAAACAGTTTAGGTTTGAACAGGGGGATTTGGTGATTCACACTGACCCGATTGTCATGCCTCAGCGCCGTAAGGATTGGGCAGTACTTAGTTATATGATGGACCGAAAGTTTACACGCCAGCAATTTACGGTATGGATTAATTCTATTGAACCCAGTCTGGTTGGTAAAAATGCGGTTTTCCAGACTTGGTGTCCTGTGATTGAGATTGATCCCAAAAAAATTATTTCCAAAGTTAAACTGACCCGCGCGGTAGTGGATTCTGAAACTGTGGCATTGAACAAAAAAATTCAGCAACAACACCTACAGTTGAACCGTAAGGTGTTTTACTGTGGCTCATGGTCATGTGATGGCCTGCCAATTTTAGAGTCCGCCGTGACCTCTGCCATGCATATTGCCCAAATCCTGGGTGCGCCATTGCCTTTTGTTGGGCTTAAACCCAAAGTCAAGGTGGCAGCTGAACTCGGGTACTAAACATGGCGACTTTTAGACAGGCATTCATCGAAAAAGTCATTGGGCATAAATATGCAATTGATGCCAAACGGCTGGGTGATGATACATTGCTTGCCTGGAGCAATCTGGGGTATTGGCAAGGTCAACAGCATAACTATCCACTGGCATGTCAAAACCTAGCTGATCAGATCGCGGCATCTGTTCAGCTCAAGTCGACAGATCGTGTTTTAGACCTTGGTTGTGGGCAAGGTGCTAGTTTATTGCACTGGCTTAATCATTATCATATTGAACAATTGAGTGCAGTTGAATTACAGAAAGATTACATTCAGCGAATTCAAAAGGAATTGCCACAGGTGCAAAGCATCTGTGGTTCTTTTTTGAATTTAAGGCCGCTGCACTTTTTAAATTTATTTGATGTGGCCGTATGTGTTGATGCTGCGTATCACAGTGAATTGAATTTATTTCTGGATTCAGTTTCTTTTGTTTTGAATGCAAAAGGGCGAATTGCCTTTCATTATTTGATGTGGTCGGATGATTGGCAACATTGTTCCTATCTACACAAACAGCAATATCGCTATCTGTTAAAAGGTGCTGATGTGAGATGGCAGCATTTGATGGACGAGCAGCAGCTTTCTCAAATACTGGTAAAGCGTGGTTTTAAGGACATTATCATTCAGGATTTTTCAGAGCCAGTTTTGAAAGGTTTTGCCCAATATATTGATACACGGTCACCAAGACCAAGGAACAAGGCTTTTGATTTTGCCCAACTCAAAATAGCAATGACGGCCAAGTTGTGCCAAAAACTCTATCAAGATGGTCTGGTGCGTTATGTTCAGGTGAGTGCAGTTAAAAACGAGGTAATAAAAAAGGCTTAAACCTTAAAAGTTTAAGCCTTTCTTGAATTTAATGGTGCCGACACACGGATTCGAACTGTGGACCTACTGATTACAAGTCAGTTGCTCTACCAACTGAGCTATGCCGGCAACGTGGCGTGAATTTTACAGATTCTGTTGAAAAAAACAAGTGAAAAAATAAACAAATGAATTTGATAGTTTAATGGCTTTTAATTGATCAAAATCTATGGGATGAATAAAGGAATCGAACGTTTTGCCATTTCCAATGCACCACGTGCTTCAATTTTTTTTGCACAAATAAGCACATCTTTACCCTTAATTTGATCAATAGGCATATCACCTAATGCAGGGAAAAGGTCTTTTTCAAAGACTGATAGATCACGTAGATAAGTCGTTTCTTTAATGACTGCTTTACGATCTGCCATCCACTCCATCGCAAGGGATTTAAATAGGATGCTTTCATCCGTTTGTTGTAATCGTTGCATTTTCAAAGCATTGGGGTCGATATTCTTATAAAGCTGAACACGTGCTTCATCACGTGTACGACGAGCTTGAGCAAGTGATGTCTCAGGATAGCTCCCAATGGTTAATGTGCTTTCACGGCCATTGAACCGATATTTCAATCTCCAAAACCGTCCACCAGAAGGTGTCACTTCGAGATAAAGCCCTTTTTCATCTGAATAACGTTTTTTCTTTTCAAGTGGTTTGATTCTTCTAACTTGAGCATCTGTCAGCATTTTTCGTCAAATCTTTAAAATTTGGGGGACGAAAAATAGTATAACCAAATTATCCCCCATTTGTCCCCCTGCATCTTCTAAAAGAATCAGAATGGATTGGAACAGATGATAACAATAAAAAAGGCCTAAACCCTTATGGTTTAAGCCTTTCGATATGAATAATAATTTTTTGAAACAGAATCTTGGCGGTGAGAGAGGGATTCGAACCCTCGATACGCGCAAACGTATACACACTTTCCAGGCGTGCTCCTTCAGCCACTCGGACACCTCACCAAGGTGTGCGATAGTAACCAAAAAAAAGCGAGCTGCCAAGTTATTACAGCATAGATTTGCAGAAAAACTTTTTGGCTAGTGATAATATTGCGCTATAACGCTCTATATTGAAGACAATATATGCAAAGTACCGCAAAAAAAGCCGCATTGCCTGCGATGACGCTGGCAGCCTTAGGGGTCGTATTTGGAGACATTGGAACTAGTCCTTTGTACGCTTTGAAAGAATCCTTCCATGCTGCACATGGGCTAGGAATTCAACCTGAAAATGTATTAGGAATCTTGTCGATTATTTTTTGGTGTTTAATGCTGATTATTAGTATTAAATACATCGCGATTGTTATGCGTGCGGATAACAATGGTGAAGGTGGAATCATGGCTCTACTTGCTTTGAATCTACGCAAAGCAAAAATATCCGACAGTAAAAAGATTTATTTAATTGCGATTGGTTTTGTTGGGGCATCGCTATTTTTTGGTGACGGTATTATTACGCCTGCAATCTCAGTACTTTCCGCTGTTGAAGGTCTATCAATTGCAACCAATGTACTTGATCCTTTTATTGTGCCAATTGCAATCGTGATTGTAACGACATTATTTTTAATGCAAAAACACGGAACCGCGTTTGTTGGTAAATTTTTTGGGCCAATTACGTTACTTTGGTTTTTGTCATTAGGGATCTTGGGCGTCATTAGCGTTGTACAAACACCAATCGTACTCGGTATGGTTAGTCCTCATTGGGCAATTCAGTTTATTTTCACTCATCCTGTACAAGCATTTTTTATTATGGGTGCTGTTGTTTTAACGGTCACAGGTGGTGAAGCCTTATATGCAGATATGGGGCATTTTGGACCACGTCCAATTCGTTTCGGTTGGTTTAGTGTCGTTTTGCCTTGCCTTGTATTAAATTATGCTGGACAAGGTGCGCTGTTACTTCGCAATCCTGCGGCGATTGAAAATCCATTCTATTTACTAGTCCCAAGTTGGGCTTTGTACCCAATGATTATCTTGGCAACGATGGCAGCTGTGATTGCATCGCAGGCCGTTATTTCTGGGGTTTTCTCATTAGCACGTCAAGCAATCCAATTGGGTTATTTACCACGTTTAGGCATTAAACATACTTCTGATTCTGAAGAAGGACAAATTTATGTGCCATTTCTGAATTGGTTATTGCTGATTGCGATCGTCATCTTAATTCTAATTTTTAAAACTAGCTCAAACCTCGCAAGTGCTTATGGTTTGGCTGTGACCTTAACCATGTTATGCGACACGATTTTGGTTGCTGTATTCATATACTATGCATGGAAATGGAGCTTACCAAAGGTGATGCTGTTGATTATTCCATTCTTTATTTTGGAATCCGTACTGGTCGCAGCAGCATCATTAAAAATGTTCTCAGGTGGTTGGGTACCGTTATTGATCGGTGCAGTCGCCGTTACGATCTTGATGACGTGGAAACGTGGGCGTGAGCTTACTTTTGCTAAACTTGAACATGACACTCTATCACTCGATTTATTTGTGAAAAGTATTGGGAACAATGTTCATCGGGTACCTGGCGATGCAGTCTTTTTAACAGGAACGCCTAATGTTGTTCCACATGCGATGCTACATAATATTAAGCACAATAAAGTACTACATGAGCGTAATATTTTAGTCACTGTTGTGATTGAAGATGTTCCATTTGTCCCTCAAGAAGAGCGAATTAGTGTTGAAACGTTGAATGAACATTTCTATCGCATCAAAATTTTCTATGGTTTTAAAGATGAACCTAATGTGCCAAAAGCCTTGATTCAAGCTTACGAAGAATTAGGCTTTGAATACGATTTGATGCAAATTAGCTTCTTTATTTCACGTGATCGTATTGTTCATAGTGTGGGAGATGGTATGTCTCCGTGGCGCGAACGCTTATTTATCTCAATGCAACGTAATACTAGCCCTGTGAGTGACTTCTACCAGATTCCGACCAACCGTGTGGTAGAACTGGGTAGCCAGATCGAGATCTAGTGAAAATACAAATAAAAATGGCACTTTCGAGTGCCTTTTTTATTGCCTGCTGATCAAGTGAACAGTTTTGCGACATAAAGTGTCGTTCTAGGCGGTAGCGCAATATACAGCATGCTCCTGAATTGTTAAGCTTCGCGTTCATGTTGATCTTGATGTGGTTATGGCAAAGAAACCAAGCAAAAAGGCTAAAACTCAAGCTAATTTTTTAAGCCAGAATATTGGAAAAATTGTTCTTGCTTTGATCGCAACAGGCAGTTTCGCAATCGCATTTGGTAATGAAAAAATTTCTAAATTAATTCCTTTGCCATCGAGTCATGGGGCTTGTTTAGAACAATTTTATCGAGATGTTCCTCCTTTACTTACAAAAGAAAGTCTAAAAAAAGATAGTTATGCGCTGTGCTTTAACGACTTTAACGTGATGTATTCGGGGGTCTCTAAAACCCCGTTGTGGTCAGCGGAATATCTGACACCTGAACGTTTAAGCATCAAAATTAAACGTGAAGATAGTTTCCATGAGGAAACACGGGTACAGCTTGCGCATCGTGCTTTGTTATCGGACTATCGTGGTTCTGGTTATGATCGTGGGCATATGGCACCCAACGGAGATATGAACAATACCGCAGCGCAGCAGGATAGCTTTTCTTTAGCTAATATGGTGCCACAGGCCCCTAAAAATAATCAGGAAGTCTGGCGTAAGCTGGAGGAGGCCGTGCGCGCGATTGTGACCAAACAGCATAGGGATGCCTATATTGTCACAGGTCCCGTGTTTGAGGGAAAGCGGCTCAAAACCATTGGGAATGGCGTGATTGTGCCAACGGCCGTGTATAAGGCGGTGTATCTGCCCAAACAGGGCATTATTGGTGCGTATTACGCGCCGAATAATGATTCGCTACAGGTTAAAGTCGTAAGTGTGTGCTATCTAGAAGAGAAACTAGGAATTAATTTATTCCCGCAGCTTACAGAACAACAAAAGCGTAATATTTATCAATTACCGACATCAGCACAACAGGTTAAAGCCAATAAAGACATTAGCTATGTCAAATGGGATGGGCAAAGTCAGTGTGCAGAAGAGGCAACAACAGAAAGTATTCAAGCGCAACAACAGCAATTTGCTTCAGGGCAATCACAGTCCACTGAAAGTAAGTTACCGCAAGTAGATGAAGAAACCAAACAGGCTTTAATCAAGCAATTGATTGAAGCATTGGTTCAGTTTTTTTTACAATTATTGCGATAATATCGCAGCTATCCTAAAGTGATTATGCTTAACTCAAATAGGCTAAAACAGAAAAGAACAACGAGAGGAAAAGATGTTTAAACCTTTTGAACAGGGCGATCAGTCTTCGGCAATTTACGATCTGACTTTGGAAAATCAAGTGGACTGTGTCAGTTTATATGGCAACTTACAAATTACCAAAGATCAAGCAGGTTTGAAAACAGCCAAAGCATTACAAAATTTTATCAATGATGTGGTGGCAGCATTAGAAAAACAAAACCTACCTGAACAGATTGAACGAAAGATTGAGCGAGAAATTGAAAACCCATTTTTGTAAATGAAAACAGCCTTTTGAAAAGGCTGTTTTTTTTATGGGAATGTGAGCTTAGCTTTTCTCGTTGCCGACCACTTTATAAATAAGTGCTCCAATGATTGCCCCAATAATAGGTGCAACCCAGAATAACCATAATTGGCTTAGTGCCGCAGTTTCAGCAAAAAGTGCTACCGCTGTACTACGTGCAGGGTTTACTGATGTATTGGTTACAGGGATACTAATTAAGTGAATCAATGTTAATGCTAAACCGATCGCAATCGGTGCGAAACCAGCAGGCGCACGACGATCAGTTGATCCTAAAATCACAATCAGGAAAAATGCAGTCAGTACCACTTCAATTAAAAAAGCGGAGATTAAAGAAAAATGGTTAGGTGATAAATCCCCATAGCCATTACTTGCAAAGCCGCCAGTACCAGCAAAGCCTACTTGACCCTGCACAATAACGTAAAGTACCAAGGCTGCGATTGTTCCACCAATCACTTGAGAAATAATATAAGGTGCTAATTCTTTGGCTTCAAAGCGTCCACCAACCCATAAGCCTACACTGACAGCAGGGTTAAAGTGCCCCCCTGAAATATGACCAAATGCATAAGCACCCGTTAAAACAGTTAGACCAAAAGCAAGTGCCACACCTAAGAAGCCGATCCCAAGCTCTGGAAATGCGGCGGCAAGCACAGCGCTACCACAACCACCAAAAACTAGCCAAAAGGTCCCCAGAAATTCTGCTAAATATTTGTTCATTGTTATCACCCGATTCGTTATAAAAATAAAAAAGTATGCATCCAAGAATCGCAGATTCAAATCCCAAGTGCAACACATTTGTAGTTAGTTGAAAAAGTTAGGTGTATTCATAGAATCATTAGACTTTTTCAACTCGCAATTGGAAAGCACACAATGAAGAAATACACCCAACTTTCTCAAGATGAAAGATACGAAATTTATGCTACTTTGAAAAGTAAAAGTTCAATCGCTACCCTTGCTCGGGAGTTAGGACGTTCACGATCAACCATCTACCGTGAATTAAAAAGAAATACTGGGCAACGTGGATATAGAGCTCAACAGGCAGCTAAATTTGCAAGTCAAAGACGGTACCGTCCTTCATCATCAATGACAGCATTTGCCTTCGCTTATATTGATTATTTGATTGGTTTGGACTGGTCACCCGAACAAATTTCAGGTGCTTTAACACAACGCGGTTGGCTGGATGTACCTTCACATGAGTGGATTTACCAGTACATTTATCAAGATAAATCAAAAGGTGGTAAACTTCATCTACACTTAAGGCATCAGAAGAAATATCGAAAACGCGGTTACAAAAACACGGATCGTAGGGGTCAAATCATTGATAAAACAAGTATTCACTGCCGAGACCAGGTCATTGATCAACGACAACGTTTAGGAGATTTCGAAGGTGACACGGTGATTGGTAAACATCATAAAGGTGCTTTATTGACTCTCGTTGATCGAAAGAGCCTGTATGTACATATTGTTCATTTAGGGCCAACGAGAGCATCCTCTCAAACGATTACTTGTGCACTAGATCGTTTACAAATGAGCCATGCTTATAGTGTGACATTTGATAATGGCAAAGAATTTTCCGAACACAAAAGAATTACTGATGCTGGCATAGAGACGTATTTTGCTGATCCTTACAAGTCTATTCAGCGAGCTAGAAATGAAAATACGAATGGTTTAATCCGTCAATATCTGCCAAAATCATCATCGTTTGATGACGTGTCAAAGGAACAAATAGAGCAGATAGAATTTGCACTCAACCATCGTCCTAGAAAAACCCTAGGTTGGTATACACCGAGTGAAGTTATGGCTGGTTTTTATACTGTTGCACTTGCCGCTTGAATCCGCCAATTTATTATGGATATATTTAAGCTCTATGAATAAATGTGAATTAATTCACAAAACTGCATACGCTCTTGTATAAATGCTGTAAAAAAAATGATCTGTTGTGAAAGCGTTAGTTTGTCTCTAGTTTTATTAAGAATTGTAAGTTGTGTTGTTGTTTCGCCACTGCTGCGGGGTTTGATTGGTCCAAATTTTAAATGCACGTTGAAAAGCACTTTGTTCAGAATAGCAAAGTAGCAATGCGATTTCTTGTAGGCTCAGATGCGGATCTTTTAAGTATTCGGTTGCCAACATAAAGCGAATCTGTTGTACCCGTTCCTGAAAGGTGGTGTTTTGCTGTTGTAAGTGACGTTGTAATTGTCTTACCGATAACCCTAATTTTTCGGCAATAAAATCGATTTGATATTGGTTTTTCTGTAATCCTGTCAAAATGGCATGTTGCAGACGTTGATCAAGTTGGGTGGAATTTGGCAGCTTGTCCAATAATGCTTGGGCTTGTTGTAATAACAGTTGTTGTAAGGTGTGATCACCTGTTTTTAATGGTTTAAAAGCCTCAGTAACGGGTAGGAGTAGTTGAGTTTTTGGCTGATCAAATCGGACTTTACAGCGAAAATATTGCTCATAAACGCTGATATTCTTCGGCGCAACATTCACAAAATGGACTTCATGCAGATTGATGTTTTCACCTGACATAAATAACTTGAGGAATTGCACCATTAAGGCAATTGCAATTTCATCCGTTAACTGGGTTGGGTGGGGTTCGGGAGCTTCCCATCGGATTGAAGCATAAGGATGGTTAAATTCGACCAGTAGCGGGCTGCCATCATAAATAAGACGGTGAAAGTCCTGGTAGCGTGCCATGGCCTCACCCAGATTTTCACAGGACAGGGCTAGGTAGGCGATAATTCCCAAATGCTTGGGTTGGACATATGCGGCAATTTCCAGTCCCAAACCTGTCCGTGGATGGAGACGGTTTAAGTCTTCAAGCAGGTCGCGCCAGATCACGTAATCAAAGCGCTCTAGGTTCTGAACCTGTTGTAATTGTCCAGGTATTTCTATACCTTTCGCCTCACAGTAGGCTTTTAGCAGGTGTCCTAAACCACCATAAACCGAGCCTGTATAATTCTTGAGTTGAGACATCCTGTCTGTTCCCCAGTTTGTCGTGTTTTGTCAATACAAATATAGCGCATCGTCAATACTTCGCCTACAAAAATTTATATCTTTAATAAAAATAAGGAAACATTGGGAGACTACTGCATGTTAAAGGGTTTTGTTGCAGGTTTGGTGATTGCAAACGGTTTTGAATGGTTTGCCCATAAATATCTACTGCATGGGGTTCACCGTAAAGGCAAGCCACGTTTCAGCCCAACGCCAAAACAGATGGAATCACACTGGGCACACCACCGTGAAGTGCGCAAGCAGGGGTTTTCTGACGACTGTTACGTCGAGGGTCTGGACAACTGGCGTACCCGTAACGAACTGATTGCATTGGCTGCGGTTGCAACCGTGTCCAGTGCGGCAGCCTATCCATTTTCAAAAGGGATGGCGTTGTCATTTTGGTATTGTGCAGGCAATTATTATTATGTGCATCGCCGCTCGCATTTAGAGCCAGAATGGGCAAGAAAACGTATTCCCTGGCATTATGATCATCACATGAACTCAAATCAGGATGCCAACTGGGGGGTTACTCGTCCGTGGTTTGACTACATCATGGGAACGCGTGTGGTGTCATCGGCGGACTTAAAGGAGGCCAATCCACTTGGTCTGCCATTGCCACAGTCTGTTTCCAGAACTTTGGGTAACGCAATCGAATCGGTTTTTCCTGCAAAGTGGGTGGAGCATAAGCCAAAACTGGTGCAGCCTGTTGTAGTTGAGGAAGAACAAACAGAATCGGTGGCTTAACAGCAGATCGGCAAGTGCGAAAGAGACGTTGCCATTTTGACATTTATAACTACAGGACAGGAGGGCTTGTCGTGAATTGTCAAAAAAATCTGGTTTTAATGTCAATATTTTTGTGCATTATCCCGCTATCTTAGCTCAAGCATTGAAGATGCTCAGAATTTACTCAAAATGGCTATATTTTCTTTTACCCTCTAGCGTTGAATAAACGCATTTTTCCATACCTTGCTTAGGCAAGGTATTTTTTTGCCTACTCGTTTTGCAGGCTTAAACCTGTGAGCAGGTGACGTTCATCACTATCTTTAGATTTTAGTGAATATTGAAAACAGAAAAAACATGCAACTTGCAAAAGTCAAAATAACAGTCCAGAGTAAAGTATCATACATATTTTTATTCTTTTAAAAATTAAGGCGTAACCCAAAACCCAGCTACGCCTATGATAGGGCTTACAAACGCATTTCAATGCCTTGTTCAGCCAGATATTGTTTGGCTTCTGGAATGGTGTGCTGGCCAAAGTGGAAAATAGATGCTGCTAATACGGCATCCGCACCGCCTTTTAATATCCCATCCGCTAAATGCTGTAGGCTTCCAACACCACCTGAAGCAATGGTTGGAATGCTGACACGATCATTGATTTGACGCATTAAGGCGATGTCATAACCTGCTTTGGTGCCATCGGCATCCATACTGGTTACCAGCAGTTCGCCCGCACCGAAGTCCGCCATTTTGACAGCCCATTCAATCGCATCAATCCCAGTCGGTTTACGACCGCCGTGGGTAAAGATTTCCCACTTATTTTCGCCAGTTTTTTTCGCATCAATGGCAACCACGATACATTGTGCGCCAAAACGCTGTGAGGCTTCCTGCACAAACTCAGGGGTAAACACCGCAGCCGAGTTGATGCTAACCTTGTCGGCACCTGCGTTCAGTAGTAAACGGATGTCCTCAACCTTACGCACGCCACCACCCACAGTTAAAGGCACGAACACGCTTTCCGCCATCCGCTCCACCGTACGGTAGGTGGTGTCCCGTCCATGATGGGTGGCGGTAATATCTAAAAAGGTAATTTCATCGGCGCCTTGTTCGTTGTAGCGACGCGCAACCTCAACAGGGTCACCTGCGTCACGAATATCAAGGAATTGAACGCCTTTAACAACTCGGCCATTATCAACATCCAAGCAAGGGATAATACGTTTTGCGAGCATAAAATTTTCCAAAAAATCGCCAAGAGAGAAAGGAGACCGACTCTGGTGCTACACCTTCATGGAGGGAACGGGTATTCTATCAAAATCAGAGTGATATTTTGCAGGTTTTCCATGTCGGTTTATACCCCGTTGAGTTTAGAAGAAGTGCAGGCATTTGCCGAGCCTTATGGTTTGGCGGTGATTGACCTGATTCCAATCCAGGGCGGTATTCAAAACACCAACTTTTTTTTGGTGGATCATACACAGAAACAGTATGTTTTAACGGTTTTTGAGGAACTGGATGCCGAGGGGGCGGGGGAACTGGTGCCTGTGCTGGACTGTTTGGGGCAGGCAGGCGTACCTGTCGCGGTGCCGTTGAAACATCACGGTCAGGCCATCCATAGTATTGCAGGCAAACCTGCCCAGATCGCGCCACGTTTAATGGGTGAGCATCCTGAGCAGGCCAGCATTGAGCAGGTGCAGGCGATTGCGCAGGCGCAGGCCAAACTGCATCTGGCCTTGCAGGATTTTCCATTACAACGTGATTTTAACCGCAATCATGCCTATTGGTCAGAGGTTGCCAGCCAACTACGCCCCAAGATGCCCCTAGCAGACCAACAACTTTTAGATCAGGTATTTCAGCTATTTGAGGTGATTAGTCAGGAATATCCAGATCGGCCAACAGGCTTTATTCACTCAGATTTATTTCGGGATAACACCCTGTTTGAGGGCAGTCAACTCAACGGTATCCTCGATTTTTATGAGCTTAATCAGGATGAATGGTTGTTTGATATTGCCATTAGCATCAATGATTTCTGTACCAGTTATCCGCAGGCACATTTGGATATGGAAAAAGCAGAGACATTCCTCACCGCCTATCAACAAGTGCGCCCACTGACACAAGATGAGTTAGCTTGTTTAGATATTTTCTTAGCAATGGCGGCCTGCCGTTTTTGGTGTATGCGTTTGCAGGTAGCCCAGAAGAATGCCGAGCAGGGGCGCACAGGGGAGGATATTTTGCAAAAAGACCCGATAGAAATGCGTATGATGCTACAAGACCGTTTACAACAAGTGTTAGGTTTAGGATAGGAATATGCGAGATCAGGGACGTTTGGTGGAATGGTTTGATGACAAGGGCTATGGCTTTATTCAACCTCATGATACACATAAAGATCGTGTTTTTATCCATATCAAAGACTTTGCTCGTACAGGGCCACGCCCGATAGTGGGCTGTGCGCTGGAATATACCGTGATTCTGGATGAGCGGGGTCGTTATCGCGCTCAGCAAGCAACTTATTTAAAAGCATCACAAGTAATTGAACACCGCAGCAAACCTGCTCAGCCGACATCTGCCAAGCGTTGGTCGGCGATGCAGGTGGGTATTGTGATTTATATCGTTTTTATGCTGGTTGCAGGTTTTAGCAAGTTGCTACCACCTTATACGCTACTGTTTGTCAGCCTGATGAATGTCCTGAGCTATTGGCTGTATGCACAGGATAAAGAAGCGGCACAATTGGGGAATCGACGTATTCCAGAGCAGACTTTGCATATCGTGGATTCTTTAGGTGGTTGGTGTGGAGGGTGGCTTGCACAACAAAAATTGCGACATAAAACACAAAAACAACCATTTCGTAAGATTTATTTCTGTAGCATAATCTTTCATATATTGTTGATATGCTGGTTAATTTCGCCGCTCAATGTCTTTTATTGAGGGCGTGTCTGGAGATAAATAAAAATGAATTATTCCGTTGATCAAGACCCGAACCGTACTTTAACGCTGGTTCTTTACGTGCTTTATATTGTTGCGATTTTTTCTGGCGGTTTACTGGCCGTCATAGCCCTCATCATTAACTATGTCAAACGTGGTGATGTGCAGGGCTCAATCTTTGAAAGCCACTTTACCTGGCAGATCCGTACATTCTGGTGGTATCTGGCCTGGAACATCATCGCCTTTATTCCATTCTTCTTGCTATTCTTTACAGGGGACAATGCCAATGCATTTGCTGGCGTGGCGCTCTCTGGTACGGTATTTTGTGTACTGGTGATTTTTGCCGCGTGGGTCTGGATTGTTTATCGGGCAATTCGTGGTTTAATCGCATTGAATGATAATAAACCCATGTACCAATAAAATAGGATAAAGCATGATTATTGAGCATGTGCATTCGTGTATGTTAATCAAAAAGAAAGAGTCATCAGCAGCATAGAGCGCTTTTTAGCGCTCTTTTTATTTGGGCTTGTTCCATTTTAACTCACTGACCAACACCCCCAGAACCACCATTAAACCTCCCATCAAGGCCAGTAAAGGTAGTCGCTCACCCGCAATCCGCCCAAATAAACCTGCCCAGACAGGTTCACCTGCATAGATGATTGCGGCACGGGTTGGATCAACCATACGCTGTGCCCAGTTCATCACGAACTGAATCAGGGCACTGGCTAAACCTAGAGCCACAGCAATCATCAGTAGCGCCCATGAAAATTCAGGAATCTTGTGTTCACCCACCATCGGCATACTGGCAAAGGAGAGGAGTGAGGCAACGGCAAGCTGAACCACCGTAACCCGTCTGAGATTGACCTTTCCAGCAAAATAACCAATCAAGATAATTTCCAGGGCAATCACAAAGGCACAGATCAGGGTCAGCACCTGCCCGTAATTGAGGTGAATACCTGAGAAACCATTTCCTGTTAAAAGTACCAGACCTGTAAATGCCAGTGCTGTGCCCACCCAAGTCATTAAACTGGGGCGTTTCTGGAAAATAACCCACATCAGGATGGGTACCAGTGGAACGTACAGGGCAGTAAGAAAGGCCGATTCACTGCTGAGAATGGTCTGTAGGGCAATGGTTTGTGTGCCATAACCAATTGCGATGACCACACCAATTGCGCTGCCTGCCAGTGTTTCCTTTAGGGTTAACCCGCGAATGGAATTGATCGAGATCAGTAGGATGGCCAAGGCCGCGACAGCAAAACGACAGCCGACAAAAAACATCGGGCTACTAAAATTCAGGGCGTATTGCACTGCCAGAAATGTGCTGCCCCAGATCATGGTAATAAAAATAAGCGCAAACTGGGCAGCTCTGGGAGAGGAGGCGAGATGGGTTGGCATGGTGTAAAAACAGTAAAAATCAACTTTATATTGTGTATAAACTGATAGCGTCTATGCAAGAGAAATCATCTGTTCCAGTATGGATCAGGCAATTTATTCAACTCACAAATAAAAAAAGAGCCTGACCGCTCTTCTTTTAGTGCTTTGTTTAGAGGCGATCTTCATCCAGTAATAACTGAGCCTCACGCAGATTCAAGGTACCCTCATAAATTGCACGGCCTGTAATTGCGCCTAAAATACCTTTCTGGCCTTTCAGGTTGCGGACATCATCAAGGTTGGTCACGCCGCCTGAAGCAATCACAGGTAGGCCTGAGTATTCCGCTAAACTCACGGTTTGCTCAACGTTGACACCTTGCATCATGCCATCACGTGCAATGTCGGTATACACGATGCTGGAAACCCCTGCATCTGCGAAACGCTTGGCCAGATCAGTTGCCTTGACATCGGTCACATTGGCCCAGCCATCGGTTGCGACCATACCGTTGATGGCATCAATACCAACAATGATATGACCTGCAAAGCGTTTGCATGCCTCTTCCACAAACTCAGGCTCTTTCACCGCTTTGGTGCCAATAATCACAAATGACACGCCAGCTTCTAAATAATGCTCGATGGTTTCCAGGGAACGGATACCGCCACCGATCTGGATTGGAAGCTCAGGCTGGGCGCGGGCAATCGCCTCAACCACAGGTTTATGAATGGGCGTGCCTGCAAAAGCACCATTCAAATCCACTAAATGTAAACGACGTGCGCCTTCATCAACCCAGTGTTGTGCAGTTGCGACAGGATCATCAGAGAAAACGGTATCGTCTTCCATACGTCCTTGTTTTAAACGAACACATTTACCATCTTTCAGGTCAATTGCAGGGATGATTAGCATGCTTTCGCTCCTAGCGTCATCATAAAGTTTAAATTGGCTACATATTAGCAAAGTATTGGGCGATCTCTAAGTCTTGGATACTGAATCATCCAGTATTCTATTAATTTGTTGCTGGAGTTGTGGGCTGAGTAACTGCTGTGTATAAAGATGGCCAAAGATCAGCAGGGCTGCATAGGCATCTGCCGCCGCAAAGGCGATTTGTTTGTTGCTGCATTTCCATTTTCATTGAAACTTGATTGATGGGTGAAGCTTAAACACTTTTGCACACATGAAAAAGCCAAGTGAAAAAACTTGGCTTTTTCATGATGGAAAATCGTTATTCAGCGTATTGCTGCTGTTCCATTGATATTTGATTTAACTTAAATTTTCCATTCCACAAAGTTTTTTAACAACTGTAAACCAGCGGTATGACTTTTCTCTGGATGGAACTGGGTTGCGAACAGGTTGTCCTTATGAATCGCAGTACAGAAGTTCACGCCATAATCACAGGTTGCCGCCGTTATCGCTGAATCTTTTGGCTCAACATAATAACTATGCACAAAATAGAAACGTGCGTCCTGCTCAATGTTGTTCCACATCGGATGATCTGGATCAAGCTGGTGAACCTGATTCCAGCCCATGTGTGGTACTTTTAAATGTGGAATTTCAGGGAAGTGTTTCACTACACCATCAAAAATACCGAGTGCATCCACGCCACCATTTTCTTCCGAACTTTGCAGTAGGGCTTGCATGCCAACACAAATCGCAAGAACAGGTTTATTGAAAGCTGCCTGACGCACCACCTCATCAATGCCTGCCTCATGCATACCCTGCATACAGTCACGCATTGCACCAACACCTGGAAAAACAATCTTATCCGCTTTGGCAATCAGCTTTGGATCATTGGTGACATCAACCGTTGCACCCACATGCTCCAGCGCTTTTGCCGCAGAGTGCAGGTTGCCCATACCATAGTCAAGTAATGCAATGCGAGTCATTACAGACTCCCCTTGGTAGATGCAATGGTATTTTCGGCACGTGGATCGATTTCACAGGCCATACGCAATGCGCGAGCCAATGCCTTAAACACACTTTCGATCTGGTGATGGCTATTCTTACCCTTTAGATTGTCGATATGCAGGGTCATTAACGCATGGTTGACAAAACCTTGGAAAAACTCAGAGAACAAATCGACATCAAACGTGCCGATACGAGCGCGAGTGAATGGAATATCCATAAATAAACCTGGACGACCAGATAGGTCAACAACAACACGAGACAGTGCCTCATCGAGTGGCGCATAAAAATGCCCATAACGACGCAAGCCCTTTTTATCACCTAAAGCTTGCGCAAAGGCTTGTCCCAGCGTGATTCCACAGTCTTCTACGGTGTGGTGATCATCAATTTCAAGGTCACCATCGCAATGAATGTCGATATCAAATAGACCATGGCGCTTGATTTGATCAATCATATGGTCTAAAAATGGAACTCCAGTGTTGAGGGTGCCTTGACCAGTACCATCGAGATTGAGACGAACTCGAATTTTGGTTTCGTTGGTATTTCTTACCACTTCACTGATACGTTGCGTCATGGACACGTTCCTCAAAAAACGTCAAAAATGATTGAATTAAAAACCGATAGTTTCGCTGTGACGAAAAAGTGACAGCATCATAGTTTGCTCAGGAGGGTTAATCAATGCCTATTACCGTACATGCTTATCGTTCTCTAGATAATCTAGGGATTCGTACCCAGCTAGAGCGACTTTATGACACCAGCCCAGAGTTTGGTGATGGGCAAGATGCAATGCAGCAACTTGAACAAGATCTGCAACAATATACCACAGTTTACACCGCTGAATTTAACACCAAAATTATAGGTGCAATTTGGTCAACAGGACAAGGTGAAAGCCGTGTGCTGGAATATATTGTGGTTCACCCTGCCAATCGTGGACGCGGCGTGGCGGAGCGTCTGGTTGAGGAGGTTTGCCGCATTGAAGAGGAGCAGGGCGTGAAGCAGTTTGAGCCAGGCTGTGGCGCGATTCACCGTTGCCTGTCGCATCTGGGCAAGATCTAGCTGAAAATAGATTCCTGTTCAGTATTGTAGCAAAATTAAACAGTTAATAGAAAAATCCACAAATTGACTTGACGGATTTTGACAAACATTGTTTAATATGCCCACTTTGGCGCGATAGCTCAGTCGGTAGAGCAACGGATTGAAAATCCGTGTGTCCCCAGTTCGATCCTGGGTCCCGCCACCATATTCAAAAAGCCCCAAACAAAAGTTTGGGGCTTTTTTTATAATCTAAGAGTGACAATAAAAAGCCAGCTTTCAAGCTGGCAATTATTCTATTGACTTAATGATAAATTAAGCTGATTTAGCAACCTCAATATTACTAACCAGCATATGGCCTGTTTCTTCAAAGTTTGCATGCCAAGACAGCGCTTCACGAAGCAGGTGAGGTGTATGTCCACCACGTTCACAGGCACGCTCAAAATAGTCCTGAAGTGCGTTACGGTAAAGCGGATGTACACAATTCTCAATGATCACTTTGGCACGTTCACGAGGTGCCAGACCACGTAAATCTGCTAGTCCAATTTCAGTCACCAAAATATCCACATCATGCTCGTTGTGGTCAACATGGCTGACCATTGGCACGATAGAGGAAATATCACCACCCTTGGCAATCGACTTGGTTACGAAGATGGCCAAATGTGCATTACGGGCAAAGTCACCTGAACCGCCGATCCCATTCATCATTTTAGTGCCGCAAACGTGTGTTGAGTTCACATTGCCGTAGATATCAAACTCAAGTGCGGTATTGATACCAATGATGCCTAAACGGCGAACCAGTTCAGGGTGGTTGGACATTTCCTGTGTACGCAACACCAGCTTGTCACGATATGCTTCAATATTGCCAAACACCTTTTCGCCATATTTCTGTGACAGGGTGATGGAGCAGCCTGACGCAAATTTCATTTTTCCAGCATCAATCAATTCAAAAGTACAGTCCTGCAAGACTTCTGAATACATCACCAGATCTTCAAAAGGAGAATCTTTTAAGCCCGTCAGTACCGCATTGGCAATCGAACCAATACCTGCCTGTAAAGGTCCTAGGTTTTTCGGTAAACGGCCCTCAGCCACTTCTTTTTCAAAAAAGGCGATCAGGTGATTGGCAATTCCTTGAGTCTCGTCATCTGGCGGGGTGACGGTTGATGGCGAATCCAGCAGGGTGTCATTGAATACAATACCGACAATTTTGGCAGGGTCGATATTGATGGCTGTACTTCCCATACGCTCATCCACCTTGGTCAATGGAATTGGCTGGCGTGTTGGGCGATAGGTCGGAATGTAGATGTCATGCAGGCCTTCAAAGGCGGTGCTGGTGTTGGTATTGATTTCAACAATAACTTTTTCAGCAAAAATCGCAAAGCTGGCCGAGTTGCCCACCGATGTGGTTGGAATGATGCCACCGTCTTCAGTAATCGCCACTGCCTCAATCACCGCAATATCTGGCTTTTTCAATTGCAGGTTACGCATGTGCTCTACAGTTTCGGACAGATGCTGGTCAACAAACATCACTTCGCCGTTGTTGATGGCACGGCGTAGGGTATTGTCCACCTGAAATGGCATGCGGCGTGCTAACACACCTGCTTCAGTGAGCTGTTTATCGAGGTCATTGCCCAGGCTTGCCCCTGTAATTAACGTGATTTTTAACGGATTTTTCTTGGCACGTTCAGCAAGTGCCTGAGGAACGGCTTTCGCTTCGCCTGCGCGGGTAAAACCACTCATACCCACGGTCATGTCATTTTCAATAAAGCTGGCAGCCTGCTCGGCACTCATCACTTTGTCATGCAGTGAGGCAAGGCGAATACGATCTAGAGACATCATCCATTCTCAATTTTGATTTTCATTGGATATGGATTTTAGCGCTAAAACTGGAAAAGTGAATTGAACTACGGCTAAGGTCTAATAGGTGAAATGGAGGATAATTTTATCAACAAGAGGAAAGGTCAGCTGGCGGTCATGCCAATGTCTAGAAATGACCGCTTAGGGTTTGCTTGATCTTGTCGATGGTATTGCTATGTGATTCATCTTCGGGTGTGGGAATAGGTAGGGAAATCACCACTTCCAGACCGCCTTGTTCTCGGTTACGAATGTTGATCTGTCCATGATGGATATCCACAATACGTTTCACAATGGCAAGGCCCAGACCACTTCCCTGAATGGTACGTGCGGAATTGCCACGTACAAAAGGTTGCATCAGTTCCTCCACCTGATCGGGCGGGATGCCCTCACCATGATCTGCAACAGTAATTAAAATATACTGGTCGACATGACTGGCAGACAGTTCGATGGGTTCGGCACCATAACGCTTGGCATTATTGATCAGGTTGGCAATCAGGCGCTTGAGTGACAGGCTGCGTGCAGGAATCACGGGAAGTTCCTGTGCCTCAAAACGGATGTCCAGCGGCTTGAACTGCACCACCAGTTCTTGCAGCAAGCTGTTGATATTGGTATCCGTCAGCTCCTCATCCGAACCATCTCGCATATAGGAAATAAACTGATTCAGGATGGCATCCATATCATCCACATCATAAATCAGCCCCTCACGGAAAAACTCATCAGGCAGCATTTCCGCGGTCAGGCGAATACGGGTTAATGGAGTGCGCAAATCGTGGGAGATGCCCGCCAGCATGATCTGTCGATCACGCTCGGTTTGCTCCAGTGTATATACCATGTGGTTAAAGGCCTGATTGACCTGACGGATTTCCAGTGGTCCGTGGTTGGTATCCAGATAGGGTGCCTTGCCTGTTTTACTGTAGTTGTTGGCTGCATTCTGTAGACGGCGCAAGGGGCGGTTCATCTGCCGCACCAAGGTCAGGATAATAGCGGAGGACAGGAGCGGCACACCAAACAGCCATGATGCAATCAGTTCAACACTGTAGTTGGTGTAAGTCTTGAGGGGTTCCCTGACCCAGTTGCCATTCATTTCAGGTGTCTGAATCCAGATACGTGGAATCGGCTTGAATTTAAAATAAACGGTAACTTTCTCGATGCCCAGCTCTTTGGCAAGCTTTTTCTCAATTTGATTGGTGAAAAATTCAGCCAGAAATTTATTTTCTAATTTTGGAAATTCTGCTGGATCGGTGACATATTCAATTCCAATACGGTTTTTTAGCCATGTGTCGATATCGACTTCATTATCACGGTGTAGGATGCGAATGTCAGGATTGTTGACCAGTTCCAGCTCAATGGCCAGATAGCGTGCATGCTGTTGCAGTTCAGGAAGATAGAGGGTTCGCCAAAAGAACCACAAGGACATGAATAGGCTAAAGAACACCGTAAACAGTACCAGTACGGTGGTACGCATTGCGGCAGACCGTGGCTTGATCTTGTCTAAAAAACGTTCCCACTGGGTCCGTGGCTTTTCAGAGTAGGTCTCAAAGTCGGTAAATTCTTGTGGATCAATCGGTTCAAGCTTCAAGGTTGAGTTTCCCGCACTTACTCAGCACCATCTGGAACAAAAACGTAGCCCACGCCCCAAACGGTCTGGATGTAGCGGGCACGGGCAGGATTGTCCTCAATTAAGCGGCGTAAACGGGAAACCTGTACGTCAATCGAGCGTTCCATTGCCCCCCATTCACGGCCACGTGCTAAATTCATTAATTTATCACGCGTTAATGGTTCACGTGGATGTTGAACTAAGGCTTTGAGTACAGCAAACTCACCTGTGGTTAATGTGACCACCTGTCCCTCACGGGTTAAAGTACGTGTAGACAAATCCAGTGCCCACGGCCCAAAACTGACCACTTCAACCTGCTGGCTTGGCGCGCCTGGCACCTCGCGAACCTGACGGCGCAGTACCGCACGGATACGGGCCAACAGTTCATTCGGGTTGAATGGCTTTGGCAGATAGTCATCTGCACCTGCTTCCAGACCTGCAATACGGTCAGAGTCACTGCCACGTGCGGTCAGCATGATGATTGGGGTGTCGATATTAGATTGACGTAAACGACGGCAAATACTTAAACCATCTTCAACAGGCAACATAAAATCTAAAACGATAAGCGAAAATAATTCACGTTGTAGCAAACGGTCCATCTGGGTGGCGTCATGTGCGGTTTTTACCACAAAGCCCTTGTCTTCAAGAAAACGTTGTAACAGTGTACGCAAGCGCACATCATCATCGACGACTAGGATGCGTTCGACCCGATCGGTTTCATGGTGTACGGTTTCCGTTGATTCGGCAGGTACAACTAAACTCATGATGTGCTCCTTTTATCGTTTATTGTCATCGTCTTTATGCAATGCGATTGTGAAATGTCAATAGACCCTGAAGTATACGATTCATTGCACAGTTTTGGCTATGTTATAAAGCAACAAATATTGCCAATAAAATCAAGAGATAGATACCAAATATATACAGGCAAAATGATGACAATCAACCTATTTTTTAATATTTAGCCTAAAAAACGCCGTTATTTTAGAAACATTGACGGATTTGCAAAAACTACTGATTAAATATTCAAAAAAACAATAGTGGATTTTATGGCCATGAACTTTATAATCAGTGCTTTTAGACTTAACCCTTGTGGAATCAATCACGATGACTGACTTAGTTCAGCAGTTGGCAAATGAACTTGCCGTACGTCCAAACCAAGTAGAAGCTGCTATTCGTTTAATTGATGAAGGCGCTAGCGTTCCTTTTATTGCACGTTACCGTAAAGAGGTCACGCAAGGCTTGGACGATACCCAATTACGTCAACTTGATACACGTTTGACTTACTTACGTGATTTATACGAACGTCGTGAGAAAGTGATCCAGTCTTTACAAGAACAAGATAAATTAAGTGATGATTTATTGGCGCGTGTCAATGCCGCAGAAACCAAGAACGCACTGGAAGAAATTTACGCACCTTACCGTCCAAAACGGACCAGCAAATCATTTAAGGCGAAAGAGGCGGGTTTAGGACCAATTGCTGAAAAAATTATTGCAGATCAAATTGATCCAACTGAGGCATTGGCTGGTTTTAGCCATGAAGACTATCCAGATGTTGAAAGCCAGCTTGATGCAATCCAGCATATTCTGATTGATGACTGGGCGCAAAACATTGCCTTGACCACTGAGTTAAAGCAAAGCTTTGCCAAAACCGCAGTGTTGAAAAGTGCGGTTGCTTCTGAAGATAAAAAAGAAGTGGGCAAAAAATTCCGTGATTATTTCGAGTTTTCTGAAAACTTGAACAAAGTACCATCACACCGTTTATTGGCGATGTTACGTGGTCGTCAAGAAAATGTATTAGGTTTAAAAGTGGACGGCGAAGATGATACGCCGTTAGCTCGTATTGAAACTGAATATAATCTTGATCAAATTCAGCCTCAAAGCCGTCAAGATTATTTAAAACAAACTGCAAAATTATTTTGGCTTGGTAAGATTCGTCCGCAAATCGAACATTCATTATTGACTGATAAGCGTTTAGCTGCTGAAGCTGAAGCCATGGATGTGTTCGCTGAGAACCTGCGCCATCTACTGCTATCTGCACCAGCAGGCAGCCGTACTACTCTGGGTGTTGACCCTGGTATCCGTACAGGCGTAAAGCTTGCTGTTGTCAGCAATGCAGGCGATGTTCTAGCACATAGCACGATTTACCCGTTTGCACCGAAAGAAGATAAAGAGGGTTCAATTGCTGAGTTAGCTCGTTTATGCAGAGAGTTCCACGTGGAACTTATTGCAATTGGTAATGGTACAGCGAGTCGTGAAACCGAAGCTGTGGTTGCAGAAATGATGGCAGCCAATACCGATCTGAAACTGACACGTATCACAGTGAGTGAGGCAGGTGCATCAGTTTATTCAGCAAGTGAACTCGCTTCGCAAGAATTGCCAGAGCTTGATGTGTCGATTCGTGGTGCAGTGTCGATTGCACGCCGTTTGCAGGACCCGTTGGCCGAACTTGTGAAGATTGATCCAAAATCCATTGGTGTGGGCCAGTACCAGCATGATGTGAACCAGACAGGTTTGGCAAAAACACTGGATGCCGTGGTGGAAGACTGTGTGAACGCGGTGGGTGTTGATGTAAATACCGCTTCTCCAGCAATCCTTGCCTATATTGCAGGTTTAAACAAGGCCATTGCCCAGCAAATTGTTGAATACCGTAAAGAACATGGTCGTTTTGACAACCGTCAGGCATTGAAGAAAGTACCACGTTTGGGCGAACGTACGTTTGAGCAGTCAGCAGGTTTCTTGCGTATTCAGAATGGTTCAGAGCCATTGGATGCATCTGCTGTTCACCCTGAAAGCTATGGTTTGGTGGAAAAAATTGTTGCGGCAAAAGCAACAACGGTAAAAGATATCATTGGCAATACTGAAATCATTCGCCAAGTCAAAGCGGATGAATTTGTGGATGACAAATTCGGCTTACCCACCATTCAGGATGTTTTAGCAGAACTGGAAAAACCAGGCCGTGATCCACGTCCAGAGTTCCGCACTGCCAAATTCCGTGAGGATATCACTGAAGTTGCCCAGCTTACTGAGGGTATGCAGCTTGAGGGTGTGGTGACCAATGTCACCAACTTTGGTGCTTTCGTCGATGTGGGTGTACATCAGGATGGTCTAGTTCATATCTCTGAGCTGGCGAATGAATTTGTTTCTGATCCGCATAAAGTGGTGAAACCAGGTCAAATCGTGCAGGTGCGTGTGATGCAGGTGGATGTGGAACGTAACCGCGTCAACCTGAGTATGCGTGCTGAGGGTTCTGCACCTGCAAAAGCGCCTCGCCAACAGCAGCGTCCACAGCAAGACCGTGCGGAACGTTCAGAACCTAAGCCACAGGGACAGCGTCCACCACGTAAAGAAGGTGACTTTAAGCGTCCACAACAGAGCAAGCCAAAAACTGAAAAACCACAAGAGCAAAAAATTGGTGGTTTAGGTGCCTTGTTGTTGCAAGCGGGTGTGAAAGGCTCGAAGTGATTGTGTAGTCGTTAATACATAAGCCTTCTAAATATGAACTGCACCCTGAAAGTTGGACACATTTGGTCTAATTTGAAGGGTGCTTTTTTTGGGCTTGAAAATCATTAAAAACGCAAGGTTAGCGCTAGTAATGGTAGTTGGCAATTTATGGTTGTAAGTATTAAGGATGTAATGATGGATTGAGATAAATTTAATGCAGAGTTGTGATTAGAGTAAGTTTATACATTGGAGTTGAAATAAACACTTACAAGTAAAGGCAGCAAAAGCGAGCTTTACTGGTTTTGGTATCCCTATTTGTGGATGGTAAAGTCATTCGGCTTTCTATATATTCAAAGCTGTTTGTTTTTTTTGGGGTACCACAAATGAAGAAATTAACCTTGGCGATGCTGTGTGGAAGCTTGATGATGGGGCTTGGCGCTTGTAATTCAAGTGATGATAGCAACGAGAGTAATGCACCAAGTGTACAACAACCATCTACAAAACAAGAAATTTCAGGTACTGCGGCAGCAGGTGCACCCATCGTCGGGAAAGTGACGGTAAAAGATGCCAAAGGAGTGCAAAAAACAGTTGATATTGCAGCCGATGGTAAATACAGCGTAGATGTGTCAGGCATGACAGCGCCTTTTGTTTTTCATGCCTATGGAAAAGTGGGTGGGCGGGATGTCAGTTTAGTCTCAGCGGCAACCAGTGAAGATATCAACAAAACTATTAATATTACGCCATTTACCGATTTAATCGTGGCGAATATTGCTGGGCAAGCTGCGGTTAAATATTTTGATAGCCCTCAATTTGATAAGTTAACGACAGACGAATTAAATCTTGCCAAAACGGCTTTAACCAATCGACTGTTGCCAATACTCAAAGATTTAAATATTGCCGATGGGTTTGATTTATTGCGTTCTGCGTTTAAAGCAGATCACTCTGGTTTTGATGCCGTTATGGATGCTGTGCAGGTATCTGTAGATGAAAATACCAATAAAGCATTAATTAAAGATATGATTAATCAGACTCAAATTGAGGATGATTTGACCAGTAAAGTTGACAATAGTATTTTGCCTAGCCCAGTTGTACCTTTAGCTGGAGCGACCTCCGATTTACAGGCAATCAGCGCACAACTACAAGCATTTACAGCATTATTTGCGCAGGGTATACCTAGTGTTGCTAGTTTAAGCCCATTCTTTTTAGGTGACGGTAGCTTTTTGCACGAAGGTATTGATTTAACGACATTTTTAGAGGTCGAGTTATTAAATCCAACCAATAAAGGGCTGGTTTTATCTTCGCCTGTGATTGTTAAACGTATTAGTGATAACGAACTGAATATCCGGGTGCAAATTGCAGACCAATCTGGATGGACCGATTCGGATGAGTGGATTTTCAAAAAAGAGGGTAATCTTTGGAAGATAAAAGGTAACCAAAGCCCTGTAGAGCAAGATATGGAATCGGTCAATGTACGTACAGTGGCAGGAATGTATGGCAATAATGAAACTATTTATGCGAGAAAATTAGAATCTTGGGTGGGTTATGCACCCAATACTGTTGCGTATATTCAAATTAGTGGACCGGGTTTAACAAGTCCTGTACTTATGGCACGCCAGACCAATAATTGGGTCGGATGGGGTTTTGTGAAAAGTGACAACAGTATTGACCCAACAACATGGTTGAGCGAGTGTGGTGAACAAGCATATTTGTCACCCTGTGTGAATTTTAGTCAGGTCGGCAATAATGCCGTGTATACTTTCCAGCCGTTAAATAGTAATAAACAAACGATTTTAACGAGCTACACTAAAACTTTAGAGCGCCCACCTGTTTCCAATGCCGATGCAAAAACCAATGCGGAAAAATGGTTTGCGAACGTAGTGAAAACCACACCACAAAATTATTTGACCATCCAAAATGGAACCAATATTGCGGTTGAAATTATGAAACCAACAGACAGCCGTTATCACTATAGTTCGATCAACTATGGTGTGAATGATGAAGTGATTCAAGTTGATGGATTGGCAGCAGATGGTAAAACGGCAAATGTGACATGGAGTGGCGGCACGCCGAGCTCTCGACCATTTATTAATGTGTGGTCTTATGGTGAATATGGTCGTGCTTTTGTGACACTTACAGGTCATTAAGACAATAAACTTTAAGCGTTCAAAAATGTGCGGCAATTGCTGCGCATTTTTATTGATCATGCAGATTCTTGAGAGGGTGTTTTTTAAACAAAATATCGGATATTGATCAACTTGATGAAATTTTTTGGAAAAATGCCGTCCAAAACCAGTCCTATAAGTCAAAAAAGTGACGACCATACGTATTAATGCCGACGTGATGCAATAGCTAAAAGCCCAAGATAAAGGCTACCAAACACGTATGAATGAAATTTTACGTGATGCAATGCTAAAAGAATTAAAGAACCATCAATAACAATGGGGGCTCGCGTTCTTTTAACATACATATCCGTCATAACGAAGTACATCGCTCAGTTGCAGAATCAAGACGTAAGCACACAAAAAAGCCAGTCAATCGACTGGCTTAAGTTTGTATAGCGTTTACCAATGTTCACCTGGGAACAGGCGGGCATAGGCACGCTGTATGATCGTTAATTTCTCTTGTTCACCAATAGAGGCAGTTGAACTTGGGAACAAGTTAAAGCCAATTGACATCAGGATGTTGTTAATGTCTGGTGCAATTGTATAAGTAATTGAAGCAATACGACCCAGGTTGGTTGCGATTTTCTTTGGACGTTTTACAATGGCAGTCGCAATTAAATCTGCTGCTTCCTCAGGAGATAAGGTTGGAACATATTTATACATCTTGGTTGGTGCGATCATTGGGGTACGCACTAAAGGCATATAAATTGAAGTAATTGCAATCTTGTGTGAATGCACTTCAGCAGATAAACAACGGCTAAATGCATCCAGTGCCGCTTTAGACGCTACATAAGCTGAGAAGCGAGTTGCATTTGCAAGTACGCCAATTGAGCTGATGTTAATGATTTGACCGTCTTTACGTTGCATCATGTGTGGCAAGATATTCAATACCAAACGTACTGCACCGAAGTAATTTAATTGCATTGTACGTTCGAAATCATGGAAACGGTCAATTGATTCATGTACAGCACGGCGAATTGAACGTCCTGCATTGTTGATCAAAATATCAATGTGATCTACGCTTGCCAAAATTTCTTTTGACACAGCATCAATTGATTCCATATCGTTGAGATCGCATGGAAAGACCGATGCCTTGCCACCCTCTGCCTCAATTTCCGCCTTGACTTCATCCAGTTTATCTTTGGTACGTGCAAGCAACAACACATGAGCGCCAGCTTGAGCAAGATATTTTGAAACCGTTAAACCAATACCACTCGATGCACCAGTGACAATGATTGTTTTACCGTTGACTTTTTGCTGAAAAAGTTTTTTAAGTTTTGCGTTCATGTACGTGTCCTACATTAATCAACATGTTGTTTGCATTGCCGTCATGGTTGTGATTAGGCACTGCATTTTATTTTGTATGTATATTAACCGACATTTTTTGTTTGTCTAGTTCAAATGTTTGAAATTTAATAATTTTTAGAGTAAAAACTCTAAAAAAATAAACCTATAGTTGAAAATGATATTATATTTTTTCGAATTTTGCATATAAAAAAAGCCCTATGTTAAGGGCTCATTGATTTTATTGACTTTAAACCTGAGCAAGCGCCTGTTCAAGGTCGGCAATCAGGTCATCAACATGCTCGATACCAATGGACAAGCGAACCAAGTCTTCACTGACCCCTGCCGATTTAAGTTCCTCCTCATTGAGCTGGCGGTGGGTGGTGGTTGCTGGGTGGCAGGCCAGACTTTTGGCATCCCCAATATTCACCAGACGTGTAAATAGCTGTAATGCATCAATAAAGCGAGTGCCGCCCTCCAGACCATCCTGTACCCCAAAGGAAAGGATCGCAGATGGTTTCCCTTTCACATATTTTTGTGCCAAGTCATGCTGTGGATGGTCTTTCAGACCTGCATAGTTCACCCATTTCACTTTTGGATGTTGTTTTAAGTATTCAGCAATTTTGATGGCATTTTCAGTATGGCGCTCCATGCGCAGGTTGAGGGTTTCCAGTCCCTGCAAGATCAGGAATACGCTGAGTGGGCTAATGGCCGCTCCAGTATTGCGTAAAGGCACCACACGGGCGCGAGCAATATAGGCGGCCGCACCCAATGCCTCAACATAGTTGACACCGTGATAGCTGGGATCAGGGGTATTCAGTGCCTTAAAGCGTTCAGGATACTCACCCCAAGGGAACTTGCCGCTGTCAACAATCACACCACCGATACTGTTGCCATGACCACCAATATATTTGGTGAGGGAATGGATCACAATATCTGCACCAAATTCAAATGGCTTAAGCAGGGCAGGCGTTGCTACGGTATTGTCCACAATCACAGGCACACCATATTCATGGGCAATTTTGGCAATCGCTTCCAGATCAATGATATTGCCAAGTGGATTACCAATCGACTCAACGAAAACTAACTTAGTTTTGTCGTCAATGATTGAACGCAGTGCTTCTGGGTTCTGATAATCAAAAAAACGAACTTCGATGCCTTGCTTAGGCAGAGTATGAGCAAACAGGTTGTAAGTGCCGCCATACAGGGTTGAAACCGAGGCAATGTTGTCGCCAGCTTCAGCAATGGTCTGAATGGCATAGGTAATCGCGGCCATGCCCGATGCCACGGCAAGCGCTCCAATACCACCCTCTAGTGCCGCGATCCGCTGCTCCAGTACCGCCGTGGTTGGGTTCATGATACGGGTATAGATATTACCCTGGACCTTTAGGTCAAACAGGTCTGCACCATGCTGTGTGTTATCAAAGGCATAGGAGGTAGTTTGATAGATTGGCACGGCCACTGACTTGGTGGTGGCTTCTGGTGAATATCCTGCATGAATGGCTAAGGTTTCATCTTTATAGGTCATGGTTACATCATCTACGTGAGTTAAATAATCATCGAGTGTAGCTCAAAAGCTATCCAAAATGGTGCATAAATTATGCGATTTTTAGCATTTTTATTCATATAAATGAAATGGCGAGAACGGTACTTTCATCTTTTCTGGCAGGGTCCTTGCAAAGTTGCAATGTCTTGAAAAAGAAAATCCTTTGATTGGATGAAACAAAGATGATCTTAACTTCAAGTTGATCGGGTTTTCAGCGTATAATACGCCCGATTATTCATTCGCTTTTTTGCGATGTATTGGTTTTTCAATTGAGGAGTCCTGCGTGGCCCAATATATTTATACGATGAACCGAGTGTCGAAAATGGTTCCGCCCAAGCGCGAAATCTTAAAAGACATCTCTTTATCATTTTTCCCAGGCGCAAAAATTGGTGTGCTTGGTTTGAACGGTGCAGGTAAATCGACCTTGCTCCGTATTATGGCTGGCGTAGACAAAGATTTCTCAGGTGAAGCACGTGCACAACCAGGAATCAAGATCGGCTATCTGGAACAGGAACCGCCACTTGACCCAAGCAAGGATGTTCGTGGCAACGTTGAAGATGGCGTACGTGAAGCGCTGGACGCTTTAGAGCGTCTTGATCAGGTATTTGCTGAATATGCTGATCCTGATGCTGACTTTGACAAGCTTGCAAAAGAACAGGAAAAACTGGAAGCAATTATCCAGACCTGGGATGCACATAATTTAGATAACCAGTTGGAAATTGCAGCAAATGCCTTGAACCTGCCTGCATGGGATGCTGACGTGTCTTTGCTTTCAGGTGGTGAGCGTCGTCGTGTGGCATTGTGTCGTTTATTGTTGTCCAAGCCAGACATGCTGCTTCTTGACGAACCGACGAACCATTTAGATGCAGAATCAGTGTCCTGGTTGGAACGTTTCCTGAAAGATTTCCCAGGCACCATCGTTGCGATTACGCATGACCGTTATTTCTTGGATAACGTTGCTGAATGGATTCTTGAGCTTGACCGCGGTATGGGTATTCCGTATCAAGGTAACTATTCTTCTTGGTTAGAACAGAAGAATGCGCGTCTAGAGCAAGAAAACAAACAGGAAGAATCTTTTGCTAAAGCATTGAAAAAAGAACTTGAATGGGTTCGTTCAAATGCCAAAGGTCAGCAAAAGAAAAACAAGGCGCGTATGGAGCGTTTTGAAGAACTTAACTCGCGTGAGTTCCAACAGCGTAACGAAACTTCTGAAATTTATATTCCACCTGGTCCACGTTTGGGCAACAAAGTTGTGGAAGTGGAAGGCATTAGTAAATCATTTGACGGTCGCCTATTGTACGAAAACTTGACTTTTACTGTACCACCTACAGCGATTGTCGGGATTGTGGGTCCAAACGGTGCAGGTAAAACCACACTGTTCCGTATGATGACTGGTGAACAACAGCCAGATACAGGTACGGTGACTTTGGGTGAGTCGGTTAAAGTTGCGTATGTCGGTCAGATTCGTGACACCCTGGATAACAACAAAACTGTATGGGAAGAAGTTTCTGGCGGTTTGGATATCTTAAAAATCGGTGATTATGAAATCGCATCACGTGCTTATATCGGTCGCTTTAACTTTAAAGGCCAAGATCAGCAAAAACGCGTAGGTGAACTGTCTGGTGGTGAGCGCAACCGTTTACAACTTGCGAAAATCCTGCAAATGGGCGCGAACGTGATCCTGCTGGATGAACCATCAAACGATCTTGATATTGAAACTTTACGTGCGCTTGAGGATGCAATTCTTGTATTCCCAGGTACGGTAATGGTTGTATCGCATGACCGTTGGTTCCTTGACCGTATTGCAACGCATATCTTGTCGTTTGAAAATGAACAGCCTGAGTTCTACGAAGGTAACTATGCGGAATATGAAGCATACCGTCAGTCACGTTTAGGTGAAGATGCGGCCCAGAAACGCACCAAATATAAGAAGATTACAGGTTAATTGCCCGTAAACTAAAAGAAACCAGCTTTCGGGCTGGTTTTTTTATTGCTTAGATTATCATTTGAAGGACAAAAAATGGATTTATAAGATTGGTTACGTAATTAAAACAATCTCACTTAATAATGTAATTTTATTACATAAGCTTTCGTTGCTATGCTTCAATAAATTTTGAACAGTTGATCAAACGTGCGACGTTCTGCTGTATTTATGACAGTCTTATTGAGTTTGTTCATATTCCAAAGCATTTGGAATGTGGCTGCAGCTTATTGCACGCACGAAAATCCAACTGAACAAATTATCTCAGATTCGCATTTTGGTCATCATTTTTCTGAAAGCTCAACCAAAAATAGCAGTGATGCTGAGGTTGTTTTAAAGGTTTCAGATACATCGAAATCTATTAATGTCACCGATCATCATGATCATCTGCCAACCTGTACGAATGTAGTCTTTTTAGCTTCAGAACAACAACTAAATGAGCCAATTTTCAGAGCACATGAATTAAAACAAAAGTATTATTGGGCAAATTTCTACCAATCCCCTTATTTATCTGAATTTAATCCACCACCTGAATCAACCCCGCTATTAGTGGGGTAGCCAAAAAATAACCCACTAGAAATATATCTATTTCAAAGGGTTATTCTATGCTTAATTATACTTGTAAATACAGTACAACGATCTTCTCTGTAGATTACTCACGGAAACGTCCACATCCTTATGCTGATAAGACGATGCTATCTACAGTTTTATCAAGATTTTGTAAATCTTTACGGAACGTTTCCTTCATTCATGAATCCAATTTGTTCCAGTATTCATCCTCCATTCCTCATCAGCAAAAATATCATTTTAATGAAGTTCCTATTTCATCTTTAATGATTTGCAGTCATTGAGGTTTATAAAATGAATATTTTATTTTCCCCACGTGTTCGGACTGTGAGTTCAAGAGTTATTGGATTTACATTGGCGATTATTCTTGCATTGAGTTCTAGTGAATGGCATTTCCAGTCTTCATTTATAGAACATATTTTATGGTTCTTCGGATGGCTATTTGTAGGCATTGGTGTGATGGGGAGAATATGGTGCAGTCTTTATATTTCAGGATTTAAGAATGCAAAATTAGTGACCGAAGGTCCATATTCTCTTTGTAGAAATCCACTATATCTATTTAGTTATTTAGGCGGCGTTGGCATCATGTTTCTGACAGAGACGTTTGTCTTCCCAATCTTATTTACGATCTATTTTCTTGGTTATTACCATTATGTTATGCGTCAAGAAGAAGTGTTCTTGAGTAAAAAATATGGAACAAGATATTCAGATTATGTAAGCACAACCCCTCGCTTTTTACCAAGCTTCAAAAACTTTAAAGAGCCTGATTTTTATCAAGTATCTCCAAAAAATTTCCGTATTTTCTTGGTGCAGGTAGTTTGGTTCTTTTGGATTGCAGCACTGGTTCAATTATTTGAAAAGCTTCGGCTTTTAGGTGTAATCCCATCTATTTTTAGGTGGTTTTAAACAACTGTTTTTTTAGTTTCATTTTGGTCTTGGTACGAGTTATCTAAGCTTCAGAGCTTACTCAAACTAGGGCTGTTTATCTGATTTGGTTATTGGCGTTTTTCCAATAATTGATGAATTTTTTGAATAGGGTCTGAATTATGTTATCTAAAGTTAATTTAAAGTTATGTGCCGTAGTTTTCTGTCTTTTTGCTGGTACAGCGCACGCTGATGGTGGCTTGATGTTCTTGGAAAAGAATTTACAAGCGCAAAAGGAAACGAAAAACAAGCAAGTCAATCATGGTGAGCAGTTAAGTGCTCAACAAAAATAAGATTGAACATGAATACAGTCGAACTTAGTAGTTAAAGGTCAGCAATGTTGGTTTTTATTTAAACTGACCGAAATGTAATTTTATTACATCGAACTTACTTGCTATAGTTCATCTGTGCAATTTTTATCTAAAAGAGTAACCTTTGCAGCGTTCTAGTATTTTTATTACCGTCTTGCTCAGTTTGTTCATGTTTCAAAGTCTTTGGAACGTGGCGGCTGCGTATTGTGGACATGAAAATATCAATACGACAAATAGCAGCGTGGTTACGCACTTTGGTCATCATGTTCCAGAAAGTTCTATTGCATCTACTCATTATTCAGTGGTTTCCGATCAGGAAGCCTCTGATTTACCGATGTCTTTGAATTTACAGGATCACCATGATCATTTGCCATCCTGTTTTCATGTTGTGATGATTGAAGCACAGCAGCAACTTGATGAACCTTTGCTTAGAGTCAAAGAATTTAAGCAGAATTATATTTGGTCGAATTCCTACCAATCCCCGCATTTATCTAGATTAAACCCACCGCCGCTTTTTACCCCGCTATAGGTGGGGTAGCCGAAAAATAGCCCACCGCAATTTTCCTTTATTTGCGGGGCTTCATTATGTCTTCCAGTTTTAATCAGCGTAGTAATACGCTTAGGTCGTATGCACTAAAACCAAGTGCTTATGCGTTTTCATCAAAATGTTCAGTACTTTTGCTAACACTGGCAATGGTGATTTCTAATCAATCTGTGCAAGCAGAGTCATTGTTGGATGCCAATCAGTCACCCAATCGTGCTATGCAAAGAAATGCTAGTTTTGATCAGATCCTTGAACAGATTCGTAGCTATCAAGCGAATCAGTCGAGTTGGCAAACACAACAACAGATGGCGAGTGCACAGCTCAAACAAAGTGCTTTATGGGCCAATCCAAGTATTTCAGTGGAACAAACAGGCTTACAAAGTAATAAAGATCAAGAGCTCGCAATTGGTGTTTCACAACCTTTGGATCTTTTTGGTCAGCGTCGCGCAGCACAGAAAGTCGCTCAACTTTCGGCAACTCAAGTTGATTTAGAACAGCAACGTTACAATGCAGAGCTTGATTTGATTGTGCAATACGCATGGTCGCAAGTGGCGTTATTCCAATTAGAAAAGTCATTGATCGCAGAACAGTTGCAAGTGAGTCAGCAAAATTTAGATGCCACTTTAAAACGCTATCAGGCCGGTAGTATTGCTCAAGTTGATGTCGAACGTGTGCGTATGGCTCATTTAGAGAATCAGCGTATTTTTCAGCAGGCTGATTTACAGCTGCAAGTCGCACAGAAACAATTAGCCAGTTTCTGGGGCAGTGATGCGAATCAATTTATGATTGCACCAACTGTCAATGAGCTTTGGGCAAGAGCCACAGCTGTGAAGACTGATGAACAAAACATTGAGAATTTGTTTGAGCGTAGTTTGCAATTAGAAACACAACGTCAACAAGCCAATATCGAGCAGCTCAAAGCAAAATCTCGTCCTCAGCCGATTATGACCTTAGGGGTGAATCGGACTCGATCAGCAGATCAAAACACTGAAAATCAAATTCGTTTAGGCGTTGCGATTCCTCTTAATATTTTTAATCCACAAAAATACGGTATTCAGATTGCAGAGGCCAAACAAACACTGATTCAACAGCAACAGCGTTTCTACCGTCAACAAAACCAGATGGATATCGATGTTCGTCTTGCAGAATTACGTGGCTTACACATGCAATTTAAACAACTGAATGATCAGCAGGTGCCCTTGGCAACCCAAGTTCAGCAAAAAACCTTAGAAGGTTTTCGTCTTGGTAAATTTGCTGTGACTGACGTGCAGCAAGCGACCACCCAATTACAAGATGTTCGCTTGCGTAAAGTACAACTCCTTAAACAAGCATGGCAGTTGAGTGTAGAAGTTCAAAGTGCGCGTATGGGTCTTCCTGTCGAGCAAATCACAGCCAAAGATGCACTGATGCAATTGAATCAACGTGTTTGGCAACAAAGTAACGCTTTCCCAAGCCAAGTCGGAGAATAAGAAATGAATATCAAACAAAAAACACCTTCTCAGTGGCTTTGGATTGTGGTGATTGCCGTACTGACGATACTTTTGGCAGTCGGACTATTGTGGAATAACAAGAGCAAAACTGCTGAAAGTGCTGCACAGGGTGAACAAGAACATGCTCATCAGGAAAGTGAAAAAGCTGAATCTGCTCATGATGAAAATGGCGAGGAACATGAGGCTGAAGAAAGCCTTAGTTTAACCGCAGAGCAAATGCAGCAGCATCGTGTCAAATTGGCACAAGTGACATTGGGTGAAGTGAATCAGGTTCAAACGTTTCCTGCAAAACTGGTGGTGAATACCGATCGTCAGGCGCATGTTTCTCCAAGCTTTGCAGGTCGGGTTGAATCGGTCTACGTTGAGTTGGGTCAGCAAGTGAAACGTGGTCAGGCTTTGGCAAATCTGCTTGTTCCTGATTTGGTGGATCAACAGGCCAATTTACAAATTGCCCAGACCAATCTGGAGCTGGCAAAGCAGGATTATGAGCGTGAACGTAGTTTATGGTCTCAAGGTATTTCTGCCAAACAAGATTATCAACGTGCCTACAATGCTTATCGTCAAGCACAGATTCAGGTGCAGGCAGCCCGTTCGCGTCTTAGCGCCTTTGGTGCAGCTTCTGGTTCAAGTGGTCGCTATACGCTAACTGCACCGATCAGTGGTGTGATTAGTAATAAAGACATTGTCATTGGTGAAAATGTTCAACTTGCAGATCAACTATTTACCATTGATCAGTTAGATCAACTTTGGTTGGAATTTGTGTTGCCGACTATGGCAAATATCAATGTACAGCCCAATCAGCAGATTCGATTTAAATCACTGCAAACAGGCAATCTGTTTAATGCCCAAGTCCAAAGTTTAACGACTGAAGCAGATGCACAAACAGGTCGTTTACAGATTCGTGCCAAAGTGCTGTCAAATGCAACTGAATTACGTCCAAACTTGATGGTGAATGTTGAATTGCAAGCAGGTTCAAAAACATCTGCAATTCGCGTAAGTTCTGAAGCGATTCAGCAGGTGGACGGTAAAGATGTCGTTTTCGTTGCCCAACCGAATCAGAAAAAGGGTTTTGATTTCAAAGCGATTCCTGTTCAGATCGGTCAACGTACCCAAGATGGACAATGGGTCGAAATTACCCAAGGTTTGAGTGCGGGCCAGTCTTATGTAGCAACAGGTAGTTTCTTGTTGAAATCAGAACTTGAAAAAGGGGAGGCTGAACATGGGCATTAACTCTCCTCAATTCCCCAAGCCTGAAGGTTTATTTGATCGATTGATTCAATTTTCGATTCGTAATGCCATTTGGGTGATGCTATTTGTGATGACGTGGATTGCAGTTGGTATTTGGAGCTATCAAAAGCTTCCGATAGATGCAGTTCCTGATATTACCAATACTCAAGTACAAATTAATACCCAAGCGAATGGTTATACTGCCTTAGAGGTAGAACAGCGGATTACCTATCCGATTGAAACCGCCATGGCAGGGATTCCAAACTTAGAGCAAACTCGTTCAATTTCACGTTATGGTTTATCGCAAGTCACTATTATTTTCAAAGATGGCACTGATATTTACTGGGCGAGACAGTTAATTAATCAACGTTTGCAAGAAGCCGATGGGCAGTTGCCAGATGCAGTTGATCCACTCATGTCACCTGTTTCTACGGGCTTGGGCGAAATTTACCAGTGGGTGATTAAAGCTAAACCTGATGCCAAAAAAGAAGATGGTACGCCATATACTGCTATGGATTTGCGCGAGATCCAAGACTGGATTGTGCGTCCGCAATTGCAGCGAGTGAAAGGTGTAGCTGAAATCAATAGTATTGGTGGTTACAACAAAACCTATATCGTTTCTCCTGATTTAAAACGTTTGCAGCAGCTTCAAATTTCACTGACAGAGTTTCAAACAGCTCTACAGGAAAATAATGAAAACCGTGGTGCGGGATTTATTGAGGAAAATGGTCAGCAGCTTACTGTCCGTGTTCCGGGCATGTTGAGCACTGTTGAAGATATCCAAAATATTACCGTAAGTGTCAAAAATGGTTTACCTATACGTGTAGCCGATATTGCAACGGTTGCGATTGGGCATGATTTACGTACAGGTGCTGCAACCTATAATGGCGAAGAAACGGTATTAGGTATCGCCATGATGATGATGGGCGAAAACAGTCGTACCGTTGCCCAAGCGGTAGATGCAAAAATTCAAGAAATTCAGCCGACTTTACCCAAAGGGGTTGAAATTGAAACGGTTTATGATCGTACCAGTTTAGTCAATAAAGCCATCAAAACGGTTCAGAAGAACTTGGTTGAAGGTGCGATCCTCGTCATCGTGATTCTCTTTGTGTTCTTAGGTAATTTTCGTGCAGCTTTAATTACTGCCTGTGTCATTCCGCTTTCGATGTTGTTTACATTAACAGGAATGGCTGAGCAAAATATTAGTGCCAATTTGATGAGTCTAGGCGCATTAGACTTCGGGATTATTGTCGATGGTGCGGTAGTGATTGTCGAAAACTGTATTCGACGGCTCGCAGAAGCCCAACATCATGCAGGGCGATTATTAACAAGACAAGAACGCTTTAAAGAAGTCTTTTTGGCAGCCAAGCAAGCACGTAAACCACTCCTGTTTGGTCAGGCCATTATTATGGTGGTGTATCTACCCATTTTTGCTTTGACAGGTGTAGAAGCGAAAATGTTCCATCCAATGGCAATGACGGTGGTAATGGCATTGCTGGGTGCGATGATTTTGTCGGTGACTTTTGTTCCAGCGGCTGTGGCGTTATTTATTACAGGTGAGGTGAAAGAAAAAGAATCTCGTTGGATGCAAGCGCTAAAAAGAAAATATCAACAAATCCTAGATTGGGCATATCAATTTAAGATGGTGGTTGTGACTTTAGCGGTGAGTATTTTAGTTTTGACTGGTGTATTGACCACGCAAATTGGTAGTGAGTTTGCACCACAATTGAGTGAAGGGGATTTTGCTTTACAGCAAATGCGCTCTCCAAGTACAGGTTTGGAACAATCTTTAAGAATGCAGGAAAACACTGAAAAACTAATCTTAAAGAATTTCTCAGAAGTTAAAGCTGTTTTTGCTCGAACAGGTACGGCTGAAGTTGCAACGGATGTAATGCCACCCAATATTTCCGATGCGGTGATTTTATTAAAACCACGAGATCAGTGGGAAAATCCAAAGGAAACTATTGATGAGTTACGGACACGGATGCAGGCATTTCTGGAAAATATTCCAGGCAACAACAGTGAGTTTTCACAACCGATTGAACTACGTTTTAATGAATTGATCTCAGGTGTACGTAGTGATGTCGGGATCAAAGTCTTTGGCGATGATATGGATGTGCTGAATACTCAAGCACAGACAATTGCGCAACAAGTCCAGAAAATCTCGGGAGCGACTGCAGTTAAGGTTGAGCAAACGACGGGCTTGCCTGTACTCAATGTCGATATCAATAATGCACTTGCAGCGCAATATGGCTTATCTGTGAAATCGATTCAAGATGTTGTTGCAGCGAGTGTCGGTGGTCAGAATGTCGGTCAGATTTTACAAGGTGACCGCCGTTTTGATTTTGAAATCCGTTTACCCGATGAACAACGCACAGCACAGAACTTAGCGCAGTTACCTATTCAATTGCCGAATGGTGGTTTGATCCAGTTGCAAGATATTGCCAAGGTGGAAACCATTTCAGGTATGAATCAGGTCGGACGTGAAAATGGTAAACGTCGTGTCATTGTGACTGCCAATGTGGAAGGGCGTGATTTGGGTTCATTTGTCCAAGAGTTACAAGCAACCCTTAAACAACAACCTTTGCCTGCGGGATATTGGTTGGAATATGGTGGGCAGTTTGAGAATTTGGCTTCTGCTGCAGCACGTATGCAGATCGTGATTCCACTCGCGTTAATTACCATCTTTGTTTTATTGATGGCTGTGTTCCATAACTTTAAAGAAAGTTTATTGGTCTTTAGCGGCGTGCCATTCGCATTGTCTGGTGGTTTGGTTGCACTTTGGCTTCGGGATATTCCACTGTCAATGTCGGCAGGTGTGGGATTCATCGCACTGTCAGGTGTCGCTGTATTGAATGGTCTTGTGATGCTGAGTTTTATTAAAGAACTTCGTGAGCAGTTTGATGTGCATAAAGCCACATGGCAGGGAGCAATCTTAAGATTACGTCCTGTATTAATGACGGCTTTTGTTGCTTCGCTTGGCTTTATTCCAATGGCAATTGCGACTGGTACTGGTGCAGAGGTGCAGCGTCCATTGGCAACGGTAGTGATTGGTGGAATTATTTCATCGACTTTGCTGACCTTGCTGATTTTGCCTGTAGTTTATCGCTGGATGAATGAAGCTAAGGAAGCAAAAAGTCAGGAAACCGCAATCTAATCCATTTATGCTATCTTCTTAGTAAAGCATTTTATTAAGAAGAAACTAAACCAGCCAAAGCATTTCAACTTTGGCTGACTTGTAAAACCCCTATGGGTTTTACGCCGATAATGATAAGGAGTCCAACATGAGTGGACATCAAGGGCATGATCATAGTTATGCTGTAGTTACTGAAGGCAACGCAAAAAAATTGACGATTGCGTTGGTGCTGACAACAACATTTTTAATCGTCGAAGTTATTGCGGGTTTAATTACACAAAGTTTGGCATTGCTGTCCGATGCAGCGCATATGTTTACTGATGCGGCAGCACTCGCGATTGCTTTGGCTGCGATTAAAATCGCTAAACGTCCAGCAGATAATAAACGCACATTTGGTTATCAGCGTTTTGAAATCTTGGCGGCATTGTTTAATGCCTCTATGCTGTTTTTTGTGGCGATGTATATTCTTTATGAGGCCTACCAGCGTTTTACCCAGCCGCCTGAAATTCAGAGTTTGGGGATGCTGATTGTTGCATCAATTGGATTGGTGATTAACCTGATCTCAATGAAAATTTTGATGTCGAGTGCAACTGAAAGTTTGAACATGAAAGGTGCTTATTTAGAAGTGCTCAGTGATGCTTTGGGTTCCCTGGGTGTCATTATTGGTGCGGTGATCATCTATTTCACCAACTGGTATTGGGTCGATACCATTATTGCAGTTGCGATTGGTTTCTGGGTGTTGCCAAGAACATGGATTCTGCTTAAGCAAAGTATTAATATTTTGCTGGAGGGTGTGCCTGAAGAGGTGGATATTGAAAAGCTGCGTAATGACTTACTGGCGCTGGATGGGGTTGAAAGTATCCATCAATTGAAAGTCTGGGCGATCACTTCAAAAAATATTCACCTGACTGTACATCTGTTCGCGCCAAATGCTGACCGAAAACAGCTGCATTATGCCGCAGCAGAGATGCTATCGCACGAGCATGGTATTGCCGAGGTGACCTTACAAATTGAAGATGATGCTGAAATGAATTGTCAGCATACGCATCAACATGATGAAGATGAGGAACATGGTCATTCACATCAGCATTAAGCTGATGTGAAACCTACTTCTTTTATGTGGTTTAATTCTGCCATTGGTGATTGCAGTCACGGCATTTCCAGTGCTTTTGTGCCTGCATAAAGGCCTGCATGGAGATTTTAAAATCTGGCAGATCACGCCAGAACAGAACACCTGCAATTACACAGACACCAAATACCGCAACGGTTGCGATTTGCAGTGTTTGTCCTGCACCATTACCAAAAACCCACATCCCAACACTGATCAGCACCAAAACCAGTAAAATAAAAATGGCGGGAACGAGAAGCACCAGGCTTTTTGGTACGTTGGGACGAGGGCTGTTGGCACCCTGACTGACAGGCATAATTTTCACGCTTAGACATTTAGGGCAACGGTATTGCATAGAGGATTCCTATAGTGTTTTGGCTATTTTAACTAAAATTATGCAAAAGCAGAAATGGGAGAATTTTAATTCCCTAAACTGCGTGCAAAGTTCAAAAGCCGCTGCTGTCTCTCATGATCCTGATGATCAAAGATGTTGGTCAATTCAGCGAATTCTTCGGTATCGGCATAAAAATAAGCTAAGGGTACATCCAGAACCTGAGCAATTCTTTCGGCTGTATTGTACTCAATGGTATGGATGCCATTTTCGTAGCGGCTGATTCTAGCACTGGGACAGGATTCATCTAAACCAATGGTAATGCCTAATTGTTCTTGTGAAATTTTTTTGAATTTACGTGTTGTTTTTAATCTTCTACAAAATCATGCTTTTGTATCTTCAATCATTCCAGCATGCCATACATTGTAAAAGTTACGAAATTCGTATATTTAATGTTGAATGTTTTTACGGTTTACGTAAAATTACGATATTCGTATATTTTGTTCCGATTTATGGGGGTTTTGATGAAGGTAAGTATTTTAGCTATTGGCATGATTTTGGCGATGAGTACATTTGTTGGTTGTTCTTCGGCTCAACCGATGTGGCGAAAAGCAGGCATAACTCCATTTGATATGAATAGCACATTGGCAAAATGCCGTTATGAAGTACGAGCTGCCAAAGTAGAGCAAAATGAGAGAAATGCAATGGTCAGCGATTGTATGGAGTCACAAGGATTTCGTTATACAAATTATTGATTTAAACTGATAAAAAGCTATTACTACTCTAGATGTAATGGCTTTTTTATATTAACTGGTCAAAATATCAGGATGTTTATCAATGATATTCATCAACGCCATTGCTGCATCTGTCGAATAGCGGCAGTCTTTTTCTTAATTTTGTAGGGTACGTGGGCTAATATGTACTTTATTAGCAAATCAGCATGACAGTGATCATAAACTTTTGCTGAACTCAGTCAGCTCGTGATATTTTACTTTTATATAAGTACAAAATGTAACAGAACTATGCTCCCAACGAAGCTGTTAAAATTGCGTTTGTCTCGGATTGCAAAGGGAAAGGAACATCTTTCCACTCAGGACAAGTTGATGCTGGTGAGTATGGAAAGTCCTGATCTCAGTGCCAACTTCTTTTTACGGCTCTTTAAGATGTCTTTGCCAAAAGAGTGGAAATTCAGACATGAGACAGAAGAGGACATTCTGTATTCAACACAACTGATTCAATTGGTTGAGGATGAGTTTATTCCTGCCTATGAAAGCCATGCCAGAAAATATGCCTGGTATGAACAGTGCCTGATGTATCGACTAAACTTCATTACGCCACAACCCACTCAGCAGCAAATCAACCTCTATTTGCGTCAACTCGACCTATGTTTGGACCAGCAGCCTAAACTGGATTTGCTTCATCATTTTCAGCAGAAATATCCAAGTGCCCAGCATGCGGTGGCACTGGCGAAGTCCTATGCAGGTGCAGGGCAATATAGGCAGGCCATCACGCAATATGAATGGGCAGCGCAACAATCCACCCAGCGCAATGAAGTTGCCTTTTATGGCTATATCGACTGCCTGCTTAAGCGGAACCAGCCTGAATATAAGCCACAGCTGAGTGATGTGGAATATGCAGTTGAGTTGTTAAACCAATCTGGCAAAGTGATTGACCAGAAAACCCATGCCATGCTGTTGCAACGGGCAGTGGGCCTGTTGTTACCCGCCAACATCTTGCAGACACGGGCAACTGAAACCAATATTCTGGCGGATGTTGGACGTGGTTTAAATTCACTGGGGAAATCCTTGGGAGGAATACTGGGTGGAAGAGAGTTGCATCTTCCTTATAGTCAGGATGTGATTGCCAGTGCGCCCCAGCTTTTAATGGATCAGATCATTGTTGCGAGCCTGGTTTATTCACATAACATGCAGGCAGCGTTAAAACGTATTTTAAATCCTGAAAATGATTCGACAATCACACAGGATAATGCTGAACAACAACTTGGGCGTTTATGGCTTGCTGTTCAGGCCAATCCTGATATTTTGAAATTATTGAACCAACCCGAGCAATTAACAACAACACTGACCAATACAGAGGCATTGCATGAGAGCTGTTTAAATCTCGGTTCAATCCAGACCATTCTGGAGCATGGCTTAATGGCCTATCTAGGCGATATTCGCCTGGATAAACACCATCCTGAAAGAACGGCCTTATATGAGCAGCGGGATGTGGTGGTTGCAGAAATGACTGCATTTGCCCAGTGGTTCCATCAGGATGTGTTAAAGACTTACCTTGAGCAACAAACTAAACGATTGCAGCAGCTACAAGGTTTGTTAAGTGAACAGACGATTGAGGGAGCACTATCAAGTGGGCTGTTTGCCTATCAGTTTGAACAGCAGCAGCGGGCTCAGGGTCTGTTTAACTGGATGCAGCAAAAACTGGAAAAGGGCAATGATTTTTACAGGATGCAGGCTGCATGGGTGGCGCTGAGGGAAATTGTTTATTTTCAGCTTGAGGAGGCGAAAGAAAAGATCGAGTTACTCCAGCAGGCTTTGGAAAAGTATAAAACCATCCGTCTGGAACAGGTGTGGGTACGACCAGAACAGCCTGAAACCACATCTATCAAAGAAGATGAAAAGTAACGTTTTTTTTATTAGAGATTGTATGTCTGGTGCATTAAATAATTTGAAGTTACGCAACAAAAAGACGCAATTTGCCATGCGTTGCATGCTAATCTAGAAAAAACGTTGAATAAGTTTAGAAAGTAGAGTGTAGCCCATAGAAATGGGCCAGTAAGAAAGGGAAGAGGGAGAACATCTTGAATCGACAAGATGATAAAAAGGCAATGTTTGATATTATGCCAGCAGACTCAGATGAATCGGGTGAAAAACCATCGCTGTCACGTCGGCTGATCAACAAGACCCTGCAACACGCGCAGGATGCGGTTGAGTTTGCCACTGACACATCCCGTAACATAGCAGGTGTCGCAGACGCTGCCCTGGATCATGTGACTCACCATACCAAACGGGGAGTGGAGGGAATGCGTAACTCCGTGCGTGACATGGTTTCCGAGACTAGTGAGGCAGCACGTCAGGTTGCACTGGCAATGGCGAGGGCATCTCTGGGTAAGGGGGCAATTACCCTGTATTTGCCTGAAATGTTATTGAACAGCCAATTGCGTAAACGCATCAATCGGGCGGAAATTGATGATATCAAGGTGGAATGTGGCAATGACCGTTTTCACATTGAACTGGACGGGCATTACCGCCGTTTTCTCTATCGTCTTTCACTTGAGTTCAATGTGCTGGAATGTCGCATTGGTCAGGAAAAGTATCTGCGTTTACGCCAGATTGATGAACATCTGGACCTGCAAATCCGTCATGGTGGCACGCTAACCAACTGGGCGGCACGTCGGGTGGGTAATGTCAGCTTTGAAGTCATTAATTCCTTGCCGATTCCCTTTTTAATTAATCACCTGATCCGTGATGTGCCAGGCATCCAGAAAGAGGGGCATCGTTTATGGTATATCGACCTTGAGGAAGCGGGCTTTATTGACTTCATTAACAACCGTTCATGGATGGTTGATAAACTGCTCAGTCTGTCTGATTTTAGCATCCTGCCTGGTTTGAACATTTTGCAGGAAAGCCGTGAGCTGGTACAGCAACTGGTGGACCAGTTTGAGATCCGTGGCTTACGGGTACAGTCAGGACGGCTGGAAGTACAGGTTGGCATCGGAACAGATTAGGGTAGGGGCGTATTGTATACGCCCTGTAAATTGCATATGTCCAATAAAAAAGCCACTGTCAATGCAGTGGCTTTTTTAGAATTTGGCGTCCCTACGGGGATTCGAACCCCGGTTACCGCCGTGAAAGGGCGATGTCCTAGGCCTCTAGACGATAGGGACGTTTCAGAGGTGGGCGTATATTAGGTTGAATTGCATAGGGTGTCAAACACTTTTCTAAAGAAAATCTAAAAAAATCTTGTGGGTGTCTAAAAATAAAGCGTTGTGCGGAATAAATAAGCAAAAATGGTTTTAAGGTCAGTTGTTTCAGCCAAATCACCTTTTATGGAGATAAAAAATGCAACTTGAGCAAGCCAAAGCGATTGAAGCTTTGGCGAAGTGCAAGTGCATTTTTATTGAGCCAATTTTATGTACGGTCACGATAGAAAATATAATGGCTGAGATAACAGGCTGCAATAAACAGTAAACATCCGATAAAGCCAGCCTGCATTTCAGGATCTGCCGCCATACTTAAACCTGTAATAAAGCAGAAGACAAAACCCAAAATCGGAACAATCGGATAAAGTGGCGCAGCAAACTTGAGGTCTTTTGCGGAGTGACCAGCCTTGTACCATGCACGTCTAAAGTTGAACTGACTCCAGCAGATGCTCATCCACACAATCACCATAGTAAAAGCGGCAATACCGAGTAAATTCTTAAAAATGGTTTCAGGGGCAAAATGCTCTGATAATAGTCCTGGAATTGCACCAAACATAGTGACCACCAGCGCGATTATAGGTGTGCCGCTACTTGACAGGCGTGAGAACACCTGTGGAAGCTGGCGCTGGGCGGACAATGACCACATCATCCGTGATGCTGCATACAGACCAGAATTGGCGGCAGACAACAGTGCGGTAATAATCACGAAGCGCATAATGTCATCGGCATAAGGAATACCAATGTAGTTAAACACAGTCACAAAAGGACTGTTGCTTACACTTTCACCACCCAGGCCTGCAACCTGAAATGGCAATAAGGCACTAATCACCACGATGGTGCCGACAAAGAAAATCAGTAACCGCCAGATTGCGGCGTTGATGGCTTTTGGCACATTCACCGCAGGGTCTTTGGTTTCACCTGCTGCCACTCCAATCAGTTCAGTGCCTGAAAAGGCAAAGTTTACAATCAGCATGGTGGTGAAAATTGGAACCAGTCCCTGAGGAAACCAGCCTTGTGCAGTAAGGTTGTGGAATAAGGGGGCAGACTCGGCACCGTGGAAAGGAATCAGGCTGAAAATTGCCAGCAAACCCAGGATAATAAAGGCAACCACAGTCACCACCTTAACCAGTGCCAGCCAAAATTCAGATTCAGCAAAAATACGGGTTGAGCTGAGGTTTAATGCAAAAATGGTGATGGCAAAGATAATGGTCCAGATCCACATGGAAATATGTGGAAACCACTCCTGCATCAGCAAGGCCGCAGCCGTAAATTCGGTCCCTAGGGTTGCGGTCCATGTCAGCCAGTAGACCCAGGAAATCATGTATCCCGTACCTGGACCAATGTATTTTTGCGCATATGCACCAAAGGAACCCGCTACAGGCATGTGTACCGCCAGTTCACCTAGACAGAGCATGACCATATAGGCGATCAGGCCACCTAAAATATAGGCAATGATGGCAGCTACTGGACCTGTTTGGGCGATGACTTCACCAGAACCAAGAAATAGACCTGTACCAATTGCACCACCTAAAGAAAGCATGACTAAATGGCGGGTACTCATCGCACGTTTCAGTGCCTTGGTTTCTGAATTCGCATTTGAGTTGGAAGATTGCATAGCACAATTTGTCCAGGCATGGAGAAGCGGCTATTTTATGGAAAATTCGGAAATGTGCAATCTGAATAATGGAAAGATTGAGAGAAAAGTATAATTATTGGATAAACAGAATATGGCGTCCCTACGGGGATTCGAACCCCGGTTACCGCCGTGAAAGGGCGATGTCCTAGGCCTCTAGACGATAGGGACAGGTGAGGCAGTCATTTATCTGCATGGCGCAGATGAAAAATACACATAAGAAACTTGGTGGAGTCAAGCGGGATCGAACCGCTGACCTCTACAATGCCATTGTAGCGCTCTACCAACTGAGCTATGACCCCAGTATGTGTGACAGCAATCTTAGGGGGATTGCCATCACACGTCAATGATTAGATTGAATTAATTTTCACTGTTTGCATCATTTTTCGGCAATTTCAGCGTTTCATTCAACTTTTCCCAAACTTTCAGTTCTTTCTTGCTTGGAGAGCCAATAATCTCAAGCGCATGGCGTAGACGGGCAAAGGTCAGGTCAGGCCCAATAGTCACCATGGATTGCATGACAGGCGTGGAGCTGGTTGAACCTGCAATCGCAATAAAGAATGCAGGCATGAAGTCACGCAGCTTCACTTCCATCTGGTTTGCCAGGTCCATCAGGGTCTGGCTGACTGTGTCATTGTTCCAGGTGAACTGGCTTTCCAGACGCCAAATGGCAAACTGTAGACTTTGGCGAACCTGTTCTTCAGACAATTTCTTGCTTTCAAACTGCTCCTTGCTAATTTGAGGCATGTGGTTAAAATAGAAACCTGCCCAGTTTACTGCTTCAGACAACAGGTTAATACGTGGCTGAATGGCGGCGGCAATATCTTCCAGCGTTTGACGGTCATTTTTCCATGCCAGTAAACGGTCCAGCAATTGTCCAGGAGTCAGTGCCTTGATCCATTGACCATTCAGCCAGTTGAGTTTTTCAACATCAAAGATTGGACCACCCAGTGAAACACGCTGTACATCAAAGTTTTCCACCATTTCCCCTAAGGTGAACACCTCACGCTCATCTGGCATTGACCAGCCCATACGGCCTAAATAGTTGAGTAGAGCTTCTGGTAACACGCCAATGTCGCGATAATAGTTGATGGAGGTTGGATTTTTGCGTTTAGACAATTTTGATTTGTCTGGGTTACGCAATAAAGGCATGTGGCACAGGGTTGGCATGTCCCAGCCAAAATATTGATACAGTAACTGGTGCTTTGGTGCGGAAGGTAGCCATTCCTCACCACGCAATACATGGGTGATTTCCATCAGGTGATCGTCAACCACATTGGCAAGGTGGTAGGTCGGCAAGCCATCAGTTTTTAACAATACCTGCATGTCCACCTGTGCCCATGGAATCTCCACTTCACCACGCAACAGGTCATTGATCTTACATACACCGTGTTCAGGGACTTTCATGCGGATCACATGGGGCTCGCCCGCAGCAAGACGACGTTCCACTTCTTGCTGAGATAATTTTAGCCCACGACCATCATATTTTGGTGTTTCGCCACGCGCCTGCTGTTCCGCACGCATCTGGTCAAGTTCTTCCGCGGTTGCAAAACAGTAGAAAGCATGACCTTTTTCAATCAATTCCAGAGCATACTGCTTATAGATTCCCATCCGTTCCGACTGGCGGTAAGGCGCATGCGGCCCGCCAACATCAGGACCTTCCGACCAGTTTAGACCCAGCCAGCGCAAAGAGTCCAGAATCATCTTTTCAGATTCTGGTGTTGAGCGAAGCTGGTCAGTATCCTCAATACGGAGAATGAACTCACCACCATGCTGTTTGGCAAAACACAGGTTGAACAGCGCAATATATGCAGTGCCTACATGCGGAAAGCCTGTAGGAGAAGGAGCAATACGGGTACGAACTTTCATAGAGAAATGAGTTTTTAAAATAAAATTGACACTATTATAACGAAAAAGCCTAGTCACGACATGACTAGGCTCATTTAAACATGCAAGGGGACTACATATTTAAAAAATCAGGAATTTTGCTGCTGGAACAGGCTCTGCACAAAACGTGAAAAACGCTGGTTCTGCGTTGCAAAGAAATTCTGTGTTGGCGTGGTGCGGATGGTGTTCAGCATTTTCAATTCATCATCTGTCGCTGGAATCATACTGATGTTGCGTTTTTGCTGATCCAGCGCCTTGCCGATAAGTGAAGATGAGGTCGATTTATCAATCGTTTTTATGTTACTGCTTTCTTTAATTGCAGCAGCATGCCCGAACTGGACTGAACATGCCAAAAATAGACTTAAGCATAGTGTTTTTTTTAATTTTAATGCTCGCATTGATACGCCCCTACATGATTTCGAGTCTAAAAGACTAACTAAGCAAATATACTATTGCTTTAATGATACAATTTAAACATAAATATTAATGAAAAAGTGGAATGGCATCACATTTTTGCAAAAAAAGATAAAGTTCCATTAATTTTATGTCCAATATTTATAGCTGTGTAGCTACTTTGTGTGCAAGTTAAATTTAGCAGGCAAATATGTAGAAAGCGTGAAGAAGTGTCATTATTCTTTATTTTATTAAACTTTATCAATTTTAGCTTTTTTTTTACTAAGTGTAGGCGGTTTTACTATATCTCTAAAACTGGATAGTAAACAAATTATTGGTATAACCATATGATTGTAAAATAATTATAAAGAAATATAGTGGTCGTCAATGGGGCGAAAAACGAGTAATTGGTCAATGAAAAAATTAATTGCGACTGCTGTATTGGCATTGGGCCTGGGTGGAGTGGCACATGCGGCAACAACTTTCCTGAATGTTTCCTATGATCCAACACGCGAGTTCTATCAGGAATACAACCAGGCATTCGGGCAATACTGGAAACAACGTACAGGTCAGGAAGTTGACTTTAAGCAATCTCATGGCGGCTCTGGCAAACAGGCAAGGTCTGTAGTTGATGGTTTGCAGGCGGATGTGGTGACCTTGGCGCTGGCCAATGATATTGATGAAATTGCCAATGCAGGCCTGATTCGAAAGGACTGGCAAAAACAGTTCAAGGATAATTCCGCACCGTATACCTCAACCGTGGTTTTTTTGGTACGTAAAGGTAATCCTAAAAACATCAAGGACTGGAATGACCTGACCAAAGAGGGTGTGGAAATTATTACCCCCAATCCAAAAACAGGGGGTGCGCCACGCTGGATTTATTTATCTGCCTGGGGCTATGCATTGAAGCAGCCAGGTGGGAATGATGCAAAAGCGCGTGATCTGGTGAAAAAGCTGTATCAAAATGTCAAGGTGCTGGACTCTGGTGCGCGTGGTTCATTAACCACCTTTGCTGAGCGTGGCATTGGTGATGTGCTGTTGTCCTGGGAAAATGAGGCTTTATTGGCGACTCAGGGGCTCGGCAAGGATAAATATGAAATTGTTTATCCCTCCATTTCAATTTTGGCAGAACCCTCGGTTGCCATCGTGGATAAGACCGTGGATAAAAATGGAAACCGCCAGTTGGCGCGTGGCTATTTAAATTTCCTGTACTCACCTTTGGGACAGGAGCTGGCGGCGAAACATTATTTCCGTCCCCGTAATCCTCAGGTTGCGACAAAATATGCAGCACAATTCCCAAAAATTAAGCTGTTTAGCATTAATGATGTGTTCGGTGGATGGGCAAAGGCGCAGAAAACCCATTTTGTAAATGGTGCGATCTTCGACCAGATTTATTCAGAGAAGCAATAAACACTCAGAACAAAAGCAGCGTCAATAAACGTGAAAAGCAAATACACAGCATGTATTTGCTTTTTTTGCAAAAAAGATGAAGAAAACGGTTTTATCTATAGAAATTTAAGAATTCTCTACAAAAAGTCGTTTGGTACTGGCATAAAACAAGGTAATAATGTGCAGTTACATTTTTAGCTATTGATCTATTTCTTATGTCGCATATTTCTGTCTTACTTCATGAAACCGTTGATGGCGTATTGGCAGGTCGCGACACAGGCATTTATGTCGATGCCACCTTTGGTCGTGGCGGACATACCCGACTGTTACTTTCAAAGCTGGATCAGAATGCGCGTGTTTACGCATTTGACAAAGATCCCCAAGCGCTTGAGGTTGCGGCACAACTGGAACAGGAAGATTCCCGTTTCAGGATCATCCATGCCAGTTTTGCCGATATTCAGGCGGAGCTTGCCAGAATCGGCATTACTGAAGTCGATGGCATTATGGCGGATTTGGGCGTGTCATCGCCGCAGCTGGATCAGGCAGAGCGTGGCTTTAGCTTTATGCAGGATGGGCCACTGGATATGCGGATGGATAATTCGCAAGGTCCAACAGCAGCACAATGGCTGCTTGAAATCGAAGAAGAAAAACTGGCCAATATTATCTATCAATATGGTGAGGAGCGTTACAGTCGCCGTATCGCCAGGGCGATTAAGCAGGCGGGTGAAATCACCACCACCGCGCAGCTTGCTGAAATTGTCAAAACCGCACATCCAAAATGGGAAAAGCATAAGCATCCCGCAACCCGTAGCTTTCAGGCCATTCGTATTGCCATTAACAAGGAACTGGATGATATTGAGAAATTCCTGCCGCAGGCGGTAGAATTGCTCAAGGCAACAGGGCAGTTGGCGGTGATCAGCTTCCACTCTCTGGAAGACCGTTTAATCAAGCAGTTTATTCAAAAAGAATCGAGTCTGGCTGAAGATTCAGGCTGGGGCATGCCACAGGCACAGGTGGATACCCGACGTTTAAAAAAAGTTTCACGTGTTCGCGCCAGTGAAGCGGAAATCAAGGCAAATCCCCGTTCGCGGAGCGCATGGCTGCGCGTGGCGGAGCGTTTAGAGCAGAAAGGCAAACAATGAATAACAACAATAATGATGATATTTTATCAAGCGGCAGCAAGGGACTAAAAAAGGTCGTTGTTTACGCTGTACTTGTTGCACTGGTGTTTGTCAGTGCAATGATGGTGGTGTTTCAGGTATTTGAGTATCGCCATGATTATCGTGACTTAAGTGCCTACATGCGAGAAAAGGATGACTTAAACGCAGAGTGGGGCCGTTTGCTGATTGAGCAACAAACCTTTGGTGCCACGGCACAGATTGGTTCCCGTGCGGTCACGCAACTGCGCATGTTTTCACCGCCTGCGGCACAAACGGTTGTGATTTCTTTACCTATGACTTCAAAGCAAGACAAATAAGGCATGCTGTATGGCAGATAAGCGAAGCAAACCAATACGAAAAAAACAGCAGTCCATTTCGGAAAGACCCACCCTTGCGCTGGATATGTGGCGATTTTACTTGCTTTGGGGAACCGTGCTGCTGTGCTTTGTGGTGATTGTGGCGCGCGCTTTTTATGTACAGGTGGTCAATAAGGATTTCTTGCAGAACAAGGCCAATGCCAATATTCTGCGGACTGAACGTTTAGAAGCAATGCGTGGAGTGATCAGCGACCGTCATGGTGTGCCACTGGCGATCAGCACCCCGATTATGAAGATTGTCATCGACCCAAGGGATTATTGGGAAGCCAAACAGCTTTATGATGAAACGATGGCTGAACTTAAAAAAGATCCCACCAGTCGTAAATTAAAACGTCAATTGCCTGATAAAAACCTGAATCTGGATGAGTTGGCAGACGCAGTGGGTATCGATCGTCAAAGCCTGAAAAAGCAGATGAATGATCGTCCACGGTCACGTTATCTAGTACTGCAAAAAGAAATTCCACCGCAACAGGCTGACTTAATTGTTAAGCGTAACTTTCAGGGTGTCTACGCGGAAAAAAGTTATAAACGCTACTATCCGCAACCCCAGCCTAATGCCCAGATTATTGGCCTGACCAATAGTGAGGGAACAGGGATTGAGGGACTGGAAATGCAGTTGAACAAGCAACTGGCAGGGCTGGATGGCGAACAAAAAATTATTCGGGATAAAAAAGGCAACCGTTTAAAAGTTTCAGAAGTCATTAAGGAAGTTGAATCGGGCGAAAATATCACCCTGAGTATTGATTCACGTTTGCAGTACATTATGTACCGTGAACTGACCGCCGCTGGGGTGGCGAACAATGCACGTTCAGCAACCGCGATAGCGGTGGATGTGAAAACGGGTGAAATCTTGGCAATGACCAGTTGGCCATCCTATAACCCGAATGATAAAAATGGGCTTTCCAATAAGGACGCGATGCGTAACCGTGGCGCCATTGATATGTTTGAGCCAGGTTCAACCATGAAGCCGTTTACCGTTGCGGCGGCATTAGAAAGTGGCAAATACACGCCGAACAGCATTGTCAACACCTCACCAGGTTCGATGCGTTTGGGTTCACATACAATTCGCGATACCCATAACTATGGTGCATTGACCCTGACAGGCATTATCGTCAAATCTTCGAATGTGGGGTCAGCCAAACTCGCCTTGTCGTTGCCTAAAGATGCCATACCCTCGTTCTTCCGTCGGGTCGGTTTTGGGCATCGTTCAGATGTTAAATTTCCAGGGGAAAGTGCAGGTCTGCTGTACTCAGGTGATAAGTTGAATCTATCACAATTGGGGACTATGGCTTATGGCTATGGTTTAAATGCAACAATTTTGCAGTTGGCGCAAGGTTATGCCGTGTTGGCAAATCATGGGGTGGAAGTACCATTAAGTCTGCATAAACTGGATCAGCCACCTAAGGGTAAACAGGTGCTTGATCCTAAAATTGCCGATCAAGTGTTGATGATGCTGGAACAGGTTACCATGCCAGGCGGAACAGCGACCCAGGCCAATATTCCTGGCTACCGTGTGGGGGGTAAAACAGGTACGGCACACAAGTTGCGTGCTGACCGTAAAGGCTACTCCAATAATGAGTATCGTGCTTTATTTGCAGGGGTTGCACCGATTAGTGATCCACGTTTGGCCATGATTGTGGTGGTGGAAAATCCGCAAGGCCGTTACTACGGAGGTCTGGTTGCCGCGCCTGTGTTTGCACGAATAATGCAGGAGTCTTTACGTCTGCTCAATGTTCCACTGGATAAGCCACTCGATACCCCACAAAACCCAATCCGTAGGTAAATTATGTCGATTAGTTTTCAACAGATACATCAAATCAGCATAGATGCGGCTTGGTATACACAACCGTTTAAAGGCTTCTGTCTGGATAGCCGTAAGCTTGAAGCGGGGCAAATCTTTATTGCCTTAAACAGTTATAGCCAACCTGAAAAAACACGTCTATTTGCTGAGAATGCCTTGAATGCGGGTGCATTGGCGGTGATAAGTGAAACAGATCTAGGTCTTGCAAATGAATGGGTTTGTCCCGAAGTCCGTTATTTAATGGGTGAATGGCAGAAGCAATATTTACAGGTAGTCGATCCTGTAACAGCGCTGCGTGGCATTGCAGTCACAGGAACCAATGGTAAAACCACCATATCACGCCTGATTGCTGAACTGATTAGCTCGCAGCGCCAAGGCTGTGCAGTGATGGGAACAACAGGCAATGGCATTCTGCCAAACCTTACGCCATCAACACATACCACTTTGGACGCCTTACAGTTGCAGAACGCATTGCATGACTATGCCAAACAGGGTGCCAGTTTTGTTGCACTTGAGGCCAGTTCACATGGTCTGGAGCAAGGCCGTTTGAATGGTTGTGAGATTGAAATTGCGGTTTATAGTAATTTAAGCCGTGACCATCTGGATTATCATGGCACACTTGAAGCCTATGCTGCGGCAAAGGCCTTACTGTTCAGGTTTACAAGCTTAAAAGCCGTCATCATTAATCTGGATGATACCCATTCCAGTCTCATGCTGGATGCAGCCAAAGCCAATCCATCCCAGCCAAAAATTTTGACTTATTCCCTGACCCAGACAAATGCCGATTATCATATCGCCGATTTGCAATACCGTTTGAGTGGGGCAAGTTTTACGCTTATTAGCCCAGCGGGTCGTTATACAGTTCAAAGTCCACTCCTTGGGCATTTTAATGTTGAAAACCTATTGGCGAGCCTGATTGCAGCAGAATATGCAGGTTTTGCCCTGGCTGATCTGGTGCAGTTTGTACCACAGCTCAAGGGTGCACCAGGGCGGATGCAGGTGATACAGGATGCCGAGCGTTTATTTGTGGTAGATTATGCGCATACCCCTGATGCCTTGATTCAGGTTTTAACCACTTTAAAACGGCATGTCACTGGACAGCTTTGGGCAGTATTTGGCTGTGGTGGTGATCGTGATCGAGGCAAGCGACCCCTCATGACTCAGGCCGCACTGGATCATGCCAATCCTGTGATTTTAACGTCTGATAATCCACGTACTGAAAATCCTGAACAGATTTTTACAGATATGAAGCAGGGAATTGATTTTGCTGATCATATTGTGCATGAAATCCATGACCGTCGTGAAGCGATTAAATTTGCGGTGGCACATGCACAGGCAGGAGATATTGTGGTGATTGCAGGCAAGGGGCATGAAAACTATCAGGAAATTGATGGGGTTCGTCACTGGTTTGATGATGTGGTGGAAGTACAGTCAGCGCTTGCTGCACAGTCACATTCTGTAGATTCGGCTTATCCTGCACAATAGGGTCAAAAGGTAAATAAAAACCATGCATACCTCAACCACCAGTACCGTTCCACTCACTCCCTGGACCGCAGAGCAACTTCAACAGGCAACTCAGGGTGAATGGCATCAGCATAAGATTCCTCAAGGGGAAATTAAGCGAATTTTGACTGACTCACGTCATGCGGAAGAGGGTGATGTATTTCTTGCGCTGAAAGGTGAGCGTTTTGATGCTCATGATTTTGTGGCTCAGGTTGCGACTCAAGGCTGTCAAATTGCGATTGTAGAACGTCCTATAGATGTTGATATTGCGCAATTGGTTGTAAAAGATACCCGTGTGGCCTTGGGGCAGCTTGGCGCCTATCGCCGTCAGCAGAATCCACAGCTCAAGGTGATTGCCCTCACAGGCAGTAGTGGTAAAACCACCACCAAGGAAATGCTGGGCAGTATCCTATCTCGTTTGGCGCCCACCCTGATCACGCGGGGTAACCTGAATAATGATTTAGGTGTGCCGATGATGTTGCTGGAACTGCGTCCAGAACATCAGTATGCAGTGATGGAGTTGGGAGCCAGTCATCAGGGTGAGATTGATTACACCTCAAATTTGGTACAACCGCATGTGGCTGGGATTCTGAATATTGGAACAGCACATTTGGGTGAGTTTGGTGGACGTGATGGAATTTGCCGTGCCAAGTCAGAAATCTACACACATATCTTGCCAAATGGTAGCGCAGTTGTCCCTGCACATGATGATTTCACGGCCACCATTCGCCAAAATGCAGATAATCACCCCATCCTGAGTTTTGGCGAGGGCGGTGATGTGTATGCAAGCGAAATTCAACTTAATCCACAGTCTGCGCAATTTAACCTGCATACCCCGCAAGGTAGCCGAGCAGTGAGCCTGCCATTTGCAGGGGCGCATAATGTGCAGAATGCAGCGGCGGCAACGGCTTTTGCCTTGGCGATTGGTATCGAACTGGATGATATTGTTCAGGGTTTGGAGCAGGCGCAGGGAGCGAAAGGCCGTCTGAATTTCATTCAGCAGCAACATTGTTTATTTATTGATGACACCTATAATGCCAATCCAACTTCAATGCGTGCCGCAGCACAGGTGTTGTTGCAGCAGCAGGGCTTAAAAGTCATGGTGATGGGAGATATTGGCGAATTGGGTGACAGCAGTTGGCAGGAGCATCATGATCTGGGTCGTGATCTGTCAGCGTTGCCACTCGACCATTTGGTTGTTGTGGGTGAGTTTGCCACGGCAGCCCAGCAGGGTTCGGCGCATTCAGAAAAGTTATGTGCATGTGCAACACAGGCAGAGGCTTTAGCATTTTTAGTTAATTTAGTTCAAACACATCAACACCAGCCGATCAGTTTCCTGTTCAAGGGGTCGCGCTATACCCATATGGAAACGTTGATGGCGGATTTGATGGAGAAAATTTAAATGTTGTTATGGTTATTTGAGCAATTGGCGGACTATAACAGTTCCTTTCAAGTTGTTCGTTATTTAACATTGCGCTCTTTATTGAGCTTACTGACAGCCTTAACAATTGGGCTGGTATTAGGCCCAGTGATGATTCGTAAATTGCAGGCATTAAAATATGGTCAGGCAGTAAGTTCCTTCGCACCTGAAAACCATGCCAAGAAAATGGGTACGCCAACTATGGGGGGAATTTTGATCCTGCTCTCAATTGGCATTAGTACACTGCTTTGGGCAGATTTATCCAATCCTTATGTCTGGATTGTTCTTGGTGTGATGGTGGTATTTGGTGCGGTTGGCTGGGCAGATGACTGGATTAAAGTTCGTTATAAAGACAATGCGGGCTTACCTGCACGTAAAAAGTTCTTTTGGACTTCAGTTGCTTCGCTTGGTGCAGGTATTGCCCTATATATGATTGCCAAACAACAGGATAATCCTGTTTATACTGCGAATATGCTGGACTTGTTGATCCCTTTCTTTAAAAACCTTTCCATCCCACTTTCGGCTGTTCCATTAGGGTTGGCATTTATTGGCTTTACCTATTTGGTGATTAACGGAGCATCCAATGCGGTGAATCTCACCGATGGTCTGGATGGTCTGGCGATTATGCCAATTGTCATGGTTGCGGCAGGTCTGGGTGTGTTTGCCTATCTGTCAGGTGACATCCGTTTTGCCAACTATCTGCATATTCCTTATGTAAAATATACATCGGAACTGGTGGTGATCTGTTCTGCCATGGTGGGTGCTGGTCTGGCATTCCTTTGGTACAATGCACATCCTGCACAGGTATTTATGGGTGATGTGGGGGCATTGGCACTCGGTGCAATGCTGGGAACGATTGCGGTGATGGTTCGCCAGGAAATCGTATTTGCGATTATGGGCGGTGTATTTGTGATGGAAGCGGTTTCGGTGTTCCTGCAAATTGGTTCATTGCGGATGCGGAACAAGCGTGTATTTCTCATGGCGCCTTTGCATCACCATTATGAAAAACAGGGCTGGAAAGAAACCCAGGTGGTGATCCGTTTCTGGATTATTACCATTTTCCTGGTTGTGTTGGGATTAATGACCTTAAAATTACGTTAAGCCATGATTCAAGAGAGAAGCTGGTGAATACCAGCTTTTTTTATGTTTGGAGAAAATAGATGAGTGTATTGATGTGTCCTGTTTGTCGCGAAGCATTGAATTTGGCCGCAAATTCTTGGCAATGTGAAAAAGGGCATCATTATGATGTGGCCAAACAAGGCTATGTCAATCTGCATGTGGTCCAGCATAAACACAGTAAAACACCGGGGGATACGCCAGAGTCGGTACTGGCACGCCGAGAATTTTTACAGGCTGGTTTTTATCAGCCCTTACAGCAGGTGATGGTGGAGTTGCTGCAACAACTCAAGCCAAAAGCGGTTCTGGATATTGGCTGTGGCGAGGGCTACTATACCCATGCCATGCAGCCTTGGACAAAACACTGTGTTGGTGTTGATATTGCCAAAACCGCAGTGCAAAGGGCAGCAAAACTCAATTCACGGGTAGTCTGGGTGGTGGGTACAGGGGCAATATTGCCTGTACAGGATCATTCAATTGATGTCTGTACCAGCCTATTTAGTCCCATTCCTCAGCAGGAAATTACAAGGGTATTGAAAGATGAGGGTTATCTAATCATTGCCACACCTGCACCAAGACATCTTTATGCATTGCGTGAGGCATTATTTGAACAGGTCAAACTGCATGAGCCGCAGAAATTTGTTGAGCAACTGAATGCTGAATTTGAAGTGAAACATGAACAGCTTGTTGAAGCACCCTTGTCATTGGATCAGCAGGCATTAAAGAACCTGATTGCCATGACCCCTTATGCATATAAAGCCAATCCAGAACGGCGAAAGGCGATTGAGCAACAACAGTATTTTGCAGTGACAGCCGCATTTCAAATTTATGTTTTCCAGAAAACAAACAGGCCATCAATTTGATGGCCTGTTTGTTTTACTGAATTTCATTGATGAGGTTTTCAATCTGATCCCTTTGTGGGGGATTCTGTTGAGAGGAACCCATTGTTGGTGGCTGTTTTTGGGTTGGCAGCATGATTTGCTCCTCACCTGAGGTTGAATCAGGTAGGTCTGAGAAGTCATTTTGTGCTGAGCGATCAGGTACTGGTGGTGCTGGACGGTACAATGGACGTGCCAACGGTGGAGAGGCGCGATATTCCTTTTTGTCGTCGCCTTGCTGTAGCTTATCGCGGGAAATAGGCTCTTTTGCCTCCTTATCCAGACGTACCCAGGCAGATGGCGTATCCTTGAGTGAATTGGCCATAAAGTTGGTCCAGATAGGCAAGGCTGCGACACCACCATATTCACGGCGGCCCAGAGTCCGTGGCTGATCAAATCCAACCCAGGCAATTGCAACCAGTTTTCCATTAAACCCAGCGAACCAGGCATCCTTGGCATCATTGGTGGTTCCTGTCTTGCCACCCAGATCATCACGACCAATTTTGAGTGCGGCACGACCTGTACCATGCTGAATCACGTCACGTAAGATATTTGCCATGTCATAGGCCGAGCTTGATTTTAAAATACGTTGTGCCTGACGATAGTCACTGTTGGTTTTGCTTGCTTTATCAGAGTCTGTAGCTGTAATTTGGGTTTCAGAAGCAGCAGTTGCATCATCTAGAGTTTGATTGGTGATTTCCTTAACGTCCCCATCTTGCTGTTTTTCAGCTTCTTCGGGTTGTGGCTCATTATGCGCATTGGGATCATTAATACATGGAATACAGGCATACTCAGGCTTGGTCTCGTAAATCACCTTGCCCGATGCATCTTCAATCCGCTTGATGAAATGGGGCTGGATTCGGTAGCCACCATTGGCAAAGGTGGCATAACCTGTCGCCATTTGTACAGGCAGTACTTGTGGGGTTCCCAGCGCAATGGTGTAGTTACGGGGAATCTGTTCCTCTTCCAGACCAAAATCCATAAACAGTTGGCGTGCACGCTCAATACCCACATTTTGCAACAGTCGGACTGATACGGTATTTCGTGATAAATAGAGTGCACGACGGAGTGGAATCATCCCCAAATAACGTCCATCGGAGTTTTTGGGGGACCACTTGCCAATGGTGATTGGACTATCGTTCACCATGGTGTACGGGGTCATGCCACGTTCTATTGCGAGTGCATAAACGAAAGGTTTAATGGTTGAACCAGGCTGTCTCCAGCCCTGTACAGCACGGTTAAACTTGGATTGATAGAAGTTATAACCGCCAACCACCGCTTCAATTGCCCCGTCATTTGGATTGAGGGCAATCAATTGTCCCTGAACTTTAGGCACTTGAACCAAAGACCAGACGCTCTTGTTCTCATTTGGGCGCAGGCGAATGATATCTTTTACTTTTACAATTTGTGAGGCATTTGAAGGACCGCCACCAACACTGTTGGCATTACGATAAGGTCTTACCCAGGACATGCCTGACCAATTCACCGTAACTGTGGACCCATCCTGCATTAATGCATCAAAGGAATTATTATTGACCTTAATTACTTCTGCTGGATAAGTATTGGCATAGGCCATAAACTGGTTGAGTGGTTTATCATGCGCTTCAGGACCGCGCCAGCCATGACGGCGGTCATATGCTTCCAGACCCTCCTGAACAGCTTCCTCTGCATAACGCTGGCGATTACTGTCAATGGTGGTATAGACCTTATAGCCAGAATCAATTGCCTGTTCACCAAAATGCTCAACCAGCTCGGCCCGTACCATTTCCCCCACATAAGGAAAGACGTTGCTTACGGAACGGTCAATCATGTTGAGGTTAATCGGTTCGGCAACAGCTTTCTGGTATTGGGCTTGATTGATATAACCCAATTGCAGCATGCGACCAAGAATCCAGTTTCTCCGCTCAAGCGCACGTTCTGGGTTGACCACAGGATTGTATTTGGAAGGTGCTTTTGGCAAGCCCGCAATCATTGCCATTTGTGCTGTAGTTAATTCATTAATATTTTTGTTGTAATAGATTCTTGCCGCCGCCGCGATGCCGTAAGCATTTTTGCCTAAAAAGATTTTATTGACATAGGAACTTAAGATTTCCTGCTTGGTCAGGTTTTGCTCTATTTTGCGAGCAAGAAAAACTTCAGTCAGTTTGCGTCTCAGCGTTCTTTCAGGACTTAAATAATAATTTTTTGCCACCTGCATGGTAATGGTTGAACCGCCTGTTTGCACATCCGAACCTGTCACGGATTCAGTTAAGGCTCGGCCCAAGCCCTTGAAGCTAATACCGTTGTGTTCAAAAAAAGAGGAATCCTCAGCAGCCAGAAAAGCATGGATAAAGGTGGTAGGAATTTCCTCATACTTTACGGGAATGGAGAGTTTGCCACCATACTCAGCAATGAGCTTGTTATCCGCCGTATAGACTTGCAATGGTTTTAATAAAGGTGCCTTTTTTAATGAACTCATATCTGGCAATGAGGGTGCTAGATAGAGATACATGCCATAAAATCCCATTGGAAGTGAGACTAAGATAATAATAAGGATCAAAAAAAATGGCCGAACAATACCAGAACTGGATAGCTTTTTCATAATAAGTAAGTTTTAATAAGAGCGAATGGCAAACTAATTGTGGTCAGTATATCCTTTAGACATACGGATTGTTAGATGAGATATTGTATCCGTATCAATTAAAGACCAAAACAGATTAGTGAGTTGTACTTTTGGGGATAAAAAAATAAATAGGAAAGAACTGTGCTCAGGTTATATCGTAAACCAAGTAAGGGGTTAGTAGGGGTCGATATTAGTTCGACAACTGTTAAGTTATTAGAGCTCTCTGTAAAGAACGGTAGATATTGGGTTGAAAGTTATGCCGTGATGCCACTGCCTGAAAATAGTGTGGTGGAAAAAAGCATTCTCAATCCAGAAGCAGTGGCTGACGCACTTGAAAGAGTCGTTAACCTTGCGAACCCTCACACTACTCATGTGGCAATTGCGGTGCCTACCTCAATGGTGATTCATAAAATCATTGAAATGGATGCTGATATGTCGGATGAGGAGCGCGAAGTTCAAATCCGTATGGACGCTGAGCAATATATTCCGTTCCCTTTAGATGAAGTCAGCCTTGATTTTGAGGTTCTGCCCGACCGTCTGGCAAACCCTAACCGAGTTAATGTGCTTTTGGTGGCAACACGAACTGAAAATGTGGATACCCGTGTTGAAGTTTTAGAGCTTGCTGGTCTAGTCGCTAAAGTGGCCGATGTCGAAAGCTATGCTATGGAACGTGCTTTTAGCGTATTTGCCGATACATTGCCAATGGGCGCAAATACCGTTGGTATCTTGGATATTGGTCATACCATGACGACCTTGTCTGTTATGCAGAAAGGCAAGATTATTTATACTCGTGAACAAGTGTTTGGTGGTCGACAATTAACTCAGGATGTTCAGAGTCGCTACGGTTTGTCTTTCGAAGAGGCAGGCCGTGCGAAAAAAGAAAGAACATTGCCAGATGACTATGACACTGAAGTGCTGGAACCATTCCTTGATGCAGTAGTTCAACAGGCCGCTCGTTCACTTCAATTCTTTTTCTCTTCTTCTCAATTCAATGAAATTGATCATATTTTGCTTGCTGGCGGGAATGCGAATATCCCAGGTCTGGCAAAATTACTACAACAAAAACTAGGTTATCGCGTCACGATTGCCAACCCGTTTTTACAAATGGGCTTTTCTCCCCAGATTGACATTAAAAAAATTGAAAATGATGCTTCCTCATTAATGGTGGCATGTGGTCTAGCATTGAGGAGTTTTGATTAATGGCAAAGATTAACCTACTCCCTTGGCGTGATGAGCTAAGAGAACAACGAAAGAAAAAATTTGTTGCATTTTGTGTTGGGGTTGCTGCATTAGGGGTCGCATCAGTCTTTTCTGGTTGGGTGTATTTTGATCAGAAGCTGGATGATCAGGAACAGGCCAACCAATTGATTGTCAGTACCAACCAAAATCTGGATGCCCAGTTAAAATCACTAGACGGTCTGCAAGAGCGCCGTAATGCAATTATCGAGCGTATGAAGCTGATTCAGGGATTGCAGGGGCAACGTCCAATTACCGTGCGTCTGGTTGATGAACTGGTACGTGTGACACCGCCAACCATGTATCTTACTAAATTTACCCGTACAGGGGATAAGTTCACCATTGAAGGAAAGGCGGAAAGTCCAAATACAGTGGCTGAACTGTTGCGTAATCTTGAGGCATCACCTTGGTATCGCAATGCCTTTATGAATTCATTTCTGGCAGCTGAAGAGAAAAAAGATAAAACAGCAGCATCTCTTGTGCCACGTGTTGAAGAAAACTATGGAAGCTTTGTTGTAACCGTGGATTTAGGGGAAATAGGGACAACTGCGGAAGCTGATCCAGCAGCATCAGGAGTGGCGCAATGAACTTAGAGAAGTCAGATGATTTAAATCAAGAGACGGTGGCTATAAAGAAAAAGAAGATGACTGTAGAGCAGTTCTTCCAACAATTTAATACGTTGGATATGAATAATTACGGCAGTTGGCCCCTATCTGTTAAGATTACTTGCTGGATTTTTATCTTCTTGGCTGTACTGGCACTTGGTTATTTTGTGGTCATTAAGTCACAGTTAGAAGCCATTGCAAATGCACAGGCAAAAGAACAAAGTCTATTAAATGAATTTAAGGAAAAAGACTCAAAATTACGTAATCTGCAACAATATCAAACACAATTACAAGAAATGGAAGCAAACTTTAATCAGCAATTAGAACAGTTACCTAAAGAGACTGAAATTCCAAGTCTGGTTGAAGACATTAACTTAACTGGTGTGAACTCTGGCTTGAAGTTTAAAAATATTCGTCTGGAAAATGAAGTTAAGCAAGAGTTTTTCATTGAGCAGCCCATTAGTATTGAAGCTACGGGGGATTATCATGCTTTTGGTGCATTTGCGACAGGTATTGCCGCCCTGCCACGTATTGTGACCCTGCATGATTTTACGGTTGAAGCAAAACAAGATACTGAGAAAAAATCTGATATTCCAGTCATTAATTATACGGTAAAAGCAAAAACTTATCGCTATGTCGGTGCGGATGAGCAAGCAGATGCCAATCCATCTACAAGTACTCCACCTGCACAAGGGGGGCAACATTAATGAATAATTATAAAATTTTCCTGGGATTGATATTCGCTGTTGGATTGATCGGATGTGATTCCCGTATTGATGCAGTCAATCAACAGATGGCAGAAATTCGCAATCAGCCACCTTTACCGATTGAACCTGCACCTATATTTATACCTGTACCATTATTTAACTATGCAGCACATCAGTTAAAAAGCCCGTTTATGCCAAGTTCTCTGGCTGCTGAACTTAAGATTATGGCAGGTAAGCGTGTTTATCCTAATTTTAATCGTCAGCCACAGCCATTAGAGAGTTATGCTTTGGAATCGCTGAATATGAAAGGCAGTATGCGCGGTAAATCCAATAATACAATTGCCTTAATCCAAACGCCTGATGGACAGATTGAGCGTGTTCAGGTAGGTAGTTATCTGGGTATGAATCAGGGACGTATTATTAAAATTAGTCCAACTCAGATTGATTTGGTGGAGATTGTGCCAGATGGGCGAGAGGGTTATGTGGAAAGGCCTAGAACACTCGTTTTAATTGGACCAGCACAGTAGATTAAGGGAATAACAATGAAAAAACAGTTTAAAGATTCTTTATTTGGGGAAGCGAAGACCATGAATCATGCATTCCGTCAGTTTTCTATGGGTGCTGTTGCTATTGCAATCATGCAGGTTGCATCAGCACAAGTGAGTATGACCAATATTGTGCCAATGAATTTGGCCGATCAGGGTACAGAAATTCGTGTCATGTTTAATGGTTTGCCGCCTCAGCCACAGGCCTATCAGCTTGAGCAACCTTCCCGTTTGATCCTTGATTTTGATAAGGCACAACAAAGTTTAAAACAGACCTCGATACCAGTTTCAACCAGCGAGGCAAGTTCCATTGAGGTTGCTGCGGATGATCAACGTTCCCGTGTGATTGTGAATTTAAAAGATGCGGGTGCTTTTACTACACGTATAGAAGGGAATACTTTTGTCCTCAAAATTAATTCAGTTCGACCATCGGCAACGAATACGCCTGCGGTAGCACGTCAGCCTCAACAAGGCGTATCTAATATTGGATTTCAACGAGGCAAGGATGGCGAGGGCTTGGTTGTCATTGACCTTTTGGGAGGTAATACCCCTGTTGATGTGCAGCAACAAGGCAGTAAAATTGTTGTGCGTACAATGGGCAATAAAATTCCAGCTCACTTGGCACGTCGTTTAAATACCAATGACTTTGCTACCCCTGTTGCCAGTGTGGATGCTTATAATGATAAAGGTAATGGTGTTATTACCATTCAGTCTGCAGGCAGTTATGAGTATATGGCTTACCAAGCAGAAAATAAATTAACGATTAGTTTAAAACGTCCAGAGGATAAATCTCCAGCAAAAGCAAAATCACAAATCTATACAGGTAATAAGATTTCTTTAGATTTCCAAGATATTGAAGTACGCCGTGTATTGCAGCTCCTTGCAGACTTTACTGGTATCAATATGGTAGCGGCTGATACTGTACAAGGTAATATTACTCTGCGTTTAAAAGATGTACCTTGGGACCAAGCTTTAGATATCGTACTGAAAACTAAAAATTTGGATAAACGTCGTAATGGAAATGTGATCTGGATTGCACCTGTTTCTGAGTTAATTAAGGCAGAAGAAGAAGAAGCCAAAGCGATTGCACAAAGTGTTAAATTGGCACCTCTTCAAACTGAATATATTCGCTTGAGCTATGCAAAAGCGGCTGATATTGAAAAACTGATTACGCAAGGTAAAAATAGTAGCAATAACAACAATTCATCAGGTATGGCGAATAATGATACTTTGGTAGATGGTCTGTTAAGTCCACGTGGTACAGTATCAACTGATCCGCGTACCAATACTGTCATTATCAATGATACTTCGCAGAAAATTGATCAAATTCGTAAAATGGTCGATTTGCTTGATGTCTCCATCAAACAAGTGATGGTAGAGGCTCGTATTGTGCGTGCAAGTACCGATTTTAGTAAAGAGATGGGGGTGAAGTGGGGCATCTTGTCACAAGGGATCACCCGAAATAATGACTTGCTAGTAGGTGGTAGTGATACTACCTTATGGAACTTACGTAAGCCTGAAAAGAATTCCGAAACAGGTGGTTATAAATATGAAATTGAACGTCCACAAAACTTAAATGTGGATTTAGGTGTCACTAGTCAAGGTGCGAGCCGTATTGCCTTTGGTTTAATTAGCTTGTCTGACTTTATGCTGGATTTGGAACTCTCTGCATTACAAGCAGATGGTTATGGTGAAGTGATTTCTACGCCTAAAGTCCTCACTGCAGATAAGCAAAAAGCAAGTGTGCAATCTGGTGTTGAAGTTCCTTACCAGTCTGCTGAAGGTGGTGGCGCAAATGCTGTATCTAAAACTGAGTTCAAAGAAATTGTATTAAAATTAGATGTAACACCAAGTATTACCCCTGATGGCAAAGTGCAGATGCAACTCGATATTAAAAACGACAGTATTGCGGGGGTAACTCAGCAAGGAGAGTTCTACTTAAATAAAAATATGCTCAATACTAATGTTTTGGTGGATAATGGAGAAACGGTGGTATTGGGTGGTATTTTTGAAGAAGAAAATGTAAACAAACAAACCAAAGTACCTTTCCTTGGGGATTTACCATATGTGGGTAAATTATTCCGTCGTGATTCGAAAACTGAAAATAAACGTGAACTACTTATTTTTGTGACCCCGAGAATTGTTAATGACACCTTGACCAGAAATCATTAATATATTTTCAATAGTTGCAATGAATATAGGTGGCGCGTTGCCAAGCAAAGCGTTTGAAACCCTGCCAAATATTTATTTGGTGGGGCCAATGGGGGCGGGAAAAACAACAGTTGGCCGACATTTAGCCGAGTTATTAGGGCGAGACTTTCTTGACAGTGATCATGAAATTGAGCGGAAAACTGGTGCGACCATTCCCTGGATTTTTGAGAAAGAAGGGGAAGCTGGATTTCGACTACGTGAAACCAATGTCTTGAATGAATTAACGGCTCGCTCCGCACTGGTTTTAGCTACGGGTGGTGGAGCGGTTACTCAATCTGCGAATCGAGAGTTTCTTAAACAACGTGGTATTGTTGTCTATCTTTATACACCTGTAGAACTTCAGCTACAGCGAACCTATCGTGATAAAAACCGTCCATTATTACAAGTCGAAAATCCAGAACAAAAACTACGAGAGTTATTGACTGCGCGTGATCCTTTATATCGTGAAGTTGCACATCATATTATTGAGACAAATCAGGGTGCTGCACGTGATTTAGCACAACGGATTCTCCAAATTATTTTATCGCGTTCCGTCAAGTGATTCTTTTAGTGGTTTAATTATATGCAAACATTATATGTTGAGTTAGGTGAGCGTCGTTATCCGATTTTTATTGGCAGTCATTTAGATCCTGAAAAATTACTTAAACCTTACCTGCATGGTCGACAAGTGATGCTGGTTTCAAATACAACAGTGTCGCCTCTATATATGCAGCATTATGTGGACGCATTGAGTGCTCTGGATAAACAGGTTGCACAATGTATATTGCCTGATGGTGAGCAATATAAAGATATTCAGCATCTAAACCTGATTTTTGATGGATTGCTTGAAGCTGGCTTTAACCGAGATTGCACCGTATTGGCTTTGGGTGGTGGTGTGATTGGAGATATGGCTGGTTTTGCATCGGCCTGTTTCCAGCGTGGGGTAAATTTCGTTCAGGTACCGACCACCTTATTGTCCCAGGTGGATTCCAGTGTAGGCGGTAAGACAGGAATTAATCATCCACTTGGCAAGAATATGTTGGGCGCTTTTCAACAGCCTCAAGTCGTATTGGCAGATATGGCCCAATTGGATACTTTGCCTGACCGTGAACTGTCTGCAGGTTTAGCTGAGGTGATTAAGTATGCCTTGCTGGGTGATGTGGATTTTCTGGTCTGGTTGGAGCAGAACATGGATGCATTGGTAGGACGTGATGCCAACCTGCTGGCGGAGGCGGTATATCGTTCATGCGCCCATAAAGCCAGGATTGTCGCCAATGATGAAAAAGAACAGGGTGAGCGGGCACTATTAAATCTGGGTCATACCTTTGGTCATGCGATTGAGTCCTATCTAGGCTATGGAACCTGGTTGCATGGTGAGGCCGTTGCAACAGGTATGGTGATGGCGGCAGATTTGTCCCATCGCCTGGGCTGGATTTCAGCTGAAGATGTGCAGCGTACAAAAAAAATCATTCAACGTGCCAATTTGCCGATATCATGTCCGAAAATTCCATTAGATGAGTTTCTGGCTTATATGTCACATGATAAAAAAGTCTTAAATGGTCAGTTGCGCCTGGTTTTACTTAAGAAATTGGGGCAGGCTGTCATCACCAAGGACTTTGATATTGAGCTCATGAAGCAATCCATTCTTGCGAATCAATCTGCATAATTAAACATTTGGGAAAAGCATGGCTGTGTCACGATCAATCTGGCAAAATATTCAACAGTACAGTTGGCTGGTTTTTGCGCTGGTTTGTTTAATTGCCGCATTGGTTTTTTGGGCGATTACAGATAATAAAGCGTTGGTAGAGGTTGAGCAGCCAGCTAAAACTGAAGCGCAGGTGCAGATTCAGCCAGAGAAAGTTGCTGCGACCGCCCATTTGGGAGCCTTTTCTGATGAGGTAAAACCATTGGACTTAACCACACGGGTGGTGGTGTCTAATGAGCATGCGCCTGAATTTCGTGGCACAAAGTTTATCAAGGAAAATCAGCGTCAATGGACCATGGAAATTTTCCGTAGTTCAGATGAGGCGATTGTGAAAAACTTCCTGTTAAACCGTGCTGATCGGAAAAAGTTTATCTATTTCCGTTTAAGTGGTCAGGATCAGGCTGAGCAGTATGTTTTGGCTTATGGGGTCTTCTCAAATTCAGAAGAAGCAAACCGCCAGTTTTCACAGTTGAATCTGGTTTTACCCGAATCCATTCAACCCAAAGCACAGCAGTTATCGGCCTACGCCGATTTTGTAAATGATTTGGGTTCTGATGAGTTAAAATCTGCTGCAAACCAATTATATGCAATTCAATTAAAACCAGTAGCCCTTCCAAAAGTTGATGAAACTCTGCTGATTGGTGCCAACACATTACAAAAAACAGTGTTGGCTGGGGGGGAGCGGACATTAAGCGACCCAACGACAACCGTGAAAACGACAGTGATACAACGTGATGCGCAGGGGAATGTTGTAAATGTAAAACAGAGTCAGTCTGCAGCTCAACCTATTTCCAGTTCTGAAAAATTAAAAGAAAATTCAGATTCCGAGAGAAGAGAGGTCAGTGATCCATTCAACTAATTTTGCACCAATATGAAACAATATTGATTCTTTTTATGGCACTGTGATTTTTTTTGGTGCAATTTCATTTCTTGGTGTTTAGGGCTTAGTTTCTATAATTTAAAGTTATTTTAATTTTTTTAATGATTTAGTAAATTTTTATTTTTTTGGCATATTTTTTGCTTTCTTATGATGCTAATTTGTCTACTCATTACCCTTTTTTGTGCGAAAAGATTCATTAATTGAGTGAAATAGAAAGTTTTTTATACTTTACAAGTATTTGTTAAAGTGTAATAACTGAAAACACTTTATATAGTGAAATACGCTGATTCTTGCATAAGAAAGACGTATATTTGCAAATCCGCCAGTGAAAATGTTTTTTTGCGAAGCATTGAACTTTAAATGAGTTAATCGACAATATCGCAGAAAATGAATTGATTGTTTGTTGCTCGAAAGAGCCATGTTGAAAGAAGGGTACGCTATGCACATGCCATCGCCTAATACTGTAGCTCCCGCTCAAGGTCTATATCAGCCTGATGAGTTTAAGGATAACTGTGGTTTTGGTCTGATTGCCCATATGAAGGGTGAATCAAGCCATCATCTGGTCGAAACCGCGATTCACAGTTTAAGTTGCATGACGCACCGTGGTGGTATTGCCGCAGATGGTAAAACGGGAGATGGGTGCGGATTGTTATTAGCAATGCCAAAACAATTTTTCCGTGAAGAAGCTCAGAAGCTAGGCAGTAATCTAACTGAGATTTTTGCTGCGGGTACAGTATTTCTGAATATTGACCCTGCTTTAGCTCAAAATGCAAAGAACATTTTAGATAAAGAAATTGCAGCAGAAGGTTTAACGGTTGCGGCATGGCGTGTTGTACCCACAAATAATGATGCTCTAGGTGAGATTGCTCTGCAATCATTGCCTGCATTTGAACAAATTCTTGTGAATTGCCCAATGGGCTTAACTGAGGTTGAGTTTAACCGTAAACTTTTCCTGGCACGCCGCCGTGCTGAACAACAATTACAAAATGATCCTTTGTTCTATGTCACCACTTTGGCGACCACAGTCATCAGCTATAAAGGCTTGATGATGCCAGCAGCGATTGCTGACTTCTATACCGACTTGGCTGATGAGCGCTTAAAATCACATATCGTGGTATTCCATCAGCGTTTCTCGACCAATACTTTGCCACGCTGGCCATTGGCACAACCATTCCGTTACCTTGCCCATAATGGTGAAATTAATACCATTACAGCAAACCGTAACTGGGCTTTGGCACGTACGCCTAAATTTGAAAACCCATTATTGCCAGGTTTAACTGAGCTTAATCCGATCGTAAACCGTACTGGTTCGGATTCATCAAGCCTAGACAATATGCTTGAAATTCTTGTGGGTGGCGGAATGGACTTATTCCGTGCGCTACGTATGTTGGTTCCACCAGCATGGCAGAATGTTGAAACTTTAGATGCTGATCTACGTGCATTCTATGAATTCAACTCTAAGCACATGGAAGCTTGGGATGGTCCAGCAGGTTTGGTGATTCAAGATGGTCGTCATGCGATCTGTATGCTAGACCGTAATGGCTTGCGTCCAGCGCGTTGGGTCATCACTAAAAATGACTACATCACTTTGGCATCTGAAATCGGCGTGTGGGGTTATGAGCCAGAAGATGTGGTGTCTAAAGGTCGTGTTGGTCCTGGTCAAATCCTAGTGGTTGATACATTGACTGGCAAAGTGCTAGATACCAAAGATGTCAGCAATCATCTTAAGAACATGCGTCCATACCGTGAATGGTTGCGTGATCATGCGATTCGCTTACAGGCCAATCCCCAGCTTGAAGAACAACTTTTGGATCAAGGCCTTACAGGGGATAAGTTAAAAGCAGCACAAAAAATGTTTATGGTAACATTTGAAGAGCGCGATCAACTGTTACGTCCTATCGCAGAAAGCGGTCAGGAAGCTGTCGGCTCAATGGGTGATGATACCCCAATGGCAGTATTGTCTCGTCAAGTGCGCCATGTTTCTGACTATTTCCGTCAGCAGTTTGCTCAGGTCACCAACCCGCCAATCGATCCATTACGTGAATCGATTGTGATGTCATTGGAAACTTGTTTAGGTCGTGAACAGAACGTGTTCGAGCAAGGTCCAGAGCATGCCGACCGCATCATTATTTCCAGTCCTGTATTGTCTAATTCAAAAATGCAGCAGCTTCGCGATGTTGAAAAAGAGCGCGAAGGCTATGGCGTTGTTGATATTGACCTGAACTATGCTGAAGCTGAAGGCTTACAAGCAGCGATTGCCCGTATTTGTGAAGAAACTGCGCAAGCGGTTCGTGATGGCAAAACGCTGATTGTATTAACAGATAAGAACTTCCGTGAAGGTTTCTTGCCTGCAAACTCTGCATTGGCAACAGGTGCGGTACATCATCACTTAATCAAAACGGGTTTGCGTACTGATGCGAACATTTTGGTTGAAACAGGTTTTGCCCGTGATCCGCACCAATTTGCAGTATTACTTGGCTTTGGTGCGACAGCAGTTTATCCCTACTTGGCATACGATGTGATCAATGACCTAGTTGCCAAAGGTGAGTTATTGGGTGACCCAATCCATGCACAAGCGAATTTCCGTAAAGGCATTGAGAAAGGCTTATTGAAAGTACTTTCTAAAATGGGGATCTCAACAGTTGCCTCTTATCGTGGTGGTCAGTTGTTCGAAGCGGTCGGTTTGTCATCTGAAGTGGTTGATAAATGTTTCCTTGGCGTGCCAAGCCGTATCCAAGGGGCTACTTTTGCTGACCTGGAAAATGACCAGAAAAAATTGGCAAGCACAGCTTGGTCAAATCGTAAACCAATTGATCAGGGTGGTTTGCTCAAATTCGTATTCGGTAAAGAGTATCATGCGTTCAACCCTGATGTGATTAACTCATTGCATAAGGCGGTTCGTTCAGGTCAATATCAAGACTTTAAAGAATACGCTGAGCTAGTAAACAACCGTCCAGTTGCTACGATTCGTGACTTATTCAAGTTAAAAACAACCGATTCGATTGCGATTGATCAAGTTGAAACGATTGAAGAGATTCTACCTCGTTTTGACTCTGCGGGCATGTCTTTGGGTGCATTATCTCCAGAAGCACATGAAGCAATTGCAATTGCGATGAATACGATTGGTGGTCGTTCGAACTCTGGTGAGGGCGGTGAAGATCCTGCACGTTACGGCACGATTCGTAACTCAAAAATCAAGCAGATTGCATCGGGTCGTTTTGGTGTAACACCAGCGTACTTAACTTCTGCTGAAGTTTTGCAGATTAAAGTGGCACAAGGTGCAAAACCAGGTGAGGGTGGTCAGTTACCAGGTGGTAAAGTGAATGGCTTAATTGCACGTTTACGTTACTCGGTGCCAGGTGTGACTTTGATTTCACCACCGCCACATCATGACATTTACTCAATTGAAGATTTGTCTCAGTTGATCTTTGACTTGAAGCAAGTCAATCCTCAAGCAATGGTTTCAGTAAAACTAGTATCTGAACCAGGTGTAGGAACAATTGCGGCAGGTGTGGCAAAAGCTTATGCTGACTTCATTACCATTTCTGGTTATGACGGTGGTACAGCAGCATCACCACTTTCATCGATTCACCATGCGGGTTCACCATGGGAATTAGGTTTAAGTGAAGCGCATCAAGCACTTCGTGTAAATGATTTGCGTGGTAAGGTTCGTGTACAAACTGATGGTGGTCTGAAAACTGGTTTAGACGTGATTAAGGCAGCTATTTTAGGTGCGGAAAGCTTTGGTTTCGGTTCTACACCAATGATCGCCTTAGGTTGTAAATATCTTCGTATTTGCCACTTGAATAACTGTGCAACTGGTGTTGCAACTCAGCAAGATCATTTACGTCAAGAACACTATATTGGCGAACCAGAAATGTTGATTAACTTCTTCAAGTTTATTGCTGAAGAAACACGTGAATGGTTGGCTGCTCTAGGTGTGGCATCACTCAAAGATTTGATTGGTCGCGTTGATTTGCTTGAAGTTTTACCAGGAGAAACTGAAAAGCATGCGCATCTTGATCTTAGTGCTTTATTGACTTCACATCCATCTGCTGAAGGTAAAGCTCAGTATTGCCAAGTTCAAGGTAATGCGCCATTTGATAAAGGTGTATTGGCTGAGAAAATGGTTGCTGAAATGCTACCAGCTATTGAAGCAGGTACAGGCGGTTCATTTAATTTCACTGTGGGTAACTGTGACCGTTCGATTGGTGCACGTATTTCAGGTGAAATTGCTCGTCGTTACGGCAACTTGGGTATGGAAAACAGCCCAGTGGTGATGAATCTTGTTGGTACAGCGGGTCAGTCACTTGGTGTTTGGAACGCTGGTGGTCTGCATATCAAACTTGAAGGTGATGCAAACGATTACGTGGGTAAAGGCATGGCGGGTGGTCGTGTGTCGATCTTCCCACCAAAAGGTTCGCCATTCCAAACGCAAAATACTGCAATCATCGGTAACACTTGTTTGTATGGTGCGACTGGCGGTAAGTTATTTGCTGCGGGTACTGCGGGTGAGCGTTTCGCTGTTCGTAACTCAGGTGCTTTTGCGGTAATTGAAGGTGCTGGCGATCACTGCTGTGAATATATGACAGGTGGTGTGGTAACTGTCTTAGGTAAAGTTGGTCATAACTTCGGTGCGGGTATGACAGGCGGTTTCGCTTATGTACTTGACCTTGATAATGATTTTGTAGACTACTACAACCATGAGCTGATTGACCTCAATCGTATCTCTACCGAGTCGATGGAAGATCACAAAGAAAATCTACTGCGTATCCTTGATGAACATATCAAAGAAACAGGTAGTGCTTGGGCATATAAAATCCGTAATGAGTTCGACTTCTATAGTCGTAAGTTCTGGCTTGTAAAACCAAAAGCTGCTAATTTGCAAACGCTTTTGAAAACAACCCAAGCTGATCCACAATAATTCCACGACTGCAAAGACATAGGCAGGTGCAGAGATGAGAGACATCGCTGCGCCTACCCACGGAGAGAGACATGGCAGAACGCCTCAATAATGACTTTCAATTTCTGGATGTACCACGTCAAGATCCAGAGAAAAAAGATATTACTGTCCGCAAAGCAGAGTTTGTGGAAATTTATAAACCTTTTACAGCGGAAGTGGCTGCAAACCAGGCTCACCGCTGTTTAGGGTGTGGTAACCCGTATTGTGAATGGAAATGCCCAGTACATAACTACATTCCAAACTGGTTAAAGCTGATTGCAGAAGGTCAAATTTTCCAAGCGGCTGAACTTTGTCATCAAACCAATACCTTGCCAGAAGTTTGTGGTCGTGTATGTCCACAAGACCGTTTGTGTGAAGGTGCTTGTACTTTAAATGACGGCTTTGGTGCAGTAACGATTGGTAATGCTGAAAAATATATCAATGATACAGCGTTCGCTTTAGGCTGGCGCCCAGATATGTCTGGCGTTAAATGGACCAATAAAAAAGTTGCCATCATTGGTGCGGGTCCAGCAGGTTTAGGCTGTGCTGATATTCTTGCCCGTGGCGGTGTGAAACCAGTGGTATTCGATAAACGCCCTGAAATTGGTGGTTTACTTACATTTGGTATTCCAGAATTTAAAATGGAAAAAGACGTAATGAAACGTCGTCGTGAAATCTTCACGGGGATGGGTATCGAATTCCGCTTAAATACTGAAATTGGTGTTGATGTCACGATTGAACAACTCCTTGCTGAATACGATGCCGTATTTATGGGGATGGGAACTTATACCTACATGAAAGGTGGTTTCCCTGGTGAAGATCTTGATGGTGTTTACGATGCATTAGATTTCTTAATTGCGAATGTAAATCGTTGCCAAGGCTGGGAAAAAGATCCAAGTGAATACATCAGTGTAGATGGCAAAAAGGTGATTGTTCTGGGTGGTGGTGATACTGCGATGGACTGTAACCGTACTTCATTACGCCAAGGTGCACATGACGTGACCTGTGCTTACCGTCGTGACGAAACCAACATGCCGGGTTCTGCGCGCGAAGTGAAAAATGCCTATGAAGAGGGCGTGAAATTCCTGTTCAACCGTCAGCCAATTGAGGTTGTTGGTGAAAATGGTAAGGTGACTGGTGTTAAAGTGGTGACTACACAAATGGGTGAGCCTGATAGCCGTGGTCGTCGTAGCCCTGAGCCAATTCCTGGTTCTGAAGAGGTTTTACCAGCTGATGCAGTATTGCTTGCTTTCGGTTTCCGTCCAAGTCCAGCGGACTGGTTTGGTTCAGCCAATGTAAGTTTAGATGGTTCAGGTCGTGTGATTGCGGCAGAACAGCAAGAATTTAAATTCCAGACCTCTAATCCAAAAATCTTCGCAGGTGGAGATATGGTGCGTGGTTCTGATCTTGTGGTAACTGCTATCTGGGAAGGTCGCCAAGCAGCAGAAGGTATTTTAGATTACTTAGGTGTCTAATTCATCTTTTTGGTTTGATTGCGATAAAGCCTGCTTATGCAGGCTTTATCTTTTTGGTAGTTTTGGCAAACCTTATAAGCTTTTTCGCCTTGTCCCTGATCATTTTTCAGCATGATAATCGAAAACCAATCAGGAAATTGTGTAGGCAATAAAAATGGCTCTTGTAAATGTAAATTCAGAGAAAATTATTTAAATCGCCTCAAGGCATTGGGGATTACCGTACGACGGTTACAGTTCTCCGATGATTCTATGCAATGATATAAAGATTCCAACAAATAAATGTTACACAGCGAACAAAAAATCACATTACAATGAATTATTGAAAAATATAAACAAAAACCTGAGGATAAATTTTTATGAAAGTGATCAAACAAACTGCGCTCGCAACTGTATTGGCAAGCACCTTATTGTTCACAGGCTGTGGCTATAACACCTTGCAGGTGAAAGATGAGGCGGTCAATGCTTCCTGGTCTGAAGTACAAAACCAGTATCAACGCCGTGCTGACCTTGTGCCTAATCTTGTCAATGTAGTGAAAGGCTATGCCAAACATGAAGAGCAAGTCCTTACAGAGGTGACGCAAGCTCGTTCGAATGTTGCGGGTTTAAAAGTAGATAAAGAAGTTTTAGAAGACCCAGCGCTATTTGAAAAATATCAACAAGCACAAAGTCAATTGACAAGTGCATTATCTCGTTTGATTGCTGTTTCTGAAAATTATCCAGATTTAAAAGCCAATGAACAATTCCGTGATTTACAAGCACAATTGGAAGGTACAGAAAATCGAATCGCGGTTGCTCGTAACCGTTATATTACGACAGTGCAAGATTACAATTCATATGTGCGTCAGTTCCCACAAGCAATGACAGCAAAAGTGATTGGGATGAAAACCAAGGAAAACTTTAAGGCAGACTCATCTGCACAACAGGCGCCAACAGTTTCATTTAATTAATCATTGAAATTGTTTTCGGCTTAGGAGGGGCGTATGTTGATCAAGTTAAAGCAAAAATTAAAATATGTTTTAACCATCATTTTTGCAATGCTTTGTTTTCAATATACAACCTGGGCTGAGACCGCCACTGCGACAGATCAAGGTGATCTAGTGGTTGCTGGAAAAATTATTCAGCAACAGCAGCAACAAAATAAGTCATCGACAACCACAGAACAGCCTCCCGTACTAGCTACAGTTGCCAATGATATGGCGGATGGGGAATCTATACGTGGTTTACCCACTTTAAACCAACCTGTGATTGATCAAGCTAAGATATTGAACGAGGCTGAAATACAGCAACTCAATCAAAAAATTCTAACGCTTTATCAACAGGGTAAAGCTCAAATTGGTGTCATTATTGTACCCACCACAGGTCAGGAAGCGATTTTCGATTTTGCTTTAAGGACAGGTGAAAAATGGCAATTAGGTTCTGCTAAACGTGATAATGGTTTGTTAATGGCGATTGCGATCAACGATCGTAAAATCCAGATATTGACAGGTTATGGCTTGGAGGGTGTATTACCTGATGTAGTACTCAGCCGTATTATTCGTGATCAAATTACACCTTATTTTAAACAAGGTCAGTATGCTCAAGGAATTTCAGCTGGGTTGGATGAAATTAGCCGTATCGTTAATCTTGATCCAGAGATCGCTCAGCAATCTGCTCAAGAGCTCAAAGAGCGACATGAGCAGGCAATTCAAGCACAACAAGCCAAAGATAATACGCTTACGATGGCGCTATTTATTTTAATTGCGGGTGTCATAGGATCGTTCATTGTGGGTAAACGATTAAGTGCATCTACTGCGGCTGTCGCAGCAACGGTTGCGGGACTGGTTAATGGTGCTGGTCTGATGATGAGTCTATTGCTTGGTGTGGGAATTTTCTTTCTATTGATTACTTCATTGGCACAGCTTATTTTTCAAGCCTTTTTGTCAGGTGGTGGACGAGGGGGCAGAGGTGGAGGCTTTGGCGGTGGCAGCGGCGGTGGTTATAGTGGCGGTGGCGGCAGTTTTGGCGGGGGAGGAGCATCGGGCTCATGGTAACAAAAACAGATACAACACAGATTATTACCCAGCCTAAACTGGATGAGCATGTTCAACCAAGTTTAAAACGCTGGTTTAAACACTTCCTTTATATATCTTCCACGCATCGTTATTTCAATAAGCAAGATAGAATGCAGATCGCCAACGCTGTGCAACAGGCTGAAAAAGGTCATGTCGGTGAAATTCAGGTAGTGATAGAGGGGCATATTCCTTGTTCACAGGCTTATCATCAAAATACCAGATTACGTGCTCAGCAGCTATTTGCCGAATTAGGGGTATGGGATACTGAATTGAATAGTGGAGTTTTGCTTTACTTAAACCTTTGTGAGCGCAAAGTTGAGATTGTGATTGACCGCGGTTTAAAAAATGCCACACAAACTGAGACGTGGAATAAAATTTGCCAAAATATCGTTGTTACCTTGGCTCAAAAAGAATATGTGCGAGCTGTGACTGAGGGGGTGAATGAAATTGGTCTAGTACTGGATCAATACTATGTAGAAACAGATTTACATGATCAAAATGAACTGCCGAATGAACCTATTATTTTAAATTAAATGCTTATGTTAAAGTATAGAAAAATCCACTATCCCCCTATATTTGAGTAGGTTGAGCATGTTAAAGCACCTAACAGTCAGAAATTTAACGGTATTTCCTGAGGCAAACTTTGATTTTGCACGGGGTTTGAATATTATTATTGGGGAAAATGGTTGTGGAAAGTCGCATTTACTTAAAAGTATGTATGCAGTACTTGCAACAGGTTACCAAAGCAAACAGCATTTAAATGAACGTCCAACACAGGTATTTTTGCAAAAAAGTTATGCCGATAAATTATTGACAGTATTACGTCCTGAAACTTTAGGGCGATTGGCTCGACGTAAACAAGGCGCAGAGCGTTGCGAACTGAGCTTTAATTTTGATAATAAAAGCCTGGATACAAGTTTTGTATTTTCAACACGCAGTAAATCTGAAGTACAGATGGAGAAAGCACCTGAGCAATGGTTAGTAAAGCCCCCTGTCTTTATTCCTACACGTGAGTTGCTTACTTTATGCCCTTGGTTCATTTCCCTATATGAGCATACCTATGTTGAATTTGAAGAAACATGGCGAGATACCTGTTCATTACTAAATGCGCCTACGGTTAAAGGAGCAAGAGAAAAACGCATTGCTGAGTTATTAAAGCCACTTGAAGAGGCCATGGGTGGCAAGGTATTTGTAGACAGTAAAAGCGGACGATTCTATCTAAGTATTGTGGGTGAGGGAAATTTGGAAATGCCCTTAATTGCAGAAGGACTACGTAAACTGGCAATGTTAGCACGTCTCATCAGTACAGGCACTTTACTTGAACAGGGCTATTTATTTTGGGATGAACCTGAAACCAATTTAAACCCCAAATTAATTAAATTGATTGCCAAGGTTTTACTACATTTATGTCAAAACGGCATTCAGATATTTATGGCAACTCATTCTTTATTTTTATTAAGGGAAATTGAAATTTTGAGCATAGAAAAGCAATTTGCCCCGATTCCTAAAAAATATTTTGCTTTACGTCCCACTGATCAAGGTGTTTATCTTGAACAAGGTGAAAGCATAGATGCCTTGCAAACACTGACATTATTAGATGAGGAACTCACTCAATCTGATCGTTTTATGCAAGTAGGCTAGTCGATGAAAAATAAAATTATAGAGGGGCAGCTCACCTTTTCTTTTACTGAACCGAATGCGACCAAGTATGATGAATGGTCATTTTATCGCAATCAGTTCAATGCGGTATGTGGTGGTACAAAAGCGGTTGATTTGCTGTATTTAGAACAGCAAAACTTTTGGTTGATTGAAATCAAGGACTATCGGCAACATACACGTACTAAAACGATTGATTTAGCCGATGAGATTGCTTTAAAAGTCCGAGATACATTGGCAGGGTTGGTTGCTGCTCAAGTCAATGCCAATGAGCAAATTGAACGGGATTTTGCGAAAAAGGCACTTAAAAAGAAAAGAATTCGAGTTGTATTGCATTTAGAGCAGCCTATACATACTTCGAGACTGTTTCCCCGAGCAATCAATCCTGCTGATGTCAAACTTAAATTGAGACAAAAAGTCAGGGCAATAGATACTCATCCATTGGTGGTTGATCAGAAAAATAAGATGCTATGGTCAGTAACTTAACTGATCGTTTTTAATGTTAGTATAGGTTAACCCTTGTTATTTGGGCATGTATGAGATTTTACATTCTCTATTCCGATAAACGGCTAATAAAAATTTTGGACTTTTTTAAGCTTTTTTATGTGATTTGTTTCGCTCATTTTTACAACAATTCGAAAATAATCAAGATTAGCATTCTTAAGCTTGAAAGATAAAAAGCGAAAGATGACATTTTTTGTCAATTTATTTCCTTGTGTGTCATTATTGCTTTATATGTGAGCAATCAAAAAATTGTTTAAGTCTCTGTTTTTTTGAGTTAAAATTGGCTAAGCTAAGGATTGGCATAGAACATGCTAAATACAAAGTAGCTCGAAAGGCTTATAAAAATTTATACATTGGAGAAATGTTATGAAATCAATGCAAAAGGGTTTTACACTCATCGAACTCATGATCGTTGTAGCGATCATTGGTATTTTGGCTGCAATTGCGATTCCTGCATATCAGGATTATATTGCAAAATCACAAGCTGCTGCTGGTTTAGCTGAAATTTCTCCGGGTAAAACACAATTTGAAGTGTTAATGAATGAAGGGAAACAAGCTACTATCGGTACAAGTGCAGCTGCAATCGGTTTGGCTTCAAGTGATCGTTGTACAGTTTCGGTTGCTTCAAATGCCGACGGTTCAGGTAGTATTACATGTGCCCTTAAGGGTTCTCCGAAAGTGAATACATCTAATATTGTTTTAAATCGTTCTACTGAAGGTGTATGGTCTTGTTCAAGTACATTAGCTGCTAAATATAAACCAGGTTCTTGCTCATAATAGCTGAGTTTAGTACTAAAAAACGCATCTTTCATAGATGCGTTTTTTATTTATATTTTTCAAATAGAAGATAAAATCAAGAACAGCCATTTGGTCGGTATTTAGCAGCAATACCTGTCGTACCACAGTTATAAACTCCATCACTAGAGCGGCTGATATAAATCTCCGCCCCTGTACTGAGTCCGACCGTATTCTTTAAAGTACATACAATGGCTTTGGCTGCCGTACCTGTATTGTCAGGATTATTTGCACTTATAGAGCAAATCGATGTTTCATTGTTTAAGCTAATGTCCGCAGGAGAGAGGATAGTTGAATATTGATGATTGACAAAAATCTCATAAGAAGATTTTCCCGAAGAAATTTCATGAAAAGCTGCCGTAATACGACTTTTTAAAACATAATCTTGATAAGCAGGAAGTGCAATCGCAGCCAAAATACCGATGATTGCTACAACAATCATCAATTCAATAAGGGTAAAACCTTTTTGCATGGCAAACTCCATACTATTTTGTCATAATAAATGTTTAAGCAAAATTTATGCCAAATATAATTTATTATTAAACATATACTTATGGCTGTAGTGGGATTTTTTCCTGCAAAAAAAGATAAAAAATGACAAAAAATGCCAATCCTATCACAATATTGTCTTAGTATTCTGTAGGTGCTTTGCCCATTTTCTCGATGTCATAAGGAATAAGGTGCGAGGCGCGCCCAGCATCCCAAAAGCGAGGTGCGCCATGCCAGTCTGCACTCATACAGTCCTTACAGAACAAATCTTTATAGTGCACACTGAGCAAGGCAATACTGATGACAACAATAAGTATTTTAATCGATGGGCTGATTGTTTTATAGTGATAAGTCGTTTGTGCTGTAGGTAGCTGTGCCATCGCCCAAGCCAAAGGGAATAATGCCAAAATTTGACTTACAGGATAAACCAAAACACCTGAAAACAGAGCATTAACCGCAAGCGCAACGACCGCCGCCAAAATAAATGGCGATATATTGCATCTATATTTAAATACAGTATAAACCAGAGGACAAAGTAATAGAAAAACTAAAACACCTGCTAGTCCCCATTCGCTGAACCATTGAATCAAGATATTATGTGGATGTGCGGAGATATAATCTGGTGGATAAAGGGAGAAATGATTACCACCAATCCCCCAAATGGGTTGTTCTGACCAAAGCTTGATAGCTTTTTCCCATAATTCTGTCCGCCCAGATGTTCCAGAGCGTATCAACTTTGAGCCGCTTGCTATTTGATATTTTTTAAACAAGAAAAAAATGGTACTAGCAGCGATTATTGTGCCAAATGGTAAAATCAATTTTTTCCATGAAACACAGCGAAATATTATAATAAAAGCAAGCCCAATACTTAAAGCAAATAATGCAGCCCTTGCGCCATGAAATAGAAAAGACAATAAATAAATCGTTGAAACAATAAAAACAAGACTATGGATAGTCCAAGATTTCCACTTATTTTGTTCTGGACAAACAGCTAACCATGCCGGGCGTGCCCACAGTAATAACAAACATGGTAATAGAGCATCGTCTAACATACGGATATTAGTAAAAGACTGTGTCCATGTGCCAGGGCGACCATGCCATATATCAAATAAAGCAATAGGCAAAAAAATCAAGCTCAGCATAGGAAGTACAGCTAACCATGCCGCGATTTGTGCTGCCCAATCAGGATGCTTTTTTAATATAATTGCTTGAGCATATACAGTCACGGCTAATAAAAAATAAAATGTAGTATCTGCAAGTGCCCGCTGTGAATATTGAGCAAAATAACAACTCACTGCTATAAGTATAACAATAATAAATAAAGTATTTTTTAGCCAAAAACTGGTCTTGCTGTTAAACAAGTCAAGGACATTATTTTTAGAAAAAATTAAAAATGCACTAAAGCTAAGTAAGATAAAAATCTCATAGATTCGCCAAGCATCATAAGGTGCCTGTACCCAATAAGCACTTAAGCTTGAAAAAGCAATAAATGAAAAAATAGGTAAACTTACTAGTAAAAAGAGCTCAATATAGTCTGTTGCTGTTAGTTTATTTTGCATTGTAGAGGCTAAAAATGTAAAACTGACAAGATAACAGAAATTTAACTTTTCTTATAGATAAGAGTAATTGGAAGTGAATTTGTAAAAATAAGTTTGTGTTATGATCGCGACTAAATAGTGTATTTTAGAGATAAAGTATGTCCAAACGCCTCAAATTTTTTCTTAGTCATTTCGCTATCTCTTGCATTATTGCATTAGCTGTAATGCTGCTTGTCTTTTTTGTCTGGTATCCCTCACCGCTAGCCACTGCCGTCGGGGTGACGCATATTTTTTTAATGTTACTAGCGATTGATGTCATTATTGGACCTGTGCTTGGATTTATTGTCTATAAAGAAGGCAAAAAGACCTTAAAAATGGATTTGAGTATTATTATCACCTTGCAGCTGTGCGCATTAGTTTATGGCATATACAGTATTGAACAGGGGAGACCAGTATGGATTGCTTATTATGTAAATGGATTTGAATTGATTCGCAAAAATGAAATGCTTGAGGATGGTATTCAAAAAGCATTACCCCCATATCAGCATCCTTCATGGTTTCAACCTCAGTATGTAGGGGTGGAGTTTGCTAAAGATTCTAAAACTCGTAATGATGATATGTTTACAGAGGTGATGAGTGGGATTTCGTTAGCACAAAAACCAGAACGTTATGTACCGTTGGATAAAGTAAAAAAACAGATTCAACAACATGCACAAAATTTGGATGCGTTAAACCAGTTTAACGATAAAGCTTCGGTGGAAAAGACATTATCTAAGTATCCCCAAGCAACTGCGTTTATTCCTTTAAAAGCCAATGCCGTTGACATGACCGTTCTCATAAACAAAGAAAAAGGTGAAGTTGTAAAGATTGTTGATTTGAGACCTTGGAATTAACAGAAACACCAAGCTATAAAACCAGTTTTATTGAGCTTCAATGTATAATGCAGTGAAGCTCTTTTTTATATTTAACTATGCAAATTTTGTGTCTATTACTTGCAGCGCTGCTGCTTAGTTTTGCCTGGCTATCGCCATTTCACACCTATCCCTGGGTGACATTTTCCAGCGAGTTGGCGACTTTCGCTGCTGTACTAGCATTACTTACACTCTTTCTCAATCGAAATATTCAAATTCCCAAGCTGCAACTTTATATATTGCCAGTTGTTATTGTTCCATTATTGCAGTGGAGCTTTGGTTTAGTATTTGATTTTAGTATTGCCTTATTGAGTACAGTATATCTACTGGGTTTCTGGTTCATGGTAGTGATGGGGTATAACCTATCATTACAAACAGATGCTCGTGAACAGTTGATGCAAAGGACCTGTTGGCTATTACTTATTATCGCGAGTGTTACCAGTCTGATGGCGATGGTGCAATGGTTGGGGCTTGAATCAAGTTTATATGGCATTATGCAGCTTAAAGGCAATCGTCCCTATGCCAATTTTGGTCAGCCTAACAATATGGCGACTTTTTTAGTGATGGGGTTAATGGGCGCTTTATATTTATATGAAAAACATAAAGCTTCTGTATGGTTGCTTGCTTCTGCAAGTTTAGTCATCCTGTTTGCTATCGCATTGAGCCAGTCTAGAACTTCATGGGTAGTGTGTTTATTTATTTTCATCTATTGGATTTACAAACAGTTTAAGCAAACTCCACGTTTGAATATTTTAAAATTATCGTTATGGTGTTGCACTTTTTTCGTCATTGCAGCGTGGGGGGTGCCTGCCTTTACCCATGCAATTGAAAGTTCTACAGGAACGGCGGTCATTGAGGCTGATAGCATTGTAGAGCGAGCAAGTTCGGGCTATCTGCGTTTCGAAATCTGGACTCAAATGCTTTTGGCATTAAAAGAACAGCCGTGGTTTGGTTATGGCTGGAATCAAACCAGTGTTGCGCAGATGACGGTTTTCCCCCTGCATCCGTCACATGAATGGGTCACCAGTGGGCACAATGTGTTACTGGATATTCTCGTCTGGAATGGCATTCCTTTAGGATTTTTGATTATTGTGTATATGGCTGTATGGTTGTTGTGGCTCAATAAAAATACCAAAGACACCACTTCAATTATCGCGATGCTGATGGTGAGTGCTATCCTGATCCATGCAATGCTTGAATTTCCACAGCGTTATGCCTATTTCCTATTACCCATGGGCTTTCTGTTGGGATTGATTCAGGCCCAAACGCCTAACCTAAAAGGGATCACGCTTCATAAAAATGTGATTCGTGGTTGCTGGGTGATTTCGCTGGTTTTGCTATTCATGATCTGGAGGGACTATAAAGTTTATCAGGAAAACAGCCAATTGCTATTCAAGGGACAGCAACCTAGAGCAGAAATTATGGGGAGTTCACGTATTTTATTACTTAGCCAATTCCAGCAACGTCTGGTTTGGATTGCACTAAAACCAACCGTGTCTATGTCAGATCAGGATTTAATGCAGTGGAGTGATATGGTTAAGAACAAGGCAACACCTTATAACCTGAAAAAATATGCCCAGTTATTGGTTTACAACCAGAAAATGGCTGAAGCAGAGCAGCAACTTTTTATATTGCAACAATTGTATGGAGAGAATATAAGGTTGGCTGATATTGTTGAATTAAATCATAGTTTAAAATAACAGCCTCTACCTAAGTTTAGTTTTAGGCTGAAAGCAAAGATTATTTCGGCTTCAGCCTGAAACTGACTGTTTAAATCTGGCTTTGGATATAGTTTTCAATACCGACATTTTTAATGAGGTCGAGTTGGGTATCGAGCCAATCCCAATATTCTTCTTCTTTTTCTAATATTTCCTGTACCAAGTCACGGGTCACATAGTCCTGTTGAGCTTCTGCAAGTTCAACCGCCTGTTTAATTGCGGCTATATTTTCCTTAACCTTGCGAATGTCACAATTCAGAACTTCTTCTGTGTGCTGTCCGATATAAAGTTTGCCTAAGTGTTGCAGATTAGGTAAACCTTCAAGAAACAAGATGCGTTCAATAATCTTGTCCGCATGCTTCATTTGGCGAATGGACTCTTTATATTCGGCTGAACCCAATTGCGAGATTCCCCAATCATTAAACATGCGGGAATGTAAAAAATACTGGTTGATTGCAGTTAAATGGTGATAAAGCACCTGATTCAGTTGATTAATGACTTCACGATTGCCTTTCATTGCCCTTGCTCCAAAAACACCCATGCCTTTATTGAGGCAATTTATATGATTTTAATCAACAAATAATGATCTGGCGAGTGCTTTATAGAACAGCAAATGAAAATCACAATCAAAAACGTCCTGATATTATTATGATTTTTATCCGAATAGCCGTAAAACCTCGGGGTTTAGCCCGAGGATATAAGGCTGCAATCCGCTAGTCCCCCTTGTGGGGATTGGCTAGGATTGCTAAAAACATTTGAATCTAGTAATCCATGTGCTATGATAATTACGTTGTATATTTTTAGTCAGCAGACTGATACAACACGAAAAAAAACAGTTTTCCCCATTGTAATCCGTGCACTCTTTGCAATCCGAAAGGTAGGACTACATTGGAATAAGAAGCAGAGAACTATAGTATCTGTTTCGTGGCAGGACATTGCCATCTAGCAGTAGGAATCCCCGTCCTTTAGGTCGGGGAGGATGTCAAGCAGCAACAGAAATACGTGCGGCAATTTCAGCAAGCTCATCACTGATGATGTTGCGAGCTTCTGGAGCACAGCGACCACAGCAGGTGCCTAAGTCGAGTAAATCACGAATTTCACGATAGCTTTCAGCGCCATTTGCAACGGCATCCTTGATATCTTGGTCTGTGATTCCACGGCATAAACAGACATACATGGGAGTGATCCACAAATATTAATGCGATAATTGATATTATTGATAATTGTTATCGTTTGTCAATGAATTTCATTCTGGAAGTGGGATTATTATCATTGGGAATTTGAATAAAAAAATACCACCTGATCGGTAGTATTCTTTCTTTATTTTATCTATTTGATAAATATCGCATTTAATTCTGTGTTGGAATAATAACAATACCATCCATTTCGACTAATGCACCTTTAGGTAGGCTTGCCACACCAAGTGCAGCACGTGCTGGATAGGGTTGAGCAAAGTATTCACCCATGATCTGGTTTACAAGTTGAAAGTGGGAAAGATCTGTCAGGAAAATATTCAGTTTGGCAATGTCTGCCAGACTTCCGCCCGCAGCAGCGCAGACCGCTTTAAGGTTGTCAAATACTCGGCGAATCTGGGCTTCAATCCCTTCTACAAGTTCCATACTGTACGGGTCTAAACCAATCTGTCCTGAAAGGTAGAGCGTATTGCCAACCAGAATTGCCTGAGAATATGTTCCAATAGCAGCAGGGGCGTGTTCAGTATGAATAACTTGACGTAGCATTAAGCTCTCCTATGTCATTTTTTCTATCTTGTAACCCTGTGACTTTAACACAAAAGTATAGGTGCGAAACTGCTGAATACTGTGTAGTCGTTATTGTTTTTAAATTTTTATTTTGGCAAATCAGCTTCAATATTTCTCTAGTATATGTTTGCCTGGAAATACTTTAGCCGACTTTGGCAACATCAGCCTGAACAATAGGCATATTTAGGCGTTCAATACGTGGAAAGCCAAAATGCATGCGTAGATCACGAATGATTTGGGCAATCTGTTTACGGTTGCTGACCACAATATTTACGTAGGTTTTTTGATCATGGGAATCGACTGTTTCCACCCCGATTTTGGCTTTACGACATTGGTAGATCAACTCTGAAATCTGTTCATCATTCATGATCATATGGATGCAGAGATAGGCACTGAAACGTACATCATCCACCTCTTCAGACTGCCAATGCAGCGGCATGATATTTTCTGGATGCAGTTGTTGTTCATGCAGTAAATTACGACAGCGCGAGCGATGTACAATCAAGCCACGTCGAGATAAATGTCCCTGAATCGGGTCACCCAACACGGGATTGCAACAGTGTGCATATTTTACGTCAACCCCTTCGGTACCCAGAATCAGGCGGTCAGAGGCCTCATGGTGCTGTGAATGGTAATCCTGTGCAAACAGATGGTTTGCAACCAACTGTGGCAATAGATCGCCCACCGCAATCTGTTCAAACAAGGTGTCTTTATTACCCAAATGCCGCCATTCCAAAATATTAATCCAGTCAGTTTGGGAAAGGTCGTCAATTGAGCGATGGAATAGTTTTAACGCACGATTGAGTGCCTGTTGACCAACCAGACGCTGTTCGTCAATATCCTGTTCCCTCAGCATGTTTTGCAAGGCACGCCGTGCTTTCTGGGTATTAATGAAGCTCAGCCAGTCAGGGTTTGGGGTTGCCAGTACATCGGTAATGATTTCGATGACCTGACCACTATGCAGGGGAGTGGAGAGGGGGCGAATTTCACCATCAACCTTAGCACCTACCGCATGGTTACCCAGAAACAGGCTAGCAGAATAGGCAAAGTCCACCACAGTCGCACCTTGAGGCAGTTCATGCAATTGCCCATGTGGCGTGTATACCCAGATTTTTTCCTGATGCAGATAATCCAGCAAATCGCTAAATGTGGTTTTGGCACAGTCACTATCAATCAGGGTATTCAGATTCTGCATGGAGGCCTGAATGGCTGAACGACAAGCCTGAGGCGCATTTTCCCCCAGTACCACGCCAAAGCGGGCAGCCTTACGCATCAGTTCCGTCTGGATGGTCAATGAAAGGATGGTTTTTTCACCTTTCAGTTTGATCATTAAGGACTGGTTGCCACCAGGTAAAGGGCGGCGAATATGGTCTTCATATTGTAGAACTTGAAAGTTGTCTTTAAGCGCATCTACCAGACGGTCACAGTCTGCAATGCTTTGTAAAATAATTTCAAAGGCGTGGCTATGACTAAGTTCGTTTAGGTCAATCTCATTTTTTACAAAGTGGCGTAACAGTTCAATATTGTTGTTTTTCTTTTTAATACGACCTTTGATGTCATGGTTTTTTAACAAATTAGTTAATTTCTGTTCCCATACCGCCTGATATTCACAGCGTTTAGGCTTGGTTTCCAGCAATGCGGTTTGCACATCATTAAACATGTCCAGATCAAGATTTTGATAACACAGATGTTCCAGGTTGTCCGCCATTTCATTCATACCGACAAGGCGGGCCATAGGTACAAAAATATCAAAGGTTTCCTGTGCAATGCGTGCGCGCTTATCTGGGCGCAACGCACCCAATGTGGTCATATTATGATAACGGTCGGCGAGTTTAATAATAATGACACGTGGGTCCTGTAAGGTGGCCTGCAGAATTTTTCGAAAAGAGGCTGCCTTGTTATATTCCTTGTCACTGGAATGGCTGAGCTTGGTCACACCATCAACTAGTTCCGCAACCACAGTCCCAAACTTCTGGCCAATTTCTTCTTTGGAGAATTCCGTGTCTTCAATCACATCATGTAACAAGGCTGCCATGAGCGTATCCGCATCAAGACGCATATGTGCCAGAATACAGCTGACAGCAATCGGATGCAGAACGTAGGGTTCTCCACTTTTACGGGTGATGCCACTATGCGCTAAATCGGCAAAATCACAGGCAGCAAGCACGTGTTGAACATCACTATCCTTAAGATAGGCATCAATAATCACTTTAAGTTGTTGCTTGGCTTGGCTGACCTCTTCGCCTGGCATAAAACACCTTTTTTGATATGAATTAGAATAAAATGACACTAGTCTCTAATGAAAAGCATATTACTAAACTTGTCAATTTGTTCATTATAAAAACTCGTAAATTTTTCCAATGAAGCATATTGCTTTTATCAATATATAAAGCAGTTTTTTTCCAAAACAAAAAAGCCCAGTGTATTCACAGTGGGCTTTATGCAAAGCAAATTCGCTTTAGAAAGTGAAGCCTTCTAAATTTAATGAATTTGTAGACAATACCATATCAAGGTTTGAAGTCTGATAGTCCTGGTCGCGTTGTTTTAGAATCTCTTTAGTGACATGACCTACTGCAATTTCACGTAATGCAACCACGGTTGGTTTGTCATTATCCCATTCTACAGTTGGTTCAATACCTTGACGTGCCAATTGACGTGCACGTTTACTCGCCACCAGTACCAACTCGAAGCGGTTATCTACATGGTCTAAACAATCTTCAACGGTTACACGTGCCATAAGTTGTCTCGTCTGAACATCACAATTTAAAAGACTGAGTAGTATAAAAGGCTTTTATGCAAGACTCAAGCCATTCCCGATTAAAGTCAGTCGCGATTAAGCGTAATCAAGTTTGCGATGAGTTGTTGGTGGCGAGCGCTTTGCTGTGTGGTGACCAAGCGGTTGGCTGTGATGATCGCCTCCAAATCATGAACGGCCTTGTTAAAATCGTCATTAATAATCACGTAATCAAAATTGGCAAAATGACGCATATCTTCCACTGCACAGCTTAGACGATGTTCAATCACATCCACTGAGTCTGTACCACGGTTGGAAAGACGTTGTCTTAAATCGTACTGGGTTGGAGGGAGGATAAAAATTTGTTTTGATTCAGGAAAAAGCCGACGTACCTGTTCAGCACCCTGCCAGTCAATTTCCAGTAAAACATCGTGGCCTTGTTGTAATTGTTCTTTTACCTTAGCCTGAGACGTACCATAATAATTTCCGAATACTTCGGCGAACTCAATAAAACCGCCCTGTTCAACTTGGGCCAAAAATGTTTCAGTATCAGTAAAATGATAGTGAACACCGTCAAGCTCACCAGGACGTTGACTTCGTGTGGTGTGTGAGACAGAAACATGCAAGTTGCTGACACGATCGAGTAGGGCTTTAACCAAGGAGGTTTTGCCTGTTCCTGAGGCCGCAGAAACGACAAACAATAGACCCGACATGATATTTTTCCTGATATGATAAAATATCTTGGCTATTGTAGTGTAGCGTGCCATGAAACGAAATAGTTTGGCGTAAATATTCAGATGATGAGAGGGGATGTTATGGAAATTGTACTCGCCAATCCACGAGGTTTTTGTGCTGGTGTTGACCGTGCGATTGCCATCGTCAATCGTGCATTGGAATGTTTTAATCCACCCATTTATGTACGCCATGAAGTGGTGCACAACAAGTTTGTGGTGGATGACCTACGTCAGCGTGGTGCTGTTTTTGTAGATGAGCTTGATCAAGTTCCTGATGATTCAATTGTCATCTTTAGTGCACATGGTGTTTCCAAGGCTGTACAGCAGGAGGCGGATCGCCGTGGCTTAAAAGTGTTTGATGCAACCTGCCCACTTGTCACCAAGGTTCATATTGAAGTAACCAAGTACGCGCGTGAGGGCACCGAAGCCATTCTGATCGGGCATGAGGGGCACCCTGAAGTTGAAGGGACTATGGGGCAATATGATAAATCTGGTGGTGGAAAGATTTATCTGGTTGAAGATGAACAGGATGTTGAGGCCTTAATGGTGAGACATCCTGAAAAAGTGGCATTTGTGACCCAAACCACCCTGTCGATTGATGATACAGCCAAAGTAATTGATGCCCTAAGAACCAAGTTTCCAAAGATTCAGGGACCACGTAAAGATGATATCTGTTATGCAACACAGAATCGTCAGGATGCGGTACGTGACCTGGCGGAGAAATGTGATGTCGTATTGGTCGTGGGTTCGCCAAACTCATCCAATTCAAATCGTTTGCGTGAACTGGCTGAACGTATGGGTAAATCAGCTTATTTGGTCGATAATGCAGATGAACTTGAAAAAGATTGGTTTAAGCCAGACAGTAAAATTGGTGTGACAGCTGGTGCATCCGCACCTGAAATTCTCATCAAGCAGGTTATTCAGCGGTTACAGGATTGGGGTGCGACCCCTCCACAAGAGCTTCAAGGGCGAGAGGAAAATATTACGTTTAGTCTACCTAAAGAGTTACGGATACAAGTGACTCAGGCCTAATTTGTATAGAAAAATGTGAACTCAAAACGGATGGACGACACTCCATCCGTTTTTTTATGATGCTTATCTGCTTTGTATTGGTTCTGTAAAAAATAAATTTAATATAGAGTAAGGAATTTTAAAAGAGTTGGGTGCAGGGCGATGGGAACAAGTCGGGGATTCACCTTAATTGAATTGTTGGTGACGATTGCTGTATTGGCAATTATTGCAACCATGGCTGCGCCGTCGTTCGGAAATCTAATTTCTGAGCAAAAGTTAAATAGTTCGGCGCGAGAATTGGTGATGTCAATCAATCAGGCAAAATCACAAGCAGCGTTAAAGAAAACAACGGTAGCTTTATGTCTAAATAGAACAAATACAGACAATGATTTTACTAAAGGTGAGTGCGCGACGGCAATGATACCTGAGTATACAGCAACCAATCCAGGTCCTCCTGTGGTGTCTGCCTTAACAGCGGCTCAGAAGCAGGAAGTATTAAAAAGTCGTGTGATTTCAGTGCAAATTGACCCTGCGGTTGTGGTTGAGTCAACCAGTGCAACAGCGGTTTTGTTTAGTGATATTGGTAGTGCAGATTCTGCGTCAACTTTTGGTTTTTGCAAGTCAGGAAAGCAAAGAGCTGTTTCGGTCACAAGATTAGGAATTATCAGCCAAACTTCGGGGACATGCTAATGAAATTTAATCAATATCAACAAGGTGTGGGCTTGGTGGAGGTGTTGGTGGCACTTTTACTATTGGCTGTTGGTGTTTTGGGTTATAGCATCTTGCAAATTCGTGCTGTGGATGCCTCTAGTGAGGCCTTGTCGCGTTCGCAAGGGATGTTAATTGCACGCACGTTGGCTGAGAATATGCGGGCCAATCCAGCGGCGCAAACAAACTACCCAGCCGCAGTCCGTGGTTATACTAATATTACTGCTGCACCTACAGCACCCTCTCCATCATGTTCAAACAATTTATGTACACCAGCTCAAATGGCGCAGTTCGATGCATTTATGGCTGCTCGAGCTGCTTTTGATATTGGAATGAATATTACGATGACGAGTTGTCCGGGTGTTGGTTCGGCGCCGATTCAGCGGCAATGTATATATGCTGCTTGGGGAAATACGACTTTGAGTGCGACGAGTACAACAGCTGATGTAAGTAATTGCATGAATACATCGGGTGTTTATATTAATGGATCGAATTGTTTAATGATGGAGGCATATTAATGAAAACTCCATTTAAAAAGCATAAGGTTGGTTTTGGCTCGCAAGCGGGCTTTACGCTCATTGAATTAATGGTGGCTTTGGCACTGGGTTTATTGATTAGTGCTGCAGCAATACAACTTTTTCTTGGTGGGTTGTTAACATCTCGAATGCAGCAAGCAAATGCAGAGCTGCAAAATAGTGGTGTATTTGGTTTGGATTATGTGGCGCGAGATTTGCGCTTAGCCAATTATATTAATACTGATTTTCCCATATTAAACGAACAAACACCTTGGGGTGGCGTGGTGCTTACGGCAAGAACTGCAACAGTGACCAATGCAAATATTCCAATTCCTACTGGTGCACCTTTTATTGCGCCGGGCTTGTTGAGTCATAGTGTTGGTACAGGGGAGTCGGTGAGTTCAACTGCAAATGAATGGCAAGGTCTGTCGAATGTGAGTGTGGCAAGTGATCAGCTCACTATACAATTCGTTGCACCAAATGCAATGGTGAACTGTGAAGGTGCGAATGTTCAAGCGGGCGATTATGTGATTCAGCGCTATTTCGTACGCCGTGCTGTAGCAACTGCAACCACTGGTACAGATTACGGTTTAGCGTGCGATGCTAACACCCCAAATGCCACAGCTGTAGCAGAACCGACAACAATTGCTGGGTTTGGTGGAGCGGGTGAGTTGATTATGCCTCGGGTTGATCATTTTACCGTGCAATTGGGTGTGAGAAATGAAGCAGGTAATATGGCTTATTACACGATTAATCAATACCGCACAGCTGCCGCTGCTGCTCGTGCGGCGCTACCTCCTGCCGATCCTCCGCGTATTGTTTCGGTAAAAATGGCAGTGTTAGTGCGTTCTACCGACAACACACGCAATAACGATATAGATTTAACCCGAAGTATTAATATTCTGAATCAAAATGTCACATTAACAGACACGACTAATCGATTTGCACGACGTGTGTATAGCACGGCAGTGACGTTTAGAAATGGTTTGGGAGAAATGTAATGAGAGTTCAATCTACACTCCAACGCCAACAACGCGGTGCGACGCTTATTGTTGTTTTAATTATGTTATTGGTGATTACCATTGTTGGTGTTTTGGCTATTCGAGTGGCAATGACATCGCTAAATATTGCAACCAATAGTCAAATTGGCCAGTTGTTACTTCAAACTGGAGATACACCTACTAATATTTTGCTAAATCATAGCAGTTATAAAAACTTAACTTCGGTGATGAGTGTGGTGGGTAAGGCAATTAGTGATCAAAAAGACCCACTTGCTCAAGGCCGAGAATATGTTTTTTGTTATAAACCAACTGCTGCTTTGCAAGTGAACAGTGTTTTAGATATGACCGTACTTATTCCGCCAACAGCTATAGCTGCAGATGACACGAAAGCTACTGTGGACACTACTGAAACTAACCGTAGTGGCTTTTGTGATTTGGAACAAGACTTTGGTAGTGCGCGCGAAGCTGTAGTCACTCAAGTGGCTATTAAGTATATTGTAGGGCCAAATACGGATGCCGCACCAGGTTCGGACTTAGACCGTGGTACAGATGCGAGCGGCGGTTCCAATGTGCAACAAGGTAAGGTAGATGGTCGTGTGCGGGTAACCGCTACTGCGATTTTACCAAATTATTCGAGTGCCGATTTGGCAGATGTGCAACGTGAGTGTATTGGCAATGGAAGTGCGGCGGGATATATCAATGACAACGCTGATGCTGGGTTGCGCACTAAAAAAACTATGGCAGATTGTTTGACAGAATATGGCATACCTGTGAATACGCAAATTCAAGAAATTGATTTGAAAACGCGTTTTGTTCAGGTTAGTGCACCAACATAATTGGGGAGAATTAGGATGAAAAACCAAAGACCACAAAGTCCCAAAATAAATACTCACCAATATAAGTATGGTGCGTCATTTGCTTGGGCATTTACAGGAACATTGCTAGTTGCATCATCTGTCGCACAAGCGAGCGATATGCAGATTTATGCAGTGCCTACAGCGGGTAAAAAAACCATTGTGATGATGTTGGATACATCGGGTTCGATGGGGGGTACAGATACTGGGCAAACGGGTACTCGTTTAACTCGTTTAAAAGCGGGTATGAATGCTTTTTTAGATAGTAACGATGCTACTTTGTCGAATGTTAGTGTTGGTTTGGGGCATTACTCTTTGGGAGATAGGCGAGGGAAAATTTTAGTCCCTGCTGCACCATTGGGGGTTGTCGGCTCCGCACAACGTAGCACTTTAAGAACTGCGGTCGATGGGCTGACTGCAAGTGGTTATACTCCAACAGCACATGCTTATGCCGAAGCTGCGGCGTATTTAATGGGGACAACTACACGAAGTGAGGCGATAATAAAAAAAGATTTATATAAAAGAGTAACAACACAAGAGTTTGTGCGTTATGAATGTCAAAATAGTACACGACCTCATTTAAATCCAGACAATAATACTTGTTATCAGTACAATACGGGTTTTGGAGGAGGAAATCAAAGTGCCTCGGATGCTTATAGTTGTCCACCTGTGGGTGCCCCTGCATTCAGAAATATAGGCACGAGTTCTGGTACGAATAGGAAAAGATGCTATATAGATGGTCAAGTTAATGACAATAACCCATCGAGTAATTATCGTGCAGCAAATGTCTCTAAAGTTTGTACAAATAGTTCTTATCCGTATTTAAATGCATCGAACGATCTATGTTATCAATATCAGGGCTTTTCAGGAAATACAGCAACGCCTACGACAATCACGCAACCTATTGATACTTATTATCAATGTGTGAGTTGGCGAACTACAGATTTTCCTAATGGCGTTCAATATTGTGGGTCTGGAACTAATAGCCAACGTACCAGTACAAATGCAACTTACTGGACGAATTTAGGCTCGGTAGAGCCATCTGATTTTGCGGGCGACGGTACGGATACACAATCTGGCGTTATTTATTCTTATAGAAATGAAATTCAATTAGGTGCGAATGCCGATAGTGGTTTTGCTGATTCGGTTGCAAGTTCTAAGTCAGGTACAAACTATATTTCGCCATTGCCAGCAGCTGCGGATCGTGTAAGTTGCGATGGACAGGGTGTTTATATTTTGTCGGATGGTGAAGCAAATAGATCTTCTACCGCTCGTTCTACAGCTATTATGTCTGCTGCGCTTGGTAGCTCTGGCTCTGGCTTTAGTTGTCCTTCATCAGGGGGGCTAACTAATCTTGCGCCCGATGGGGAGTCTGCATGGCACTGTATGGGGGAGTTTGCTAAGAAACTATTTGATAGAACCACCAACCCTGCAGGAGTATCGATTCAAACCGCCTTTGTCGGTTTTGGTAATGACTTTAATGCTATGGCGCAGCCGCATGTACAACAAGCTTGTAAACTAAGCTCGCGTACCCAAGCGGACCGTAACGGTAATGACACTTGTTCACCTGGGCAACCAACTACGCATGCTCTAGCCAGTCCTGGTTATGGTAATGGTGGCTTCTTTACTACCCAAAGTGCACAAGGTGTAACAGCCAGTGTTATTGCTTTTATTAACAACTTAGGTGCAGCACCACTTGCGCCTTTAACGACAGGTGCAATTTCTGTACCTTCAGATGCCTTGAGCCCATCAGGTTTTCAGCCTTATGGTTATTTACGTGCTTTAGAGCCAGACCCACAAGGTGGTAAGTTGGTTTGGGCAGGTAACTTAAAACGCTATAAAGTATTGACCTCTGGTGCAAATGCTGGTGCATTTGGTGCAGCGGATGGCAGTACCCTAGTTTATAATACCGATGGTTCATTTAGAGCAGGTACCAAAGACCTGTGGAATAGTATCGCGGTGTATAACAATAGAAGTTATAACGACGGCGGTATTATTGGTTTAGGTGGTGCGTATTCTCGCTTACCAATGCCAATTAGCGGTCAGACCGAAAATTTAACTGTTAATCCTCCGCAATATGAGTTTGCAGCAGCGCCAGATGCACTGCGTAAACTCTATACAGATGTATCAGCAACTGGTGGTGCAACTTTAGCGGGTGCAAGCAATGGTGCAAACTTGTTGCGTATACCTGAAGGTCCTTTACCAACTACAGGTGTGCCAGCTTATGTGCTAGGTAAGTTTGGTAACCAAACCACTTTGCAAGACATGCCATTGTTGGCTAAGCAGAAATTATTGAACTATTTGGGTTATAGCGTACCTTTAAATTCAGCAGCAACAGCATTACCATCAACACTTGCGCTTTCGCCAGCACCACACGTGGCAATGGGTGGTAGTATTCATTCTTTCCCAGTGCAGTTGACTTATTCGGGTACTTTAGATGCTTCGGGTAATTTAACCAGCACCCGTAGTCAATCTATTTTATACGGTACGATGGAAGGCGGCTTGCATATTGTCGACAGCGAAACTGGTAAAGAGCAAATGGTGTTTGTACCAGCTGAATTGCTTCGTAATAGTGTTGCATCTAAAGCCTTAGTAAAAGGTGAGGCTGATATTAACGCGCCTCAAGCAGGTTTAGATGGTGCATGGGTTGCTGACTCTCTATATATTGCGCAAAAATCAAGTTCACCAAGCACCGACAGTGTGGTTAAAGCACGAAAAATGAATGTATATGGTGGCTTGCGTATGGGTGGCGAGAGCTATTATGGTTTAGATGTGCTTGACCCAGATACACCTAAATTCTTGTTTAGAGTGGGTCGAGATCAATCGGACTTTAGTCGTATGGGACAGTCTTGGTCTAAACCTGTGCTTGCCAACATTCGTTATAACAATGTTATTAAACGTGTGATGATTGTGGGCGGTGGCTATGACCAATGCTATGAAAACCCTCGTTTCAGCTTGGGTGCTACAGTTGCAAATACCGATTTCCCAGATGCGACCTGTAACAATAAATCCGAAGCGCAAGGTAATGCAGTATATGTAGTCGATGCTGATACCGGGGCGCGTTTGTGGTGGGCAAGTAGTACAGGAGCAAGCACAAATAACGCCAACATGACTCACAGTATTGTAAGTCGAATCAGTACGATTGACCGTGATGGTGATGGTTTGGTCGATCATCTGTACTTTGGTGATTTAGGCGGTCAAGTATTCCGTGCAGATTTAAACAACATTAGTGGTACAACCGCGGCGAACTTTGGTAAACGTGTTGTTCGCTTAGCAAATTTGGCAACAGATACTAATGGAACAGAACTTACGGATGGTAAAAACCCACGTTTTTATGAAGCCCCGACAGTGACAATCCATGATCAAGGTGCTACTACCTTTATGTTGATTGGTTTGGCATCGGGTAACCGTAGTACGCCATTAGATGTTACTCCTACAATAGGTCGTGATGGTATGTTGCCAAAGACCGCATTGAATGATCGTCTAGTCAATAATGTATATGGTGTGATTGATCGCGATTTCATTCGACGTGACTTGATTACGGGTACGCCAACCTTATCGACTCAAAACGTGGATTTGCAAACCATGCAAATAAATCCACAACTCTTAGCTGGTAACGTTCCTGATGTCTTTATTGGCACATCTCCCACCAAAAATGGTTGGTATCGTTCACTGTCTAGTAATAGTCTGGGAGTAGAGCGTACAGCAAATGGTTTCCGTGTTGCGGGTGGTATGAAAGCGTTCGAGGAACCGATTGCTTTAACAGGTAACTTGATTGTTCCGGTTTATGACCCACAAGGTACGGGTATTGCGCCACAAAACCCATGTTTGCCACGTGTAGTCGGGGAAACCAACCGTCAGCGTTATTGCCTACCATTTGGGGCATGTCTAACCACAACAGGTACTGTCAATACCACAGCAGATGCTGATACTGGTTTCCAAACTAAAACTATAGGCTGTCCAGATGGTGTGACCGAATGTAATGATAAAACACTAGGTAGCGGGATTGTAGGTATTACACCGGCACCAATCGAAGATTCTACCGCTGGATCATGTCCTGACTTTACTATCGCTGGGAATGAGAAAGGGGCTGGAAAATGGAAATGTGTTCCGACCATTAATCCAACTCGATGGTACGAAAGATGGAAAAAATAATTAAGCACTATACGTGCACAGTTTCTCCAACGGCTTGTAAAAGTCGTTTGGGGAAACCCCAGCTAGGTTTTACCTTAATTGAGCTGATGGTTGTGGTTGCGATTATTGCAATTATTGCGGCAATTGCATTTCCGAGTTATCAAGCATATACAAGGCGGTCGAGCGAGTCTTTGGCACAGCAAGAAATGCAAAAAATTGCTGAGCAATTAGAACGTCATAAAGCCAAAAATTTCACCTATAGAGATTTTGATCCGAACTTTATATATGACGTATCTGGTGCGATGACATCAGTGACGTTACCGAGAGGAGCTACTGGTTCTGCAATTAAATATACACTGACTATTCGGGATGCGGAAGATTCAACAAAGCTACTTACCGATACTGGAATACGAGCGCGTGGTTGGGCAATGAGAGCAACAGCTGCAGATGCAAGAAGCTATAATTTATTAATGACGAGTACGGGGTTACGTTGTAAAAATAAAACATCAGCTAACATTCAATTTAATACAACAACGAAAATGTGGGAATGTGGAGTGGGAGGCGAAAATTGGTAATATTAAATCAACGAGGCCTTACGCTTATAGAATTAATGATTGTCGTTGCGATTATCGGTATCTTAGCTGCTATTGCTTATCCAGCCTATGGGCAATATAAAGTCAGAGTTAATCGTGCAGATGCTCAAAAAGAAATGATGACTATTGCTCACCATTTAACAACTTATAAAATGGCGAATCAAACATTTGCTGGCCGTACTGCCATGAATATCTATGGTGCAACAACCATTCCTAGAACGAATCCTTTGTATGATATCGTACTAACCGATGTGGATGGTACAGCGTTAACTGGTACAGGTGCAAAAGTACGCACATGGTTGTTGGTGGCGACGCCAAGAGCTAGCACTGCACAAGCGGGAAATGGCGTTATTTGCCTAAATGATCAAGGTCAAAAATTTTGGGCAAAGGGTGCTACGGCGTGTACCTTGAATGCGACATCCAAATGGGACGATTGATAATTTAACTATTGAAAACAAAACCAAAGAGCATCATTAGATGCTCTTTTTACTTTTAGGTCTTATAAATTCAAAACTGCGGATAAATCAAAAAATAGACTTTCCATCAAAACAAAAATAACGTAGAATATCGCCCTCTATGAAAGGGGTTTGAAGTGTTGCCGATGGTCGGTGCAGGGATAATCCGTAAAAATTATAAGGTTGTTCTCATGGTTGTTATTCGTTTAGCGCGCGGTGGTGCAAAAAAACGTCCATTCTATCAAATCGTTGTGACTGATAGCCGCAATGCCCGTGATGGTCGTTTCATCGAACGTATTGGTTTCTTTAACCCAACTGCACAAGGTCAGGCGGAAAAAGTTCGTTTAGATGCTGACCGTTTTGCACACTGGATTTCACAAGGTGCTCAACCTTCTGAGCGTGTTGCTTCTTTAGCTGCTCAAGCTAAAAAAGCTGCGACTACTGCATAAGTATTGTAGTAGGTAGCCCATGACACCAACACAGAATGTACCCGAAGATCGTATTCAGATTGGACAGTTACGTTCAGCTTATGGACTAAATGGGTGGCTCTGGGTTTACTCCAATACTGAACCCATGAGCAATATATTTGACTACCTCCCTTGGTACATTGAGACCAAGGCAGGTTGGCAAACCATAGATGTAAAACGTTGGAAACCACATGGCAAAGGTCTGGTTGTTTCGCTAAAGGGTGTGAGTGATCGTACTGGTGCGGAAAACCTGGTAGGCGCCAATATCTGGATTGCCAAATCACAGCTTCCAAAAGCAGATGTAGACGAGTACTACTGGTCTGATCTTAAAGGCTTAACCGTGTTAGGTCTTGATGATGATGAACAAGAAGTGAATCTCGGTCAAATCTTTGAGCTTTTTGAAACCGGTGCCAACGATGTCATGGTAGTCAAAGCAACTGCTGACAGTGTTGATGCTGAAGAACGAATGATTCCGTGGCATAAAGATGTGGTACAGCGTGTTGATCTTGAAGCTGGTCGCATTTACGTCAATTGGGGCGTAGATTACTAACTCTTTAGAGGATGGTAGCGCAGCAGGAAAATAAAGGAGTCTGCGGTGTTTTTTGCAGTCATCACATTGTTTCCTGAAATGTTTGAAGCGATTACGGCATATGGCATTAGCGGAAGAGCTACAAAAAAAGATATTGTGCAAGTCACTTGCATAAATCCAAGAGATTTTGCAGAGGGTAACTACAAACGGGTGGACGAACGTCCTTTCGGTGGTGGTCCTGGTATGGTGATGATGGCAGAGCCGTTGGCAAAAGCAATTATCCATGCTAAACAACTTGCAACACAAGCAGGCTGTGTTCATGCCCCAGTGGTGTATATGTCACCGCAAGGTAAAACTTTAAATGAACAGGCAGTACAACAATTCGTTGATTATGATGGTTTGATTGTATTGTGTGGGCGTTATGAAGGGGTCGATGAACGTTTAATCCAGCATTATGTTGATCAAGAATGGTCAATTGGGGATTACGTTTTATCGGGTGGTGAACTTCCTGCCATGGTATTGCTGGACAGCATTATTCGTCGATTGCCAAATGTCATGTCTGACGAGCAATCTGCGATCCAAGATTCTTTTGTAGATGGTCTGCTTGATTGTCCACAATATACCAAGCCAGACCATTTCGAGGGGTTAGATGTGCCTGAGGTACTTAAATCAGGACATCATGCCAATATCGAAAAATGGCGTTTTTTGCAGCGTTATCAGCGTACTTTGGACCGTCGACCAGAGTTGGTGGAAAAATTCGAGTTGAGCAAGCAGCAAAAAAAATGGCTACAAAATTCGCAGGATTAAACCTATATCGGTTGATTCTTGCACCAGACGAGAAGCTTCGCTTCGAGTTCTACTTAAACCTGGTTTAAGTTAAAAATAGGCTCTTTAAGGCAATTTTGTCTTAAAGGGAAAGTTAAACGGGAGATATGCGCCTTAGCCTCTATTCCCAGCGGTGTAAGAGACCTCTTCTCTCCCGCACATATTGGAGATTCCACAATGAGTGGTAAACATCCTTTAGTTCAAGCTGTTGAAAATGCACAGTTAAAAACTGATATCCCTGCTTTTGCTCCTGGTGACACTGTTATCGTTCAAGTAAAAGTAAAAGAGGGTGACCGTGAGCGTCTTCAGGCGTTTGAAGGTGTTGTAATCGCGAAGAAAAATCGTGGTTTGAACTCTGCTTTCACAGTTCGTAAAATTTCTAGCGGTGTTGGTGTTGAGCGTGTTTTCCAAACTCACTCTCCAATCGTTGCTAAAATCGAAGTGAAACGTCGTGGTGACGTTCGTCGTGCTAAACTTTACTACCTACGCGAGTTGTCTGGTAAAGCTGCACGTATTCGTGAAAAGTTACCAGCTCGTAAACAAGGTTAATTTTAACTTTGTTGTAAAGCAAAAAAATGCGCCTTTGGCGCATTTTTTTATGTCTGCTCTATAGTCCTTGTAATTTTAGTCGATTGGCATGTTGACGATAAATATCAATTGGATCAGGTGCAAACAGTGATTTCAAACCTAAAACCTGATTGACTTCATCAGCATGGTTCCAAGGCAGGTTGTCCCGCACCGTCTTACCAAACTTGGCACTGCAACGGCTGACCATACCATCATTGTCACCCTTGATGTCAACAATCAGGCTCGTTCCTGTAAACAATGGATCAAGTGGATCAAGGATGTTGGTCAGTGCCTGTGTGCCAGAGAATGAATACATATAAATGCCTTTATCCTGATAAGTGCCCTCACCACAGGCTGTGGTTGGTACACCCATTGGGAATCGAGTGTTAAATGCCGTTGAGCCCTCAACCGAGATGCTGCGTCCTGCCGCCATCGCGTTATGTGGATAGCTTTTAGCATCAAGTCCTTGTGCCCAGGTGATTGCACCAGAGAAAAAGTTGACAATAGCCGCGCCAGCAGTACCTAATCCCGTGCCATCTACTTTCATGATCAGGCTGGCGACAGGCGAGCCTTTATGGGTACCACTGACACTGGTGAGTGACGCCACTTTACTCGGCATGACGCCTGCAACATAGCGAATGGTTGGGCCGCCCTGACTGTGACCAATCAGGTTGACCTTTTGCTGTCCTGTAATGGCAAGGATTTCCTCAACCTGCTGTACTAGCTGTTCACCACGAATTTCATTTGAGTTAAAAGGTGAAAGTCGTGTTGCCCAGACATTTGCACCATTACGAGCAAGATCAGGTAGGATTTGATGCCAATAATCAACGCCTAAAGGATCACTTCCAACGCGTGAGAAACCTGCCACCCCATGTACAAAAACAATGGGATACTTGGTTTTGGCATAGCTGGAGAGCACAAATCTTTCCTTGACTTGGGTGGCGTTGGAAGCGTAGCTGGCTGATGCACTGATTGCCATAATGGATACGGCAAGATAGCGAATAAGTTTTTGCATGATATTACTCTCAATTTTTGTTTTTCATATGGGTCTTCATGTTCTTGCGAACTGACATTGCATCCGTGCTAAATCGCATTATTTCAATGTCTTGTATTGGGTGTTGCTAGTTGCTAAAGGGTAAGGGGCCTCCTTGGTCATAAACCGTTTCAAATGTTTGTAGACGTTGCTGTTCCTGTGCGGACTGGAACTGTTGCTGTTTGAGCTGTTGAATGGCCTGATCTTTGGCCGATGCACTCATATTGCTGTCCACAATGGTCTTGCGCTCATCCAGATAGGACTGTACGCGTTGTTTCCAGTCTGAGCGTTGCTGGTCCAGTTGTTCCAGACGTTGGGTGGCAGCCTCGCCAACCAGGTTGACCCGCATATCCCGCAATTCCTGTGCTGAACCATTTCTGGCCTTGATCTGTTCAGTTAAGGAACGTAAATCTTCCAGTTTGGACAAATCCTTGAGGTTTTCCTGCCAATCTTGGGGAAGTTGGTCAAAGCGCTGTTGTAGCTGCTTGGCCTTGTTGACAGCATCCAGGTTTTTATTTTCTAAAATGCGCATACGGTCAAGCGTGTATTGCTGGTAGATGTCCTCTGTACCAAACAGGCCCTCAATTTCAACTTGAGAAAAGAAGCGCTGCTTTAGGTCATGCATTGCATCGAAGATTGCCTGAAAATAGCCATAACTTTCCTGAGCAGGCTGATTCATCTGCAATTTGCTCAGTTGTTCCCGATAGCTCAAATAACGTGACCATAATTCCTGAATCTGCTGCTGCTCCGATGCCTGAAAACCTTTGGCAACATAGCGCTGAAAACTCTGGCGGATTTCATCAATATTTCGTTCGCCATATTGGGAAATGAAATATTCAAAGCAGTCTCGGGTCAGCGCATTCACAACTAATTTTTGCGATGCATTAAACTGTAGTTTGCAGTTGATTTCAGTATCCATTTGGCTTGTGCTGTTAAAAGCTGCGTCACTTGCATGTGCTTGGCCTGAATTATCTGAATGGTCTGCTGAATTAAAGGTGTTGCTGGATTGACCAGTTGATTCGAGCTGTGGCTGCTGATCTTGAGGGTATAACCAGTACACAACACTCAGCATTGAAACTGAAATGATCAAGAAGCTACATAATAAGAATATTTTTTTTCTAATTTTATTCATTCAGCATAATCCATTTGCTTTAAATTTCAAAAACGAAAATAAATTTATCATATTTGTTGCTTTTTTAAGCACGTAATTTTTAAAAATCCGATGAATAGTTTTGATAAGATACCGCTTTATAGTTTGACCTTTCATTTATGAAAAAAAGTTCTTATCGCCATCTGAGTGGTGTTTTCTTATTAAATAAGCCCTTAGGTTTAAGTTCCAATTCCGCACTTCAAAAAGTCCGCCGTCTTTTTAATGCGCAAAAGGCAGGACATACAGGAGCCCTGGACCCGCTTGCAACAGGCCTGTTACCGATCTGTTTGGGTGAGGCGACCAAGTTTTCACATTATTTGCTGGATTCAACCAAGCGTTATCAAACCACGGTGAAGCTGGGGCAAACCACCACCACAGGCGATGCTGAGGGTGAGATTCTCCAGCAGAGAGAGACGCCTGCATTAACGGCGGAAAGAATTGAACAGGTATTGGCACAATTTCGTGGTGACATTCAGCAAGTGCCACCGATGTATTCAGCCCTGAAACGTGATGGTCGCCCTTTGTATGAGTTAGCGCGTCAGGGGATTGAAATTGAACGTGAAGCGCGTCCAGTCACGATTTATGAATTAACCCTGATCGATTTTACTGAAGACAGTTTGACTCTGGACGTGACCTGTTCCAAGGGAACCTATATCCGTGTTTTGGGGGAGGATATTGGTGAAGCTTTGGGCTGCGGTGGACATTTAACAAAATTACATCGTACTCAAACAGGGCATTTTGAGATTAATCCAGACTATAGCATTGAATATCTGGAAAGCCTGACTCTGGAACAGCGTGATGCATTATTACTACCTGTTTATGCACCTGTTGAGCATTTTCCCAAAGTACAGTTACCCGAGGGCCGTGAAAAGTATTTTTGCAACGGTCAGGAAAGCAATATTGAGCATGAGGCGGCGGCTGAGGTGCTGGTATTTGATGGCGAACGCTGTCTGGGTCTGGCGGAAATCACCGATAAAAAACGCCTTGTACCAAAACGCCTGTTGAATTTATCCATTGGATCGTAAAACCTCGGGGTTTAGCCCGAGGATATAAGCGACTGGCGTAAGCCATACGACATGAAATGTCGTTTTAAATACTTTTGCTATAATCACTATTAAGAAAAATACGGTTAAAATAATTGTATGAAGACACTCAAATTACGCATAAAAGACAAACATTGCAAGGTGCTAAATCAAATGGCATCTGAGGTGAATTTTGTTTGGAATTACGTGAATGATTTGTGTTTTAAGCATCTACAACGAAAACAACAATTCTTTTCAGCATACGACATTGCCAAATACACAAAAGGCACATCGAAAGAATGTAACTTGCACAGCCAAACGATTCAGGCAGTCACAGAAGAATTAGTGACAAGACGCAAGCAATTCAAAAAAGCAAAACTGAAATGGCGAGTCAGCAATAAAAAATCAGCTAGGCGTTCATTGGGCTGGATACCGTTCAAGAAAGTAGCAATCAAATATGCTGATGGATATGTTCAATACGGCAAGCATCAATTCAAACTATGGGACAGCTACGGACTAAGCAAATACAATGTTAAAACAGGCTCGTTTGTAGAGGATAGTCGTGGGCGTTGGTATGTCTGTCTTGTAGTTGATTCAATTAAAACAGAGAAAACCAGCGCTAAAACCTCAATTGGTATAGATTTGGGATTAAAAGACTTAGCTACTTGTTCAGATGGTATAAAGCTCAAAGCTTCTAAAATCTATCGACAATACGAACAAAAACTTGGCATAGCTCAACGTGCGAGAAATAAAAAGCGCGTCAAAGCGATTCACGCCAAGATTAAAAATATACGTCAAAACATGTTGCATCAATTCAGTCATAAACTGGTGAATGACCATGCAGCAATCTTCATTGGCAATGTGAATGCCAAAGCACTAGCACGGACTAAATTAGCTAAGTCTGTATTAGATGCCAGTTGGACAACACTAAGAACCATGCTCAAGTATAAATGCGAGAACGCAGGGGTATGTTATGAAGAAGTCAATGAATCGTATACCACCCAAACGTGTTCGTGCTGTGGCTCACGCTGTAGTAGTCCGAAAGGTAGGACAGGTCTTGGAATAAGAGAATGGCAGTGCATGGAGTGCGGTACGCTCCATGATCGGGATGTAAATTCCGCACTGAATATTCTTGCGCTCGGACATGAGCGTCTAGCAGTAGGAATCCCCGTCCTTTAGGTCGGGGAGGATGTCAAATATCCCCTTAATGTTTAATGATGTGGGGCTGGACATTACACGGCATGCACTGGCTGAGCACCATGAAATGGATGAACTGGTGGAGAAACTTGAGGAAACCGACATGAGTAATCCAGGCTGGCTTGCCATCGCCAAACAGCTCAGTGAAAAAGTCCATCATCATTTAAAAGAGGAAGAACACAAGTTTTTCCAGCAGGCGGGAAAAATCCTGGAAGATGCCGAAAAAGAAATTTTGGCCAAAAAATATCTTGCTGAATACCACAAATACAAAACCGTAGAAGCTTAATATTTCAATGAGGGAGAGAGAACAGCGTCATCATGCTGATGCTGCTGTTTTCTCCCCACGTAAGGTGACGCCAATAGAGGCAATCATAATACAGCTCAATGCCACCCATTGAATCAGGCTAATCTGTTCATGCAGTAAAAACAGTCCTGCCAATGCTGCCAGTGCGGGTGCAAGACTGGACAAGGTGCCATAACTGAGTTTGCTCAATTGTTTCAGTGCCATCAAATCCAGCGCATAGGGAATGGCGGTTGCCAATAATGCAATGAGCAGTGCCTTGCCCCAGTATTGGGTATCCAGCAAAGCGGGTGCATTATTCCACAAACCAAAAGGCAGTAAAGTGAGGGCGGATAGGCCAATGGCAATGGTCAGCGCATGCATGCCAATATTTTGCTGAACCACACGGTGCCCGAAATAGATGTACAGGGCCCAAAAGAAACCAGCCCCGAGTGCGCATGCCGCGCCGAGATAGGAAAAGTTTTGGGCATTGGCATCATGCCACGGCACCATCAGGGCAATCCCTAAAATCGCAAAAGCCACCCAGATATAATCGCTACGCTGTTTAATGGAAAGCAGGGCCAGACCCAAGGGTCCAATAAATTCCAGCCCCACAGCAATTCCCTGTGGCAATTTTCCTAAAGAACTGTAGAACAGGATGTTCATACAGCCTAAAGACGCACTGTAAAGTAACAAGTCTCGCCATTTGAGCTGTTTAAGTCTGGATAAAATCCTCCATGAACGGAACATGACCGCAACCAGAACCGTGGCGAAACAGAGCCTTAAAATCGTGACGGTCAATGGATCAAGGGTTGCAATCAACTGTTTGGCAAATGAGGCACTGATCTGGTAGGCCACCATGGATAAAACCATGTACAGCACGGCAAGCAATTGGAGATTTTTCATAGGGCCTCTTTTTGCTGACGGGCATGCTGGGTGGTCACGGTGCAGCCAATGGATGCAATGATAATGGTCATCAAGGCCAGCCATTGATTCCACAGTAATGTTTCACCCAGAAAAATAAATCCAGACAAGGCTGCCACAGCAGGTTCCAGACTCATTAGGGTTCCAAAGCTGAGAGGTGTTAAATTGCGCAGCGCGATCATCTCTAATGAAAATGGTAGGGCACTGGCTAAAATTGCCAGTCCAATAAAATAATATAAATTTGGCAGTTCAAACACATGCCCGATTGCACCAGAGAAAGCCGCGAAAGGCAGCAAGCATAACATGCCAATACTCATCCCCAAACAAACGGTATGATTGCCAGAAATGCCAGAGGGCTTTTGCCCTGCAATGATATAAAATGCCCAGCATGCACCTGCACAGACCGCAAACAATACACCGATTAAATCTAGATGTTGTTGTGCTTGTTGTAGAGGAAATAGCAATATCAAGCCTAGAATGGCACAGCCCACCCAGAGAAAATCATAGCGCTGTCGTGCATGAAATAGTGCAACACTTAAAGGGCCGATAAACTCAAAGGCAACCGCTAAGCCCAAAGGTAAACGCTCTAGTGATAAATAAAACAAGGCATTCATTCCAGCAAGGGCCATGCCGTAGCTGAGGATTGCTTTCCAGCGTACATTGCTGAAATTGATCTTCCAGATTTTAAAGATGACAGCCAAAATCATTGCGCCCATAAAAAAGCCACAGCTTAAACTGTGGCCTTTCCTGAATTGTCCTGATTAGAACAATACACGTACGCGGATCGTACCTTCAACTTGGCTTAAGGTATCAAGTGCTTCCTGAGACGCAGATGCATCTACATCCATCACGAGGTAACCAATGTCACCTTTGGTCATTAAAGACTGACCTGAGATGTTGATGCCTTGTTCAGCAAACAGGGTGTTGATTTTGGACAATACACCTGGAATGTTCTTGTGAATGTGCAGTAAACGATGTTGGCCTTCAGTCAATGGCAATGCGATTTCTGGGAAGTTCACCGCTGATAGGGTCATACCCTTATCTGAGTAGGCAACGAATTTCTCAGCAACTTCTAAACCGATGTTGGCCTGCGCTTCCATGGTCGAACCACCTACGTGAGGGGTTAAAATCACATTGTCCAAGCCACGAAGTGGTGAAACAAATTCTTCGCCGTTTGCTTTAGGCTCTTTCGGGAACACGTCAACCGCCGCACCCGCAATGTGGCCTGATTTAATCGCATCAGCCAAATCTTCGATGATGACACAGGTGCCACGTGCCGCATTGATGAAGATCGAACCCTCTTTCATCTGTGCAAACTGTTCTTTCTTGAAGAAGTTACGTGTAGATGGCACATCTGGAACGTGTAGGGAAACCACATCAGCAGTTGCCAAAAGCTCATCTAAAGAACCCACTTGACGTGCATTACCCAACGGTAACTTGGTCACGGCATCAAAATAGATGACTTTCATACCCAGACTTTCTGCCAATACAGAAAGTTGTGAACCAATTGAACCGTAACCAACGATACCTAAAGTCTTACCGCGTGTTTCAAACGAACCGACCGCAGACTTGTTCCAGCCACCTGCATGTGTATCTTTTGATTTTTCAGGTACACGGCGAAGTAATAAAATGGCTTCAGCAAGAACCAGTTCCGCTACTGAACGCGTGTTTGAATACGGTGCGTTGAACACAGGAATACCACGCGACATTGCCGCTTTTAAGTCAACCTGATTGGTCCCAATACAGAAACAACCCACCGCAATCAATTTATTTGCTGCTTCAAAGATTTCTTCAGTCAATTGAGTACGCGAACGAATACCAATAAAGTGAGCGTCCTTGACCGCTTCTTTCAAAGCTTCGCCTTCAAGTGCAGTTTTGTGGTAGTCGATGTTGGTATAACCCGCTGCATTTAAGGTATCGATGGCATTTTGATGCACACCTTCCAATAAAAGAAAACGGATTTTGTCTTTAGGTAGAGAAAGATGTTGGCTCATTACGGCTCCGCTACAAAGGCCAAAATTTAGTTGCCGTATCATAGCATAGAGCGTGCAGTTATAGATATTTGCTTTAAAATTACCACAGCAGAATTGCTGATAATTTTTCAGCTTTACAGGAATTTTATGGCTGATACACATTTTGTTGTGATGGTATCGTGATCCTGAGCTTTATCCCTTGCCTGCTTCAATGTAAAATGCAGTAATTGATGGTCAAACCTCAACAAGACAGGGGTTGTGCCGTCCTGTGGCGTTTCTATATTCTGGATGTTGCTGTAATCTTGTGAATGTTTTTAAAAACATGAGGTTACTACCCAGAAATCCGATATTTATTTCTTGCTAGGCCCGTAAACGATGAATGCTTCAGTTGATTTAACACCTGAGTTATTGACCCAAATAACGGCAATTGTGGGTGAAAACCGTATTAAAACCGATGCCGATAGTCTGCAAAACTGGGGGCGGGACCATACTAAACATTTTGATCCGAACCCATCAGTCATCGTTTTTCCGTCAAGCACGGAGCAGGTTCAGGCCATTGTGAAACTTGCCAACCAGTTCAATGTAGCAATTACACCATCAGGTGGCCGTACAGGACTTTCAGCAGGTGCGGTGGCAACCAATGGCGAGATCGTGATCAGCTTTGACAAGATGAATCAAATCTTGGAATTTTTGCCAGCAGATCGTATGGTTCGGGTTCAAGCGGGTGTTGTGACTGAACAATTGCAAAACTATGCCGAACAACAAGGCATGTATTACCCAGTTGATTTTGCATCTACAGGTTCCAGTCAAATTGGTGGAAATATCGGAACTAATGCAGGCGGTATTAAAGTCATCAAATACGGTATGACACGTAACTGGGTGCTTGGCTTAACGGTTGTGACGGGTAAAGGCGATATTTTACGTTTAAACAAAGGCATGATTAAAAATGCGACGGGTTATGCGTTGCAGCATTTGTTTATCGGTGGTGAAGGCACATTAGGTTTGGTGACTGAGGCTGAGATTAAACTTGAGCGTAAGCCACAAAACTTACAAGTCATGGTATTGGGTACGCCTGACTTTGAAGCGGTAATGCCTGTATTACATGCTTTCCAAAAAGAAATCGACTTAACTGCATTCGAGTTTTTTGGTGAAGTGGCAATGCAAAAAGTGTTGGATCGTGGTCATGTACAACGTCCATTTGAAACAACTTGCCCATTCTATGTATTACTCGAATTTGAAGCGCCGTATGAGCCGATTATGGACAAAGCAATGCAGATTTTTGAGCATTGTATGGAACAAGGTTGGGTGATTGATGGCGTAATGAGCCAAAGCTTAGAACAAGCTCAAAGCTTATGGCGTTTACGTGAAGATATTTCGGAATCGATTGCGCCGTATATTCCTTATAAGAATGATATTTCAGTGTTGATTACGCATGTGCCCGCGTTTATCTCAGAAATTGATGCGATCGTTGCGGATAATTATCCAGACTTTGAAATCTGCTGGTTTGGTCATATTGGTGACGGTAACCTGCACTTAAATATTTTAAAACCTGAAAATCTGACCAAAGATGAATTCTTTGCCAAGTGTCAGGTGGTGAATAAATATGTATTTGAGACCGTGAAAAAATATGATGGTTCTATTTCTGCCGAACATGGTGTCGGAATGACCAAGAAACCATATTTAGAATATTCACGTTCACCTGAAGAAATTGAATATATGAAAGCATTGAAATTGGCATTTGACCCGAATGGGATTATGAATCCTGGGAAATTATTTGATCTTTAATGCTTGATTAGATAAAAGAATTTCTGCTAAAAGCGTATCGAAAGATGCGCTTTTTTGTTATACCTAGAACTTAATAAGTAACCGAACTTTAATATTACAACGACTTTTAATGAAAATATCTCATATAGTCAAATCATTATAGAACTAATACAACTCAATCGATGAATTATTTCGATTTTTTTTCGAATCCTGTATGGATAATAAAGTAGTTTGACTATATTTTATTATTTTCTATTTTAAATATTCTTGCTATTAAGAATAGCCATGCTTTAACTGAAAGTCAGGAAAAAGTACAAGCTCATTATTATCAGTAGAGGGGTAATACCCCCATTTTTAATTGAATTAATGGGTAGAAAATCTAAAGCCCTTGTTATTGTTTAAAAATAGGTGGACAACCATTTACTGACATATGAGGTCGTTCATGATTATAAAAGTACTGCCAGTCAGTTGTATAGTCCTGCACCTCGCTCAGATCTCGAAATAAATATTGATTTAGACATTCATAACGTACTGTACGATTAAATCGCTCAACATATGCATTTTGCTGTGGATGGCCTGGTTGGGTAAATACATGCTCAATACCATGCTGATCACACCACTTTTCCACCAGCCTGGCATTTGGTAAATCACCACATCCGCCCATAAATATTTTTTAATTTCGGCCTGAATGTCATATTCGCTGTCGGTACGGGTGACCTGTACGGTATGGCCCAGCGTTGTTAAATGGCTTTCAGAAAACTGGGTGAGGGTGTCATTCAATTCGCCATTGGAATGTTCAAATTGTTTGGCACCGTTAATAATTAGAATATTGCTCATGGGATACTCAAAAATAGATTGCTAAAACTTGAATGCATTTTAGGGAATCTATTCATGAGTGAAAATGCGTAAATTAGCAAAATACTATTGATCAAAAATCAATAATTAGCTGCTGTGCTTTCTTGCCTTATACACTTTACGAATCATCCAAATGGCAAATATGAGCAGATAAAATGCCCAGAATTGAATCAGCCAGAGTAGGGTTTCTTTAAAATAAGCTAAACCGACTTTGAATGATTCTGCAATTCGTGTCATTAATGGATCACTGTCCAATGTAGCGATGCGATGGATATTTAAATCATGGCGTTTACGGACTTTCGGCTGTTGATAGAACTCAAGCCGAATGGTGCTATAAGCCAGGCGGTCTTTGACTTCCAAATCGGTCAATTGTTGCAGTTGGTTGTTGACCGCATTGGATGGGCTGTTACTTTGGTTTGCGGTATTGAGCTTTTCTTCGAGTCGCTTTAATTCATAGCGTTTTGCTTCATAGCTTTGGCTGTTAAAGTTCAGCATAAGCGGCAGAAGAGTATTCAGAAAAGTTGTGACTTGGTCATTGGGGAGGCGTACGGTGAGCTGTACGGTTGGCGTGATCTTTTCATAAATGTCGACAGTGCCATCAATACGGTTACGCTGGGAACTGTCACTGACCTGATAATTGACCTGTTTTTCTTCGATGTAGCCATTGTATTGCAATAACTGTTGTTCCAGGGTTGATGTGGTTTTTAACACATCTTGCACTTCAAATTGCAGTTGGGCACTTTTGACCAGTTGACGGCTTTGCTCTAGGGCGCTTTGCTGGGTACTGACCAGTTGTTCTGGGTTTTTGGCGGCGTTGGTGTGAATTGCTTTGCTATCTAAGGCTGCGCTTTCTGTGGCAACCGCGGCATCGCTTGCCGCACTTTCTTCTTTTTTGGAGCAGCCAGCCAAAGTGCTGCCCACGAGTAAAATAATCGTTAAATTTCTGGCTAAATCTGCCATATCATGACGCCCAATCTATTGTGATATTGATGTTATAAAATCAGTTTTTTTAATACTTTATGCCATTATCAATTATCTAATCATGACAACAAATCTTTTGCAAGCCATAACATTTTATTGCTTGGCAAATAAGTTTTGCATAGTAGCATAAATGAATCGGGAAAATTGGAATGATACAAAATGCATAAAATCTGGTTGATAATGGGATGCAGCCTGTTTCTAGCGGCATGTAATCCACCTATTGCGCAATCGCAGCAACAGGCGGCGGTGCAAAAAAGTACCGCAATGCATGTGGTTTTATTGGATCAGCCAAACCTGTTTCATGATGAAACCAACTTGAAAATAGACCAGCAGTTTAACAGTGCAGAGAATCCAACCGATGCACAGGTGACGGTTGAACAGGTCCAGCAGGATGATTCAGTGATTGCGGTACGAACTGAATACCAGTTGAAACGTGATCAGGCGGTCTGGAAGATCGTGAACAAGAAACAAAGTTATCAATGTGCCAGGGGAGACAATGCCGATAAATTCCAGTTTGCGCTTTGTCCATGATTGATCTGTGAGCTGTGGTGTAGCCTAAAAGATAGACAAAACTGTGGATAACTTTTCGGTTATTCACATATCTAAACAATCATTGGGATTGTACAAATTGCGGTCATTTTGAAAAAATGCTAAAGTTGCGTCTGGCAATTTGGCCAAAAGGTAAAAAAATTTACCAGCCTCACGTAAATAAATCATTTTTCTTATATACGCCCAGTGAATACGCTGTTTTCACATTTATCACATGCTTTCTCACAGCATGAGATCAAAATTTAAATTTCAACCATAAAGTCTTGTGGTGATGATTCCATTTCCATTTATGGGAAATGGAGCGAACCCGAGTTGGTTATTTTTGTGAATAGAACATGACAACAAATCATCAGAACATGACGTTAAACCGTATAATCGCGGGCAACATTATCCTGATCAAGGTCATTGACCGCTTTCCCTTGGGTAAAACCATCTTGATGGGTTTGCTAATTATGCTGCTAGGAACACTGTTTCTGGTGGTTGATTGGCATCTGGTTTACCCAGCCACGGGCGGTACTGAAACAGATTATGCTAGAACGTCAAGCTGAGGGAATTCATTAATAAAAAAAGCTGGGAAATTATTCCAGCTTTTAAATTTCTGTTTAAAACATCAACACAACTGTGGATATCTTTTAGGATACCCACAGTATTTAAATATCCTTACTTAATTACACCACAGGCAACCCGATCTCCGCCACCGCCCAAAGGCTTAGGTGAATCTGAATAGTTGTCTCCACCCGCATGAATCATGATCGCACGACCCTGAATATCGGCAAGTTTCAGGCGTGGCGCAAGCACAGGCGTTGTTGCAAAACCCTTGTCATTCACGGTTAGGGCAGGTAGGTCACCTAGATGTCCATCCAGCGGTGTACCATGATGGGCAACTTTCTCTGGATTGAGATGTCCACCCGCAGCGAGGGCGGCTCCCATTTTACCGTCTTTCTTAACAGCTTCGCATGAGGCATTTTCATGGATATGGAAACCATGCTCACCTGGGGAAAGCTTTCCAAGTGCAGGGGTGATGAGCAGGCCTTTCGGTGTTTGCTGGAAAGACACGGTGCCAATGGAGGCACCCACACCATTGGCATCCACTTGATGAACCGTGATCAGCTGTTTTTGGTCTGATGATGTAGGCTGTGTCTGGATTTTATCTGCGTTGTTATCCAGATTAACCGATGAACAGGCGGCGATACTTAGGCCGAGGCAACCCAGGAGGGAAAACTTTTGAATTATTGAAGTCATTGCGAGGCATCCTTAATTGATTATCTTTATCAATTAAATTCAAGCAAAGTTTGAGGGAACTCGCAAGCTTCTTTAATTATTTGATAACAAAAAGGTTAAATCAACTTACTTGGTTTCAGATGGAGTCTCAAGTGTGGCAACGGGTTCTTCCACATTCTCATGCAGCCATTCACGCCAAATCGCCAACAGGATTGCCAGAATGACTGGACCGATAAACAGGCCAACCAGACCAAAGCTTGCGATTCCACCCAGTACACCGAACATGATCAACAGGAATGGAATCTGGGTTGCGCCTGAAATCACCAGTGGGCGAATCACGTTGTCAGAACTGCTGACGATCAGCAAACCCCATACAATCACACCAATCGCTTCAACAGTCTGTCCCTGCGCAAATAGCCACAGTCCCACACCCAGATATGAAACAGGGGTGCCAAATGGAATCAGGGCTAAAATAAAGGTGACCATCGTCAGCAGCATTGGGTTCGGTATACCCGCAACAAAATAACTGAGACCTGCCAAAAGGGCCTGTGCAACCGCAGTAAGGCCTACGCCATATACCACTGCACGGGTTGTTTCTGAAATGGTGTCAAGATAGTGGTGTACGCGTGGGCCAATCACCATTTCCATGGCACGGCTGACCTGTGCCAGAATCATCTGCCCATCCCGATAGAAGAAGAATAGGGTCATGATGGCAAACGTCAATTTGACCAGGTTGCGGCTAATCTCACTGAGAACAAAACGCCCATAACTCAAATGACCCTGAATCCATTCCGCAATATTCTTGGTAATGCTGTTTGGGTCATTACTCAGTTCGTTCACGGTACGGCTAATATCCTTGCCCACCACAGGCAAGTTTTTAATGAAGTCAGGAATCTGGATATGTCCTGAAAACAGTTGTCTCTGTAAATTAAAATAGAGGTTACGCCCTTCCAGTTGCAGCATGAAGATGGCGCAAATAAACGGAACCCCAATCACCAGAATGACCAGACTGATCATGATGGTGGCATTGAGGGTGGGGCGATTTTCCCCAAAGAAACGGCGCTGTACCCATAAATACACAGGCCAGGTCATGTAGGCAATAATTGCTGCCCAAAGTACAGGCACAATAAAATATTTGAGAATACTGAATCCCAAATAGATTAAGACAAAAAACAGTCCAAACAATAAAACACGTTGTAATGTGGGAGCGTATTGTTGCACAAGCGTCCGTCTCTAAAGATAAAAGTTGGATAAAATCATATTAACTGAAAAATGGGTCCAGTAAAATTTTCATTCGGTAATTTCACGTTTAAATATCTGGATGAAATGAGGAGGATAAAGTTGATGGTATGTTTCAGCCAGACGAGTATTTTCAATGGAGTGGTTCATGATCGGCAATATATATCTCAGTATTTACCAAAGTTTTAAGGCTGCAATACAGCAACTTACCATAGCAACATTTACTATCGATTTTAATACAGGAGTTGGTAAAGACTTACAAAGCGTATTGTTATATTGAATTCATCATACATGCATAAAGTGAATTTAAGGAGCAGTTCGATGACACATTCAAATAATCAGGACAATACCTCTCCAAAAACAGGTCAGGACCATCATTCACAACAGAATAGCAGTAATGGTACACAAGCCGAAAGTGCAGTGGCTGCTCTTTTGAACGGTGATAAGCTCAGTTATCAGCAAGTGGAAGGTCTGACGGACAGTGATCAATTACAGCAGGCTATAGAAAAGCAAGATATTTCTAAAAATTCTGAAAATGCACTACAGCAGCAAGGTGCGGAACGTGAACAGGCAATCCAGTCAGATGATGGCAGTCACGGTAACGAGACCATCCGCAAAGCTGTGGAAAACCTGGATTGTGATGAAATGAGGCATAACCTGAAAGATAAGGGTGATGACACAGATCAACCTAGTCCAAATCCCGCACCTTTTATTGAACCTAAATAAAGATAGGTTTTAGTCGGTGCAGTTGCATAAATGGTTTATACCTTGTTCCATCCTGGCGTGATGGAACAAGGTGGTTTAAAACCATTGACTTGGATCATCCACCAACTGATTTAAAACAGGCTGCCACTGACTCTGGATAGTGACAAAGTTCTTCTGTGGCTTATCAAAAATACTGAGTCCCTGCATCGCCAACGTCCCATAGGCACTCCGTTCGGAAATCCATGCCACAGGCTGTTGCTCAATCTTGCTGAAGAACTCCTGAATATCCTTGGAGCTGGCGCTGTTTGGCTTGACCCGATTGGCAATCAGCAGAATCTGAACTTTGCCCTTACGAATCCGTTTAATGTCTTGTAAATGCTTAAGGAAGCGACGGGTACTGTCAATGTCGAAAAACGACGGCTGTAATGGCGTGACAATCGCATGTGCCTCACTAACCAGTTGTTCCGCATGTTCCCCTGAAAGGGCACCAGGCGCATCAATAATCAGGTAGTCCAGATTCTTGGGTGCCTCACCAATCGATTTCTCATGTCGCCAGTCCAGACTCTGAATTTCGGTCGCCGTTTTAGGACGCTGCTTGAGCCATTGTAAGGTGGATTTCTGGTTATCCGCATCGGCTAGCGCAACTTTATAGCCTTTTTGTGATAATGCGGCAGCAAGGGTAATCGCCGTCATGGTCTTGCCACAACCGCCTTTCTGATTTGCAATTAATATGGTTTTCATGAAATTTGCGTTTTAACGAGCCTCTTATATTCCATTCTACCTTAGCATCTTTTTCAGCGTGGTAGGTTACAATTTAGGCTCAGAACAGAGGGAAATTTTATGTCGGTTTGGTTGGCAATGCTGATAGGCGGATGTATTGGTGTGGTGATCACCACCATTATATTATCCAGCACACGCAATGGACGTATTCAGGCGGAATATGAACAATATATTGCTGAACTTGAATTGGCACATAAACAGGCACTGGTTGACGCGCAGAAGCGCAGTGTCAACACCAGCCGCGCGGTATTAAAGGGTAAAATGGCCGAGCAGTTTGCCCCCATTTTGCCTGAGTTCCAGTATCTTCCCAGTGATGCCAAGTTTCTGGGTGACCCCGTGGATTATGTGGTGTTTGATGGCTATACAGACTTCCGTGATGGCGATGGTGATGCCGAAGACATTGAAGTGATCCTGCTGGATATTAAAAGTGGCAGTGCGCGCCTGAGCAAGGGACAGCAGGCTATTGCCCAAGCGATACGTGAGGGACGGGTGCGCTTTGAAACCCTGCGTATTGATTTTAATGATTAATCCGCAATCTCAAAATTGAGCTTTTGTACCCGTGCCATCAGCATCCTTTGTGCAAGGCTTGGAATGCCCTCGGCATCAAAATATTGCTTTTCAATAAACTTGAATTTTGCTTGTTGCAGGCTGCGTTCAATGTCCCGATTCAGGTGGCAGCCATCGCCAATACGTTTTTGAATTGGAGTAAGCAAGGTCTGTAAAGACTGGATCTTGACCGAGTTGGGATGCTTGATGTGCTCAACCAGATGCAAAGTTCCTGTTGGTTTCAGCACCCGATAAATTTCTGCCAGTGCCTGATCCAGTCGGGCAATACTGCACAATGTCCAGGTGGAAACCACATGATCCAAAGACTGGTCAGCAAAAGGCAATTTCTCTGCATGAGCCTGTACATGCCTGACATGGAATGGGGCATGCTGAACCCGTTCAACCGCCAGATGGTAAATGTCTGGATTCGGTTCAAGCGCATACAGTACATCGACATTGCCATAAAATGGAATGTTTAAACCTGTTCCAAAACCAATCTCAAGCACTTCGCCCTCAATCGGCAGCAGCAGTTCACGGCGTTTATCCATCAGGCTGGCGGTTTGCATGACCTGATTGAGCAGGTGCGGGAAAACCCGACGTTGATAAAATTGATAAATCATAGAGTTCCATTCATTGATTTAAAAAAAGGGAGTGGAGTCGTCACAAAAATATGACCAGAGTGCGTTTGACTGTTACCAAAAAAAGCACTTTCTTGCATGGTCTAAGCATACTATGAACAGAAGTGATTTTCTAAGTTTTAAGCGTTATTTTTGAGGATGCTCAGCATGAACAAAAGCCTATGGATCAGTTTATGCATGGTGGCTGCAATTGGACAGGCACATGCATCCACCCGTGGTGCGGAATATAATATTGCCAATGGTTTATCGCCTATTTTAAAAGACCAGTCCATCTCTGTGTTGCAGCCTTTTTATGGTAATTTTCGTATCCTCGGTTCAAAGCTTTATCAGGATGATGAACAGGCAAAATTCTCGCCAATTGACTATGCGGTGAGTTGGGGTTTGTTTGCCAAGCCCGAGATCGCACGTAAAATCTCAGTAAATCAATATGACCGCTATTTGAATTGGAAAATAGATAAGCTACCTGTTCCTGCAAATCAAGCCATGCAAATGGTTTCCAATATGCATATTATTCCCGCCACTCCCAAGATTGCCCAGCAGATTAAACAGGTAAAGCGCGGTGATTTGGTGCAGCTCAAAGGTGAGCTGGTTGAGGTGCGTGACAAGGAGCTGGTGTGGAAGTCGTCATTGACCCCCACAGATACAGGGGATGGCGCCTGCGAGCTATTCCGTGTGAATTCCATCCAGTGGATTGAGAAGCAGAAGATTTAAATTGGATCTTTCTTAAGATGTAGAGGGGCTAAATGCTCCTCTACATCTTTATAGCTTTTATTCAGTTTGCATTTTTGAGTCAGCAGTTTGAGTGCTTTTCCAGTGATGCAACTGACTTTGTGCATGCAGGTACTGGTTTAACTGATCCACCTGTTTGCCTGTGTCGGGTGTGGCTGAACCAGATAAAGTGCTTTGTTCCAGAGCTTTGGCCTGATTCTGCCAGTAATCCGACAACAAACCCTGAATATAACGGCCTTGCTCGGTTTTTAATTCCAGCTCTTTCAGCATCGTCAATGCAGAGTGGATATTATCTTTCTGGCGCTGCTGTTCAAATTCTGGTGTCAGTGTATTGGCCTCTTTCATTTTCGCCAACTCGATTTCCATACTGTCACTCATTGCGGTAAAACGCTGGTCATAATCTTCCAGAATGGCAATGTCATGTCCATCATCAGGCGTGGCAGGGAATTGCTTGATGGGTGTCTGGTTCAGTTCGCCAATTGAATTGTTGACTGAACTGCCTTGCTTTTCATTATTTGGGGCAGGTGGTTGGTCCTTGTTACAGGCACTGAGCAGTAGGGCGGTGCTGAGTACACAGCTTATTGCAAATATTGTTTTGATGTTTGGCATGGTCAACTCGATCTATAATGAATTTGATGTTTTCTGAAAATGATATGCAAAAGTGGTGTAAGGAAAATCTATCTGATCTTGTGTGCTTAGGCCTGTAAAATCAAATACAATTTGTTCAAACCTTGCTTTCAGCTGTTGTTGATGCTCTGCTGACATTGCTGCAATAAAACTGGTGGACAGCAGGCGTTTGCTGACCACCTGCTCAACTGTTCCCCGATGCAGCAACTGAAATGTGTCTAGCCCAATAAACCTAAATAATTCCTGATTTTCAAACACCTGTTTCCATTTTTCACTATGGTAACGTGGGGTGTCCGCCTCAAATGGGGCAATTTCATCCGCCAATGCCCTGACCCAATCTACCTGAATATCGCGTTGATTCCAGACCAGTCCTAGATGTCCTGATGGTTTTAATACACGATGCATTTCAGTCAGTGTTTCAATGTTTGAGAACCAATGGAAAGACTGGGCACAAACCATGGCATCAACCGATTCATTTTGCAAAGGCAGTTGGTCACTGAAAGCCCCTGTACACATTCAACTGTTCGATGGGCCTGTTGAAGCTGTTGAAGCATTTCTGCCACGGGCTCCACCGCGATCACTTTTGCCTGAGTTTGAATGAGGTAAGGTAAGAATTTGCCAGTCCCAGAACCGAGGTCAATAACAGTGGAACTTTCACCTATCTGGAGGCGATCTTGTAGCCAAATCGCTATTTCTTGCGGGTAACTGGGACGGACCTGCTGATACAGTTCAGCACCTGAACCGAAGCCTTTTGTCGCAGATGGATGGAGGGAATGTGTCATTTTTTGCGCTTTTTAATCTGTCTTATCTCTATAAAATAAGATACTCCGCAATAATGAATTGGCAAAGTCCTCATTTGATGCGTTTTTGATACCCGCCTAGGATCAACTTTTTAGTGTGAGCATGGATAAGCAAATAGTATTTGAAGATGAACATATTCGCGTTATTTTTTTAACAGGTTCAAGTGACACTTTGGTGATTTCTTTTGGTGATCTGATTAGCCGTGCCAAAGGCATGTCGATTAATGCTGAAAAATCATTATTCAAATATCAATACAATGTGATTGGCATTATGCCAAAACAGAAATCTTGGTTTCCTAAAAGCAGCATGCTTGAGATGCAGCGACAGATTCAGCCGATCTTAGTTCAGTTTAAGCAGATTGTGGGTTACGGTGGTTCAATGGGAGGCTATGCTGCGATTAAATATTCTAATTTATTGAATATGCATAAAATCGTTGCTTTTGTACCACAATATTCTATAGACCCTGATGTGGTTCATGATCGCCGTTATGCAGAATTTTTTGATGCCGCATTGCATCAGGATATGCAGATTCAGGCGGATGAAGTGGATTCATCTCGTGAATACATCATTGTCTATGATCCATACTATGCAGAAGATAAAGAACATTTCTTAAAAATACAGTCCTTATTACCTAAAATGCATGTGATTCATCTGCCATTTACAGGCCATGAAGCACTCTCGGTTTTGGCAAGTTCGCAATTACTCAATGATTTTGTTGAGCAACCTTTTGAGATTACTTATTTTTATAAGCGCGTTCGAGAGGTTAAAAAGCAAAGCAAGTTCTACTATCGCTATGTACTAGATGCATTATTGACCAAACATCATCAGGCTTTATTGCGAATCTTGCAAAATAACGATTTTGAATTAGATGAGCGTTATTTTGATGCCATGTTAAAACAAAAACTGGTGCAGCAATTATTTCGTTTAAAACAGGGCACTGAACAGAACCTGCATAAATTGGGAATCCCCATCCATTTTGTGCAGCATGTTCAGGCACAGGCTGCCAATGTAAAAACAACTCAGGATACTGCTCTGGTTTTTAATTTGGTGAGTTTAAAGCTTGAGAGTTATACGGCTGAGATCATTGAGGCTAACTCACAATACCTGCTGCCCTTAAAGGCACAAGCCAATACTTTGGTTTCCCTTGAACTCAATCATGAACTTTATTTATTGACCATGAATGACCGTGGGATTCATAAGCTAATCAAACAAGGTGAAGCTTTGCCCCTTGACCAGTCACCATTGGTTTTTAAGCGGTATACGGATTTTTGCAGCATCAGTTATAAACAACTGAGCTTGAGTTGTGATGCACAGGGGTTAAGTCAGTTTGTTGAAAATAATGTAGAAGAGCAAACTCACCTACATCTTGCTGAATCGTAAGTAAAAAAGCCCTCTACAATCGCAGAGAGCTTTTTAGATTGAATTGAAAAGACTAGTTTGCACCCACTTTGGCATTGGTACCGACATTGGCATTTACCCCGACGTTTTGTGCAAAAATAGAGGCAGAAGCGAGAATACTTGTTGTCAAGATAGCTGTTTTGATCATTTTCTTCATTGCGATTTCCTTAAGCGATGTACCGTTTGGGGGGTACTTCATCAACGCAACTGCATCATAGCGGGCAAAAAAGCCGAAATGTATGGATTTCAGCAAAAATTTACAAGCACATTACAGCTTAAAAACACTCTGGAGAGAAATTATGGAGATGGCAAACTTAGCCACACTGTTCTAAAGCAGTTTGGTTAAAGTGGCTTTTTAACTTCTCAAAGTTCTGTTTTACCTCAGGTTTCTGAATATCAAACACTGTGGTTTTTCGCGTTTTCTGATCTAATACAGGTTTTTCAGTGGTCGCATTGAATAAACGATTCGGCACATATTGATATGTTTCAGAAAAAGCCCGACTCAACTGATTGCCTTTAAATTCCCACGATTCCGTGCTCTGACCACCATCAAAATAACCTGTAAACTGGATCGTGCAATGATCCTTATATTTATTTAAGGATGCGGCATTGGTCTTGGTATCGGGTAGGGCATCAATGTTCTGAACCTGTTGCAGTTGTTGCAAAGGTGGCTTGGTTTGGGTGGATAATGTAGAACATGCAGTGAAACCAATACTACTGATTAAAGAAAGCAAAATGGTTTTAAAAGGCGTAATAGTCATTGTTTCATTCATTCCTGTAAATCTTGTTAAATCGTATTAATTTGATGAAGGTTGGCTCAGTTCAGCACGCTCAATAGGCACATTGCCATCATTGGTTCCAACCACGGCATCTTTGGTGTCCTGCCATTTTTTAGCAGTATATTGTTTGGCTTTTTCGGTTTGTTCCTGAACAATGACTGATTGCTCAGCAGTGTATTCCTTGGTACTTTTCCACTTTTCACTCATTTTCTGAGAGGTGTTTTCAGATGCACCCTGAATTGAGTCACCTAGATTTTGCAAGCCTTTACCTGTTTTATACAGTAATACACGGCCTAAGCTTGGGTTATCTCCATAAGGTAGGCTTGGAGATGATGCTGTACTTGATGCGTTTGTGGTGGTGGAAGTTGTATCGTTTGCCCAGAGAGAAGACGATGCAAGCAGTACGGTGCTTAAACAGAGTGTTTGTAGTTGAGTCATCATCTTTTGTCCTTTAGCAATTTTGAGCAGTCAGAGTTTTATAGCTTATCGCCAAGTTTAAGAAAAGAATGTAGGTGATGTGAAATTGATACAGCGCTTAAACCGTTGTGCTTTGGTGTCCTTTGTATGAATCAGTCGCAAGGATGATGATTTGCCTACTTTTAATATCGCTAAATGTAGGCAAATGTCCTATGCCTTATTTATTCCAATTTTCTTGATAGGTGCGACCTGTCTGAAAGTAATTTGCGACTAAATCAATAAAATGTTTAAAGTCGCTATTTTCTTTCAAAATTCGATTTATCGTTTGCCAGTCGGGTTCTTGTTTGCGTTTGGCAGGAAGTAAAATTTCACTTTCAGTCGGATTTTCTGGAGTGAGTAAAATAACGCCAATACCATGCAAAGCCGAAAGCATTCGCAGCTCCTCTTCAACTTCATTTGTTGATATAGATGTTGCTACGAGGTAGCCCTCATTTGCCCAACTGGAATTACTGACTGCTTGGAAAAAGCTGCTGCGAATATTGGAACTGTTGAGTTCTCTTTTTACTTCAAATGACCACAAACGCACATTTTGACCAGAGCCATGTTTAACACAGCTTTTAACGAGTTCATGCCAGTGTTTATCTAAAGGTTGCATGGCAACAATGTCGGGGTGTAACCATTGATTGCCGTTTTGCCCACGAGAGTTTTTAGAGCGTTTTTCATCAATTCTAAGACAATATAAACCGAGTTCTAATTTTAAAAATTCGATAAGAATAGGGTATAAATCATGTTCAGATAGATTCCCTGATTTAATTAGTGGAGTGGTGATTTCAGCATCTTCAATATTTTCTGTTGAAGTTAATTCTTCATTGGCAAAAGATTCAGAGTGTTCGGCTTGATGATTTGGGTCGTACCAATACACACGAGGTCGAGGTTTATCTTGTACATGAATAAACGGTGATAATTTGATAATGCTATTTTTAATAGCACCAATTTCTGTAAATACTTGGCGAATGAGGTCTTCATCAGTATTGAAGCGTGGATTTTGTCGTTTTTCTACATAATCTTCAGGAAATAAAGTAACAATTCCTTCGGCAATTTCTCGAGCTTTAAATTTTTTTAACGGTGATTGTTTTAAAAGCTCAAATACACGCTGTGGTTGAGAAAGTTTGCTCATTATTGCCTCTAAAAATAAACCCCACTAATTTATAGCAGGGTCTATCATATTCATCAATGACTTAACATTAACCCTGCAATACACTTACATCTGCAATCGCTGTGAATAAATCACGCAACTGAGCCAATAAACGTAAACGGTTGGCTTTTAACTCTGCATCATCTGCCATAACCATTACGCCTTCAAAGAAAGCATCAATTGGCGCGCGAAGAGCAGCAAGCTTAGACAACGCTTCTGTATAGTTACGTGCAGCAAGTAAAGGCTGAACCACTGGTGTTAAAGCTGATAATTCTGCATAAAGTGCTTTTTCAGCAGTTTCAACCAAGTTCGCTTCAACGACTGCACCTTCAGGCGTTGCTTCTTTGGCAAGAATATTGGCAACACGTTTATTCGCCGCAGCCAATGCAGCCGCTTCTGGCAATGTACGGAAATGATTAACCGCAGTCACACGCTTGTCAAAATCAAGTGGAGATTTTGGAGCAAGTGCTTGAACCGCTTGAATCACATCAACCGCTACGCCTTGGTCTTCATATTTCGCACGGTAACGACCTTCAAGGAACGTAACGGCATCCGCACGGGTTTTATCGTGATCTTTAATGATGTCGCCATAACCTTGCAAGGCAAAGTTCACCAATTCTTCGATGGTCACATCAAGTTCATTTTCAATGATTAAACGTAAGATACCGATTGCAGAACGGCGTAATGCAAATGGGTCCTTAGAACCTGTTGGCGCTTGACCAATACCGAAAATACCAACCAGTGTATCTAAACGATCTGCAAGGGCAATGGTTGTACCTGTCTTGGTTTGCGGTAAGACATCACCCGCAAATTTAGGTAAGTATTGCTCACCTAAAGCTTCAGCAACTTCGTTATTTTCACCCTCAAGGCGGGCATAGTAAGTGCCTGCAATCCCTTGAAGTTCTGGGAATTCACCCACCAATTCAGAGGTTAAGTCACATTTCGCAAGTAACGCAGCTTTCTCAGCATCGGCTGCATTTGCACCTGTAATTGGTGATAGTGCAACGGCTAATTTAGCAATACGTTCTGATTTGTTCCAAAGCGTACCCAATTGCGCTTGGAATACCATATTCGCGAGTTTTTCTTTACGAGATGCAAGCGGTTGCTTTTGGTCTTGTAAGAAGAAGAATTCTGCATCAGACAAACGAGGACGTACAACTTTCTCATTGCCTTCAATAATTTGAATCGGATCTTTTGACTCAATATTTGAAATGGTAATGAAGTAAGGCTGTAATTTACTTTCAGCATTGATCAAACAGAAATACTTTTGGTTGTCCTGCATCGTGGTAATCAAGGCTTCTTGTGGAACAGCTAAATAACGCTCTTCAAAAGTCGCACGTAAAGCAACTGGCCATTCAACCAGACTTGTCACTTCATCAAGTAAGTCTGCTGGGACAATTGCAATGGCATTGACTTCGTCAGCTAACTTTTTCACTTGATCTTGAATCGTTGATTGACGCTTTTCAAAGTTGGCAACAACATGCGCATTTTCTAATGTTGTTAAGTAGTCGTTTGCATGTGCCAAAACTACAGCTTCAGGCGCATGGAAACGATGACCATAAGTCACATTCCCTGCTTTGTGATCTTGAATGGTTGCGTCAATCACTTGATCATCTTTGAGTAATACCACCCATTTTACTGGACGTACGAATTCAGTACGGCTTGCCGCTGAACGCATACGTTTTGCGATTGGTAAGTTATCCAATGCAGTTTGTAAAATTTGTGGCAGTAAAACATCAAGACTTTGACCTTTGACATCTTTCAAGAAACATACTTTTTCAACTTTACCTGCTTGGAACGTCGAAAGTTGATCAACCGTGATACCTTGACCGCGCATAAAGCCTTCAAGTGCTTTGGTCGGTTTGCCTTCAGCATCATAAGCCGCTTGTACAGCAGGGCCGTCAAAACGTTTTTGTGTATCTGCTTGAGCCGCATCGATATCAACAATTTTGAGCGCTAAACGACGTGGTGCAGCATAAGCTTCGATAGCAGCGAAGTTTAAGCCTGCATCTTTTAAGCCTTTTTCAGTTTCTGCTTTGAGTGCGTCACGTAAGGTTTTTAAGCTTTTCGGTGGAAGTTCTTCACAACCTAATTCAAATAATACGGTATGTTTCATTCTGTTATCCTTAAAATTAATTGAATGCGTTTAGTTAATTAACCTAAGTTTGCATTCTGAATACCAGGAATACCCATTGAATTGGCTTTAGAAGCTTCAACAGATTCGGCTTGCGCTTTGAGTTGAGCCAATACTTCATCACGCAAATGCGGTTCTGCCATTGGGAAACCAAGTTTCGCGCGCGCAGCCACATAACTTTGTGCAATTGAACGCGCCAAAGTACGTACACGTAAAATATAACGTTGACGTTCAGTTACCGAAATCGCACCACGCGCATCAAGTAAGTTAAAGCTATGCGATGCTTTAATGACTTGTTCATAAGCAGGGAGTGGCAGTTCAGCTTCCATTAAGCGAGTTGCTTCCGCTTCATAGAAATCGAATAATTCAAACATTTTTTCAACGTTGGCATATTCAAAGTTATAAGTCGATTGCTCAACTTCATTTTGATGGAATACGTCACCGTAAGTCACAGTGCCAAATTGGCCTTTAGTCCACACCAGATCGTAAACCGAGTCAACACCTTGCAGGTACATCGCAAGACGTTCTAAACCGTATGTGATTTCACCTGTTACTGGGTAACATTCAACACCGCCGACTTGTTGGAAGTAAGTGAATTGAGTCACTTCCATACCATTGAGCCAAACTTCCCAACCTAAGCCCCAAGCGCCAAGTGTTGGAGATTCCCAGTTATCTTCGACGAAACGGATGTCGTGCGTCAGCGTATCAATGCCGATTGCTTTTAATGAATCAAGATAAAGCTGTTGGATATTGTCTGGGTTTGGTTTAAGTACTACTTGGAACTGATAATAGTGTTGTAAGCGGTTTGGGTTCTCACCATAACGACCATCTTTCGGACGGCGTGAAGGTTGAACATAAGCCGCGTTCCAAGTTTCTGGACCTAATGCGCGTAAGAAAGTTGCAGTGTGGAATGTCCCTGCACCCATTTCCATATCATATGGTTGTAATACGACGCAGCCTTGCTCCGCCCAATAGTTTTGTAGGGCAAGAATTAAGCCCTGAAATGTATCAATATGCGATATAGCACGACTCATGGTGCATCCACTGGAATCAAACAAAAATTGTGCTTAAGTATAAGGATTTTCGGGTGCAGTGCAAAGGATTCAAGCGTTTCAGCGACAAGTTCTGATAATAAATTATTTAAACGCTTTTGTTTAATTTTCGAGTTAATTCAAAACGTACCCAATAGCCGACATATTTTCCCAGTTGGCAAAGTCCTGAATGGGAGATCATTCACATAAACGTCACCTCATGACGCATAACATCTTTACCAATCTTAATTTTCAAATCATGAAATGTTAGCTTTGAAATGATGTTGTCACTGAGGTGTTTGCTATGTCTGATCGCATTCGTGAAAAATTACAAATTCTTGCCGATGCAGCTAAATATGATGTGTCCTGTTCCTCTAGTGGTAGTGACCGTAAGAATAAAGACAAAGGTTTAGGCGATGCCAGTCGGGCAGGGATTTGCCATAGTTATACCGAAGATGGACGCTGTGTTTCTTTACTGAAAATCTTGTTCAGTAATGTCTGTATTTTTGATTGTGCTTATTGTGTGTCGCGCCGTTCTAATGATGTGAAACGTGCTGCATTTACCGTACAAGAGGTGGTTGATCTGACCATTAATTTTTATCGTCGTAATTATATAGAGGGATTATTCCTTAGCTCAGGTATTTTTAAATCCGCCGACTATACGATGGAACGGATGCTTCAAGTGGTGAAAAAGCTACGTCTCGAAGAAAATTTTAATGGCTATATTCATCTCAAAACTATTCCTGGAGCATCGCCTGAGCTGATTCATGAAGCAGGACTTTATGCTGACCGTATGAGCATCAATCTGGAAATGCCAACTGAGGTCGGATTAAAAGCGTTTGCGCCTGAAAAATCACATCAAGAAGTACAAAAAGACTTGGGGCTAGTGCGAGATCGACTGATTCAACTCAAAGATGAACGCCAGATTATCAAGCATGTGCCAAAATATGTACCCGCAGGGCAGACCACGCAAATGGTGGTCGGCGCACATCAGGAAACTGATCAAGACGTACTTGTGATGGCAGATCGACATTACAAGGAATTTAAACTGAAACGGGTATATTTCTCAGGTTATATTCCAATCAACACAGAAAATAACTATTTACCAGCGGTCGGTTCGGCGCCGCCTTTATTAAGGGAAAATCGGCTTTATCAAAGTGATTGGTTGATGCGTTTTTATGGTTTTGAAGTCAATGAAATCGTCAATGAAAAACACCCACATTTAGATTTGGATGTAGACCCCAAACTGAGTTGGGCGTTGCGTCATCCCGAGCAGTTTCCAGTGTATTTAAATCGTGCTGACTATCGCATGATCCTTCGTGTACCAGGCATCGGCGTAAAGTCAGCCAAGAAAATCGTGCAAGCGCGTCGTTTTGGCAAGATACATACTGATTTATTGAAGCAACTCGGTGTGGCGTATTCACGTGCCCAGTTTTTTATTCGTTGTGAAGACAGTCCACGTTTTCAAAAAGAGCTTTCTACGGCTGATATTCGCCAACAAATATTAACGCAGGGTTCATCTAAATATGTTAAACAACTGTCACCGCAATTGAGTTTAGGATTTTAAACATGCTCAATGATGCTGTGGTTTATTACTACTTTGATGGCTCTATGGTCGGTTTACTCAACTGCGTATTTCGTGCTTTTCAATTTAAAGAATTCCATATTCAACTGTGTTTAAACCAAGGTGCACAGCATGGCTTATTTGCTACTGTAGTTGAAATTCCAAATCACGAGCAACATGCAGCACGTGTTTGGTCAGCTTTACAGCAGAAACTTTCGCATTCATCTCTGAGACAATTTTATTTTGCTTATTTGTCGGAATCGTTGGATGCCTATCAGCATTTATTTAATTACTGTATCTATGTTTTTCGGCATCAACATTCAGTCGAAAAAAATTACTCTCATCCCAGTGTTTTAGCGATTTCGCAATGGACGAAAAAGGTCGGGCGCGAAAAGCATCGTATGGAAGCTTTTGTGCGGTTTAAGAAAACCAATGATGGTTTATTTTTAAGTTTAGTTCGACCTGATTTTAATGTATTGCCTTTGATACAGCCGCATTTTAAGCGTCGTTATCAAGATCAACGTTGGCTCATTTATGACGAACAACGCAAATATGGACTGTATTATGACTTACACGAGATTCATGAGGTGTCTTTAGATGCTCATCAGATTGACCGTAATATTGAAAATGGCTCGAGTCAAAACTTCCAATTAGAATTAGATGAACAAGAAGAATTATATGATCAGCTTTGGAAAGATTATTTCAATAGTATCAACATTAAAGAACGTCAGAATGTGAAATTGCATGTGCAATATTTACCTAAACGCTATTGGCGTTATCTCAATGAAAAATATGTTTAAGGCATTTTTTTGATTATTATTTTAAAAATACCAACATAACAAAAGAGCACATTCATGACTAAATTAGTCTTAAAAACAGCGGTACTGATCATGGCTTGTTTGAATACTTCGGTATTTGCCAAAACGCAAGATAAAGCGATAGATCCTTATAGCCAATGTATCGATGACACCATTCAACAGCTAAAACTGGGGAATATTAATAATGCTGTGGTGGAGATCTGTAGCACCAGAACCAAAACTGTATATGCAAAGCAGATTGTGCAGTTATTGGATCAAATAAAAAAACAGAGTCAGGAATACAAGCAGCCTGAACGCTATCAGGACATTATGAAATCACAACAGCTCTGGAAAAATTTTGTCGATCAAGAGTGCCGTAATGCTGGTGCTTATATCGGTTCGCCGATGTATGAGTTTTGCCCCATGCAAAAATATGCAGAGCGATTGGAGCAATTGGAGGAGTATTTAAATTGACCTTGATCAGTTTTCGTTGTTATTTAAAACTGTAATTTAAATACATCTTCAGTCTGAGTGGGCGTATACTGCTGCAACCAATGAAACAACACTATTCCAGCAAGGTGCATTGTGAGCTTAACCCAATCAGACTGGCTAAATTTCTTAAAACCGAATTACAAAGTATTACCTTTGAAAGAACGTTTACTTTCAGGATTTGGTGCGCTTTGCGGTTTGGCAATATCCTCTTTAATTAGTTGGTATGTATTGGGCGGTATGAATGCATGGTATATCGCACCGATGGGTGCATCGTCAGTGCTTCTATTCGCGGTTCCCAGCAGTCCACTGGCACAACCCTGGAATGTGGTTGTTGGAAATACGCTGGCAGGGATTATTGGGGTGGCCTGCACACAATATTTGCCTGATCTGACCAGCGCATTTAGCGTGGCGGTTGGGTTTGCTATTTTTATGATGATGACTACAGACTCCTTGCATCCACCGAGTGGGGCAGTGGCGATTACCGCAGTTTTGGGTGGTGAGGCAGTCCATCGTCTAGGATTTCATTTTGTACTGTATCCCGTGCTATTGAACTCGATTTTACTGTTGCTATTTGCGGTATTTTTTAACCGTTTAATTGGGCGGCATTATCCCATTACTGCGCATGTCAATGAGCGTTCCAAAGACCCGACCCCAACACAGAAAGTCTCGATTCAACCCAAGGATATTGAATATGCCCTGGAGCAATACACCGAGTTGCTCGACATCAGCCAATATGATCTGGAAAAAATCATTCTGGAAGCACAGGAACACGCAAGCGAACGCCTGAATAGTTACTTTGTCTGTGAGGATATTATGAGTCGGGATGTCATCAAGCTACATGAAGATGATGATATTCATCAGGCCTTAGAGAAGTTCAAGGAAGTCAACCTCATGAGTCTGCCTGTCGTCAATGCGGAGGAAAAACTGGTTGGAACACTGGCCTTATATGAGGTGGTGGAATGGTTTAAGGGTGCCGCTGATCCAAGAAATTCATGGCAGCATTATGTAAGGCAGATTATGAGTCGGCGTGTCGTGACTGTGGAACCATCACAGCCAATTCAGGATTTAGTACCCTATTTTGTGGAGAAATCCTTTAACTATATTCCTGTGGTAGAGAACCAGCGTCTCATTGGAATTGTGAGCCGTGCCGACATGATTGCGGCCTTGCATCAGCAAATCAAACAACAATCTTCAGTATTTTGAGCAAAAAAAAGCTACGGTTGTATAGGGGTAAATCCAACCGTAGCGACCAAACTAAAAAATAAGATTAACGTTTGATTCCTTGATCTTCATACACTGTTTTAACAGGTTGGTTGTAACCTTGTACATGCTCAACCCGATTCGCCTGTCTTTTTGGAATGACTAACCACATGATTAAATACACCAAAATACCTGGGAAAGCGGCGCTCATAATTGAAATAATCACAAAGATTAAACGTAGTAAATTCGCATTCCAACCAAAACGTTCCGCAATACCGCCCATTACACCAGCGATCATGCTTTGTTGGTTTGAGCGATATAAACCAGAATTGGCCATTTAATTTTTCTCCTAAAATATTTGATACAGCAACGGAATGAGACTTCATTCATGATAAATCGCTGTTAATAATGAGATAGGGATGAACTGGTTTTTTTAAAGTTTAAACAGATGGGAGAATCGTTACGGTGTGTAAAAGGCTGATGGAAAAAACGACAGTATCGCCTAAAATGCACCGACTTAAAGCATATGGCTTGGGTTAATCGAAATTTCGCTCTTATCAAAATACTCCACGAATGGACTTTTGGAGGCATATAACAAAACGGTTCAATCGTTTTGATCTTTCCAAAAAGTTTATTTATTGGAATGGTGAGGTGAAATGGTCACGATATCGATGTTAGAGATTTATGGATATGCAGTTCAGGTTATTCTTATCGTGGTTTAGCGTAGGTGCTCTCTTGAGCTTTGGGTTGAGCGCCTGTGATAGCCATCACCCTGAATCCGCTAAACAACAGGCCCAGACGCAACCGAGTCATGAAATCATGGAATCAGACCCGCAGCAGGGGATGTCATTAACCCAGGTTGCTGGACAGGCCACCCTGCCTCGTCCTGTGACACACAAGCATACACCGACTAAACTGTCTGAAACTGAACTGGCCTATGTGGGGCGTTATCATGCGCGTATTCCATGTACCGATGCTTTCGCGGGTTGTGTCAATAAAGAGAAAGAAGCGGAATATATTATGAACTTGCTGGAGGATGGCTCTGTCTACTGGACCAATACCAGTTTCGGTCGCCTGGGTTCAGATTTATCGCGTAATGTTGCCAAAATTGAGCAAACCTGTAAGCAGGTGCAGTGGCATGTTGACCCAGTGGAAAAAGAGATTGTGGTGCGCTGTGCTGCCGCTGACGTGAATTTATATTACCAGATCAATCAGGATCAGAGTCTTGTGATGGATCTGGATAAAATCTGGAATGGGGATCAGGGGCGCAACCGCAAGTTTTTTAAAGAATATCCATTTCCCAAGAAAGCCTATGTTTTTGAAAAGGCGGAATAAAAAATTGAGAATAAAAAAAGAGCGCATCAAGCGCTCTTTTTTGTCAGTCCCGATTAGTAATCAAAGCTGAAGTGTTCTGGTGCAAGTGAAGTCAAGGTACGTGAAGTCGAAACCATTGATTCTGCATGACCTTGCGCACGTGGCAACAAACGGTCAAAGTAGAATTCAGCAACCTTGATTTTTGCTTTATAGAATTCAGGAGTTTCAGCACCGTTGCCTGCTTCCAGTTTTTCAGAAGCAACCACTGCCTGTTGAGCCCAGAAATAAGCCATCATCACATAACCAGAGAACATCAAGAAATCATTAGAAGCAGAAGATACGATGTCACGGTCTTTACGAGCTGCAAGCATGATGCGAACAGTTAATGTGTTCCATTGAGCGCAAAGCTTGGTTAAGTCCCAAGCGAAACGACGTAAATGCTTGTTACGCGCATGCGTAGCACAGAATTTCAAGATTTCAGCAGTATAGTCACGAACGACTTTACCTTTTGAACTTAAAAGAACTTTACGACCTAATAAGTCAAGTGCTTGGACACCCGTTGTACCTTCATATAATGTTGAGATACGTGCATCACGTGCGATTTGTTCCATACCCCATTCTTTGATGAAACCATGACCACCATATACTTGGATCCCATGGTTTGCAGCTTCCAAACCTAGTTCAGTCAAGAAACCTTTAAGAATCGGGGTATAGAAACCTAGTTTGTCATCAGCAGCTTCATAAGCAGCTTGGTCGCCATTTACAAGAGCATCAGTCATTTTGTCTGCAAGTTTTGCAGCGTGATAAATCATTGCACGACCGCCTTCAGCTACTGCTTTTTGAGTTAAAAGCATGCGGCGAACATCTGCGTGGTGAATAATTGCATCAGCTACACGCTCAGGCTCTTTCTTACCAGAAAGGGCACGCATAGACATACGATCTTTCGCATAAGGTAACGCACCTTGGAAAGAAAGTTCAGCATGTGCAATACCTTGAATCGCTGTACCAATACGAGCAGTGTTCATGAACGTAAACATCGCATGTAAACCTTTGTTTACTTCACCGATGAGGTAACCTGTTGCATTGTCAAAGTTCAATACCGCAGTTGCTGAAGCACGGATACCCATTTTGTGTTCGATCGAACCACAAGAAACGGTATTGCGCTCACCTACACCGCCGTCAGCAGTCGGGATGAATTTCGGTACGATGAATAAAGAAATACCACGAGTACCTGCAGGTGCATCTGGAAGACGCGCAAGTACGATATGAATGATATTGTCTGTTAAATCGTGTTCACCTGCAGAGATGAAGATTTTAGTACCAGAGATTTTATAAGTACCATCAGCAGCAGCTTCTGCCTTGGTTTTCACCTGCCCCAAGTCTGTACCACATTGAGGTTCAGTTAAGCACATTGTGCCAGACCAAGTACCTTCAACCAGTTTAGGCATATAGGTATTTTTTTGCTCATCAGTACCGAATTGCATGATGGTGTTCATACAACCTGTACTTAAACCTGGGTACATGGTGAATGACCAGTTTGCAGTACCCATCATTTCAGACTTGACGAGGTTTAAAGACATTGGCAGGCCTTGACCACCAAACTCTTCAGGGTAGGAAAGACCTTGCCAGCCACCCATGACGAATTGGTCGTATGCTTCTTTGAAGCCTTTAGGAGTAGTTACTTCGCCGTTGTTAAAAGTACAACCTTCTTCATCGCCAGACTGATTGATTGGAGAAAGTACGTTTTCGCAGTAATCTGCCGCACCTTCAAGAATCATATCAACGGTTTCAGCATCAGCATTTTGACCGCTTGCCAAAGTTTGGTAGTGTGCAGGATAATCAAACACTTCATTCATTAAGAAGCGAACATCACGGAGCGGGGCTTTATAAGCTGGCATAATCTTAATCCTGTATTTGAATCGTTGTGGATTATCTGTATCAGTACTTTGATTATTCACAATGGTGATAAAAATACATTGATAAACACTATGGAAAAGACTGTCAGAAAAGCGAATTGATCAGATGAGAGAGGCGTGCAAAAGTCATCTTCCCACTGGTGTTTGAAACTCATTTTAAATATGAAAATGATTAAATTTACAGTTGTAAATATAATGATATAAGGGTGTTTGGTAAAACTATGCGTTTAAAATATTTAACTTTATGTGTATTGGGGTTTAGTCTTTCTGCATGTTCCCAGCATGTCATTAAAACCAATTCTGCTACTGCAAACCTTGAACAGAAAGCCATTAACAGCATCAATGCGATGTATGAATATCCCAGCTATGACTACCGTGGAAAATTTAATGTCCATGTTGATCTGGACCAAAATAAAAGCGTAGGCAAAGATGACAAGGCCGTTCTGGATGCCAATGTAAAGCAAAAGGTCGATCAATATCTGCGCGAACAGAAAGTCAACCTGAACACTGCACAGAAGCAGGCTTTATATGAAACCCTTGCCCAACAGCCAAAACAGTTTGGCGGCAGCAAGGCGGACAAGTTTACCCGTGTCATGGCCAATGTTCTGAATGACATGCAATTTGAATATGATGGTTCAGTGCATTATCGCCAGAAAATGGGATCATTCAACCTTACCGCGCGTTATGAAAAACCGACTTTGCTGGTACAGGCGAAAGTGCCTATGGTGCTTGACCTGAATGATTATAAATTCTATATCAACTACTTCGCCCTGATGCCCTATCTGGTGAATAAGGAAAACCAGAACAATCTGGCCTATCTGGATTTTTCAAAATACCAGCATTGGTTCAAGCAGGTGGATATCAAGAAATTTGCTGAGTATGTCAAGGCGTCTAGTGCGGTGTATTACCGTCTGGCAAATCCAAATGACATACAGGCGCTTGCAGTTTCTTCAAATGACCATGCCGCAGGGGTTATGGAAAAGATTCGCCTTAAAACTTCGGTTGAGGAGCTCATTCTTCAGGCAAACCTGTATAACAAGGTCAATGAAAAATATCTGGTACAGCAGGTCCTGAATTTCAAGGAAAAGAGTTTAGAGAAACTGGTTGCAGATGAGGCGGATGCCGCGGTTCAGTCACAGGCTAAATCAGCGGATTCCTCTGTGCTGGTTTCAAAAAACTCGGCCGATGATGCCAGTGTGGTCAGTCAACAGCTTTATCGTCTGGTCAATCAACATCTGGGTGTTGATGATGCAGATGAGTCCTATGGTTCTGCTTCTGAAGATGCGGCGCAGGCCGCTGGACAGGCACAAGACACAGTGGATTCACTGGAGAACACCGATGAGGCTGCTGCAGATGAGCAGGGATTGACTGCTGAACAGTGTCTGGCACTGCAAAATACCACTAAAACCACTTATGGTGATGTGCAGTATTGCCAAACTGTTTACGACGTGGACATATTTGGTCAGGAAACCACGCCACGTCTGGGAGCTTATCTGGAAAAACTGCAAGCCTTGGAAAAGATATTTGCAGCGTATGACCAAAACCAGTTTATTGATGATCAGGCATTTAAGGCACTCTGGATCAAGCATCAGGCAGACATAGATGCAGCCTTGCCACCTGTGAGTCAACGCAACCCATTTGTGATGGATGTGGGACTGGATGTAAAGGGACGTGCAATTAAGCTGGATTATGACCTAAATTATGCCTTACCAGAATTTAAGTCACGCTTTAACCTAAAAGCGGATATGCAGATTTCAAACTACGGCAAGGCCACCCCGATTGATCAGGCACAGTTGAAACGTGCAAAAACATGGGCGGAAGCAAGCAAGGGTTCCATGCTGGAACAAGCGATTGGCAGCTTCTCGGAAAAACTAGGCCAGTCTGGCATTCAGGAGCGCGCTGCACAGCCTTATACTTTGTCTCTGGATGATCAACTGAAAGTCATTGCGGAACAGCGTTATGATGTAACCCATTCCTATGAACAAACCTATAAAGCAGTATTTATTGCCAAGTTGATTGAAAGCCAGCCACAGGTTGTGCAGCGTTATTCCACTCAGGAGTTGCAGGAAATTGCCAGTGTCTATGCCTACTGGTACTCAGATGAGGAAGTGTATAACCCAGAGGGCAAGGCACTGAAAGCGATTGAGGGTTTACAAGGCAAGCACCACCTTGAACAGGAAGACCAGTTTGATGACAAGCTGGGTCGGGCGGTGGACCGTATTGTGAACGATGCCATGCGTGGTGATCAGGATCGTCAGGCCCTGAAAAAGTTAAAGGCACAATATAAACAGCCACAGCAGATTTTTGCCAAACAGTATCAAATCCAGTTTGAACGTGAAAATGGCACATATCCTGAGGAAAAAAACGTTCTGGAACAAACAGCCAATATTCTGGGACAGGTTTATGTGGATGCACGCAAAAACCAGCTGTCTGAGAAGTCAATCAAGAACTTAAAGGCTGAGCATAATGAGTTTATTGATTATGAAGTCTTTAAGGATGTTTATCAGAAAATGCTGAGCAGCAAATAATTTAATCCCCAAAAAAAGAACCTGCGCAATAGGCAGGTTCTTTTTGCCGAATTTTACTGAACACTTATAAAAAATCTTTAAGTTCAGGTTTTACTCCATTCCAGATTGAAAAGGCCTCAATTGCCTGTCCAACCAGCATACCAAAGCCATCGGTGGATGGAACCTGACGTGCCTGAGCCTGATCCAGAAAACTGGAGGATTTGCCATACGCCATTTCATAGGCATGATGGAAAAGTAGGGTTTCTGGCAGTTGTAACGTATCACCTGTTAAGCTGGCTGACGTTGCATTAATCACAACATCAAACTCACCAGAAAGTTGATCCAGCCCTATCGCCTGTAATTTTGCCCGTGGTACAGCCTCTTTTAAATCTTCAACCAGTTGTTGTGCACGGGCTAAAGTACGGTTGGCAATGACAATCTGTTTTGCACCTGCCTGCATCAGTGGATAGATCACACCACGGGTCGCACCGCCAGCCCCTAAAATCAGAATGCGACTGTTGGCAAGATTCCAGCCCAAAGCCTGAATGGCTGCAACTAAACCCTGACCATCGGTATTATCGCCAAAAAGTTTGCCATCCTGCATCCATAAGGTATTCACGGCTTTGGCAATTCTGGCGCGTTCGGTCAGTTGATCACATAAGGCAAATGCCTGTTCTTTAAAGGGAACAGTCACATTCATTCCAGCACCGCCTTGCTCAAAAAAATCCTTTGCCGTATTTTCAAAGCCATCCAGCGGTGCAAGAATTTTTTTATAATTTAAATCAACACCTGTTTTGGCTGCAAAAGCATGATGTAATTCTGGTGAGCGGGATTGTTCAATTGGATTTCCAATTACAGCAAATTGTTTGGTCATGATAAATGTTTAGATGAGATAGCTATTGAACGAGTGTATAAATATGTGGATGTTGCTGCAAGATTATTGCATATGATGAATTAAAAACTGCTCTGCGGTCATTACAGGAATGGACGCAAGTTTAAAATCATTAAGATTTCGGGTAATAATCATTTCACATTGTGCCTGTTTTGCTGCCTGATATAAGACCGCATCTTCAAAGTCACTAAAATTGGATAGAACAGCTTGTTCAATCACTATTTGATTCACTGCTGCAATTTGAAAGAGTTGTAAAATGAGTTTTAGGTAATGTTGAGCTGCATTTTTATCCAATGATTTTGCCAAAAGATAAAATACTGTAGTAATTGTTGTTGCAGATAAATATCCCTCTATCTCCTGTTGTTCAACTTTGCTCATCAGTTGGCTAGCCGATGTATAAAAAGGTTCACGCTTTAATAGGACATCCAAAACAATATTGGTATCAAATAGTACTTTCATTGATATTTTTTCTCTAAAGCATCGTAATATTCTGTTTTTACATCTGTTACATCATGCTCTTTCAAAATTCCACTGAGTTGTTGAGTAATGCTAGGCAGTGGTGAATGTTCAACTTGCTGTTGTATTTTTTGAAGTTGTAAAAAATATTCTGCGACTAACTGAGAAACAGAAGTGTGATGAAGTTTGGCATACTGCTTGGCATGTTTTATCAATTCATCATTGAGTCTTAAAGTCAACTTTGTATTCATTATTTGCCCTATTGACGTACTTATTTTTAATAATTGTACGTCATTTTGGTTGAAATGCAAATTATGCTACAAAAAAATCCCCGACTTTATGTCAGGGATGATCTATTTTACTTTTGCAAACCCAACCAGTCTCTTGGTTTTAAATAATAATCAGTGAGACGTTTTTCAGGTGAGTTTTCATCCCATTCAGGACGATACGACCAGCCTGCAAGATTAGGTAAACTGACCAAGATCGATTCAATTCGTCCACCTGTTTGTAAACCAAACAAGGTGCCACGATCATAAACCAGATTGTATTCAACATAACGACCACGACGATACAACTGGAACTCGCGCTGAGCTTCGGTATATGGCTGCTCACGATGCTTTTCAAAAATTGGCAGGATTGCTGCTAAATAACCATTACCAACAGCCTGCATATATTGAAAACAGGTTTCAAAATCCCATTGATTGAGATCATCAAAGAACAAACCACCCACGCCACGCTGTTCATCACGGTGTTTTAAATAGAAATAATCATCACACCATTGTTTATGCTCGGCATAAACATTTTCACCAAATGGCTGACATAAGTCATAGGCAGTTTGATGCCAGTCTAAAATATCCTGATCATCTGGATAGAACGGGGTTAAGTCAAAACCACCGCCAAACCACCACACTGGGTCCTGTCCCTCAGGTTCAGCCACAAATAAACGGACATTGGCATGGGAGGTTGGAATATTTGGATTTTTTGGATGAATGACCAGCGACACACCCAAAGCCTGAGCCTTTGCGCCCGCAATCTGCGGATGGCGTTCAGTTGCGGAAGCAGGCAGCTTGCTGATATTGATGTGGGAAAACATGACCCCACCTTTTTCAATCACTTCACCATTTTGCAGAACACGGGAACGACCACCACCGCCTTCGGTTCGTTGCCAATCATCAATGATAAACTCAGCGGTTCCACCGCCTGCACGTTCCTGTTGTTCTAATCCTGCACAAATCCGTGCCTGTAGGTCGAGTAAAAACTCACGAACACGGTGAATATCAGCTGAAGTTGGATGCTGCATGATGATCCTCTTAAAGTGATCTAGGAATTGCTTATATCAAAACATAAAATCCATAGAAAAAGTAAGGGATTTTTGCCTTTTACCATAAAAATCGCTTAATTGCCTTATTTTTAAACATTTTGCAAAAAATGAATCAGAAGTCATCTTTTTTATATAGGTGATCCATGCGTTCACTTTTAGTTTTTAAATAATGTTCATTGAATGGATTACGGCCCACTGTAAGTGGAACACGCTCCACTACATTAATGCCAAGATCAGTCAATGCCTTTAATTTTAAAGGATTGTTGGTGATCAACTTCACTTCTTTGACTTGCAGATGATCCAGCATAATGCTGCACATATCGTAACGGCGGGCATCGGCAGGCAAATTTAACAACAGGTTGGCATCGACTGTATCATGCCCCTGATCCTGTAGGGCATAGGCACGAATTTTATTGGTCAAGCCAATCCCACGACCTTCCTGACGCAAATATAAAATCACACCCTGACCCGCTTCATTGATCATTCGTTGTGTGGCTTGTAACTGAGGTCCACAGTCGCACTTCAATGAGGCAAAGGCATCACCAGTCAAACATTCAGAATGGATACGCACGAGTACGGGCTGATTTGGTGCAGTTTCTAGTCCTTTGGAAAGCGCCACATGCTCTTCGCCCGTTGCTGGGTCTTGAAACACGGAAATATTGAAGTCACCAAAAGCGGTTGGTAGCCTTGATGTTGCAACAAATTCAATTGGCACAGAACGCTCACTATGATAATAAAAACAGTCAAAGTATAGCTGAATGTGTGAAGATTGCGTGAATTGGAATTTCTGATTTTTCACATAAGTTTTTCTTTTTCATACAAAGCACACAATAATGGTTGATAAACAGTGACATAATTCAGGATAATCTGCCAGCCAGTCCCTAAGACTGGCATGAGAATGTTTAGCACGACATCATTCGCCCATGTGGCTGATTGAAGGTAGATCATATTTAATTGTATGATTGCCCCCATTTAACCCAGCTTCGGATTTGCCAGGCTTAAAAAGGCTTCGCCACATTATGTTGTATACCGAAATTCCAACTCAACGTCCTGTTACGCCATTGTTAGATCGAATTGATCATCCACAACAATTACGTCAGCTCGAACAAGGCCTGCTCCCACAAGTGGCGGATGAGTTGCGTCAATATATTCTGTATGCGGCGGGACAAAGCGGTGGTCACTTTGGCGCAAATTTAGGTGTGATTGAACTGACAGTTGCGTTGCATTATTGTTTTAATACACCTCAGGACCGTCTGGTTTGGGATGTGGGTCATCAGGCTTATCCACACAAGGTGTTGACAGGTCGCCGTGACAGAATTACCACGATCCGTGCCAAAGATGGTTTGGCTGCATTTCCTGCCCGTGAAGAATCCGAGTTTGATACTTTTGGGGTAGGCCATTCATCAACAGCAATTTCTGCTGGTCTTGGTATGGCGTTGGCACGTCGCTACCAAAAAGACCCATGCGATGTGGTTGCCATTGTCGGTGATGGTGCAATGACCGCAGGTATGGCCTTTGAAGCCATGAATGATGCGGTTGCCCATGATGCCGACCTGATTGTGGTGCTGAATGACAATGATATGTCGATCTCCTGCAGTACAGGCGGCTTTGCCAAGCATTTGGCAGCGATTTGGGAAACAGGTCAGTTCATCAATGTCAATGAACAGGGTGAAGCCTATGTTCAGCCACATCCGAAGTGGACTTATAACTCACGGTTACACCAGTCGGCAACAGATGCAGCAGATAACTTATTTAAAGCGATTGGTTTTGATTATTTTGGGCCATTTGATGGGCATGATGTTGAACAACTCACACAAGTTTTTCATGCGCTTAAAAAACGTAAAGGCCCTCGTTTAGTGCATATTTATACCAAAAAGGGTAAAGGATTTTCGCCTGCTGAAGCAGACCCGATTACCTATCATGCGATTACTAAAATTGCACCTACAATATCTGCTCCTGCAAAAAAATCACCGCCTAAATACTCAGACGTGTTTGGACAATGGTTATGTGATGAAGCAGCGCAAGATGATCGTTTACTCGCAATCACCCCAGCCATGTGTGAAGGTTCAGGCATGGTGCAATTCGCACAGCAATATCCTGAACGCTTCTTTGATGTGGCGATTGCTGAACAACATGCAGTGACTTTAGCCGCGGGTATGGCGTGTGAAGGTTTAAAACCTGTTGTAGCAATCTATTCGACCTTTTTACAGCGTGGCTATGACCAGTTGATCCATGATGTTGCGTTACAGAATCTGGATGTCACTTTTGGAATTGATCGTGCTGGTTTAGTCGGTGAAGATGGTCCGACCCATGCAGGTGCATATGATTATGCCTATATGCGTACTGTACCTAACATGGTGATCATGGCGCCAAAAGACGAAAATGAATGTCGTCAAATGCTACACACTGCATATCATTATAAAGGTCCAACAGCAGTTCGTTACCCACGTGGTGTCGGTACAGGTGTAGAAATTCAACAACAAATGACTGCTTTAGAAATTGGTAAAGCTGAAATCGTTGCAGAATTTAATTTGGATGCAGATCAGCAGATTGGTATTTTGGCTTTCGGTAGTCGAGTGGCAGCTTCAGTCGAAGCAGCGCAACAATTTGCGAATAAACATGCAATTGGTGTGCGTGTGGTAAATATGCGTTTTGTGAAGCCACTGGATGAACAAATGATACGCAAACTTGCTGAACGAACTCAGCTTTTCGTAACTGTTGAAGAACATGCCGTGATGGCAGGTGCGGGAAGTGCAGTAAATGAATTCCTCGCACAAGCAAAAATCGTAAAGCCAATCCTTAATTTGGGTTTGCCAGATGAGTTTTTACATCAAGCTACACATCAACAAATGCTTGCCGATTGTGGTTTGGATGCGCATGGAATTTTAGCTTCAATTGAACGTGCTTGGTTTTAGATAAAAAACAGAAATAATTTTTCGTAAACATTTTTTACCTAAAAGCCCTTATATTTGATAGAATATAGGGGCTTTTATGCATTATTCTTTGTCAAAATCTTCAAATTTGTAGTGGGTGTTCAATGGAACCTATGGTGGTTATGGCTGCGCGTGCGGCTCAAACAGTTGGTCAAGAGCTTTTAAAGGCACATCAAAATCGTCATAAACTCGATTTACAAGTTGAAGAAAAAGGCATTGATGGTCCAGTAACGCGTGTTGACCGTTATATCGAACAACTTACAATTGATACGCTTCGTAAAAGTTATAAAAACCATAGCTTCCTTGGTGAAGAGTTTGGCATGCAAGAAGGTAAAGGTCACGATGCAGATTGGTGCTGGGTGATTGATCCTTTAGATGGTACTCAAAACTTTATCAACGGTTTTCCTCATTTCTCTATTTCTATCGCTGTACAACATAAAGGCGTAACTCAGCACGGTGTGATCTACGATCCAGTGCGTGATGAATTATTCTCTGCAAGCCGTGGCCGTGGTGCAGTCATGAACCAGCGCCGTATTCGTGTCAATCTAAAAGATTCCTTGGAAAATACTTTCCTTGCGGTTGGGCATCCTTACCGCGCAAAGCGTAATGGTGAAATCGTTTCTTATGCAGAACAGCATTTCGCTTCTTTGTTGGCTGTAACTAAATCAGGCGCGCAAATCCGTCGTGATGGCTCTGCTGCTTTAGATTTAGCTTATGTCGCTGCAGGTCGTTTTGATGGTTTCTTTGAGCTTGGTTTAAAACCGTGGGATATTGCCGCGGGTGAGTTGATTGTAAAGGAAGCGGGCGGTGCAGTCGTTGATGCACGTGGTGGTAATGATTCATTTGACAATGGTCAGGTGATTGCCTGTTCACTCAAGATGTTAAAACCGTTGATGCAGGCGGTTGTTCCAGCTTGGGGCGAAGCTGCAAAATAATTTATAGATTACTAAAAAGACCCTCAATATTTGAGGGTTTTTTATGAGGACTTGAGAATAATTAAAGAGCTATCTTGGTCATGATTTCTTTAGTAATCGCTCAGATACAAATAATAAAGGTGATTCAATAGAAAAACCTATTAAAAAAGGTGACTTTTAAAATTATTCTGCTATAATCCGCCCACGCACTTAAATTCCAGTTCATTACCTGAACATTCAGTTCTATTCATATTATGCGCTCGCTGTCCATAGAGAGGACCACATCTTGCGCCCAAATCGCTTAGCGATTCTTCAGGTTGAGGCAGTAATCAAGCGTGCGTTTAGTCCACATCGTCGTTATTCGGATTGCCACTGAATTGTATTTATATTCAGCTTGAGTCGCTTTGCCGCTTGTTGCCGATGTCTATTTTTTGTATTTATTAAAATGGAGCACCCATTAGGGTGAAACTCTCTATGAGCAAAACTTTTGCCGAATTTTCTTTACACGAAACCTTACAACAAGCGCTTGAAGGTTTAGGTTTTACCACACCAACTCCTGTGCAAGAACAAGCGATTCCAGCTGCTTTAGCAGGTAAAGATTTATTAGTTTCAAGCCAGACTGGTTCTGGTAAAACAGCTGCATTCTTACTCCCTACATTGAATGCTTTAGCTGGCGAAGAAGCTTTTGTTTCTTTTAAAGACCGTATGAAAGCCGTAACACAACCCACTATTTTGGTTATTTCTCCTACACGTGAATTGGCTCAACAAGTTAGCCAAGATGCGATTGCATTTGTACGTCACATGAAAGGTGTTCGTATTGCTGCAATTATGGGTGGTATGCCTTTTGGTAAGCAAATTCAACAGCTTAAAGGCGCTCAGGTTGTTGTCGCGACTCCAGGTCGTTTACTTGACCTTGTAAACCGTCGTCAAATTAAACTTGATAAAGTTGAATCATTAATTGTTGATGAAGCTGACCGTATGCTTGATCTAGGTTTCTCTGAAGACTTAGAAGCAATTGGTGAATTAGCTGCAAACCGTAAACAAACATTGATGTTCTCTGCAACATTTGCAGATCGTATTATTCGTCTTGCTGAGCGCATGATGAATGATCCACAACGTATTGCAATCGAAACTGGTCACAGCACCAATACTGATGTAACGCAAACATTACATTGGACTGATGGTTTCGAACACAAGAAAAAATTACTTACGCATTGGTTATCTGACGAATCAGTAGATCAAGCTGTTGTATTCGCAAGCACGCAAGAAGATACAGATATGCTTGCTGAAGAATTAGCTGAAGCGGGTCACTCGGTTGTTGCGCTACATGGTGCAATGCCTCAAACCGTTCGTAACCGTCGTTTACGTAGTATTCGTGAAGGCCGTGCAAAAATCCTGGTGGCGACTGACGTTGCAGCGCGTGGTTTAGACGTACCAACAATTTCACACGTAATCAACTTCGGTTTACCGATGAAAAATGAAGACTATGTACACCGTATTGGTCGTACAGGTCGTGCGGGTCGTACAGGTCAAGCTGTTACTTTGGCAACTTACCGTGAGCGTGGCAAAATCCGTGCTTTAGAAGATTATTTAGATGCACGTTTAAATGTATCTGAAATCGAAGGTTTAGAGCCATCTCCACCTCCTGCACGTTCAGGTCGTGATGGTGGTGGTGGCCGTGGTCGCGGTGGTAATGGCGGTGGCCGTGATGGTGGCGGTCGTGGTCGTGGTGGTTTCGGTGGTGGTCGCCGTTTTGAAGGTGAAGGTAACTTCAAGCGCCGTGAAGGCGGTGATGATCGTCCACGCCGTAGCTTTGATGATAAACCTCGTGGTGAGCGTCCAGCGTTTGGTGCTGAAGAGCGTCCACGCCGCGAGTTTAATTCTGATCGCCCACGCCGTGAAGGCGGTTTTGAAGACCGTCCAAAGCGTAGCTTTGGTGGTGAAGAGCGTCCACGCCGCGAGTTCAATTCTGACCGTCCACGCCGTGAGGGTGGTTTTAACGATAAACCACGTTTTGACGCGAATGATGACAACCGTGGCAACCGCGTAGACTATAAACCACGCCGTGAGGGTGGTTTTAGCGACCGTCCAAAACGTGATTTTGGTGATCGTCCACAACGTGAGGGTGGTTTCGGCGACCGTCCAAAGCGCGATTTTGGTGATCGTCCACAACGCGAGGGTGGTTTCAGTGACCGTCCAAAACGTAGTTTCGGTGGTGAAGATCGCCCAAAACGTAGTTTCGGTGGTGAAGACCGTCCAAAGCGTAGTTTCGGTGGTGAAGACCGTCCAAAGCGTGATTTTGGTGATCGTCCAGCACGTGAAGGTGGCTTCGGTGGTGACCGTCGTCGCAAAAATGACTTTTAATCGATAGAAACCGATGAAAAGAAGAAGCCAGTTGTAAAACTGGCTTTTTTGTTTGGGATTAGTCAGGTAAATTTGTTAAAATGTGTGCTAATTCAAATTTTGCATAAGAAATAAAAAAGGCTTAATCAAAACAAAAGTCTTTTGAGTCAAATGTGGTTTTTCATATGAAATGATGGACTGCCATGCCTTTTTGATGCTGTGTAATGGCCTGTTTTTCGCCTATGCACTTTTTGGTGCCAATCACGCCGATTCCGTAGATGTCAATTCCAGCCAAACCACCAGTCAGGTCGTCTCAAAAAATAACTATATAAATTAGGGTCTGTTGACATTTCACAGATGCTTGCGACAGAGGATATTTTTTAGACGATACAAGGCATGGCTTATGAAATTTAGCTATTCTAAATGAATAAGGCATAACGCTGTAGCGGCAAAAAATGTCCCTGTCCCGCAGGGTTATGGCTAAAACTTCCCTAAACCGCGTTATGAAACTTGACAAGGGGGTCGCCATTGCCTACGTTTCATGCCTTGTTTATGTCGTTTTAGCCGATAACGCAAGACATGGCTGAAATGTCAACAGACCCTAACAATCTTCATACGTCGCTCATCAAAATAAAAACAACGATTTAGTCTTTCAGTGTATAGTATGCGTGCATAAAAAGTGCAGGAATGAATGCCATTATGAATAACAAATCTCCTCTCGATAGCGAAGCCCTAATTGAACTTAAAAACCTGAGCTTTAATCGAGGAGAACGCGTCATTTATGACGATATCAGCCTTAAAATTCGGCGTGGTCAAATTACTGCCATTATGGGACCGTCAGGTACAGGTAAAACCACTTTATTGCGTTTGATTGGTGGACAACTGAGTCCCGATCAGGGTGAAGTTCTACTGGATGGTAAAAATATTGCATCCATGTCACGCAATGAGTTGTTTGCTGCGCGTGCCCGTATGGGTATGTTATTCCAGAGTGGTGCGCTGTTTACCGATATGTCAGTGTATGAAAATGTGGCATTCCCGATTCGTGCACATACCAGATTGCCAGAACACCTCATCGCAGAACTGGTGGCATTAAAACTTGAATCCGTCGGTTTACGTGGGGCTGAGCAGTTGATGCCAACTGAGCTTTCGGGTGGTATGAACCGCCGTGTAGCTTTGGCACGTGCTATTGCGCTTGATCCTGAACTGATCATGTATGACGAACCCTTTGCAGGACAGGACCCGATAGTGATGGGGGTGCTTACCCGTTTAATCCGTTCCCTGCGTGAAGCGTTGGATTTAACGACCATTGTTGTCTCACATGATGTCTCAGAGACACTGTCGATTGCTGACTATATTTATGTGGTGGCGGAAGGTAAAATTCAGGGTGAAGGTTCACCTGAACAATTAAAAAATCACGCATCACCATTTGTGCGCCAGTTTTTAACAGGTTCGGTTGAGGGACCTGTCGAATATCAATTTACTCACCAAGCATATTTAGATAACGAGGTTCGTCCATGAATGCGATTGCCTGGCTAGGTAGACTCGTTATTGAGCGAATAAAGGGAATTGGTGCTGCGGCACTGATGCTGCTGCAAGTTTTATTTTCCATGCCATCTAAAGGTGGCTTTCAGCGTTTTGTGTACCAGATGTATCGTGTTGGGGTGATGTCCCTGCTGATTATCGCAGTTTCAGGCTTGTTTATTGGTGCTGTTCTTGGCTTGCAGATGTATAGCATTCTGGTCACCTTTGGCAGTGAGGCGATGCTGGGTACAGCAATCTCACTGACACTATTACGTGAACTGGCATCTGTGGTGGCTGCCTTGCTGTTCGCAGGCCGTGCAGGTTCAGCATTGACCGCTGAAATTGGTTCCATGAAGCAGAGTGAACAGCTTGCCAGTATGGAAATGATCGGGGTTGATCCACTTCGTCAAATTGTTTCCCCACGTTTATGGGCAGGGATTGTCAGTCTGCCAATGCTCACCGTGATTTTTGCAACCATTGGCATTATTGGCGGCAAGATGGTGGGGGTTGATTTCTTGGGCGCTGATGAAGGTTCATTCTGGAGTGGTATGCAAAGCAGCGTGCAGTTCTGGCATGACATTTTCAATGGCACCATTATTAAAAGTATTGTATTTGCCCTGATTTGTACATGGGTAGCGGTCTATCAGGGCTATGCCTGTGACCCGACACCTGAAGGTATCGCGACTGCAATGACCAGAACGGTCGTATATTCTTCACTTTGTGTATTAGGTTTTGATTTCGTGTTGACTGCGGTCATGTTCGGAGGGATTTAATGAAATCACGTACTAGTGAGCTGGCCGTAGGTATTTTTGTCATTATCTTCGGTATTGCTCTATTTTTTCTTGCGATGAAGGTCAGTGGCTTGGTTGGTACCAATTTACGTGACAGCTACAGCATGACAGCGCAGTTTGATAATGTGAATGGTTTAAAACCACGTGCCAAGGTAACCATGAGTGGTGTCACCATTGGCCGTGTAGAATCCATTACCCTTGATCCAGTGTCACGTCTGGCAACAGTCAAGTTTGACCTTGATGGTAACTTGACCAGCTTTAGTCCAGAGCAACTCAAGGAAGTGCAAAAGAACGCACTTGAAGAGTTGCGCTACAGTGCTGATTATGAGCAGGCCGATGCTGCGAAACAAAAAGAAATGGAACAGCAACTCATCCGCAACATGACCTCCATCACCAGCCTGGATGAGGATGCTTATATTATGGTTGCAACCAATGGTCTTCTGGGTGAGAAATATTTGAAAGTGGTGCCAGGTGGTGGTGTGAGCTACCTTAAACGTGGTGATGTGGTTTCAAATACCCAGGGTACAATGGATTTAGAAGATTTAATTAGCAAATTTATTACAGGTGGTGCTGGTAAAGCCACAACTGGCTCAACCGCAACAGAGGGTTCAACTTCGCAGCCAGCCGCTGCTGAAGCAGAACCATCTTTCGCTGAGTAATTTAGGTTAGGAGATTGTCCGTGAACACATTATTGAAACAAACGCTAACAGCAAGCGTATTATCGGCTATGCTTGCAACCACAGCATTTGCAGCACCAACAGAAACTCCACCTGATTTTGTCAAGCGTGTCGCTGATGGGCTGATTACCCGTTTAAAGGCAGATAATGCGAAATTACAGAATAACCCAGCTTTGGTAAGAACGATTATTCGTCAAAATCTCGACCCCTATGTAGACTCACAGGCGTTTACACGTATTGTGTTGGGTACTTATGCCAATAACCAATATACCAATGCTGCACAGCGCGCCCAGTTTGAGAAAAACTTCCGTGAAGTGATCATCGAAAACTATGGTGGTGCTTTTGCGAAATACACCAACGAAAGCTATACCATGCGCCCTTATAAAGCGTCAAACAGTAAAAACCCTGTGGTAACTTTAGACTTCCTGCACAATGGTGAAAAGATTCCTGTGTCGTTCCAGTTAACGGACAAGGGCGATCAGTGGAAAGTACGTAATATCAATGTATCTGGCATTGACCTTGGTTTACAGTTCCGTAACCAATTTGCGGCAACGGTTCAGCGTAATGGTGGTGATATCAATAAAGCGATTGCAACCTTTAAACCAGATGCAAATGCTGCCGTAAGCAAAAAATAAGGTGGTGACGGGTGATTGAGTATATTGACCAGCAGTTAGTCGTTTGCAAGACGATTAACTTTGAAAATGCGGAACAGGTTTATCAGGCTGGATTAAAGCATATTCAACAGCACAAGGCTTTCCCCTTGGTTGTTGATTTGGCTCAGCTTGAAAATGGTAATACCTTGTCTTTGGCGGTGTTGGTACAATGGTTGCGCCAAACACCTGAGAACAAGGGGCTGCATTTTAAAAATGTTTCTGAGAAGATGCTGAAAATCATCCAGGCCAGCCATTTACAAGATGACTTGAAGCTAATTTGATCAAAATCTTGTCGAAATAAAAAAGCACCATCAGGTGCTTTTTTATTAAATCCATTTTTTCCAGCGGAAATACACCATCGGCAACACCAAAAATGCCATTAAAATGCCACTGACAATCCAAAAGCTGAGGTTGCCATGGGCAAAGGGCAGTACATCCGTGTTCATGCCATAAATACTGGCGATCAGCATCGGAGGGGCAAGCATGCTTGGCAAGATCGAGAATCGACGAATCGTGTCGTTCTGTTCTGTGTTAATGAATCCAGAGGTGGTATCGAGCAAGAATCGTACTTTCTGGAACAGGAACGCATCATGTTCCACCAGCGAGCGAACATCCTCACTTAACTCGCGAATATCGGCATCATAAATATGGCTGCCTAAAGCGCGTGGACGAGACAAAAAGGTCAGTACCCGACGTAGGTCAATCAAACACAGCTGGGCTTTTCCGAGCATGTCTTCCTGCTGTGCCAGACGCGTAATCATGTCATCCAGATCCAGCACCTTTTCACGGTGATGGTTATTCAACACTTCGGTTGAGTATCTTTCCAGATCCTTGTGGATATCTTCGAGGATATCGGCAAGTTCATCCAGCTTTGCCTCAAGCAGGCCCAATAAAATCCAGGTTGGATCTTTATAGTCCATGTCATAATCATTGCGCCGCGCACGCGCACGGAACGCACGGAACGCCACCAGCTTTTCACCGCGCAGGGTAAACAGGCGGTCTTTATGCAGAATGAACGCAACTGTTTGCACCATTGCCAGCATGTGGGATGATTCTTCCGCATCCCCATCCACCTGATAGTTTTTATTCTTTGTTAAAAAATAGGTGCTGATATGTAAAATACCATCGTCATCACGGTAAAATCGCGCCGATGAGGAAATGTCTTCAAGTGACTTTAAGGTGGGCAGGTTACGGTCATAGGCATCCAGCACCCATTGTTGTTCTTCCTGCGAGGGGGCGATGAGGTCAATCCACACCAGTTCAGGGTGCATATCAAAGCTGCCGTTGATGGTTGCATCTTCTAGACTACCGCGCTCTGTGGCATAAAAGGCTTCAAGCATGTCTTTTTTCCTCGCGCAGCCAATGTTAGATTTTCAGCATTGTACCGAAAACCAGCGTGTATTTTAGACAAGGATGAAACGAAAAACACTTGCCTAAACGTTATTTTGTTAAAAATCTTGTTACATAGTCTACTTTAGCAGCATGACAGTTATATAAAACGGTTTTAATTGTATGAATTCTATTTGGATGATCAGTCCACAATATTGGCACCACTGACTAAAGAGGTGGTGATTCCATGGTGTCAGCAAAACCTTGTAAGCTAGACTCACGATGTTGTGCGGCCGCCAAACACACACTATAGATTTGTTGGCAGCCGATTTGTTCCAATGCCTGTGACAAGGCGGTAATGGAACTTCCCGTGGTCACCACATCATCCACAATCAGCACTTTTCGATAGCGGATTTTTCCTGATGGATTGCTAATAAATTGCTGCTCAATGTCTTCCAGCCTCTCCAGACGCGAAAAGCCTTTTTGCGAGTGTTGTGCCAGACGTTGTACAGGCTGCCAGACAGGAATATTCAGGTTATGTGCCAGTGCTTTGGCCAGTAACAGGGTTTGGTTAAAACCGCGCTCTACCAAACGATCTGTGGAAATTGGCATTGGCACAATGGCCTGAACTCTGGGAAGCTTGAGCTGTAGCAACAGGCCATTCAATAAACGTTGATGATGCAGTTTTTGTTCATATTTAAACTGTTGAATAATGCGGTCAATCGGATATTGATAATGACAGGCAACAAATACCTGTTGCTGGTTACGGGTAATGTGCTGTTTCAACCACGGCAGTTGTTGCCAGCAATTGTGACAAACACCAAAATGCTGTTTGATCCCAATGTCACACAGGCTACATGGCGTGCAATAATCAAAAACCTGTTGGGCGGATGTGCCAAGTAATTTAAACATAAGCGTATCTTGGTGCTTGAGGCAACCAGCGTTTGAGCAGGCCGTCAGCATGTTGTGGATAATCCTTGAGGATTTGTGCCGCCACATAATGTGCCTGGCTGAGTAAATGGTCATCACGTTCCAGACGCGCCACGCGAAAGCCCATATCCCCTGTCTGTTTGGTGCCCAGCAACTCACCTGGACCGCGAATTTCAAGATCCTTTTCAGCAATCACAAAGCCGTCATTGCTTTCCCGTAAAATGGAAAGGCGTTCTTGTCCATTCTGTGACAATGGAGTTTTATAGAGCAGGGCGCAGAAACTTGCGGTTGCGCCCCGACCCACCCGCCCACGGAGCTGATGCAGTTGCGACAGCCCCAGCCGTTCTGCATTTTCAATCACCATGATGGATGCATTGGGTACATCCACGCCGACCTCAATCACCGTGGTGGCAATCAGTAATTGTAATTGATTGTCCTTAAAGGCCTGCATAACCGACTGTTTTTCATCTGCTTTCATTTTACCATGCACCAGCCCAATGTTGATGTCTGAAAAACGCTCTTTAATTTCCTGATAGGTGGCCTCGGCCGCCTGTGCATCCAGCGTTTCAGACTGTTCAACCAGCGTACAGACCCAATAGGCCTGCTTGCCCTCCCGACAATTGCTTGCGATGCGTTGCAGAACCTGCTCGCGCCGATCCAGTGGAATAGTCACTGTTTGAATGGGGGTACGTCCTGGTGGCAGTTCATCAATGATGGAGGTGTCCAGATCACCATAGGCACTCATCGCCAGCGTGCGAGGAATGGGGGTTGCGGTCATCACCAGCTGATGCGGCGTGAACTGGTCTGCACCTTTGTTGCGTAGAGCAAGCCGTTGATCAACCCCAAAACGGTGCTGTTCATCAATAATCACTAAACCGAGTCTGGAAAACTCGACATTGTCCTGAAACAGTGCATGGGTGCCCACAATCAGCTGCGCATGACCTTGCTTGATCTGTTGTTCGGCCTGAGCACGTGCCTTACCTTTCTGTTTGCCTGACAGCCATGCCACCTCAATGCCCAACGGTTCAAACCAGCGTTTAAAGTTTAAGTAGTGCTGCTCGGCAAGAATCTCCGTCGGTGCCATCAAGGCCACCTGCCAGTCCGCTTCCAGCGCATGACAGGCAGCGACTGCAGCAACTAGGGTTTTACCTGCCCCGACATCACCCTGTACCAGACGCAACATTGGCTGATCCTGTTTGAGGTCGTGCAATATTTCTTTGGAAACCCGTTTCTGAGCGTTGGTCATCTGGAATGGCAGACCATCCAGTAAGTGCTTTGCCAAAACCTTGCTGCTGTTAAAACGCGGGGCGGCAATCTGGCGGATATAGGCACGGCGCGTCAACAAACTGACCTGATGGGCAACCAGCTCCTCAAAAATCAGGCGTTGCTGTGCAGGATGAGAACCCTGATTGAGCTGCAACATATTGGCATCGGTTGGCGGCTCATGGATGTAATGCAGAGCCTCTTTCAACTCATAGCCGTTACTGTATTTTTTAGGCAGTAGTTCAGCCAGCTCATCACTATGGTACTGTAAAGCCTGACGTACATATTCCCGTAGTTTGGGCTGGGTTAGGCCCTCGGTACTTGGGTAGATTGCGGTAAGCTGGGTTTTGGGTAAGGCAGTATGTTGCTGGATCACCTGAATTTCAGGGTGATACAGCTCCAGACCACGTGCACCGACCCGAACCTCGCCAAAAATCCGCAGGCGTTGCCCAATCTTGATACGGTCGGTCAGGCCCTTGTAAATATGATAAAAACGTAAAGTGACCTTGCCAGAATCATCCTGTAGCAATGCTGCAAGCGACTTCTTTTTGCCAGGTGGAAAATCAACAGACCTGACTTCACCCTCAAGCAGGTAACTGCGCCCAACCACCAACTGATTCATTGGAATAATGGTGCTACGATCTTCATAGTCACGAGGAAGATGAAATAACAAATCATCCGTGCTAAAAATATGAAGCTTTTCGAGCAGGGTTGCTGCGGCGGCACCAACACCTTGTAATTGCTGGACTGAGGTCATCTTTGGTCAGGGATATGTATGCATATTTTATTTATTGGTTATGGTAAAACATCTCAACGTGTTGCTAAACACTTATTTGAGCAGGGTCACCACATTAGCACAATTAGTCGCAGTGCAAAAACAGATTGTTACGCGACACATGCGATACAGGATATTCACCAGCTCGACCTGACCGCATTTGCTCCGATTGATGTGGTCTATGTGTTGCTTGCTCCGTCACAAGGGGGAATCGAGGCCTACCAGCACACCTACGTGGACAGTGTTAAACCGATTATGCAGGCATTAGCAGCTCATCCTGTTCAGCGCATCATCATTGTTTCTTCGACACGAGTCTATGGTGAAAATGCAGGGGAGAGGATTGATGATGAGTCATTGATCCAGCCTGCCGATGAGCAGGGCAAGCTGTTACGGAAAATGGAGTTGTTGTGGCAGATGCATTATCCACAGCAGAGCATCATCGTTCGTCCAACAGGGATTTATGGAACATCAGTGGCCCGTCTGCAACGAATGGCTGAGCAAACATCAACCTACCCAGCCATTCATTTGAGTAACCGTATCCATATTGATGATTTGGCAAGGTTTTTGGCTCAACTTATGGATGTGGAGAATGCACAGCCCAGCTATATCGTCACCAATAACATGCCTTTACCCATGCATGAAATCCTGCTCTGGTTCCAGCAACAGCTTGATTTGCCTGCGTTGAGGTTGCTCTCTGAACAGCAGACAGGGAAACGCATTTATGCCACCAGACTGATGGAAATGGATTTTAAATTTGACCATTTGATTTGCTTTAATGACTATGCGGCGGCCTTGTCGGCACATGGCAATCCAGAATAATTCGATCAAACTGCAAGTGTTGTGATGCGGAATATGGCCTTTATTACCATTGGATGTCAGTGTATCTTCAAGATGGCTTGAATGATGCACAGAGTTTGCAGCAAAGTGGGCAAAGGTCAGCGATGAAAAAAATAATATATACAGTGCTTCTCGGATGGATTGCGACAAACAGTTGGGCGAGTGAACAGGTCTGCTGTGTATTTGACCCTGTGGGGACTCAGGGCGATATTAGCCGCAGGTTTCAGGATATTCGCCTGTATGCACAGCAAAGTCGGGTCCAGTTGAAATTTAAAACCTTTCAAATCAGCAAGGTTTCCCCGTTAAACAACAAGAGAATCGGGATTCTTGAAAACAATCCGCCACAACAGGCATTGGTGCAGAGGGCTATGAGGCATTGGTAGCAAAAATCCGTAACCGCTATGTCGATTCAGGTTACTACGATGCCTATTTTATTGACCTGATCAGATGACTACGTTGTCTGGATGATCCGCAATATCTGGAGTGTCGGAAATAAAAATACCTCAAAGCGAAGTTGCTTTGAGGTATTAATTGCAATATTAAGCTTTTTTACGTTTCAAGCGGCGTTTGGCCTGTTGCGAAGCCATTGCCTCCAGCGCTGTCGCCAGTTCCTCATCACTGAATGTGGTGATGTGCTGCAACATCTGCAAGGTCGCTTCGTCAAGCACCAACTGGGCACCTGCTGCCATTTCACTAAAGTTGTCATCATATTCAATCAAGCCCTGTTCATTGTTGCGAATATAATTCTGCTGCGTCAGCACTTTAATAAAGCTTTGGAACAGTGCCTTGTCAAAGAACTCTGGTGAGTTGAACTCGTACAGTACAGACAAACGTTGACCCAATAAATGGCTCAGCTCCTCAACCTGTTTGGTGGAGATATTGCCAGAACCACGCTGGGTAATCAGCGCAAGCGTCATGTAGTAACGTTCCAGGCTCTGTTTCACAGGCAATCCCAAGGTCACAAGTTTCTGGTGTTCTTCGCTATTTGGTGTTGGGCTGAACAGGTTGCCATCATGGTCCTGAAAGATCAGGCCAATCTGTACCAGCGCATTGATGTAGCTATCAATATGCTGTTGCAGTTCAGCTGGCTGCCATTTCATGAACAGTTCAGCTTTCAGGAATGGATACAGGGTACGGATGACGTTGCTTAAATCGGTCTTGTTAATTTTACCGTTGTGCTCAACCAGTGACGCAACCAGTGATGGTAGTACGAAAGCATGCAGGATATTGTTGCGGAAATAGGTGAGCAAGACCGCCTGATTGTCCTCAATTGCAATAATATCGCCCAACACATGCTGTACGCGCTTGATCAGTTTGAGCTTCATGCCATAGGCAATGATTTCCTTGCCCGATAATGAGGTGACTTGAGTGCGCTCATCATAAGGTTGCTGGGTGGCCAGATCACGGTAAATGTCGAGCTGTTTTGCACAAATCTCCTCATCCAGCGTATGTTTTGGCGTTGCCAACAAGATCAGCGAAAGCAGGGAAACAGGGTTGATCACCACCGCACGGTTGATGTTTTCCAGAATCAGGTTGGCTGAGCTTGACACCACACTGGAAATTTCTGCTGGAATTGGCGCATCATTTTTTTCGATCTGAATTTTATCTGCATTATGCTGCTTTAAAATATCATCAAGGAAAACAGGTTCACCAAAATTGACGTGTACCTTGCCAAAAATTCTTTCAATTTTACGTAAAGTTTTGACGATGCCAAAAATTGATTCTGCTTCTTTTGGCTTACCCTGCATCTCACCGACATAAGTTGAACCTTCCATCAGGCGTTCGTAGCCGATATATGTTGGAACAAAAACAATTGGCTTGGCGCGACCGCGTAAATGACCATGAATGGTCATTGCAAGCATGCCTGTCTTCGGTGGTAGCAAGCGACCGGTACGTGAACGACCACCTTCAATGAAGTACTCGATAGGCGTATTGCGTGATAGAATGCTGTATAAATATTCTTTGAGTACAGATGTATATAGTGCATTTCCGCGGAAAGATCGGCGTATGAAAAATGCACCACCTCCACGTAATAACTGACCTACAAAAGGTAGGTTTAGGTTATCACCCGCAGCAATATATGGAATCATCAAGCCACGTTTATAAATCACATAGGACAATAATAAATAGTCAATATGGCTACGGTGGCATGGTGTGTAAATAATTTCATAATCTTTCGCAAGTTCGCGAACCGTACTGAAATTATGAACTTCAACGCCGTCATACAGTTGTGTCCATAATCGTGTTAAAGCCATATCTGCGAAGCGTACTGCTGACGCTGAATAATCAGAAACGATTTCATTGACATAGCCAATTGCGCGGCGTTCTGCCTCAAGCATGCTGATTTTATGCTGAATGCTTTCACGACGGATGGCATCCTGTACATCGGGTGCCTTAATGATAGACTGCATCACGTTGCGGCGGTCTGACAAGTCAGGCCCAAGTACGACTTCGCGTTGCTGGTCTAGGTAGCGATCTAGTGAACTTGCGATATACGTGGCAGGAGAGATGTTTGGATGATGTCTCTTGGCATAATCTACCAGTTCACGCAAGGATTGCGGTGCATGGAACTCTAAATAAGACTCACGACCATGTAGACCAATATTGACCAGTTGTTTGACTGTCCCAGGCGTTGCCCAAGTATCGGAGAACAACAGTTTAAACCATGAATCCTCTTTATCTGGTGAACGTCCCCAAAGTACTGTAACGGGAACTAATTGAACATCTACTTCTTGATTTTGTTCTAATGCTTCGATCAACTGTAGAAGGCGTGGGGGATATGTTTGAGTATTAAAAAAGTTATTTTCATTTTGATGTAAAAATAGAATCGAGTTTTTTTCATGATAAGTTCCAAAACTCATGGCATCTAAAGCTGGCTTTAGATGAAGGCGACGCGTTTCACCATCAACTACCAAAGCATTACTACGTGAATAATTTTGTAGTACATAGCAAATCACTTTATTTGAATCTGGTGTGCTTTGCTCAGTTGTTGTTGATTCTGTAGGAACTTCACCAAGAACATGTGGGGTGACCACAAGGTCAAGTAACTTACTCGAAAGTTGGCGATACATTTGACCAAATCCAGTCTTGGACATTACAGACTCCTAAATCATAATCCTGACAGTAAGCCATGATGAGCACGACATTCTGCGTTATTCTGACATAAAACGATATGTTATTTTCTGACAAAATATAGCGTATTTGGTAGATTTTATCGTTAAAAATCGTATTTTTAGCGGTTATAAATAAGAATAACGTGACGGACAAATCATTTTATCCTGAGTATATTTATGGGAATTTATGGCACAATCAAGTCAGGCTGCTCATGACGGTTGATCTGAATTGTCCTGACTTTGCCCTGTGCATGAGCTAGAAACAGTGTTTTATTGTGGCACTATAACTGTCCTTATGCCTGGGTTGATTTCTCCTCATTGGTGTTGGAAGGTGGTTACATGAATGCTTTGACTCAAGAACTCGTTGAATTATTGACGCTGGAACGGATTGAAGAACATATCTTTCGGGGCAACAGCCGCAATCTGGTCGGTAAACGGGTATTTGGTGGGCAGGTGCTAGGGCAGGCGTTAAGGGCCGCATCCTATACTACAGATCGTCCAGCACATTCGTTGCATGCTTATTTTTTATATGGTGGTGATGTCGATGCACCGATCATTTATGAAGTTGATCCATTGCGGGATGGTAAAAGTTTTGCAAGTCGACAAGTGCGTGCGATCCAACATGGACGTACAATTTTTTCGGCGATGGTATCTTTTGCCAATCAAGAAGAAGGCTTAAATTATCAACATAAAGAACCAGAGTATCCGAGTCCTGAAGAGCTGAAGTCTGAGAAAGAATTAAAAGAAAGTATGCTCAATTTCGTTCCAGAAAATGCACGTACCAGTTTTATGCGCGAACGTCATGTGGAAATCAGACCAACTCGACCAGTTAATCCTTTTCAGCCGCAGCCTGAAGCACCATATTATGCGCACTACATTCGTACCCATGATCGTATTGCAGAAAATGTTGATGACGTGTCATTACATCAAGCCATCGTTGCATTTTATTCAGACTTTACTTTGATGACCACAGCATTGCGTCCACACGGGTTATCTTGGATTTCGCCAAATTTACAATGCGCAAGCATTGATCATACCATTTACTTCCATCGCCCGTTACGTGCTGATGATTGGATGCTTTACGATATGGAAGCAACGATTAGTGCTAGTTCACGTGGTCTTAATTTTGGACGCATGTGGCAGAATGGTCAGCTGGTATGTAGCACTGTACAAGAGGGGTTAATTCGATTGAGAGAAATTGAAACCCAGTAAATTAGAGCTGAAAAACTCAAATTAAAGCCATCGTTTAGATGGCTTTTTTGTCATAAGGTTGTGAGAAAAAATTGCTCGATTCTTCAATATGAGCGTGCCATAGTATCTACAAGTTAAAATATTTTATTAATCAGCATGAATTTAAATACACAAATTCTAATCGCAGCCGTACTGGGTGTTATATATGGGTTCTTCTTAACTTTGTATCCGCAGACTAGTTTTGCTGAACATAGTTTGTATGGGCTAGGGATTTTAAGCAGTATTTTTATTGGTTTACTAAAAATGTTGCTTATCCCACTTATTTTTAGTTCGATCGTTGTGGGTGTTTCAAATTTACAGGCTGGTGGACAATTTGGACGAGTTTGGAAAATTACAGCATTGAGCTGTCTCACGACAACAACCTTAGCTTTGATTTTAGGAATCAGTTGCGCACATCTATTTGAAGTAGGCAAAGGCGTAGATATTCAAATCTTCCAAGAAGCCATGCAAAACCATCAGACACCAGATACGCTGACGCCTTCAAGTTTTCTGACCAGTTTTATCCAAAATACCTTGATTAATCCTTTTAAAGCATTGAGTGAGGGTAATGTACTTGCAGTTGTGGTTTTTGCGTTATTCCTTGGAGTCGCATTAGTCAAAGGGGGTGAAAGCTTTAGCTTGGTTCGCAATACCTGCCAACAATTCTTTGTTATGATGATGATGCTTGTGGGTTGGGTGATGAAGCTAGCGCCAATCGGTATTTTTGCGCTGCTTGCTAAATTGATCGCGACCGAAGATCTTTCCGTGTTAAGTCGTTTAGTGGAATTCGCAGCGGTTGTCACAGGAACAACGATTTTCCACGGTGCTGTTGTTTTGCCGGCATTACTTTGGATTTTTGGCAAAATGAATCCAATCACTTTCTTTAAAGGTGCACGTACTGCTTTGGTCACTGCATTTGCGACCAGTTCAAGTTCTGCGACGATGCCACTCAGTATGAAATGTGCACAAGAAAATTTAGGTGTACGACCACAGACGGCAGGATTTGTGATTCCTTTAGGAACACAATTAAATATGGATGGTACTGCACTTTATGAGGCAGCCGCCGCTTTATTTATTGCAAATTTGATGGGCTTGGACTTGAGCCTAACACAGCAAATTATTGTATGTTTAACTGCCATGATTGCTTCATTGGGAGCACCAGGTATTCCCAGCGCAGGTATGGTGACCATGATTATGGTTTTACAATCGGTTGGTTTGCCTGCGGAAGCAATTGCGATTTTATTACCGATTGATCGAGTATTAGATACTGTACGAACAGTAGTGAATGTACAGGGGGATATGATGATCAGCGTTGTTGTTGATCGTTATGCTAAGCAAGCAGAAATTGAATCAAGTTGATGCGATTTAAGAAATAAAAAAGCAGGGAAGACTCCTGCTTTTTTATTGCAATGCTTATGCAGCTTGTTGTAAAGCGCGCTTTGCTGCTGTTGAATTATTTAAATAATTCACCGCATCTTGAGTATTAGCTTCTTTCACAGGATTATACCAAGGCATGAGATAGTCGATTTGTCGAGCGACCAACCAAATTGGATTTGGTAAAACCTCATTATCTTGACGACCAATTTTGTACCATTCCATCCAAACCCATGGTCTAAATAAGCTCGGTTTTTTGTCGGCAAAACGAGGATCTTGCCCCATGATATGTGCCGCGCCATCAACCCATAAACCAAGTACACCCACGATTACAGCGACGCTCATGTAATAACGTGCAATATAACCACCACCTAAATGACGATATAGATCAAAGGCAACGGTACGATGTTCGATTTCTTCAGAACCATGCCATTTAATCAGATCAATCATTTCTGGATCGGCACCGAGCTCTTGCCAGCCTTTGTTGTACAGTGCGTATTTACCCAATACACAAGTCATGTGTTCAACGGTTGCAATCACACCTAGACGGAACAAGTCCCATTGATGGTCAAGTATTTTAGGAACTTCTTTACCAAAAGGCTGATCCGCTAAAGCTTTGTTAAATAAGAAATCCATAATATCGAGGTTACGCTGAATATCAATATTACGTTGACTCAAATATTCTTTGTTCGCCGAATTATGTGCAACGGCGTGCATGGCTTCCTGACGAATAAAGGCTTGTACATCTTGCTTTAATTTTTCATCAGTAATTTGTGGCAGCACTTTATTGTATAGGCGGCAAAACCAAAACTCACCAGCAGGTAGAATGTTATTAATCTCATTAATAAAATAACTGGCAAAAGGCTGGTTGGGAATCCAGTCTACGGGTGTGTTTTCCCAGTCAAATTTTACCTTGCGTGGGAGAATTTTATAGTTAATCGAAGAACCAAGGACTTTGTTCTTCACAAATGATAATAATTTCATCGTTTAGTCCTAATCGATAGTGCAATGAACCAACACTAAGCAGTATATGAAAACTACCTAGTGCTTGTGTTTAGCAATACAGGACAATTAAAAATCATTTTATGCATCAAGTTGCATAAAATGCATTATTTATTCTTCTACGTCTATTTCTGAAGCTTCTGGGATCTTATCAAGGTCAAATTCTGCTGGTTGATCAAGTGTGAAATTTAAACGACCACCCATGACGCTTGCCAATTCTTCTAAACCAATTCGATTGAGTGAAGAGAATAATTGAATTGAGAAATCAAGTTTCATTTTCTTCAACTGCTGCTTAATTTCTAATAGTACTTTATTGGCAGGGCCACGGTTTAATTTATCTGCTTTAGTAAGCAGGATATGCACAAACAAATGACGTGAATGTGCCCATTCCAGCATCATTAAGTCAAAGTGTTGTAATGGATGTCGGATGTCCATCAAAAGTACCAAGCCTTGTAAGCTTTTACGATGGATTAGATAGTTCTCAAGTTCTTTCTGCCATACGATTTTCATGGCTTCAGGGACGGCTGCATAACCATAACCTGGTAAATCGACCAAACGTTGATCTGGATTACCTAAGCTAAAAAAGTTGATCATTTGCGTGCGGCCTGGTCTTTTTGAAGCGCGTGCGAGTTGCTTTTGATTAGTTAAAGCATTAATTGCACTCGATTTTCCTGCATTGGAACGACCTGCAAATGCGATTTCATAACCTGTATCTTCTACGCACAAATCCAGTTTAGGCGCACTCATCAAAAATTCAGCTTGGCGTAACCAAGTCAAAGACTGTACTGCATATGCGGTTACAGCAGGATCAGTCTTTTTTTCATAACTGATTTTTTGTTTAGGTGCGAGTTTGGCTTTGGTGTCTTTCGATTTTTCACTACGACGCATAGAAGCTTACTTTTTGAATTGAAATAGCAACAAGTATTATAAAGGATGTGAGAGATTCGTGCGAATCTTGATGTTTAGGCTTTTTGAACGAGTTGTAAAAAATCAATATTTGAATTTGTAGAAGAGGGAAGAATGCCATATTGCACCACTTCTCCAAGTGTATATTGATCTAGGCTTTGATAAAAACATTCTAAAGCTTGATCCAAAATACTTTTAAGTCCGCAATGAGAGCGTAAAACACAAGGTGGCGTATTACATTCTACGATTTGATGATTGCCTTGTAAGATACGAACAATTTCACCTAGTTTTAGACTTTTGGCTTCTGGATTTAAACGAAGTCCACCACCTTTACCACGAATCGTCACAATCCAGTGTTGTTTTCCCATGAAGTGAACGATTTTCACTAAATGGTTTTGGGATACATGCAAGTCCCGTGCAATATCTGCAATCGTATACGGTACATCACTCGGACGAGCGACATACATTAAAATTCTGAGTGCATAATCAGTAAACTTATTGAGTTGCATGGGTTTTCACTCAATTTATTGCTTTAAACAGAAAAGGCTAGTCTAACATAGACTAGCCCTATGCAAAACGCAGCAACGATTAGCTGAGTTTTACGCCACCCGTACCGAATGCTTCGCTATGGATATTTTCAGCAGGGATGCCACGAGCAACTAAAGCTTTATGTTGCTCTGCCATAAATGGCATTGGACCACACAGATAATAGTCTGCATTGGCTGGTAATAATCCAGCATCCATTGACACTAAATCTAAGCGACCAGCCGCATCATAATCTTCGCCTAACACGTCACCTTGATGAGGAAACTCATAAGCAGTGAATGTGCTCAGACGTGGATATTTTGCCTTTAACTCATGAATATGCTGTTTCATGGCATGCACCTGACTGCTACGGCAGGCATGAATAAAGCTGACAGGCTGAGGCATATCTTCTGTCACTAATTGATTCAGCATAGCAATCATTGGAGTTAAGCCAACACCACCACTAATAAATACATTACGTTTGCTGCTATCAATTAAATAGAAGTTACCTGTTGGTGCAGAAACTTCAATTTCTGAACCCTCAGCCAAACCATGCAACGTACTAGATACCCAGCCACCTGCTAACTCACCCTTTTCATCTTCACGTTTAACTGAAATACGTAAGTAATCTGCTTGAGGGCTGGTTGAAAGCGTATATTGACGTGGTTGTCTTAAATTGAGTTCAGGCACAAACACGCGAACCGAAATATATTGACCTGCTTCATATTTTGGTAATTCACCACCATCTACAGGTGCTAGATAGAATGAAGTAATTTCATCGCTTTCAACTACTTTTTTGGCAATTTTGAAATTACGCCAGCCTAACCAACTGCCTTTGGTTTGTTGATGTTGATCATAAATGGCTTTTTCAGTGCTAATAAATAAGTCAGCTAATTGACCATAAGCGGCAGCCCATGCATCAATCAATGGATCTTCCATCGAGATATTCAGTACTTCACTGATAGAGTGCAGTAGATTCTCACCCACAATACTGTAATCAGGTGATTGAATATTCAGGCTGACATGCTTATGGGCAATGAGTTCAACCACAGGCAACAGCACAGATGGGTCCTCAATATTTTCCGCATAAGCTAGTACAGCACCCGCAAGTGCTTGTGCTTGTGCACCACTACGTTGATGCCCCATATTGAAGGTTTCTTTTAATTCAGGGTTATTACCTAACATACGGTTGTAAAAGTAACCAGTGAGTGCCACACCATTTTCACGGAGTACAGGTACAGTTGCTTTTACAAGGTCAATTTGCTGCGGAGTCATGGGTGATCTCTCTTGGCTATCATTTATAATATGTATTTAAAATATACCTTATAGAATTTATTTGCAAGACCTGTTTTGACTAAAACCATAAAAAAATAGGGGATAAATGATTATCCTCTGATTTTTCAAATAATAAAGATTTTTATTTGCCAAATAACGAACCCAGTAAACCGCGAACGATCTTTTGACCTGTAGAGCCGCCTAAACTTCGTGCTGCACTTTTGGCAAAAGTTCCCACAATATCTTGGGTGAGTTTTTCGCGATCTCGTTGTGCTTTCTCTGCGGCTTTTTGTTGCTCTTTTGCAAAACGCTCTTGTTCTTTCGCCTGTTGTTTGGCTAAAGCATCTTGTTCTTTGATTTGCTGCTTTTCTAACTCATCTGCCTGTTTCTGTTGAGACTGTTGTAGCACTTTCTTTTGCAACATTTCATAGGCGCTGTCTCGATCCACTGCCTGATCATAAACCCCTGCGACAATACTTTGCCCAATAATCACTTGGCGTTCTTCTGGCGTGATTGGCGTAAATGAAGAGTAAGGTGGCATGACCCAACCGCGCTCTACAATTTGCGGTGTCCCTTGTTCATCTAAACAACTAATTAATGCTTCACCTACAGCAAGTTCGGTAATCGCTTGATCAACTTTAAATTCGGGATTGGCTCGAAAGGTATCCGCTGCGGTTTTGACCGCCTTTTGATCTTTTGGGGTAAAGGCGCGTAAGGCATGTTGTACTCGGTTGCCTAGTTGCCCTAACACGCTTTCAGGCAAATCCAGTGGGTTTTGGGTAATAAAATAAATCCCCACGCCTTTCGAGCGAATGAGACGTACAACTTGCTCAATCTTTTGTTGTAAGGCTGGGCTGGCATTATCAAACAATAAATGCGCTTCATCAAAGAAGAACACCAGTTTAGGCTTGTCCATATCACCCACTTCAGGGAGCTGTTCAAACAGTTCAGAGAGCATCCATAACAGGAATGTGGCGTATAATTTGGGGGTATTCATCAATTTATCCGCAGCGAGGATATTGATATAGCCCTGACCATTGCTGTCTGTCTGGATGAAATCCAGAATATTCAGGCTGGGTTCACCAAAAAATTGTTCTCCACCTTGATCACCTAACGCCAATAAATTACGTTGAATCGCCCCAAGACTAGCAGGAGAAAGATTGCCATATTCGGCTTTTAATTCGGCTGCATTTTCGCTGACATAGGTCAGCATTGCTTTAAGGTCTTTAAAATCAATCAGCAATAAGCCCTGATCATCGGCAATGCGGAAAACTGCCGAGAGCACACCCTCCTGGGTGTCATTCAGATTCAGCATCTGCGCCAACAATAACGGACCAATTTCTGAAATGGTGGTGCGAATTGGATGACCCTGCTGACCAAACAAATCCCAGAACATTACGGGTGATGCAGCAAAAGGCACCGATTCAATGTTTAGTGTTTTGAGACGTTCACCAAACTTGGGACTGCTTACACCTGCCTTGGCTAAACTGGAAACATCTCCTTTTGCATCAGCCAAAAACACAGGCACCCCGAGACGGGAGAAACTTTCAGCAAGCACCTTGAGCGTCACGGTTTTACCTGTGCCTGTCGCTCCTGCAATCAAACCGTGGCGGTTTGCAAATTGAGAATGTAAAACAATATCTTGTGTTGTATCTGTGGTTTTTTTAGCAATAACGATTGGTGTACCCATGCTTCACCTATTCTTGATCTCATTCGAGCTGTTTTAGTGCGTTTTGAATATCTTGGATTAAATCTTGTGGATGTTCTAGTCCTATACAGAAGCGAACCAATAAACCTTGTTGTAAATGTGTATTTTCAAGCGTACGCATCTGTTCTAAATCATAAAGCATAACCAGGCTGACAGGGCCACCCCAACTAAATCCAAGTTTAAACAGCTTGAGGCTGTCGCAAAATTTACGGATCGCAGTAATATCAAATTCAGGTTTAAAAATAACACTGACCAAGCCTGCACTTTTGCCTGTGGCGCAAACCTCTGTCCAGAATGAATGACCTGCGGAATCTGGATAGGCTGGATGCAGTACCTGAGTGAATTGGGGTTGGTGTTTTAACCAGTCTAATAAGGCCAAGGCACTTTTTGACTGCTGTTCATAACGCAGTGACATATGCGCCAGACTACGCTGGATTTGTGCGGTATCATCACCTGAAACGGAGATACCTTGAGTGGCATGCATGCGATAGAGCTTGTGATGTAACTGTTGATCACAGGTCACGACTGAACCCATGAGAATATCGCCGCCGCCACTTGGGTATTTGGTGAGTGCATGCACGGTGATATCGACCGCTAAATGTTCATCAGAAAAATCAAAGGCATTAAAAGCCAGTCCTGCACCCCATGTGTTATCCAAAACAGTCAAAACATTGGCTTGTTGCGCTTTTCTAACCAGATTTTTTAAATCGGGAAATTCCAGCGTGACTGAACCTGCTGCTTCAAGCCAGATCAGTTTACTTTTTTCTGTTGGCTGAAAGCTATTCGCATCAATTGGGTTGTAAATCTTGACCTGAATGCCATAGCGGTCTTGCAGATTCTTTAAGTGTTCCAGATTCGGGCCATAAATATTATCTGCAACCCAAATTTCATCACCTGAGCTTAAAAAAGCACTGTTTACCAAATTAATTGCAGATAATCCGCTTGGAGCAAGTAGGCAATATTTTCCACCCTCAATCTGGGCAATATTGTCGGCTAAGGTGAAAGTGGTTGGAGTACCATGTGTGCCATAACTATAGTCGTAGGGATCGGTCCAGTGACGGTCAAAAAGGTGCGCCGTGGTTTTAAAAATAATCGTTGATGCACGAAATAGGGGAGGCTGGATGGTTTCTATGTATTGGGGAGCTTGGCGTGGTGCATGGATAAGATCGGTCTGAGCATGATTATGTGTCGTCATGGGGCAAAATCTAGGCAATATAATGGTTTAGGTTAAGAGAAAATATACAATCCTGCCAGTGGTTTGCATATTTTGTACAGAATCGGTACAGAGTGGGGAGTTAGCACAAAACTGGCTTTATTTTTGCTAAGACTAATTATCATTCTAACGATAACAGGTTTTGGCGCATGAAGTCGCATTTAAGAGTGCATTATTTTCAGCACATTGCAGGTGAGGGTTTTGGAAGTTGCTATAGCTTCCTGAAAGCACATAAAGCAAAAATTACCGCTACAGAATTCTTTGCTTTGCCCGTCGATTTACCCCTTGAGTTGGAGGCATTGCCCCGTGTAGATGAGGTTGACCTGTTGATGATTATGGGTGGAACCATGAGTGTCAACGACGAGGCAAACTATCCGTGGCTCAGGCTGGAGAAACGATGGTTGCGTCGCTATCTGGCCGCAGGCAAGCCTGCGATAGGGTTGTGTCTGGGTGGGCAGCTCATTGCCAATGCACTGGGCGCGGCGGTGAGTCGTAATCCTCAGCAGGAACTGGGCTGGATGGATGTAGGGAGGGCATCTTCCGTTCCAGAACATTGCTTCCAAATTCCCGAGAAGATTAACATTATGCAATGGCATAGTGAAACCTTTGAAATTCCTAAAGGTGGTGTGCGTCTAGCGGAAAACAGGGTGTGTCGTAACCAGCTTTATCAAATAGGACGGAATGTTCTGGGTTTCCAGTTCCACCCAGAAATGACACCACATGCATTACAGCTATTGATTGAAAATGAGGAGGATATGGCAGTATTTAAGGGGGAGTATGTGCAATCCATTGCAGAGTTGAAAAAATCCAATCAAAGCAAATTTGAACAGGGCAATACCCTGCTGAATCAGGCGATTGACTATGTGGTGAGCGCTTAGTCTGGCTTGAAAACCAAAAAAAGAAAAGAAGAATTGCATAAGACTTAAACAGTCGCTATAATGGGCGACCCTCAAATGGAGGGCGTTTTCTACGAAGAAAGTAGTCAACGCATTACAGTCGTGGCATCGATCACGACCTTAGTGAATTTCACTGCCCTTGACACTTGCCGAAAGGTGAGGTGCGTCATGGGTGATTCTTTATATATTTGGCTTGGAGTTTACTGGTATGTCTAACCAGAGAATTCGTATCCGTTTGAAGTCTTTTGATCATCGCCTGATTGATCAATCTGCTCAAGAGATCGTAGAAACCGCTAAGCGTACTGGCGCACAGGTGTGTGGTCCAATCCCGATGCCTACTCGCATCGAACGCTTCAACGTTCTTACTTCACCACACGTCAACAAAGACGCTCGTGATCAGTATGAAATCCGCACTTATAAACGCTTGATCGATATCGTTCAACCAACAGATAAAACTGTTGATGCATTGATGAAGTTGGATCTTGCTGCTGGTGTTGATGTTCAGATCGCTTTGGGTTAAGGCTTTCGGTTAATTAACTCTAAGTTAATTAGGCCGCTTTTTTAGAGGTTTATGCACATGGCTATTGGTTTAGTCGGTCGCAAATGTGGTATGACTCGCATCTTTACTGAAGCAGGTGTTTCTGTTCCAGTAACAGTGATCGAAGTCGATCCAAACCGCATTACGCAAATCAAAACACTTGAAACTGATGGTTATCAAGCAATTCAAGTAACTACTGGTGAACGTCGCGAATCGCGCGTAACTAACGCTCAGAAAGGTCACTTCGCGAAAGCGGGTGTTGCTGCTGGTCGTCTGGTTAAAGAGTTTCGTGTTACTGAAGCTGAGCTTGAAGGCCGTGAAGTTGGTGGTTCTATCGGTGTTGACTTGTTTACAGTGGGTCAAATTGTTGACGTAACTGGTCAATCAAAAGGTAAAGGCTTCCAGGGTGGTGTTAAGCGTTGGAACTTCCGTACGCAAGATGCTACACATGGTAACTCTGTATCTCACCGTGTATTAGGTTCTACAGGTCAAAACCAGACACCTGGTCGCGTGTTCAAAGGCAAGAAAATGGCTGGTCACCTAGGTGATGAACGCGTAACGGTTCAAGGTCTTGAAATCGTATCTATTGACGCTGAACGTTCTGTTTTAGTTGTTAAAGGTGCTGTTCCTGGTGCAACGAATGGTGACGTGATTGTACGTCCTACCATCAAAGCGTAAGGTGAAATAGAATGAATTTAAAAACTGTTTCTGGCGCTGCGGTTGAATTATCAGAAGTTGCTTTTGGTCGTGAATTTAACGAAGCTCTTGTACATCAGGTTGTTACAGCTTACCTAGCTGGTGGTCGTCAAGGTACTCGTGCTCACAAATCACGTGCAGATGTTTCTGGTGGTGGTAAAAAGCCATTTCGTCAAAAAGGTACTGGTCGCGCTCGTGCGGGTTCTATTCGTAGCCCAATCTGGGTTGGTGGTGGTAAGACTTTTGCTGCTCGCCCACAGGATTGGTCTCAAAAAGTAAACCGTAAGATGTATCGCGGTGCAATGCAATGTATTTTGGCTGAACTTGTTCGCCAGGATCGTCTTGTATTGGTTGAAGAGTTTGCTGTTGCTGCTCCTAAAACTAAAGACTTGCTTGCTAAATTGAACGACTTGAATGCAACTCGTGCATTGATCGTTACAGATGCTGTAGATGAGAACTTATATCTTGCAGCGCGCAACCTTCCACACGTTGATGTGGTAGATGCAACTGCAATTGATCCTGTTAGCTTGATCGCATTCGATAAAGTTGTCATGTCTGTAGCTGCTGCTAAGAAAATTGAGGTAGAACTCGGATGAACAACGAACGTCTATATCAAGTCCTACAAGGACCAGTATTCTCAGAAAAAGCACAAGTTTTAGGTGATACTGCTGGTGTTCAGGTGTTTAAGGTTGCATTAAATGCAAACAAGCTTGAAATCAAGAAAGCAGTTGAACAACTCTTTGGTGTTGAAGTTGTTAAAGTAAACACAACAATCACCAAGGGTAAAGCAAAACGCTTTGGTAAGACATTGGGACGCCGTTCTGATGTTAAAAAAGCATACGTCACCCTGAAAGCTGGCCAAGATGTTGAAATGGCTGACTTGGGCGATACCGCTGACAACGCAGCGGAATAAGGACGAAAATTATGCCAATTCAAAAATGTAAGCCAACGTCTCCAGGACGTCGCTTTGTAGAGAAAGTGGTTCATGACCATCTTCACAAAGGCGCGCCTTATGCACCGTTGGTAGAAGCTAAAAAACGTACTGGTGGTCGTAATAACAATGGTCACATCACTACACGTCACGTGGGTGGTGGTCATAAACAAAACTACCGTATTGTTGACTTTAAACGTAACAAAGATGGTATTCCAGCGACTGTAGAGCGCATCGAATACGATCCTAACCGTACAGCGCATATTGCTTTGTTGAAATATGCTGACGGTGAACGTCGTTACATCATTGCACCTAAAGGCCTGCGTGCTGGTGATAAAGTTCAATCTGGTAACGATGCTCCAATTCGTCCAGGTAACTGCTTACCACTTCGTAACATGCCAATCGGTTCTACCCTTCACAACCTTGAACTTAAAATCGGTAAAGGTGCTCAGTTAGCACGTTCTGCTGGTACTTCAGTTCAATTGTTGGGTCGTGATGGTTCTTACGCTATCGTTCGTTTACGTTCTGGTGAAATGCGTAAAATCCATGTTGAATGTCGCGCTGTCATTGGTGAAGTTTCTAACCAGGAAAGCAACCTACGTTCATTGGGTAAAGCTGGTGCTTCACGCTGGCGTGGTGTTCGTCCTACCGTACGTGGTATGGCAATGAACCCAGTTGACCACCCGCACGGTGGTGGTGAAGGGCGTAGCAAGGGTATTCAACCTGTAAGCCCATGGGGTCAAAAAGCGAAGGGGTACAAGACACGTACCAACAAGCGTACGACTAAGATGATTATTCGCGACCGTCGCGTCAAGTAAAGGAATCTGACTAATGCCTCGTTCATTAAAAAAAGGTCCATTCGTCGACGCGCACCTGTTCGCTAAAGTTGAAGCGGCAATTGCTGCAAACAACCGTAAGCCGATCAAAACTTGGTCGCGTCGTTCAATGATCCTGCCAGACTTTGTTGGTTTAACAATTTCTGTTCACAATGGCCGTAACCACGTTCCAGTGATTATCACTGAACACATGGTTGGTCATAAACTAGGTGAATTCGCGCCAACTCGTACCTATCGTGGTCACGGTGTTGATAAGAAGTCTAAACGTTAATAGGTGCTATGATGGAAGTAACTGCAAAATTACGCGGTGCCGCTATCTCGGCACAGAAAGCACGTTTAGTTGCTGATTTGATCCGTGGTAAATCGGTTGCGCGCGCGCTAGATATTTTAAACTTCAGCAACAAGAAAGCGGCTGTCCTTGTGAAAAAGGCACTTGAGTCTGCAATCGCCAATGCTGAACACAACAACAGCTTAGATGTTGATGACCTTAAAGTAACTACGATCTACGTTGATGAAGGCATGAGCCTTAAACGTATCCTGCCACGTGCCAAAGGCCGTGCAGACCGTATTACTAAGCGTACTTGTCACATCACCGTTAAGGTAGGGGTTTGATATGGGTCAGAAGGTTCATCCAATCGGTATCCGCCTAGGTGTTGTGAAACGTCATAACGCTAACTGGTATGCGAGTCCGAAACAATACGCTGAATACTTGCTTAAAGATCTTCAGGTTCGTGAGTTTTTAACTAAAAAACTTAAGAACGCGATGATCAGCAATATTCTTATCGAACGCCCTACAGGCGCTGCTAAAGTAACAATTAGCACTGCTCGTCCAGGTATCGTAATCGGTAAAAAAGGCGAAGATATTGAGAAATTACAGCGCGAACTCACCAATATTATGGGTGTTCCAGCTCAAGTTAGCATCAATGAAATTGATCGCCCAGACTTGGACGCACGTCTAGTTGCTGAAGCAATCGCTTCTCAATTGGAAAAGCGTGTAATGTTCCGTCGTGCTATGAAACGTGCGGTTCAAAACACCATGCGTGCTGGCGCAAAAGGTATCAAAGTTGAAGTTTCTGGCCGTTTAGGTGGTGCAGAGATCGCTCGTACCGAATGGTATCGTGAAGGTCGTGTACCTTTGCATACGCTTCGTGCGGACATCGACTATGCAACTATGCGTGCAGAAACAACTTACGGTACGATCGGCGTTAAAGTATGGATTTTCCGTGGTGAGATCCTGGGTGGCATGAAACAAGTCATGAACCCTGCTCCTGCTGAAGAACGTCCAGCTAAACGTGGTCGTGGTCGTGGTGAAGGTCAGGAACAACGTCGTGGACGTCGTAATGACCGTGCTGCTGACAAGGGAGAATAATCCATGTTGCAACCTAAACGTACCAAATTCCGTAAAATGCACAAAGGCCGTAACACTGGTCTAGCGCATCGTGGTAGTACAGTATCATTTGGTTCGATTGCAATTAAAGCAACTGAACGTGGTCGCATGACTGCGCGTCAGATTGAAGCTTGCCGTCGTACCATTAGCCGTCGTATTAAGCGTGGTGGTAAAATCTTCATCCGCGTATTCCCAGACAAACCAATTACCGAAAAGCCATTAGAAGTTCGTATGGGTAAAGGTAAGGGTAGCGTGGAATACTGGGTGTGTCAGATTCAGCCAGGTAAGATCCTGTACGAAATTGAAGGTGTGAGCGACGAGTTGGCGCGTGAAGCTTTTGAATTGGCTGCCGCTAAACTCCCGTTTAAAACCACTATCGTGACTCGGACGGTGATGTAATGAAAACTAAAGATCTACGTGAAAAGTCGGTAGAAGAGTTGAAAGCGTTGCTTGATGAGCAACAGCTTAACCAATTCCGTCTTCGTATGGCGAAAGCAACTGGTCAACTAGGCAAATCGCACGAAGTGCAAATTGCTCGTAAAACAATTGCTCGTATTAAGACACTCCTTACCGAAAAACAGGGGAACGGACAATGAGTGAAAAAACAGTCCGCACGTTAACAGGCCGTGTTGTAAGCGACAAAATGGACAAGTCTATTGTTGTGCTTATTGAACGCCGTGTTCAACACCCGTTGTATGGCAAATCAATCCGCCGTTCAACTAAACTACACGCTCATGATGAGAACAATGTTGCTAAAACTGGCGACTTGGTAACCATCAAAGAAAGCCGCCCAATTTCTAAAACTAAAGCTTGGACTTTAGTGGAAGTCGTTGAAGCAGCTGCTGAGTAATTAGACGTTCTTGTTGCATCATCGGACAATTTCGAGTACTCTTTGAGCCTTTCGAAATTGCGACCGGTGATGCTCGGTTTTGGAGTAGGGCAATGATTCAAACCGAAAGTATGCTCGACGTAGCAGACAACAGTGGTGCACGCCGCGTACAATGTATCAAAGTACTAGGTGGTTCACATCGTCGTTATGCTTCTGTTGGCGACATTATTAAAGTTACTGTAAAAGAAGCAATTCCACGCGCACGTGTTAAAAAAGGTGACGTGATGAATGCTGTAGTTGTTCGTACAAAATTTGGCATCCGTCGTCCAGACGGTTCAGTGATTCGTTTCGACGATAACGCTGCTGTTATTTTGAACAACAACAAAGCTCCGATTGCGACTCGTATCTTCGGACCAGTGACTCGTGAACTTCGTACTGAACAGTTCATGAAAATCATTTCATTGGCTCCTGAAGTTCTATAAGAGGCAATCATGGCTAAGATTAAAAAAGGCGATCAAGTAATTGTGATCGCAGGTAAAGAAAAAGGCAAACAGGGTACTGTTTTGTCTGTTTCTGAAGACCGAGTTAAGGTTGAAGGCCTTAACTTAGTGAAGAAGCATCAAAAACCAAACCGTGCTACTGGCGCTGAAGGCGGCATCGTAACACAAGAGGCGACGCTTCATATTTCAAACGTGGCAATTTTTAATGCTACAACCCAAAAGGCTGACCGTGTTGGTTACCAAACGATTGATGGCGTGAAAACTCGCGTTTATAAATCAAATGGTGAATCAGTGGCGGCAGCGAAGTAATAGGTTGAAAAGGCAATGGCCAGACTTAAAGCACGTTACAATGACGAACTTAAAGCGAAGTTAAAAGAAGAACTTGGCATTAAGAATGTGATGGAGATTCCTCGCATCACTAAAATCACCCTGAACATGGGTGTAGGCGCAGCTGCAACTGATAAGAAATTATTGGAAGGTGCTGTAGCTGATATGCAACTCATTGCTGGTCAAAAGCCAGTTGTGACCCTTGCACGTAAATCAATCGCTGGTTTCAAAATCCGTGATGGTTGGCCAATTGGTTGTAAAGTTACTTTACGTGGCGACCAGATGTACGAATTCCTGGATCGTTTGATCTCGATCGCAATCCCTCGTATCCGTGACTTCCGTGGTTTCTCTTCGAAATCATTTGATGGTCGTGGTAACTACTCTATGGGTTTAAAAGAGCAGATCGTTTTCCCTGAAATCGATTTTGACAAAATTGATCGTATCCGTGGTTTAGACATCACGATTACGACCACTGCTCGTAGCGATGACGAAGGCCGTGCGCTTATGCGTGCATTCGGCTTCCCGTTCAAATAAGAGGTCGATATGGCTAAGAAAGGTATGATTAATCGCGAATTGAAACGCGAAAAGACAGTTGCTAAATACGCTGCAAAACGTGCTGAATTAAAAGCAACGATTGCAAACGTAAACGCAAGTGACGAAGAACGTTTCGAAGCGATGATGAAGTTACAGGCATTACCACGTAATGCATCTCCAGTACGTCTTCGTAACCGCTGTGGTTTAACTGGTCGTCCTCATGGTTACTTCCGTAAGTTCGGTTTAAGCCGTAACAAATTACGCGATACAGTAATGCAGGGTGATGTACCAGGCGTTGTTAAAGCAAGCTGGTAAGGAGCGACTAAATGAGTATGCAAGATACCGTTGCCGACATGCTAACCCGTGTTCGTAACGCACAAATGGCAAAGAAACAAACTGTTTCTATGCCTTCTTCTAAGTTGAAAGTTGCTATTGCAAACGTACTTCAACAAGAAGGTTATATTTCAAACGTAGAAGTGGCTCAAGAAGAGACAAAATCTACTTTGACTATTACGTTAAAATATTTCGAAGGCAAACCAGTTATCGAAGTGGTTAAGCGCGTAAGCCGTCCAGGTCTTCGCCAATACCGTGGTAAAGATAAACTTCCAAGCGTTAAGCAAGGTTTAGGTATTGCAATTGTTTCTACAAGCAAAGGCATCATGACTGATCGCGCTGCACGTGCTGCGGGCATTGGTGGTGAAGTTATTGCTTTTGTTTCTTAATAGGTGATTCCTCATGTCTCGTGTGGCTAAAGCCCCAGTAACTGTACCTAATAGTGTAACAGTTACTCAGAACGGCCGGCAGGTCGAAGTGAAAGGCAGCAAAGGTACATTGTCTTTCAACCTGCATGCGCTGGTCGAGCTTAAACAGGAAGAAGGTAAACTTCAACTTGCTCCAGTGAAAGAGTCGAAAGATGCCTGGATGCAGGCTGGTACTGCTCGCGCTGTATTGAATAACCTTGTAAAAGGTGTTAGCGAAGGCTTCGAACGTAAGTTACAGCTCGTTGGTGTTGGTTATAAAGCTGCGGTGAAAGGTGACGTTGTTAACCTGGCACTCGGTTACTCACACCCAATTGACTATGCTTTACCTGAAGGGGTAACAGCGGAAACTCCAACTGCGACTGAAATCATCCTGAAATCAGCAAACAAGCAGTTGTTAGGTCAAGTGGCAGCGGAAATCCGTGCGTACCGTTCTCCTGAACCATATAAAGGTAAAGGTGTTCGTTATTCGGATGAAGTTATTCTTCGTAAAGAAGCTAAGAAGAAATAAGGCGCGAGGTTCTTATGAACGAAAAGAAACAATCCCGTTTGCGTCGTGCGAAAAGCACACGCTTGCACATTCGTGCATTGGGTGCGACTCGTTTGTGTGTCAACCGCACGCCGCGTCACATCTATGCACAAGTTATCTCAGCAGATGGTGGCAAAGTTTTAGCGCAAGCTTCAACTTTGGATGCATCATTGCGTAGCGGTGCGACTGGTAACATCGATGCAGCAACAAAAGTTGGTGCTTTAATCGCAGAACGTGCGAAAGCAGCAGGTGTAACGAAAGTTGCATTTGATCGTTCTGGTTTTAAATATCATGGTCGTATCAAAGCCTTGGCTGATGCTGCTCGTGAAAACGGCTTGGAGTTCTAATCATGGCTAAAGTTGAACAAAACGAAGGTCTTGTTGAAAAGCTGGTTGCCGTTGATCGTGTAGCCAAAGTTGTTAAGGGTGGTCGTATCTTCTCTTTCACAGCATTAACTGTTGTGGGTGATGGTAATGGTCGCGTCGGTTTTGGTCGTGGTAAAGCGCGTGAAGTTCCAGCTGCTATTGCTAAAGCACTTGAAGCTGCGCGTCGTAACATGATTACTGTTGATCTTGTTAACGGTACTGTACAACACCCTATTAATGCTCGTCACGGTGCAAGCCGCGTTTACATGCAGCCTGCTTCTGAAGGTACTGGTGTAATTGCTGGCGGTGCTATGCGTGCAGTTCTAGAAGCTGTTGGCGTACATAACGTATTGACAAAATGCTATGGTTCTACAAACGCTGCCAACGTAGTAAACGCAACTTTCAAAGGTTTGCGTGATATGACTTCTCCTGAGAAAGTCGCTGCGAAACGTGGTAAGTCAGTAGAAGAAATTCAAGGGTAATCAATCATGAAAACGATTAAAGTTACCCAGACTAAATCTTCTTCGCATCGTTTAAAAAATCATAAACTTTGCCTACAAGGTCTAGGTCTGCGTCGTATTGGTCATACTGTGGAAGTGCAAGATACGCCTTCTAACCGTGGTATGATCAACAAAGTCTACTATATGGTTAGTGTAGAGGAATAAGCCATGACTCTGCGTTTAAATGAACTTGCACCTGCAGAAGGTGCTAAGCGTGAACACCGTCGTCTGGGCCGTGGTATCGGTTCTGGCGTTGGTAAGACTGGTGGTCGTGGTATCAAGGGTCAAAACTCACGTAAAAGTGGTGGTACTCGTCCAGGTTTTGAAGGCGGTCAAACAGCGTTATATCGTCGTTTACCAAAATTCGGTTTCACTAGCCAAATCGCTTTGAAAACTGCTGAAGTACGCTTGTCTGAGTTGAATAAGGTTGAAGGTGATGTTGTTAGCCTTGAAACTTTAAAAGCTGCGAATGTTGTTCGTCGTGACCAAATTCGTGCTCGCATCGTGCTTTCTGGTGAAATCACTCGCGCATTCACTGTACAAGGTGTTGTGTTGACTAAAGGCGCTAAAGCTGCTGTTGAAGCTGCTGGCGGTAAAGTCGAGGAGTAATCTCGAGTGTCTATGACTCCTAGTTCTACTGGTCATGTAAACATGATGAAAGGCCAACCATTTCATGTGAAATACCGTGAAATTATTCGTCGATTAATGTTTTTGATTGGCGCGTTATTGGTCTTTCGACTAGGAGCGCATATTCCGTTGCCAGGTATTGATAACGTAGCGCTAGCACAGTTTTTTAAAGCTAATGAAGGTACTTTCTTAGGTTTATTTAACATGTTCTCTGGCGGTGCGTTGGAACGCATGTCAATTCTGGCGTTGGGAATCATGCCTTATATCTCTGCATCGATTATCGTGCAGTTGATGTCAACGGTGGTTCCTTCGCTGGAAGCTTTGAAAAAAGAAGGCGAACAGGGCAAGCGTAAGATCAATCAATATACGCGTTACGGCACCCTGCTGCTTGCACTTGTGCAAGGGGTGGGTATGTGTGCAGGTCTGATTAGTCAGGGAATTACCCTGACCTCAGGCCTAGCATTCTATGTTCCAGCAGTCACTTCGCTGGTTGCGGGAACAATGTTTTTGATGTGGCTGGGAGAACAAATTACCGAACGTGGTATTGGTAATGGCATCTCCATGATCATTTTTGCGGGTATTGTGGCAGGTTTGCCAAATCTCGTGATTCAGTCGTTTTCGTCTGTTCAGAATGGTCAGGGTAGTTTAATTGGTTTAGCTGTATTCGGTTTATTATCGTTGGCAGTCCTCGCTGCGATTGTGTTTATTGAAAAGGCACAGCGTCGTATTCCAGTAAACTATGCTCAAAAACAACAGGGTCGTCGTGTATTTACTGCACAGCAAACACATTTACCATTAAAAATTAACATGGCAGGTGTAATTCCAGCAATTTTTGCAAGCTCATTGTTACTATTTCCAGCGAGCTTGGGACAGTGGTTGGGAAGTGCTGATCCAAATGCAGGGATTGTAAAACGTAGTCTGCAAGATCTGGCATTGGTGTTATCGCCTGGACAGCCGTTGTATTTAATGCTCTTTGGCGCGTTAATTATTTTCTTCTGTTATTTCTATACTGCGCTGGTGTTCAGCCCGAAAGAAGTTTCAGAAAACTTAAAGCGTAGCGGAGCATATGTGCCTGGTATCCGCCCAGGTGAGCAAACGGCTCGTTATTTAGATCATATTCTTAACCGTTTGACATTTATTGGTGCAATTTACATTACAGTCGTATGCTTGATGCCGATGGTGCTGCAAAGTTCATTTGGTATTCCATTCCATTTAGGTGGAACATCGTTGCTGATTGTGGTGGTCGTGGTAATGGACTTTATGGCGCAACTTCAGGCGCACCTTACTTCGCATCAATATGATGACCAAACGTTAATGAGAAAAACGACTGCTCATCCTAAGGGATAAGCGCACTTAGAGGTTTCATCATGAAAGTACAAGCTTCTGTAAAGAAAATTTGTGGTAGCTGCAAAGTTATCCGTCGTAATGGGGTTATTCGCGTGATTTGTAGCGCAGAACCTCGTCATAAGCAGCGTCAAGGTTAATTTAATTAAGACCTGTTGATTTCAGTAGGCTAATTAGGTTATTATCCGCCCCTCAAGATTTTTGTGGGGCGGTTGATTATCTTGACTGCCTTTTTGGAGAAAATTGAATGGCTCGTATTGCCGGTGTAAACATTCCGGATAACAAGCATGCTGTTATCTCTCTCACGTATATTTTTGGTATCGGTCGCCACACTGCTAAAAACATTTTAGCTGCTGCAGGCATTTCTACTACTACTAAAATTCGTGAATTAGATGATGCTCAGCTTGATGCGATTCGTGCAGAAGTTGCCAAGGTTTCGACCGAAGGTGATTTACGTCGCGAAATTTCCATGAACATCAAACGTTTAATGGATTTAGGCTGCTACCGCGGTCTTCGTCATCGTCGCAGCTTGCCTGTTCGCGGACAACGCACCAAAACTAACGCACGTACCCGTAAAGGTCCGCGCAAACCGATTAAAAAGTAAGATTTCTGGAAGCTAAAAGATGGCTAAAGATACTCGCACACGCAAGAAGGTCACTCGTACCGTCTCTGAAGGTGTTGCACACATTCACGCGTCTTTTAATAACACCATTGTAACGATTACCGATCGTCAAGGTAATGCATTGGCTTGGGCCACCTCAGGTGGACAAGGCTTCCGTGGTTCACGTAAATCAACTCCGTTCGCTGCCCAGGTAGCTGCTGAAGTTGCTGGTAAAGCAGCTTTGGATTACGGTTTGAAAAATCTGGATGTCCTTGTGAAAGGTCCTGGTCCAGGTCGTGAGTCTGCGGTTCGTGCATTAGGCGCAGTGGGTTATAAGATTAACAGCATTACCGATGTGACACCAATTCCTCACAACGGTTGCCGTCCACCTAAAAAACGTCGCGTGTAAGGAGAAACATTCATGGCTCGTTATATTGGTCCAAAATGCAAACTCTCTCGTCGCGAAGGGACAGACCTGCAACTTAAATCAGGCGTTAAACCGTTTGATGTAAAAACTAAAAAAGCGAACAAAGCACCTGGTCAACATGGTGCGGCTCGTGGTGGTAAACAATCTGAGTATTCACTACAATTACGTGAAAAACAAAAAGTACGTCGTATGTACGGTGTGTTAGAGCGTCAATTTAGTAACTACTATAAAGAAGCAGCTCGTGTTAAAGGTGCAACAGGTGAAAACTTGTTGAAATTGCTTGAAAGCCGTCTGGACAACGTTGTTTATCGCATGGGTTTTGGTTCTACACGTGCAGAAGCTCGTCAGTTAGTTAGTCACCGTTCTATTACTTTAAATGGCCGTCGTGTAAACATTGCGTCTATTCAAGTAAAAGCGGGTGATGTAATTGCTGTTCATGAGGGTGCTAAACAACAATTGCGTATCAAAAATGCAATTGAATTAGCTGCTCAACGTGGTCTCCCTGCTTGGATGGAAGTTGATCATTCTAAGTTAGAAGGTACGTTCAAAGCTGCACCTGATCGTTCTGATCTACCTGCTGAAATCAACGAAAGCTTGATTGTAGAATTGTATTCTAAATAATCCTTGAGGTAGCAATAAATGACGCGTACTGCAAACGAGTTTCTAACTCCGCAAGCGATCAAGGTCGAAGCGGTGAGCGGGACCTCGGCAAAAGTGATTCTGGAACCTTTGGAGCGTGGCTTTGGTCATACTCTAGGTAATGCTTTACGTCGCATTCTATTGTCTTCTTTGCCTGGCGCTGCTGTGGTTGAAGTAGAAATAGAAGGCGTCGAGCACGAGTACAGTACTTTAGAAGGCTTGCAGCAGGACATCGTCGAGCTCTTGCTGAACCTAAAAGGATTGTCTATTAAGCTGTTCGATCAAAACGAAGCATATTTAACATTGGAAAAGCAGGGTGCAGGTGACATAACAGCAGCTGACCTCCGTTTGCCTCACAATGTTGAAGTGGTTAACCCTGATCATTTAATCGGTACTTTGAGTTCTTCTGGTTCATTGAAAATGCGCCTTAAAGTGGCTCAAGGTCGTGGTTATGAGACATCTGACTCTCGTTTCCCAGAAGGTGAAACACGTCCTGTAGGTCGTTTACAGTTAGATGCTTCTTATAGCCCAATCAAGCGTGTTTCTTATACAGTAGAAAATGCGCGTGTAGAACAACGTACCGATCTTGATAAGTTAGTGATCGATCTTGAGACTAACGGAACGGTTGATCCTGAGGAAGCGATCCGCAAAGCGGCAACAATCTTGCAACAACAAATTGCAATTTTTGTTGATCTTCAGAAAGATCAAACCCCTGTTGCTCAAGAGCCTCGCGAAGAAGTTGACCCAATTTTGCTTCGTCCAGTAGATGATCTCGAGCTTACTGTTCGTTCTGCTAACTGTTTGAAGGCAGAAAATATTTACTACATTGGTGATCTTGTTCAACGTACTGAAGTTGAGTTGTTAAAAACTCCTAACTTAGGTAAAAAATCGTTAACAGAGATCAAAGATGTTTTGGCATCGAAAGGTTTACAACTCGGCATGCGTTTAGAGAACTGGCCACCAGCTAGTCTCCGTATGGATGACCGATTTGCCTATCGTAGCCGTTAATTAAGTAGGACTATCACCATGCGTCATCGTAATAGTGGTGTGAAATTAGGCCGTACAAGCAGCCACCGTAAGGCGTTGTTTCAAAACTTAACAAATGCTTTAGTAGAGCATGAGTTAATTAAGACAACTTTGCCTAAGGCGAAAGAACTTCGTCGTGTTGCTGAGCCTTTAATCACTTTAGCTAAAAACGATACTGTTGCAAACCGTCGTTTAGCGTTTGCTCGTACTCGTTCAGCAGCAACTGTTGGTAAATTATTTACCGTTCTTGGCCCTCGTTACAAAGAACGTAACGGCGGTTATCTTCGAGTTCTTAAAGCGGGCTTCCGTGCAGGTGATGCTGCACCGATGGCTTACGTTGAACTTGTAGACCGTGAAGTAAAATAATACTTCTACGTGTAGAACAGTCAGTTGTTCCAAAAAAGGTCGGTTTATTCCGACCTTTTTTATTATCTATCTTAAATGGGATTAAGCCATATTTTCTGGTTTATATAACGATTAGATCAGATTGAATGAACCATTTTTCTGTGATCGGACCGTATATTAAGTTAATTTTAGCTAAAAATGTTTCATTAGGCAGAGCTATGGTCATCTGTCCTCAATATTATTTTATGATTAAAAGAATGGGATGATAATGAAGCCTAGAAAGCAGATTCATTTTTAACCCTATAAACATTACCAAAAGCTAAATCCAAGCAAAAATCTCAGGATTTTTTTACCACTTTTTTTCTCAAAATGTCCCGAACTGATATAAAAAAACCGATGAATGATCAAACTTGACATTGTGTATTGTCAAATTTATGCTTTAATAAAGACATGATTTACACAGGGTATAAAAAAAATGGAAAAGCAAGTTGATATATTAATTATTGGTGCAGGTATCTCTGGGATTGGATTAGCTGTGCATCTCTCTAAGAACTGTCCACAGCGTAAATTCGAAATCTTAGAACGTCGTGATAGTTTTGGCGGAACATGGGATCTCTTTCGGTACCCTGGTATTCGTTCTGATTCGGATATGTCAACTTTTGGTTTTAACTTCAAGCCATGGGCAAAAGATAAAGTATTAGCTAGCGGCGCTGAGATCAAAGGTTATTTAAGTGATGTCATTAGTGAAAATCAGTTAAAAGATAAAATTCACTTTGGCCATCGTGTTCTTTCAGCAAACTATGATTCTACAAAGAAAAAATGGTTAGTTGAGATCGAAGATAATAACAAGAAAAAACAAATTTGGTCAGCCAACTTTGTCATGGGTTGTACAGGTTACTATAACTATGATCAAGGTTATGCACCTAAATTCCCTAAACAAGAAGATTTCAAAGGTCAGTTTATTCATCCGCAACACTGGCCAGAAAATTTAGATTACACGGGTAAGAAAGTTGTGATCATCGGCAGTGGTGCAACTGCAATTACCCTTGTACCTTCAATGGTCAAGGGTGGGGCGGGACACGTGACGATGTTACAACGTTCACCAACCTATATTGCAACAGTTCCTTCAATTGACTTTATTTATGAAAAAACACGTAAATTTATGTCTGAAGAAATGGCTTATAAATTTACGCGTGCACGTAATATTGGTATGCAGCGTGGTATTTACGCATTGGCACAGAAATATCCGAAAACTGTGCGTCGTTTATTGTTGAAAGGTATTGAATTGCAGCTCAAGGGTAAAGTGGATATGAAACACTTTACACCAAGCTATAATCCGTGGGATCAACGTTTATGTGTTGTACCTGATGGTGATTTATTCAAATCTTTACGTGAAGGCAAAGCAAGTGTTGAAACAGATCAAATTGAAAAATTCACTGCAAATGGTATCCAATTAAAATCTGGAAAACATTTAGAAGCGGATATTGTGATCTCGGCAACTGGTTTAGAAATTCAGATTCTAGGTGGGGTGCAAGGTTCAGTTGATGGTAAGCCAATGAATACATCTCAACATATGCTGTATCAAGGCATGATGGTGAGTGATGTCCCTAACATGGCGATGATCATTGGTTATATCAATGCTTCATGGACATTAAAGGTTGATATTGCAGCTGATTATATCTGCCGCTTAATCAATCATATGGATAAAAATGGTTTTGATGAAGTGATTGCACACGCTGATCCTTTACAGCGTGAAAATGATACGATCATGGGTAAAATGTCTTCTGGTTATATCGCACGTGCAGCTGATGTAATGCCTAAACAAGGTAAACAAGCACCGTGGAAGATCACCAATAATTACCTAGTTGATCGCAAAGAACTGAAAGATGCTAAGTTTGATGATGGAGTTTTAGAGTTCCATAAGCGTGGTGAACAGGCAGATCGTAAGCCGAAGCTAGTGTCATAATCTGACATAGGTGAAATTGAGAACCTCATGTAAATACATGGGGTTTTTTATTGATATGACTTTGGATATTCTTTCAATCAGAAAAATATCGCGTATATTTGATGACATTAAAAAAACTGAGAATCAGGGAAAGAGTAATGAAGCAATGGGTGGTTTTAGGGGCATTATTGTTCAGTCCCGCTGTTTTGGCAGATGATATAAAACAAAAGGAAGTGATTGCACAGAAACTTGTTGAGGTAGATGGAACGGAGCAGGGGTTGGAAGCGACAGACAAGTTGATCCTGAATCAAATTAAAATGCGCTTACCTAAAGATATTCCAGCAGAGTTTTATGCAGACTTGACCAAGAATCTCAATTCTGAACAAAGAAAGCAGTTTATTGTGCAACGTTATGTAGAGACGTTTAGCCAGAAAGAGTTACAGGCTGCACTCTCATTCTATCAATCTACAGAAGGGAAAGCCTGGGCCAAGAAAGCCAGTGAAATTGGCAGTGAAGTGGCGCATTACACCACTCAAAATGCGCGTATCGCACTCAACACCACCATGCAGCAGCATGTGGAAAACCCAACAGTTAAACAGTTGATGACCCGCATGAATCCAGCACCTGTTCAGCAACCTGAAAAAACTGAACAGAAATAAATAAAAAAAGGGAATAGTGAATCAACACTATTCCCCTTTTGAATGTTTAAGCTTATAAGGTACGGGAAATCAACTCTTTCATGATTTCGTTGGTACCTGCATAAATACGGTTGGCACGGTTATCGATGTAGGCACGTGCGATTGGATATTCCAACATATAACCATAGCCACCATGTAACTGTAAGCAATCATCCACAACTTTTGAGAACATATCTGAAATTTTGTATTTGGCTGCCGCTGCGGCATCTACACCTAAGCTTTCTTCGAGTTGTAATTCCATACAACGATCTAAATAAGTACGACAGAAATCAATTTCAGTACGTAATTCAGCTAATTTAAACCGCGTATTTTGGAATGTACTAATTGCTTTGCCAAATGCTTTACGATCTTTGGTGTATTGAACAGTATGCGCAAATGCTGCTTCTGCACCTGCCTGGCAAATAATCGCAACCAACATGCGTTCCCATGCCAGTTCTTTCATCAACATGATGAAGCCCATACCTTGCATACCAAGTAGGTTTTCCTTAGGTACGCGTACATTGTCAAAGAACAATTCGCAAGTATCTTGCCCTTTCATTCCGATTTTATTCAAAGGTTTACCTTTACTAAAACCAGCGCGATCAGCTTCAACGATGATTAATGATAAATTTGCTGAGCCTTTTTCATTGTTGCCTGTCTTGCACACCACAATCGCCATATCGCAGAGATAGCCATTGGTGATGAAGATTTTAGAACCATTAATCACATATTCATCACCATCCAGTGCCGCAGTGGTGCGTACAGCCTGTAAATCTGAGCCTGTACCTGGTTCAGTCATTGCAATAGCGGTGACCGTTTCACCTGTCGCCATTTTAGGCAGCCATTTTTGTTTTTGCTCCTCATTGCCAAAGTTGTTGATATAGTTGGCAACGATGTCTGAATGTAAGGAAAATCCTGTGCTTGAGTCCATAGCATAGGCCTGCTCTTCAATCAGGATCATGCTGTATAGACGATCCACACCTGAACCACCATATTGTTCTGGCATGGTGGTGCAGAGTAGGCCCAGTTCACCCGCCTTGTTCCATAAATCACGGTCAACATGCTGTTGTTTCTCATATTTCTCAATATTAGGAACAACTTCTTTCTCATAAAATTTACGGACTGTTTCGCGGAATGCTTCATGCTCAGAAGTAAATAGCTTACGCGGTAACATATTTGGAATTGGACGAATTGCACCTGATTGCATTTGTTATTTTTTCCTTGAGTATTGGATTTAAACATTCATTGCCACGATACAAGAAATTGAAAATAGTGGACAATGTGATCAATGCTCAATTTGATTGATGTATTTGGTCACTTGAGAAAAATCCCAGCGAAATTCTTGAGGGGATCGGGTAAACTAGGCCCAAATAGTTGCATAGGGGAATAAATGATGTCCGATGAAATGACACTTGAAGAACGTAAGGTGATTTATCGTTCACGGCGTGGTTTAAAAGAAATTGATGTGTATTTTGATCCCTACGTCAAAAACTATTATCTCAGTGCAGATCCTACAGAAAAGGCTTTGTTTGCGGAACTGGTTGATCAGGAAGACCCTGACCTGCTGGACTGGTTCATGGAAGTGGGTGAAGCACCAAGAACTGAAATCAAGGAATTGATTGTAAAGTTAAAACAGTATGTCCATGGCTAATCGTGTTTTTGAGTTGCAATCCAGTCGATTTATGATTGTTTTGCAACTTTTAATTTTTATCTTCCTGGCAGTTTTACTTTATCACGTACTGCCTTTGGGGATTTGGTTGCTGTGTCTGGGAATCATGGCCATTGTCTGGTTCAGGTTTCTTCAGCAACCTCAGGTCAGGCGTTTTGAACATCTGCATGGTCAGGATTGGTCATTTGAGTTTGTCAATTCGGATTTGCCTGTACAGCGTTGGCAAATTGTGAAAATGATCGACCATCATTGCTATATTGTCCTGTATTTTTCTTCGTCCCAGAACAAAAAATGCATCATTTGGTGGGATCAATTGCCCGTTACACAGTGGAAAAACCTTAAACTACTGATAAAAATGCTCTAATTGTTCGACAATTATACGACTGTATAAAATTAGTAAAAATAAATATATCAATTATTTAATATACTTTTGAATAAAATTTACTGAAATTGTTAGATTAAATACGCTAAAGATTCATGAAAATTATGATTGTCAGACAATTTAGCCCTGAACTTGTATTCCTTTTCGTTAAAGTACAAACACCAACGTAAAGTATGGTGGAGGTCCAAAATGATGGAAATTCCAACATGGTCGTTTCTCGTGATTGCAGTGGTTTTCGCAATCATTATAGGAAGAGCAGGAACTTTACTCAGGGAACTTCTTGAATCACATCAACGTAAAATTGTAGTGACCAAGAGAAAGAGATTGAAAGTGTCATCAATATACACACTCCCAGTGAATAATGATGATGAACGCCAATCTAGTGTCCACCAAAAGTGGATACGCAAAGTGTAGGAGGTCTCTATGGAGATTTCAATGTGGATGTTTCTGGTAATTGCAGTCGTTATGTCGATTGTTGTAGGAAGAGCTGGAACATTACTCAAGGATTATGTTCAATAAAACTAGAATATAAAGAGTTTTAGGTTTTTACCAGTTAATAAGTAGCATGTGCTGAACCGTCGCAATGCTACTTTTTTTTGCCTAAAATTTTTGTATTACCAATCATCTGTCAATTTTTTTATTTGTGAAATGTGTCAAAATGTCCACGTTAAAATTAGAGCAACTACTCTTTAATTCGGGTATTGCATCTGATAAGGTACACCTAAAAGGAAAAAACAAATTAATTAGAGGACAGGAAGATGTCTAAACTCCATAAAATTGGACAGGGCGTGGCGGTTGCGTTACTTACAACTTCAATATTATCAGGGTGTTCACAAATCATTAAAACAGGGGCTAACGTTGCATTAAGTTTTAGTGAAAATCATATTGTTCCACCAATTTTGGCGATGGATGATGCTGAAATGGTGTGTAATTCTGGAAATGCCTTGACACCAGCGATCATGTCAACCAAAGACATGGGGGCTGATCCAACCCGTATGGCGGTATTGTTATATTCTGCGGCAGGAATGTGTGCCGAGAATGCGGCACTGGAAGCAGAATTACGTTATTTGCGTGCATCTAAGGCGGGGCAGGTTGCTGAGGCTCAGGATGCGCGTATTGAGCAAAAGCGTTGGGCGGGTATTGCCGCTGAACGCCAGTATGCGGGTTACCAGCTGTTTGCAAACCGCTGGGAAGCAAAATACAAGTATAAGTTAGGTGACTCTTGTCCAACCATGCGCAATGACCTTGACCAGACTGTTTACCTATTGGGTATGGTCAGTGGTGTGCAGGCCATGACCAATGACATTAACTCTGGTGGTGCAATCAACGTACCTAAAGATATTGCAGGTATTGCGGAACGTGGTATGGCGTGTCTGGACAATGAAAAATTCTGGGGTGCGCCAATGGCAACCCGTGCCGTGATCTGGACATTGTTGCCAGGCGCGGGTGACGGCAAGCCTGAACCTTATGCAACCATGAAAGAATCCATGCAGATTGGTGAGAAGAAAGGTGTACGTCTGGCTCATGCCCTGTATGCGGTTGCGGCACAGGCAAGTGGTGATGACGCCAAACTCCGTGATGCGTTCCGTTCTTATGCGGCGGCATCCACTGAAGATAAACCTGCAAATCCCCAGTTCCGTCTGATTGATAAAATGGCGGGTTTGATGGTACGTGGTATTGCAGACCGTTACTGGACTGAAAATACAGGTGTAAGGGCAGGTGACGATGGTTTAACCACGTTCTGGGATGACAAACAGGAAGACTCATCTTTAGATGACTTATTTGATGGCGGTAGCGGAGCGGAAGCTCCAGCAGAAAACCAGCCTGCTGAGTAACCTGAATTAAAAGACCTTTTATATGGGAAACATCTAAGCTTATAAAAGGTCAGTTTTTTCATGAGGTAGATATAAATGAAAGATCAAAGATGGATAGGGAAAGTCATTTTGATCGCTGTATGTATTTCAGTGTCAGCGTGTCTGCAAGTCTTTGCTGATCATTTCATTTATTGGAAACCAGGTTTGCTGGCAGAGTTCTGGCGTCTATGGACGGCGCACTGGGTGCATGTTGGATGGATGCACTTCTTTCTGAATATGTTGGCGTTTTCTTTCCTTCCCTTTATCTTTCCCCATGCCCGCAACTGGCATTTAGGTGCATTGCTGTTGGTGTTACCTCCATTTATTAGTCTAATCTTTTATTTTTACCTGCCTTATATAGAGGCCTATGCTGGTCTTTCTGGCGTGTTGCATGGTTTATACACCGCAGTCAGTCTGGTGTATTTGCAGTATCCACATGAACGTAAGTTTGCAATATTGGTGCTGGTGCTGATTGCGGCCAAAATTATTTGGGAAAACACTTTTGGCCAGACAGGAACAGCCCAACTGATCGGCAGTCCTGTACTGACCGAAGCGCATTTAATTGGTGCCATTGGTGGTCTGTTATGTGGTTTAGGTTATTTATTGGTAAAAAGGAAATATAGAGAACACACAAATTGATAAAAACAACCAACAAAAAAGTGATTGTAGTCATTCTTTTTTGAAAAAGTTTGCTGCAAATTTAGGCGGTTTAAAAAGGGATTGGTTAAGACGAGGGTAAATTCATTTATCTATCAACCATGGACATCGCATGATTCAACATCTTTGGATGGATGTTGAGAACAATAAAGTGGAATAGACATGCAACATGATCAAGAAAAAAAATCTGGATTAGGTCTGCTCAGCCATATATGGACAGAGTGGATTTCGACCTTTGTCATACTTTTCTTGCTGCTAATGACATTGGTTATTGGAACGGGTGAGATGATTCATGGTCAGCTTTTACGTATGGGAGAGCGCCTTTATGGTGATCCTGACACAGGAATGCAATATTCATTTCTACGTGCTGAACCAGAGAAACCAACCTGTGACAGAAATCCAAATATAGATGCACAAGTTCAAGAGCAAATGAAAATCAATGCTGCTGATGAGTTTGCGAGTATGTTTGGTGTAGCTTCTGAGTCAGATGTTCGAGCTTCGCTGATAGCGGCTCAGCAACAATGTGATGAGAAATACCAATTCTATGATAAGGCAATGAAGCATATCGAAGCCAATCCTAGTGTTCGTACTTATCGTAAAATTGAAACTAGTTTCTTTGGTATCTTTAAATTAGGTACAGAGAACCGCGCGTTATTCCTCGTTATTATGGTTGTATTTGCTGCAATCAGTGCAACATTGAAAGCGCATCACATTGGTTTACGTAGTCCTGCTACTAAAACTGATTTCCGTGTTTATGGTATTGCGATGTTGTTGGGTAATGCATTACTCACATCATCTGTGATTAGCCAATATAAATCGGTCATGAATTCAGGTGTTCCGATCACACCAGAAATGAACGTGATTTATTGCTTGTGGATGATATTGTTTGGTGTGCTGACACTCATCAGTTTATTCCAAATGATCAAACCACCAGTTGTAACTCGTGAAGGTGGTAATGTCGGTTTAGCCCTCCTCAGTATTCCTTTATATGCCTATATGGCGATTATCACTGGGGTTGCATTTACTTTCTTCATGGACTATCCAATGGGGCAAGGTATTTATCTGGGGCAGTTGGTTGAATTGTCGAATATTTTCTTGAATCTAGCCTTGTTTATTTGGGCGGGTATGTTGCTCAAGCAAACACGTATTGTTGATTTATTCCTCAATATCTTACGTCCTTGGAATCTGGCTCCAGAGACTTTAACTTGGTTGATCCTTATTGCAGCGGCATTACCAACAGCCTATACAGGTGCATCAGGTATTTTCGTTATCGCTGCGGGTGCGATTATTTATAAAGAAGTGTGGAATGCGGGTGGACGCCGTCAGTTTGCATTAGCTGCAACAGCATTGTCTGGCTCACTTGGTGTAGTTTTACGTCCATGCTTATTGATCGTAGTAGTCGCTTCACTAAACAAAGAAGTAACGACTGATTTGCTTTATAAATACGGGATGTACACATTCCTGTTAACCTCAACGTTATTCTTGGTGATTGCATTATTCTTTGCAGAACAAAAATTCCGTATTGCACCATTTAAAGTTGCATTGCCTAATTCATTACGTGCATTCGTACCTGTATCACCATATATCGTGATCTTTGTTTTGATTTGGTTATTCTACAAACATGCATTAGCAACTGATCTCAATGAATTTACTGCACCTGTAATGATGCCTGTGATTCTATTGATGATGGTATTGTTTGATAAGTTACGTAAAGAACCTGCACCGTTGGCACCTGTTGGTCATTGGGACAGTACTTTAAATAGCTACACATTGCCTGCGGACGGTAGTCAACCTGCACCAAAAATTAATCCAGAAGATGACCCACGCAAACCAGAGCGTAACATCTCATTTGCTAAAGCATTACATGCTTCTTCAAGTGAAACAGTAGGCCATATTGGTGCACTTGTGATTCTGATGGCGCTTTCAGTGAGTGTCGGTGGTTTCCTTGAGCAAATTCATATCATGGAAGCATTCCCACAAGATATTAATAATATTGTTGTCGTGATTACGTTGATTGTATTATTGATGATCTTCGTAGGTATGATCATGGATCCATTTGGTGCGGTGATTCTGATCACGGCTACAGTCGCACCTGTTGCATATCAATATGGTATTGATCCTGTTCATTTCTGGATGATTGCGCTTATTGGTTTTGAGTTGGGTTATGTCACACCTCCAGTTGCATTAAACCATCTCTTAGCTCGACAATCGATTGGTGATGCAGAAGTGGCTGAAGCAGATGCAGAAGTTCGTCACTTGTCTTTCTACTATCGATATGAACGTTGGATATTGCCTTTATTGGTCATGGTACCTGCAATCTTAATTATTGCTTACGTTCCGTATTTCTTTAAATTGTTTGGTTGGTATAACTAAACTAACAATAAAAAAAGCACCTTCGGGTGCTTTTTTTATTTCTAAGCTTTAAAATGCTTTAGACATTATCAATGTTGATCAGTTATTTTTAAAGATCAAATATTTTAGCGTTGAATCATTTTCCTTTGACGTTGAGTCAATGGACTACATAATAAAATTGCCAGCAAAATAATACAAAATCCAATCACACTGTATAAATCGGGTACTTCATTCCAAAGTAAGAAGCCCCATACACCTGCAAAAATAATTGCCATATAATTCACAGGTGCAATTTGTCCTGCTGGCGCAAGTCGATAAGCATGAGACATAAAAATTTGGCTGACATTAGCAAGTATCCCTGCGCCAATTAAAAACAATAATTCTTGTAAATGATAAGGTCGCCATACCCAAAACATTGGAATCACAGAAAGTGCTGATCCTATCAAGCAGAAATAAAATACGATGCGTTCAGGTGGTTCACTTTGAGTTAATGCCCGAACAGTTACAAAAGCCATTGATGCAAGTAAGCTTGATGCAATACCAATCACCGAAATCCAGTTCAATAAACCCTGATCAGGCTTTGCCACACAAAACACCCCTATAAAGCCCAAGGCTGCGGCACAGAGCATTGCTGTGGTAATCCGTTCCTTTAAAAATAGCCATGCAATAACTGGAATAAAAATTGGGGAAGAGTAGGTAAATACCATTGCATTGGATAGTTTTAGGTGGGCAATCGCATAGAAAAATCCATACATTGCAGCAAGCCCAACCACGCTACGCCAAGTATGCATCCATAGTTTTTCTGTTTTTACAAAGCCAATGCCTTGCTTAAAAATAAAAGGCAGAAATAGGATGAGTCCAACCACATTACGGAAAAACACAATTGTATAGTTATCAACCGTATGTGATGCATATCGGATACAAATGCCCATCACTGAAAAGAGCAGTGCAGAAATGGTGAGACAACCAATCGCCAGAAACAGGTTGCGATCAGCTTGGTGAGAGTTCATATCGAATGCTGGCTGGGAGAAACTGAACCTATTGTATGCTTCTCTGCAAGAGAAAGAAATGAGCTGTGGATTTCATTAAAGGCGGTCTAACATTGCTGGGAATCCTGATGGCCCACACCTTTCAAAAACCGATTCAATAATAAAAAGCCTTAACTGAGGTTAAAGCTTTTTGACCTTTTATTTCATGGGATTTATTTCTGCGCCGCGATTTGCGCTTCCAGTAGTTTGACCTGTTCCTCTTTAAGCTTAAGCAGTGCATCGACATCATCATGCTGCTGCTTGAGTTCCTGCTGCTGATCCTTAAGCTGCTGATGAATATCATCCAGTTTGGCAATTTCCTCTTTCGCTAAACTGTCATTTTCTGGAAGCGGCTCTTTAATAATTGATTCCTCAACCAACTGGATTGTTTCGGTAACTTCGCTGCTGGCTGCTGTTGATTCAGATGTAACAGCGGCTTGCTGTTTTACCGTCGCAACTGGTTTTGCTGTACCAGGTTGAGTTGGTGTGCTGGTTGACTGCTGTTCCTTTTGTGCCAAAAACCATTGCACAGCAAGAAATAGCACCACCACAACACTAATTCCACCAATTATCATCCATAATAATCTGGAATTTTGAGTTTGGTATGTGGACATCATTTTTAACCTTCTAGTCAAAATGACGAGGTTTGAATTGTATCACTCCAATTTCATCTGGCTCAGCGGGTTGTTGCTCTTCCACGTGGGTCGGGCGTTTTTCACTATAAGCACATTCGATACATTCAATCCACTCGTCATCCACAGTGATGATCTTAACTACACGATCTAACGCGCCACATTTAGGGCATTTTGCACCCGCGATGAACTGTCTTTTCATGTCAGTTAATACCATCCTGTGAACAATAATGACGTAGTTTAAGCGGTTTTATCGGTGTTCGTCCAACCTTGATGGCGCAATAATGCATCTATTTTTGGTTCTCTTTTTCTGAAATTGCGAAATGCATCAAGTGCAGTATCTTTTCCGCCAACTGCTAGAATAAACTTTCTAAACTCTTTTCCAGTTTCGGTATTAAAAATACCTTCGCTTTCAAAGCGGTCAAAGGCATCACTGGCTAAGACCTCAGCCCATTTATAGGAATAATAGCCCGCAGCATAGCCACCCGCGAAAATATGGCTAAAACTATGCTGGAAACGGTTATAGGGAACCGTTGGCACCACTGCAAATTTGGCTCGAATATCGTTCAGCGTTTCCTGAATCTGCTGGCTGTTTAAAGCAGGTGTTTGGCGGTGAATTGTTAAATCAAACAGGGCAAATTCAATCTGACGTAGCGTTTGCATACCAGACTGGAAGAAACGTGCATTGAGCAGGGCAGATAGCAATTCTTGTGGCAATGTTTGCTTGGTTTCGGTATGTTCACTGAGCACATCAAGGCTTTCATTGTCCCATGCCCAAAATTCCATAAACTGACTTGGTAACTCCACTGCATCCCACGCCACACCATGCGTCCCTGCCACTGAGATGTTATCCACTTCGGTCAGCATGTGATGTAAACCATGACCAAACTCATGGAACAAGGTAATGACTTCATCATGGGTCAGCAAGGCAGGTTGATTACCAATTGGTGGGGTAAAGTTACACACCATATAGCAAACTGGTTTTTGTAGACCACTAGCAGTTTGTACACGGGAACGGAAACCACTCATCCATGCACCACCGCGTTTGCCGTTACGGGCATATAAGTCAAAATAGAAACCGCCGACCACTTGACCTTGATCTTCAATTTCGAAATAACGTACATCATCCTGCCAAACAGGCGCCTGGCGTTCAATGATCTGGATACCGTAAAGGCGCTGTACGATCTGGAATAAACCTTGAACCACTTTAGGTGCAGGGAAATACGGTTTAAGCGCTTCCTGAGAAAGATTGAACTGTTGTTGTTTCAACTTCTCAGAATAATAGGTTGCATCCCAAGGTTTGAGTTCTTCAATTCCATCTTGTTGTGCAATACTTTTTAGTTCAGCAATTTCAGCAAGTGCAGGCGTACGCGCATGCTCTGCCAAATCTACTAAGAATTGATGAACAGTTTCAACATCAGGTGCCATTTTGCTGGCAAGGGAATATTCAGCAAAGTTGTTAAAGCCAAGTAGTTGTGCCATTTCCTGACGTAAGCTCAGGATTTCTTCCATCACAGGCGTGTTATCAAACTCGGTTTTATCCGATTGATCTGATGCACGGGTGACATATGCTTTGTACAGCTCTTCTCGCAACTCACGATCATCAGCATAAGTCATGATCGCAAAATATGCAGGAAAGTCCAATGTCGCAACCGCTTGCTCAAGCTCACGTTGTTGTCCGTATTGTTTTAACAGTTCAACACTGCTTTGAGGTAAACCTTTAAGTTGTGCTTCAGTTAAAGGCTTGAAATAGGCTTGGGTTGCATCGAGCACATGGTTAGAGAAGTCTGAAGACAGCTGTGATAAACGTGCCGAGATTTCTGCATAACGCTTTTTAGCTTCGCCTTGGAGTGCAACACCAGACAGTTTGAAATCACGTAGCGCGAGTTTAATGGCGCTTTGCTGTGCTTCACTGAGGGTTTGAAAAACAGGGGTATCATGAATCTGTTGATAGGTTTGATACAGCGCCGTGTGTTGTCCAAGCTGCGTATAGTATTCACTTAAACTTGGTAACAGGGCTTGGTACACTTCACGGGTTTCGGCATTGTTCATCACGGCATTGAGGTGCGACAAAATGCCCCATGACTCACTCATGTTATTTTCAAGCTGATCAACTTCGGTCAAGGTTGCCAATTGTGCCTCGCTGTTTTGTGGCACTTCCTTGAGTTGATTTAAGAAGTTTTGACCGTTTTGAATGGTTTGTTCAATTTGTTGTTTTAGGTCAGCAAGTTGAATTTGATCAAATTGAGGAACGGGAAGTGTCGCTTGTTGGAGTGTCATTGTATTTTTGCCATATCATCTTTAAACATAGGTATAGATGTAGGGCTTAGTGGGTGAGAAATCAAGGTTGATGAGATTGTTTTATGATTTCTTTTAGTTTTTCGGTAGAAAGGGCTGGTGTTGTACGATGTATCATTGCATGACAATTTGCACAAAGCGGAATTAAATCTTTAATTGGATCAACTTGATAATTTTTTCTAATTTTTGCAAGCGGGATAATGTGATGAACATGAATGTAGTTTTGACCAATTTCACCATAGGTTCTATAGAAATCAAAACCACAGCATAAACATGACGTTCCATAATATTCTAAACATTGTTTTCGAGCAATTGGGTTGCGTTCAAAAGCATTAACTACAATCGTTTTAAGATTACCCTCTATCAATTTTGTAGTGTTCACAGAGGAAATATTTTCTTCTAATGAAAATGAATAAATATTTTTGTAAACAGTAACTTCTCTTTTTCCTACTTTTTCTCGTTCTTGTTTATACTTGTTTTGCCAATCTTTAGAAATAGAACTTTTTTTAGTTAATTCAGCGGAAAACCAATCCACTAAATTTCCAGAAACATATGTTAAATTTTGATTTTTATAGCCTGTTGCAATATTTTGTATGAGGTCAGGATATTTCTCAATAAGTCGAGCTGCAATTTGGTCTCGATGGATAGAATCTTGAGTTAATAAGGTATCATCAATGATTTGACCAATAAGAATGAAAACTTCGGCTTTTTTAAATGCAGACATATTTGACCTTTGAAAATAAAAAAGCCGCTCAAAAGATTAAGAACGGCTTTAAATGACTTAATCAGACTTTGCTTTCGCATTGGACTTTTTCTTTTTTACTTTCTTCTTGGCTTTTTCTTTGCTTTCAGGCTTGGTTGAAGCTTTTTTAGCAGGCTTTTTGGTATAAGAACTTGGTTTGCTCTTATCCTTTTTCTTGCGTACAGGCTTCTCACCATCTTCACTGACTTGAGAAGTTGCGGATGGTTTACTAAAAACCTCTTCAGTAGCCAGAGCTTTGGTAGATGTGGTGCGAGGTGCTTTCTGACGAATCACACGCCCCAAATGCGTCAACTGTTGAACCAATTTGAAGTCAATTTTACGTTCTTCCAGATTGACGCCTGCAACCTGAATCTTGACTTCATCGCCGAGACTAAAGGATTGACCGCGATTCTGACCAATCAGGCTTTGGCTGGCTTGATCATACAAGAAATAATCTTCACCGAGCTGGCTGACATGAATCATACCATCCACATATAAATCTTTGAGTGTAACGAATAGACCAAACTCAGTCACCGCACTAATAATACCAACAAACTCATCGCCTAAATGCTGTTGCATATAGTGGCATTTCAACCATGTAGTGACGCTACGTGAAGCTTCATCGGCACGACGTTCAGTTTGTGAAAAATGCTCGCCAGCTTCATCTAAAGCGGCACCAGACAATGGATAAACTTTCTTATCAAGATAAGCCTTAATCGCACGGTGCAACAATAAGTCTGGATAACGACGAATTGGTGAGGTGAAATGCGTATAAGCTTCATAAGCAAGACCATAATGTCCTGCATTATTCGCACCATAATAGGCTTGCATCATTGAGCGTAACAACACCGCATGAATACTTGGTGCATCTAAACGATCTTTGGTTGCTTCAATGACTCGTTGATAATCGGCTTGTGTTGGTTGCTCTGGGAATGGCAAACCGAGTAATTTGACGAAATCACGGACTTTTTGAATACGTGAGAATTCTGGCGCTTCATGTACACGATACAACATCGGAATATCATGTTCTAATGAGTATTCAGCTGCGGCAACGTTCGCCAATAACATGCATTCTTCAATCAGTTTATGCGCATCATTACGAGTACGTGGCAAGATTTCCTTGATTCCGCCTAACTCATCAAAGGTCATATAGGTTTCAATGGTTTCAAATTCCATCGCATGACGTTTGGCACGTAGTTCTTTTAGTGTCTGATAAAGCTGGAATAGGGTATTTAACGATTTATGAACGTTTTTATCTTGCGGAATGGCATCGGTTGCGCCATCAAAATAAGCAGCCACCTGATTATAGGTCAAACGTGCTTTGGAATGCATCACCGCAGGGTAGAACTCATAACCTGTGACTTTACCTGCACGTGACAGTTTTAAATCGCAGACCATACACAGACGGTCAACATGCGGATTGAGAGAACACAATCCATTTGACAATGCTTCTGGCAACATTGGCAAAACAAAGTGTGGGAAATAAACCGATGTACCACGTTCTTCAGCTTCTTCATTTAAAGGCGAGTCTAAACGGACATAATGGCTCACGTCTGCAATTGCCACTACAACACGGTAACCACCACCTGGACGTTTTTCTGCATAGACTGCATCATCAAAGTCACGTGCATCTTCACCATCAATGGTGACTAATGGCAAATCGCGTAAATCAACACGACCTTTGCGATCCTGTTCAGACGGTTCTTTAAAACTTTCAGCTTCTTTAATGACTGCTTCTGGAAATTCATAAGGCAAACCAAATTCTAAAATGGTTTGTGGAATAATAATTTCAGTGTCAGCTTTGTCCGCCATAGACTGTACAACATGACCTGTCGCTAATTCTTCACGAGTCGGGTAATCATCAATCGCAACACGTAGCATATCGCCAACTTTGGCATTGGCATGTTCAATCAATTCTTTTTCTAAGGTAATTGGTTGGTGCTGATTTGGATTGCTTGGCTGAATAAAGTATTCACCATCATGTTCAGCGACTTTACCAATAATTTGTTTGACACGACGTTGTACGACTTCGGTAATAAACCCCCAAGCTTTACCTTTACGGTCAACAGAAGTTTGGCGTACTTTAACGCGATCACCATTAAAGACCAAACGTAATTCACGTTCAGGTAACAGGACATCATCCTGACCTGCGATATTGGCCGTACCCAAGCCTTTACTGTTGATATAAACTGTTGCTTCATGGCTTGGCAAATCGGTTGCAGGCTGGTATTTAAAACCATCTTTCATTAACTGACCGTCACGAACCATGGCACTTAAGCGATGATTCAAGGCATCAATACTTTTTTGATCTGGGATATTAAAGTGGTCAACCAGCTCTGCATGAGACTGTGCAGTTTTTAATTGTTCTAATGTACTTAGAATAAGAGTTCGGCTAGGAATAGGATTATCGTAACGTTGCGCTTCTGCTTTTGCTTCGGGATCGGCCCAATTTTTAGTCATATCGTTTCATTTCACATCTGGCAGATCGGTTTAGCATAAGTCATTCAAACTCTAACTGCACGTCAAAGATTGGAAGATTCTGTTTATTGTGCCGATCTAAATAAAGGAGAGAACACTATATTAACAAGCGTAGCGCTAAAAATGACGAAAAAATATAAGAATTGGTTAAAAAACATTTGATTGATTTAAAAAAAGAGAAAAAAACAGGAACATCCCTTGTGTAATACGGTTTTAGTTTGTATTATTGCGCTCGTGTTACGGTGAGATGGGTGAGTGGCTGAAACCACATCCCTGCTAAGGATGCATACGGGTAACTGTATCGAGGGTTCGAATCCCTCTCTCACCGCCACTTTACTTAAAGCGCTCATAGCTCAGCTGGATAGAGCACTTGGCTACGAACTAAGGGGTCGGGAGTTCGAATCTCTCTGAGCGCACCAAGTAAAGATTAATGTAACACACGCCTGAATAGGCACATAAGTAATGCGCTCATAGCTCAGCTGGATAGAGCACTTGGCTACGAACTAAGGGGTCGGGAGTTCGAATCTCTCTGAGCGCACCAACTTAAATAAATTAACCGCTTAATTGCGGTTTTTTTTGTGCCTTATGCCTTTGCCTTAATTTTCTGTACAAACACTGCATTACCGCCAACTGCTGGCAATACGTCATGATATGGCAGGCTTCGCATTGCCCTGAGTAAAAAAGGTGCTTTTTCATCAATTTTCATGCTGGTGGTCATTTTCAATAAAGCACCCTGATTAAGCTCGGTAAATCCCATCTGACCTTTAATAAAACGCAGGTCACCGCCATTGGCATAAAAATTATTTTCGCTGGCATTGGGATAATTAAAATGCAGTTTAAAGGCAAATGGAATATTAATGACTCCCAAACCAACATTGACCTGAATATCCGCATCCTGTCCCTGATTCTGAATAGGGGTGGTCACCACCTTTTTGATTTGCCGAGGGAATAAATCCTTATAGGCCAATGGGGTGAGCCATTTCTGTAGTTGTTGTGGTGTTTGTTTATAAAAGTGATAGGTGGTGGAAAATCGCATGGCTTCACGTCCATGCGTGTACATGATGCTGGTCGGGGCATGCAGAAAGCTAACGGGTTGCTGTGATGTCTGGCTGAGCTGGGCGATTTTTGTGAGCTGGGTTGCATTGAGTTGAGGGCTTGGCATTTGCCTGCCATCAAGTGGGGCAGTGTTTTTTTCAATAAAACGGGTTCTTAAAGCCTCTAGAACAAAGGCGTTCCCAGTACTGGGAACGCCAAGCTTGACCTCAGGAATTGCGTTTAAAATTTTCTTTAAAATAAATCCTTTCGGTTGGTTGAGGTCCCCCCACTGGGTGAGTGTCACCAGGGTCCGATGCTCATCCAGTGCAAACCATTCCAGTTTTCCGACCCCATAGGGAATGGGAGCGTCAATGACCAGACTGGCGATGCTGTTCGGCTTGATCTGGTGTTGCAGCGTGACGTCCTCATTGAAATTGAGTACAGGAATTGGTGTTGGAATTGAGACCTTGTATTTCACCTGTACGATATTGCCCGACTGTTCAATGGTCTTGGCCGATTTTAGGGTTGGAAACAGTCCCACATAATGACTAAAGTCTGTCAGCGTTTTCGCCACCTGTTGTGTATTGGCAGGGACGATGATGGCAGCGGAAGTAAAGCTGACACTAGGTTGAGGATTGCTTTTCAGGGTGGGTACTGAGGTTTTTACCGCAGGCTGACCATAAATAAAAATAGTGTCCTGGGTATAACTGGCCAAGAGCTGTGGATTGTTCTGAAAAGGCTGCAAGGCACTTGGGATATTGTCTGTCCATGTAATAATTTGAGTAGAACCAATTTGACTTATCCCGAATAAAATACCTGTACATAGCAGGCGGGTAAAATAAGACATAACATTCCTTTGATTTTTTATACGTGACTGAGCTGGAAATTCAGCATTTCAATCTTGATCAATGCCAGTAAATTGGAAAATAGTTATAAATTTTTTTGTGTGTAAAGAATAGCCATATTGTGTAAAACAACGTCTTAGCCACTAAACTGGTGTAATATTTACGCCCATCCATGATGAAACAAATTGAAGTCGAGCATGTCTGAACAACGTCCAGCGCTATCCCTGCGTTATTACCTGAATTTAGAAGAGTCCCAGGATGGTTTTGCTTTAGTGACCTTTGGTAAAAAGACCTTTACCCGTTTTTTAACCCCACTGATTAGTATCGCCATTATTGTATGGGGTATTTATCTTGGTTTTTCGGGTGTGGGGCGTTACTACGTTGCATTGGGGGCCTTTTTCCTGATCATGCAGGGGCTGATGCGCTATTGGTTGCTGCCGATGTTGTTTAAACGACAGTTTGTCCGTTATCAGTTTGGCAAGAGTGAACAGGGCATTGACCTGTATCAGGATCATTTTGAGCTTTATGCCACAGGTAAAAAGCAAAGTGCGCAGTATGCCGAGGTGCAGTCTTTCGCCATTGGTAAACTGACTTATATGCTGGAACTGAAAAACCATACCGTGGTGATTGTGCCAAAACGGGCGTTTACGGATTCAGCAGCGCAAAGTAAATTTGAAAATAGCTTTAAAAAATAAATAATCTTGCTAATAAATAAGGAAATGCCATGAGCACCTCTCCATCAAAAATTGTGTGTGTCGGTCGGAACTATGCTGAGCATGCAAAAGAGCTTGGCAATGTGATTCCAGATCGCCCGATTTTATTTATGAAACCTGCAAGTAGTTTGACGACTCTAGCGCAAGGCATTACATGGAACAAGGCCTTGGGTGAATGTCACTATGAATGTGAAATCTGCCTGCAAATTGCACATCCCCTGTCTGGCGAAACAGATCGGGAAAAAGTACTGGAGGCTGTGGGAGCACTGACACTGGGACTGGATTTAACCCTGCGTGATTTACAGGGTGAGCTGAAAGCCAAGGGGCATCCGTGGGAACGTGCCAAAGCATTCGATGGCGCATGTATTCTGGGTGAGTGGATTGAAACCGATGAGATTGGTGACCTACAGGAACTTGAACTGATCTTGACCATCAATGGTGCCGAACGCCAGCATGGTTTCACCAAAGATATGATATTTGATATTGCCGATTTACTGATTGATATTAATCAGGCATTTAGCCTACAGACAGGTGATGTGATCATGACGGGAACACCAGCGGGTGTAGGTGCTTTACAGCCAAATGATCAACTCACCCTAAAACTGATTACCCAGTCTGGGAAATACGACTGGAATACTTTTGTCCGACCATAATCATGCATTTACAACATGCTGTGGGTTAAGTCTGAAAGTAGCCAATGACTCACCTGTTAAAGTCATTGGCTATGCAGATTTATTTCGGTTCTGTCGACATCTCAAAGATGGTTGAAAGAGGAATAGACAGTTTAGCCGCCAAATAGTCGTTGCTTTCAATCAGGGCTGGGCCAAGTCGCTCCATCCATTCATCATTCTGATGCACATTGAATACATCAGGGCGTAGAGGTAAAGGATAAGGAAGAGCGGTAAAGAAACTCCAGAAATCAACCTGCGCCAAATTCCGTACCAATACATATTCATCCTTATCTGTGCGCTTGATGAGATTTTGATTTTCAAGTTGCAGGATATAGGCAGGTAAACGCCCCAATTCACCACGACCAATAATATCCAGTAGTTCCGTTTCACTAACACTTTCACCGATTTGCTGTTTTTTATAAAACAGCTCCAGCATGTCGAGTAACATCAAAATTGGATGGCGCTTTTGCTCCTTGCCTAAATTAAATGCAGTGAGGGCATAGCTGACTTCCACACCCAGTAAAATGATGTTCCAGGACAAATAGATCCAGAGCAGGAAAATGGGAACGGCAGCGAATGCACCATAGACAATTTCATAGCTAGTGAAGTTGCTCATGATCCAGCCAAATAAACGTTTCAGGGTTTCGAAAACCGTTGCACTGAAACAGGCGGCAATCACTGCTGAAAAGATCGGGACAGTGCGGTTTGGAATGGTCCAATATAAAATGAAGAAGCCAGCAATCGTAAGTAGAAATGAAATCAACCATAAGATTAATGAACCATTGAGTTGATAGCCTGCAAAGTTGTTGCTGAGAATGTTCATTGAGGCGACAGTTGAGGAAAGTACAAACGCACTGCCTAAAATGATCGGGCCCAGTGAAATAATGGTCCAGTAACGCATAAAGCCAATCAGGCCTGTACGGGTTTCCTTGACTCGCCAGATACGATTGAAAACGGTTTCAATCGAAGACAGCATCAGTACGGTGGTGACAAAAAGAAATAACACCCCAATCACGGTGAGGTTACTGGATTTTTCGGTAAATGCGTTCAGTGCCTTGTCAAAGGCAATGGTGCTTTTAGGCAAAAAGTTGCTGTAGATCAGTTGTTGCAGTTGTTGTCGGGCAGGTTCCAGTGCCTTGATGGAGGAAATGATAACCAGAAAAACGGTCAGCATCGGGACAACGGCAAACAGGGTGGTATAGGTGAGGGAACCCGCCTGGTCCTGACAGCGATCGGCCTTGAAACGCCGTAACACAAATACAATAAATTGAAACCATGTTTTTTCTAAAAAAGGCAGTTTGTTTCGATATCGTTCGAAGATCATGGGTTCATCCTATTGTTTTAATCAAAATCCTATGCGTTTCACAGGATTTATTACCGCTAAAAATATAAAAAATATCGTATAGTGTTCTTTTTAACAAAATTATTGAAAGTGATGCAACCTTACGTTCTTGTTCTCTATTACAGTAAATATGGTTCAACCAGACAGATGGCACACCTGATTGCAGATGGAATTGAGGCTGCGGGTGTCACTGCCCGTATTCGTACCGTTCCAAATCTGGCCACTGTGGTGACTGAGGCTGAGCCGAGTATTCCTGCTGAGGGAGACATTTACTGTGCCCTGGATGATCTCACCCATTGTTCAGGTTTGGCGCTTGGTTCACCAACACGTTTTGGCAACATGGCCAGTGAAATGAAATATTTCTGGGATCAAACCACCAGTTTGTGGCTGAATGGCGCATTGCACAATAAACCTGCCTGTGTGTTTACCTCTTCAGGTTCAATGCATGGTGGGCAGGAAAGCACCTTGTTGACCATGTTACCGCCATTATTCCATCATGGCATGATGATACTGGGCTTACCCAATTCAATCCCTGCATTATCCAATACCAAAACAGGTGGCACGCCCTATGGTGCAAGCCATGTCAGCGGTCCACGCCACGATCAAGGTTTAAGCCAAGATGAAAAAACATTATGTGAGGCGCAAGGTAAGCGTTTAGGCGAAGTGGTCAAGGCGTTGGCTGCAAAGTGATAAAATAAAAGCCATAGCAGAATAGTTTTCCGCTATGGCTTTGGTTTTTATATCTCTACTAATACGGTGTCTATTTCTTGCATGATCCGATTTGTTTCGGTCAACGCAACAATGATTTTTTGATAATGCAAAATATCTTCAAAATCTAAAGCCCGATCTTTACGGTCTTTGAGCCATTTTTGGGCAGGTTGATAGCCGCCGATATAAAAATGCCAAGCAATTTCGGGGACATGATTAAAATATTGTGTGTCATTAATCCAGACTTGACCATCTTTATATATTGGTTTAGTCACGATATTATCGCCATCTATTGGATATTGGGTAATATACTGTTCAACTTTTGGGCTTTCTAATAAATGCAGTTTACGCAATTCCGCCCCTAGTTTGCCTAGTTCAAGAAAAGTTTTGGCATCTTTGGGATAGGGGACACGAGGAAAATCAATTTTTAGAAATTCCTTATAGCTTTCTCGATACTTTGGCGAGTGTAAAACCGCATAGATATAGTCCAGTAGGTCTATTGGCGCAAATGTACCGTGAATGTCTTCTTTTTCATCGGTGAAAGTTAAAGCAATGTTTTTAGATATTTTTTCAATAATTTCAGTATTTAAGTTTGGTATTCGATACGCAAATGTGTTTAGGCTCGACTTGTCGACTTGTCGACTTGTCGACTTGTCGACTTGTAACTGTTGAGTTGGATAGAGGTAAAGAGGGAATAAATTTACGCCGCCACGTCTAAACATATTTGCATCCACAGGATTTTTTGCAACTGTCGTTAAACACCATTCAATGTCGCCAACTGCAAGCCCTTGTCGGCCGATACCAATTAAAAGATTTTCTTTGTTTAAAAAATTTTGAATAAGTTCTTTTCTTGGATAGTCCATTGCGACAGAACTAAAATAACAAGGTCTATCGTCAAAAGGTCTGTAACCACAATTGATAATTTTATCTTCCCAATTATGATCTGTTTGAATTTCTTTTCGTGCTTTGTCTAACTTCCAATCACGATTATCCTTTATAGAATATTTGCTATAAATTTCATCGTTTGAAATACTTTTATCTCTTAAATTCAATGCACGATTTTTTATGTTTTGTTTTTCAAAGTCAATTGAAAAATCATCTCTGTGAGTTTGAAAACCCATTACATTGATTTTAAATAGTTTTGTTGGGTTTATTCCTTCGTTGTATTTTTCATATGCTGATTTGTCAATATTCTTAAAGACATAACTATTGGCAAATGGAATAATAGAGTTAAATTGAATAGATTTTAAAGTATTATCCAGCAAAAAATCATACTTGTTATCGCGTTTGCCGTGCAGGTCGTAGTGAAAAACTTTGCCGAGTTCATCTTTTCCCTTTTTGCCTGTTTTTACAAAGAAATTTATTGAAACGCCTTGTTCTATATCAAAAACATTTACATCGACACCTCCGTCAGGCGCAGTCTCCTTTTTCTTTGCATTTCCGTGTAAATCAATGGTGTATATTTTGTCGTAAGTTTTCAACAAATTCCAGCGCATCCCTCTAAAAGTTGGATTATCCAAAAAACCATGTGGGTTAATAAATGCTAAAACACCCGTACCATTTTTTTCAATAAAATGCTGTCCATAACGTAAGAATTTCACATAATCATCATTGATGAATTTCGAGTTTTGTTCTTTTAGTTTTTCTTTGCCACCTGGCTCTTTTTTATAATCGTCCATCAATGACATAATCCAGTCGCCTTTATTGGCACTTTCGCCGCTATACGGCGGATTCCCAATAATACACATGACAGGGGTATCACGTTTTATATGGTTGGCTTCATTGGCTTCGCTACTTAACCAGTTGGCAAATAGTGTGCCTGTATCGGGGTGACTTTCTTCTAAACTGTTGGTTAAATACACCCGTAAGCGTTGCGCTTGCTTGGGTTTATAACCTGTATCGGTTAGCAACAAATCAAGTTGCAAATGCGCCATTGCATAACTTGCCATGAGCAGCTCAAAACCATTTAAACGTGGTAATAAATGGCTTTCGACATAGTTACTCCAAATGCCTTGCTGCCCTGCAAATTTTTGATGAATATGTTTCACCACTTCGGCAAGAAACGTCCCTGTACCTGTGGCAGGGTCAAGAATTTGCACTTTATGCACTTCTTTGGTTTCGGTAATACGCTTGCCTTTGGCTTTACCTTTGGTAATGGCTGTACCTGTTGCTTCTACTTCAATCGTGGTTTTACTGGTATCGGCTAAACCTTGCGCTAAACCAAATTCGGTTTTTAAAATATCATCTACGGCACGCACTATAAAATTGACCACTGGGGCAGGGGTGTACCAAACGCCACGAGCTTTACGCAATTTGGGGTCATATTCACTCAAGAAAGTTTCGTAAAAGTGAATAATCGGGTCTTCCATTTTGGTGGAACGCCCATAATTTTTAAGGATTTCATGTACATTACAATGTAGAAAAACATCAACCAAGCTATCGACAATCCATTTAATACGGTCATCAATATCAGGGCCCGCAATATAGCCAAATAGTTTGCGTAAAAATGGATTGGTTTTAGGAATCAGTTCCGCCGCTTCCTGTCGGCTAAAAGTCGGTAAGGTCGGGTCATGTAAACGTGCGGCAAACATACCGTAAGCAATAGTTTGAGCATATACATCAGCAAAACCTTTCGGGGTAATGTCATGTATCAGGATTTGTTTAAAGGCTTGTTTTTGGTCTTTTAATGTACTGTCCTCAAAGCTATCTTCATCACTGGTTAAGGCTTTTTCAATCACATCAGAAAGTAGACGCGCTTTTGCTGCCATCATTTCTGCAAGTTTTTTAGGACTTTTAATGGTTTGTCCAATATGGGTACAAAAATTCTTGATGAGATTTTCAAAGACAGTAAAGTTCTCAGGAAGCGCTCGGATATGATTGCCAGTCACCTCAGCAATGGCGATTTTAGTGATAAATACGCCATCCTGATAAATATGAAAATTGAGATAGTCCGTAAAAATAAGATTGTTTAATGATGCTTTGTAACGATCAAATTGTTCTTTATTTCCTGTCTTTTTCAATCCGTCTAAGTCTTTATCACCGATATCTTTTGCTTCAATAAAGCCAATGGGAATATTTTTCTTTGTCAAAATATAGTCAGGTGCGCCACAAGATTGCCTTTTAGGTTCATTGGTCGCAGTAATATCTGGGACTATCGATTCAATCAGTTGGGCAAGATCGCCACGAAAGGTATGTTCTGTCGCATTGCCAAGTCGATAACGATGATTAATACGGTCTATATAGGTTGAAATAAAGTGACTCATATTGTTGTCTCATATTTGTTTAAGCTAACAATATAATTTATATAATAAAAAATCCATAAAAATGGGAGCATCAGCTCCCATCATTTTTATTTTGTTATTTGCCAGTCATAGGTTTTTCTACGGTAGGCATACCACATCATCCATAGTCCAATAATAATCATTGGGAAGCTGAGAATTTGCCCTTTGGTCATCCAGCCAAACAGGATAAAGCCCTGATCTGCATCGGGCTGGCGGAAGAATTCCATAAAGAAACGTGCCACACCATAGCCCATCAGGAATAAAGCTGAAACTGCCATACGTGGACGGGGCTTTGAGCTAAACCACCACAACACCATAAACAGGATAAGGCCCTCACACAGTGCCTGATAAATCTGTGACGGGTGACGAACCAAGCCCAGTGGGTCTGTTGGGAAAATCATGCCAAAAGGATAATCAGGATTGGTTACCTGACGGCCATATAGCTCACCACCAATAAAGTTGCCGATACGACCAAACATCAGGCCTGTGGGTACACAGGGGGCAATAAAGTCCAGTGTTTGAAACCATGTTTTTTGGTATTTCCGACACCAGAACAGCATGGCGATCATCACACCGAGGAAGCCACCGTGGAAGCTCATGCCCCCAGTCCAGACCTGAAATAGCCACAGTGGATTTTCTAGAAACTTGCCGAACTCGTAAAACAGGACATAGCCCACCCGACCACCCAGCACCACACCCAAAGCGCCGTAGAACACCAGGTCGGACACCATGTCGGCTGTCCAGCCATCGCGCTGTTTGGCTCGGTAAGATGCCAAGCCCCATGCACATAAAAATGCCAAGAGATACATCAATCCGTACCAGTGTACCTTGACTGGCCCTAAACTCAGTGCCACTGGATCAATATTTGGATAGGTCAGCATCGCTGTTCCTCAATTTAGAATTTGAAATTAAGTTTTGAGCAGATTGTAGCGGAATGATGTGAAAAATGTTGTACATTCAATGTGAAAGTCAACAGACGCTAAATGAGTGAAAACAGGATTAATGTGTATTGTCGCTTTTGCATGGCATGTTCTTGATGATATGCCGTTGTGTTTAATTTCAAACCGTGATGAGTTTTACCATCGTCCCAGTGCTCCCCTGCATCAGTGGGAAAACCGCCCGATTGTGGCAGGGCAGGATTTGCAGTCGGGTGGAACATGGATGGGTGTGACCGCAGCAGGTCGCTGGGCGATTGTGACCAACTTCCGCAATGGTCGGGACAAGAACCAGTACAGCACTTCACGCGGACACCTGATTCAGGACTTTCTGGAAAGTGATTTAGCTCCCATACGCTTTGCGCAAATGCTGGAACAGAATCAGCAGGACTATGCGGGCTTTAACCTGTTTGTGGGTGATCGTGAACAGGCGGTGTATATGAGCAATCGTGGAGAAGCGCCACAGGTTCTAGCCAATGGCGTCTATGTGGTATCCAATGGATTAATGTCTGAAGACTGGCATAAAACCAGACATTTGCGTAAACGCTTTACTCAGGAGTTTTTACCCATACTACAGCAGCCTCAAGTCGCAGAATTGGATTTGGAGTCTGCGGTTTGGGACATTCTGGAGGATGAACGGAAAATCATCCCAAAGCTATTGCCAGATACAGGCATTAGTCAGGAAATGGAAGCGTTGCTGTCCTCGACTTTTATCCAAAGTCCGATTTATGGCACACGATGTTCTAATTTTTTAAGAATGACGACTGATCAATGGCAATGGATTGAAAAAACACAACAAGGTGAACAGCAAGGAAATTTCATCGAATTAACTATTTCATTAGTAAAATAAAAAAGAGCCTATCATGGTCGATAGGCTCTTTTGGTGTGATTTTAGGGTTTAGCCTGCAATCACACCACCATCTTTACGAGTGATCACAACCGTCGCTGAACGTGGACGTGCAGTTTTGTTGCTTGGGTTCGTTTGAGTTGCTGGCCAGTTACTTGAAGGAGATGCATAGTCTGCAGAGTCTTCACCTGGATGCTGAACATTAATAAAGATTGCTTTGTAATCAGGTGTCATTGTTACACCTGTAATTTCACACTCTTTAGGTCCTACAAGGAAGCGACGCAGGGTTTCATCTGTTACTTTCTTACCAACTAAGGTTTCAGTACCATTTGAAGTCGTTGCTTTTGCTCCATCTCCAACTTGACCTGGAAGTGCAGCAAGCATCATACAGTTCGTTACATCAGTATACGCGCCGTCATCTGTTTGAATCCAAAGTACACCACGTGGGTCAAACCACATACCATCAGGGCTTGAAAGATCATTATTATCTGTCAAACCTGAAAGGTTGATGTTTGCAGCTCCAGATGCCTCAGCACCAAATAGATAGATATCCCAGTTGAAGCTTTCAGCAGTTGTTTTATCAGCTGTTTCACGCAAGCGAATAATATGACCGTTTACATTACCTTTATTGGTTTTTGTACCAGCATATTTGTCTTCATAATTACGTGGATTTGCTGCATCAGTTGGATAGCTAGTACCGCGGTTCGAGTTGTTGGTTAATGTAACGTAGACTTCACCATTTTCTGGGTTAACCGCACACCACTCTGGACGATCCATTTTTGTTGCGCCAACTGCATCAGCTGCTAAACGAGCAAAAGTGACAACATCAGCTTGTGAGCTAAATGGATAGACTGAATTGCTTTGGTTCAAACCATTTTTACCAAAGGCTAACTCAATCCATTGACCCGTACCGTCATTATTGAATTTGGCAACATAAAGTTTACCTGCATTCATGTATTTATCACCAGCAGCATAGCCACCATTGATATCTTTTGGATCCCATTTTGCATCAGATACAAACTTGTAGATATATTCTCCACGAGAGTCGTCACCCATATAAAAAGCAAGATTTTCCCCTGCAATGACACGACTAGTACGACAATCTTCATGTGCAAAACGACCTAAAGATGTACGTTTAACAGGATTTTGACGACCATCGAATGGATCAATTTCTACCATCCAACCAAATGTATTTGGTGCATTACGATAATCTTCAGCTGCTGTAGTAGCTTTTACATCCGCATTCCAGCGATCATAAAGATCTTGTGAAAGTACACCAGCCTTTACTGTTTCCCAGCCATAACGAGAGCTTGAACCTGCTTTTAAACCATAGCGTTTAAGCGCAATGATTTCTTCTGGGCGACGTAAAGTATCGTCAGTTGTGCTACGTGCGAAATAACCAATGAAGTTTTCTTCAGTCGTCAGGTAGGTTCCCCAAGGTGTATAACCATTACCGCAGTTATTATGTGTACCACGAGTTTGACGAGCTGCTGGAGAGTAGGTAGTAGCTAGAAGGGGTGAACCCGCAGCAGCACCAGCAAAATCCATCACGGTAGAACCTGTAATACGGCGGTTAAATACAGAGTTTTTAACCACTTCTACTTTATTTGTCGTTTTATCTTTTTTGATTTCGATCACAGAAACACCGTGAGCATTCACTTCACGAATGACTTCATCTTCAGGTCGACGACCATCAACTTTCGTTGGTCCCTTAGGGTGAAGGAAGGTTGGATTGATATATTCATGGTTCATAACTAATAAACCACGTTCAGATACATTTGCATCGAAACGTTGAGTTGAGCTATTTAAACCAAAAAATGTCATACCATCATGGCAGTCACCAGAACGATATTCAAAACTTAAACCTGAAGGAATATTGTTATCATCCCACGCACCGTAAGCAGGATTGATTGAATCACCTAAAGCATAAAGTACAGTTGCTTCATAACCTTCAGGCACTGTTACGATGTCATTTAGATTTTTAGCAACAGGAGAGAAGTTTAATTTTTCTGGTTTTTTATTTGGATCAACAGGTGTTGGCGGTGTTCCACCGTTATTGCTCGAATTATTATCGTCGTCGTTACAGCCAGTTAATGTCGATGCTAAAGTTAATGCAACAGCACCACTCGCAGTTTTAGTGATGAGACTACGGCGGCTAATGTGCTGTTCTAAAATGTCACGGAAATGAATATTATCCGATGTGTTGTTATCCAACTCTTGATCTTCATGATATGGCGATAGCTCGGTCATGGAATTTTTCCTAAAAAATATAACAGTTGTTCTAAAAGTTTTCCCCCAATAAACTTAATGTTTAAATGTGACGAAGCCTTGACACTTGTGTGACAGCTTTGTGAAAAATCAATTAAAAATTAAAGTAATAAAATTAAAAAAACAGGCGAGAAGCCTGTTTGTAGTTATACGAACTAAGTAATCAAGTTGTTTTTCTTTTTTCGATAATCTTGCCAAAAAATAATCCAATCTCAAACAATAACCACATCGGAACGGCTAACATGATCATAGAAATAGCATCAGGCGGTGTAACAAACATTGCTACGAAAAAACAGCCAACAATGATAAATCTTCGTTTCTCAATCAGACTTTGTGTACTCACGACTCCGATCAGAATCAAAAGTAGTGTAATCACTGGAATCTCAAAGGTTAAACCAAATACGAGAAATAGTTTTAAACAGAACGCTAGATAGCTATTGATATCTGTCATTGGCGCTACAGTTTCAGGTGAAACACTGATGAAAAAATGTAAAATCGAAGGTAATGCAACAAAATATGCAAAGGCAATTCCTGCATAAAATAGAAAAATACTGCTTAGTAATAACGGAAGAGCAAGTGTTTTTTCGCGTTCATATAATGCAGGTTTAGCAAATGCCCAAATCTGATAAATAATAAAAGGCATTGCTAACATCAGTGCAACAAAAAAGTTCAGCTTAAAGGGTGCCATGAATGTTGCAGTCACATCTGTTGCGATCATTGATGAGCTAACAGGAAGCTGAGCTCGCAAAGGTTCAGAAAGTAACTGATAGGTACGATTTGCAAATGGTAATAAACAAAAGAATAAGAGTAATAAAATTCCAACGATCTTGAATAAATGCTGACGCAAGATCATTAAATGCTTGGTAATCGGCATTTCTTCAAGTTCAATCTTTTGTTTTGATTCTTCAATCGATTGAGCAGGTAACTGAGAATGAGAGGATGTACTCATACGGCCACCTTAAATTCAGGTTGATGATCTGGTGCAGGAAAAATAGTGGTCTGAGCCTTTTGAATATTTTTTTCCACATATACAAATGAAGAATGCTCTTTCACATAGTGATAAGTAGGATAACTAATGTTATCTGTTGTTTGTTCTTGTTTACTTGGTTGAACAAACATTTCTCGTTTTTGTTGTTCGAGCTCAGACATTTGAGCTTGCATTTTTTGTTCTAGTTCAGCAATACGTTGCATTTCTTGTTGCATCTGCTCGCGTAATTCAGATAGGCGTAATTCACGATCAATATCGTTTTGCACATTACTGACAAGGCGCTTCACTTTGCCATACCATTTCCCGACAAAGCGAGCTGCTTGAGGTAATTTATCTGGTCCAAGCACAAGTAAAGCAATAATGCCGAACACCAAAAGTTCGGACATTCCAACATCTAACATATTGTTGCTCGCTTAACTTTTGATTGAGCTTTCAGTATTTTTTACTTGTGCATCAATTGTACGGGGTTCATTTAGAGATGCTGCCGCTTCGTCATCTTTCATTGATTTTTTGAAATCTTTAACGGCACCACCGACATCTTTACCTAAGTTTTTAAGCTTTGATGTACCGAAAAGTAAAATAACCACGATTGCAAAAATGAGTACGTGCCAAATTGATAAACCAGCCATAATTTTATTCCTATCAAACTTTGTATATATCTCAACAGCTTGGCATGACAAATATGTGACACTTATATTGCAATTTTGCGACAGAGGGATAAGTAGCTTTAAATAGTTGAATAGATAATTTTACTTTTTGGTTTGTAATCAAGGTTTAATACAAGGTTTTTGTTATTCTAAATTCAGCGTGTTTGATTTTTATTTTATCTAAAAGAGCTCTAGTTTTTATTAACTAGAGCACGCAGTTGGATTTATATTAAGCTAACTTTGAAGAGCTGCATCGCTTTACCACGATGACTAATTTTACTTTTTTCTTCTTTGCTGAGTTCAGCACTCGAACAGTTACGTTCAGCTACCCAAAAGAGGGGATCATAACCAAATCCATTTTCTCCGCGAGCAGCTTCTAAAATTTCACCTTTCCAAATACCTTCAAAGATTTGTGGTAGTGGATCCTCGGCATGGGTGACCAATGCAAGTACGCAAACAAACATGCCTTCAATCACTTCGCCATCTTTGCGGAATGGTACAAGGTCAGCCAAAAGCTTCTGGTTATTGGCAGCATCATTGCCATGTTCGCCTGCATAACGTGCGGAGTAAATGCCAGGTGCACCACCCAGAATTGGTACACAAAGTCCTGAGTCATCTGCGATCGCAGGTTTACCCGAAATTTTGGAAGCATGACGTGCCTTGATAATGGCATTTTCCACAAAGCTCAAACCATCTTCGATGGCATCTTCAATTTTGAGTTTTCCTTGGGGAATGATTTCAACAGGCAGATTGAGTTGCTGAAAAAGATGTTCAAATTCCGCAACTTTACCTTTGTTATTACTGGCGAGGACAAGGCTGCCTTGATTGAACCAGTGAGGAATGGGCATAGTAAATTCTCAGTTTTTCAGAAATATGATAACTATTTTAACGGATTATTTATGATAGATTTGATTCATCGAAACAAATACACATTTAAGCTAAAATGATTCCATAGGTTTTAAGTGATCTAAGAATTTACATGAATAATTTTGATCAAACTGATGTAATTGATGCACATAAATTTTCAAACTATCATCGGCATATTTTAAGAGATAGTCCATTTTGTGGCTGTTTTTATTGCCTGGATATTTTTGATTATAAAAATATCCAAGATTGGTGTGATGATGGAAATACGGCTTTATGTCCAAATTGTAGTATTGATGCCATCATTAGCTTAAAGTCTGATGACTTAATAACACAAGAATTTTTAAAAGCGATGCAAAAGTATTGGTTTTAATCCAATTATGGAATGTATTCTAAAAAACAAAAACCGACTCTTACAAGTCGGTTTTTATATCATTCAATAGATCTAAAAAGATTATTGCGCTTGAATCCATTTATCTGCACGATCACGTGCAGTACGAATCTGATCTTGAGTTAAGTTTGCAGCCAACGCTGTTTTCTTGCCTTCAGAAAGACTGATGACTTTAGTATCCAGCATACCGTCACGGGTTGAAAGCTCATACCATTGGTAAGCACCAACATAGTTTTTCTTTTGCTCTTCCATCATCGCGAGATTAAAGCTGGCACGGTTATCGCCATTACTCGCAGCTTTCTCGAAATATTTACGCGCCAAAGCTTCATCTTTCTTCGTACCGATGCCATCTGCATACATACGGCCAACATTCAATTGCGCCGCAGATAAACCTTGATCTGCTGCTGCCTTGAATAAAGTGAAAGCTTGTTTTTCATCTTTAGCCACTTCTTTACCAAACTGGTAACGTGTTGCTAGATAAAATTGTGCCCCAGCTTGACCAGATTTTGCTGCGCTTTGTAATTCACTGATACCCATCACTGAATATCGCGCTGCCTGTGTTGCAACTGATTGTGGTTGAGCAACATAGTCAGCGTGCGCTTGCATACTGATCAGACCAAATAAAAATGTGCTGATAAATGTCTTTTTCATAGAGCGCTCACTCGATAAATTGCGACTTCACCAAATAGGTTCGGCATATGCTTACTGAGCATACTACCTTGTTGGTCACCATTGACGGCAAGTCGATTAATAATTTTAATCCGATTCTCAGCACATAGGGCTTCAAAGTCACGGAAAGTACATAAATGAATATTCGGAGTGTTATACCACATATAGGGTAAAGCTTCCGAGACAGGCATTTTCCCTTTCAATGCAAGAAAAGAACGAGTCTTCCAATACGCAAAGTTTGGAAAAGTAATAATTGCCTGTTTTCCGACACGCACCATATCACGAAGTAATACATCGGGCGCATCTACAGCTTGCAAAGCTTGTGCCATAACCACAGAGTCAAACGACTGGTCGGCAAAACGGCTTAAACCCAAGTTTAAATCCTGTTGGATAATATTTAACCCTCGACTGATGGCAATTGCAATCTTTTCTTGATCGATTTCTAAGCCATAAGCACGAATATTGTGCTGTTTGCTCATATGAGCCAATAATTCACCATCACCACAGCCTAAGTCTAATACGCTAGAGTTCGGACTGATCCATTTTTCAGCGAGTCGTTGGTCTATTCGCATTAGTGCTGCTCCTGCGGTGTAGCGTGCAACTGTTGTTCTCCACCTAAAAAGGCTCTTAATGTTTTCACATAGAGTGGGATAGGGAACAAGAACGAATCATGACCTTGTTCTGCATCAATATCTAAGTAACTGACGGGCTTATGATTATCAATTAAAGCATAAACTAATTCTTGTGAACGACTTGGGCTGAAACGCCAGTCAGTCGTAAATGAAATCACCAAGAATTTGCATTTAGGCTTGCTCATTGCTTTAGTCAAGGAATGTTCATACTCACGAGATGGATCAAAATAATCCAAGGCCTTGGTCATAATCAAGTAAGTATTTGCATCGAAATTACGGCTAAATTGTTCGCCTTGGTAACGTAAATAACTTTCAACTTGGAATTCGACATCAAAACCATACATAAATTTGCCAGATTTCAAATCACGACCAAATTTCTGTTTCATGGCTTCTTCAGACAAATACGTAATATGACCGACCATACGTGCCAATATTAACCCACGTTTTGGATAACTGTCATGTTCCAAGTAACGCCCATGATGGAAATCTGGATCAGAGAGAATCGATTGGCGAGCAACTTCATTAAAGGCAATATTTTGTGCCGATAATTTTGGTGCACTGGCAATAATGACACATTTTTTTAAACGATCAGCATAGTCCAATGACCATTGTAGTGCTTGCATGCCACCTAACGAACCACCAATCACGGCAAACCAAACATCAATTCCGAGGCGATCAGATAGCATGGCTTGGGTCTTTACCCAGTCACGCACAGTGACTAATGGAAAATCTGGACCATAAGGACGATTTTCATTTTCAGGGTTTGGCGATGTTGGGCCTGTTGAACCATTACAACCACCAATATTATTTAAAGAAACAATAAAAAAATGATTGGTATCAATCGCTTTTCCGGGACCAATACAGCTATCCCACCAACCTGCTTTTTTATCATCTGGATGATGATAACCCGCAGCATGATGATGCCCAGATAATGCATGGCAAATTAAGATTGCATTGGATTTATCTGCATTAAGTGTTCCATAGGTTTCAACCATCAAATCAAAACGTGGCAGGATACGCCCACATTCAAGCTCTAATGGTTGCTCAAATTGAAATTTTTGTGGTGTGACTAAACCCACTGAATCCGATGGAAAAGACACTGGAATGATTCGCCTTGTATAAATCTTTGATCAATAATAAAAGGATACCAATTCAGGTATCCTTTCAAAAGTCATTTTTTCTGATATTACAACTCAGCTTTGCTTAAACTGCCGCAGCAGCAACTTGCTCAGTTGTAAGTACGCCTTGTTCAATTAAACGATTGGTACATGCAATAATCGCTTCAATGGACGAGGTAACGATATTGTCATGTACACCTGCACCAAATGCGCTCTTACCTGTGCCTTTGACCTGAAGTTCAATCAAGGCAAGTGCTTTAGCATTTGCACCTGAACCGATGCTGCGTTCTTCATAATTTACAACATCAATTGGCAATTGTAATGCATCGAGCATCGCCGAAATTGGACCGTTACCTTCACCGCGTAAACGTTGTACTTCACCATCAATTTCAATATCTAATTCAATGATTTGTGTACCATTGATGTCAGACAATTGATAATGCTTGGTTTGGTAATGACGATTTTTCACATCCACATAAGTGTTCTGGAATAAGGTCCAAATTTCATGTGCACTGATTTCTGTACCGTTTTCATCAGTATGTTGCTGTACGATTTGGCTGAACTCGATTTGTACTCGGCGTGGTAAAGCAACGTTGTAGTTTGACTCTAACAAATAGGCAATACCACCTTTACCAGATTGGCTATTGACACGAATCACCGCATCATAGTCACGACCTAAATCTTTAGGATCGATTGGCAAGTATGGCATATCCCAGATCTCTTCATTTTTCTGGAATTCGAAGCCTTTTTTAATCGCATCCTGATGTGAACCAGAGAATGCGGTAAAGACTAAATCACCTGCATATGGATGACGTGGGTGCACAGGTAAACCTGTACATTCTTCAACTGTTGCAATGATTTCATTGATATTGGAGAAATCCAAGTTTGGTGCGACACCTTGGGTATACATGTTCAAGGCAATCGCAGCAACATCGACGTTACCTGTACGTTCACCATTACCAAACACGCAACCTTCAACACGATCAGCACCCGCCATAATCGCCAATTCAGAAGCAGCGATACCACAACCACGGTCATTGTGACAGTGAACTGAGATAATCACGCCATCACGACGCGCCAAGTTACGGTGCATCCATTCGATTTGATCGGCATAGACATTTGGTGTTGAAACTTCAACCGTTGCAGGCAAGTTTAAGATCACCTTATTGGTTGGAGACGCTTCCCAAATTTCCGTGACCGCATCACAGACATCTTTGGCAACTTCCAATTCTGTTGCAGAAAAACACTCTGGACTATATTGGAAAATCCATTCAGTTGCAGGATATTGCGCCGCATATTCCTTGACTTTGTTGGCTGCATTGATGGCAAGCTGTTTTGCACCGTTTGCATCTACATTCAATACTTTCTTACGGAAAGTCGGAGAGTTTGAGTTGTAGATATGCACAATCGCACGTTTTGCACCGACCAAAGACTCAAAGGTACGTTCGATCAAATGGTCACGGGCCTGTACCAACACTTCAATATACACATCATCAGGAATCAAATTTTCCTGAATTAATTTTTGAGTAAAATCAAAATCAATTTGTGAAGCCGATGGAAAACCAATTTCAATATGTTTAAAACCAATTTTGACCAACATATGGAACATTTTTAATTTTTGATCCATGTTCATCGGTTCAAAAATAGCCTGGTTACCATCACGAAGATCGGTACTCATCCAGATTGGCGCCTGATTGATTTCATTGTTCGGCCATTGACGATCTGGTAAATCCACGCGTTGATACATACGGCGGTATTTTTTGCTTGGGTCAGCCAACATCATGAGATAACTCCTTGTTGTAGCATGGTTGCTGCTTCAAAATAAATGCAACGTGCTACGAATATATATATGGTGTCTATAACAATTAATTTAAAGAGAATATGTTTTAAGTACCTGAAACCAGGCAGAAAAATTTATACGCGCGCGAGGCGCAGCATCAGCAGGGCAGCGAGGTTTTTTATATAAGACGGATGGATAAAGTCATCACTTGTTTTCATCATCTACCATTCAAAATTATGATTCGGTTTTGCAGCTATATTAATCATCTAATAAAAATCAGTCTAGGTTAAAATAAGCTAGCTGCAAAGGTCTATAACAGCATTCTAGCTCTTAATTGTGGAAAATGTTTTCCTGTTTTTTGCAAGAATTGATAGTTGAGTGGGATATTTTTTCTAAATGAGTCTATTTTTTAATAAAAAATTACAGAATTTATTCAGCATGGTGAAAAATGAAGTGGTCAGAGTTCTGACCACATACGAATGAGATTATGATAAATATTGGTGAGTTTCATTACTTCTGGATATGCATCACCATGATCTATGCGAAGTTGACGAATACTTTCATCCAAATTAAAGAGCATATGACGCTTTTGATCATCTCTAATCAAACTTTGTACCCAAAAAAATGAAGCAAATCGGGTACCACGCGTAATACTACTGACTTCATGCAAGCTTGTTGAAGGGTAGAGTACGACATCACCTGCTGGTAATTTCACTTCATGGTAGCCATAAGTATCTTCAATAACGAGATCACCACCATCATATTCTTCAGGTTCACTCAAAAATAAAGTACACGATAAATCTGTGCGAAGTTGTTGATGAGTCCCTCTCACTAAACGAATTGAATTATCGACATGAAAACCAAAACTTTCGTGTTCATCGTAGCGATTAAACAAAGGTGGAATCATTTGCTTGGGGAGTGCAGCTGCTTGGAAAGTTGGATTTTTCCAAATTGCATCCATCACAAGTGCACTAAGTTGGTGGGTTAAAGGGTCACTCTCTGAAAGTTGTTGATTACGTTTTACGGAAGCTGAGAGTGTGCCAGCTGTAATTTTTCCACCGACCCAATCTGCTGCTTCCATTAATTTACGGAATTCGGCGACTTGTTCTTTTGTCAAAACATTCGGAATGTGATGGATCACTGAGCATATCCCTTTCAATTGATTATTATAAAAAATAGCCTCATAGAGAGGCTATTTTAAATGAGTTTAAGTAAATACCCTAATTTTTTTAAGGGATTTAGTACTTAAAGTTGATCGCAAGAACTGCGTTGCGGCCATCACCTTCGTTTGCATAGTGTGAAGCATGAGCACTTGTAAAATAACGCTTATCTGAAATGTTATTTACATTCAACTGTAAGTTTACATTCTTGTTTACATCATACTTTGCCATCGCATTATAGATAGTAAACGTTGGTAAAATTTTCGTTGAAGTGGTGGCTGTGTTTGGATTGGTATTCGCAAAAACTTGATCGCGATATTGAACGCCTGCACCGAGTGTTAATTTTGGAAGTACTTGGTATGTACTCCACAAGTTAGCACTCTGTTTAGCAACGAATGGAAGAGGGCGACCTTCTTGAGCAACTAAGTTATAAGCTGCTTTGGTTAATTCGCTATCTAAGTAGCTATAGCCAAGTGCCATTTCCCATTTATCAGTAATGTGACCTGTCAAAGCAAGTTCAAAACCATCAACTTTACTTTCACCAGCATTAGTTACTGTATTCGCATCTATATTAATACGTGTATTTTGCTTCTCAGTACGGAAGATTGCAGCTGTCGCATTGGCACGGTTGTTCCAAAGGCTCCATTTCGTTCCGATCTCAAATGTACGAGCTTTTTCTGGTTCTAAGTCTTTATTTGAAGCACTAAGTGAATCAAGATCAGGATCGATACCTACAGGGTTGGCAGCAGTTGCGAAACTTGCATAGATACTACCATGCTCTGTTGGGCGGAATACTACACCTGCTTGATAAGAGAAGTAGTCTGTATCATTTGAATACACAGTACCTGCTGGCGTTGTCACACCACGAGCTGTTACATCTTTGTTATATTTTAATTCTGTATCAAATTGATCCCAACGTACGCCAAGATTTAATAACCAATATTTATTGAATTCAATACTGTCTAATGCATATACAGATACTGTTTCATTGGTCATTGTAGTCTGTTTAGTATTTGGTGTTAGTGTGCCTAACCATGGATCATTCGGACTTGGATTATTGAGATCCGTGCACCAGCCATTGTTATCATTACATTTATCATTGAAACCAGCAGTCGTTGTACCTGTATATCCAGGATAACTAATATTATAGTTACCGCGATTGGTTTCTTCGCGATTATATTCAGCACCAACATTGAAGCTATGTGCTATTGCTCCAGTTTTGAATTTCCCAGCTAAAGAAAGTTGATCGGTAAATGCATCGGTGTCACGAATGGTCTGTGTTGCACGACGGTAGACTTTACCTTTGTAGATATTGCTTTTTGAATCATCTGGATTTGTATACATATAGCTTGCTTTAGAATGGCTATATGTTGCAGTGTTTGAAACTGTTAAGTCATCATTAAAATCATGTTCAAGCTTCAATGAGCCAATGTGGTTTTCACGCTTATCAAAATCACGATCCTTCCAGCCATAGTAAGAACCTTGTTTTACATTTGCTGGGCGACCATCAGCTTTGATCGAGCCTGGAGGTGGATTGTTAGGGTTGTTAAATGGAATGCCTGAATCTGGCTCATCATTACTTTTGATAAAGTAGTAACTTAAGGTCGCACGGTTTTCAGTTCCTAAACCGAAAGCTAGACTAGGCGCAATACCAACACGAGCGTATTCTGCACCATTGTGCTGTCCTGGTTTCTCATTTTCATGCCCCATCGCAATAACACGACCTGCGATTCCATTACCAAAGTCTTTGTTTGCGTCAAGTACGATATGCTTATAGTTATCTGTGCCGCCTGCAACACTTCCTTGATATTCATCACCTTCATGCGCAACTTTTGGAATCATGTTGATACTGCCACCAACACCACTTCCGCCAGTTAAAGCAGAGCTTGAGCCTTTAGTTACTTCGACTTGTTCAATCGCAAACATATCACGTGTTTGAGTTGTTGAGTTGCGCACACCATCTACATAGATCGCGCTTTGTCCGTTATAACCACGAATATAAGGAATATCTGTATACGGAATGCCGCCTTCACCAGCACCTAGTGTGATACCAGGCTCATTACGAAGTGCTTCTAATAAAGTATTTGAATTTGTTTCTTTCAATAACTTTTGAGATAAGACAGACACTGTCTTTGGTGTGTCTTTTAATGGCGCAACATATTTCTTGTTTGCAGATACATCAACTTTTAATTGTTCAGCAGTTGCTTCTGCATGAATAGTTGGGAGTTGAACCACATTTTCTTTATCTTGCGCGATTGCTGCAGTTGCAATCATAGAAAGAGATGATGCAATCGCAGATGAAACAAACTTCTTACGTGTTCTGATAAAAGAAGACATATCGTATCCATGTAAACCTTAAAATTCATGCAAATAATAATTATTCTTATTCTTATATGCAATTTTTCTCGATTGGATTTAACGATGCTCAGATCATATAAATTTGGAAAAAGAAATAGAGTAGTAGTGAAATGTAAGGTTATGTTGTAATTGATTGGGTGAAAATTAAGCATATATTGATCTAATAGAATTCTTCACGAAATTACCCAAGAACAACCGAGTTTATTCATAAACTATGAAAAATAATAAATCGTGGATGACTTGCTGATATGTTCAGATCAACTTTTACTGCTAGAATGCTTGTCGAATTTTGTATATCTGCAAAGTTGTCATATAATGTGGCACTTTTAAAAACTGTTACTACTTAACTAAATATCGAGGAAGCCATGCAAGTAACGACTGAAGCGGTTTCGGGCGTTGCCCGTCGTTTAAATGTTTCTGTACCGACGAGCCGTGTTAACGAGCAATTTGAAGCTCGCTTAAAACGCACTGCCAAAACTGTGAAGATCAACGGCTTCCGTCCAGGTAAGGTGCCTTTAAACGTTGTTCGCCGTGAATATGGTGCGGGCATTTATCAGGAAGTGGTGAATGAAATCATTCGCGACACTGTGTTCGAAGCAATTCAACAAGAAAAAATCAATGCGGTAGGTATGCCGAACATTGAGAAAGTTGAAAACAAAGATGGCGCTTTAGTGTATGAAGCAATTGTTGAAGTTTATCCAGAAGTGGAAGTGAAGACTTTTGCCGATTTGGAAGTTGAACGCAAGGCTTCAGAAATCAACGACAAAGATGTTGATACCATGATTGAGAACCTGCAAAAGCAACGCGCTTCTTGGACTGAAACCAAGGGTATGGCGAAGAAAGACATGCAGGTGACTTTCGACTTCGAAGGTACTGTTGATGGTGAGAAGTTTGAGGGCGGTTCTGCTGAAGACTTTAAACTGGTTCTTGGTTCAGGTCGTATGATTCCTGGCTTTGAAGACGGTATCGTTGGCATGAAGAAAGGCGAAGAGAAAGTGATTGATGTGACTTTCCCTGAAGACTATCAGGCTGAAAATCTGGCGGGTAAAGCTGCCCAGTTCAAGATCACGGTGAAGCTTGTTGAAAAACAGAAACTTCCAGAAATTGATGCTGAATTCCTAAAAATCTTTGGCTTGACTGAAGAAGAAGGCTTGGATAAGTTAAAAGCTGACGTTCGTAAGAACATGGAACGTGAAGTTCGCAACGGTCTGCGTAACCAGGTTAAACAAGCTGCGTTTGATGCCCTTGTTGCTGCAAACGAAATCGAAGTTCCAGCTTCTATGGTTGCCCAGGAAATTGACCGTCAACGTCAACAAATGATCCAGCAGTTCACTCAACAATTTGGTGGTCAGGGTGCAGGCGCATTTGACAGCAGCATGCTTCCAGATGAGTTGTTCAAGGAGCAAGCTGAAAAATCAGTGAAACTTGGTGTGTTGGTGAGCAAAGTATTGGCTGATGCTAAACTTGAAGTTGATCAGGCACGTGTTGATGCTTATATCGACGATATGGCTTCTTCTTATGAAGACCCAACAGAAGTGGTTGAATACTTCAAAAATGACAAGCAGCAACGCGCTCAAATTGAAGCTGTTGTGCTGGAAGATCAGGTTGTTGACCACATCCTGGCTTCTGCTAAAGTAAGTGATGTAAATATAAGTTATGAAGACTTGTTAAAAGAGCAACAGGCACGCCGTGGCTAATCTTTTAAAAGTTTAGAAGAAAGGCGCTTGATGCGCCTTTTTTTATGCATGTTATGAAAGTGTTAATTTGTCGAAAAATGACTCGGTTTTGCCATAAATAATCGAATATTTCAGGTTGAACCTTTTGCAATTTCATTGATTATCCCTCATATTGTTGGCATAGATCGAGTCAGAATAATTTAGGACTAAATAAACCTATGTATGTTCCAACAATTGAAAGTGCTTTAGTTCCTGTCGTCGTTGAACAGTCATCCCGTGGCGAGCGTTCTTTTGATATTTTTTCACGCCTGTTACGTGAGCGTGTGATTTTTTTAACAGGTGAAGTTGAAGACAACATGGCCAACTTAATCGTGGCGCAGATGTTGTTTCTGGAAGCTGAGAATCCAGAGAAAGATATTCATCTTTATATTAACTCACCAGGCGGTTCCGTAACTGCGGGTATGGCAATTTATGACACCATGCAGTTCATCAAGCCAGATGTTGTTACATATTGCATGGGACAAGCGGCATCGATGGGTGCATTCCTGTTGAATGCGGGTGCCAAGGGCAAGCGTTATTGTCTTGAAAATGCCCGTGTCATGATTCACCAGCCGTTGGGTGGTTTCCGTGGTCAGGCTTCTGACATTGAAATTCACGCACGTGAGATTCTCTTTATCAAAGAGCGTTTAAACCGTTTGATGGCCGAGCATAGTGGTCAGAACTATGAAACTGTCGCACGCGACACAGACCGTGACAACTTTATGACTGCACAGGCGGCAAAAGAATATGGTTTGGTTGATCAGGTCCTGAGCAAGCGTCCTTGATTTTTGAAAACTAGGTTTAAGATTTAAGTTGTGGAGTAAATATGTCCGAACATCCTCAAGGACAAAAACATTGTTCATTTTGTGGTAAGACGCAATCGGAAGTTGGAAAATTGATTGCAGGTGAGGACGCATATATTTGTAATGAGTGTGTGGATGTCTGCTTGGATCTGGTACAAACCAGCCAACAGGTTGAAGCGGGGGATTGGGCAAGCAAGGCATTGCCTAAGCCACATGAAATACGTGCTGCCCTTGACCAATATGTCATTGGACAGGATATTGCGAAAAAAACCCTGTCTGTTGCAGTGTACAACCACTATAAGCGTTTGAAAGTAGGACAGTCGCATCACGCACCGCAAGATGTTGAAATTGCAAAAAGTAATATTTTACTGATTGGACCAACAGGTTCAGGTAAAACTTTGCTGGCGCAAACACTTGCCCGCTTGCTGGATGTTCCATTTGCCATGGCAGATGCGACTACACTCACGGAAGCAGGTTATGTGGGTGAAGATGTTGAAAACATCGTGCAGAAGCTATTGCAGAAAGCAGACTATGATGTAGAGAAAGCCCAGAAAGGCATTATCTATATTGATGAGATCGATAAGATCACCCGTAAGTCTGAAAATCCATCCATTACCCGTGATGTTTCGGGTGAGGGTGTACAGCAGGCACTGTTGAAAATGATTGAGGGTACTGTTGCCTCAATTCCACCTCAAGGTGGACGTAAGCATCCTCAACAGGAATTTATCCAGATTGATACCTCAAATATCCTGTTTATTTGTGGTGGCGCATTCTCTGGTCTGGAAAAAATTGTCCAGCAGCGTCAGGAAAAGGGCGGGATCGGCTTTACCGCTGATGTGAAGAACAAGGATGATCGTAAGAAAATCTCTGAATTGTTCCGTCAGGTCGAGGCAACTGATCTGGTCAAGTTTGGCTTGATTCCTGAATTCATTGGCCGTTTGCCTGTGATTGCCACTTTGGAGGAGCTGGATGAAGAAGCGCTGATGCAGATTCTGACAGAACCGAAGAATGCATTGACACGCCAATATCAATACCTGTTCACAATGGAAGATGTGGATCTGGTGTTTGATGAGTCTGCATTGCGTGCGGTGGCGAAGAAAGCGCTGGAACGCAATACGGGTGCACGTGGTCTACGTTCAATTCTGGAAAATGTTTTGCTTGAAACCATGTACGATTTACCAAGCCGTACAGATGTTGGTACAGTGATTGTGGATGAAGCCGTGATCAATGGCACCGCAAAACCAACCTATAAGGCTGAGCGTTTGCCGCAGGTGACCACGCCTGAACTGGTGGAAAAAAAAGACCTGAAAGTGATTGATTCCAAATCGGCCTAACTGCAACGGTTTATCACTCATCTAAAAAAGCATGAAAGGTTTAGCTTTTCATGCTTTTTTTATTTGCAATTGGTCAGTGAGGTGTTAATCTTAAAAATTGGAAAATCCGCATAGTTTTGCGCTGTTAACAATAAATTCAAGAAAACGCCTTGAGGGATGTCATGCGTTATTTAATATTGTCATTATGTTGTGCTGGGGTATTGGCTGGCTGTCAAAGCCACAAAGCCGTTGAGGAAAAACCAGCAGCACTAACTGCAACGCTACCACCAGTGGATACTGAAAAAAAACCAGGCCTGTTTGATCAATACCATGTGGGTGGCTTCACTGTAGGCGGTTGGGTCAATCAAAAGTTGGGTCAATACTTCATACCAGTTAAACCACAAAATGAACAGGCGGCTGTTGTGTATCTGTATCGACCAGATTCGCGCTGGAACCGTCAGGAAATTGCGGCGGTCAACCTGTTTATCAATGGTCATCGTATTCCAAGCCTGTTACATAATCATTATTACTGGGTTGAACTCCCTGCGGGAACTTATCGTTTAAGTGCAAGCCGTCCTTTGGCAGGATTACATTTCCAGAAACCAAAATATCTGGACCTGACGGTGGATGCCGCGCAGACCTATTTCATCAAATATGATGAGGAAAACAAGATTTCTCGCAGTGAACATACGGGTCCGTGGATGGTGATGCCTGACAAGGTCGCCCGTCAGGAAATCGCGTTTACCCGTTTAAAATCTTCGAGCTATAACTTCGTTGCACAGGATGAATCGGGAGAGGTTCGTGCCAAGCCTCAGGAGCTCAAGCCCGTTAAATATGATGAAAAGTCTGAAGTGCTTTTGGTCAAGCCATTTAAAATCTGGAATCCCTTAACCTGGTAAACTGACACAGAACAGGGACTATTCAGGTTGAACCAGTGGTTTGATGATGGTTAGGAACTGTTCCTTTAGTTGTGAGCTTTGCTCTGGATCATTCAGGCTTTGCTGGCTCAAATGACTCATATACTGAAAAACATTGGTGCTGATTTTCAATGTTTTTTGATTAATGGATCTACCCTCAGGCGTTTTTAGGAATTTTAAATAAGCCTGTACTTCTTCCTCACTTAATGTCTCGGCATAAATTTTTTCTATGGCCTGTAAGGTTTCGGGTCGGGCAAACACTTTTGAACTGGTGTCTTTCAACAATTGGCTGAGTTCGAGTACAGCCAGCTGTTCCTGTGTGGTGGTTAATTTATCCTTGTTTAATACCCTTAGCAGGATGTTTTCAGCATCTGAATCCAATGTCGGCTGCATTTCATCCAAAGAGGTATATAGGATATTTTCAAACTCACTCAGTTTGATGAGCTCTTTTACAGACTGGGTTCGTGCTGGTGTGGCAAAGACACTTTGCATGGTGCTGATCAGGCATAAACCAACCAGCACGCTCGATATATTTCTATTCATGTCTTTGTCCTTATTGTTGTTTTGTTTTTTATAATCTAACAGAAGCACTGGGCAAAAAAATAGCCGAATACGATGATTCGGCTAAGATTATTGTATAAGTATTATTGAGCGGCAGCGTCTACAACAGGGATTTTCCCAATTTTTGCTTGCCAGATTTTTGGTGCAATGGCATGGATTGACGTACCATTGACATCAACGGCAACAGAAACAGGCATATCTTCAACCACAAACTTGTAGATTGCTTCCATACCTAAGTCTGCAAAAGCAACGACTTCAGCCTCACGAACTGCTTTAGACACGAGGTAAGCTGCACCACCAACGGCCATTAAGTAAGTTGCTTGATTATCTTTGATCGCTTCGATTGCAGCAGGGCCACGGTCTGCTTTACCAATCATACCGAATAAACCAGTCGCTTCTAGAACTTGGCGAGTGAATTTATCCATACGCGTTGCAGTTGTAGGACCAGCAGGACCAACGACTTCATCACGAACAGGATCAACAGGACCAACGTAGTAAATGAATTTACCTTTTAAGTCGACTGGAAGTTCTTCACCATTATTTAACATGTCGACCATGCGCTTATGTGCAGCATCACGACCTGTATAAATTGTACCGTTAAGAAGTAATGTATCGCCTGGTTTCCAAGAGTTCATTTCTTCTTGTGTAATGGTATCAAGATTCACACGTTTTGATTGAGATGAATCCCAAGTTACAGCAGGGTAGTCTTCAAGTTTAGGTGCCTGAATATGCGCAACACCTGTACCATCTAACTGGAAATGTGCGTGACGAGTCGCAGCACAGTTCGGAATCATACCCACTGGTTTACCCGCAGCGTGGCATGGGTAATCCTTGATTTTAATATCAAGCACTGTGGTTAAACCACCAAGACCTTGTGCACCAATACCCAGCGCATTCACTTTCTCGAAGATCTCGATACGGAGTTCTTCCATTTTGCTTTGTGGGCCACGACGAAGTAATTCGTCCATGTTGATTTCTTCCATGAGTGCTTCTTTTGCAAGCATCATGGCTTTTTCAGCAGTACCACCGATACCAATACCGAGCATACCTGGTGGACACCAGCCTGCACCCATGGTTGGAACAGTTTTAAGTACCCAATCTACGATTGAATCAGATGGGTTGAGCATCGCAAGTTTAGATTTATTTTCAGAACCGCCACCTTTCGCTGCAACGGTAATATCAACTTTATTTCCTGGCACGAGCTTGTAGTGAATCACGGCAGGGGTGTTGTCTTTAGTATTCTTACGACCAAAAGCAGGATCGGCCAACACAGAAGCACGGAGTACGTTTGAGTTCTCTAGGTAACCTTGGCGTACACCTTCATTGACCGCATCATCCAGGCTCATGCTTAAATCAAATTTAACATCTAGGCCAACTTCAAGGAAAACGTTGACAATCCCTGTATCCTGACAGATTGGTCGATGACCTTCAGCACACATACGTGAGTTGATCAGGATTTGGGCAATTGCATCTTTTGCAGCCTTGTTTTCTTCACGGTCATAGGCACGGCTCATCGCTTGGATGAAGTCCTGTGGGTGATAGTAGGAAATAAACTGCAGGGCATCCTTGATTGATGTAATCAAGTCATCTTGTTTGATGATCGTTGTCATATCAAATTTCTCTTGAGCGGGCGATTAGCTGGCGGGCTAAATTATATGACAAAAAGCTATCATTGTGGGAGTTTTAGCGCACATTTGGCCAAAGGTCTAAACTAGCAATAGAGGCGTTGAGGTTTCTAGTTTTTTCGCATCTGGGAGGGGGAGTAGCCAAAATGCTTTTTAAAGCGATGGCTAAAATGGCTGCTTGAACTGAAACCGTAATTTGTAGCAATTTCGGTCAAATTTGCTGTGGTCAACTCTAGTGCCTGATGAGACAGCTCAAGTCGGCGTTGCATCACATATTGATGCGGTGGCATGTGCATGGATTGCTTGAAAAGAGGTGGTCCCGCTTGTTTGGTATACAAGAGGTCTCGATTCTTCTTATTTTACTTCATGAGCATTTGCTCTCGTGATAGGTGGCATGGATGCCACCTTGTTAGACTGTGGTTTACAGGGATGTGCCATCAGTCTAACAGGGGGGTTTTGTTACTTTTGCCCAGTCAAAAGTAAGGCAAATGTCTATACAAAAAACTTATGATGACTCATGGTGCTATGAGTACTTTATTCAAAACAAAAAGATTTGATTCAACGGGTAAAACTTATCTGCTTAAACATTTTTATGTAAAGCAGATAGTTATCGCAAGTTGTTTAATCTTGCTGTTTTGCCTGAATTGCCGTCAATGCAATGGTAAACACAATATCATCGACCAAAGCACCGCGAGACAAGTCGTTCACTGGCTTGTTCAAGCCTTGCAGCATTGGGCCAACACTAACGACATTGGCCGCACGCTGCACTGCTTTATAGGTGGTGTTCCCTGTATTTAGGTCAGGGAAAATAAACACATTGGCACGACCTGCAACTTGCGAGTCAGGTGCTTTTTGGCGACCAACACTTTCAACCGAAGCTGCATCGTATTGCAACGGGCCATCAATCAATAAATCTGGACGGCGTTGTTGTGCAATTTTGGTAGCTTCAGCGACTTTCTCAACATCTGCACCTGTACCAGATGTCCCTGTTGAATAACTGATCATGGCGATGCGTGGGTCAAGACCAAAGGCTTTGGCTGAGTCTGCGGATTGAATCGCAATTTCGGCAAGCTGTTCCGCATTTGGATCAGGGTTGATCGCACAGTCACCATAGACACACACTTCATCAGGCAATAGCATAAAGAAAATCGATGATACCAGTGAGTAATTCGGTGCGGTCTTAATGAGTTGAAATGCAGGTCGCACCGTATTGGCTGTGGTATGAATCGCTCCCGAAACCAGACCATCCACCTGATCCAAGGCCAACATCATGGTGCCAAGTACAACAGTATCTTGCAATTGTGCTTTGGCTTGCAACGCATCCAGCTTGCCTCTGCGTAACTCAACCATTGGCTCGATATATTGATCACGGATAGTGTCTGGGTCAATAATCTGTAGATCAGCAGGGAGCTGAATCCCACGTGCCTTGGCAACCTCGGCAACAGACTCTGGTTTTGCCAAAAGGATACATTGGGCAATGCCACGTGTCTGGCAAATCACGGCAGCCTGTACAGTACGTGGTTCATCACCCTCTGGGAGTACAATACGTTTTTTCGCTGCAATCGCTTTCTGTACCAGCTCATAACGGAAAGCTGATGGAGAGAGGCGAGGATGTAGGTTGTTCTGGGTATGTTGATCCAGCCAGTTATTGTCAATATGACTTGAAACAAAACGGGTAACCTGCTCAGCGCGTTCAATATCATCAATTGGAATTTCATTGCCAAAACGATTTAAGCGTTGTGCTGTTTCAAGTGTATCAAGTGAAGTATGCAGAATTGGCAAACCTTGCTTAATTGCACTTTGGCAAAACTCTAAAACATTGTCTGAGGGTGGCGCCTGTTCAGTTAAAACCAATCCTGCCAATGGTGTACCATTGCTACTGGCGAGACTGGCTGCAAGCAGGGTGTCGGTACGCTGTGAGGCACTGATGATCAGCTCACCCGCAATAAACTTGTGCAGTTCAGATTCAATATTTGAGGCAATCAGGCTGGTATGTAAAATACGGCGCTGTTTTGCTTCGCCCTGATGCAGCCATGTCCCCTCAACAATTGCTGCAATATCCAAACTACGTGGCACACTCAGGATATTGCTGAATGGAACCAGACCGATAATTGGCAATTCATCTGTTCCCATAAAGCGGTTATAGCGTTGCAGCTCTAATGAAAATTCGGCAATTTGCTGGTCCAGACGTAGGCTTGGGTCAAGTGTGACAGGAATTTCAGCCGTGCCGTCTGGAAGCCCCTTGGTTCGCATGAACAGAACCCCTGTAGTGCGGGGTGAGGCTGCGCCGCCAAACTGACGTAGATGGGCATCGACTTTTTCTGCTGTCTTGCGTGGATCAGCAAGATCGGCGGTACTGACCAAAACTACCTGGGCATCCAGCGCCTGCGCAAGCGCAGCATTGATTTCACTGGCAAAATGGTCTTGTCCATTGGGAACAAGGCCCTCGACAATAATTACATCATGATCAACCGCAATCTGGCGATGCAATGCAACCGCCTCTTCAAGCAGTTCATCTGTCTCACCTAATGCAATCAGTTGAGTCAATCTTTCATAAGTAATCGGTTCAACCGAACGACGATGGAATAGATGACGATATAGGGTGGTAGTGCGGTCAACCGTCGTATCTGCAATTTGTGAAAATGGCTTGAGGAACCCCGCATTAATTCCTTTACAGTCCAGTGCGTAAATCATGCCTAAACAGGCAGAGGTTAAACCAACACCCTCACCTGTAGGAATCAGTAAAATTGTATTCATAATGACCTTGGTATTATCTAAATATGATTGTTTAAGCTATTTGTGCAAGCACCTGACGGGTCTCTTTGGCGATACGACCTTCTTCATCAGTTGGAATCACCCAGATTTGTGGACCAGTTCCTCCATCAATGCGTCCCTCTGTGCCACGAGTCAAAGTATCATTATTTTCCTTGCTGAATTGCAGGCCAAAATGAGGCAGGTAAGCGAGCGTTTTTTCACGCACATAGGCAGAATTTTCACCAATGCCGCCAGTGAACACCAATCCATCTAAATGAGGCAGGCCACAACTTAAGGCAGATAATGATTTTGCCAGACGATAACAGAATACTTCGATGGCAAGGGTGGCACCCTCATGACCTTTTTCAGAGGCTTCCACCAGTGTGCGCATATCATTGGATAAACCTGACAGACCGAGTAGACCACTTTCCTTGTTGAGCATGTTGTCGATTTTTTGAATGTCCCAACCCAGATTGTTTGCTAGGAATAAATGCAGGCTTGGATCAACATCACCGCTACGCGTACCCATGACCACACCTTCAAGTGGGGTCATCCCCATCGACGTATCTAAACTTTCACCATTCCAAACAGCACAGGTTGAACTGCCATTACCCAAATGAGCACTGAGCCAACCACCTTGATTTTTTGCTCCTGCCAATTCGCTCGCACGTTCAGTCACATAAGCATGACTTGTGCCGTGGAAACCATAACGACGAACTTGATGTTCTGTATATAAGTTTTGCGGTAGGGCATAGCGGTATGCACGTTCAGGCATCGTTTGATGGAACGCTGTATCGAAAACTGCAACTTGAGGTAATTCAGGAAATAAGCGCATGGTTGCTTCAATCCCAATTAAATGAGCAGGATTATGCAATGGCGCAAGCGGTGTCGCTGCTTCAATACGTTTTACAATCTCTGGTGTTAAAAGTTCAGCTTTGGTTAAGTTTCCACCGTGTACTACTCGATGACCAATCGCCTGAGGATTGTAATTTGCTAAACGAGCTAAAAGGGTTTCGAGCGCTTTAGCATGATCTGCATGAGGGATTGAAAGTTCCAATGGTTCGCCACCCACTGTTATCCCTTTAATACGTGCATCAGCAGAACCTAAATTTTCTGCCAAACCATAGATACGATCTTCACGGCGTTCCGAGATCAGTGCATATTTGATGGATGATGAACCACAGTTAATTACAAGTACAGACATAGCCACGTTTGAACACCTAACAGGTTTTAATTTTATAAACGAATACTTTTGATTTTGCTGCAATGCATGGAGCAGTAGAATCAAGCGCAATGTTTTAACATGGGAAGCCGTATTGACGAAAATAGACTTTAGCCTATACGACTGATTTATAAGTGAAACAAATTTATATTTCAGTATAGTGTGTAAATAAAAGATTATTTTGGGTGATCTGTTTGTTTTGCTACAGTTTTTTGTATGAAAATATGTAAAAACACGATAAAGATCAAATAAATGAGCTTTATCGTGCCAAAAAGCAAACCAATAGAACCAGTTACTGGCGAATTTGACCATCACCGAAAACAATCCATTTCTGTGAGGTCAGGCCTTCCAGACCGACTGGACCGCGGGCATGGATTTTATCGGTCGAAATCCCGATTTCTGCACCGAGGCCATATTCAAAGCCATCGGCAAAACGGGTTGAGGCATTGATCATCACCGAGCTGGAGTCAACACGTGCCAGAAACTCACGTGCCAGACTAAAGTTTTCGGTAATAATCGCATCGGTATGGTGTGAGCCATATTGGTTGATATGGTCAATCGCCTCATCCATACCACTCACCACCTTAACTGCAAGGATCGGCCCCAGATACTCTGTATACCAGTCTTCCTCGGTCGCAGTTTTGACAGATTCACCCAGAATGCGCTGGGTTTCTGGACAGCCACGAAGCTCAACCTGTTTTTCCGCATAAAGTTCAGCAATGCGGGGCAGGAATTCTTCAGCAATCGCTTCATCAACCAAGAGGCTTTCCATGGCATTACACACTCCATAACGGTGTGTTTTTGCATTCAATGCGATTGGCAAGGCTTTTTGCAGGTCAGCCTGTGCCTCAACAAAGATATGGCAATTGCCATCCAGATGCTTGATCACAGGAATACGCGCTTCATTGCTGATGCGTTCAATCAGGCTTTTTCCACCACGCGGCACAATCACGTCAACATATTCAGTCATGGTGATCAGATGTCCAACAGCAGCACGGTCAGGTGTGTCAATCACCTGCACGGCATGTTCAGGCAGGCCTGAAACCTGTAGACCATGTTGAATGGCGGCTGCAATTGCCTTGTTCGATTCCAGCGCCTCAGAACCACCACGCAGGATAATCGCGTTACCCGATTTCAACGCCAGCGATGCCGCCTCAAGTGTCACATTGGGACGTGACTCATAAATCATTCCAATCACGCCAAGCGGCACGCGCATTTTACCCAACTGGATACCAGACGGACGGTAGGTCATATCAGTGATTTCGCCAATCGGGTCAACCAATGCGATGACATCTTTCAAGCCCTGTAGCATGCCCTTGAAACGGGCAGGGGTCAGTTCCAGACGGTCAAGCAGGGCACTGTCCAGTTGGCGTTGACGGCCATTTTCCATATCAATTTGATTGGCTGCTAAAATGTGTGCCTGATTATTTTCCAGGGCAGTATAAATTGCAGACAAGGCATGATTTTTCAAATGTGTCGATGCACTGACTAAAACACGAGACGCTTTACGCGCCTGTATCCCGACCTGTTGCATATAAGTTTGAATAGAGTCTTGCATAGCATTTTGATGATTGCATGTATTTATAAAGATAGTAACAGTCAAATGCGGAACAATGAATAGCCTGAACTGACTAATTCACAAATTGTAAACTGTTATGTTGCGTGGGTGTTTTTGCTGAAATGCAATGAATCTGTTGAATTTAAAGACATGACTACATATTTTGCAAAAGATTGTTGAACTAAACAAGATAAATGGTTAAGGAAATCGTTGCGTATAAAACATGCATTTGTATAGAATGAAAATGTATAGGACAAATGTAATACAAATTTTGTAAATTTGTTAACTTGCAAGTTGAAATCGTAAAAAATGAGACTCTTGCATCAAAAAATAAACAAGGATGGAGGAAGGATATGAATTCCATTATCCAAATGGACTCGGATTTAAACCACACCTACACTGGGTTTGGTTTTTTCGACATTTACAATAAAAACAGTTTTAAACAACCAGCGCGTACTACATGGATAGATGGTTGGAAAATTGAATATATGGCAATTGCTGATCCCAAAACGATCTACAACACGCCAATTGTAATTGTCGGAGGCGCATTTCAGAACTTTAACTCTTATAAGTATTGTGTTGAGCAACTCTTTGAGAGTGGTCCTGTCATTTTGATTGATTTACCTTCAATGGGCGCAAATCAACAGATTCGCAATGTGGATACTGGTGAATCCGCAGCAGTGCTGGAATTGCCTGATTTATCAAAAATGCTGGGTCAATGGCTTGATATTGTTGGAATCGACAAGGTTTCAGTGATGGGAATGTCATTGGGTTCAGTGGTCGCTTCTTCATTTGCATATCAACGTCCAGAACTGGTGGACCGTATGGTGCTGATGGGTGTGATGCAAAAGACCCGTAAAAGCTGGCGCATGCTGCTTGAGGAGTCACTACACCTGATGCGTGAAGACCGCATGGAGGAGTTTGGGCAGGCGGTTATTTTGTATCTGGTCAACCACGCCAAGCTGGACAAGACACGTATGTCACCCACAGCCAAGCGTCTGTTCTTTAGACAGATGGCTGATTTCACCACAACTGAGCGTGAGCGCTATGAAATCAATTGCAACCGTTTACTGCGCCTAAGTGATGTACCTGTCGCACAGTGTAAGACATTGGTTGCTGCTGGGCAGTATGACAGTTTCACCCTGCCGCATGAAAACGCCGACTTTGCCTTGCAGTGTGAAGACATGCAGTTTGCCTTGATCGCCAATGCCGATCATGTGCCACAGCTGCAGCGCCGTAAAGAAACCATGAATCTGTTTACGACATTCCTGAAAGGTGAATCCATCGATAACCTTGATGGCATCATTAGCATGACGCGCGAGCAAATGAAGCAGATCGAACGCCGTGGTGAAGAGCGTATTCCTGTTTTACAGCCAGAAAGCAAGCTTAGCCACCGTCATCTGGATGGCGAAGTGTCAGTCACGATTGTTGATATCACGTTCTTTGGAGTGTACCTGAAACTTCACCAACTTGAGCAGCTTGATTTTGTTAGCCAGCATCCACGTGATTTAGCCTTGCATTTGGTTGATGAAGAGGGCGAATTTAAAATTGAATGTTTAATCTTTGATGCCACCGAGCAAGGTCTACGTATCTTGTTTAAACATGGTAGTTTTGAGATTGCTGACCGTTTAACCCGTTTTATTGAGCGTCAGAAACTGGCTAATTAATTCGTAAAAACGTGTAGGAAAGTTAAAAAAGAGAAGTGGTGTATGACCACCTCTCTTTTTTTGTAGGGATTATTTATTGCTTGCCTGGATTGTCCAGACCAGATCACCCAAGTGCTGATGCCTGTTTTGCAGGGAAATTTGATCGAAAAACTGTTTGGGCTGTAGAACCTCTACCTGTTTAAAGCCAGCTTCATGAAAAAACTGTTCGACTTCAACAGGAGTCTGAAAGTGGAAACTAAAGGCACTACGCGACATCCACTTCAATAAACGGCTGCTGTTCCAGATGATGGTGGCGAGTTTATTTTGGGTCGGTTCTGGATAAAGGTCAGTTAAATAATGCAGTTCTTTAAAGTCTTTACCATAGGTAGCAATGGCTTTAATCAGTTGTTGCAATAATGGTTTCTCAAAATAGTTAATCAAGCCTTCGCTAATCACCACCAATGGACGTTGAGGATCAAATACCTCAAAGGCAGAAGCAAAAGCGTCCGTGAATAAATCGACTGAAAGCACCTCATCAGTTTCGCTTTCAATTTGTTGTAGTGCCGCCTGTTTGGTCGCAGCCATGTCAGGTAAGTCAAGTTCACGGTAAGTGATGTCTGGATAATGCTGTCTAAACCACCATCCACGCGGGGAGAGTCCACAGGCAATCTCAAGCACCTGTAAATCAGGATGCTGTTGAATTAATGTCTGTAAGTGAGTGTCAAGCATAGTGTGGCGCTGTTTTAGCGTGGTGCGCATACTGCCACCCACATATTTTTCTGCCCAGCTTTCAATTGGATGAACCAGGGTGGCAAGCGTTTTCCCTTTTGCTGTCGCCAACGCTGGATGAGAAATTCCCATTTGATACCAGATATAGCCTGTGTAATGTGCAGTAAATGAAATATGGCGATGTTTTGAAAGTTGTTGTGTCATCTGTCCTAGACTCTGTTTTTATCTTATTTTTAGGGAAATGAAATAAATCTTTTTTTAAATTGAAGATTCCTTTCATTCAAATAAGACTTTAAGTTTGTTATTTACTCTCATGAAGCGACATGGATGCCCTCGTTGACCAGTCTGAACTGTTTTAAAAACAACACAAAGCTGATCAAAAAAGGATTTTCGTTACTTTTCATCCCTGAAAAGCAAGGCATTACCTATAATAAAAAGTATCTGATGAGATATAGCTTCTAAGGCAGCGCCAACTTATTCGTAGATACAACTTAAAACGAATTCTTAAAGTCTTCAATGACTTTTCTGACGTTTTGCCAAGTTTCGTCCAAAGTGAGGGTAGTGCCGATCTGAATCTCTGGAATTTTACCGCGCATACGCTCCAATCGTTGCTGGTTTGGCAAGGCAAGGTTCTGAATGCCATCCAGCGCGATGCATGCTGCCGCACGGTCGTTGCAGACCAAACCCATATCACATCCCGCGTTTAATGCAGCCTGAATCCTCGCATCCGCACCGCCTGCCACACATGCAGCCTGCATACTCAGGTCATCCGAAAACAAAACCCCATCAAACCTGAGCTGCTGGCGCAAGACATTTTGCAGCCAGAAAGGAGAGAAGCCTGCTGGGTTGGGATCAACCTGATCATAGATCACATGGGCTGGCATCAGTGCATCCAACTGAGGCATCAACTGGATAAAGCTTTGCATATCCTTATCATAAATTTCCTGATAGCGACGGCTGTCAATTGCCGCCGCCACATGCGAGTCTGCCTTGACTGAACCATGACCTGGAAAATGCTTGCCAGTGGTTGCCATGCCTGCTTTTTTCATGCCCTGCATAAATGCACCTGCCAGTGGTACGATGTCCTGCATATTTTTGGCAAAACCACGGTCACCAATCACATCGCTAATATCATTCAAGTCCAAAACAGGCGCAAAGCTAAAATCAATCCCCACCGCAAGTACTTCAGTTGCCATTAACCAGCCACATTGTTCAGCCAGTTCAATTGCCTGCTGCGGGCTGTGCAGATAATGCTCTCCAAGTCGTCCCATCGCTGGAAGCAAGGTAAAACCCTGTCTTAAACGCTGTACACGACCACCTTCCTGATCAACAGCAATCAGGATGTCAGGGCGCACCTGCCGCATATGGTCTGTCAATGCACGGACCTGTTGAGGGGATTCAATATTGCGGGCAAATAAAATCATGCCGCCGACTTGCGGAGCCTGTAATAGTTCAATATCTTCTTGAGTAAGTTCTGTGCCAGCAATATCCAGCATCAATGCGCCGATCATAGTGATTCCGTTTGAATTTTGATAAAAAATTTGATGAAAAGAAACGATAGATAAATTGTGCAATGATTTGCTACATTTTGTCAGTACAGAATATGATAAAACGACATGATATTGATGAATAAGTTATACGGGTTGCCAAGATGCTGAATGCATGGCATTCATATTGACATTGTGCCTGTATAATAATTGCCATATCCAAGGAAGCACCAAAATTTTATGAAACTTCAAACGATAGCGTGTGCGGTTGCGATTGCGACTGGTGGTTTATTTTTCTCTCATACCATAAATGAGGCATTTGCGGCGACAGAAGCGCCAGTCGTTTCAACAGCGATCAAGCCATCACAGGAACAGGCGCTGGTCTCGCGTCAACTGGCAACATTGGTTGACCGTCAGCATTACCTAAACATGCGTCTGGATGCGGCCACCTCAAACCGTATTCTGGATATGTATCTGGATAGCCTTGATCCAGACCATTCGCTGTTTCTTAGTAGTGAGGTTGAAGAATATAAGAATAAGTACGGCTCAACTTTTGGCAGCTCATTGAAAGCGGGCAACTTAACTGGGCCTTTTGCCATTCATGCGCAATATCGTGAGCGTTTGAAACAGTTTTACGAATACATGCTAGCTGAACTCAAGAAACCACAGAATCTGCATCAGAAAGATGTGTATCTTGATATTGACCGCGAAAAGGCACCTTATTTCAAAACGACTGCCGAGCAACGGCGTCATTGGCAGAACATGCTAGTGTCACAGTTGATTAATCTAACCATCAGCAAGGAAGAGGAGCAGGCCAAGCAAAAGGCGTTAAAGGCCAATCCATCGCTTGCCAATGGACAGGACCTGACAGGGCCTGAAGATTTAACCCCTGTTCAGACACTGACCAAGCGTTATACACGTCAGCTAGAGCGTATTGGTCGGGTAAAAAGTGATGATGTGCTGGATAAAACATTGAATGCAATGTTGGCAACCTATGATCCACACAGTAATTATTATCCACCAATTGATGCGATGGAGCTGAACCGTCAGACCACCTTGCAGCTTGAAGGGATTGGCGTTTCAATTCGTCCTGAACGTGGCAATGAGGACTACACCAAGATCGAAACCATCGTTGAGGGTGGTCCAGCCAGTAAGTCTGGTCAAGTAAAGTCGGGAGATCGCATTATTGGAGTTGCCCAGGATGGCGATAAAATGGTGGATGTCATCGGCTGGCCTAGTTCTGAGATTGTGGGGCTGATTCGTGGTAAACGTGGTACCAAAGTCACGGTACGCTTGCTGGGTGCTGGCGCAGCCATGAGTCAGGCGCGTAATGTCACACTGACACGCGATGTGATTCAGGAAGAGGATGCGGGTGTTCGTTCACGTACCGTTGAAATCACGCGTGATGGCAAGAAGCATGTCTTCGGTGTGATTGAGATTCCATCATTCTACTTTGATTATCGTTCACGCCGTGCTGGTACTGAGTACCGTTCAGTGTCTGAAGACACTGCAAAAGCATTTGAAGAACTGAAAGCCAAGAAAGTCGAAGGCATTATGGTTGATTTGCGTAATAACCCAGGTGGCTCTCTGGAAGAGGTTGCCCGTATGCTGGGGCAGGTGATTAAGTCAGGCCCAGTGGTTCAGATCCGTGATGGCAATGGTAATGTCAATGTGTTTGAAGACACCGATGGCGGTGAACAGATTTATGCTGGGCCAATAGCGGTATTGGTGAACCTGGCTTCTGCTTCGGCAAGTGAAATCTATTCTGCCGCAATTCAGGATTATGAACGCGGCATCATCATTGGTAGTACCACCACAGGCAAGGGAACCGCTCAGGTTCAACTGGATTCTTTGGCACATGGTCAGGCAACGCTGACCCAGCGTAAGTTCTATCGTGTTACAGGCGGCAGTACCCAGAATAAAGGCGTAATTCCCGACATTAGACTGGTGGATATCTACAATGAGGAGTTTGGTGAGCGTAAGGCTAAAAATGCATTGAAGTGGGACACCATTCCAACAGCGCCATTCAAACGTGAAGGTTCAGTACAGCCTTATCTGGCTAAACTGAACCAGACCTCTGAACAGCGTGTTGCGACAGACCCGCAGTTTAAGTATTTGGAGACACGCAAAACACTTGCCAAGAAAAGCGCTGATGAGAAAAAGGTGGTACTGGATATCGACCAGCGTCGTGCTGAACTGATTGATCTGGAAAAGCAAACGCTGGATGCTGAAAATCAACGCCGAGCTGCAACAGGCCAGCCGCCTTATGCAAACTGGGAAAGCTACCAGGCTTCTATTGACGCTCTAGTTGAGTCACGTGCCAAGATGAAAGCTCATCTGCGTCCACCTTTACCAGAGGAAGAGGCATTTATTACCGAAGCGGCAAATGTGCTACTGGACTATGCAGCATTGCAAGGCCGTTAAATTTTAGATTTTGCCGTTAAAAAAAATAGCCCTGTCATGCAGGGCTATTTTTTATTGTCCAAGTCTTTATTGTTCAAGGTTTAATTGACTCGAATCCAGATCTGGCTGCGTCCCAATACAGAAACCCCGACATAGCCCCGTAGATGTAGGCGTTGTCCATTTGAGCTGAGTTTTGCTGCCAGACTATATACACGGCCAGTATTGGGGTCGAGAATTCGTCCACCTGTATAGGTGAGGTCTCTCTTGTGCTTAAGCTTGGTAATTACATTTAAACCGACAATCGGTTTGTTGGTATAAGGGGCAGGGCAGCCCGTACAGAACTCTTTCGGTGTGTAACCTGTACGTGGGGTGATTTTGGTTATTTTGCCTGTATAGGTGCCATCCGCTTCCTGGGTAATTTCGACCTGGCCTTTAGGTGCACCTGTGACGTCATCAATACTTTGCCAAATACCCGTAATATCTTGAGCAAAGGTCAGTTGGCCAAGACCAAATAACACAAAAAAGGTAATGAGTTTTGAGTACATGCTTAAGCCTCCTTGCTGCCTATCATTGTTTTTCTATTATTTCGGATTTCTAATAATAGATTCAATCATTATTTTACAATTGTTTGCTTTTTTTTAATAATTGAAATTTCAATGAATTTTTGAGGATTTAAGAAAAAACCACTTCGCTTTGAATGACAACGAAGCGGCTTTTTTTGATGAAACCGTGATCAAAAATGATCAAATATAAGATGGTGGGTGCATTACAGCATTATTGCTTATTCAGCGCGAATCCAGATCTGGTTACGGCCTAATGCAGATATACCCAGATAGCCGCGCAAGTGCAGGCGTTTACCATTTGAGCTTAACTTGGCTTTCATGCTGTAGAGCTTGCCTGTATTTGGATCAAGAATACGGCCACTAGTATAGTTAAGGCCATCTGTGGACTTTAGGCCTGTCAGCACATCCATGCCAATAATAGGTTTGTTGGTATAAGGTGGTGGACAGTCTACACAGGTTTCCTTTGGAGTATAGCCCGCACGAGGGGTGACTTTGACGATTTTACCCACATAGGTGTCATTTTCTTTACGAATCTCAACGAGTCCTTTAGGTGCACCTGTTTTGTCATCAATCGTCTGCCAAAGACCCGTAATGTCTTCCGCAAAAGAAAAGCTACTGACTGCTGATAAGAGGAATGCACCTATAAATTGTTTGCCTTTCATCATTAAAAAATCCTTTTAACGTTTGATACTCTATTATGTAGGATATTTGACAACTAGTTCAATCTTTATGTGATATTTGCTGCAAATTTTAAGACAAAGATAAAATAAAAGTGGGTAGCCAGATGGCTGTGAACACCCCATTTACCGCCATGCCAAATGCGGCATAACGACCCGTGACAGGACCACGCTGCCATGCCTGTGCCGTGCCAATGGCATGGGCCGCCAGACCCAGCGCCAGGCCAGAGGCACGTTCATCATGGATATGTTTTAAGATCCACGGTGAAAAGGCCGCTCCAATCACACCTGATAAGATCACAATTAGAGAAACCATCATCAACGGGGCATGTAGCAGTGTGGCAATGTTAAGTGCAATCGGTGTGGTCACCGCACGTGTGGCAAAGGCCATGATGGTCGGTTCAGACATGTGCAGTAAATAAGCAAGTCCCATTGGCAGGGCAACCGCACTGATGCTGGCAAAACATAAAATCCCGATCATGGACTTGATGGGCAAGTCATCGTAGCGCATGGCAGCTAAAGGAATGGCTAGGGCAACCGTAACATAACCAAGCAAGTGATTAAACACATTATTGACGTTGTTCATGTAGTGTTCATAGGGAATGCCGAGGATTGCCAGTAATCCAATCACGATAAACATGGCAAACACAATGAGGGGAATTTGTGGAACCCTTTTATTTAGTGGTTTTGCAAGCAGATAGCTGATCAGGGTGAGCACCAAGCCATAAATAACCATCAACATAAATAAAGGCCTCTATAACCAGCGTTTTGCCATTTTGGCGTAAATCCATAAGGGCAATAAGGTACTTAGGGTGAGCACAAACAGAAACACAGGAATTTCCTTGCCCAGATGAACCAGCATGATCAGCGAGCCTGCACAAATCGGCAGAAACGCAAATGCGCTTTCTTTCATGATTTTATTGTTGGTATCAATCAGGCGGTTGGAGATTTTTTTAAACCGCCTCCAGATCAGCAGGGTGGTGAGTAGCGCAATCAACCCCACCAGATTACCCAGTTCAGGGTGATGAAAGGCTTTGGTGATCAGGACGGCACCCTCACGAAATACGACAATCAATAAAATCGTGCAAAACCAGGCTGACCAATCAATATCTTTCATGTGCTTTTTTACTCTCGTCTATCTGAACGATGTGTAATCATCATTATAGTGATGAATTGTCATTCCGTTCGAATTCTTCCAAAGCCCGCTCGAATAAGGAAGCTTTTTTTCCAAGAATTTCGTCTAATGGTAAATGTGCCTGTTTAATGAGTTGCTCCAGTTTATGAGGGGCGATACAGACCGACAGGTGCAGGTCACCATGATCATCATGGTGTTCAGACTGAATCACGTTTAGGGTATAGAGCTGAGTACGCAGTTTACCGTAGGCTGGTTTCAGCACTAAATCAAAGTGTTGTAACTGGCCCATCAGGCATTGTTGTACCGCCTGACTGAGCAGTTCCAGACCCTGCCCAGAATGTGCCGAAACATAGACACGGTCAGGCTGGTCAGGTGTCTTATAAATGATTTTTGCGGCATCACCGCTCAGGTCGATTTTATTATAGACATGCAAAACTGGGGCATCTGCACCAATTTCCTTAAGTACCGAATCCACCGCTTCAATCTGCTCAGTCATGTTGGGACTGCTGCTGTCAATCACATGCAGCAGCAAGGTTGCTTCCAGCGTTTCTTCCAAAGTGGCCTTGAATGACTCGACTAGATCGTGCTGCAAGTTTCGAACGAATCCAACCGTATCCGCCAGCACAACTGTACCTATGCCATCCCAGTCCAAACGCCGTAAGGTGGGGTCTAGGGTTGCGAACAGTTGGTCGGCAGCATAAACGTCACTTTTTGCCAAGATGTTAAATAAGGTTGATTTTCCCGCATTGGTATATCCCACCAGTGAAATGGTTGGAATCGCCGCTTTTTGACGCGCGGCGCGGCCTTGCAGACGGGTTTGTTGAACCTTAACCAGTTTTTCCTTGAGTTGGGTAATGCGTACCCGAATCAGTCGGCGGTCTGTTTCCAGTTGTGATTCACCTGGCCCACGTAGACCAATGCCCCCTTTTTGCTGTTCCAGATTACCCGTAAAGCCACGAATCAGACGGGTGGACAAATGTTTAAGCTGTGCCAGTTCGACCTGTAGCTTCCCCTCATGGGTGCGGGCACGTAAGGCGAAAATATCCAGAATCAAACCTGTACGGTCAATCACCCGACATTTCAGTACTTTCTCCAGGTTGCGTTCCTGGGCAGGGGAGAGTGAGTGGTCAAAAATCACCAGTTCCGCTTCAAGGTCTTTGACCTGTTCGGCAATTTCATCAACCTTGCCTGAGCCAATAAAGAACTTTGGATCAGGCTTGTTGCGTTGCACCGAAATATGTTCAAGGATTTCAGCACCAGCGGATTGAGCGAGCAATCGGAACTCTTCAGCATCCAGGTCATCAAGCAGTTGTACAGCCACACTGACTAAAATTGCCCGTTCACCACCTTGATGCTGCTCAAAATTTTCCACGCGATCTCATATCTTCGTTGTTGAAGCCTTATTCTAGAATAAACTTAAAGCAAAGGGCAAAGACTAAGTGTCGCTATATGACATTTCGGCGTAAAAGTTCAATAAAACCAATCAATGTTGCCATATACAGGATTGACCAGCCTAAAAACATTCTGAGCGCATAGCCATAAGGAATAGTGGTCTGTGATTCTGATGTGTTGGTATGTGGATTCATCTCATCACCTATAAATCTGTAAATTCGATTTATTTATGGTAATTGATCTGATAAATCATTTAAAATTGAAAAAATTTATCCCCACATTCGTTTTTTATTATGGTCACAACATTTATAAGTGGATATGGGCATGATATAACTTTGCTAATTTAATGCATACATGCATACGGTTTTGATGATTTATGACACAAGAAACACCAGCGCTAAACAACCCGCCATTTAGTTTATTCTCTAAGTTCAGTCTATATAGCAAGAAATTGGCCGCAGGCCTTAAAACGATTGGCGAAGGCTTTTATCTCATCTATCGTCATGGCCTGTATAAAGATCCCAATAATCCTGTAAATACCCGTTATGTGCAGTATTTTTGCCGTCGTTTATGTGAAGTCTTCAATATTGAGGTACAGGTTCATGGTGCCATTCCCCGTGAACCTGCACTTTGGGTCAGCAATCATATTTCATGGCTGGATGTGGCGGTACTGGGTTCAGGTGCCCGTATTTTCTTTCTGGCGAAAGCCGAAGTGGAAAAATGGCCCATTTTGGGAAATCTGGCAAAGGGCGGTGGAACCCTGTTCATTAAACGTGGTTCAGGTGACTCCATTCGGATTCGTGAGCAAATTACCGAGTTTTTAAAACAGGATATTCCCGTGCTGTTTTTCCCTGAGGCTACCACCACAGATGGCACAAAGGTTAAAAAAGTACATGGCAGATTGCTTGGAGCCGCTATTGAGGCCCAGCGACCCGTCCAGATCTGCGTGATTTGCTATGTCAACCAGAATGGTGAGCTGGACATGGTGGCCCCATTTATTGGTGAAATGACTTTTGCGGAGCATGTGCAGCGCGTTCTGGAAATGCCCAAAGTCACGGCCCACCTACTGACATTGCCTGCAGTTCCTGTAACAGGGCATACCGTGGAGACCTTGACCAGGGAAGTTGAGCAGCAAATGCGTGCAGGTTTGCTGGAGTTGCAGCGTAAGGTACTTAAGGTGATGCCAGATGGCACAGAGGCTACATAAATCCCTCGATTGGTAGCCATGAAAGCATCTTGATGCCAGCCCTTTGCCACCATTTCATGCGTGGTTCTTTGGTATAAATAACAGGGCCTTGAGGTGTCTGACGCTGCCAGGTAATTTTCTTGTTGGCATCCAGCACCAGTTTATAGGCATATTTGCTGAGGTTCTCATCCATTGTGGTGTGAACCGCCTGGGCAAGTGGTGGGCTGTTGAGCAGTACACCAATCTCAGTATTGAGATAGGCCGAGCGTGGGTCAAAATTAAACGAACCAATAAAAACCTGTTTTTCATCCAGTGCCATCAATTTGGCATGCAGGCTTGAACGGCTTAAGCCCTTTATGCTGACCTTGGCCTTTTTCGCCAAATCCTCGGTGTTTTTGTCCAGATCATTTTTATTCAGCGCAGGTAAAAATTCATAGAGCTGTACACCATGTTCCAATAAGTTCTGCCGATACTTGCCATAAAACGCATGGACCACCGCGACATCATTGGCCTTGAACGAGTTGGTCAGAACCCGTACCTTAACGCCATCCTTTGCCAAATCGGTCAGCATTTTTGCCCCTTTTTTTTCAGGAACAAAATAGGCTGAAATCAGGTCAACGTTTTTTTCAGGTTGTTCGAGATGCTGAATAAGCTGGAAATTGAGGTGTTCTTTCTTTTTTGCCTTAGACTTGATCTTGTCGGGTGAATCCTTGACCACTTCCGCCTTGACCCAATCCAATTGAATATCCCGACTCATCAGTGAGTCAATGGCCTGAGAGTTGCTGGTTAAATCCAGATAGTTTTGTACGGTAACTCGCTCGTAGTGCTCATCAAGCTGCCGTTTTAAACTTTCATAGCTGAGATGATGGGCACTTTGATTGACCACTTCCTGCACTTTGTAGGCATATTCATGGCTCCAGTATTCATCAAAGGAATGTGAAATATCTTTCACCGCCGTGCCGACCAGCATCACATCAACATCAGAGAACTGGTAGTTGTCACTGACATTGTAATATTGATTGGTCATGTTGCGCCCGCCAATCAGGGCAACCTGATGGTCTGCGATGAAGCTCTTGTTGTGCATGCGTCGGTTGATGCGTTTCAGGTCCAGAATCATGTCGAGCGCACGATATTTCCGAAAGCGATAGGGGTTAAACAGCTTGACTTCAATATTAGGATGCTGTGCCAATGCCAGAAAAATTCCCTCGGTTGATTTGGCATTGTTATCATCAATCAGCAGGCGAATCTTGACGCCACGGTCTGCGGCACGAATCAGCGCATGCAGGGCCAGTGAGCCAACCTTGTCGTTATCCCAGATGTAATACTGTAAATCCAGCCTTTTCTCCGCCTTGTCAATCAGGCTTAGGCGGGTCGCCAGGGCCTCCAGCGGCTCAAACAACACCAGATAACCCGTAAGGTCAGGATGCTGTTCCTGTAGGGGTTGAATGATTTGCGCCAGTGTGGTCTGGGTGGTGTCCACCTGCAAGGTAGTTTCAGGAATGGATTCTATTGTATGTTTGGGTAAGGTGCTGCAACCCGTTACCGTGATCGCAATACTGCAATAAATCGCAAGCATACTTTTATTGTAAGTAGTTGTACTTATTTTTGTATGTTTGTTATTTATACGGGCAGATTGCGTCATAATTATTACTGATTAAAAGTTCGGCTTGAGTATAGCATTTCATCGAAAAATATAAATATGAGATGTGATAATGGCCCTGAGGTGAGGTGAATGAGCTCTGCGCTGTTAAATTCAGATCCAGTTATTTTAGTTTTCTATCTTCTGTTTGTGGTGCTGGCACTGTGGGCACTGATTCAGGCCTGGGTGCATCAGGCGCGCACCGAAACCATCCATCCGTTTAAGGCATTCGTGCATTTGCTGGCTTTTTACCTGTCTTATCTGCTGGTGCCACTTTGGTTTTTTAGCCTCTATGCAGGTTGGTCAGATTACTACACCCCCCACCAAACCATTTTTGTGTTTCTGTTAAGCAGTGTGTTGATCTATGCGCGTTTCATTGAGCCACATCAGGTTCATGTGAAATACCATCAATACCGTTTAAATCCACAGCGTGAATTTACCAAACCTGTGAAAGTGGCATTGGTTGCGGACATGCATGTAGGGTTATTTTCAGGACATGAACGCCAACTCAAAACCATTGTCAAAAAATTAAATCAGGAACAGCCCGATTTTGTTGTGGTGGCTGGAGACTGGACCTATGAACCTGAAAATCGTTTGGTGCAGGAACTGGCAGTATTAAGGGAAATACAAATGCCTGTTTATTCTGTGTCAGGTAACCATGATGAACAGTATCCAGGGCCACCAATCCAGAAACTATTGGCAAAAGCGCTGTCTGAAAACAATGTGATGGATATTGAGGGCAAGATTGTTGAATTTGATGAGTTCCGTCTGGTTGGCATCGGGGATTTATGGGCAGGAAAAGCCAATATGCGTTTTTTACCTGAGTTGCCACAGGATAAGCCGTGGCTGATTTTATCCCATAATCCTGATACGGTGGATATGGTGCCAGAATTGCCAAGCCATCCTCTGATGCTATCTGGACATACACATGGCGGACAAATTGAACTGCCGTGGGTCACCAGCTACATTATGAAACGGGTTTCGATTTTGGGGCACAAAAAAGGCTTTTACTCACATGAACATGCAGATGTATTTGTGACGGTGGGGACGGGGATGGTGGGTGTTCCATTTCGGTTTCGTGTGCCACCCACCATTGATATTATTGAGTTGATATAAATGAAAAAGCTGACTTGAATGAAGTCAGCTTTTTTATGGATTAGACCCTATTATGGAATGATAATAACCGCAACCCTGCGATTGTTGGCACGGTTTTCATCAGACGTATTGGGTACAAATGGCTGGCTTGAACCACGTCCGATCACAGTCAGGTCGTTTGGTTTAAAACCTTGCTGTACAAAAATTGAGGCAACACTTTGGGCACGTTCCTCAGATAGTTTCTGGTTATATTCTGGATGACCAATATCATCGGTATGACCCACAATTTTTAATTTATGCAAATCGTATTTATTTAGTTGTTTTGCCAGTCGGTTAATTTTCTGACCATGTTCAGGCTTAATGTCCGCCTTATTAAAGTCAAACAGCAAACGCTCAGGTAAACCCAGGTTCCAGCCCTCATCGGTAAGGATGAAACCCTCTTTTTTCAACATTTTGACCTGACGATATTTCAGGGGACCAAAACTTAAACAGCCAGCCAATGTTAGGCAAAGTAATGCTATAAATGAAATTCTAATGGTGCGGGTGTACATAGCATGTCCTAAATTTCTGGTTTATAAAGAAACCAATGCGGGTTTAAATTTTTAGCTTTATACATCGCCTGATCGGCCTGCATAATCAGGTCTTCTGGATTTTCTGCAAAATGGGAGAATGCGATACCCAGACTAAAACCAAAATGAATCAATTGACCGTTAAAATCCAAAGGTTCCCTGCAACTTCCCAGCAAGGCTTCGGCAATTGCCTGCAAGTGGTCGGCATGGTGAATGGTATGCAAAATAATTGCAAACTCATCACCACCCAAACGCGCAATAAAGTCCTCATGCCGAAGGACTGTCCTAAACGTTTTGCTATTTCCTTTAAAACCACATCACCTGCGAGATGGCCATACTCATCATTAATGGCCTTAAACTTATTATTGTCGATGAACAATAAGGCCGAGTTGTGGCGGTATTGCGGATTTTCAAAAATAATGACGATTGGGCATACCTGTCAACTGGTCGTGATGAACCTGAAATGAAAGCTGGTGATTTTCTTTTTGAAGATGGGTATGCCAAACCTGAATCTCTTCCAGTAATTCATTAAATACGGTATTTAAGTTTTGAAACTCTTTAATATGGTTATTGGGGAACCGTAAATTATATGCCTTTTGGTCACTTACCAGTTGGGCGATATGTGTTAATGGCTTGATTGCCTGCATAATCTGGCGATAGGTTAGGTTCACTGACCATAACAACGCAATCACAATGAAGACCATTGAAATGGCCAGACCAATAATGATGGTGATGAGAAAATGCAGAATATTCTCAGAGCTACCATAGAGTACCAATTCGCCCACTTTTTTCTTGTGATGCACAACCCTCAATCGAACAGGGTCATGCAAAAACCATTTGTCTAATAAGCCTTGCAGCAAAGTGGTACGGGCAATTTTCTTGGTACTTTCTGCCAGTAGCTGGTCTTGTGGATCATAGACGTGGATGCTGCGGATTGCATGCTCAGTCGTGTAATCATCCAGTATTTGGTCAATTGCCCTTTATCGCGGAAAACCACAGCAGGTTGAATCCGTTAAAGCACAGTCTGGCTAAGTAACTGTAGATTCTGCTTCGCGTAAGTTTCCATGGTAAACATGGAGATGGTGGCAAAGGTAAATGAACAGATCACAAAGGTAATCGCAAAAATCGTAAACTGTGATTTACGGAACAGCACATGTAATGAAGTGGACTGATATAAATTCGAAATCACGTTAACTACTCCGCATTCTTTGCCAGGATCAAGACGCGAGGGTCGATGTGAACTTTGGAATAACTTAAAGCATCCAAATTAACCTTAAAGGTAGAAAAAGTTTTTTTATGATATAAACAGAAAATACTGCCGACTTCACAGTCAGGGTTATTGGTACTCAATGACAGCAAAGATCGGGATGGATAGGCTTGAATCAAGCTTTGCTGCTGCTGAGGTATTGTTGTAGAAAAATAAGCAACATGGCACTCTGCCTTGGCAAAGTCTTTGGCTGTTACAGCCTGTACCTGATAATCATAGCTGAGCTCTTTAATACTGGTCTGGAATTGTACGGCTGCATCAGGGTTGTCAATGACACAAATGGTGGGTCGGGTTGTATTCGACCATTTACTATAACTTAATATTGTTGGGGCAAGTTCATAAAAGTTATGGTTTGAAATGGCGTAGCAAATCTGGCTCACAGTAATAGATACCGCAAACAACATAAATCGTGCTTTTGTCATTACAAACCGTATTTTCAATCAAAAGTGCCAAAAAGTGTGAAGCAAGAATACATATACTACTGGACTTGATTGTTTAAAAAAAGTTCTTAATCCAAAAGAAAAAACCACAAAAACCAATCGAGATGTTTAAAAATCACTCACTTAAATAAAATAACTGAAAAAAGCCCTTGCACCTGCCCTGAAATGCTGTAGAATGCCACTCATCGGCGGTGATGCAGATAAAAACTTGTTGAGAAACAAGGGTTTGGCTAAAGTGGTTAGATTCTTGGGTTGATTGATAAGTTTTAAAAATATCGAAATTGCCTGTTGACTTTAAAGAGATTTAGGGTAACATAGCCGACCTAGCTTGATGATGACGAATCATTGAGAAGATCATTAAGAGAATAGAAGAACAACTTGTGTGGATTTTTACTGATTGATTGATCGATATATTATCATTGATTGAATGGTAGAAATTACTCGAAGTTTATTTGAGCGAATTTTTAGTCAGAAAATTGATGAGCCAGATTTGGTGCTTAGAATAAAGCACAAATGATATTAAACTGAAGAGTTTGATCATGGCTCAGATTGAACGCTGGCGGCAGGCTTAACACATGCAAGTCGAGCGGGGATTGGGTGCTTGCACCTAATCTTAGCGGCGGACGGGTGAGTAATGCTTAGGAATCTGCCATTTAGTGGGGGACAACATTCCGAAAGGGATGCTAATACCGCATACGCCCTACGGGGGAAAGCAGGGGATCTTCGGACCTTGCGCTAAATGATGAGCCTAAGTCGGATTAGCTAGTTGGTGGGGTAAAGGCCTACCAAGGCGACGATCTGTAGCGGGTCTGAGAGGATGATCCGCCACACTGGGACTGAGACACGGCCCAGACTCCTACGGGAGGCAGCAGTGGGGAATATTGGA
>NZ_KB849340.1:474394-478577 GCF_000368305.1 Acinetobacter sp. CIP 102129
CATGTGAGAGTAAGTCATCGCCAGCTTTTAAATACTAAACCTCCCAACCAATGTTGGGAGGTTTTTTATTTCTATTTTAACTCAAGTATTTATCTCAAAATCAAGTAGGAATGAGAATTATAAAATCACAGTTTCCTTGTCTTGGTATTTATTGAACAATATTTTTGCATTATAAGTAACAAAAAAATTTAAATATTTTTTTGCCAAATAGTTCACTTTTTTGACGATAAAAGTGGTATTACGAATTGATAAAATATATTATTTCGAGTAAATTTTTGTACAAAAGTCTTAATTCTATTGTAAGACTATTATATTAAATAAGATGGATATTACTGATATGGCATATTTGAAAAATTTAAAGAAAATTGGGGTAAATACTACGGTATTAACAACTTCCCTTGCTCTTGCTGCCTGTGGTGGTGGTGGTGGGTATTATGGGGATACAAACTCTAATACAAACACAAATAATCCTAATGATTCAGGCACTGTAAAAGAAGTTGCAGGAGTTACAATTCAATTAAGTAAAAGTACTTTAAAAGCTACAGGAGATACCGTTGAAATTATTGCAAAAGCAGTAGACAAAGACGGTGGAGGGGTTTCAGGAAAAGAAATTAATTTAAATATTAAAGATAGTGCTACTAATGGAGCTACAAGTGATGCTTCTACAAAAACAACAGGTGATGATGGTACAGTTAAATTTACAGTTACCCTTGATGGTTCAAATAAAGCGCTGACGGAGTTACTATTTACCACTACAATTGTGGGTACAAAAATTCAAAATCAAAGTAAAGCAACGGTTACAGGTGCTGGAACAGTTGTTCAGAGTCAATATGAACTAAAGTTTGATGATATTACACCTTTACAAGTATCTGGTAGTGAAGGGGCTGTACGTGTTCGTGTGTTAGACAATAATGGTGGTGGTGTTCCAAATGAGAATGTATCGCTTACGGTAAAAGATTTTAAGAATAATAATGTAACAATTAAAGGTGCCTCTAGTGCAGTAACTGATAATGAAGGCTATGTTGTATTCACTCTAGTACTACCAAAAGGTAAAGAAGCTGATCGAGCAGCATTAATTGCATCAGGTATTGCACTTGAAGCGACTTTGACAGAACAATCTGGAGCTATTAAAACCCAAATTTCTACAGCTCAAGTCATTTCAGTTAAGAATACAATGAGCAGTTTGACATTGTCTACCTCAGCAAATAATAAGATAGATGCGATTGGTGGTACAATTAACGTAGAGGTTATTGCAAAAAACCCTGAGGGCTTGGTTGTTGCAGGTAAGGATATTACTTTAAAGCTGGATGATGCAGCCGTTGAATATGGAGCAAAATTAGCGAATGCCACTGTAAAAACAGATGAAAATGGTAAGGCTATTTTTACAATTAAAACTGAAGCAAATAGTTTAAATCCAACTGGTCAATTGTTGGTGAATAATGGGATCAATATTACAGCAACTTCAGCGGATGGTACTGTTTCATCTCAGGTCAGTAAGATAACCGTTGTTTCTGTAGCAACGGAAGATGTATCTTATTTGATGGCGATTGGTTCAAATACAATTGATGTCGATAATGGTGAAGCAACTGTTACAGTCACTGCTAAAGATGCAAAAGGTGGAACTGTTGCAAATAAACAAATTAATTTAACTGTGCCAAACAGTCAAAATAATGGGCTGACGATTACAAATGGTTCTAAAATAACAACTGATGCAAATGGTCAGGCGGCTTTTACTTTAAAATTCAATAAGGCTAGTGTTTCTGCTAATGAACTGAATAATTTACTTGCAAATGGTGTAACTGTTGTTGCAAGTTATAACACCGTTAATAGTAATACATTAACCCAAACCACCCGAATTAATTTTACTAATAAAAATGCAGTATTGGAAAAAGATGTACAACGTATAGAGTTGACTCCAACGAAAGGTGTTGTTTCAGCAAAAAATGATACTGTTCAGGTGAAAGTACGTGCTATCAGTGCTGATGGTAGTTTTGTTGCAAATAAATCAATCACACTTGGTTTAGCTCCAGCGGTTACCGAGAATGGTGTATCAGTCGGTGGTGATAAAGCAGTAGTTAAACAAACAGATGCTAGTGGTTATGCAATATTTACTTTAAATGTAGATGCCTTTAATCAGCAATCTATTGATAATTTAGTAAAATCAGGTATTGCAGTTGCTGTGAGTACGACGCTGGCAGATGGTTCAACTGTTAAGCAAAACACACAAATTATGGTCGAGGCCGCACCATTACAAGCGGTTGATGTGAGTTATTTAAGTATTAATCCAAATTCAATGATTAATGTAAAAGGCGGGCAGACAACAGTTACCGTTCGAGCTGTCGATCAAAATGGTGGTGTACTTACAGATCAGGATATTACACTAAATATTGATCAGGCTCAGGCTTATGGCTTAACAATTAAAAATGGTTCTAAAGCGAAAACTAATGCTCAAGGTGAGGCAGCTTTCATTGTTGAATATGATGGCCGTACTTTAGATTCTGCTGTATTAAATGAGCTTAAGACAAAAGGGGTTTTACTTACTGCAAAATATCAACCAACAACTGGCGCTGCAATCACTCAAACTTCCTATGTGCGTTATTATGAGCAAAGTGATAATGTTGAGGTAAAACAACTTGCTATTTCTTTAGGTAAAGGCGTTGTGGTTGCTTCAAATGATATGTTTGAAGTTTCAGTCAAAGCGATTGATGAGAATGGTCAGCCAATTAATGGACGTAAAATTAATTTAACGCTTTCTGATGTGGCAAAAAATAATGGAGTAAAACTTGTTAAACCAACAGAACTCACTGTTAATGGTGAGGCGAAGTTTACAGTACAGTTGGCTGCGCCTAATACAGATGCAGTAAAGGCTTTAGTCGATGCTGGCTTGTTAGTTACTGCATCTGTAGATAATACAAATGTTTCGCAAACAGCAAAAGTCATGGTTGTGGCTTCAAATCAGGGAACTGTTGATGTTGCTTATTTAGCGATTGAGCAACTTGATGCAATTAATGTTGCCAACAATGCTGAAAGAATAGTGACAGTTAAGGCGTATAATAGTAGTGGTATTGCGCTTACGAATAAAGATATTGCATTAAGCTTATCGCAATCGAAAGGAATTCGTATTAAGGAAGGGGCTGTACTGACCACAAATGCTGCTGGTGAAGTGAAATTTACAGTAGTGTATGAGCCAACAAATCTTTCCAAGGTAGATCAAGCAAAATTATTACAAGATGGTTTAGTGATTGACGCGAAGTATGGAAATAGTGTTTCACAAACAGTTAAGTTGACTTATTTTGAAACAGAAGTAAATATTCAGCGCATGGATTTGGTTGTTGACCAACCTGTCTTGGTTGTGAAAGCTGGGGTTGCGCAAACTGTCAAAGCAACTGGAACGCTAAAAGATGATGCTGGAAATGTGATTCAGAACCGTCAAGTCACTGTGGCAATTAATCCAGAAGCCTTGCAAAATGGCGTGAGTATTAATGGCGCAATAGGTGGTTCAATGACTGTGGTGACCAATCCAAGTGGTCAATTTACAGTTGATTTAACGGTTCAACCCAAAGATGGTAATGCAGTTGCTGCGTTAATTGCTTCAGGTCTTGGCATTGGTGCATCTGCTTTACAAGCGGATGGCAGTAATATTGTTCAAAGTACTAAGGTTAGTATTTTGTCTCAGGCAGCTTTAAATGAAGTCAGTTATTTAACCACGGACAGTGATAATACGATTTCGACAACAGGCGGTTCAACCAAGATTACAGTTAAAGCATTCAGTGCGAATGGAATAGCTTTAAGTGGTAAAGCAGTTAAATTGAACCTGAATAATGTACCAGCAGGTTTGAAAATTCAGGCTGATGCAGCTACTAAAACCACAGGTGCAGATGGTACAGCACAGTTTGTCGTGACTTATATTGCGCCAACAAGTTTAACGGCTGATCAGATCAAAGGTTTATTGGCAGGCGTTCAAGCAGCTGCTACTTATACATCTGATGCAGGTACAAATGTTACTCAAAGTACCATGTTACAATTTGCTGTTGATCAGATGAATATCCAGCGTATGGACTTGGTGGTTGATAAATCAGCCTTGGTTGTGAATACCACAGCGGCACAAACCGTTAAAACCACAGTCACCTTGAAAGATCGCGATGGTCAGGCCATTAAAAACCGTCAAGTGACCTTGGCCCTG
>NZ_KB849340.1:478722-528841 GCF_000368305.1 Acinetobacter sp. CIP 102129
CTCAAGCGGCAGTGGATGCTCTGGTTGCATCAGGAATTGGTATTGGCGCATCAGCCATTCAGGCGGATGGCAGTGGTACCATCACCCAAAATATTAAAGTCAATATTTTATCTGCGGCCACACAAGGTGAAGTTGCATATTTGACTAGTGATAGTGACCGTACAATTGCCACAACAGGCGGAACGTCAACCATTACCGTTAAAGCTTTTAATAGTGATGGCACAGCCTTAGGCGGTAAAACAGTTAAATTGAACCTAAACAATGTCCCAGCAGGTCTGGATGTTAAGGTTGATGCCGCAACGAAAACAACGGCTGCGGATGGTACAGCTCAGTTTAACGTGACCTATACGGCACCAACAGTTTTAACACCTGAACAGATCAAGGCATTATTAGCAGGCATTCAAGCCCTTGCAACGTATACCAATAGTGCAGGCAAGAATACTACTCAGAGTACTATGCTACAGTTCTATGCTGATCAAGTGAATATTCAGCGTATGGACTTGGTGGTTGAAAAAGGCTTGGCTTTAGTCGTAAACACTACGACATCACAGGAGTTATTAACAACCGTCACCTTAAAAGATAAAGATGGTAATCTGATTAAAAACCGTCAAGTGACAGTATCACTGGATGATCTAGGTACAGATAACAACATCCTATTTACAAGTGTGAATTTTAAAGGCGTGATTGGTGGTTCAACTGTTGTTTCAACAGATGCCAATGGTCAGGCAGTGGTGACACTGGAAGTTCATCCAGATACTCAGAAAGCAGTTGATGCGCTTGTTGCCTCGGGGATCGGTATCCGTGCTGCGGCAGTACAAGGTGATGGTTCAGGCACAGTGACGCAAAGCTTAAAAATCAATGTGTTATCTGAGGCATCTCAAAATGAAGTGGGTTATTTAACCTCTGAGAGTAATAACACGATTGCCACAACAGGTGGTTCATCGATTATTACGGTGAAAGCCTTTAGTGCAGACAATAAAGCACTGAGTGGTAAAGCGGTTAAATTAAGCCTGAATAATGTACCAGCAGGTGTCAATATTCAAGTTGATCAAGCCAGCCAAACAACAGATGCAACAGGTAGTGCTAAATTTAATGTGACTTATAATGCCTCTACCAGTTTAACCCCTGAACAGATCAAGGCGTTGCTGGCTGGTATTCAGGCAAGTGCAACCTACACGACTAGCGCAAATAAGGCAATTACACAAAATACCGTCATCCAGTTCTATGCGGATCAAGTCAATATTCAACGTATGGACTTGGTGGTTGATAAATCAGCTTTAGTGATGAATACCACAGCGGCACAAACCGTTAAAACCACAGTCACCTTGAAAGATCGCGATGGTCAGGCCATTAAAAACCGTCAAGTGACCTTGGCCCTGAATGCAGAAGCTGTCCAAAATGGCGTGAGCTTCGCTGCTGCTGGTGGTTTAATTGCGGTTTCAACTGATGCAAATGGTCAAGCGGAAATTATTTTAAGTATCAATCCAACCTCTCAAGCGGCAGTGGATGCTCTGGTTGCATCAGGAATTGGTATTGGTGCATCAGCCATTCAGGCAGATGGCAGTGGTACCATCACCCAAAATGTTAAAGTCAATATTTTGTCAGAAGCATCTCAAAATGAAGTGGCGTCCCTAATTACTGAAAGTAACAATGCGATTGGTACCGCAGGTGGTACATCAACAATTACTGTTAAAACATTGAATAGTGATGGTAAGGCACTAGGTGGTAAAGCGGTTAAGTTAAGTCTGAATAACGTGCCAGTTGGTTTGGATGTTAAAGTTGATACTGCAACTCAAACAACTGCTCTGGATGGTACAGCACAGTTTATCGTGACTTATACTGCACCAACTAATTTAACAGCTGAACAGATCAAGGCATTGCTGGCTGGTATTCAAGCCAATGCGGTCTATACCACCAGCACCAACAAAAATATCACACAGAGCACCATGTTGCAGTTCTACGTTGATCAGGCAAATATCCAGCGTATGGACTTGGTGGTTGATAAAGCCGCATTGGTTGTGAATACTACAGCTGCACAAACGGTTAAAACTACGGTTACGCTCAAAGACCAAAATGGTCAGGTGATCAAGAATCGTCAAGTGACCTTGGCGTTGAATGCAGAAGCTGTCCAAAATGGCGTGAGCTTCGCAGGTGCGACAGGTGGCCTTGTTGTAGTTTCAACGAATGCCAACGGTCAGGCGATTATTGATTTAAATGTCAATCCAACAACTGAAAATGCAGTGAATGCCTTAATGGCATCGGGAATTGGTATCACTGCTTCCGCAGTACAATCTGATGGTAGTGGGACAGTTACACAAAATACCAAAGTAAGCATTAGCTCTGAAGCAGTTGGTTATATGACTGTGAACAGTTCTGGACTGATTGCGACAACTGGCGGTACTTCAACCATTATCGTTAAAGCGTTTAATAGTACAGGTACAGCTTTAAGTGGTAAAACGATTCAGTTAGGCCTTAATAATGTGCCAACAGGTTTAGATATTAAACTTGATATGGCAAGCAAACCAACAAATGGCAATGGTGAAGCAACATTTACGGTGACTTATAATGCAGCAAAAGTTTTAACACCTGAACAGATCCAGGGCTTATTGTCAGGGGTTCAAGTGATTGCAACGTATACCAATAATAAAGGTATTAATACAACGCAAAACATGACGCAACAATTTGCGATTGATCAAGTCAATATTCAGCGTATGGACTTGGTGGTTGAAAAACCTAGCTTGGTAATGGATACCAGCACACCTCAAACAGTTTTGACCACAGTCACTTTAAAAGACAAAAATGGTAATTTGATTAAAGGTCGCCAAGTAACTTTAGCGATTGATAACTGGGGTGTTGATAATAACATCATTAGAAATAGCGTTAATTTTAAAGATGTTATTGGTGGATCAACCGTTGTTGAAACAGATGCAAATGGTCAGGCTGTTGTTGTCTTAGAAGTTAAAACTACGACGAAAGAAGCAGTAGATACTTTGGCTGCATCAGGCATTGGTATTAGTGCGTCAGCTACGCAGGGTGATGGTTCTGGTACATTTACACAAACAACCCAAATCAATGTAAGCTCTGCTGCTACATTATCAGAACTCAGTTATTTAACACTGGATAATGTAAATGGTGCAATTAAGACAACAGGTGGCACAACAACTCTTATAGTAAAAGCCTTTAATAACAAGGGCAAGGCGCTTGCAGGTAAGTTAATTAAACTTGCTTTAAATAATGTTCCAGCAGGTTTGACGATTAACGTCACCCCAACAAATCAAACAACAGGAGCTGATGGTTCAGTAAACTTTACTGTAACTTATACTGCTCCAGCAAACTTAAGTGCTGAACAAATTAAAGGTTTATTGGCAGGTGTGCAGGCAACGGCAACTTATACTCATGATGCAGGTACAAATGTGACACAAAATACGGTGTTACAGTTTGTAGCAGATGAAGCAGAAGTTGCTAAAGATGCACAACGTGTAGAACTGGTGACTTCAAAAGGTATTGTTACTGCTGATAATGATACTTTCACCTTTACCACGAAAGTATTTGATAAAGATGGTAACCCACTCAAGGATAAATTAGTCGGCTTTGGTTTAAATGCTGCAGCGACTGCAAATGGTGTAACCTTTGTGGGTGGTGCAAGTAAAAAGACAGATGTAAATGGCAATGCAACCTTTACAGTAAACGTAAAAGCTGGCAATGATCAAATGATTGAAAATTTGGTTGCTAATGGTATTACACTTGCTGCATCTGTTGTACAAGCTGATGGTTCTGTACTGAGCCAAACCATGCAGGTGATGGTGAAAGCTCCAGTTGCAAAAGATGTTGTAGCATTAACCACAACATTGTCAGAGCCAGTAATTTCAGTTTTAGGTGGTACAAGCATTGTAGCTGTTAAGGCTGAAGATGCGAATGGCAATCCTTTGGCAAATAAAGAAATTAATTTTGGTTTGGCGGCAGGTTTAAGTTCACGAGTCAAAGTGGATAAGACCAGTGCGACAACCAATGTAAATGGTATCGCTTATTTTACTGTGACGGTAGAGAATGGTGATAGCATTGATCAACTGTTAGTTGAAAAAGGTATTACTTATGCTGTTTCAACCTATAACAATAACAGTACGACGCAGCCTGTTGTTACTCAAGTTGGTAGAGTGAATGTTTCTGTGCCAACAGAAGCAATGAACCTAAGCATGAATACATCAAAAGATGATTTATTGGCAAGTGGCGATACTTCTGAAGTGTTTGCTAAATTAGTTGATAATACGGCAACAGGGATTAAGAGTTATCCTGTAACATTTAATGTGATTGATTCTGCATTAAATGGTGTGACGATCAATGGTCAAGAAACGGCTGTTATTACAACTGACACAAGTGGTAATGCAAAAGTCACCCTGAAATTAACTAAAATTACAGGCAAGCAATATACGGACTTATTGGCAAATGGTGTAGATGTTCGTGCTTCAATTACTTTACCGAATGGGGTTGTTCGTACCCAAACAGTTCATTTTAATGTGAATCAGCCAAGCAGTAATTACCATCTTGTATTTAGTAATGTCAGTAAGTCAGCCATGGATGTGAATGGTGATCGTTCAATTGTGACGGTGACGTTGTTGGATCGAGCTAATCAACCTGTACGCAATCAGGAAGTCACACTTGCAGCAAATAATGCAGGTGGATTAACTATTGGTAATCCTGGTTCTAGTGGTCCAGTCAATACAAGTGGTGGGCCAGTAACAGTCAAAACGGATTCAAATGGTAATGCTTTCTTCTCTGTTGCTATTAATGGAGCAACTGTAGATAAAGACTTATTATTGGCAAGTGGTATTGAGTTAACAGCAACGAATACGGATGAAATTGGTGAAAAAGCCACTCAAATTTATCGTATTGCAACAGTTGATAATTCAGGTACAACAACAGTACAACCTGCTCGATATTCTTTACGTATTGCAGCAAAACCAACCATGAGTGTACGTGATGACACAGCAGATGTTACTGTGACTTTACTTGATACGAATGGTGGTGGTGTTTCTGGAAAATATATTACGCTAGGTCTTACTGATTTTGCTCGCAATGGTGCTGTTATTGTTGGTGCTTCAGGTTTAACCACTGATGCGAATGGTCAGGCTGTGTTTAAAATCAAGGTAGATGAAAATGCACGCCGAAATTATACAGCTACCGAATTCGTTAATGATGATTTGCATTTGACAGCACGCTTTAGTGAAACAGGCTATGCCGATGCCACACAAATCTCAATGATTGATATCGTACAGGCTGCAGTACAAGCACCTGTTGCTTCAATTGTAATTGGTGTCAATCCAACAGAAGTCGCATCTTCAAGTGATGGAGTTTATTACACCAAGAATATGTCTGTGAGTGTGGTTGATTTTGATGGTAAGCCATTAGCTAATCAAGTCGTCACTTTAGATTCTACACCACTGACGTATATCAAAGGACGGAACTTATGGGCATTGGCTCCGAAAGCTGGTTCTGATCCAGCACAGAAATGGGTGTTTGCAGGGCAGCCATACTATGATGGAGCTATTACGCAGGATACTGCAAATATCTATACAAATGCTGGAGTAAGAAGACATAATAACTATACACCGTCTGATACAACGGATGATGTGATTGTAAGTAATATTTATCTGGATTCTTTTGGTCGACCAGTGAATAGTAATGGTACAGTAACTGATTTAACAGATGATGTTCTGCTCAATCCAGCATCAAATAATGTCCATGCATGTGCAGCAGACCCAGCAGGTACGGCTGTGGGAGCGAATAATACGCCTGTGAAAGTGGTGACGTTTGTGAGCCAGTCTGGTGCCGAGCAAAATACATTTACCACTGATGCTAATGGTAAGTTTGACTTTGCCATGCGTTATCCAAAAATCTATGCACAGTGGTTAACAGTGCAGGTAGGAGCATCAGCAACTGTTGCATCATTACCAAATCGTACGACTTATAGTTTAGGTCTAGCTTCACTAGCAAGTGATTATTCTAGTGATGGTACATATTCACCAAATGAAGTTAGTCCTTATGGTACATCATTCACTTGTCCATAATGCCTGAATGAAAAAATGGAAGCTTTCGAGCTTCCATTTTTATTTGAAGATTTTTTATTAATCCTCCAACAAATCCATTTGCTTGGCTAACTGATACAGATTGTTAGAACGATTCCCAGTACGGCAGAACATCAGGATTGGCTTGGGTAATTCATTATAATGGTTTGCAAATGTGCGAACATCCAACTCGGTAATCTGACCTGCAACAACTGGTTGGTAAACATAATCCAAACCTGCGTTACGTGCTGATTCTTCAATCTGTGCGCTGGTTGGTTGTTCAGGACCGCCCTCCAAATCAGGGCGATTATTGATTATGGATTTGAATCCTTTTTCAACCACTTGTTCTACGTGTTCAGGGCCGATTTGACCCGCAAAACCAACATTCTCTGACATCTTGTCACTCCAAAAACAAACAAAACATTTTATGCTCTATCATAGCATTAAGCTTGATCTTGAGTTTAAATGTCTATAGTAAATAAATCATGATAAGTCATAAGATAAAGCATTGGAGCGCGCATGCACACCTATACAGTTGAGCCGTTGTATGTTCCTAGTGGCGAAGAAACCATAGCAGCAGATTTCTACCTACCAAAGACCAATATTAAACCTGCCGTCATTCTTATGGCGCATGGATTTGCGGGTTTGCGTCAATTCAAACTGGTTCAGTATGCACAACGTTTCGCTCAGGCAGGTTATGCCGTTATCCTGTTTGACTATCGTTATTGGGGTGGCAGTACAGGGAAACCACGGGAATTGGTTTCACTTAGTGCTCAACTGGATGATTGGAAAACCATTGTTCAATATGCTTCGAATTGTAAATTAATTGATAGTCGACGTATTATTTTATGGGGAACTTCTCTAAGCGGTGGATATGCGCTTAGTTTAGCCACTGACCTTAAAAATATTCAGGCCGTGATGGTACAAGTACCTTATGTAGATGGCGCTGAAACAGCAAAATTATACCCATTACAACGTTATCCAGAGGCTTTAAAGCGTTCTAGTCAGGATTACATGGGGTCTAAGATGGGTTTAGACCCTAAAACTTTGCCAGTTGTAGATCAGCATAAACTATGCTTTTTACCGACCTCCGATAGTTATTATGGTTATCATTCGATTGTAAATCCTGACTATTATTGGAGTGGTGAAGTTCCTGCACGTGTATTTTTTAATTTAATGCGCTATCGTCCAATTCAATTTGTACGCAAAATTAATATTCCTGTTTTGTTTATTGCTGCGAAACATGATTCTTTGATTCCAATTGCATCCAGTCGTGAAGCTGCGACCAATATTGCACCATTTGTAAGCTATCATGAGTGGGATATGAAACATTTTGAGGTTTATCACGGTTCATGGTTTGAAAAAGCAGTCACAACCCAATTAGAATTTTTACATCAACATATCGGAGTGATGTAAATGATTATTGTCTGTGCATCCTGTGGTGCAAAAAATCGTGTACCTGAAGAAAAATTGGCCGTTCATCCAAACTGTGGGCAATGCCATCAGCCATTGCTAACTTTAGCGCCAATTGAACTCAATGAACAAAACTTTAGTCAGTTTATTGCCAATACTGATTTACCTGTGCTGATCGATTTATGGGCAGAGTGGTGTGGACCTTGTAAGATGATGGCTCCCCATTTTGCCCAGGCGGCAAAGCAAAATCCGTATGTGGTTTTTGCCAAGATTGATACCGAGGCAAATCCACGTTTAAGTGCTGCATTTAATGTTCGCAGTATTCCGACTTTGGTCTTAATGAATAAGACGACTGAATTGGCCAGAATAAGTGGTGCATTAAGAGCACCAGAACTTCAGCAATGGTTAAATCAGCAATTACAGCACCATCAAGGACATTAACATGACTGAACGTTCAAATCATCCAGAAGGGGTTTTATCCTTGCAGAATATTGCTATGCCAGCAGATACAAACTGGAGTGGTGATGTTTTTGGAGGATGGATTGTTTCACAGATGGATCTCGCAGGAGCGATTCATGTTGAACGTTTGAGTAAGGGACGATGTGCAACCATTGCGATTAATGAAATGACTTTCCTTGTGCCTGTTAAGGTTGGAAATGTGATTAGTTGCTATACTAAAATTTTGAAAGTCGGCAATACTTCCGTACAGGTGCAAATCGAGGTATGGAATAGTCACGACAATTCACGTGAACCGATTCGAATTACTCAAGGTGTTTTTACATTTGTTGCTGTGGATGTGAATGGTAATAAACGACAAATCTCAGAACAAATTAAGCAAGATTTTTTAGCAAGCTGATAAAACAATAAAGCCCAAATTGAATTGGGCTTTATTTTAAAATCTAAGATTATTTTTTACGTTTTGGTAACCATGCCCAAAGCATTTGGCATTGGATCGGCTCGTTACCAGAATCATCAATAACGGTCACAGGAATCAATAACTCGCCTTTTTCATTGTCAGCGATAAACTTTTGTTGATCGGCTGATAATGTTGCGTTTGCCGTTAAACCACCCTGTGCAACCTTTAAATAGTCTACGTGCAGTGATTTGATCAACAAAATCCGATCATCAGGAATATGTAGACCTGTTAGGAAACCCGTTGCCGTTTCAGCGAGTAAGGCCATTGCTGCTGCGTGAACCCCTTTAATATGATTTTGCATATTACGTTGGTTTTCAATGCGCACAGTGACATGGTCTTTATCGACTTCCAAATAGCGAATGTTTGCAGTGCCCACCATTGGAACAACTCGTCCAAAGGCTTTGCTCCATAATGTACTGCGAATACCTTTTGGAAATTTAGAAGTGGTTTTAACCAGCGTATAAAGACGGTTATCTTTTGCCATAGTGAACCTATTGCTTAGTCTTTGAAATTATTAAATTGAAGCGGTAGACCAAATTGCTGTTCACGTAAAAAGTTCATGACCTGTTGCAAAGTATCACGCTTTTTATCAGTGACACGGATTTTGTCTCCTTGGATAGAAGATTGCACCTTGATGCCACTTTCTTTAATGGCTTTATTAATTTTTTTTGCGGTATCTGAGTCAAGTCCATCTTTCAGCTTGATCACTTGGACCACATTTTTACCAGAAGCAGTCGCTTTTTGTGGATCTAAAGCTTGTACATCAATCTTACGTTTATAGAAGTGATTTTCAAGCATGGTATAGACTTGTTCACATTGGAAGTCACTTTCAGTTGAGATTTTGATTTCTTTATTTTTTTCATTTAACTCAATTGAAACGTCTTGTCCACGAAAGTCAAAACGTGTTGCAATCTCTTTTTCTGTATTTTGTACAGCATGATTGACTTCAAATAACTCTAATTCAGAAACAATATCAAAAGAAGGCATGGTTAGACCTTTACAAAGGGAAAGAATATTTGAGATGCTAAGGGTGTTTTCTTCATTTGCCAAGTGTTGTTTACATCAAAGGAGTGCACAATGATCCGTAAACAAGAAATTACAACATTTGAGTTCCCAGAAGGCGCAGTCATTTGGGATGTCCGAGATGCCAAAGCTTATGCAGAGGCACACGTCAAAGGGGCGTTGAATCGTCCAATTGCTGAATTAACTGCGGATAGTTTGACTCAGGTTGCAGCGGATCAGCCGATTTATATTCTATGTGGTGGTGGTAGTAAAGCACCACGCGCAGCAGAGCTTTTAGACGGTTTAGATGATTCTCGTGAATATGTTGTATTGATGGGCGGTACACGTGCGGCACGTGATGCTGGCTTAGCTTTAGAACAGGGCGCATAGATCAGTTAAATTTGCCAAAATACTTGGGTATTTTGGCAAATTTAAAGAATGAACAACTAAAATAACAATTTACCCAGAATAATAAGGTTTTTTAGCTTTTAATTTCTTTTCAAATCTTTGAGGATTTAATTTATCCAATAAACTTTGAGGAACTGGGCAAAGTTCACCTAAAATTAATGCTGCCAAGATTTCACTACATAATGGCGCAAATAAGAAACCTTTCGATCCTAAACCAGCAAAAGTATAGATTTGACCAAGATTTTGTATTTTCCCAACTAAGGGGAGATAATCCAAACTTTGTGCCCGCACAGATGCTCGACCTTGCCAAGTATCTACAGAGGGAAGTCCTTGCGCATATTTTGGAAAGACATTGTGGATAAGTTCGTAGTTATGCACATGGTCTTCTGTTAGCACTTCTGCATCATCCCGATTAGGATAAAAAGATGCGCCTAGAATCAATTGAGCAGTATCCAGTTGCATGCAATAGCCGCCATAACTATAAGCCTGATCCAGTGCTAAAGGCCGCTGGCTATTCTCAACCCAGCTGACTTGTCCTCGAATTGGCTTTAAGACAGGATAATTTTCAAATAACTCAGCACTTTGTTTAGCACAACAGACAATCGCATGATCCGTTATGGCAATTATTTGTTGGTCTTGCCAGAGTGTAACTTGGCTATCAGTCGACTCTAATCGAGAAATTTTTACTTTTTCTATTCGAATATTAGCATGTTGTAAAATCTCATCACGTAACTGATGAGGGGAAACTGCACCTGCCTGATGTAAAGTGAGGCTTGGAAACTCTGTTTCAGGAAAGCATTCAAGCGTTGTATTTGCAGTTAAAACGTTTTCAGGATATTGCTCAACTAGACCTGATAATTCATCCGCATTTTTTAAGGCAATCTGCTGTATTTGAATCGGTCTAAAAGCCTTGAATTGTGGATAAAAATTCAAGGCATGTTGCCAACTCAAGGTCATCAAGTGTTCATGCGCCTGTTCAATTGGGCATAGTTTTGGATTGAGCAACGCCAGTGGATTGCCAGATGCACCTGAAAGCGGCTCATTTTGCTCGTAGATCGTAACTTGATGTCCTCGTTGAGCAAATGCCCACGCTGAGCTTAAACCTGCGATTCCTGCGCCAATGATGGCGATTTTACGTTGCTTTGATGTTTCGGACTTTGGTGGAGCTGCAATAGTTGTTTCTGAATCTTGCGACTGGGTTTCAGTTTGGGAGGTATCTAGCCAAATCGCCTTGAGCATTTCTCGTTTATGACCAAAACCTCGTGGACGGCTGATTTGGATGCCGTGTTGTTTAAGCCCACGTTTGATTATGCCTGCGACACTAAAGGATGCGAAAGTTGTTCCAAAATCAGATAAACGCACCATATGATCTAAGACATTTGCTTGCCACATATCTGGATTACAAGATGGGGCAAAACCGTCCAAAAACCATGCATTCACTGTTTGGGTTTTGGGAATCGTTGGAAAAATATCCTGAGCATCACCTAGCCATAAATCAATACTAAAACGTTCTTCAGGAAAACTTAAGCGATGACAACCTGCAATTGGCAAGGGATATTGCTGAATCAGTTTTTCTGCTAAAGGTTTGAGTTCAGTCCAAACATTCAGTGCACGGATCAAATCAGCTTTATTTAATGGAAATTTTTCAACGCTGACAACATGTAAATGGCTGTGATTATCTAAGCGAACTTGTTGCCAGAGTTGCCACAGGGTCAAAATATTGAGTCCTGTACCAAAACCAGTTTCACCTACACAAAAATATTGATAATCATGTAATTGAGAAAGGCGTTCGGTTAAATCATTGCCATTTAAAAATACATGTCGGGTTTCAAGCAAACCATTGTCTTTAGAGAAGTAAACATCACCGAATTGCTTAGAAATAGGAATTTCGATGTCATCGACTATTTCCCAGTCTAATTCAGCAGTTTGCAATTTTGATGAGTGAGACATAAATAAAGAAATCGTGTTTTACCACTGACGGCGGCGTTTAGTGTGAACATAACTGGCAATAAAGAAACCTAGAATGACACCGACCGCAATGGTCATCGCGCCATAAAGGAACATTTGGGCACTGCGTTCACTTTGTAGAACCTGCACCTGAACAGTAAGATTGTCATTTTTGAGTTGTAATTCTTGATTTTGCGAGAGCGCTTCAAGATTGGCATTTTCAAGTTGTTTTAGGCGATTGGCTTGATCTTGAACCAATGCTTTGACTTTGGCTTCTTGTTGCTGTTTTGCCTTGGCAATTTGTTCAGCCGTTAAAGGCTTTGCTGCCGTGCCAGTCACATTTGTAGCAGTGGCTGTAACAGATGATTTCGGTTGTACTGCTGGTGTGGGAGATGGAGGTTCAACGGCCCATACGCTTGAGCTGAATAAACAAAAAGCGAATAGACTTTTAACGGCAACTTGCATGATTTACCCTTTTGGAAAAGCTTTGTTGAAAGGTTTTACTTCAATCTTTGCGTAAATCCCTTCTTTTAAAAATGGCTCTTCCTGAATCCATGCATCCACTGCCTCACGAATCTCAAATTCAACAATGATGGTGCTGCCTAAAAATCCAGCCTGTGGATCATTCGGGTCTTTTGGATGCGCACCCGCAGCAATTAAGCGACCCTCATCATCCAGCTTTTGTAGACGCTCTACATGCTGGGGGCGAATTGCTAAACGTTTTTCTAAGGTACCTTCGTGATCAGTACAGGTCAGCACAAAATATGGCATAGTAGTCGCTCAAATGATTCAGGTTAGTCAGTGGCTTTAAAATGCTTTCTTAAGCAAATCAGTATAACAGCAAGGTAACTGATAGAAACGATAATATCGCCGAAAGCCGTGAATTCGCCCCAGTATTTTCCCTGCATAAATACAAAGCCAAAGAAGAAATGCAGTGACGCCAACAAGAAGAACTGCCCACACCATGCCCAGTTTAGACGCATCCAGCCTTTTGGTGTCAGTTCAAGCAACGAACCCAAAAGTTTTTTAATAATCGGTTCACGTTCTTTGTTAAACAGGGGCGTAACCAGAAAACCTATTCCAATCCCGATATTGATAATGACCGCTTTCATTTTGATATAGGTCACATCACTGAATGCCAGTGTAATTCCACCAAAAACCACTGACATGACAACGATAAACCACTGCATTTTTTCCAGTTTGAACTTCTGGAAAAAGAACAGGCAACCATAGACCACAAGGGTCGAGATCAGTAGCGCACAGGTCGCAACCAGAATATGGTTTTGATCAGTATTTCCTGCACTGCCCACAAGCTCCAGTAATGGATGGTGACTATCTTTGGGGTCGGTGGTTTTATAAAAATAAAAGAAGATAATCAGCGGGAGGTAGTCGAGCAACGCTTTCATGTTACAGTACAGTGGTGAAATAGGTCAGATAGCATAATACAAAGCATGTTCGGTGTCGATTTACATACGCATAGTTTCATTTCAGACGGTACCTTGTCTCCTGAACAATTGGTACAGGCTGCGGTTGACTTAAAAATAAAGATGCTTGCCGTGACAGATCATGACACGATGGACGGTGTGGCAAGGGCGACAGATTATGCTCAACAGCATGATATTCAAATTATTTCTGGTGTGGAAATTTCCAGTCAGTGGTCACGTCCCAGCACTAAAAAGAGTTATGGAGTGCATATCGTTGCATTGAATATGCTGGATGAAGTTCCGATCAAGGTAATGCTGGAAAACCAGAAAAAAGTGCGGGCTGAGCGGGCAAAACTGATTTGTGAGTTATTGGAAAAATGTATCGGTTTTGATATTTATCCAGATATATTGGCAAAAGTGGATGGTCAGGCAGATCGGGTGACGCGAACCCATATTGCCAAGACTCTGGTTGAAAAAAATGTTGTCGCTCGTCCTCAACAGGCATTTGACCGTTTCCTGAAAGAGGGCAAAAAGGCTTTTGTCAAATTTGATGGGGTAGGTTTAAAAGAGACCATTGATGTGATTCATGCCAGCCAGGGCTTTGCAGTCTTGGCACATCCGACCCGTTATGATTTGTCTGCAACCAATATCCGTTATTTGATTCAGTTATTTGCTGAGTTTGGTGGTGATGCGGTTGAGCTTCCTGCCAGTAGTGAAGCGCTTTCTACGCGACACATGGTGGATCGGATGATTCAGGAATATGGTTTAGCGGTTTCAATTGGCAGCGATTTTCATGGAGACAACATGCCGTGGATTAAGCTTGGTAATACCCCAAAAGTTGCTGATGGACAAAAAGGGGTGTGGGAAAGTTTTAGATGATAATGGAATGAAAAAGTTAGAAATATTTTTGATCAATTATATTCTTCATGATTCTGTTATGGAGAGCGCATTGGATGCCTCATGGATTTCCATTGTTCTATACTACGACTGCCAAATAATATCTTGAGTCTGCTGGTTCTTAATGGTCAGGTATTGCTTTTGTGAGAACATTAAAAGCTTGGTGAAGAAAATTGTTTCCATCAGCTTAAGTTGGTTTTCATCCAGTGGTATTTGAAAATTTTGTTGTTTAAGCCAAATGCACAATCGTGTCTCTGTTTGAGAAGTGCCGATTTCAACTTTTGAATATTGTTATATCGACACTTTTTATATTGACCACATAAGTGAAAAAATCATAATTTACAATAAATTATGATTATTCGCCTGAATTGGTGGTGGTGTTGGACGGCCTAAGGTACTCAATAATTCAATTTCAATGGTACGTACCATTGCATCCAGTGGCAGGTCATTACTCTGAGTACCGAAAGGCTCTTCAATTTCTGTACTTAAGGCATCGAGGCCTAGAAAGGTATAAGCCAAAATTCCAACCAAGAGGGGTGTCACCAAACCCAGTAAAGAACCCAGGCTAAAAGGCAACATAAAGCAGAAGAAATAAACGGTTCGGTTCAGCAAAACTGAATAGGCAAAAGGAATTGGGGTATTGGCAATCCGATCACAACCCGTATGCATTTCACTTAAGGCCGCGACATGGTGATTCATCTGCGTATAAATAATATCGGAGATTTCCCCATCTTTCAGGGCCTGTAACAGCTCCCACTGGATCAGGCTCAGGGTATATTGTGGCGCATTGTGCTGCTGGTAAAGCTGGTTAAGCGCCTGCTGGCTTAAACCACTGGTTTCTGTCAGTTCAGTTGGGTTGGCGGTTTGATGGCGTAAACGGTCGCGTAACACATTGGCAAATACAATCACATGCTGAATTACACGTTCACGCCGTGCCTGGGTCAAGATTCGGCAATCGCGGTCAAAGTGTCGTGATGTGGCAATCAAAACGCCCCAAAGTTTACGTGCTTCCCACCAACGGTCATAGCATGCGGTATTTTTAAAACCAAGGAAGATAGAAAGCACAACACCAATCAGGGTAAAGCCGACAAGGGGGATTTCAGGGAAGCGGTATAGATCAATATATTCAATTCCACCAATAATGGCGGAGATCAACATGACAAAACCAAGAGAGGGTAAAATTTTGGGTAAAATCGTCCCACGCCATGAAAATAAAACCTTAAAAATACTTGGCTGGTCACGGACAATCATGTTGTTTGAATCATTAATTTTATCTGCTGATGTTCCTGTTTGCTCTAGGCTTTGTCAAGATCAGATTGCTTGATTCTGGCAGGTTTGAGTAGTTGTTGCTCAGAAAAGGAAAAATGGTTTTCAGGTGAAATAATAAAGTGATCAAGCAACTGGATTTCAAGTAAAGAGCAGGCTTGTTTCAGTTGCTGGGTGAGGTAAATGTCTTCGGGTGAGGGCTGGGCAATGCCATAAGGATGATTATGTGCAATCACGATTTGGCAGGCCTGTTGCTGAAGCACATAACGCAAGGTCTGGTTAATGGATACACTGCAACTATGCTGTGATCCAAAAAACAGTTTCTTAAAATGCAGTTTCCTGAGCTCAGCATCCAGACACAGCACCGCAAACACTTCCTGTTTTTCACCTTGCAGTTCATAGCGTAGATAGTCAAGCACCAATGTAGATGTATTTAGGCAAAGCCGTTGCTGGTGAAAGTAATTATTCAGATAACGCCGTCCAAGTTCCTTTACCGCCATCAGTTGTGCGTATTTGGTATCGGCAATGCCGTTAAACTGGGAAAGTTCTTCAAGTGATGCATCAAAAATTGGGTTGAGTCCACCAAAATGCTGGATCAGAATACGGGCAAGCTCAACCGCCGAGTGCTGTCTGGAGCCTGAGCGTAGGAAAATCGCCAGTAACTCGGCATCGGATAAACTCTGCGCCCCCTGTGATAATAAGCGTTCCCGTGGTCGTTCTTGTTCTGGCCATGCCTTGATGGACTGTTTTATGGATTGATTCATGCTGAATATTCACGTTCATTTTATTGTAGTGTATGTTTTTCCGAGCGCATGGCTTGGGTATGACTGTATTTAATGCTATTGTGAGCGCCACTGCAACAGCAAGGTATCCTGTTTGTGAGCTTCGATCTTAGTGTTATTCCTCATAAAAACATTATATTGGCGGTTACGGGTGGCATTGCTGCTTATAAAAGTGCCATTGTGGTTCGTCGTCTAAAAGATTATGGCTTTGATGTCCGTGTGGTGATGACACAGGGCGCACAGGCTTTTATTACCCCGCTTACTTTTCAGGCCCTTTCAGGTAATCCAGTGCATACTGAACTGCTTGACCCAGAAGCCGAAGCAGGCATGGGGCATATTGAGCTGGCACGCTGGGCAGATTTGATTCTGGTTGCGCCTGCAAGCTGTGACAGCATTGCCAAGTTTGCCAATGGCTTGGCGGACGATTTGCTGAGTACTTTATATTTAGCCACCAAAGCACCTGTCTGGGTTGCGCCTGCCATGAACCAGCAAATGTGGGCAGCCAAGGCGACACAGCGCAACTTGCAAACACTGGTAGAAGACGGTGTGCATGTGATTATGCCAGATGCAGGTGAGCAGGCGTGTGGTGATGTCGGGTTGGGGCGTATGCCCGAACCTGAGGACTTGGCGCGTCAGGTGGCGGCTTATTTCCATAAAGCCCAGCGTGCTATTGCAGAAAAGTTTGGTTTATTGGCGGGTAAACGTGTCACCATTACCGCTGGCCCGACCCGCGAAGCGATTGATCCTGTACGTTATATTTCCAACCACAGCACTGGAAAAATGGGCTTTGCCTTGGCGGCAGCCTGTTATGCCGCAGGGGCAAAAGTGACTCTGGTGGCAGGGCCTGTCAGTCTGGATACTCCAAATGGTGTGCAACGTATCAATGTCAGTTCAGCCATGCAAATGCTGGATGTCAGCATGAATCAGCTTAAAGAAGGTTGTGATATTTTTATTGCGACGGCGGCAGTTGCTGATTATCGTGTGGCACAGGTTGCAGAGCATAAAATCAAGAAAGCAGGCGATGAGCTTGCGGTATCCTTGGTGAAAAATCCTGATATTGTGGCAACGATTGCCCAGCAACAGCAGCGTCCATTTATGGTTGGTTTTGCCGCTGAAACCCAGAATGTTGAGGAATATGCCGCAGGCAAACTGGTCGCGAAAAAGCTGGATATGATCGCCTGTAATGATGTGTCGCGCCCTGATATTGGTTTTGCATCTGATGAAAACGCCATGACGGTGTTCTTTGCCCAGTCCTATCACATGAATAAGCGTGAACTGGAAAAAGCCTCAAAACAGGAAATCTCACAACAATTGGTTGAGTCTATTGCCGATGCGTTGCGTCGTCGTTTATAAAAAGCCTGGGAGGGCGTGTGTTTACGCCCTCTTTTTTTTAAATTTGAGCTGATATAAGCAAATGGATGTGCCAACCATTGCCATAAAAATGCAGCTATAAAAAAGAGCAGAATAAGAAATTAAATTCGATAAAGGATTTTTTAAAATCCACGGATAAAAGAAATACACATCGTGATGCATAAAGGCATCCAGTAAAATATGGCTATAGCTTCCGATCAAGGCACTGGCTGCGGCGGTTTTCCACGAAATTCTCCAACCTCCATATTTTAGGATGAATCGTAACACCCATTCACTGATGGGCTTGCCGATCAAAAAAGCCAGACAGCCAATTAAGCTTGCACCCAATAGATTGTGCGTGATGATATGTAAATATTGCCAGCCATAGATCATGCCAAATAGCGGTTCCAGATCCATCAGGATTTGTGTGCCAGCGAAAATCACAAAGCTAAAACGTTGTGGTGCGATGGCTTTACAGCAGGCACCCACACCCAAATGTAAGGGGGTAAACGGCATAATTGATGCTCTTGTTGTTTTATTGATCTTTAGATATTTGCCATCATAAATGAGGATGTTGATAAATGAATAGCATCTTTCGGATTTTCTTGGCGCAAGAAGCTTGTTAGTGTGGAGAGACAGCAGCAATTAGAGGATAGAGAAATGCAACAGCAGCGTACTTATGATCGTATTGCTCAAGCGATTGCCTATATCCAGCAAAATTTTCAGCAGCAGCCGCAACTGGGTGAAGTGGCAGCACATATTCATCTCAGTCCAGCACATTTCCAGCGTTTGTTTACCGATTGGGTGGGAACCAGCCCTAAAAAATTCCTGCAATACACCAGTGTTGAATATGCCAAAAATATTTTAAAACAACAGGGCAGTGTGCTGGATGCGACCTTTGAGACAGGACTTTCCAGTACCAGTCGTTTGCATGACCTGTTTATCCAGATTGAGGGCATGACCCCAGCCGAATATAAACAGGGCGGACAAGATTTAATAATTCATTATTCCTTTGCTGAAACCTTGTTCGGTGAGGTGCTGGTTGCTTCCACACATAAAGGCATCTGCACATTAAGCTTTGTGGAAGATCAGGTGGAAGCATTGCAACAATTGAAATTACAGTTTCCTAAAGCTCAGCTTGTTGAGCAAATAGATGAATTTCAGACTAATGCGCTGGCTTTCTTCCAAAAAGACTGGGAAAAACTGCCTGAAATTAAACTGCATCTAAAAGCAACCGATTTTCAACTGAAAGTCTGGCAAAGCCTGCTTCGGATTCCAATGGGACGGCTTTCCACCTATGGGCAGATTGCGCAAAATATAGACCATGCCAAGGCAGCCCGTGCGGTGGGCACAGCGATTGGCAGTAATCCCGTGGCTTTCCTGATTCCATGCCATCGGGTGATTCAGTCCACGGGTCTTTTGGGTGGCTATGAATGGGGAACCCTAAGGAAAACAGCGATGATTGGCTGGGAGGGAGCACAGACACATGCAATTGTTTGATATTGAGGCTGACCCAAGGCATAACCATTTACCCTATGATGGAACGGTACAGTATTATGGCAAAGTCATACAGGAAATGGTCGCTGATGATTATTTTGAAAAGTTGATGCAAAACATTGCTTGGGAAAATGATCAGGCCATTATCTTTGGTCGGCAGATTACCACCAAAAGAAAAGTGGCATGGTATGGTGATCAGGCTTATGAATATACCTACTCCAATGTCAACAGATATGCCTTGCCGTGGACGGTTGAACTGCTTGAGTTAAGGCAACGGGTGCAGCAGTTGACAGGTGAGCGCTTTAATTCATGTCTACTGAATCTTTACCATACAGGTGAGGAGGGAATGGCCTGGCACAGTGATGATGAAACCGACTTGAAGAAAAATGGCGCGATTGCATCACTCAGCTTTGGTGCGGAACGGAAATTTGCCTTTAAACATAAACAAAGCAAGGAAAAGGTGGAGCTGTATCTGGAACATGGCAGTCTACTGGTGATGAAAGACACCACACAAAGCCACTGGCTGCACCGTTTGCCCCCCACTAAAAAAGTAACAACTGCTCGTATCAATCTGACCTTTAGAACGATTGTTGAGTAATATCATCAGTGGTTAAACATAGTGATAAAGCTCAACGTCCGTAAAAGTCTGGTTAAATGCCTCGATCAGGTGATTAATCTGTTCAGCCTGATCTGGAACCAGCATCCAATAAGGGTTTTCATTCGAGATTAATAACAGTGCCAGCCCATGTTGTTCTGCAACCGTATAGATGTTTTCAAAGAGGATGGTATAGATATGTTCGGTAACATCAGGCTCATTTTATCTTATCCATATCGTTCTCATTATAAAATAATAAAAAACCACAGCAGGTGCTGTGGTTTTTTGCGCGCTTAAAGCGTTATGCCTGACCTTGGGCATCACCTTCAGCTTGTAGACGCTGCATATTGGCTTCAAATTCAGCATCAAAGTTAATTGGGGTAAGCAACAATTGTGGAAAGCTACCCTTGGTCACTAGATCATTCACTGCTTCACGCAAGAACGGGAACAGGATATTCGGGCAGTAAGCACCCAGAACGTACGGAAGACGATCTTCCTCCACGCCATCAACCAGGAAAATCCCTGACTGGGTCACATCAACAATGAATGCGGTCTCACTTTCATTGGTGGCCTGAACCACAACTTTTAAAGAAACTTCATAATGATTTGGATCAATCTTTTCTGCCGCAGAAGATAAATTGATGTTGAGTTCTGGCTGCCACTGCTTGGTAAATACCTGTGCGCCTGGAACTTCAAAAGAAATATCTTTGGTGTAAATACGTTCTAATGCGAGTTGTGGTTGAACTTGTTCTTCGCTCATTGTTTTTCCTTAAATCATGGAGTGTTGTTAAGCTAATAATTGGTCGAGTTTCCCTTCACGCTCTAAGGCATAAAGTTGGTCAAAACCACCGATAAACTGGTCTTTGATAAAAATTTGAGGCACGGTACGGTGATTGGTACGTTGCATTAACTCAATACGAACTTCAGGCGCCTCATTGGAAAGGTTAATTTCCTTATAGGCAACACCCTTACGCTCAAGGAGCTGTTTTGCTCTCACACAATATGGGCAAGAAAGCGTTGAATAAATGGTGACGTTTGTATCGGTCATTTTATTTCTCCTTAAGCTTTGGTTTTGCTTTTAACTAAGGGTAAGCCCTGGGCTTTCCAATTGCTGACACCACCATCTAGACGGTAGCTGTCGGCATGGCCGACTTTCTGCAATGCGGAGCCTGCAACTTGCCCTAGGTTGCAAATAAACACCAATGGACGGTCACTTGCTTTTAATTCATCAACATGGCTTGTGATTTGGCTGTATGGAATGTTGCGGCTGCCACTGATGTGGCCATCACGGAAATCCTTAGCATCCCGTAGATCGATCAGCATGGCATTTTTTGCCTTGACCAAAATACCGAGTGATTGTGGTGAAATTTTACGACCATTGCGCTGACCCTCTAAAATGAAGAACAGCACGATGAGCACACCGAGCGTACCAAACAAAAAGGGGTGGTTCCCCATAAACTCTAACCAGCGTTCCACAAGTCACCTAAAGTTAAAATCAAAATTGACCCTGAGTATAACTTATCTCTATGGTGATCAAAAATGTTAGTTCAAGGGTAAAAACCCAAGAAAACTAACTTTTTTGCTGGGCTTCCTGAATTTCATCCATTAGGCGTAGATAGCTGTCCAAACGTCTTGGTAAAATCTCACCTGCATCAACTGCCTGTTTTAAGGCACAATTTTTCTCATGGCTATGGGTGCAGTTACGGAACTGGCAATGGCCCAGATGGGTTTCAATCTCAGGAAAACCTGTTCGCACCTTTTCCAGGCTCAAATGCCACAGACCAAATTCACGGATTCCTGGGGAGTCAATCAGTGCGCCGTTTGTTCCAAATTTAATCAAACGGGTTGAGGTGGTGGTGTGTTGTCCCAGTGCCGAGTTTTCGGAAATGACATTGGTCTTCTGTGCCGCATCTGGAACAATGGTGTTAATCAATGAGCTTTTACCCACGCCTGACTGACCAACAAATGCAACCGTTTCATTGTCGATTCGTGCTGAAAGTGCGGATAAATCACCTTTTGCATGACAAATCAGGGTTTCATAACCCAGAGCTTCATATTCACTGAGCATGGTTAGGATTGGGTCATTTTCAGTGAGCAGGTCTGATTTGTTCAGTACCAGCAATGCAGGAATGTTGGCATCGGCACAGGCGACCAGATAACGGTCAATCAGTGTGGGTGCGGGTTCTGGCAGTGGTGCGAACACAATCACAATCAGGCTGATATTGGCGGCAACGGGTTTTACCTTGTGGTAGCGGTCTGGGCGGGTCAATAATGATTGTCTTGGATAAATCGCGGTGATAATCCCTAGGCCTGTATTTGGGTCGGCCTGCCATTTCACACGGTCACCTGTCACCAGCAACTCCAGGTTGGTACGGGTATGACAGCGCCAAATACTGTCCAGTTCAATCGGTTTCCAGAATGGTTCAGGTTCGCCCTCTGCCACCTGTGGTTTTTCAGGGTGCTGTTCAGGTATGGACAGGGCTTGTACTTCGAGTTGACGGCCATAATGCTGAACAACCAGCCCATCTAAATCCTGCGACGTGTCAATATCATCCTGACGCGATTTATGCTGTTTTTCAATACGGCGCTGCTGTTGCTCGGTTAAACGACGCTTACGAATTAAAGCCATTCATATCCCAGAAAATCCACATGTTGAAGACCGCAAAAATAGCATGAAGCCGCTATGGAATTACAGCCAAGATGTAATTAATTTGCTACTATTGGTGTTTTTAAGCACTTTAGAATCAGCATTCATGAGCAGTACCCCTGATACACGATTAATCTGGATCGACCTGGAAATGACAGGCCTTGATACCGATAACGACAAGATCATTGAAATCGCAACCATTATTACAGATGATCATTTAAATATTCTGGCTGAAGGGCCTGTTTTGGCTGTACATCAATCTGACCTGATCCTGAACGCAATGGATGAGTGGAATACCAGGCAGCATGGACAGTCGGGACTGATTGAACGGGTGCGCCGCAGTAAACTCACCGCTCAGGATGTAGAGCAGCAAACGCTGGAATTTCTGAAAAAATGGGTCAATCCAAAATCATCACCCATGTGTGGCAACTCGATTTGTCAGGATCGCCGTTTCCTGCATCGTTTAATGCCTGAACTGGAACAGTTTTTTCATTACCGCAATCTGGATGTATCTTCAGTCAAGGAACTGGCGAAGCGCTGGAGACCTGAAATCATGAGTGGTCTCAAGAAAAATGCCTCACATTTGGCGATGGACGATATTCGTGATTCGATTGCTGAATTAAAATATTATCGTGAATACTTTTTTATTATGAATAAATAAATTAAGGGGCATAAGCCCCTTTTTTTATGTGAATAAAAGATTTGGGCCTGATCAAAAAATCGCTTAAACTCGGTTTTTTATTGCCAACTATAAAAAGAGGGTGTACATGCAAAGTCATAATCCTATTTTAACTCGGGTGGAAACCTACAGCGATTTGGCTGAGCCAATGACCATTCAGGGGGCAATTCAGAAGTCAGTGCTTTTAACTGTGATTGCCGCTGTTTTAGGTATCGCATTGTTTTTCTATTGTGCCATCACTGCAAACCTGTCCATTGCCTATGCGGCCGCGATTGTCGGGGCTGTGGGTAGTTTTATTCTGGCCTTGATCACGACATTTAAAACCAATACCGCACCAGCTTTGGCGATTCCCTATGCCTTGTTTGAGGGAGCTTTCTTAGGTGGTATCTCCTTTATTTTCCAGTTGAAATTCCCTGGTGTTCCTTTACAGGCATTGCTTGCCACTTTTGTAACCACACTGGTGTTATTTGGGCTGTATAAATTCCAGATTATCCGTGCCACCGAAAAATTCAAGGCGGTTGTAATTTCAGCCACTATTGCCATTGCGCTGGTTTTTGTGGTGCAGATCATTCTACGCTTGGCATTTGGCTCAAGCATTCCTTATATTTTTGAAAGCAACTGGCTGGGCATTGGTTTTGCCGCCTTTGTTGCGGTGATTGCCTCACTCAACCTGATTCTGGATTTTGACCTGATTGAGAGTGCCGCGGCACAGCGTGCGCCTAAAGCATTTGAATGGGTATGTGCGATTGCTTTACTTGCAACTTTAGTGTGGATGTACTATTCATTCATGCGCTTATTAAGCCTAATTCAAGGTGATGATTAAATTTAAATTGATATAAAACATAAATCGTCTTCATATGAAGGCGATTTTTTTATGCAAGATTGTAAAAAAGGTGGATTATGCAATTCCGAAAAATCAGGAATGTTGGCATGATGTGGTGAAAATTTTTCGAGTGAGAATAAGATGTCACAAGGACTTTTAGCTGGTAAACGTTTTTTAATTGCGGGGATTGCAAGTAAACTCTCTATTGCTTACGGTATTGCGGCTGCCTTGCATCGTGAGGGAGCTGAACTGGCGTTTACCTATCCAAATGAAAAGCTAAAAAAACGTGTTGATGACTTTGCAGCACAGTTTGGTTCAAATCTGGTTTTTCCTTGTGATGTTGCGGTTGATGCAGAAATTGACAATACTTTTGTTGAGTTAGCAAAACACTGGGATGGTTTAGATGGTGTTGTGCATTCGATTGGTTTTGCACCTGCACATACGCTAGATGGTGACTTTACCGACGTAACGGATCGTGAGGGTTTTAAAATTGCACATGACATCAGCGCTTACAGTTTTGTGGCAATGGCACGTGCTGCCAAGCCGTTGTTACTTGCCCGTCAGGGCTGTTTATTGACCCTAACTTATCAAGGTTCTGAGCGTGTGATGCCAAATTATAACGTGATGGGTATGGCAAAAGCATCTTTAGAAGCGGGTGTTCGTTATTTAGCACTAAGCTTGGGTAAAGAGGGGATTCGTGTGAATGCGATCTCTGCGGGCCCAATTCGTACTTTGGCTGCATCTGGTATCAAATCATTCCGTAAAATGTTGGATGTGAATGAAAAAATCGCGCCGTTAAAACGTAATGTCACGATAGAAGAAGTAGGCAATGCAGCATTATTCCTTTGTTCGCCGTGGGCTTCGGGTATTACTGGTGAAATTTTATATGTCGATGCAGGGTTTAATACTGTTGGTATGAGCCAGTCGATGTTGGATGATGAATAATTAGTTTGCTCTAAATTATTGAATAAAGCCGCTTTTATAGCGGCTTTGTTTTTCAAGATTGTGAGATCTTCAAATTATAAAGTTGGGGTTAAGGCGGCGCGAAGCGTCCGCCTTAAATGAGTTGTTAGATTACTTTGTTGTACCCACAGTGCGATAGTTGCAGCACACGCAGGAGTGGATAATTCTCAGATATTGCGTTGCTCCTCATGACGCCACACCCAATAATTTTTGAGCGAATCTCTGCCATTAGCTCATCAATGGATAAAATCTGAGCGCCAGCAATAGTGTGCCTATCTTTCGGGTGTGATGGGAATACGGCAATTTGACGTAGTGGTGTTTCTGGCGGTAGCCAAGAAAAAACCTCCAAGAAGATGAGCTTTCTAGCGGCATCAAATTTCTTCTTGTATCTCATTTCTCTAGTTTCCCAAGTATGGGCATCTACAGATGGTTCATAGTGAACAAGATCACCGCTGTGGGGATTGAAGCCTATGACATCAAGTTCCATTTCCCATCCACCATGCTTCAATCGTCCGACTTTAGTATTTCTGCGAACGAGATAGCCTTGCCAATCAAGGTATTCAACGATAAGTGACTCTAGATGTGACATAAAAGTAATCTAACGATTAAGCTAAGGGGCGGGCTTTAGCCCGTCCCAGTGAGCGAAGCGAACGACTTGAGCGCCATGTTAGGCGAGGTGCCCAGGCGAGCGCGGTGATTGAAGGCTACCCGAACAGCGTGCGTGAAAGCACAACGAAAACGGCAGGCAGGACCTATTTAAGGGTCTTTTTTGTTTTTTAAAATGAGTTTATTTATTGGCCATAAAATAGGTTTTGGCACGCACCCGAATACTTGTGATCTTTGTCAAGTATATAATTTGTGATTAGTTTTGATTGGTTGTTTGTTCGAAGTATTAGTTTGCATCTCATGGTTACATTTTTTGTGTCGTATACGATTCCAGTTGTCATGCCTGGGCGATCTGTATTGTAGTAAGCATAGCTGTCAGACTCATAAGTTATGCTTTTTGTGCGAGAAAAATCCCAAATATAATCGGTTGTTTCATTGTTGATATTTTTGGCCATCAAAGGATTCCCCCATTTAGCTATGGCGGCATCAATTGGCTTTCCTTCCCATTGATTCTTTTGAATTACTTCAGGGATGGAAGGGATAGAGTTGCAGGCGCTTAATGCAAGGATTGATGCAATAATTATTGAGATATTAATGATTTTTTTCATTTAATTGCCTATGAATGTAAGGATTGTCCGTAATGTCGATTTTGATTGCCTAACTACAGTTATACGGCATATTATGCCGCATAACCAAAATGAAAATGCCATATAACCAATTTGAATCCTATTGGATGTAACTATATTTTGATAAGCATATAAAATAGCAATATTTGCATCAACACACAAACAATGTGAGATTAAATCAAAAGCGATCAACCCATTAAAAATTAACTAGAAGTTGAAAGGAATAATCATTAAAACAAGAGCACGCTCAATGCTATTGTTCAGGTAATTCTTTCACAGGACTCCCACCCAACGCTTGCATCAAAGTCACATAAGCATTGTATTGATTCTGCTTAGTTTCAACCAAGCTGAGTCGTGCATTACGGGCAGTTTCCTGCGCATCCAGTAAATTTTTTAATGCAATTGCCCCATTACGATAACGTACTTCGGTCAAACGTGTTGTTTTGTCTGCTAACTCAAGATTGCGTTGTTGCAGCTGTACTTGTTGGTCGAGTTGAGTTCGATTGGATAGCGCATTTTCAACATCAGCAAAAGCTTGGTACAGCGTTTGGCGATATTGAGTAATGGCTTTTTCATACTCAAGCTCGCTGATCGCAATATCTTTTTTCATATCATTATATTGAAGAAAAGGTAGGCTCAGGCTTGCCCCTAAAGTTAAAGCAGGGTTCTTTAACAGTTGGGTTAAAGAGGTGCTGGAAGTACCCAGATTACCCGTTAAATTGATGGATGGATAATAGCTGGCTTTGGTCGCATCTTTATTTGCTAAGGTTTTGCGTAGGCGTAATTCAGAAGCTTGTAAGTCTGGACGACGCGATAAAATATCAGCAGGGAGTCCAACCGCGATATTCGGTAGGGGATTGCGCGGTAACTGTGCGGGTTCCTGAATATTCAGTTGCTGTACAGGCATATGTAGCAATACAGCAATCGCAGTACGCGCTTCAACACGAAGCTGCTCAATTTGGCTTAAACTTGCTTTTTGGCTTTGCACCGATTGTTCCGCTTGAGTTAAATCTAAACCTGAAACCGCACCCGCTTTATATTGTGATTGCACCAATGAATAAATTTTTTGAGTAGAAGCTAAGTTTTGCTGAATGGTTTGGTAGCGTTCATTCAAATAGCCCAATTGCCAATATAATTTTGCCGTTGTGCCCACAAGGCTTTGTGCAGTGGCTTGTAAGTCTTGCTCACTGGCTAAGGCTTCCCAGCGGCTCGCTTCAGTTTGATTCATCAATTTACCGAATAAATCCAGTTCATAACTGACCCCAACACTGGTCGATAAACCACGGTCAGAGCCATCGCCTGAACGGAGGTCATAGTTATGACCTGTGGAAACACTCGAACTGGTACGAATGCCTTGTTTATTTTCAGCCAAACCTGCCTGTAAACGAGCTTGTTTAAGGGTAATCCCTGCAACGCTTAAATCACTATTTTTAGCGAGAACCTGATCGACCAATTGATTAAGTTGGGCATCATTAAACAGTGTCCACCATTGATCAGTGAGATTCACATTCTTATTTTTTTGCGCATCGTACTGGAACTGTTGGGGCACTTGGACTGTTGGTGCGTTATAGGGTGTTTTAACCACAGCAGAACAGCCAACTAGAGAGCTACTTAAACATAACGCAAGACTAAGCTTTTTCATTTCAGGTGTCCTTTATAGAAACAGGGCGGTGTCTTGCCGAGTTCTCATCGTATTACAGAGTAAGCCGTCGGCTTGACCTACTTTTCTTTCGGGATGAGGAGCGAAGCTCCGCAAGGGCAACCATCTTGCGCAGCTATCGCTGCTCACCGCAAAACTCGTTGACTACCGTCACTTAAGCTAATGAATCGCAGAAACAATACTTTATTAACGGAGTCCTGTCTCAAACAATTGCGGATGACGTTTCCGAGTATCATATTTTTTGATCAGTCCTAGTGGGCTTGAATTTATTCTCTCGCTAAAGCAGCAACTGGATCGAGTTGCGCCGCATTTCGTGCTGGTAAGAAACCAAAAACGATACCAATCAGACTCGAACATACAAAGGCTGCAACAATAGATGTCGTTGAATAGCTCATCTCAATAATGCCTTTGGCGAAGTGTCCGATGATCTGTCCAATACCCAGAGAAAGCAGCACACCCAGCACACCACCCAATAAGCAGACTAAAATTGCTTCAATCAGAAATTGCTGCAAAATGTCACTTTGTCGAGCGCCAACGGCCATACGTACGCCAATCTCTTGGGTTCGTTCGGTCACAGAAACCAGCATAATGTTCATGACCCCAATACCACCGACCACCAGAGAAATCACCGCAATCGCTGAAATCAGCAGGGTCATAGTGGCTGTGGTTTGCTGAATGGTTTCCCGAATACTGTCGGAGTTTTGGGTAAATACGTCCTGTGCGCCGTGACGTTGTTCAAGTAGAGTCAAAATGGCATTTTCAGCGGCACTACTTGGATATTCATCTTTGATACGAACAATAATGCTGCGTACATTAGACTGCCCCAACATACGGCTCATGACTGTCGAATAAGGCAAGTAAACATTCAAGCTGTCAGAGTTACCCATAAAGCCTTGTTGAGCATCAATCACGCCAATAATACGGCTGGGTACACTGCCCAACAACAACACTTGACCAACAGGGTTGGTCCCATCAGCAAAGAAAGTTTTTTCCGTATTGGTATCAATCACCACGTCTTGGGCACGCTGAGTAACACTATTTTTGTCAAAAGCCTGTCCTGATTTAAATGTCATGCCACGGACATAGAAGAAATCTGCACTGACACCATTTACGGTTGCCGATGCTTCAGTATCTTTGTAACGTAGCGTCACACTGGTATTGGCAGATGGACTGACTCCATCCACATAGGGTTGTTCTGCCAAGGCTTCTGCATCAGCAGGCACTAGGGTTTTGACTTGTGAAGCGCGTGAGTTATCGCCAAAGCCACGTCCCTGATATACAGTAATAGTGTTGGTGCCGAGACTGCTGATATTTGCCAGAATCTGCTTTTGCGAACCATTGCCCAGTGCAACTACAGAGACCACTGAGGCAATCCCGATAATAATCCCAAGCATGGTCAGGAAAGTCCGCATGCGGTGGGCATTCATGGCCAGCAGTGCCATACGGAATGCTTCACCGAGACGGTCAAAGAAAGAACGCCAAGCCGAGGTTTTCTTTTGTGGTGTGCGTTGCAGGGTTTGATGTTCTAAATCTGAATCTGCATTTTCAGGTGTATTGGCACGGTCTGAAATAATATTACCGTCACTGATCTCGATAATACGAGTCGCATTTTTTGCAACATTAAGATCATGTGTGACCAGAATAATAGTATGACCTTTGGCGTTCAGCTCACGCAGAATGCGCATCACTTCAATACCACTATTCTTATCCAATGCACCTGTTGGCTCATCGGCAAGAATCACATCACCGCCATTCATCAAGGCACGGGCGATCGAAACGCGTTGCTGTTGACCACCTGAAAGTTGGCTTGGGCGATGGTGTAAACGTTCTTCGAGTCCGAGTTCTGAGAGTAGCTCGGCCGAACGCTGTTGGCGAAGTTGGCTGTCTACGCCAGCGTAAATGGCTGGGACTTCAACATTACCAGAAGCACTCAAATCACCGAGTAAGTGATAACGCTGGAAAATAAAACCAAAATATTCACGGCGTAGTTGTGCCAGTTCATCAGGCTCTAACTGGCGGGTTTCTCGACCATTGACCTGATAGCTACCTGCGGTTGGTTTATCCAGACAGCCCAGAATATTCATTAGGGTGGATTTACCAGAACCTGATTGTCCAACAATGGCAACCAACTCACCTGCATAAATTTTTAAATCAATGCCTTTGAGAATTTGTACTGTACCTTCACCCGCAGGGAACTCACGGGTGAGGTCACTCACCTCAAGTAATGGTTGTGAAGAATGTATTTGATCTCGGGTCATATTACATTCTCATTACACGTTGACTGCTACGTTTTGCCTTATCATTGGAACTGTCTGAGGCATCGGCAATCACCACTTGATCGCCTTGCTTCAAACCTCTAAGTACTTGCGCTGTGACACGGTTGTTCAGGCCAATCAGGACAGGTTGCGGCTGGGCTGTACCATCAGTCTGTAGTACCCGAACCATTGCCATTGAAGCCTTGCCTTGTGCAATCAGGGCCTTGTCATCCTCAGTTAAATCCAGACGTTTAGGATGCTCGGTTGTTTCAGCACCTGATTTTTTCGCCTGATCGCTGGATTTATTAGCATTGGCTGAACTGTCCTTACGATTTGCACGCTGGCTTTGGATCGCTGCCGCTGGAATGGTCAGTACATTTTTTGCCTCATTTAACACAATGTAGACCTGTGCAGTCATGTCAATACGCAGTTTGCCATCTTCATTTGGGACATCAAACAGGGCATTGTAGTACACGGCTGAACTTGAAGAAGATGAACTGCCACTGGTTGTTTCTGTATTAATGGAATTTGGTGCTGGTTCAACCTGACGCAGTTTTGCATAATGTTTTTTATCACTATTACCTAATGTAGTGAAATAAACGGTTTGGCCCTGTTCAACTTTCATCACATCGGCTTCTGAAATCTGTGCCTTGATGGTCATGGTATCCAGTTTTGCCAGCTTCACAATGGTTGGTGCAGACTGATTGGCATTTACCGTCTGGCCTTCTTCCGTGACAATCGCCACAATGGTTCCATCCATCGGTGCAACAATACGGGTATAACCCAGGTTTTCCTTTGTGGTTGCAAGGCTCAAACGCGATTGTTCAATCTGTGCATTAATCGAGGCAATCTGGGCCTGTGCCGTTTTATAGTTTGCCAATGCCGCCTCAAGTTCAGCGCGTGAGGTGGCATCCTGACTAAACATTGCCTGTTGACGTTTATATTCAGCTTCAACCTTGGCTAAGTTGGCCTGTTGCACTGCCAGTTGTGCCTGTTGGTTTTTAATGTTGGCTTCGGCGGTTTTAAGCTCATTCTCCTGACGAATGGAGTCAATCTGGGCAATCAATCGGCCCTGTTTAACCTGATCGCCCAACTGCACATACATTTTTTTCACCTGACCTGAAACTTGCGCACCGACACTCACCATTTTGGTGGCCTCAAGTACACCTGTTGCCAGCACTGAATCTTCAATATCACCTTTGCTGACTTCGGCACTAATGTACTGAGGCGCTTGATCTTTAGGTTTAAAGAAAAACCATGCAACGGCTGCAATAATCGCGACACCGATAGCGATTATTATTATTTTACGGAATGGTATTTTTTTAGAACTTGTTTTTTGCATGGCCACAGGTCAAAAATGAGAAACTTGGGCTAGTATAAAAGTGAAATGAGAAGAAAGCGTGGATGTTTTTAATCTATAATGAGAATTATTTGCTATTTTATGGAGGATTTATTCCATAAAAATCTGATAAATACTTTGAGAGATGGTCCCACTTGTTTGAACAACTAAAAGCTTATTTATAAGTGATATTCTGCTCTAGTTAAGCTACCTTATTTTGTTGTGGTAGCTGGAATAGAAAAACTCATCTGGAGTCATTTTGTCCAGACTCGAATGAGGCCGTTTCAAATTACAAAATTCAAAATATGCGTTTAATTGCTTCTTCGCATCCAAAACATTGCTGTAGGCTTTGAGATACACCTCTTCATATTTAACGCTTCTCCATAACCGTTCAACCATCACATTATCAATCCATGAGCAGTATATCGATGTTTATAACATCATTTGGGGAGCAAAATATCACTTATAGCTGTTGTTCAAATTTCCTGATTCACCTCTCTGCTTAATGTTGCGAATGTAGTGATTTTATCGGAATATGATTTAAAAGATTGTCAGAATGACCGTATTAAAACCTCAATGAAGCAATCTTTTGATGAAAGTTCTTATGCTCAAACATATCATTTAAAAGCCGTGATCATTGAAACAAAGCAGAAAAAAGCAAGACAAGGTTATTTATTAAGATGTAATGCAAATATTACTTTGAATAATAGCGAAACCTTGTCTTTCACTTTCAATTTCTCCAAAAAAAATGATCAGTATTTAATTGAGGGGACACCAAATTATTAAGTTGTGTTGGGAAATAGTCTTTTTCCACACAATTCCCCAACAGCCTGCAACATCAGGTGTTCTGGATTCTCTTTGGACATGCCTTTAATGGCGGCATCAATACGCAACAGTAAATCAGACCAGGTCAGAAATTGACGTGGGTTTAAACGCCGTAACGCTTGTTGATATTGTGAAACTTTAGTATTCCAGATACCAAGCTGTAGGGCATTATGTGGCTGTTCAAACAACTGCATCAATAGGCGCATTTCTTTGCTGAGTGTCCATAAAATCAGGCTGTCAGGCTCGCCAGCCGCAATCAGGTACTGATAAATCTTGACTGACTGCGCCAGGTTGCCAGCCAACAAGGCATCACTCAAGTCATAGGTGGTATAACGGGATTGATCCTGTAAACAGGCATACAGTTGTTCAGTCTGAATTTGCTTAAGATCTGGAAATGTGTCCGCAACCCGCATCAGGCTGTTTTTTGCAGCCAGTAAATTATGTTCATGGTGCTGCATCAGCCATTGCCATGCATCATTATTGAGTTGAATCCCTAGTTTTTCTGCCTCAATACCTAGGATACGTTGCCGATCCTGTGGATAGGTGGCGGTGAGTGCAACCACCACGCCATTGGCTTCCACGGTCTGAAAAAAGGCTGTCTTTAAACTGCTGCTGTCCTGTTTGGGTAAAACTATCAGGAGTAAGTTGTGTTCATTATGCTGAATATAATTTTTAAGCTGTTTTAGACCGTTGGCATCAGGCTTGATATTGCCATGCACTTCAATCGCCAGTTGTTGTGAAAATAATGACAAACTATTCAGCGCATTAAAGACATTTTTCCAGTCATTGACACTACTGATGTCATAACGCTGACGTTCAACTTCATGCTGTTGCCAACTTTTACGAAATGCATCCAGCAGGTTTTGTTCAAGCAGGGGTTCCTGACCGTGCATAATCCATGCACCACGGGCTTCATGGACACGCTTTAGGGCTTGAACATAATCCAGCTTCATAATGACAGCTTAGGGTTGAGCTTTAGGTAAGCGGTTTGCGGCAATTTGACGCGTCAATTGTTGGGCCAAGTCATCAATCACAATACGGTTGAGATAGGCTTCCTGCTGGTTGTCAGTGTTGACGGTTGCCACATCATATTGATAGTTTCGTGAGGCAGTCAAGGTACGTGGTTCAGTCATCTTGCGGCCCTGATGGTCCTCAATCTGAAAAGTCACCGTTAAACGCAGTAGCACCTCTGTCAATTTACCATTCAACAACTGGCGGCGAGGGGTGTAATCCAGAATGCGCAATACATAGGCATCATTGGCATTACTGAGCTGTACACCTGTTGCACTGAGGTAGATACTTAAACGATTTTCAAGCTCATCGGTATTGTCAGGTAGAACCAGGGTGAGTTTATTATAGACCAATGGTATTGCGGCTGGGTTGCTTCCCTTAAGATGAAAACCACAACCGACTAAGCCAGCACTTAGACCCAAAGTTAAAACAATAGCAGCGAGACGTTGCGCTAAGTGCATAAATATCCCTCATAGACAATGAGGGCGTATACAATACGCCCCTACGGTTTAAACGACTAAATTCACCAATTTGTTTGGCACAACAATTTCTTTCTTGGTTGGACCTGTCAGGAATTGCTGAACTTCTGCCAAGGCTTTTGCCTGTGCCAATAAATCTTCTTTGGAAATATCAACAGCAACTTCCAGCTTACCACGAAGCTTGCCATTCACCTGTACAACAATCGTTTGCGTATTGCGGGTCAAGGCTGACTCGTCCACCTGAGGGAATTCAGCCGAGGTTAAATCAATACCAAACTGAGCCAACAAGGTCTGGCTTAAATGTGGTGCAAATGGTGCAAGTAATGTCAGCAATGTTGTGATTGCTTCACGTTCAACTGCAACATCGTGATCATCTTTGGCTTCAAACTTGTTGGTTGCATTCAACAATTCCATTAATGCAGCAATAGAAGTATTGAACGCATGACGACGTTCGATGTCATCACCCACTTTCTGAATCGTTTCATGGGTTTTACGGCGTAGATCCTGTGCATCTTTAGAAAGATTTGCGCTATCAATTGCACTCGTCTGATTGCCTTTTTCCAAGAAACCAGTAGTCAAACGCCATACACGTTTTAGGAAGCGGTTGGCACCTTCAACCCCTGCATCTGACCATTCCAAAGACTGGTCAGGTGGGGCAGCAAACATCATAAACACACGGGCGGTATCTGCGCCGTATTGGTCGATGATCGCTTGTGGATCAATACCGTTGTTTTTCGACTTGGACATTTTTTCTTGTCCACCGATAACCACATCCTGACCATCACCTGAGTATTTTGCAGAAAGCACACGGCCTTTTTCATCTTTTTCTAAAATAATGTCGGCAGGGTTGAACCAGGTTTTTTTGCCATTTTCAGCTTCACGGTAGAACGTATCTGCCAAAACCATGCCCTGTGTCAACAAGTTGCTAAATGGTTCGTTGCCCTGAACAACACCCTCATCACGCATCAACTTATGGAAGAAACGTGCATAAAGTAAGTGCAAAATTGCGTGCTCTACACCACCGATATATTGATTCACAGGAAGCCAGCTTTGCGCCGCTTCTGGTTTAACCATTCCGTCAGTAAAGTCTGGAGATGCATAACGCGCATAATACCAAGATGATTCTACAAAGGTATCCAAGGTGTCTGTTTCACGACGCGCATCGCCGCCACAGCTTGGACATTTGGTTTCATAGAATTCAGGCATCCTATTCAATGGGTTACCAGAACCATCTGGAACCACATCGGTCGGTAATACCACGGGCAATTGATCTTCTGGCACTGGCACTTGACCACAGCTGTCGCAGTTAATCATTGGAATTGGGCAACCCCAGTAACGTTGACGAGATACACCCCAGTCACGTAAACGAAATTGAACCTTCGCATTTGCTAAATTTTGAGGTTCTAATTTTGCCAGCAAAGCATCAAACGCGGCTTGAAAATCTAAACCGTCGAACTCACCTGAATTGGTTAGTTTACCGTCTTTAGAACCGTACCATTCTTGCCACTGGGTTGCAGAAAAAGCTGCATCATCTGCGCCTTTGGCATCAATGACTTGCTTGATTGGCAGGTTAAATTTGTTGGCAAATTCAAAGTCGCGCTCGTCATGTGCAGGAACTGCCATTACAGCGCCTGAACCGTATGACATCAACACATAGTTCGCAATCCAAACAGGCAGGTCTTCACCTGTCACTGGATGCTTCACACATAAGCCTGTTGCCATGCCTTTCTTTTCAGCAGTGGCGAGATCAGCCTCTGCCACTGATCCCATACGACATTCTTCAATAAATGCAGCCAATTCAGGATTGCCTGCTTCTAATTGGAGGGCAGCAGCTTTGAGTGCCATAGGGTGTTCTGCTGCAACAGCAACATAAGTTACACCCATTAAGGTATCAGCACGCGTTGTATAAACGGTTAGGCCATCTGCATAAATTTCAGGATTCGCAGAAAGGAAAGTAATTTCCATCCCTGTCGAACGACCGATCCAGTTACGTTGCATGGTCAAAACCTGCTGTGGCCAGCCATCCTGCAAGGTGTCTAGATCATCCAGCAACTCTTGTGCATAGTCGGTGATGCGGAAGTAGTACATTGGGATGTCGCGTTTTTCCACCAATGCACCTGAACGCCAGCCACGGCCATTTTCAACTTGCTCGTTGGCCAACACAGTCTGGTCTACAGGATCCCAGTTCACTGTTGACAGCTTACGATAGATCAGGCCTTTCTTATAAAGCTGAACGAACAACCATTGTTCCCAATGATAGTATTCTGGTGTGCAGGTCGCAAATTCACGATCCCAATCGACAGACAAACCCAATTTTTTTAATTGGTCACGCATGTAGGCGATGTTTTCAAAAGTCCATTTTGCTGGTGCAACTTGATGAGCAATCGCTGCGTTTTCAGCAGGCAAACCAAACGCATCCCAACCCATTGGCTGTAACACTGTTTCGCCCTTTAAACGGTAAAAACGGCTAATCACATCACCGATGGTGTAGTTACGCACATGCCCCATATGCAGTTTGCCACTTGGGTAGGGGAACATCGACAGGATATAGCGATGTTTACCCTCTACAGTGTCGGCAACTTTGAAAACTTTGCGATTGTCCCAGTCTTGTTGAACTTGGGGCTCAATGGCACTTGCTTGATATTCGGTGTCAATGTGAGAAGTCGTCATAGGGATATGCGATACAACAAAAAAGTAAGATTAAGATTGCTGCACAGCATAGCGCAAAACTGGGTGAAATGTCAGTTTTTAGATTGGGATTTTATCTTCAAGGCGGTTAGATACTGCCTTGATCTATTTAGGCTACTTTATCGGTCTGAATGTGATGGTGCAGATGGTACCTGAGCAGGAGGTGAGGTTGTTGCAGCCGCTTCAACCGCCACATTTGCTACTTGTGATACATGTTGCGCAGCATTCTGGGCTTGCTGTGTGGCCTGATTTGCTGTTGTGGCTGGTGCTTGTGTCGGCTGATTTCCACCATAGGTTGAAACTTTTTTTAAACGTTTTGCACCTTTAGGCGGAGGTGTGGTGGTGTAGTGGGTCGATCCATTTGCATCGACCCATTTGTAGTACTGTTGAGCATGGTTTTGAGTTGAACAAAACAACAGTGCTGTTGTAGCAATCGTATATAAGCCCGTTTTTAAATAAGATGGTTTCATGTTTGATCTCTCCAAGAGAATTCTGTCTATATTCGATCAAAGTGTATTCAGGATGCAATTTACAATGCATCGTTTTATGTAAAAAGAAAATGAATTTTTGATAAATGGACGTTTCAATAGACTAAACCACAACCTTGAATAAGCCTAAAAAAACAACAGCTAAAAAATATTATAGAAAAACCTTTCCTTTATTCTTGACTTTGTGTATGAAAGCAACAAAAATGCTTGCTTTAGTTTTATATGCGCTTATTTGATCACCCTTCGAATAAATGTCATGGCTTGCAATGGACATTCTTTCTAGCCGAGAGAATGATTTTTTGAAATATGCTTATCCCAGCATATTTTGATTCGAGATGTAAAAACAGCTTATACGGCTGATGAGTCAGAAAATTTTTCCTATTGCAGCAAAAACGAGTAGAATACGCACACTTAAAAAAGTGCATAAGTTAATGAATGAAACACGGTTTATGTCTCCTATAAACTGTGCAAATACTAGGGTGAATCACGTTGGAACTTTTATCTGGTGGTGAAATGCTCGTTCGTGCGCTTGCGGACGAAGGCGTAGAGCATGTTTTTGGTTATCCAGGCGGCGCAGTTTTACATATTTATGATGCGCTTTTTCAACAAGACAAAATCAATCATTACCTTGTACGTCATGAGCAAGCTGCTGGCCACATGGCAGATGCATACTCGCGCGTAACAGGGAAAACTGGTGTTGTTCTTGTGACTTCTGGTCCAGGTGCGACAAATACTGTGACTCCTATCGCAACAGCGTATATGGACTCGATCCCAATGGTGATTTTGTCTGGACAGGTTGCAACTCATTTAATTGGTGAAGATGCATTCCAGGAAACGGACATGGTCGGAATTTCCCGTCCAATCGTAAAACACAGTTTCCAGGTTCGTCATGCCAGCGAAATTCCTGCAATTATCAAGAAAGCATTTTATATTGCCTCTTCTGGTCGTCCAGGCCCAGTGGTTGTTGATATTCCTAAGGATGCCACCAATCCAGCAGAAAAATTTGCCTACGAATATCCTGAAAAAGTGAAGATGCGTTCGTATCAACCGCCTTCACGTGGACATTCAGGTCAAATCCGTAAGGCAATTGATGAACTGATTACCGCTAAACGCCCAATTATCTATACGGGTGGTGGTGTTGTTCAGGGTAATGCTTCTGCATTATTGACTGAACTTGCACATCTATTGGGTTATCCAGTAACCAATACTTTAATGGGCTTAGGTGCTTTCCCTGGCAATGATCCACAGTTTGTCGGTATGTTAGGGATGCATGGTACTTATGAAGCCAATATGACGATGCACAATGCAGACGTGATTTTGGCCATTGGTGCACGTTTCGATGACCGTGTAACCAATAACCCAGCGAAATTCTGTTTGAATGCGAAAGTTATTCATATTGATATTGACCCAGCAACAATTTCGAAGACGATTATGGCGCACATTCCTATCGTTGGTGCGGTTGAGCCAGTTCTTCAAGAAATGTTAGCTCAGCTTAAACAGATGAATGTGTCTAAACCAAATCCTGAAGCAATTGCTGAATGGTGGTCTCAGATTAATGAGTGGCGTAAAGTTCATGGCTTACGCTATGAAGCGGCTCAAAATGGTGAAATGAAACCACAACAAGTGGTGGAAGCGCTTGATCGTGTGACCAATGGTGAAGCGATCATCACATCTGACGTAGGTCAGCACCAAATGTTTGGTGCAAACTACTACAAATACAAACGTCCACGCCAATGGATTAACTCTGGTGGTCTAGGCACCATGGGTGTTGGTTTGCCGTATGCAATGGCAGCGAAGCTTGCATTCCCAGATCAACAAGTCGTGTGTATCACAGGTGAAGCATCAATTCAGATGTGTATCCAGGAATTATCAACATGTAAGCAATATGGCTTAAATGTGAAAATTCTTTGCTTGAATAACCAGGCTTTAGGCATGGTGAAGCAGTGGCAAGACATGAACTATGAAGGGCGTCATTCAAGCTCTTATGTCGATTCTTTACCTGATTTTGCAAAATTGATGGAAGCTTATGGTCACGTAGGTATTCAAATCAATCATGCAGATGAATTGGAATCTAAACTGGCTGAAGCAATGGCAATTAATGATAAATGTGTATTCATTAATGTCATGGTTGATCGTACAGAACATGTTTATCCAATGTTGATTGCAGGTCAGTCGATGAAAGATATGTGGTTAGGTAAAGGGGAGCGCACGGCATGAGACACATTATCTCTGTACTTGTAGAAAATGAAGCAGGCGCGCTTTCTCGTTTGGTCGGTTTATTCTCTCAACGTGGTTACAACATTGAGACTTTAAACGTTGCACCTACTGAAGATGAGACTTTATCTCGTTTGACGCTCACCACTTATGGTGATGATCACAAAATTGAGCAAATCACTAAACAACTGAATAAATTGGTTGAAGTAGTTAAAGTGGTTGATTTGTCAGAAGGTGCACATATTGAGCGCGAGCTTATGTTGATTAAAGTCAAAGCTTTAGGTGCCGCTCGTGCGGAAATTAAGCGTACAGCTGATATTTTCCGTGCTCAAATCGTTGATGTAACACCAACCACTTATACGATTCAAATTGCTGGTACGACTGATAAGATCGATGGTTTTATTGATGCACTTGCTGAAAATACCATTTTAGAAGTTGTACGTTCAGGTGTATCGGGCATCGCTCGTGGTGAAAAAGTTTTAAGTATTTAACGCTTCCCCAATTCTTCATATAGAAATGCAAGAATTGGGAAGTTTCAAAGAATCTATCCTTGTATAACAAGGGAAATGACAAAAATTTTAGCGGAGAAAACAGATGCAAATTTTTTACGATAAAGACTGTGACTTATCAATCATCCAAGGCAAAAAAGTTGCAATCATTGGTTATGGTTCACAAGGTCATGCTCATGCACTTAACTTGAAAGATTCTGGCGTTGACGTAACTGTTGGTTTACGTGCTGGTTCAGCATCTTGGAAAAAAGCTGAAAATTCAGGTCTTAAAGTATCTGAAGTTCCAGCAGCTGTTGCTCAAGCTGACTTAGTGATGATTTTGACTCCAGATGAGTTCCAATCTCAACTTTATCGTGATGTGATTGAGCCAAATATCAAAGAAGGCGCGACTTTAGCATTTGCTCACGGTTTCTCTGTACTTTATAACCAAGTTGTTCCACGTGAAGACTTAGACGTCATCATGGTTGCACCTAAAGCACCTGGTCACACTGTACGTTCTGAATTCCAACGTGGTTCAGGTGTTCCTGATCTTATCGCGATTCACCAAGATGCTTCTGGTAATGCACGTAACGTTGCTCTTTCTTACGCTTCAGGTGTAGGTGGTGGTCGTACAGGTATTATCGAAACTTCTTTCCGTGAAGAAACTGAAACTGACTTATTCGGTGAGCAAGCAGTTCTTTGTGGTGGTGCTGTTGAATTGGTTAAAATGGGCTTCGAAACTTTGGTTGAAGCTGGTTATGCACCAGAAATGGCTTACTTCGAATGCTTACATGAACTTAAGTTAATCGTTGACTTAATGTTCGAAGGCGGTATTGCTGACATGAACTACTCAGTTTCTAACAATGCTGAGTACGGTGAATATGTGACTGGTACTGAAGTAATCAACGAACAGTCTCGTGAAGCAATGCGTAACGCGTTGAAACGTATCCAGTCTGGTGAATATGCGAAAATGTTCATTCAGGAAGGTGCGTTGAACTACCCATCTATGACTGCTCGCCGTCGTCAAAATGCTGCACACGGTATCGAAGTAACAGGTAATAAACTTCGTGCAATGATGCCTTGGATTCAAGCAAACAAAATCGTTGATAAAGAGAAGAACTAAATTTTAGTTTAATCTTTAAAAGCCCTTGTTTGTACAGGGGCTTTTTTATTGGATCATCCTAATGTTGCGCATTGGTGAGGTATAGCTCCAATCTTACGTATTGGTCTTACGAAGTGATGCTTCACATGCTTTTCTATTTCGTTGCTCCTTGCGCAGGATACCCTAATAAGTGTTGAAGCAAACAAAATCGTAGAAAAAGAGAAAGCTCAGTTTTATCTCTGAGTTAAAAGAACCCTCTTGTTGGTAAACGAGGTTTTTAATGCTGCTGATAACAGAGTTATAATAGTATAAAAATTAAAAAAGTTTATATGTGTCTCTGATAAGCATTTTATATCGTGCTTAGTGCACGAGAAAAACAAAAAAACTGCAATCAGACTTAAGTTCATAGGGCAGTTTAAAACAAATAAGAAGTAGCTACTTAAATAAGAAAAACACTTAGCAAAAATAAATTGGTCTTTCGGTGAAAAGTGCAATAAAAAAAGCAAGTCTTTTTATAGGTTTGGAGTAATTATATGTTTTTATTCTATTGATTTATAAAATGAAAAAGACTTGACCTTATGTTATATGATGTTATTGTTAAGGAAAGATTATGACTGCTATTCGTATCTTTTTTTGAGTGTGAAAGATCGTTCTGAGCCTAGGCAATTTGCTCGGCAAATAAAAAAGTCATGGATAATCATGGAATTCCTTTATGGTACACGTTGATTACGATAGTACATTGGTCATCGTTTCCATTCTGGTTGCGGTGGCAACATGCTATGCCGCATTTTCAATGGAAGAGCTGGTTTTCAAGACCGCTTATAAAAAGTTTGAAAAAAGCATTCTGGTTGCGAGTGGCTTAATCCTGGGGTTGGCGATATGGGCAATGCATTTTGTGGGAATGCTAGCGATTCATTTGCCAGAAAGCTATCATTTTGATCTGGGGTTAACGACGCTTTCCTATATGGTGGGTACAATTGCCTCTATTTTTGCGGTGTGGCTGACTTCACGTCCAACCTTGCCTTTGCCTCGCCTGATTCTTGGTGCTGTGTTTATGGGCTTGGGTATAGCGGGTATGCATTATACAGGCATGATGGCTCTGACAGTTGAATATTATCAGATGCATTATGATCCCTTATTGGTTATTTGCTCAGTTTTAATTGCAATCAGTGGGGCTGGTCTAAGTTTCTTCTTTATCTTTAAAGATAAGTCAGCAGTCAGGTATCGGATTGGGCTAAAAGCCATTGTTGCGCTGTTAATGGCGCTGAGTATTGTCGGTATGCATTACACAGGTATGGCGGCAACCTATTTTGATGCAAGTATTATTAAGGCCTTGAATGCAGCACAGACAGAGCAAAGTGTATTGTTGTTCACAATCATCTTTATTACCAGTCTGGTGTTTGTCGCAGGTTTTGCTGTTGCGGTTTTAGAATCTAGACTGGAAGAGCGTAATCAACAACTCACTTTTATAAATAAAGAGCTTGAGATTCAGTCTCTGCATGATGCCCTAACCAAGCTGCCTAACCGTATGTATTTAACCGAGTATGCAGAGGTTGTGTTTAGCCATCATCGCTTGCATGAGCAAAAGGCTGCCTTTTTATATATTGACCTGGATGGTTTTAAGTCGGTGAATGATGCTTTTGGGCATCATATTGGGGATCAGTTGTTGGTCCAGATGGCCAATCGTCTACACAATAAGCTAAATCAAAGCCATAAGTTATTCCGTATAGGTGGCGATGAATTTGTCCTGATATCTGAAAATACCGATATCAACGAGGCAATACAGCTTGCCGAAGAAATTCTGCATTTTATTCAGGGAACTTATTTAATTGCCAGCAAAGACATAAACATATCCGCGAGCCTTGGGATTGCGATGTATCCTGAACATGGCACCAATATTCAGGATTTGTTGATTAATGCCGATGTTGCCATGCTGGTGTCAAAAGATCAGGGGCGTAATACCTATACCGTGTTCCAGTCCATGAGCGATCAGCAAGATGTACGCAGCCAGTCCAAACTGATCAATGATTTATATAAGGCGGTTGATGAGCAGCAGTTTGTCTTGTTTTACCAGCCAAAATTTACCGCGAACTATGAAGTCTGTGGTGTTGAGGCCCTGATTCGCTGGAAGCATCCAGCTTTGGGGCTGCTTACGCCACAAATGTTTATTGAAAGTGCTGAAAAAACGGGTTTAATTATTCCCATGGGATATTGGGCGCTGGAACAAGCCTGTCAACAAATTCAGAAATGGGAGCAGAGCAAGAACCCGTTTTATCCAATTGCAGTGAATCTGTCAGCATTACAGTTTGAAAATAAGAAATTATTTAGTGTCCTTGAACAATTATTGGAAAAATATCAAATCCAACCTCACAACCTGATACTGGAGATTACTGAATCAACTGCAATGCATCACATTGATTCAACTATTCGTACCCTGGAACGCCTGCGTAAGCTCGGTATTCGAATCGCAATAGATGACTTTGGAACGGGTTACTCAAGCTTCCTGTATTTAAAAGATTTACCTGTCGATGAACTCAAAATTGACCGTGGTTTCCTGATGGATTTACAACCCAATTCCAAAGAAGAGGCGATTTTAGAAAGTATTATTCATCTTGCTGCAAAATTAGGTTTGATTGTCACGGCTGAGGGAGTGGAAACACAGCAACAAGCGGATATTCTTAAAAAATTAGGCTGTAATCAATTACAGGGATACTTGCTTGGCAGGCCTGTTAAGATTGATAGTTTGGTATTGCAAGGGCAGCCACATTTTGCCTAATTTTAAATAATCTGGTTTTATAACAGATGAATTTAATTCAATTTTGTCTATATAAATATTGTCTGCTCAATTGTATTGACACAAGCTAAGGCATGTTTTACTGGTTTATTAGTATGTTAGAACTTCGTCATTTAAAGACATTAACCGCCTTGCGCGAACACGGTTCATTGGTTGCAGCGGCAACTGACCTGTATTTAACACCGTCTGCGATTTCTCATCAATTAAAAGAGCTGGATCAATGGTTTGGCGTGGAGGTTGTGAATCGCCGTAGCCGACCTGTTTCATTTTCCCATGTTGGTTTACGTCTGTTAAAGCTGGCGGATGATGTGTTACCGCAGATCCAGATCGCACATACCGATATTGCTCGTATTGTGCATGGGCAAACAGGCAGAATTATCTTCTCTTCGGAATGTCATAGTTGCTTTGACTGGCTGATGCCGTTGTTGAATCAATACCGCCAGCAATATCCAGATGTTGATCTGGATTTTGTCTCAGGTTTCGAGTCCAATCCTCATGAGTTATTACAAAATGAGGAATTTGATTTACTGATTACTGCAGACCCAATTGCTTTAAAAGGTATTGAGTATTTTCCAATTTTTGAATATGAATCCAGACTGGTTTTGTCCAACACTCATCCACTGGTTCGGGTGGAAAAGATTACGGTACAGGAGTTGGCGGAGCAAACATTAGTGACTTATCCCGTGGATAAACACCGTTTGGACATTATGGCGAAACTATTTATTCCAGCCAATCTGCATCCGAAAGAAATCCGCACAACGGAACTAACGCAAATGTTGATCCAACTGGTTGCCAGCGGGCGCGGGATTTCGGCACTCCCTGACTGGGTGGTAAATGAATATGAGCAAAAAGGTTGGGTCACTTCGCGCCGTCTGGATTGTGTCTCACCCAAAGGTCTCCGACGCACACTCTATGCAGGCTATCGCACTGAAGATAAAGACAAGAGTTATTTTGAGGGCTTTTTAAATCAACTGGATAAGTTTTCTAAAAAGCGTAATCATTATTATGACTAGGCTTGAATGGGCTGGTTGTATGTCGATTGGAAACACGGACAAACATTATCAATTCAGGCAAATCCCTCTATAATGCGGCATATATTATCTTGGCTTATCATGAGTGCTCATTGATCGTGATGAACCTCATTTATTATTCTGTTGAAGCCAATTTCAGATCGTTATTCTATTCATATTTACACGCTTATGTGCCGATGCTGGTACATAAGAGGTATTAGGTACCAGCATGGAAATCAAGGTTAATTATCTCGACAATCTTCGTCAGGAAGCCAAGTTCGATGATTTTACAGTAATTGCAGATCAACCGATCCGCTATAAAGGCGATGGCTCAGCCCCAGGACCATTCGACTACTTTTTGGCTTCATCGGCATTATGTGCTGCCTATTTTGTAAAAGTGTATTGTGCGGCGCGGGATATTCCAACCGACAATATCCGCCTGTCACAAAACAATATTGTTGACCCTGAAAACCGCTACAAACAGATTTTTAAGATTCAGGTCGAGTTGCCTGCTGACATTTCTGAAAAAGACCGTCAGGGGATTCTACGCTCGATTGACCGTTGTACCGTGAAGAAAGTGATCCAGACAGGCCCTGAATTTATTATTGAAGAAGTTGAAAGTATTGATGCTGATGCACAGGCATTGCTGATGCCAAGCCTGACTTCGGAAAGCAGTACTTATATTCAGGGCAAGGATTTACCTTTAGAACAGACCATTGCCAATATGTCTAGCATTTTGGCTGGCTTGGGCATGAAGATTGAAATTGCATCATGGCGTAATATTGTTCCGAATGTCTGGTCACTGCATATTCGTGATGCACAATCGCCGATGTGTTTTACCAATGGCAAAGGTTCAACCAAGGAAAGTGCTTTGGCATCGGCACTGGGCGAATTTATTGAGCGTTTAAACTGTAACTTCTTCTATAACGACCAGTTTTGGGGAGAGGAAATCGCCAATGCTGAGTTTGTGCATTATCCTGATGAAAAATGGTTCCAGCCAGGCCCGAATGGTGAATTGCCAGTAGAAATTCTGGATGAATACTGCCTTGAGATTTATAACCCTGACGATGAATTGCTGGGCACGCATTTATATGATACCAACTCAGGTAATACCGAGCGAGGCATCTGTTCATTGCCATTCGTACGGCAGTCGGATGGTGAAGTGGTGTATTTCCCATCCAATCTGATTGAAAATCTCTATCTCAGTAACGGCATGAGTGCAGGCAACACTTTGGCTGAGGCACAGGTACAGTGTCTTTCTGAAATCTTTGAACGTGCAGTGAAACGTGAGATTCTGGAGGGCGAAATGACGCTACCAGATGTACCGCAACAGGTTCTGGAAAAATATCCAGCAATTCTAGCTGGCATCAAGGGGCTGGAGGAACAGGGCTTCCCTGTGCTGGTGAAAGATGCCTCGCTTGGTGGTCAGTTCCCTGTGATGTGTGTCACCCTGATGAATCCACGTACAGGCGGAGTCTTTGCTTCATTCGGTGCGCATCCAAGTTTTGAAATTGCGTTGGAACGTAGCCTGACTGAGTTGTTGCAGGGGCGCAGTTTTGAGGGTCTCAATGATTTACCACAGCCAACGTTCCAAAGTAATGCGGTGACTGAACCAAACAACTTTGTGGAACACTTTATTGATTCCAGCGGTTTGGTGTCATGGCGCTTTTTTAGTTCCAAAGCTGATTTCGATTTTGTCGAGTGGGACTTTACCAATCAGAGTCAAAACAGCAATGTTGAAGAAGCAGAAGAGCTGTTTGCTATCCTTGAACAGATGGGCAAAGAAGTTTACATGGCGGTGTATGAACATTTAGGTGCAACCGCCTGCCGTATCTTGGTGCCTGACTATTCCGAGATTTATCTGGTAGAAGACCTGATCTGGGACAACACCAACAAGGCCCTGTTATTCCGTGAAGATATCCTGAACCTGCATCGTCTGGATAATGACAGCCTTGAGGCCTTGGTTGAGCGTCTGGAGGAATGTGAGCTGGATGACTACACCGAAATCGCCACCTTGATTGGTATCGAATTTGATGACAATACCGTGTGGGGGCAACTGACCATTCTTGAGTTAAAACTGTTGATTTATCTTGCTTTAGAGCAATTTGAAGAAGCAAAAGAATTGGTCGGGCAGTTCCTGCAATACAACACCAACACGGCTGAGCGAGGCTTATTCTATCAGTGCATGAATGTGGTGCTGGAGGTGATTCTGGATGATGAACTGGAATTGGATGATTATCTAATTAACTTCCGCCGTATGTTTGGTGATGAACGAATGGACGCGGTACTTGGATCGGTAGATGGCAGTGTCCGTTTCTATGGTCTCACCCCAACCAGTATGAAACTGGAGGGGCTAGATCGACACTTACGCCTGATTGACAGTTATAAAAAGTTGCATGCCGCACGTGCCAGAGCGGTTGCTACCTAGTGAGCTAAAAGTTATGGGTGCAATCCTTGTATTTGTAGATTGCACCTTACGGTTTCAGGTTTAAAACGCTTCCTGATACGAAAAGGAATTTATCCATTGGAGCGTAAAACCTCGGGGTTTAGCCCGAGGATATAAGCGACTGGCGTAAGCCATACGACATGAAATGTCGTTTTAAATACTTTTGCTATAATCACTATTAAGAAAAATACGGTTAAAATAATTGTATGAAGACACTCAAATTACGAATAAAAGACAAACATTGCAAGATGCTAGACCAACTAGCGTTGGAGGTAAACTTTGTTTGGAATTATGTCAATGATTTGTGTTTTAAACATCTACAACGCAAACAACAATTCTTTTCAGCATACGATATTGCTAAATACACGAAAGGCACATCGAAAGAATGCAATTTGCATAGTCAAACCATTCAAGCCATAACAGAAGAACTCATTACACGCAGAAAGCAATTCAAAAAAGCAAAATTAAAATGGCGTGTCAGCAACAAGAAATCTGCTAGACGTTCACTAGGTTGGATACCATTCAAAAAAGTAGCAATCAAATATGCTGATGGATATGTTCAATACGGCAAGCATCAATTCAAACTATGGGACAGCTACGGACTAAGCAAATACAATGTTAAAACAGGCTCGTTTGTAGAGGATAGTCGTGGGCGTTGGTATGTCTGTCTTGTAGTTGATTCAATTAAAACAGAGAAAACCAGCGCTAAAACCTCAATTGGCATAGACTTGGGTTTAAAGGATTTAGCCACTTGTTCAGATGGAGTAAAGCTCAAAGCTCCTAAAATCTATCGACAATACGAACAAAAACTTGGCATAGCCCAACGAGCTAGAAATAAGAAACGCGTCAAAGCGATTCACGCCAAGATTAAAAATATACGTCAAAACATGCTGCATCAATTCAGCCATAAACTGGTGAATGAACATGCAGCAATCTTCGTTGGCAATGTGAATGCCAAAGCACTCGCACAAACTAAATTAGCTAAATCAGTGTTAGATGCAAGTTGGACAACACTAAGAACCATGCTCAAGTATAAATGCGAGAACGCAGGGGCATGGTATGAAGAAGTCAATGAAGCGTATACCACCCAAACGTGTTCGTGCTGTGGCTCACGCTGTAGTAGTCCGAAAGGTAGGACAGGTCTTGGAATAAGAGAATGGCAGTGCATGGAGTGCGGTACGCTCCATGATCGGGATGTAAATTCCGCACTGAATATTCTTGCGCTCGGACATGAGCGTCTCGCAGGAGGAATCCCCGTCCTTTAGGTCGGGGAGGATGTCAACTATTTCATCAAACATCCCGTAAGATGGTTTGCCCTGTACGTGGATTGGTGAGCGTTACATTTTCCAAGGCATGGATTTGCCATAAATGATTCTGTCTTAACTGTGCTAACGTAATAAACTATTGAAGATTAAGTATAAAACCACAGCGGTTGATCATTGATTGAGGATAAAGAATGAACTCATTGGAACAAAAGTTTCTAAATGACTTAGATGATAAGCTTTGGAAAGCCGCTGATAAATTACGTAGCAGCTTAGATGCTGCCAACTACAAGCATATTGTGCTTGGGTTGATTTTCCTAAAATATGTATCAGATGCCTTTGATGAACGTCAGTCTGAACTTAAAGATTTATTTGCTCAAGCGGATGATCACAACATCTATTACATGCCTCGTGATCAATACGACACAGAAGAAGAATATCAACAAGCAATCGCTGATGAATTAGAAATTATTGATTATTATCAAGAAAAAAATGTGTTTTGGGTGCCCAAAGCAGCACGTTGGACGACGTTACAAAATACAGCCGCTTTAGCCATTGGCTCGATTATTTGGCAAGATGAACATGGGCAAGATGTCAAACTGCGTTCTATCTCTTGGTTAGTGGATAATGCTTTTGATGAAATTGAGAAAGCTAATCCTAAATTAAAAGGTATTCTGAATCGTATAGGACAGTACCAGCTTGATAATGACAAACTGTTGGATTTGATCAATACATTTTCAGACACAAGTTTTACCAAGCCTGAATACAATGGTGAAAAACTCAGTCTGCACAGTAAAGACATTCTCGGGCATGTCTACGAATACTTTCTAGGGCAGTTTGCTTTAGCCGAAGGCAAGCAAGGTGGGCAATATTACACACCTAAAAGTATCGTGACCCTCATTGTAGAAATGCTGCAACCTTATAAAGGTCGAGTCTATGACCCTGCAATGGGTTCAGGCGGTTTCTTCGTTTCCAGTGAAAAGTTCATCGAACAACATGCACAGGAAAAGCACTACAAAGCATCTGAACAGAAAAAGCATATTTCGATTTACGGACAAGAAAGTAATCCAACCACCTGGAAACTTGCTGCCATGAATATGGCAATTCGTGGCATTGATTTTAACTTTGGTAAAAAGAATGCTGATACCTTTTTAGATGATCAGCATCCAGACTTACGTGCTGATTTTGTCATGGCAAATCCACCATTCAATATTAAGGATTGGTGGCATGCTTCACTGGAAAGTGATGTACGTTGGAAATATGGCACACCGCCACAAGGCAATGCCAACTTTGCTTGGATGCAGCACATGCTGCACCATCTCTCACCAACAGGCAGCATGGCACTTTTACTTGCCAATGGTTCGATGAGTTCCAATACCAACAATGAAGGTGAGATCCGTAAAAATCTGATTGAAGCCGATCTGGTGGAATGTATCGTGGCATTACCAGGGCAACTGTTTACCAATACGCAAATCCCTGCCTGTATTTGGTTTTTGACTAAAGACAAAAAGAATGGTTTGTCCCTGGATAAAAAGAAAGCCAATCGTGAAGGCAAGACTTTATTTATTGATGCTCGTAACTTGGGCTATATGAAAGATCGTGTACTACGTGACTTTACCGATGCTGATATTGCCAAAATTACTAATGCCTTACACGCTTGGCAACAAGGCGAAAATTTTGAGGGCGAAGCTTATCAGGATGAAAAAGGCTTTTGTTTCTCGGCTGAGTTAAAAGACATTCAAAAGCATGATTATGTATTGACCCCAGGGCGTTATGTGGGTGCAGTCGAGCAGGAAGATGATGGTGAACCTTTTGCCGAGAAGATGGCACGCTTAACAGGACAATTGAAACAGCAATTTGCTGAAAGTGCTGTACTGGAAAGTGAAATCAAAAAGAATTTAAAAGGTTTGGGTTATGAGTTTTGAGTTAAGCTCTGATTATCGGCAATGGTTGCAACAGCTTAAAAGCCAATTTCAGCATACCCAACAAAATGCAGTTCGTGCGGTCAATACTGAGATGCTCAAATTTTATCCATTGGAGCGTAAAACCTCGGGGTTTAGCCTGAGGATATAAGCGACTGGCGTAAGCCATACGACATGAAATGTCGTTTTAAATACTTTTGCTATAATCACTATTAAGAAAAATACGGTTAAAA